>WCIL01000012.1:0-220011 GCA_033042175.1 Phycisphaera sp. RhM
GGGCTGCCTTCTCGACTACTTCAGGATTTTTCGAAATCTTTTTGTCGGCATTCTCGGTCATGTAAACTCTCCGTGCCCTCAACTTTGAAAAACTCAAAGTTGTCTCACTCATGTTGGCACTGAGGGCCGCGCGCCACTGGTATTGAGTTAGTTGATCGTATTCTCTTAGTTGCAACGCTTGGTGCTGGCGTACTTTGGCGTTCACTCGAAACCCTCCGTTGGGTGAGTGGATTGAAGTCTTAATAACCTCCACTGCACCCGCAAGACGCCGAGGGTTTTCGAGTTTTTCTTTTTTTCTAGATCAGGTGATCGCTTGATTGAGAACTAGAGATCGACCCAGGTCGAACCGTTGGCGGAACTGTTGACCGCGGCCTGGACGAAGTTCATTCCGTTGAGCCCGTCTTGCACGTTGGCGTACTTGCTGCCGTCACAGTTGAAGGGCTTGCCGTCGTTGTAGGCTCGCACATCTTGTTCGAAGCAACGATGCAGGCGTGCATAGGCATCGTGGAAGGCTTCCGGGTGACCGGCCGGGATGTTGGGCTCGGCCATCAGTTCCTCCGGCAAATCGCCGAGGAACCCGTCGTTGGCGGAAACCGCACCGCGGAAATACGTGCGGTCTGGCTGATCGGGCAGCAAGATTTTCAACTGTTCGGGGAATTCCTGGTCCCAGATCAACGTGCCCTTGGTGCCGTTGACTTCGATGCCCAGATCGTTCTTGTGGCCGATAGCGATCTGTGACGCGCGGACGAGCGCCTTGCCGCCGTTGGACAGTTCGCAGTAGGTCGTGAAGTGATCGTCCAATAGCCGCCCGCCGACGAAGGTGACCAGGTTGGCCTGGACCTTGGTGACATCGAGTCCGGTGACGTATCGCAGCTGCATCAATGCGTGCGTTCCGATGTCGCCGCCACAGCAGCTGATCCCGGACTTTTTGGGATCGACCCGCCACTCGGCCTGGGCGACGCCCGCATCTTCGGTTCGTCCGGCCAGCCAGCCCTGCAGGTAACGTGAATCGGCCCAACGCACGTCGCCCAGCAAACCGCTGGTGACGATGAAGCGGGCGAACCGACTGGTCCAGTGACCGAGATAGGTGTGCGCGACGCCGAAGGGGATTTTGGCTTCTTCCACCGCATCGACCAACTGCTGCGCTTCGTCGAGATTGAGCGTCAGCGGTTTCTCGCAAAACACGGGAATCCCCGCGCGGACGCATTTAATCGACGGGTCGAAGTGGACATGGTTGGGTGTGACGACGACGACATAGTCAACGCGTTCGCCGATCGGTTTCTTGGATTCCGCCTCGATCATTTCGTCATAGTTGGTGTATCCCGTGATCGGATAGTCCCAGTTGGCCGCTTCCTCCAAGGCCACTTTGGGATCGGGATGCAGTGCCGCGGCGACCACACGCCGGGTACCGTCGAAATGGATCGCGCGTTGATGCGGTTGGACGATGAATGCACCACCGCCACCGCCGATCAAACCAACATTAAGAGGTCGTTGACTCATGAAATTCGTTGCCGTTTTTCGATTGGAGAGGAGTCTTGTTCGTTGCCCACCGATCTTGGGGGCTGCTAAGTATAGGGCGTGGCGACGACGGTCAACAAGCCACCGGGGCGATCGAGTTCTATCGGCAACGACTCGATTTTCAGTTTCAGTCTTGCTGCAAGTCGCCATCGACCCAGCCGAACAAAGCGCGGGGAAAGTCGAACCCCAGGTAACCGAACTGAAATTGTTACGATGGTTCCTCAAAAATTCGATACAATCGAGGTAGGCGATCGTCACCGACACTGGTGGGGCGTGTCAGTCTTTCCGGCTTCGAATCGACGATTGCTCGCTGCGCAGAGGGGATCGAACGAAACCACCGAACGATGAGGCGCCGAAATGAACCTTTTTAATTTCAATCTGCCATTGGCTCAGGACGACGGGGGAGGCGGCGTCGTCGGGTTGCTGATTTTGGTGATCCAGCTGGTGATCGTCGTGGTGGTCGTTGCCGGGCTTTGGAAGACCTTTGAGAAAGCCGGCAAGCCGGGTTGGGGAGCGATCATCCCGATTTACAACGTGGTGCTCTTGCTGCAAATCGCCGGCAGACCGATCTGGTGGATCGTGTTGCTGCTGATCCCGTTGGTGAATTTCGTCATCGCCATCATCGTCTCGATCGATATCGCGAAGCATTTTGGAAAGGGCGTGGGGTTCGGGATCGGGCTCGCCTTTCTCGGCTTCATCTTCTACCCGATCCTCGGATTCGGCGATGCCAAGTACCAGCCTGTCGCGGCGTCTTGATGGGTGTCGAGAGCGATCGGCCGGCGCGAGGCATTGGCTGATCGCTATTTTTCACCCGCGAGCGCTTCGGCGATATTGACCAGGTGGTCGCGGACGCGACGGTAGGCAGCCACCATGCGGTTGTACGAGACCAGTGAGCGAACTTCGAGCTGCTCTTCCGGCGGTTTGGAAATCACTCCCTTGTACAGCGACTTGGCATGCTTGGTGATCGACTCGCCGTGCGGAAGGGCTTCGACGGCCCCGCCGGCGTGACCGAGTTGCTCGTAATGGTGGCTGACAAGACTCAGGTAGTCGGACACCATCGTGTGCAATTCCATCAGTTCCTGTTGCTGATCGTCGGGCAATCGCAATTCGTGTCGTTCCAGGTGGCGATGCGCTTTGACCACCGTTGCGATGCAGTCGCTGATCGATTCGTATTCGTCGACCAACCGGAGCTGCCGACGGGATTCGGCGACCACATCATGCGGTACATTGCCGACCAACAAGTTGGACATGAAGGTGACGATTTCGCTCTGCATGACATCGAGTTCTTCCTCCATGTCCAGGATTTGTTTTCGCAGCTCCTTGCCCGGGCCGTCGGTTTCATGCAGTTCCTTTAACCATCCCATCATCTGCTTGCAGGCATTGACCATGCGAAGCACTTCGACGCGGGATTGCTCGACGGCAACGACAGGAGATTCGAGCATCCGAACGTCGAGATTGGTCAGATGCTCTTCTTCGTCCGCCAACCTTCTTCGGTCGGGGATGACCCGTTTCAGCGCCGTCGCGATGTATCCGGCCAGCGGCAGAAACACAATCGTGTTAGTCACGTTGAATCCGGTGTGTGCCATCGCAATCGCGGCTGTGATTTCAGCGCTCGAGATCACCCCCAGCGTCATGTCCGCGCTGGTGTCTCCCGCGACGACATAGCGAACCAGCATCAGGTAAAGGTGGAACACGGCGGTGATCCAGGCGACGCCCAGAACGTTGAACACGATATGGAAATAGGCCGCCCGTTTGGCGTTGGTGTTGGATCCGAAGGACGCCAACCACGCGGTGATGGTCGTGCCAATGTTTTCACCCAGCACCAGTGCCGCCGCGGTTTCAAAATCGATCACGCCAATCTGTGCCAGGCCGATCGTGATACCAAGCGTGGCCGAAGACGATTGGACGATGAAGGTCAGGACACAGCCGACCAGTGCGCACTTCAAAACGCCGAGGTAGGTGTCTGCATCGAAGGCCTTGAACCAAGCCTCGAACTCGGGCAACTCTTTGACGATCGCGAAGCCGTCTTTCATCAGTTCCAGACCCAGGAACACGAGCCCCAGGCCCATCACGGCCAAGGCACAGTATCGCAGCCGATCTCGCTTGGAAAACAGGTAGAAGAACGCTGCGGCGCCGGCCAACGGCAGGCCGTATTTTCCAATTTTTAAAACCAGGATCCAGCCGGTGATCGTGGTCCCGATGTTCGCCCCCATGATCACGCCGACCGCTTGGGTGAGCGTCATGAAACCACTGTTGACGAACCCCACGACCATCACCGTTGTGATCGAACTGGATTGCACCAGCATCGTGACCAAAACGCCGACCCCGGTGGCCATCAAGCGATTGTCCGTGACGATGCTGATCATCCGCCGCAGCCCGTTGCCCGCGATCGCCTGCAGCCCCTCAGAAAGGTTCTTCATCCCCAGCAAAAACAACCCCAGTCCACCGAGCACCGTGAAAATCAACTTCCAGTAATCGGGTTCCCACAGCTCGACGTAGAACTTGGTGTCGACGGTTTTTCCCGAAGCACTCGTCGCCCGCAACAGAACCTCGCGCTTCTTGGCCGTTTTTTGTTGCCAATTCAATTGAAGCCGGTGTCCGTCGACCACCGCCTCGGCGACATCTTTCTTGCTGCGCAAAATTTCGACCGTAAACGGTTCGTCGCCAATCTCGGTTTCGGCAAAAATCTTTGATAAATCGATCAGCGTGGCGGGGGATCCGAGAAACGCTTTCTGGTCCGGGATCAGCTTGATCGTCAATCCGTTTGAGTCCCCCGGGATTTCGGTGGCCGGGGCGTCCGAGAGGTTCTGAGGTGCGGTTGCTGTCGCCGCTGCAGCGTCCGTCTGCGGCGCGGCGACAACCGCGCCGGCAAATTGACCGACAAGGATTGCGGAGACGAGCAACGCAAGACCCAGGCCGGCCCAACCCCGGCAAGCCGATCGCAGCCGTTCGTGACAGCGACGAGCCGTTGAATGGGGAGGGAGGGGCCGACCGAAGCTGTTTCTGGGGTTGCGCGTCACTGTCATGCTATGTTGAAGGCGAAGGCCGCTGGGCCGGTGTGGTTGCCACGAGGTAGTGTCGGTCAGCCCGTGCGTATTCGCCCATCAGTCTGCCGGTGCGAGTGTTCAAACAGGCCAGAGGCCAAATCCGGGTGAAGCGTGTGTTAAGCTTTCGGGAAATGCACGTGAATCTTAATCTCTTATCGGACCGCTGTGTTGCTGGCTGAAGTCACATCCGACTCGTTGCAGATCGGGCCTCTTTTGATGGGTTTGCTCGGCGGATTGGCATTGTTCCTGTTCGGGCTGGAGCAGATGTCCGAATCGCTGAAATTGATCGCCGGGGACGGTTTGAAAAAGCTTTTGGCGGCGCTGACGACCAATCGGTTCACCGCGGCATTGGCTGGTTCGATCGTGACGGCGATCGTGCAATCCTCGTCGGTGACGACGGTGCTGGTGGTCGGTTTTATTTCGGCCGGCGTGATGACTTTGACGCAATCGATGGGCATCATCATGGGAGCCAACATCGGCACCACGATCACCGCTCAGCTGATCGCATTCAAGATCACCCACTATTCCTTGTTATTGGTCGCGATCGGTTTTTTTACGCTGTTCGGGACGAAGAACGAAAACGTCCGACACTACGGTCACCTGACCATGGGGTTCGGACTGATCTTCTTCGGCATGCAATTGATGAATGACGGCACCGCGCCGCTGCGTTCCTACGCCCCGTTCGTCGACATGATGCACCAGATGGACGATCCACTCTGGGCGATCGCGCTGGCGGCGGTGTTCACGGCACTGGTGCAAAGTTCGTCCGCGACGACGGGGCTGGTGATCACGCTGGCCGGCCAAGGGTTTATCTCCTTGGAAGCCGGCATCGCACTGATTTTCGGTGCCAACATCGGCACGTGCGTCACGGCGGGGCTGGCATCGATCGGAAAACCGCGTGAAGCGGTACGCGCGGCGATCGTCCATGTGCTCTTTAACGTTGCCGGGGTGCTGATCTGGTTCGCGTTTATCCCCCAGTTGTCCCAGATCGTCACCTGGATGTCACCGGCAAGCCCGGAACTGACCGGTCTGGCCCGCGTCGCTGCCGAGACGCCGCGTCAGATCGCGAATGCTCATACGGTCTTTAATGTCGCCAACACGATCTTGTTGATCGGGTTGACCACTCCGCTGGCCTGGCTGGTCACGCGTCTGGTGCCTGAGCGGCTGGTGGCCAAAGTCGAGCCGGATCACGCCAAATACCTCGATCCGATTCTGTTGCAAACACCGGCCCTGGCGATGGACCTGGTTCGCATGGAGCTGGGGCGATTGGGTTCCGCGGCGCTGCACATGATGCGGGGCGCGTTGGAGACCGTGATCCACGGGTCACGGCAAGAAATCGACGCGCTCCAAGATCTCGACGATCATGTCGATGCGCTGCACGGAGCCATCGTGACCTACCTGGGGCGACTCTCGCAGGAGCAACTGACCGATCGCCAATCGGAAAAGTTACACGACTACCTGGCCGTGGCCAATTATCTGGAAAGCATCGGCGACATGATCGAATCGAACCTGATCCAGGCGGGGCGCGAACGAATCGCGAACCGTTTGACCATCAGCGATGAGACCGAAGCGGTCCTGAAGGCGTTGAACACCGAAGTGATCCGGGCAACCGAACGAGCGATCCGATCGGTCGTCTCCGGTGACGTCGAGATCGCGCGAGAGGTCTCCGCGGCGAAATCGACGATCAACGCTCTCTCCGACAAAGCCGAACGCCACCTTTCCTCTCGACTGGCGGCAAAGGCGCCGAATCGGCTGGCCATGTATCGACTCGAATCGGAGATCATGGAATACGTCAAACGGATGTATTACTTTGCCAAACGTATCGCCAAAATCACCATGGCCGATCAGGCCGAAGGCGATGTCCAGCAACAGGCGGAAGACGTTGTCGAGCAACAGGCGGAAGCTGCCGCACGGGACGACGCGGCGATTCGTGATCACGACCGCGTGGTGTAACCGCTGCGTCACTGACCGACCGGGTCCGACAAACCGATGTCAATCGGTTCGGCCTGGTTTTCGAAGGCCTGAGTCCACGGGATTTCGAAGCATTCACAAGCGTTGGTCGAGCTTGGTAACTGCCGTCCGAGGTCTGGTTTCTGGTGTTTGAAATGATCGATCTGTTTCGCGCGAGCGTCCAGTTCGGCGCGCAAGGGTTCAATCCCAAAAGGCACCGGGTCGGTCGGCGTTTGATTGATTTGTCCTTGAAGGACTTGATTGACGCAGTGCTCGCGAGCGGTTCCGATGCTTTGGTCGAGGATGATTTGCGGCGTGATGAAGACCAGCAATTCGCTTTCACGCGTGGTGGCCGAACGGTGCCGAAAGAGTTTTCCGATGTAGGGGATCTTGCCAAATCCGGGGATCGAGCTGCGTTCTGCAATCCGGGTGCGTTGCCGCAGACCGCCCAACACGATCGTTTGATTGTTGGCCACTCGAACGGTGGTTGTCGTCTCGCGTCGGTCGATGATCGGTGCGTTGTCCGGTTCGCTGAATCCGGTCAACAAACTGAAACGCGGATTGACGACCAACGCGATCGTGTCATCGTCGGCAATGTGCGGTACCACGTTCAACGTCACGCCGGCCTCGCGGAATTCAGTCGTGCCGATGGTGCCTCCCTCCAGGCCTTGCGTCAATTGTTGATAGGGCACCTCGGTCACGATTTGAATTTCTGCCTTCTCGTGATTCATCACGACGACGTTCGGATCGGCGAGCAATCGAGAATCGCCGGCGGTGTCGAGCGCTTGAATGATCGACTGGATGTTCATGTAGCGATTGAGGCTGGTCAGGGTGACCACGCCGTTTGCACCCGTGGCCAACGGCGACGTGACGGCATTGACCGCAATCGATTGCGCAGCGGTGCCGGTCGCGGCGGAGATGGACGCACTGTTGACGCCGGAATTCCAGTTCACCCCCAGTCGTTCCAGGTCATCGGTGCTGCAGTCATAAATCAATGCCCAGATTCGGACCTGCGGGCGGGGCTGATCCAACTCAACCAGCGCCAACGCGATCCGCTGGACATTGGCAGCCTTGTCGGCGACCACGACCTTGTTTTCAAGCACGACCGCCGTGGCTTGTCCACTCTCGCTCAACAGCGGTGTGATCGCTTCGGTCAAAATCTCCGACGAAACGTATTGAGTTTGAAAGACGCGGACGATGTCGCTGTCCGGAGAAGTCGATTCACCATCGATCACCCGCTGCTGAACGTTCGCCGAACGTTGCTCCTTGCGATACCTCGCGGCCGCGGTCTCCAAGGATTCCAGGTGCCGGCGCACGGTGTCGATGCGTTCGGGATAATCGATCACGACGATCGAGTTGCTTGATTCGACGCCATGGGCTCGGCCCTCGGGCGAAAGCATCGATTCGATCGACGACAAGACGTCACCGGGAGTGCAGTGCACCAAGCCGATGACCTGGGTTTGAAAGAGCGGCAATTGATCGCCCAGATTTGCCAGCGGAACGATCGCCAGACTGCTGCCGACGACGCGGTAGCCATACCCCCGCGTGATCAGCAGAGAATCCAAGATGTCATAGACAGCCGTGTCGGCGAACGATGCATTGACCGTTCCGGTGACTTCATTGCCAACGACGATATTCAGCCCACTGACGTCGCGAACGGCAAACAGGGCTTCCAACAACGTGGCGTCGCGGAGGTCCAAGCTGAATCGCTTGGACAGCTTTTTCTGGATCTCCGCCGAGACCTCTTTCTTGACCGACAGATCGGTCTGTGCGGAAGCCCCACCCATCAAGCATAGAGACAGCGCCAGCGCAATCGCCGACGCCAATGGCCATCGCAATGCCTTGATCCGCCTTCGTTCGACTTGAACACACGTGGTGTGGGGATCCAAAATACCTCTCCGTGGAATAGGCCGGTCTGGTGCGGAAACACCGATCGGCGCGTCTGAGCATCCGTGCCCACCTGCTCAATCGAACGTCTCGGCAAGGTTGAACAAAGAAATCTCAACGTCCAAGATCAAATGTCCGTCATTGCCCTCACGCTGCAAGGTCATGTTTGACGGTACGGCAAAACGGTCCAGTCGGGTCAGCGCGATTGTGAGCTTTGTAAGCTCTGCGAGACTTCCTCCGACGGACAACGTCAGCGTCCGCGTCTCCAGCATGAAGTTCGTTTCTTCGGCATCGCGTGACCCGTCTTCATCGAAGGGATTGTCGTTGACATGCCAGGGGCGAACCACAGGATGGCTCATCGTCAAACGCCTCACGCGACAGCCCATCTGCTGGGCCAATTTCGTCACTCGCTCGCGGACTTGTGCGGCCGCGTCGCCGTCCAGCATCTGGTTGCTAGCATTGGGCTTCGACTCGACTTCTTTGAGTTTGGCACGCAGCAGATCCAGGTTGGACAACGAGTAGGAGATCTCGCGGAGTTCGGTGTTGTACCGCGCCACCTCGGTTCGGCTTCCGGTATAGTGGTCCCAGGCGGGAATCACCAACAGCAAGCCCAGCACGACGGCGGTCGCCCACACGATGGTGCCGCGGCGCGGATGATCGAGAAACGCTTGGACAAATTGATGATTCACGATCAAGTTCCTCCGACGGTGGTCGATGCAAATCGGATGGATGATTCCGGTTGCTGCTTCGGCTGGACGACCGCCGAGACTTGGAATCGATATTGGGCGCCGACGCTATTTCGAGTCGCGCTGGTGGATTCGAGCGCTACGTGCGAAAACATCCCGGTCTGTTTCAGTCGATCGATATAGGTGTAGACGGCTTCACCGGAGTAGCTGGCGCCGCTGATGCGGACTGTCTCATCATTTTCGATCCGCACGGATTCCAACCAGGATCCCTGGGGAAGGCTTCGTCCGGCTTTCAGGAACACATCGGCCCAATCACGTGTGGGAATCGCGGCGGCCAGGGCGTCGACCTGTTCGGCTCGCTGCATCCGCCGCTGCAGGGTCAAGCGAATCTGGTTTCCCTGAGCGTTTCGCAGCGTCAACGTTTCGATTTGCGCCTCGGTGCGGAGCGCCAAACGACGGGTGTGTTGGCCCATCAGGAACAGCGCCAGGGCGATCGATGCGACCAGCGTGATGGGCCACGTGTACTGGATTAGTGGAATCCATTGAACCCGACGTCCGGTACGCAAGGTGGACACCAAATCGTTCGTTTCTTCGGCAAACCGTGCGTCATTGTTCAGCCGTGCCAGCCCGATCGCTGCGATCGTGCCGGAGTCTTCCGAGATTTCGCCTTGGACCTGAAATCCTTCGCACAACTCTTCCATCGGAAAACGTTGGCGACGCAGGATCGAGGGTTCATCTAGACTTTGATCCAGCGATTCGTGGTCGGAATGTACTTGGGTGACAAACAACGTCGACAAGTCGGCCGACGCGGTGGGCAATTGGGCATGGATATAACGCCGCAAACACTTCAAGTGTCGCTGGACAATCGATCCATGGGTCACCGATGCCTCTGGAATCGCCGGACGATAATCCAACAACAGCCGGCCTTGGTAGGAGATGCCAAGGTCGACGCGGCCCAATTCTTCGACCATAAACAAGACCGGCTCTTGGCTGTCTTTTTCATAGGCGTGCAGGATTCGGCACAGGACCAACATGCTGTGTTCCAGATGGGCCAACCGCATCCCGGCCGACTGAACCGCCGCGGCGATCGCATCAACCATTTGCCGAATCGCGATCGTGACGCAGACACGTTTCCGTTTGGCGTCGATGCGATGGGTGCTCTGGCAGCTCACCTTGTTGCCCAATCCCATCCCGATGTAGCGTTGGGTCCGGTGCGTCAGTTCGCGAATTTCGTTGTCGACTTCTTCGTTGTCCCCGGCGACCACGCGGGTCACGCAGGGGTTGCCGCCCAGTCCGACCGTGACGGCTTGTCCGCCGAGGTTGTATTTGGACGCCAGTTGGTTGAGTGCACCGGTGAGTGTGTTGTCACTCCAGTCACCATGTCGCGGGCCACTGTCGGCGGGAAACGCGATTCGCTCGACGATCAGCTTCGATTCGCCGCCCGACTTTTCGACGACTGCGATCGCGATGCCCGACGGCGAGACATCCATGCCGACCGTTCGACTGACACCTTTTCGCCGATCGCGACGGACGCGCCGTCGCGGGGACTGTCGCCGTTCAACCGTTGCGGGTTCACGATCAGCGGCCTTCAATAAATCGCTTTGCAGTTTGCTTGCCATGGTCGCGTGTTCAACCTCCCTGTTTGACGGTGACGTGAAGTGTTCGCGTGAAGTTCCCGACGGTCCCGGTGGACAACAGATCCACGGTTCCGTCCGAACCATCGGTGACGGTCACCCGGTAGGTCCATCCGCTTCCGGCCGGAAACTCGGTGCCCGGAATACCGCCCCGCCAGGAGATGTCTTTTTCCAGCTGCGCGAATGCGTCATTCAGTCCCGCCTCGGCCAGATAGCGAGCCTCATCCCATTGGCGTGTATTTCGCAGTGCCATGTAACGCATCATTTCGGCATCCAGTGTCGCCACGGCCAACGTGCTGACCAGCGTCATCACAAAGATCGCCAGCAACAACGCGGCACCGCGTCGCACGGGAATCTGTCGTGGAAAGATCGTTGCGTTCATTGACTGGCCCTTTGTCGGTTTACCATGATCGGATCCACACCTTGGAATGCGTGGTCCGTTGTGCCACGGCAGATCTGGGCAAGGTCACTGTCACCGAGACCTGGATGACATGAATGGCGTCGGGGTCATTGGTCGCGGTCACACCATCGGCGTCGAAGCCCGTAAAACTCAGGTCATCAATTTGTTGAGCGAGCATCGACTCCGACGGATTCGAAAAATCGCGAAACGTCACCACGCCCACCTGTCCGCTGCGATTGGGGTACCACTGCCAGGTCGCGGTCCGGTCGTCCGGCATTTTCAACGTGATGGCGTTACCGTCGGCCGAGATCGATTCGACACCGACGGCTTCACGGGCCGCGCGAACAAAGTGCCGTGAGGTGGCGTGCATCTGCTGCAGCACCGCATATTCGCTATCGATGGTTTCCCAGGATTGGCGGGCGGTACGCATCACCAGCGACAACCCGGTCATCACCCCGGCCAACATGCTGCCGGCAATGACCAGTTCCAACATGCTGACACCGCGGCGTCGCCGGTGCGCAATCGATAAGGACGGTTGTCTACGGATCACTGAACTCGCTCTGGTAGGCGAAAAGTTTTGCAATTTTGGTTGCCAGTCTGACGCGCTGCTCGTCTGCGTCGAGCGTGGCGTCGGCATCTTGGTCGTGCCAGACCGTGACATCGATCGTCGCCAGCTCGCCAGGCCGTCCGCCGGCCGCGATCGCATCCGATTTCGAGACTTGGAACCACACGCCGGCTTGCCCGATGCTTCCGAAATGGCCGCGATGGGAATTCAATTCCCAGTTCGCAGCCGTGTACGCCAACTCCTCTTCCAACTTGCTGGTGCACAAGGCCAGACGCGTTTCGGCCCGCTCCAGGTCTTCCGTGTTGGCGATCCGTGCGCGCGTCAATCTTAACGCCGGAACCAACGCAATCGTGATCACGATCGTGGCGGCAATCAGTTCCAGCATGGTTTGTCCCGACCGCGGGTTGCTTCGGTTCATGGCGAACCCTCTTGCGTTCGGATCATCCGCGTCAACGGTTCAACTTGGACCGCGAAGGATCGATTGGGGCCCCGCAGTTGGGCCGCAAACGGTTGCGAGCCGACTCCTTCAAAGTCGAACCAGATTTCGCTTGCGGTGGCGGACAGGCGGACCCGTTCGGCGACGGGGTGGGGGCCTTCGACGGTCACCCGAGAGCCGTCTTGACGCCGCCCGATGACCGCCCAACTGGTCGCGGCCGCCGCGGGGCCTTGCATCACAACGCCGTGTGGATCACCCGTGCGAATCGCCGCGCGCTGTGCGTGTAGCATTGCCAAGGACAGCAACCTTGCTTCCGATCTCGCGCCAGTGTCGCCGAAGGTGTCACGCCCGAATCGCATCAATGCCGCGGTCGCGAACACTCCCAGCAGTGTGACGACAACCAGCAACTCGATCAGGCTGAGGCCACTTCGTAGACGTCGACGTGTCAACACGGAATCATTGGGGTGCTCGAATGCTACTTGATCACACGGTGCGTTGTTGCATCGAGCTGATACGATGAATTGTCCACCGGGTTTTGCGGGATTCCCTCAGGGAAATACTGAATGTCCGCGGCAATGTCCGACAGATTCAACTGCGGGTAGCTTCCTTTTTCAAAGTACCAGCGTTCAACCGCAGCATTGATCTCGGCGATGTTTTGCTTATTCACTTCTTGTTGTGCGGCAAGTTTGGAACTGGAGATACGTGGCACAACGACGGCAGCGATCACTGCGAGGATTGTGACGACGGCCAACAGTTCCAGAAGCGAAAAACCGGATCGTTTGACGTTTCTTGCTCGTTGCATGATGTGCCCTACTTTCGAGGCTATCGGGGGGATCAAATGGCGAATTGAATCGATCGAGTCAATTTCGGTGGGGGTGAAGTTCCTCGCTTTGGCGGACCTTCGCTGCTCAAAGGTAGGTCAAGGCATCCCGCCGGTTCCCTCCTTTGGCTCAGTGATGATGCCCGTTTACCCTCCCGGTTGATTCATCGATCGTGTATCGCGTTGAGTCCACCGGACATCGTGGCAGACCATCTGGAAAATAGCGGACATTCGAACCGATGTCCGAGAGGTCCCCCATCGGCCAGCGACCGGTTTCCCGTCGCCACAGCGAGACTTGCACCTCGATGACCGCCTTGCGCAGTTGACAACTACTGTCATTCGCCTGGCGCGCACCGCCGCTGATCCGCGGCACAATCGCGATTGCGATCACGCCCATGACCGCGAGCGCGGCGAGTAATTCGAGCAACGAAAGCCCGCTGCGTTTGGACCGCCATGCTCCCGGTGATGGGATCACTGATTCACCTTTCCGATCAAGTCAAACATGGGCAGGTAGACGGCCAGCAAGATGCCACCGACGGCGACCGCCAAAACGATGGTCAAAATGGGCTCAATCGCACCGACGATCGCATCGGTGCTGTCTTCGACGTCGCGTCGAAGGTGTTTTCGGATTTGATGCGTGACCGGAACCAGGCGTCCTGTCCGTTCGCCGACAATCACCAATTGATTCACGACCGCGGGAAATAGATCGCCCTCGCGCTCCAAAGACTGGCTGAACCGTTCGCCCCGCCGAATGGCGGTGTAGAGCCCGAGGATTTTTTCCCGGACATGGCGGTTGCCGATCGCACGCCCGGCCGGCGGCAACGCTTCGGCCAACGTAAATCCGCTTTCCATCAGGTTGCCCAACACATCGGCAAACTGCAGAATCGCCAGATTGCGAAACCATTCACCGACGATGGGAATGCGTATCAGATTGCGATCGATCCAGCGTCTCGATTGGGCGTTCTTGAACAACGTGATGATTGCGATCGCCAAGACGATCGATAACCCCAGCAGATGGAAGCCATAGACCTGAACGATTCCGCTGGCGTCGATCAGCAGTTGGGTGATCGCCGGAAGCGTGGCGCCGGCGTCTTCATACATTTCCTGAAAGGTCGGAATCACGCACAACAGCATGAAAATCACGCTGCCGGTACCCGCGACGACCAGGATCGCCGGATAGGCAAGCTTTTTGAGGATCATCTTGCGGTGCCCCGATGATCGCTCCAGTTGCTCGGTCACCCGAACCAACGCTTGATCGAGTTTGCCGGAACGTTCTCCGACCTCAATCTGACTGATCAACGTCGGGTTGAACGCGCTGGGAAACGTCTTCATCGCCGCCGACAACGACTCGCCGCCTTTGAGCGCCCGTGAGATCGAGGCCAAAATATGATGGTACTTCTTCAACGAACGATCGCGCGACACGGTTTCCAAGGCGTGTGTCAATGACACGCCGTTTTGAACCAGCGTCGTGAGGTTTCTTAAGAATAGAATCAGGTCTTTGCGTTTGAAGCGGCGCTGGGGATCGTTGCCGAACTTGATCTCGTGCAGCGTCTTCAGAAACGCAAGCGATTCGCTCTGGTCACCACCAGTGACGGCACCTGCACCACCGCGACTCGATGCGGTACTCATTGTGATTAACCTGACAGTTTGAAGTAAACTTCTTCGATGGACGTGACGCCCTGTTGGGCGAGGTCCAGTCCCATCGTGGCCAGATCCACCATCCCTTCGGAGCAGGCGATGCTGCGCAGGGTGCTGCCGGGCATGCCGGATTCGATGGCATGCTCCAATTGAGGCGTCACGACCATGATTTCAAAGATCGGAGCGCGGCCGGAGTATCCGGTGCCGCCACACTGCTCACAGCCGACCGCTTCAAAGAATGTGCCGTTCAGATCGAGCCCCGCAGGGATGTCACGGCCTTGATAGATCAGTTCCACCAGTGATCGGTTGAGCTGACACTCGCGTTTGCAATGCTCACACAGTCGTCGCAACAGACGCTGGGCGATCGAAGCGACCAATGCCCCGGCGATCTTGAAGTTGTCGAGTCCCAAATCGCTCAGCCGGGCAACCGTTCCGACGGCGTCGTTGGTGTGCAGCGTGCTGATCAACAAGTGCCCCGTCAGCGAAGCTTGGACGGCCGTGGTGGCGGTTTCGTGATCGCGAATCTCCCCGACCAGAATCACATCCGGGTCCTGTCTCATCAAGTACTTCAATCCGGTGGCGAATCCCATGCCGAATTCGTTGTTGGCATGAACCTGATTGATTCCCGGCAGTCGGAACTCGACGGGGTCTTCGATCGTGGAGATGTTTTTCGACGCCGAGTCCATGCTGCACAACATGGAATACATCGTCGTCGTTTTTCCGGACCCCGTCGGCCCGGTCATCACGATCATTCCGTGGGGCCGGTCGAGCAATTGCTTGACGGTTGCCAGTTGACGCTCTTGCATTCCGAGCAGCGAGAAATCGAACGTCTTGCTCGATTCGTCGAGCACCCGCATGACGACTTTTTCCCCTCGGACACAGGGGATGCAGCTGACTCGAAAACTGGCGCGGGTGTCTCCATCCTGGATGGTCAAGTTTCCGTCCTGGGGACGTCGTTTTTCCGCGGTGTCCAGATCGGCCAGCACTTTCACCCGTCCGACCAAGGCGTCTTCGGAGTCTCCCGGCACGGTCATGATCTGATGCAACTGACCGTCGATGCGATAGCGGACACGCATCTGCGGCGAGTCCGGTTCTAAGTGAATGTCGCTCGCTTCGGCTCGAACCGCCCCCATCAAAATCGCGTCGAGCAGACGTACCACCGGTGCATCACTGTCCTCCAGATTCTCATCGCATTGAACCGTCTCGGAGCCGCGTTCGTCCAGCTCTTGAATGCGGATGTCGACCGCGGTTTGTTTGGCTTTGATCTTGTCGTCGAATGCCGATTCGAGCATCCGATCGATGTCCGCTTCCAGACAGATCGCGGGTTCGACTTGATAGCCGGTCATCAACTCGATTTCACTGATCGCCTCCATGTCGCTTGGATTGACCATCCCGAGTCGCAAGACTTTGTTTTGAAGCTGGACCGGGGCAACCTTTCGTCGGCGTGCAAAGGACTCGGGCAGCAATCGAACCAATTGCCCGTGTGTGACGTGTTCGTCAAACCCGCAAAACGGCAATTCGTACTGTTCGGCGAGCGCCTTGCCCAACTGTTCCCGCGTGACCAAGCCGCGTCTGAGCAGAAAGACGCCCAGCTGCAAACGAGTTTGGCGTTGGTCGACCAACGCGGTCTGCAACTGTTGTTCGGTGATGACACCGTGTTCCAGCAAGATGTCTCCGATGCGACGAATTTTCACGCTGCTCATGTTCGTTCTGCTGGATCTCGGTGGGTCGCGATCGGTTCCGAAACCAGGTTCAGCAACGCCACCAATTTTGACTCCAGAACGACCGGATCGTACGGCGAAATCACAAAGCTCTTCGCGCCTGCCTTGTAGGCATTTTCGACCTCGACCAGGTCGCCGCGGCTGGAAATGCAAATGATCGGAATATGGCTCGTGCATTCGTCCGATGCGATTTTCTCCACCCAGCGAATTCCTTCACCCGTCTCCAGATCGAGATCGATCAAAACGGCATCCGGTAACCCTTCGGCGAGCGCCTCGGTCATCTCGTCGCTACTGCACACTCCCGTCGTCCGCATTCCGAGCAACTCGAGACGAAACACCGTGACCTCCAACACCGTTGGATGGGCGATGTAGACCAGGATTTTCTTTGCTTCTGAATTCATTGCTGGCACGAAAGGACGCACTGACAGGGTGACACTGTCAAAACGCTAGGTTGCCGAAACCTGCGGTCAAACGCGGACCTGACAGTTGGCAAAGATCGCATAGAAGCCACCTGAGATCGCCCTCAAGCGAGGGAAAACCGTCAATTCGACATCCGAGTCGGCCGCCGCATGCGGGCGTGTCACAGAGTGCGACAGAGAGAAACGTTTTGATCCATCGACAAGTCCCGTGCCGTGTCACCCATGCATCCCTTCGCATCGTCCATCCCCCAGCGCCACATCGTGTCAGCCATCCTTGTGGCTCTGATCTGCGTCTCAGGCTGCGGACCGGAGCAATCCACGGTGACGGCACAACCTGAAAACGCTCTTCCGCTGACCACCGTCGATCACCGCGCGTCGGTTGGAACCGCGATCTCGGATGCCGATACGCCAGCACCCACAGAAGAAGGTGCGACGGTGCAGCGACGGGCGGATGAACCACCGGCAGAGGTTGCCCCTGACGAACGTGACATCTCACCGATTCCCGATCACCTCAATTTCTTTCTGCCGCCCAAGACGGCGACCGTCAAGGTCGAGGTTGCGACGCCGGAGCCGGAGATTGAGCAGTCGACCGTGCGGTTGATCGGATTTGTGACGTCGGATTCAGATGACGAACATGCCACGCTGGCGCTGCTGCGGGTCGGAGGAAAACTGATTCCGATTCAAGCGGGTGAGGAGTTTGACGGTATTTCATTGCTTTCGACAGATATGAAAAACAGGTCCGTCGAAATCCGGCATCTGGATGAGTGCATGACGTTGGCGATGATGGACCAACCCATCGAAAACCCGGCGGTGCAAGGTCTGGCGGTGCAACCCGTTCGACGCCGCGCGACACATCCCAAACCAACCACGCGTCACTCAGCGACACGCGACGACTTCCATTTGTCAGATCCAGGATTTGCGACTCCGCCGGAGCCGGACCTGGGACTGGGGGCAATCCCCGCAGGCATGGACCTTGAGCTTCCCGACGAACTGCGGCTGCCCGAGATGCCTGAACTGCCCGAGTTGGAGGGTTTGCCGGGCTTGCCCTGAGTCGACTGAGCCGCCAGCGAATTCAACCACACCACTTCACCGGCCAATTCCCGTGACGCACTGCATTCCCCGTTGTCGACCACTATTCCTGATCGGACTCCTCGCGCTGTTGCCGATCACGACGGCCCGGGCGACCAACTATTACGTCCGCACGACCGGCAACGACAGCAACCCGGGAACCAATCGCAACCAAGCGTTTCGCACCATCACCAAAGCGACTTCCATCGCCGGACAGGGAGACGTTCTCTTCGTCGGTGCGGGAACCTATGACGAAAACGTCGTGATCAAGGGTGGCGGTGGCGCCCCATCAAAGGCATGGTTGGTGCTGTACGCGGACCAGACGGGCATTCATACGGGCGACAAAGGATCGGTGGTCATCCGGCCCCAGGCCAAAACCTGGACGGTGCGGGTCTTCAACACCGGCAATGTCTTGTTTTATGGGTTCGCCTTCGAACGCAATGCAGCGCTCGACGGCAGGAGCTACGGCAGTCTGGTCACCAATACGACCGGACACGCGTACTATCTGAACTGCCGTTTCAAGGATCTGACCTATGCCCTTCGTGATCTGGGCACGCACCAATTACATGTCAGCGGATGCACGTTCACCGGCGTGACGTACGGCGTCTACGCGACGAGGATTGAAGCTGCCAACGTCAGCAACTGCCAATTTATGGCGACACAATACGGTTGCATCGGATACGACGGGAATTCCCTGGCGGTGACGGGCACGCGTTTTTCGGATCGGATCAACGCCAGCGATGCAGCGACGAAAACTCGTGGCGTCTACGCGGTCCGCACGGGACTGTCGGTATCCCGATGTGAGTTCAACGGCAGCACGGTGGGTGTTTACGGGACGGCATTAAAATCAGCCACCATCACGCGCAGCAACTTTCTGGACACGACGTCTTATGCCGCGCGTTGCGACGGCGAGTCGCTTTCGATGAGCCGCTGCACGATCAGGGGTGGGAACTATGGCGTCACGCTTGGAGACACGACTGGAAAATCGGCCGAGCTTTCTGATTTGCAAATCGAATCGATGCGTGTCGGCATCACAGCCCACCAAGGTGATTATGATTTCCGAAAAGTCACGTTGCGTGGGAACCGATTCGGTCTGTACCAACGGTCGGGAAACAAACGCTTGACGTTGTCGAAAAAGGATCGCATCGATTTCGTCGACAACGATTACGCCATCTATTCCAACCATGCCAAGGGAGAGGACGCCGAACTGATCCTGTCGGACGTGGACTTGAGCGGCAACAAACGTGGGCTGGTTAGCTATCGAACGCGCGTTTCGGTCGACAAATGCAAATTCGGCGGCGACAAGTTGGGCGCCTACCTGTCGGACAACAAGTCGGCCACCATTTTCGACAGCACGTTCGACGGAAACCCCGCCGATGCGAACGCATGCACGTATGGGCTGTACGTCCGCTCGGACGACATCGAGGTCCAAAAGTGCCGTTTCGCAAACTCGCGATACGGTGTCATGGTCCACAACACCTCCGCAGCGGCTCCCGTTCTAAAGAAACTGACCTCGGAAGATCATACGGCCGCGGCGCTGTACATCCGCGGCGGCACGTGGACGTATGACGGGGCCGACAAACATACCTTTCGCAACTGTCCCCGGGGTGTGATTGCCAACACTGTCAAGTGGTCAATCAATCAGGTGACCACCAGCGATTCCTGCAAGTACCCGATCACGGACTACTACGGGGACTGCACCGTCACCGACACGACCGCACAAGGAACGACAACCGGCTTCTATGCTTATCAGTCGCAAGCCATCAACATCGACGGTTTGGCGGTGACGGCCTGCGGATCCTACGGCGTGGTGCTGAACGATTGCGCGAGTGTGCAAATCAACCGTTGTGTTGCCAATGGCAACGGTCACGGGATGTACGTCTACAGCAAACGAAACCTCCGCCCGGCGATCCGCAATTGCGAACTTTCCGACAACACCGGATACGGGCTGCTGATGACGGGATCAACACTTGACCCGTCATCCACCGCCAATCTCGAGCTCAATAACAACCGTTACGGCCTGCGGGTCAACAATCAACCGTTGACGCTGCTACCTGCGATGAACGTTGCAATGACCGGAAACCAGTACGGCGTGCTGTGCCAAAAAGAGAAGCTGACCATGACGGGCATCGAGCTTGCCGGCAACGATATCGCCGCATATTGCTCCCGCGGCAGCCTGTCGGTCACGCGATGTTCATTGACCGCGACGCGTTACGGCGTTTTGGGGTACCTGGACGGTGAGTGCGACATCAGCGACTCCCGTTTCAACGACGCCGCCTACGGCATTTATCTGCGAGCCGTTGGAACGAGGAATCTGCCGGTCCAGATCTCCAAAGCCGTCGTGACGGGGGCAACCGGTTCCGGGGTCTATGTCCGTGGTGATCCGACGAACCCGTTGCCCGTATCGATCCGCAATAGCAGCATTCGCAATGGCCGTCAGGGACTTGTGTTGAATCACACCCGAGCGACGGTGGAGACGTTGTCTTTCGCCGATTTGTCCAGTACCGGCATTTACCAAGCAAGTGGATCGGCGGCGATCCATGGCTGCTCGTTCGCGCGGCTGACCGGCAGTTGGGCGATCCTGGCCAGGGGCGACCGTTGTGACGTCTCTCATTCCATGATCCGTACGGGGCGATACGGAATCGCGTTGCAGACCGATCGGGGCGCGGTCACCAACACGGTGATCGCGGGGACGGACTACGGGATCTATCTGCGGGCGGCGGATGCGGACTACTCGATCGTGCACACGACCGTCGCCGCTGTGAAGTATTACGGATTGATTCGTTACGAGGGCTCGACCACGATCCGCAATTCGATTTTCGACGCGGCGTACTTTGGCCTCTACAACGCCCGACCCGGCAGCACGTTCGATCACCAGTACAATCTGGTTCATGCGTTGCGTCGCCCGTACGTCAACAGTTCCGTGGGAATCGGCGAGACCAACGACCCGCCGCTGTTTGCCGATCCAGCGACGGGCGATTTTCATTTGTCGATGGGTTCACCGGCAATCAACTCAGGGACCGACTTGTCGGGTTTGGTTTCGATTGACCTGGATGGCAACGCCCGCCCCAGCTTTCAGGGTTTCGAGATGGGGGCGTATGAATTTATGGAACCGAGTGGATCGATTCGCGTGTTGAAATGGGATGAAGTGGCGCGGTAACGCGTTTCAGGCCTGTTCACAAAACGACCTGTTGTGAACGAGCAATCGCCGCGAAAGTTGCCTTTCGCGGCGATCGGTAACGCTTCGTCGATCGGGTTGCGGATGGTTTAGATGGTTTAGTTGTTCCGCAGCAGTTCCTGAATGCCGTAGGTAAAGAACGTTCCCAGACCGAAGTTCAGCAGTTCCTCTTCTGGCTTGTACTGCAGGATCAGCGTATCGCCGGCTTGGATGAGCGGCCGCGATTTAGGATCATTGATGGCCTTGGTCAAGTCGATTTCGATGGCAACTTGGCCGTTGCAGTCGGTTTTTCGAAGGATGAACAGTCGGCCCGGTGGAATCGTCGCGATCTGTCCTCCGAGGCCTCCGATGCCTCCGCCACCGCCGCGACCTACCGAGCCGTAGACGCCTTGTCCGGCCAGTGCCATCGCTCCAAGGACGTCCAGGTCGTAGTCACGTGGCAAGGGGAATTGGCCACCGGGTAGCAATCCGCCGGTGTAGAAAATTTCCGTCGCTCGCGATTCGATGTAAACAATGTCTCCATCTTTCAGAGTGATTTGCTCTTGGGTCAGATTGGGAGATTCACCTGGCGGCAGCCGCAACGGGATCTTCAAGATATTTGGATCCTCGGGCAACTTCGGCAGGCAGGCACAGGGGTCAAGCATCGCCGCTTGCCGTTGAGCACGAAACTTCTTCAAGAACGCTTCACGTGCCGCCTTATTCTCTTCGTTTGCACGAAGCACCTTGACTTGATTTTTTGCACTGAGGCCTGGCAGACCGCCGGTTTCAACCAATGCGTGCAGGATGTCGTTTTGGTAGGCTCTCAGTTTGACAAGTCCGCCGGTCGCACTGCGGTCGCTGCCGCCCAAGACGAACTGGGCTCCGATACTCTGATTGGTCAATCCTCCACTGCTTCCACCGTCTTCACGAACGACGATGACATCGATCGTGCGCTCTTTGATGACCGTCACGATGGGACGTGCTTTCTCGGGCCGCAGGATATCGTTATCGATGTAGGCATCGCGAATCGCATCGCGGACCTGATCGAGGGTTAAGCCATCGACGTTCAGCGGTTCGATCAAGGGCAGCGCCAGTGACCCGTCTTCCTGCACGGCGATCGGATATCCGATCGACGGCGGCAAGGTGCTTTCGGCATCGGGGAAGTTCACCGGCGGCGGTTCCGGCGGTGCGTTGGGCGGGTTGAATGGCAGCACACCCTCGATGTAAACACCGAGGATGTCGTCTGGACCGATCAGATATTCACGCGGCGGTTCGAGCGACAAAGCTGAGATGTCCACCGGTACAAGATCGTTCTTGGGTTCGGCGAAGTATTGTTGGGGCAGCCGAGCGGCGGGCACACCATCGATCGGCTGTGTCAACGCAGAGCAACCGGTCAGCGAGCCCGCCATCAGCACGGCCGCAGCCGCCTTGGCACTGAGACATCGAAGGCCAGTGCAAAGGGATCCGAGCAGACCGCCGCGGCTGACTCGGTGGTCACCAAGGTCATGCCCGTCGGTCCGTGACAGAACTGGCCCCAAGTTAGTAATACTGTTATTCATCCCTGCACTCGTCACTGTAGGTTTTCAGCGTGGATTGAAGCGACCACTGGCTGCTGCTATTCAAACTTAAATGGGATCTCGTCCGAGGTGGCACTGGCCGTCTCGACGTTTGCGTCAGCTTTGTGGGAAGGCCCTGATTGAGCTTGTGACGCATTTGTTTCCAAAACGGCGCCACTTGAAGGGGTGGGCATTTCGATCGAACCGAAAATCCCTTCGATCGCATCTTCACCCAGGGAATCGGTCGGACGACCAAGATCCTCCAGGGTGTAGGTGGTTGCCGACTGACGCGGCACCAGGGTCGCCGCATCGACCAGGCTGTCCATCTCGCCGGATCCCGGCCGATCGGAATTCGATTTCAACGCGGCATCATCCCCGATCGCCGGGGCACTGAACGTGTCTGGATCGAGTTCCGGTTCGCCGAGTTCGATGGCCGGCGGTGTCAGCGTTTCGACGGGTAACGTCTCGAAGGGCGTTGTCGTCTCAATGACACGTGTCGATCCCGGGACAATGACCTCCGGTGGAATCGGTTTTCCATCGGGACCGAGCACGGGGGCGGCCTCCACGGGCATCGTGTTGTTGGTGTCAACGGCTGGCGGCTGATGGGCCACCATCGGGGCTCGGCCCCAATACCCGACGCCGTCCTGTTCGGCCGCCTTGACTCCTAGCGGATACCCGGCGAACCAGGCGTCGATCGCGGCCTGCCCGCCGGGGGACTGGTATTTCCACCCCCAGTACTGGCTTGGGGCGACACAGGGGAGGCAGCCGTCGGAACCATTGGCCACGTCGGCGTAGCCTTCCAGGAAACCTGCTTTGAATTCATTCAGGTGTGGGCGGTTCCGGTAGAGATGTTTCTCGCGCAACCAAGCCTTCGTGGCAAAGACCTTGTTGCGATGGGCGAGCATGAATTCGTCCAGGTACTCCGCTTTACGTACCTGGCGATACGCGTTGGAGACCAAGGAGCATCCCGAGGCGCCTGCGAGCATGAAAGCTGCGGTCCCGGCAATGACAAACGATCGCAGTCGGCGTCTTGCCGTTCTGCGACGCTTCGGGCGTGCGCCGCGATCGCAGGTCGATTGCGGTGGTGTTTCGGAGTTGCGTCCCGACGGAATCGGGTGGTGTTCGGGTGCGCTGGCCGCACGTGTTGAACGAATCGCCATTTGGCCCCCCTTGGCTGCTGGCGGAATTCGAAATTGGGTCAAGCATTTCGGGCAGCCCACCGGTTCATGGCGTACCGTCCTAGGGGTGTTTATCGCCGTAACGGTCGAAAGGATTTAGCCAAAACTGACGGAAACGTCAGCTGTAGGGGTTCTATCGCCTTTGTGGACCGTTCTTTTAGTGATGATTCCACCGCTCGGGAGGGGATATCCGGGCGGGCTTTCCCTCCGATCGTTGCAAAGAACACCCAAAATGAAGATTCAAAGCATTCTCCAAAACGGGTTCCGTTTTACACTGAGTGCTTCTGTAATCGTCGGGTAAACTGTGATGACAAACACGTTTTCCCCACGGGGGGGACGAGTCAGACGGTCAGCTTCGACGTTTCGACTTTTTTAGCCGCATGATAAGACACCAATGATTTGGTTGACCCTGGTTTCGCTCCTTTGTTCCATCCTCGCTGCGACAGTGCTGGTCCCGGTCGTTCGTTTCATGGCTCGCCGTGTCGGAATGGTGGATGCGCCCGACGAGGAGCGCAAGCTTCACCGAGAGCCGATCGCGTTGTGTGGTGGAGTGGCGGTGTTCGGCGCCCTGTTAGTGGGATTCGTCAGCACGATCCTTTATGACCGGTCCTTCGGCGACTTTGACTTGGGATACGTATCGATGCGTTGGTACGGGTTGGTCTTTGCCGCCTTCGCGATTCTGGTCGTGGGATTGATCGATGATGCCTGGGTGATGCGCGGACGTCAAAAGCTGCTGCTCCAGATTCTGATCATCTCCGCACTGGTGGGCAGCGGTACGGTGGTCGACAAGATTGGCCTGATGGGCTTTGAGATCTACCTGGGATCGCTGGCCTTTCCCGTCGCGGTGCTGTGGTTGCTGGTTGCCGTCAATGCGCTCAATTTGATTGATGGGGCCGACGGAGTGGCGACGACCGCCGGATGTTTCATCAGTCTGGGACTGGCCGTCCTCAGCTGGGAACACGGCACGCCGCTGGGATGTATTTTTTCGTTTTGTCTGGCGGGCAGCTTGGTCGGGTTCCTGTTTTTCAACAAACCTCCGGCGACCATCTTTCTCGGTGACGCCGGCAGCATGGTCATCGGATTGCTGGTCGGCGTTCTGTCGGTGTGGGGCAGCGTCAAAGGTTCCACGTTGTTGGCATCGGCGCCGGTCGCCATCCTGGCAGTACCGCTGTTTGATTCCGCCGCCGCCATTGCCCGCCGCTGGTTGACCGGCAGAAGCATCTACGCGACCGATCGCGCGCACCTGCACCACCTGCTGCAGAAGAAATACGGACATTTCGGCATGCTGTTCATCGTCGCCGGCCTCTGCTCATTGACGACGGTTCTGGCGATCGCATCGGCCCACTATGCCATGCCTTGGCTGGCGTTGCTCGGGATGATCCTTGCCGGCACGTTCCTGGTGGTGACGCGTTCATTTGGTCACGCGGAATGCCAGCTGTTGATGATGAAAGCGTCGCACATGACGCGATCGTTTTTTATCACGCCGCGGCAGTCATCGCTCGAAAAGAATCACCGTTGTTTGCCGCTGCAAGGCAGCGGCGACTGGAACCTGATCTGGGAGCCGCTCGTCGATTTTGCCCAGATCCACAACCTGGCCAAGATCAGCATTGATCTCAATTTGTCGTGGCTGCACGAAGGCTATCACGCCAGTTGGTCAGACGTTCGGATGCCCGATCGAGACAAACAGGTGCAAGTCCGATGGCCCATCGTGATCACGGTCGGACGCAACCAAAACGCGGTGAATATCGGTACGCTTCACGTCGTCGCCTCCGCCACGTCGCCCAGGATTCACGAGCGAATCGCGGATTTGAGTTTGAGGCTGATGGACCTTGAGCCGCAGATTCAGTTGATCATCGCCGAACTGGAACGGCAACACGCCGCACCCGCCGACGTCCGAGTGAGCGGAGTCGTGCCGGCACCTCGATATGTCGACATCGAGCGTCGGGCGGATCCGGCACCGCTTGTGCCCAGCCGTCACTGATCTCTCGCCACGATTGACCGGCTTCTTGATTCGTTCGACACACTTGAGCGCAGCATGTCGACGAAAACCCCCATGGGTATCTTCACCCCTGTCCTTCTCCAGTTCCCCGGTGTCTGGGACAATCTTGAAGGACGGGATCGCCGAATCACGGATGTCAGTTGGGGGGCATTCCCGCACGATCGGCACAGCAATCAAAAGCGTTTCGCTGCACATCGAAGGCGGGATTGAATGGGTTCGGCGGTCGGGTTGCTCATTGAAGTCTGGCTGTTACGCCGACACAATTTGTAGCCGACAGGCAAAACCGGCCGATTACGCAAACTTGTCGTTGTGGATCGGCCCAAAACGTGTTTCAACAAAGGTCGGGTAATCACACGCTACCCCCATCCAAGGGCTGTGTGTCACCCACGTGGACGAAGTCCGCGCTAATCGCAGCGCCCCTTCACTTAACAATCTCCGCCGACTCGTTCAAACTACGTCCATCGCATTTCCAGTCCACCCGCCCAAACACCACTGGGGGTGATCCCAATGCCAATTCTCGCGAAAGAACCCGATCGATTTCCTGGCGATCTGCTCGCGTCCGACCAAGCGAAACTCTCCCGCTGGTGGTTGCTTTACACCAAGTCGCGGCAAGAGAAGCAACTGATGCGTCAACTCCGCCAGTTGCAGGTCCCGCACTACGGTCCCCAGATCGAGCAACGGCGGCGCTCTCCCAACGGTCGCATCCGAACCAGCTACGTGCCGCTGTTCAACAACTATGTGTTTCTCTGTGGCGGTGATGAATCACGCTACCAGTCGATCTGTACCGGTTGTGTCCAAAAGGCGACCGAGATCACGGATGTGGAGCCGCTGATTTACGATTTGACCCAGATTAGCGAACTGGTCGACATCGGCGTCCCGCTTTCGGTCGAAGGTCGGTTGCAGCCGGGGCAGCAGGTTCGCGTCAAGAACGGTTCCTTTGCAGGGTTCGAAGGCGTGGTGATTCGCCGCGATCAAGAGACTCGACTGCTGGTTTCGGTCCGATTCATGGACCAAGGCGTCAGCGTCAAATTAGACGATTGCCAATTGGAACCACTCGGCAGTGCTCCCGAACCCCAAGGCAGCGACGCCTGAATTCCGCTATTGGTCTTTGAATCTCCTTTCGCGATGGACAAACGATGACAACAACGATCGATCCCGTTTCTAAGATTTGCTGCATCGGAGCCGGATATGTCGGCGGCCCCACGATGGCAATGATCGCACACAAGTGCCCTCATATTGATGTCAAGGTCGTCGACATCAACGCCGATCGGATTGCGCAATGGAATTCAGACCGTCTGCCGATCTACGAACCGGGCCTGGACGAAATCGTTCAGTCCAGCCGCGGCAAGAATCTGACGTTTACGACCGAGATCGATCAGGCGATTCGCGCCGCCGACATGGTCTTCATTTCGGTCAACACACCGACCAAGACGTTTGGTGTCGGGGCCGGGCGAGCGGCGAATCTCGAGTTCGTTGAAAAATGTGCCCGACGCATCGCCGAGGTTTCCGAGGGCCACAAGATCGTGGTTGAAAAATCGACGTTACCGGTGCGTACCGCCGAAGCGGTCAAACGGATCCTGTCCAACACGGCCAACAATGCGACCTTCGACGTTTTGAGCAATCCAGAATTTCTGGCCGAGGGGACGGCCATCGAAGACTTGCTGGAACCCGATCGAGTGCTCATCGGGGGGGAACGTCCCGAATCGATCGAAGCGCTTGTCGACATCTATGCCAACTGGGTGCCGCGCGCCCGTTTGCTGACGACCAACTTGTGGAGTAGCGAACTTTCGAAGCTGACGGCCAATGCGTTTCTCGCCCAACGCGTCTCGTCCATCAACGCCATCAGCGCCCTGTGTGAAGCCACCGGGGCGGACGTCGATGAAGTCGCCGCCGCGATCGGAACCGATTCCCGTATCGGCCCCAAGTTTCTCAAAGCCTCGGTCGGTTTTGGGGGCAGCTGTTTTCAGAAGGACATCTTGAACCTGGTCTACCTGTGCGAGTACTTCGGTCTTCCCGAAGTCGCAGCGTATTGGGAACAAGTCGTTCGAATGAACGATCACCAAAAACAACGCTTCGTCACGCGAATGGTTCGGACGATGTTCAACACCGTTTCGGACAAGAAGATCGGCATTTGGGGATTCGCGTTTAAGAAAGATACCAACGACACGCGTGAATCGGCATCCATTTATGTCTGCCGCGACCTGTTGTTGGAAAAGGCTCGCATTTGTATCTATGACCCGCAAGTCAGCGAGCATCAAATCCTGAACGATTTGGAATACGTGTTTACCGAGGGCGACAACAAAATCAGTGAAGCCAAACGTGAACTGATCGAACAACACGTGACGTTCGCCTCGAGCGCTCAAGAAGCGTCCAGTGATGCTCACGCGATCGCCATCTTGACTGAATGGGACGAATTCGCCGACGCCGATTTTGACGCGATTTTTGCAACCATGAAAAAGCCGGCGTTCGTGTTCGACGGCCGCAACCGACTGAAAGACCTGGGGCTCAAGGCCAAGGGATTTGAGTATCACGGGATCGGATTCTAAACCTTTCGATCCGATCAGTCGCTCTACCGCGAAAGTCATCCCGGCTTTCGTTTTGATCTTGATGACCTTTCGCACGCCGAAGTCGTAGCGGCTTCGCGAATTGACCTAACGCAACTGTCTCAGCCAATGACTTCGGAACAACTTCCCAAGGGACGAATTTATGTCGCCGGTCATCGCGGGATGGTGGGCGCCGCCGTTGTTCGTCATCTGCAACAACTCGGCATCGATGACGATGACCTGATCACCCGCGACCGGAGCGAGTTGGATTTGATCCGGCAAGCGGATGTCGAGGCATTCTTCGAAGCCGAACGGCCCGATGTGGTCGTGTTTGCGGCGGCCAAGGTTGGGGGCATCCACGCCAACAACACCTATCCGGCCGAATTCATCTATGACAACTTGATGATGGCGGCCAATGCGATTCACGCCGCGTATCGGTTCGGTACCGCCAGATTTCTGTTTCTCGGCAGCACATGCATCTACCCCCGCATGGCTCCCCAACCGATGCCCGAAGACTGTCTGCTGACCGGCCCCCTGGAATCGACCAACGAAGCGTACGCGTTGGCGAAGATCAGCGGATTGAAATTGTGTGAGCACTACCGGACCCAGTACGGCGTCAAGTTTCATTCCGCCATGCCGACGAATCTTTACGGCCCCGGCGACAATTATCATCCGGAAAACTCACACGTGATGCCGGCGATGATTCGTCGTTTTCACGAAGCGGTGCGCGACGGATCGGATGAAGTGGTGGTCTGGGGGACTGGCACACCACGACGCGAGTTTTTGCACGTCGATGATTTGGCCCGCGGGCTAATTCACCTGGTCAATCTGGACCAGCCGCCGAATCTGGTCAATGTCGGCACCGGAACCGACATTTCGATCCGGGAATTGGCCGAATTGATTGCCGAAACGACCGGATTCGACGGTAAAATCTCTCAGGATACGTCCAAGCCCGACGGCACCCCGGTCAAACGCACCAACATCGATTTGATCAAATCAACGGGTTGGCAGCCGCGCATTGATCTGGAAACCGGCGTCCGAAAAACCTACGAAGACTTTTTACGTGCGAGCCAATCCGGCGCGCTGCGGGCAGTCTGACCTGTCCGGCGGCACAAACGTGACGCGCCCCGCCGTACCCCAAAACCACACATTCTTGCTATCAATTCGACGGCGAAACGAACCATGAGCAACGCATCAGGCAATTCAAAGACGGCTCTGATCACGGGAATCACCGGCCAGGACGGGTCGTACTTGGCCGAGTTGTTGTTGGAGGAAGGCTATGTGGTCCATGGCATCGTCCGTCGCAGCAGCACGTTCAACACCGATCGGATCGAACACATTTACACCGATCCGCACAACGCCGACGCGCGGTTGTTTCTGCACTATGGCGATCTGACCGACGGACAGAATCTGACCAATCTGGTTCTCAACATCGAGCCCGACGAGATTTACAATCTGGGTGCCCAGTCACATGTCCGGGTCTCGTTCGACAGCCCGGTCTATACCGTCCAAACGACGGCCGTCGGGGCGTTGAACGTGCTCGAAGCGGCCCGCCAACTGAACCGCAAAAAGCCGACTCGGGTGTACCAGGCTTCGAGCAGCGAAATGTTCGGTGATGTGTTGGAGACGCCTCAGACGGAAAAGACGCCGTTTCAACCGCAAAGCCCGTACGCCTGTGCCAAGGTTTATGCGTTCCACCAGACGGTCAACTATCGCCACGCCTACGACCTGTTTGCCTGCAACGGGATTCTGTTCAACCACGAGTCGCCTCGTCGTGGAGAGACGTTTGTGACGCGGAAGATCACGCGTGCGGCGACGCGGATCAAGCTCGGGCTGCAAGACAAACTGTACTTGGGCAACTTGGACGCCAAGCGGGATTGGGGTTATGCCAAGGACTACGTGCGTGGGATGTGGCTGATGCTGCAGCACGACACACCCGATGACTATGTCTTGGCGACGGGCGAAACCTACACGATCCGTCAGTTTCTCGATTACACCTTCGAACACCTCGAGCTGGACTGGAAAGACTACGTCGAAACCGACCCGCGCTATTTCCGTCCGACCGAAGTGGATCTCTTGCTCGGCGACTACAGCAAAGCCAAAAACGTGCTCGGCTGGCAACCCGAAACCAGCTGCAAAGAACTCGCCAAACTGATGGTCGACCACGACTTGGAATTGGCGAGAAACGAAGCGGTGCATCGCGCGACTTCGTGAACTCGTCTCCAAACACTCCTTTGATCGATGCGGCCTTTCGGTTGGTCGGCGACCGCATTGATGACGTCACATTGCAACGTGAGTGAACGTGGGTTGCTGGTACTGACGCGAGATCGATCACTGCTCATCGATCAAGCAGCATGCTGGGTCGGTTGTCCGCTTTTCCGAATCGCCAAGTGAAGCGTCTCAAGACACCACGAGCCCAATCGATGCACTTGGTAGCGTTGTGCGTCTTCGCGGTGCTGCTCGCATTGATTCCTGTCGTGGTCAGTTTTGACTTTGGTGGGCACCTTGCATGGACTCAGTATTGCTCGGCACTCGCGATTGTGACGCTCACGGTCGCTTTACTGGTTCTCTTGGCGGTCGGCGGATGGATCGCGTACCGATGCCCAGTTGGTGAAGAGAGCCCCAGCCTTCGTCAACGCCCGTCCTACGCTCTGCTTTACGTTGTCTCCGCGTGGGTTGCACTGCTTTATTGCCAAACTGTTCCGCTGTCTGACAATACCGTGGCTTGGGGCAGCGGAGGTTCCTACGATGCCTACACCCACTGGCTAGACGCTCCGCTATCGATCACGAGGCCGTCGGACCGAACAAATGTTCCGATCTCCATCATTGCGTCTCAAACCCGGCATGCCGTTGCATTTCTGGTGATGCTATTGCCACTGATGTGGATGGCGATTGAACTGGTCCGAACTCGACCAATCGCGCACTTGATCCTGGTCGTGATTGCCATCGGCACATCGCTGCACGCCGTCTATGGAATGGCGTGCGTCCTCTTTCCGGCGATCACGAGTATTACCGCCGGCCACGGTTTTGGTGGATTCATCAATCGAAACAACGCTGCATTGTTCATGAACCTGGGACTCGCAGCGAGTTTGGGGCTTGCCCTTGAACATCATGCGGAACGATGTCGAGGGAATTTCGGGCCGACCTCGCTGACGGCGATTGACTGGGCGTCGGATCCTAAAAGCTGGATGGTTTTTGGCTGCGTGACGCTGAACTTGGTCGGTATCATGACCAGTGGATCACGAGGGGGCGTGCTGGCGATGGCACTCGCACTCCTCATCGCGATCGGATTTCGCTCACGTCTGCGACGTTTCGCCGTCACTCTGGCGATGATGGTAATTCCGATGACGATTGCCGTCATCGTCGTGCTCACTCCCGACGTCGGCTTCAACGCAATCCGCCGTGCGACCGATGCGTCTTCGGGGAACACTATCGAGCAAGCGCTCAGTAATGCCCGTGTCAGCCATTGGTGGGATGGATTGCAAGCGTCATGGGAGTATCTGCCATTGGGGAGCGGATTAGGAACCTACGGGTTTGCCTACTTGCCGTTTCAATCTTCCGGCGGCGAGTTGTGGTTCCAACACGCCGATAACCTTTGGCTCGAAGTCTTCGTGGAGCAGGGCGTCATCGGCCCATTGTTCGTGGTGGCCATCATGCTGATGATCTTGAACGCTTGTCGTCGGCTGCAATCGTCCCAGGATGAGTCTGATCAAGCGATAGGTACGATGGGCCTGTACGTCCTGGTCGCAACGGCGATCAGCCAATGCCTCGACTTTGGATTGATCTTGTCAGCCAGTGCCTATCTGTTTTCAATCCTTGCATCCATCGTCTTGACCCGATCCGCAATGGTGTCGATTCGAAATGCTGAAAGTAGTACTGGACGCACCGACACGACTTGCAAACCCGTCGCCGACCGTTCTGGCGAGGTAACGTTTGTGGCGGATCAAGGCGTCGAACGGCAATATGCGTTTCGCCGTTTTTGCAGACACTTTCCACCTCGTTTAACCGACGCTGCGAACACGGTTGTCTGGGGGCTTGTGCTCGCGGTGCTCGGTCTGCTCTCCCTGCCGGTGTTGCACAGCGATGCGGCGTCGGAGTCGGTGGCGGAGCAGTCGGTGATCGAATTTGACTCGATCAAACTGGAGATTGATCAGCTTCGTTCGTCCGATGATCGCATCGCGGCGCAAGTCAAGAAGAATCCCACGGTGGCATTGCTGTACCAGCAATGCCGAACGCGATTTCAGATCGCCCGCCTGCGAGAAATCGAGAGTCTCGCTCCGGAATCGGAACTGGAGTTCGCTGAAGCCTACGCGGCGACGCGACGCGGCAATCGAACCGTGTCCTCGCTCGCCCCCGATATTCGTGACGACTATTTGGCCGCGGTCGACAGTGCGGTCCAACTCGCATCACTGAACCCATTGTCGATCAACGCCAGGGCGGAGTTGATCTATCTTCATTTCGCCCATGGCGATGAAGTCGCGACGCGTCAGATGATTGATCAACTGGGCAGGCTGCAGAACCGGAATCCAAGACAATTATTCGGCTCGCTGAAATCGCTGCCGACCACAACGATGTCCCTTTCGTCGAGTTCGCCTGTCGAACGGCATCGAATCTCCGCGTTCAGACCGCTCCACAAGCCATCGACATTGCACTGCGATGCGAGGGCGCCTCCTTGGACCAAGCCGTTGCATCGTCAGCGCCGGCACGACGGCGGGCTATCACCCATGCTTTGTCTCTGTATGACGGTTTGAGCGACATTCAATCACGCGATGGAGCGCGACAAGGCACCAAGGACCAACTGGCCGATTTCATGAAGCAATCGTTGCCCTTGCTGCGATGCGATGAGTGCCAAGTGCGAGTGGAAAAAGCAGTATGCCTGCGGTTGGCCGGCTTGGTGGTGATCGCGTTAGGTGACGCTGAAATCGGTTTGGATCGGCTGCGGCAATCGACACGTGTTGCGCCGGAGAACAAAGCTTTCTTACTCGATTACATTTTGCAATTGCGTCAGGTCGGACGGTCGGCTGATGCCAAGCTGGAAGCAAGTCGGGGGAGTGAACTGTTTCCAGAGGACTCTCGTTTCCAGCGATTATTCGAGCTCCTTCGCTCCATCGAATCCGAACGGTCCGTGCCGCAATCCAGGACTGAACACGACGTTTGAGATGGCCGACGATCAATGACATTGCCCGAATGCAGCCGTATCACCGGAGGTCCCACCGACGTTGCTTATCAAGCCAAGGTCCTCGACAAGTATGAGATTCAGTACTTCAGATGTCGAGAAACCGGATTCATCCAAACGGAAACTCCATACTGGCTTGACGAAGCGTACCAAGACGCGATTACAGCCCAAGACAGCGGACTGCTGCAACGATGCATCACGTACGCCGACATCATGGCCTTGCTGATCAAAGCCAATTTTCAGTCGCACGATCGCTATCTCGATTTCGGTGGTGGATACGGGGTGTTCACACGGTTGATGCGAGACCGCGGATTGAATTACTTTCATTGCGATCCACATTGTCAAAATCTATTTGCGAAGGAGTTTGAGGTTCAAGTCGAAGAACCGGGAAAGTACTCGCTCGTGACGGCCTTCGAAGTATTTGAGCACTTGGTTGATCCCGCCAAGCAATTGAAGCAACTGCTGGAGCTTGCTGACACCGTCGTTTTTTCGACACTGATTGTTCCCGAGCCGCCGCCCAAGGACGTCGATGAATGGTGGTATTTCCTTCCCCAAACCGGCCAACATGTCTCGCTCTACACGGTCAAATCGCTTGATCATCTGGCTTCTAGCCACGGCGCCACGCTCTACACGAATGGAAAGAACCTGCATTGCATTTCCAAACGCCCGATCGACTTTTCGATCGCCGGTGACAACCTGTGGGCGAAACTGCGGCGTCGTCTACATCGCGTTTTAAGCGACCGCTAACCAAACTTGCTTGGTCAGACACGAAGCTGTCTAGCGACGACACTCGTGACGCGTCCACCCTCCACCACGGCACCTTGAAGCGATTACTCGTTACCGGAAGCGTTTTTTCGACCCAGCAATTCGGGGGCGTCTCTCGCTATTTGGTCGAACTGGCCCGCGGTGTCGAAGCCTCGTCGGACTGGAATGCGCGGGTCGCGGCACCGCTATACGTCAACCACTACCTGCGCGAATACAGATCGACACTGCATCATCGCGGGGTCTTCTTTCGCCATCGCAAACGTGGACTATCTCGTCTAAACGATTTCATCGTCAAGACGCTGGTGCCGTCGTCGCTGAACACTGCGGATGTGGTTCATGAAGGTTTTTTTGACGCTTCGACGCTGCGTCAGGCTCGGGGCGCGCGAATCGCAACCGTTTACGACATGATCAGCGAGCGTTTCTTTCCCAGCGAATCGTCGCTGAGAAAAAAACAGCAGACTGCAGATGCCGCGGACCGACTGGTCGCGATTTCGGAAGCGACGAAGAACGATGTTTGTCACTATTTGGACGTCGCGCCAGAGAAAGTGCAGGTCATTCATCTCGCGGCAAACATGAGACCGAACACCGCCAAATCGAAACTCGTCCCCGACCGTCCGTACTTTTTGTGGGTGGGCACTCGGGAGGGTTACAAGAATTTTGGGGCGTTGATTGAATCACTGGGGAGATCAAAGCGATTCAGTTCTGATTTCGTATTGGTCTGTGCCGGAGGCCCGCCGCTGTCCCAGCAGGAGCAGCAATCCTGGCATGATGCGGGGCTGGACGAACATTCCGTGTTGCATTGTCGACCGCAAGAGCACGAACTGGCGTCCCTCTATTGTCACGCAGAATCACTGGTCTACGTTTCGCAATTCGAAGGGTTTGGCATTCCACCCTTAGAAGCAATGCAGTGCGACTGCCCGGTCATTGCGTCCAATTGCAGTTCAATCCCGGAAGTCGTCGGTCAAGCGGCTGAACTAGTGAATCCCGACGACACCGAATCGATTGCTGATGCGATCGATCGAATGATCGAGCAACCCGGCTTGGTCGAGCAACTCAGAGACAAGGGGCGTCTGCAAGCGTCGCGTTTTACCTGGGAAAAGTGCGTGTCGCAACATCTGGGGCTCTATCAAGAAGCATTGCAGCAGCGTGGAGGACTCTGAAGGTGCAGTTCACAAAAGTCATCGGCCATCTTCTGGCGTTCGCCGTCGGTTTGACCCTGGAAATCGAGTACGAATTCATCGGGACGCTGCGGATCTCCGAGATCATGCTGTTGGTCTATTTGATCCTCATGCTGCCGTTTGGCAAAGTGAAAGACCTCTTTGCGACGCCATTTGCGGTTCCCGTCGCGTTGCTGGGATCGCTTTGGCTGGGCTCGCAATTCATGAGTGACGTAGCGAATCACACGTCCAGGGTCAATTTGCTCAAAGGCCATGCCAACATCGGAATGATCCTCGTCTCCGTGGCAGCCTTCGTTGTCCTGTTCAAGCCGGATCCCAACCGATTCGCTTCGTATCTGTTGGGGCTGTTCTTCTGTCGCATCATCAACCGTGTTCGGGGCGTCGTTGATGAAACGGCGACCACGGAGTATTGGGATCGGTTCGTCGCCAGTTGGGCCTCCTGCGGGTTGATCCTGTTGATGTTGTTTCTGCTTCATCGAAAGTTTCGGGGAAGTTACGTTGCATTGCTGACCATCCCCTACGGCTGCGCGTCGATCCTATTCGGAGGTCGATCCCACGGACTGGCGTACTTGTTGACCGGTGTGGGACTCTGGTACGGAACCCGCGGCGGCGCGACCAATTTCTTGAATTACACGCGGCGGCAATTCATGTGGGGAGGCGTCGCGCTGTTTGTCGCGGCGTTTCTGGTCTTCCAGGTGTATGTCTTTTTCGGTCTCAGCGGGATGCTGGGCGATAAAGCGAGGATGCAGCTCAAGTCGTCCAGAAATCCGTACAATCCGATTGCCGTGGTCAGCGCGGGCAGAGGCGGATTGCAGGTCGCATTTGAAGCGATTGCCGATCGGCCCATCCTGGGCCATGGTTCCAAGGCCTACAATCGCAAGTACATTACACGTGCGATGCGTGACACGACGTCGGAAGAGTACTTGCGTTCCATTCCGGTCCACTCCTGTATCTTCGGTGCTTGGGTTTTTTCCGGTATTCTTGGTGTACCGTTTTGGATCGCAATCCTGTGGATTCACGTGCTGTTTTTCCGATCTGCGATCAACTCCGATCATCCCCAGTTCGTCCTGCTCTCAGCCTTTTTGCTCGTTGATGGCGTTTGGAACATTTTCTTTTCGCCTCACGGATACGCTCGGTATGCGTGGCCACCGTTTTTCGTTGTCAACATTCTGCTCTACCAAGCGGCAGAACAAAAACGGTTCGCGTCGAAAAGCGAGACGGTAGAGCCCGAACCGACAACGCCATCGACGCCCCAGTGGGTTGCGAGCGAAGTCTGATTCGGAATCTCGCTCGGCGTCGATCCGGACCGATCATTCCCCGAAAATCACACCTTGAAGATCCTGATCACCGCTGACTACTTTTACCCGTCGATCCGCGCCAGCGGCCCGATCCGGTCCCTGGTGAACTTTGTTCAAAAGTTTTCATCCATTCACGAACTGTTCGTGCTCACCCGCGATCGTGATCCGAACGCATCGGAGGCCTACCCCGACATCGTCGCGAAACAGTGGAACGAAGTGCTGGGCATTCAAGCACGCTACGTATCGCCCAGTGAGAACCTGGGGCAAGTCATTAGGGAAACCATCCGCAGCGTCGGCCCCGATACGATCTACATGAACAGTCTGATGTCGCCGCTGACACGATCGGTATTGCGATTGGCATGGCGGCAAGGCACCACGAATCCAGACCTGTTGTTGGCGGTACGGGGTGAACTCAGTCCAGGCGCACTGGCCATCAAACCGATCCGAAAACAGGTCTTTTTGCAATCCGGAAAGGCGTTGGGGCTGTTCAAAGGCGTTCGATTCCAAGCCTCCTCCGCCGACGAGGCACGATTCATCGAGCATTGGTTTCCCGACAACACGATTCACACCGCGATGGACATTCCATCCGAGGTCGTCGGTCAGCCAAAAACTCGCCCCTCTGGCGATTGCCGGTTTGTATTCAACTCAAGAATTGCGCCGATCAAAAACCTAGAAATCGCAATCTCGGCATTCGAATCGTTGAGCGGTTCTGACCGCGGATTCGAGGGCGTCTTGGAGATCCATGGATCACCGATTGATCAGGAGTACTTGGGGAAGATTTTGGGGCTGCTTGGGCGATGTGGCATCCATGGCCAACACTTTGGTCCGTACCGGCATGATCAGATATGGGACATCCTGGGCGACGCCAGTTTTTCGATCTTGCCGAGCCGTGGCGAAAATTTCGCGCATGCGATCTATGAATCTGCGGCAGCGGGCGTTCCATTTTTAATCAGTGACCGGACGCCGTGGACTGCCGCGGCACAGAACGGCTGTGGCTGGGTGATTGACCCTGACGACCTGGACGGTTGGAAAAACGCGATCATCAACGCCATAAACATGTCACGAGACGACTACCTGCGTGCATCCGAGAAGTGCGTTGAAGCTGCCCGCGAGATGCAATCGCGGGCCCACCATCAGCACGAAGCCTTATTCCTGAGCTAAAATGTCAACCGTGCCGTTGTTTTCTATCGTCACCATTTCCTTCAACCAGCGGAAATACCTGCAACAAGCGATTGACTCGGTTCTATCACAAGACTCCGACCTGTTTGAATACCTGATCATGGACGGCGGTTCGACCGATGGAAGCGTTGAGTTGATCGAACGAGTCCAGGACCGATTGGCATTTTGGCAATCGTGCCCCGACGGTGGACCTTCCAATGCGCTCCGATCGGCCGTCGAACACTGCAAGGGTCGCTATCTGGTTTACATCAATTCCGATGATCTACTGTTGCCCGGCGCGATGAGAACGCTTGCAAACTACATCGCGCAATATCCTGACGTCGACGTGATTTACGGCCACGGTGTAACGTTCAACGAAACCGACGGCTCGATCACCATGGTTTACAGTGATCGTTGGGGAACGCGTGCGTTTGCGAAAGGATTGGTGTCGATCTTCCAACAATCCTGTGCGCACAAATTGTCCGCTGTCCGTGAAGCAGGGAATTTCAATCCAGAAAACCGGACCTGCTGGGATGGCGAATTGCTGTTCCAGATGGGACGGCATGGCGCAACGTTTAAGCGCATCGATGAGGTCATCGGGATGTTTCGCATCCACCAAGACTCGATCACCGGCAGCCAGCAAACCTCTGATCGCTATCTGCGAGATCGCAAGGAGATGGCCGCACGGGTTGGCGTTCGCACCCCATTGCGGGGCGGCCTGCAATCTTCGATCCTCAAACTGCTCCGGGATCCGATGTTGATGGTTCGCAAGAGCAGAAGTCGATTGGTGGGGCCGAAAGAACTGGTGGTCCGCGGCATCGACGTCCGCGATGTCGCCGGAATTCCGCGATGAAGAAGCGACGTGTCCTGTTCCTGTGGTCACGCTACTCTGGCTACATGGCGGCGTGCTGGAAACGGCTTTCGGCCATCGAGACGCTGGATGTCGAAGTGGTTGCAATCGATTCGAATCCGTCCGACCGCAGCGATCCAACGTTCACACCGGAGATGCTCGATGGAGTGACGACACGTCTGATTCCGCACGCCGACGCGGATGATTACCCGCGTCTGAAACGGCATCTTTCCGATGAATCTCCCGACGTGTTGGTTGTGTCGGGATGGCAACATCCCGGCTATGTCCAGGCCGTCCGCCAGAATCATTTCGGATCATCTGCATTGATCGTTTGCTCCGACAATCCGATCCGACACACTTGGCGACAACGATTAGGCATTTTGAAGATCCGTTGGCTACTGGACCGGGCGAGCCGCATCATCGTGCCCGGCGATCGTGGATATCAATTGATGAAATCGTGGAAGCTGCCGGACGAAAAGATTGCCAAGGGCCTTTACGGCGTTGACGAATTGTCGCTAAAGCCTTGCATTTCGGAACGGGAGTCCAACGGTTGGCCAAAGAACTTTATTTTCACGGGGCGGTACTGCCGGCGCAAAGGCGTTGACACCATGCTGGATGCCTATGCCGACTATCGGGTACGTCATGACGATCCATGGAACTTGATCTGTTGTGGGCGCGGTGAGCTTGTCGAGATGCTGCAGACGCAACCAGGCGTGATTGACCGAGGATTCGTGCAGCCCGAAAGATTGAACACCGCACTCGCCAATGCGAGTGCATTCGTGTTGGCAAGCCGCGCCGACGCATGGCCACTGAGTCTCGTCGAAGCCGCGATGGCGGGCCTGCCGATTGTCTGCACCGCGGCGTGCGGAAGTAGCGCGGAATTGGTGCGGGACAGGTTCAATGGCCGAGTGGTGCCGACGGCGAACCGATCGGCATTGAGTGACGCGATGTCCTGGATCCACGCCAACGAAGTGGAGCTTTCTGAGTTTGGGCGAAGATCAAGTGAACTGGCAAACGCCTTTTCGGCGCACCAATGGGCGGAGCGATGGGCCGACGAAATCGAAGACATTTGTAGGAACCGCGAGTGAACGAGAAGCCCTTCCCCGTACGATTTTCGGCCCCGAAGCGTTGGGCGGCATTGGTTTTGTGCAGCAACGCTGTCGGCTGGTTGCTGGGCGTCGTCTATCGCAACCGAATTCCGTTTCGCGGCGTTTCAATCGATCTGCGTACCGCGATGATCCAAAACAGTACCAAAGCGCGGCTGTTCTTTGGGATGTATGAGTCGGCGGAATATCGATTCGTCAATCAGTATCTGATAGAGGAACTCCCGACCGTCGAACTCGGCGCCAGTATTGGAGCGGTAAGCAGCCAAATTGGAAAACGACTGCGACCGGGAACGGAACTCACGTGTGTGGAAGCCAATCCGAATTTGATCGACACGTTGAGCACCAACCTCTCAATCAACGCCGGGCATTTGAAAACGCGAATTCTGCCCGCGGCCATTGCGTACGACAGCGAGTCGATTGAGTTTGCTGTTTCCGAGGATAATCGCGTCTCCTCGCTGCAATCGGATGAAAGTTCCACGATGACGCCGGTCGACGCCATTCGTCTTCGAAATTGCATTCCCGAGGGCGACTTTCAACTCGTCTGCGATATCGAGGGCGCCGAGGCGGAGATTCTAGCCGCTGACACGGAATCCCTGACCCGATGCCGTGTCGCGATCGTCGAATTGCACGACACGATCTTTCATGGCAAAGCGGTGTCCGTCCAAGAGTTGGCATCCCAATTCCAAGCGACGGGATTAGAACCGATCGATCGCTACGGCAGCGTTTATGTCTTTCGCCGGTCATCGTGATCCGCGCATGGTGCCGATACGTCTTGCTCTCTCAACCTGAATTGAACATTCGAATCGATGTTCCGTAATCGTTAACGTGAAACAAATTCTGCAAAACCTCGGCAATGGGGAAACATTGTTGGCGGACATCCCGTGTCCGCGTCGCGCCTCGGGGAACGTCTTGATTGACACCTCGCGTTCTTTGGTATCGCTCGGCACCGAGAAAATGCTGATCGATTTCGGCAAAGGCGGGTACTTGGCCAAAGCGAAATCCCAGCCGGACAAGGTCAAACAGGTTCTCCAGAAGATCAAGACCGATGGGCTTTGGACGACGGTCGATGCGGTCAAAGCGAAGCTCGATGCACCGATTCCACTCGGCTACAGCAACGTCGGAGTGGTAATCGAGTCGTCGCCGAACTCGGTTTTCGGGGTCGGTGATCGTGTTGTCAGTAACGGGCCGCACGCCGAAATCGTCAGCGTTCCGGAAAATCTGGTCGCAAAAATTCCTGACGACGTGAGTGACGAATCCGCGGCGTACACCGTGGTTTCGGCGATCGGGCTGCAGGGCATTCGGCTCGTGAACCCGACGCTCGGCGAACGCATCGTGGTCAGCGGACTGGGACTGATCGGCTTGCTGAGTGTGCAGATGCTGAGGGCGCACGGATGTGAAGTGATGGGCATCGATTTCGATCCGAAAAAGCTGGAGCTGGCCCGAGCATTCGGTGCCACGACGGTCGATCTGTCCGCCAACGAAGACCCCGTTCGCGCGGCCGAACACTGGAGCGGCGGGAACGGCGTTGACGGTGTGCTGATCACGGCTTCGACCAAAAGCGACACACTGGTGCATCAAGCCGCAACGATGTGCCGAAAACGAGGGCGGATCGTCCTGGTCGGAGTGATCGGCCTGAATCTTCGACGGGCCGACTTCTACGAAAAAGAACTGACCTTTCAGGTTTCATGCTCGTACGGACCGGGTCGGTATGACCCCCAATACGAACAGCGCGGATTGGACTATCCATTTGGGTTGGTTCGCTGGACAGAAAAACGGAATTTCGAAGCCGTATTGCAACTGCTCTCGACAAAACGAATCGACACGTCGCCATTGACCACGCATCGCTACTCGTTTGACGATGCGCTGAGAGGTTATCAAGCGATTCATGAACAGGGAGCGATGGGAATTGTCCTTGAGTACGCGGGCGAGAAAAAACAGGATCGGCGACAGAACCTGATTCGGACCACGCCGGCGTCCGGCGACGATTCCACTGTCCCGTCCGGCGTCGGCGGGAAGGTCGACGGCGGATCCCCCGTCCTTGCGTTTATCGGGGCCGGAGCGTTCACCACCCGCATGCTGTTGCCGCTGCTGCCGAAAGAGAACGTGGTGCGTCATTCGATCATCAGCGGTACCGGAGTTTCGGCGGCGCATGCGGCGAAGAAGTTTGGTTTTTCCATGTGCGGGACGGAGATGGAGAGCGTTCTGGTCGATCCCGCGGTGGATGCGGTCGTGATCACCACGCCCCACCAGACGCATAGTGAATTTGTGATCCGGGCTTTGGAACACGGAAAACACGTGTTTGTTGAAAAGCCCCTGGCAATGGATCACCAGGAATTGGGTGCCGTGCAAACATGCTTGCAGACGCGTCCCTCACAACGACTGTTTGTCGGCTACAACCGACGGTTCTCGCCTCATACCGATGCCGTCAAAAACTGGCTCCGATCGGCACCGTGTTCCAAGGCCCTGATTCTGACAGTCAATGCCGGCATGATTCCGGCCGACCATTGGACGCAAGACTTGGAACTCGGTGGTGGGCGGATTCTCGGCGAAGCCTGTCACTTCATCGATCTGGCCCGTCATCTCGTCGACCACCCCATCACCGATGTGAAGGCCACGGCGATGACGGGTGGCGATGGTGCGCTGGGAGATTGCGTTGCCATCCAGTTGTCGTTTGCCGATGGATCCATCGCGACGATCCACTACCTGGCCAACGGCAGCAAAGCGTTTCCCAAAGAACGAATCGAAGTCTTCGCCGGAGGAAAGGTCGCCGTGATCGATAATTTCCGGCGATCGTATCTGATCGGCGAAAAACGCTCGCTCAAAACCCGTCGTCAAGACAAGGGACATGCGTCCGAACTGCGGACATTTCTCCAACAGGCTTGTTGCGAAGGCAGTTGGCCGATTCCTGCGGAGCAATTGTTCGAAGTGAGTCGAGTGACGATCGACGCGCACCTGCAGATTCGCGATCAATTGGCTCGTTCCGGTTAACCGAAAGCAAAGCACAAATTGAACCGTTTTCAACAATGGCGCGAGCGCGGATCGGCTTGGGTCACCCCACACCGAAAGAAGCTGGCGGAAAACCTGTTTTGGCTGACGGCCGACAAGGGGGTGCGGATCTTTCATGGGATCTTTATCGCGGCGGTCGTTGCGCGTTACCTGGGGCCGGCCGAGTACGGACTGATCGCCGTTGCCGCATCGTTTCTGGCGATCATCACCCCGCTGATCACGCTCGGTTTCGACAGCGTTGTCGTTCGCGAGTTCGTGACATCCGAGGACCGAAGTCGCCTCTTCTGGACCGTCTTTGCAGCGCGTCTTCTGCTCGGAGTGGTTTCTTACGCGGTGCTTTGCGGTCTGGTCCTGACTCATCTTCTGCCCACCGAGTCCCGAACCGAAGCCATTGTCTTGCTGATCGGCTGCATGCCGTTGACGACGCTCGCCTTCGACGTCCCTCGGCTGATCTTTCAATCCGAGGTGCGCGAAAAATGGGTGGTCTGGATTGCAAATGCCGCATTGGCCGTCGCGGCAATCGTCAAGCTCGTGCTCGTTGCGGTCCAAGCCGATGTGACCAGTTTTGCCGCCGTCAATGCCTGCGCTGTTTCGGTGACGATGATGGCGACGATGGCGTCCGCCAGAATGCTGGACATCCTCCCGAAACTCGTGCGTCCGCATTGGCAAACGTTCCTCAAACTGACCCGCGAGTGCTGGCCGCTCATTCTGTCGGGGCTCAGCATCGCCCTGTACATGAACGTCGATATTGTCATGCTTCGGCTTCTGGAAGACCCCGAGGTCGTGGGGATTTATTCCGTTGCCGCTCGACTATCGACGTTCTGGTTTTTCATCCCCATGGCGCTTGCGCAAACCTTGTTCCCGGGTTTGACCCGAGCGTTCGCCGACGATCAGTCTCAATACAAAATTGCGCTCTTCCGCTACTTGCGGCTCAATACCCTGGCAGGCTATGCCACGGTGGTCCTGGCGGAATTGTTTGTTCCACCCTTGATTTACCTGTTGTTCGGCAGTCAATACGTCGAGAGCGTTCCCTGCTTTCGGCTGCACGCGTTGGCAATTCTGTTTGTGTTTCTTGGCGTCGCTCGTGCGCAGCATTTGAATCTAGAAAAACTTCACATCTACGGAATGTGGGCGACCGTGGTTGGCGGCGTCATCAACATTCTGCTCAATTTCGCGTTGATCCCCGTGCTATCAGCTGCCGGCGCCGCCGCCGCGACGGTACTAAGCTTTGCCATCTCTGCCTTTGCGATGAGCTTTGTCTTTGAACGCACGCGCTGGTTTGCAAAGCTTCAGTGGCTTACGCTTCGAAAACCTTGGAAAATGGACCCTAGCAGCGAAGAATGAACGTGACGAAATCGTTTCGATCCGCCATCCGGACGTGCTTGTTGCTGATCCGTGATCAGTTGCTGCGCCCGCTGACACATCTGGTGGGCAAAGGGCCGTTCTCATCGGTGGCACTCGACTACCTCGACTTGCAGCTCGTTTCACTGATGGGACGTCGACGCGGCGGCGTGTTCGTGGAAGCGGGCGCCAATGACGGAATTAGCCAGAGCAACACCTATTACCTGGAGAAAGTGCTTGGATGGAGCGGAGTGCTTGTCGAACCGATGCCAGAACTGGCATCGCTGTGTCGCAAACGGCGTCGGGGCGCCCGTGTGGTCAATGCCGCCTTGGTGAGAGAGAATTACCCGAATCCGACTGTCACGCTTGAACGCGCCGGATTGATGAGTGTGATCAACGACGGTGTGTTGCAGGCATCCGCCGTCGAAGACCACATCCGCCAAGGCCGCGACGTGCAACGGCTTGACGAACAAGCGGCTGTCGAGGTTCCGGCACGAACGCTTCAGCAAATCTTAACGGACGCTAACATTTCGCATGTCGATTTCCTTTCGCTCGATGTCGAAGGATACGAACTCGAAGTCTTGAAGGGAATCGCGTTTGACCAGACCACCTTCGACTGGATTCTGGTGGAAGTACGCCAGTCCAATGAGCAGGAGATTGACGCGTTGCTCGAAAACCATGGCTACGTTTGGGAGCGGATCTGGCGCACTCCTTCGTATGCGAACAAAATCTATCGCCGCACGAACCAAAGCAACTAGGCATGCAGTCACTTCCGGTCCTGTTTACGATCTTCAACCGTCCTGAGCAAACACGCCAGACGTTCGACGCGATTCGGTTTGCCCAGCCCCGTCGTCTCTACGTCGCCGCGGATGGTCCCCGGTCGGATCGCCGCGACGACCTTGCCGCCTGTGATGCAACACGCCAAATCCTCGACGAAGTGGATTGGGATTGCGAAGTCTTGACGCTTTACCGTGATCATAATTTGGGCTGTAAACGCGCCATGTCGGAAGGCATCAGCTGGTTTTTCGAGCATGAACCAGCCGGTATCGTGATCGAGGATGACTGCGTCGCGGATCCGAGTTTCTTTCGTCTCTGCAGCGAATTGCTGGAGCGGTATGCCGATGATCAGCGGGTCGGAATGATCAGCGGGATCAATCACTACCAGGTGCAAAGCAACCCGGCGGACTCTTATCACTTCTCGAAACTCGGTCGCATTTGGGGCTGGGCGACCTGGCGTGATCGCTGGGCACTGTATGATGACACTCTGAGTGCGTACGCCGGAAAACTAAATGAACTGCGGCGATCAATTGGCCAGACCGAGCGTTATCGTCAAATGTTTTTCGCCATCCTGGATGCGGATCAGAGCGGAGCCATCTCAACCTGGGATTGCTACTGGGATCTCGCCCTGCACGCCAACGATCTGTTGACCGTTCGACCAAAGTGCAATTTGGTGTCCAACGTCGGATTCGGTGACGGTGCCACACACACCGGTGGAAAGGCCCAGCGGCACATTCTGCAACGCGATTCGCTCGATTTTCCGCTCCATCATCCTGCAACCGTCCAACACGACCGGCAAGCGGACCGGATTCACGAGCAGCGACTTTATCCCAATTCCTGGGTCCGTCAGGTTGCTCGAACGTTGGGGGCACGTAAGTTGCTGAAGAAGATTCAAGGAATTTTCCCTGTTACCGCATGATTTTCGCGGATTCTGAGGTCGCGTTTGTCCATCGCGTCTGCTGCGGCGAAGAGGTCCCCTTCATCGATCGCGGGAGATCGAAAACAATCTCCGTCAAAGGATTGTTCGCTTGTGAACACGCCGGCGATGAACGAGGATGGGGATCGTCCCGAATGATCGCCTTGGGCGTTGGCCCGCTGCCGAGCTGATAATTGAACTTCTCGTGAACATCGTTTTCTTTTCTCACTACTACACTCCCGAGGGGAACGCCCCGGCCTCCCGCACTGCGGATCATTGCGCGCGGTGGGTGAAGGATGGTGACGGCGCGCGAGTCACGGTGATTACCTGTGCTCCCAATGTGCCCGATGGTCGGGTCTATCCGGGTTACCGAAATCGCTGGTGGCCACAGCGAGAAACGATCGATGGGGTTGATGTCGTTCGCGTTTGGACCTTCATCCAGAACAACCCGGGCCGGGCCGGTCTGATTCTCAACTACCTCACCTATTTGATCTCTGCCCTGTTCGCGTTCGTGTTCTTCGTGCGGCGTCCGAATGTGGTCGTCGCGACCACTCCCCAATTTTTTTGTGGCGTCACCGGGGTCCTGGCCAGTTGGTTGAAGTGGTGTCCGCTGGTGTTGGAAGTGCGCGACATTTGGCCGGAGTCGATTGTGACCGTCGGTGCGATTCGACGCGGAGTCATCATTCGAACGCTCGAGTGGATGGAGCGTTGGATGTACCGCAGTGCCAACCATATCGTCACGGTCGGTCCGGGCTACCGTGACAACATCCTTTCAAAGGTTGACGTCGCGAATCGAATTTCGATGGTGACCAACGGCGTGGACCCGAAACAATTCAGCCCGGAAACCGACAGCGTTTCGTTCAAGGAACGTTACGACCTCATGGAGAAATTCGTTTGTTCCTATGTCGGCACCGTCGGCATGGCGCACGGATTGGATGTGATCATCAATGCGGCACGGCGTTTCAAAGCGGTCGGTCGAGAAGACGTCGTTTTTCTGGTTGTCGGTGGCGGAGCCAAGTTGGAGCAAATGCGACGAACCGTTGCCGAACTGGGGCTAGGTGATCTGATCCGATTGACCGGCCGCCTGGATAAATCCGAGATCCCCCAGGTGCTCGCGGCGTCGGACGCTTGCTTGGTTCATCTCAGCAAAGTGGATTTGTTCGAACACGTTATCCCGTCCAAGATCTTTGAGACAATGGCCATGGAGCGGCCGATCATCATGGGCGTTCGCGGGCGGGCACTGGACATCGTGCTGGCCGCGGAGAGCGGCGTTGCGATGGAACCCGAAAACGACGCCCAACTGTTTGAGATTCTCGACTGGATGGTCGGCGCACCCGACGCCGTCGGGCAGATGGGACGAAACGGTCGCAAGTTCGTGATCGAACACTTCAACCGAGACCAACTTGCGAGGGAGATGCTGTCGATCATCCGAGGTACCTCCCGAGGTGAAGTGTTTTGTCTTGAGGATCGGGACTGGGGTGGGAAGTCTGACGACGACTCGGGCGACACCAGCTTGGCCCCCGTCGCCTCCTCCGGCGGCACTCGTCGCTGACCGGCCGGCATTTTAATGGCACCACGCCGCCTGTCTCGCCTGGCCGCGCTTCTTCGCTATCACCGCCCCGGCCAATTTGCCTGGCGACTCTACCGAACCGCGCAGCGGCACCTTCGCCGGCGTTTGCCCGAGCGGTTGGTTTTGCAAGTCGGACGCAGCCGAGCCGGCTGGAAACCCGGCGCTCAGGCCGCATTTCGAGCGATCGCCGCGCGAAGGTTACAGCTTTGGCCCCAGCGCAACGCCCACGCAGCCGACATCGCCGACGGGCAGTTTCGGTTCCTCAATCAAACCCGCGATCTGCGGATCCATGCCTGCGGCGATGAACGCGACATCGACTGGAATCCAGAGGCGCCGCGGTTGTGGCGTTTTCATCTGCAGTGTCAGGAATACCTGACTGATTTGGCCGATCAGCGGGGCGCGGATGCCGCTTACAGCATCGTCCGTTCATGGCTTGCTGAAACGCGTCATCAGAGTCCGACGCGGGACCCCGATGCCTGGCACCCGTTTTGTATTTCAAGACGATTACCTGTCTGGCTTTCCCTGGCCGCGGCCCACGATCCACCCGCTGAAATCGCGGCACAGTTCTGGCGTTGTGTTGCCGATCAGGTCCTCTGGCTTCGTCGCAATTGTGAATGGGACCTCGGTGGCAACCATTTGTTGGAGAACTTGTCCGCGCTGTATCTCGCAGACTCCTATCTGGATTTAGGGGCAGTCGCCGAACTGGCATCGATACAGCCGAGACTGCTGGCGGAATTGGACGAACAAATCTTGCCGTCGGGCGAGCACTATGAACGGGCGCCGACCTATCACGCGTTGATGATGGTCTGTGTGTTGCAATGTGCCGAAGCGGCCCGATTTGCTCAGTCCAGCGTTTTGGATCCGCTGCGAATCGTGATCAGCCAGATGCTTCAATTTGCGCAGTGGATTCGCCAACCCGACGGCCACTTTCCCTTGTTGGCCGATTCGGCGCGCGGCGAAACACCGGATCTGGACAAGCTGTTTGAATGGGCGGAGACCTTCTGGGAGCCCGACGCTCGCGGCAATCCGACGGTCGACTACTGGGCGACGCAAACCGACCGCGGTGATCGATTGCTGTTTGACGTCGGCCCGCTCGGCTGTGATCACTTGCCGGCCCACGCTCACGCCGACCTGCTCCAGATCACCGCCACACTGGGCGGCCGCGACGCCATCGTCGACACCGGCAATTTTGACTATGAACCCAGTGAGCTGCGTCAACGTTGCCGCCGCACGTCGGCCCACAACGTGTTGCAACTCGGATCGCGAGAACAATGCGACGTCTGGTCCAGCTTTCGCATGGGACGGCGAGGGAAGCCGCTTTGGCAGCGACATGGAACAACAAATGGGTATTCGTGGTGCGCTGCGGCGCACGACGGTTTTGATTGCCCGACAGGCCGCGTCATCGTCTCAAGCGGAGCCGCCTGGACCGTGATCGATTGGTTCCATGGCTATCCTGGTGAGGTCACTGCGGCTTCTCGGTTGCACTGGCATCCCGACTGGCGGCTCACGCTCGGCCGCGATCCATCACATGTCTCCGCGTTCCATCCCGACGCCCCCGATTCGATCTATAGGATTGAAAGTCTGGGCGAATTGGCGGAACTATCCATCGATGAAAGCCTCTACTGCCCCGACTTTGGCCGACAGATCAACAACCAAGTGATCGTCAATGTCAAACGCTGCGATTCGAACGGATGGCTCGGGTTCCATCTTCCGCTGCAAGCCGGCCAAGCGTCTCCGGTTCCGCAAGTCCGCTTAGATGGCGGACGTTTAAATGTGACGTTAGGCGACGACGGTGAGATCTCAATTTCCGTCGAAGAAGGACGGTGGCTGGGATAGGCTTTTAAGTTGGTCGGGCCTCAGTGGACGCGTCTGGGAGTGCCGCTATTTGGACGTTTCGGGCAAGCGTTCGTCGTCCTGATCCCCTGAAAACACCTTCATCAGCCAAGCCTCTTGTTCAGCTTGCTGAGGATCGCGCGGCTAACGAGTATCGCTTTCACCGAGGCTTCAATAGTTTTTGTCGAAGAAATGATTGGACGGGGCGTTCAAACCAATGAAACGATGCCAAGGACAACAAGACGAGGACTGCAAAGTAGAGCACGAAAGTATTTGCGTGGAAGAAAATTTCGCTTTTCAGCCCAAACGCCGATACACCGAGCACAAAAACGAGTTGCAAAGGGAAGTGCAGCAGATAAGTCGAATAGGTGATGTCACCGACCCAAGAAATTTTCTTCAAGGCTTCTGGCCGATGTATTTCAGCAAGAACAAGTGAAGCAATCGTCGGCGGATAGAGCACAAGCAGATAGATGTACTTGGAGAAGATGGCATGCGCCGCGTCGCCCGACAGAAAGATGATGCACCAAAGTGCAAGAGTGAGTGCCATGATCGTGCGATCATGACTGCGGGAGTTGGACCGCAAATAGATGTCCAACGTCTTAAACGTTAATCCACCCATAAAGAACGCTAGGATCGCTGACGCCCACCGCAGTTCAATTCCGAACTTGAGCATGACCAATGCTGTTGCGAGCGTTGACAACAGCTTCAGCCAGACGTTTCCTCGCAACCAAGCAAATGCAAAAAACATGGCGTACAGTCCCATCTCAATCGAGACTGACCAGATTGGTCCATTGAACGAATCGCCATATTCGAAGCCCCAGCTTGAAACGAAGAAAAGTTGCAATAATAGATGATAGCCGTCGTTGAATCCGTAGACGAAGAAATGATTGTTTAGAAAAAAGAAATAGCTTTGAAGTAGTATGGTTATCAACAAAGTCGCAAAGTGTAGCGGATACAGCCTGGCAAGTCGGTACACCCAGAACTGATAAAGCGAACATCGACGAGTCGCAATCTTGTCGTGATATAGCCAGAAAAACACGAATCCTGATAAGATGAAAAAAAATGAGACGGCGTAATGTCCGCCGTGTTCATAGAATGGCGAAAGGACTGAGTACAGTGGCTGGCTGTCGCGTTCGAACGCATCTGCGAGACGTTCACGTGAAAAAAAGAAGTGTTGCCAATGCCAGACGACCACGGACAACGCCGCGAGCCCCCTTGAGACGTCCAGGTTGTAAAGTCTTTTGGGATACATCGGACGTGAGGAGTTGCGTGCACGGTGCCAAGAGGAATGATGCACTCGATCATAGGTCACTTCCCGGTCGGGCGTGACCTGTTTTCGAGTACATGAGCCTCGCGTTGCCAGCTTATGATTGTGCTTTCGGCCGAAACGCGCGAATCCGTTCCGGATTTGTTTCGAGTCGGGGTCCGTGCATCAGGTCGATGCAGTAGGGGATGGCGGGGAAGACGGCGTCGAGACACTCGGCGATGGCTTTGGGTTTTCCCGGCAGGTTGACGATCAGGCTGTCTCCCAGCAGCCCAGCGGTCTGTCGCGAGAGGATCGCCGTGGGAACTTTTTCCAGCGAGACCTTCCGCATCAGTTCTCCAAATCCCGGCATCATTCGATCGCAGACCGCTTCGGTTGCTTCCGGTGTCACATCTCGCTGCGACGGCCCGGTGCCACCGGTGGTCACGACCAGACAGCAGTCTTCGATTTCGCAGAGTTGTCGCAGCGTCGCTTCGATCGTCTCGCGATCATCGGGAATCACCCGCGCGATCGGCTTCCACGGGCTCGTCAACACGTCGCGCAGGTAGGCGTCGATCGCCGGGCCGCCCAAGTCTTCGTACTCGCCCCGACTGGCACGATCCGATACGGTCACGATCCCGATCTTGGCGGCACTGGGTTGATCGGCACTGGGTTGATTTTGATCCGGTGGTGTCATGTCCAGTCGAGTCCTTCATGCAGTTGGTTCAGTGACTGAGCATCGCCCTCGCGAACGACCAGCATGTTCTCAACACGGACGCCGCCGTCTTGGCGACCGTACAGCCCCGGTTCGATCGTGAACACTTCACGTTCCAGTACCGGTCCTCCGCCAAGGTCCAACAGGATCGGTTCATGGACGTCGAGCCCGATGCCGTGGCCGGTGCCGTGCTGAATCGTGGGCCGGTCCGAGACGGTTCCACGTGACAATTCGAATCCGGCGTCGAGCAATGCTTGGTCGGCGGCCAAGTGCACCGACTCGGCCGTCTGGCCCACGCGAAGCTGTTTCGTGGCGGCGGCGTTGGCAGCGACAACCGCGTCGTGCATCTTGCGGACGGTCGCGCTCGGTTGGCCATGAACGACGGTCCGCGTGCAATCGCCCCAGTACCTCGTTTCGTTATTCATCGGAAACAGGTCGACGATCACGGGGACACCCGTCCGCAAGGGTCCCGTCCCGGCGTGATGGCAATCGGCAACCTCCGGAGCGGTCGCCACAATCGCACCGTGCGACATCGAGTAATCGCGTTTGAGAAACTCGGCGGCCGCCATCGCTCTGGCACGTTCGCTGGTCAAGGCTTCACCCTCATGCACCAACGTTCCATCGGCCGCGACGGTGCATCGGGCAATGGTTTCGCAGAGGTATCGCATCACCGATTCGGTGACCGACTGGGCTTCGGCCAACCGCTCGATTTCCTGTTCCGATTTCTGACGCCGGTCGATCACGCCCAGATCGGGATCGTATGACAATTCAATACCGGCCTGTTGAAGGTGCCACGCAAAGACGAAGGGCAGGCTGCGATCGACTCGGACGCCCGGCAGGTTCTCGCGTCGGCAGAACTCTGCGACGGCCTGAGCGGTCGCGGTCTCGCGATCCGCGTCCAGCTTTCCCGCCGGCTCATAGTCCACGGGACAGACGACTCGGTCGGCGCTGCTGAGGCGACGGACGCGGTCCATTTCGATGTCGCGCACCAATGCCACACGCCGATCCGTGGTTTCGATCCAAGCCGCTGGGTCTCCCAGTGGTACACCGATACGGCGGAAGAGCGACGGGTTTTTAAGCGGAATGCCGGCAAAAATGGCCGGCAGCGAAGCGTCAGGCATCCTGGTATCTCACGGGAAAAACGTTGGAACGGTTTCAGCGACGTTATAGCCGATGGATGCGTGGCTTCGCGAGGCGACGTGGCGGAGGGAATCAACGGATGAAGCCGAGGATACGCTGACGAACGTGAGCCGGGCAACAGGCCGCGTGACCCTCCCTTCGCCGCCTCAGCCCTCCCCTCGCGACGCACGACCCGCCCTGCCAGGGAGGGTGTTTGAAGATCTGCAAACACGCAAATGCCGGATGCGAGCTTCGGTTATCATGTGCGACTCCCACCTTCCTCCCCACCTCGGAAAGATTCTCGTATGAAGATCGATTACTCTCGACGGCGTTTCCTGACTCTCACCGCGGCGGGCGTTGCGGCTGCGACCGCACCGCTGGCATTGGCCGCCGACTCTGCCGAAATTCAATGGCATGATGTCCGCGACTGGGGAGTCGAAGGCCGCGGGTTCGACGACACCGAAAAATACTTCGACCGCCTGCCGGCCCGAGCCAAGGGCGTTGTTCGCAATGCCGTCTGGAACCTGAGTCGACATTCGGCCGGAATGCTGGTCCGATTTCGAACCGACGCAAGCGAGATTCAAGTCGACTATTCGGTCACGTCGTCCAGTCTGGCCATGCCACACATGCCGGCAACGGGAGTCAGCGGTCTGGATCTTTACGCCCGAGACGAACAGGGAAACTGGAAGTGGGTGGCGGTTTGCAAACCCACCGCGCAGCACATGAAGACGACGCTGGTCCAAGGCTTGCGTCCGGGCGCGCGAGAGTACTCGATCTACCTGCCGCTGTACAACGGAACCGAATCGCTGAAGATCGGCGTCGATGGATCCAGTCTGTTTGAACCGATCGCACCACGCAGCGAAAAGCCTATCGTGTTCTATGGCACGTCGATCACACACGGTGCGTGTGCGTCGCGACCGGGCATGCCTCATCCGTCGATCCTCGGCCGTCGACTCGATCGCCCGGTGATCAACCTTGGGTTTTCCGGCAATGGCAAACTGGAAAAAGAGGTCGGTCAATTCTTGGTCGAATTGGATCCTGCGGTTTACGTCTTGGATTGTCTGCCCAACATGGTGGCCGCCGAAATCACCGAGCGAACCGAACCGATGGTCAAACAGCTGCGCGCTGCCCATCCCAACGTTCCCATCGTGCTCGTCGAAGACCGTTCTTATTCAGGATCATGGTTGCTCGAGTCACAAGAGACCCGCAATCAGACCAGTCGCGCTGCATTTCAGGCGGCCTACCGCAGACTGCTGGACGCCGGCACGGAACGGTTGTTCTATGTCGACGGTGACAGTCTGCTAGCGGACAATCGCGATGACACCACCGATGGATCGCATCCCTCGGATCTCGGTTTCTTCAACCAAGCCAACGCGATCGAACCGGCGTTGCGTGCGGCGTTGGGGGCGTAAACCCCTGACGGTCTGTCGATTGAATCAGCCGTTTGACGCGAGCCGACGGGCTGTTCCCCACACGGTCCGCCCACGGTCAGTCAAGCTCGCTATGCTATTGCTCTTCCCAGCACAAAAAACGTCCCTGAATTGTTTTACACTGATGATGTTCAAGACACTGTTTTCCGCCGCTGTCCTGCTGACGCTCGCGATGAACGTCGCGTCCGCCCAGACCCCCTCGTTCCCCGCGACCGATTGGCCATGGTGGCGGGGTCAGCAGCGAGACGGTAGCGCCGCGCCGGACCAGAACCCGCCGCTGCGGTGGAGTGAAGATGAGAACGTGGTCTGGAAAACTGCGATTGCCGGTCGCGGCCACGGATCGCCGATGTTGTTCGGGCGATATGTTTATCTGGCCACCGCAGATGACACGCGAGAGGTACAAGTGGTGCTTTGCTTTGATCGCCAGACGGGATCATTGCAATGGGAGTCGGTGGTGCACCAAGGCAACTACGAGACGAACGGCAAACGCAAAGCCAATGAAAAGGCGTCGTGGGCTTCATCGACCGTCGCCACCGATGGCGAGCGGTTGTTCATCAACTTCTTCAACGATGGAGCCATTCACACGACGGCGCTCGATCTGAAGGGAACCATCCTCTGGCAGCAGAAACTGTCCGACTACGTCATTCACCAAGGTTATGGTTCCTCGCCAGCGATCTACGAACATCTGGTCATCTGTTCGGCGGACAACAAGGGAGGCGGCGCGATCGTTGCCATGGATCGCGCGACGGGTGAAATCGTTTGGCGACGTGATCGTCCTGAAAAACCGAATTACCCGTCACCGTCGATCGTGAACGTCTCGGGCAAAGACCAGTTGGTGTTGACCGGTTGTGATCTGGTCACCAGTCTGGATCCCGCCACGGGCGCCACGCTTTGGGAAATCGAAGGGGCAACGACCGAGTGCGTGACGACGACACTGACCGATGGCAAGCACGTGTTTACCAGCGGTGGATATCCCGACAACCACGTCTCGGCCGTCGTCGCCGACGGATCGGGAAAAGTCGCTTGGCGGACCAACACCCGAACCTACGTTCCCTCGATGCTGCACAAAGACGGTTACCTGTACATGACGCTCGACGCCGGAATCGCCGAATGTGTCGACTGTGCAACCGGCGAGACCGTCTGGAAAGCCAGACTGGGAGGCGATTTCAGCAGTTCGCCGGTCTTGGTGGGTGATCTGATCTACGCGACCAACGAGCAAGGGCAAACGTTCGTGTTCAAGGCAAACCCAGAGCGATTCGAAAGGGTCGCCGAAAACAAGCTGGGTGAAAGTGTGTTCGCTACGCCGACGATCTGTGACAGTCACATCTTCATGAGGATCGCCCACTACGACGGTGACCGACGCCAGGAATATCTCTACTGTTTGGGAGCCAACAACTGATGACTAAAACGACTAAAACGAGCGCCAACGGTCGGTGTCCAGGCTTGAGCCGATTCCTCGGCAGGACGAAACGTCTGACGGGCGCTACCGAACGCCGAAAGGCTGCGCATCAACGCTGGCTGTCGCTGGCGATCGGTGCCATCCTTGCCACCAACGTTGCGGCGCAAGCGCCCGTTTTGAACGGGCAGCGGATGGATGGATACAAAGGCATCTGGTTCACACTCGGGCAATTCTACGGCAAAGGAAGCGATGGTCAGCCGTATGCAAAAGCGTCGCGAGAACCGGTGTTTCCCTATGGTGACAAGTACTCCGGCGGACTGGGGACCTACACCGCCAAACACACACCGCTCGCAATCTATTGTCCCCAGGTCGAGAAGACGTTTTTTGTCTATGGCGGAACGACAGGGCCAAACGATCGACATCTGCTGTGCATGGTTTCTTATTACGATCACACCTCGGGTCGGGTTCCCAAGCCCGTTGTGGTTCATGACAAACAGACGGTCAATGATCCACACGACAACCCCAGCATCGCCGTCGACGATGCCGGCTACCTCTGGATTTTCGTGAGCGGTCGTGGACGCGTGCGCCCGGGATTCAAGTACAAGAGCAACAAGCCCTACAGCATCGATGGCTTTGAATTAATTTCCGAAGAAGAGATGACGTATCCGCAACCGCATCACGTCGCGGGCGAAGGGTTCTTGCACCTGTTTACGAAGTACACCGGCGTTCGTGAGCTGTACTGGGAAACCAGCGATGACGGAGTCACGTGGACTGCCGATCAGAAACTGGCCGGTATTCGTCAGCCGGGTGATCGTCGTGGCGGACACTACCAGACCAGCGCGACGCGCGAGGGACTGACCGGTACATTTTTCAATCGGCATCCCAACGGCGTCGTCGATCAGCGCACCGATCTTTATTATGTCCAGACTCCGGACCGGGGGCAGACGTGGACGACGGTCGATGGAACGCCGGTCCAGCCGCCTCTTGAGGATGTCGCCTCGCCCGCCCGTGTGATCGACTATGCCTCGCAAAAGTTGAACGTCTATTTGAAGGACATGGGGTTCGACCGCCAGGGGCATCCGGTCCTGCTGTACGTCACCAGTCCCGGCCACGAGCCGGGGCCGCCGAACGACCCACGTCATTTCCGTGTGACCCGCTGGGATGGAGCGGCATGGAAAACGGCGATCATCTGCGGCACGGACCACAACTATGACATGGGCAGTTTGTATCTGGGCGAGCAAACTTGGACCTGTCGCGTTCCGTCCCAGCCGGGACCGCAGCCGTACCAAGGCGGTGGGGAATTGGTGACGTGGACGAGCATGGATCAGGGGGCGACGTGGCAGCGGGAAACGCAAATCACATCCGACAGCGACCGCAACCACAATTACGCGCGTCGTCCGATCGGAGCCCAGGATCCGTTTTTCGTTTTTTGGGCCGACGGGGATCCGACGAAGCTGAGCGAAAGCCACCTGTACTTTGCCGATTCAACCGGCGAGCGTGTCTGGGAGTTGCCCTATGAGATGGAGGGTGAGTTTGCCACGCCGGTACGGGTTGAGGCGTCGATTGATGAGTAACAGGCGGTCGCCTGATGTCAGCCTCGTGGCGTGAGCCGGTGGCGCGTGATTTGGGATGCAGCACGTGCCGCTCGCTGACGCGTCCCGCTGGGATTGTCATGCCAGCACGTGGCGTGAGCCAGTGGCACGCGTGGTTTGGGGTTTGTCACGTGCCGCTCGCTGACGCTTCCCGCTGGGATGACGCTCGCTGACGCTTCCCGCTGGGGTGCCGCTCGCTGACGCTTCCCGCTGGGATGACGCTCGCTGACGCTTCCCGCTGGGGTGCCGCTCGCTGACGCTTCCCGCTGGGGTGACAGGTTGGAACCCTATTCCGCTTTGCCTTCGGCGATCCGCAGGGATTCGACCAGTTGTTGGATTTGTTCGACGGACAATTCCTCCGCACGCGCGGTCTCGCCGTGCCCGAGTGACTGCAGGACCTCGTCGACTTGGGACTTGTCCAACCGGTTCTTCATCGCGCTGATGACGTTGCTGCGCAAGAACTTTCGTCGGTGGAAAAACAGCGCGCGGACCGTCTGGTGGAAATAGTCCAGGTCGGCGATGGCGTCGCGTTTTTGGTGATCCAGATCCAATCGGATCACCGCGGAGTCGACTTTGGGGCGCGGCCAAAACACTTTGGGGCCTAGGATGCGTACGATTTCGGCGTCACACATCGACTGAATCCAAATGCTCAGTGCGCCGTAATCCTTGGTCCCGGGTGTGGCGACAATTCGCTCGGCCAGTTCTTTTTGGATTGTCACGACCATCGCGTCGGGCGGCGGCGTCTGATGCAGCAGATTGGAAATGATCGGTGTGGCGACGTTGTAGGGGAGGTTGGCGACCAGCAAGAAACGCGCGTCGTGGCCGATGCGTTGCATGGCGTCGACGACCAAACCTTTCAAATCGTCGCGCAAGGAGTTCTTGTTCCGCAGCGCGTCGCCTTGGAGCAGTTTTACATTCGGTCGCCCGGCCAATTCTTCGCTGGCCAGTTGGTGCAGATTCATGTCAATCTCGATCGACAACACGGCACCGGCAGCATCGGAGAGTCGCGACGTGAGTGATCCGACCCCGGTTCCGACTTCTAAGACGACGTCGGTTTTCCGCAGTTCGGCCGAGTTGGCGATCAGGTCGACCAGGTTCAGGTCGATCAAAAAGTTCTGGCCGTACTTGGAAACGGGCCGTAACCCGGCTTCGGCGAGTCGTTTGGACAGGTAGCTGGCTGTTTGACGTGGTTGATTCATCCGTCTGCTTTGCTGTTTGGATCGTGAATCTGGTCGTCCGAGAGCAATCCCAGCGAACGTTGAACGTATTTGGCCAGAATGTCGGTTTCCAGATTCACGGCATCACCGATCTTGCGAAATCCCAGCGTGGTCATAGCCAACGTGTGCGGGATCAAGGCAACGCTAAAGGAATCTTCGTCGGCATCGACCACCGTCAAACTGATTCCGTCGATCGCGATGCTGCCTTTGCTGGCGACTTGGCTGGCGTACTGGGCGGGAATCCGAAACCGCAGATTGGCCCAGGGCGGGTCTTCGCTGCGCTCGATCAGCTCGCCGAGGGTGTCGACGTGACCGCTGACGTAGTGGCCGCCCATCCGGCTGCCGACGGCGAGTGAGCGTTCCAGGTTGACGCGGTCCCCGGCGACGAGTTTGCCCAAGTTGGTTCGCGAAAGCGTTTCCTGGCCGGCCTCGAAATCAGCGACGTCCCCGTCCAGGGCGACGATCGTCAGGCAGCATCCGTTGATGCAGATGCTGTCGCCGATCGCAGCATCACCGGTGATCAGCGGCGACCGGATGCGAAGCCGCTTGCCGGGGGGATCGTCGACCATTTCGACGAGATCGCCCATTGTTTCGACCAGACCAGTAAACATTGCAGATAGCAGAACGGCGGAAAATGCGTCAAAAATACTCGGCGGGTAGCCACTGTGACCCGCATTGGACAGAATGCCGACCAATCGGACAAGCGATGGCACGCGCTCGTCATCAACAAAACACTTCCCGCCACACCCCCAACACCCTCGAGAGGTCCCCGATGACCCTGATCGAAGCGATTCACGCCCGCCAAATTCTGGACAGCCGCGGCAACCCGACCATTGAATGCGAAGTCCTGCTGGAAGACGGCGCCCACGGCCGTGCGGCTGTCCCCAGCGGTGCCAGCACCGGCGCCCACGAGGCTTGGGAATTGCGTGACGGCGACAAGTCCGTTTACATGGGCAAGGGCGTTCAAACGGCCGTCACCAACGTCAACGAAAAAATCGGCCAAGCCCTGCAAGGCATGGACGCACTCGACCAAGCCGAAATCGACTCGGCGATGTTGGCCTTGGACGGCACCGAAAACAAAAGCAACCTGGGCGCCAACGCCATCTTGGGTGTTTCGCTGGCGACCGCACACGCTGCAGCCGCATCGACCGGACAACCCCTGTTCCGCTATCTCGGCGGCGTCGGTGCACGTCTGCTGCCCGCACCGATGATGAACATCATCAACGGTGGCGAGCATGCCGATAACTCGGTCGACATCCAAGAATTCATGGTCATGCCGCTCGGTTTTGAACGATTCAGCGATGCACTGCGTTGCGGCACCGAAATCTTCCACAACCTGAAGAAGGTGCTCAGCAGCAAGGGCTACAACACCGCAGTCGGCGACGAAGGCGGCTTCGCGCCGGACCTGAAGAGCAACCAAGAAGCTCTCGACGTCATCATGCAAGCGATCGACCAAGCGGGCTACAAAGCCGGCGAACAGGTCTGGATCGCACTCGATGCGGCGTCAACCGAATTCTATGACCGCGACAAGAAAAAGTACGCGATCGACGGCAAGGAATTGTCCGGCGACGAAATGGTCGACTTCCTCGCCGACTGGTGTGAAAAGTACCCGATCTGCAGCATCGAAGATGGCTGTGACGAAGACGATTGGGACACCTGGAAAAAGCTGACCGAACGCGTCGGCGACCGTGTCCAATTGGTCGGCGATGACTTGTTCGTCACCAACGTCACCCGCCTGCAAAAAGGGATCGACGAAGGAATCGCCAACAGCATTCTGATCAAAGTCAATCAAATCGGTTCGTTGACCGAAACGATCGATGCGATCCAGTTGGCCGGACGCCATGGCTACACCGCCGTGACCAGTCACCGTAGCGGTGAAACCGAAGACAGCACGATCGCCGACTTGGCTGTCGCCCTGTGCACCGGCCAGATCAAAACCGGATCCGCAAGCCGTAGTGACCGGATGGCCAAGTACAACCAGTTGCTGCGCATCGAAGAAATGCTCGGCGACGCGGCGCTCTACGGCGGACCCCACTTCGCCGCAAAGTTGCGTTAGAAAAGAGTATCAGCGACCGGCGCGTGGGGTGTTTTTACACACACGCGCCACTGGCTGACGCTGCGTGCTGCGGTCACCACTACACGTCCAGGTCGTCCAACTGGTCGATCAGGTTGTCCAGGTTCTCGTCCGATCGGGGCGATGAGGCGGCGACCGGAGCCGGTTGGCGAGGTGCTGAGGTAACCGGGACAGAACGTGCCGTGGGTTCCGCGTCCTTGCTCACAGCGGGTTTCATTGCCGCCGAGCTGGCCGATCCCAGGGCACCGAGCGATACGGTTTTGACGCTCAACGAAGCCCTCAGACGATCCAACTCCGCGATGATCTTTTGGACGTCGTTGTGTTTGGTCAAATCGAACAGAAACAGACGCCGCGGTGACTGTCCCGGGGCGAACGGTCCGTCGGGATCGAGCTGATGCGGACAACGCGATCCATGAAACTCGATCGCCGCGAGCACGTCCAGCATCTCGGGCTCGGATCGCCAATCGAGAACTGCCGAGGGTACCGTGATGGAGTCCAAGGTCATGCGGTCGGTGGAATCGTCGGCGAGGGAATCGAATCGCCCGACCAAGGTCAAGTCGAGGCCGGCTCGTCCGATCAGGTGACCGACCAAGGATTCCGCAAGATTGGCAGCCGAGGCGGGCGGGTTTTGGACAAGGATGACGGGCAATCGCATCGGAGCAGGCCGTTGGGGAGCGGGGGCGGAATCGGGAGGGCGTCTGGAGCGGTGCGTCGAACGTCGCATGCTTGAAGCGGTACGGTTGGAGCGTTACCGTCGCAGCGAGCTGTCTACGTCAGCTGTGGAATTTCAGTTCGTGCGCGTGGGCGTCTTCGACCACATCATACATCTCGAACCAGAGTTCCCTGACATTGGTCGTTGGCGTCAGTCGTCGGTCTTTCAAATGGCCATCGATCATCTTGCGAAGCTCGTACGGCGAATCGGATAGCAGGTCTTCCGCCAGGGAGCGAATCAATTTGGAGTTCGCTCGGGTTTCGTGGAGCACCGTCCATCCGGGCATGCGATAGTGGCACGTCGCGAGCAAGGTCAGCTTTCGATTCGAGGCCGTTCGGGCGAGGCGTAGTCTGGAAAGGTGTGTCATCTGTTCCCAGCCATCGACGACCAACAGTCCGTCTTGGGGAAGTTCCATCAGCCCGTCACGAATTCGCTTGCCGGCTCGAAACCGCTCCGCCAAACGTTGGCGAAGGCTCATGGAGGGATCATTATTGAGCTGATGGAACGCGACCTGGGGAAAGCTCCGTTGAAGCTTGGGCAGAAAGGTATGCAGCAGCGTCGATTTTCCGGTCCCGTGGGGGCCGACGATCAGCGCACGGCGGGTGCTTTTCAGCTTCGCCAGCAGCGATTCCAATTGCGAGTCCACGTTGTGTGGACTGGTCGCGTTGGCTCCGTGGGAGAACCGATACACAACCTGTGACGGCGCAATGAACGACGTCGAAAATGGATTCGTGGGCTGGAATTCAAACGACGACTTCAAGGAACGGTCTCTCGATCGTTTTCGGGAACAAGCTGATTTGCGGCCATCGGTCGGAAATCACAGAGACCGAACGGCCCCACAAACCGATCTCCATCCGGATCAGTATAGCCGAAACGCGATGGTGAGCGTCTATGGGCTCAAATCCAATCCCGCTAAGTGAAGCGCTGTTGCCTGAGGTTCTGTCCCGTAGGCTCCGCGCCAAACGGCTGATGATCGTCTGGCATCAGCCGGTTCGCGCCAGCGTCCGGGCCTTCTTATTGATGATCAATGGACCCTACAGGGTTGGAATCCGCAGGCCGCCCGCCAACGCGTGCCCTCTATCACCCCCCCCCCCCTTTCGTTACCCAGGTGACCTACCCCACCCAGCCGCCGTCAATTCCCGGATTAAGCTTGACCTTGTCTTTTGCTACAGCCTATGGAAGGGTCGATGGACTCGACCCCGACAATTCCGGTACAGCGTCCCAGTCGATGGGACGAACCGCTCGACGCATCCATGACGGATGCCGATGTCGCATGGCTGCGCACACGCGGCCCCTTCAATCAGATGGATCAATCCGCGTTTCCCCGTGCGACACCGCTGTCGGGAATCTTGCGCTACGATTGTCGGCTACATCGGGTCGAGCCCGGCGAGGTGATCGTCCGCGAAGGCGATTACGGAAACAGTGCATTTTTGCTGATCACCGGCAACGTGCGTGTGCTGGTCGATTCGTTGACCGATCGGCAACTCGGTCGCCAACCGACTCGCTCGATCGGCTGGGGCGAAGCCTTGTCGCGGTTCTTGCGACGTTCGCGCCACCCGGAAACGCGAACCCCTGAGCAGGTCAGCATCAATGCCGCTGCGGGCGGTCACCAGGCGATTCGCCAGGTCGATGATCGCCCCGCAATGTTCTTGCAGGACATCGAGGGCGTGCTACGGCGACACGAGAGTGTTTCGCTGGGGCCTGGAGAGTTGTTCGGCGAAGTGGCGGCGATGTATCGCTCGCCGCGAACGGCCACCGTGATCGCTGAAACCGAAGCGGCGTTGGTCGAAATCCGGTGGCAGGGATTGCGCATCCTGCGTCGCGATCGTCGATTCGCCGACACCTTGGAACAACATTATCGCCGGCATTGGTTGCCCGTCCACCTTCGTGAAATCCCATTGTTGCGTTACCTGCCGGAAAAAAACATGCAACGCGTGATCGAGGCGACGGAGCTTCGGTCGTACGGCAGGATGGAATGGAACGCCGACTACAAGAAGACCCGTAAGCTGCATCCGGCAGATCAAATCGCAGCGGAACCCTTGGTCGTCGATCAAGGGCAACTGCCGACCGAGTTGATTGTCGTGCGGAGCGGTTTCGGGCGGATGTGCGTGCGTCACGGTGCGGCGCATCGAACCGTCGCCTATTTGGGCAAGGGCCACTTGTTCGGAATCGAAGAGATCGCCTACAACGCGATGCGTCCCGAATCGATGCGTCCGATCCACTACCAACACTCGCTGCGCGCCGTCGGTTTCTTGGACGCACTTTCGATCCCGATCGAAGTGTTTGCGGCGGAGGTCTTGCCCCACATCCGCAAGTCCGAGTTGCCCGAGAGCGTTCGGTCGCTGCAGAAATCCTTCACCGAAAAACGAGCGGATCGGCGTCGCGTTCGCAGTGACCAGCGGAGCGAAGCTGCGGATGCTTTTTCGCCCGATCCGTCGCAGGACATCGAGCATGCCGCCGGCGTTAGTTTCGAATCGACGAGCTTGCTGGAGTTTATCGTTCAGCATCGGTTGAACAACGGTCGCGAAGCGATGGTAATTGATTTGCATCGCTGCACCCGCTGTGACGATTGTGTCAAAGCCTGCGCGGACGTCCACGACGGCAATCCGCGATTCGTGCGACAGGGGATCGTTCACGACCGCTTGCAGTTCGTTCAAGCCTGCATGCATTGCAGCGATCCGGTTTGCATGATTGGCTGTCCCACCGGGGCGATCGCGCGTGATCAGACGACGGGCGTGGTTTCAATCCACGATCCGATCTGCGTCGGCTGCGGGGTTTGTGCTGCCGCATGCCCCTACGAGAACATCGCGATGGCGGACGTGGTCGATCGCAAGGGCCGACCCTACGTCGATGAGGAAAGTGGCAAAGCGATTCGCAAAGCGACCAAATGCGATCAGTGCAGTGGGCTGCCGTCGGGACCGGCGTGCGCCGCTGCCTGCCCGCACGATGCGCTCGTCCGAATCGACTTGAGCGAATCGCCACCGCTATCTGATTGGCTGGAAAAACGGAGCTAGAGCTTTGTCAACTTTTGAACTCAAGCAATTCAGTACCCGTTGGTGTCCAGCCTTTAGGCGATCCCATCCGCTGCGGAGCAGCGACACCGGGCGGCTCAAGCCTGCACACCAACACTTATTCCCGAACCATTCGTGCTTCCCCCCTTTGCCGCTCGCTAGACGGCCTGTCGATTTAAGCCCGCATGCGTTAGCAAGGGGTCGCGCGGCGCCCCTCGCTAACGCGTCGGGCTGGCATCACTGCGCTGATTTGGGAACATTGATTAAATCGACAGGCCGTAGAGCGATGGTTGGCAACATCAACATGGGGCGTTGTGATTCGTGGACGCCAGGAGAGTTGCAAGCGTGAATCGTTCGCAGGGTCCCCGTTTGAGAACACGTCGCCTCGTCGCACTGTCGGTGACGCTGGTCGTGATCGCGATCTTTTGGGGAATCACCCGCTGGGAAACATCACGTCTGGGAATGCCGGCCTTCTTCACCGGTTTCACCCTGTTGGCGGGACTGTTCTTGTTGATGCTGCTGGGCGTGCGTCGTCGTTTGCCGTTTTGGCCTCTGGGCAGCGTCAGCACCTGGACGCAGATCCATCTTTACGTGGGTATTTTCACGACCGCAATCTATGTGCTTCACGTTCCGGCGTTGATCGCCGGTGGAGTCCTGGAGGGTTGTTTGTCGATCATCTTCTTGATGGTCACCGCGAGCGGTTTTTATGGGATCTATGCCAGTCGCACGCTGCCGAAAAAACTCACGGCGGTCGAAGGCCAACATCGTTTCGATCGCATCGATTGGGTGCGGAATCAAATCGCCGGCGCAGCCGACAAGGCCTGCCGCCAAATCAGCGAAACGTCGGCCAAGCAGGTGCTGGAAACGTTCTACCAACAGGCCTTGTCACCGTTTTTTGTCAGCCGTCCGACACTCGCCTACGTGATCGCGCCCAACGGAAATCGCCGCCGCAGGTTACTCGGCGACTTGAAAGAATTGGATCGCTATCTGGAGGAGGACGGGCGACGCGTTGCGGGGCAGTTGGCGGCCTTGGTGCGTCGCCGCGATGATCTGGATTATCAATTTGCCCTGCAGCTGCGACTGCGTTGTTGGGTGGTGTTTCATTCGCTCCTGTCGCTGGTGTTGTTGGCTGTGGCGCTGATTCACATGGTGATCGTGTTGCGGCTGGTGGGTTGAGGACGAGGCGCAAAGCAAGTCATGCGAAGAGACAATCTTGAAATCCCGCAACCGCCCATCAATGATCGCCCCGGCGATTCGTGGATGCCGGCTGTCGACGGGGCTGGATCGGACGGTGAGGCCCGCGTCCGCACCTGGTCGGGGCGACGCCGTCGCTGGACCGTGTTGTTTCTCATCTGCGTTTCGCTGGGTGCTCTGGCAACGTTGGCGATCGTGCCGGCGGAGCAATTGTTCAAGCCAGGTGAGTTGTCGACACCGCACGCCCAGATCCTGGCCGGTTCCGTTTCCGGCGAAAAGTGCGGCGCCTGTCATCATCAAGCTGCGTTTTCATTGGCCGCGTGGTTTCAATCGGCAAGTGATTCGCATGTTACTGTGACGCAGTCGGATCTGTGTATGGATTGCCATCACCGTACGATCAATGCGAACCTGGCTCTCGCGGCGCACAATCTTCCGTTGTCGGTTCGCGATCAGATGAGCGAGACGATTCGGCTGGCTTCCAAGCGTTCGGCCGCCGGCAGCAGCGGCTTGATGCCTCGGCTGATTCCCGACGCGGCCGTCGACCAAAACGATGTCGCTTGTCGAACCTGCCATCAAGAGCACCATGGCGCCGAGGCAGACTTGTTGTCGCTGTCAACAACCAATGTCAAACCTGTCACAGCAAACGCTTCGGGGCGTTCGCCGATTCGCATCCAGATTGGAAGGGTTGGCCGTATGGCCGTGGCGGAGAACTCTCGTTCAATCACGCCACCCACCAGCAGACTCATTTCCCCTCGTGGAATTCGGGGGCGGAGACGTTCGATTGCGCGATCTGTCATCCCGCGGGACCAACGGGTGAACTGGTTCGCGTGGCAAGCTACGAAACCAGCTGCCAAACATGTCACGATGAAGCGATGAACGTGCAGGCAGGAAAGGGCATCGATTTTGTCGCCCTGCCATCCTTGCCGCCAAACGTTTTGAACAACGTCAGCGGCTGGCCGGAGGATGCGACCGGGTTTGCCGACGGAGTGATCTCGCCGCTTGCCGAGTTGATGTTGCGAGCCGATCCGGCCGTGACCAGAACCGTGCGTGGTGTTCCGGGGGGCGATGTCAGTCGCTTGTCGATCGAAGACCCGCAAACCGATGTGACGCTTGCGCATCTGGCGAAAGGTTATCAAACATTGATTGACGACGTCGGCAGACGGGGCCAATCGGCGATCCAAGAACGGCTGTTGGAATTGGGGATTTCTCCCGGTCCCTTCCAACCCGTTCTGCGTTCGCTGCCGCCGCAGTTGGTCGAGTCGGCCGGCCAGAAATGGTTCACGCAAACCAACTTGACCGGTACACAAAGTGCCACGATCACACGACCGCGAGCGAAGATTCGATTGGTCATCGCGGACGATGATGACTTGTTGGGGGCCGAGCTATTGGGATCAAGCCTGCTGGGCGAGCCGGGCGATGAAGACACACTGTTGGAGGATCCGCTCCTGGAAGATCCATTGGCCGGTTCAAGCGATCGCTCTTCAACGGTCGTTTCCGCTGTGCCACCATCTGACTTGGTGCACGCCGGTGGCTGGTATCGCGATGATCAACGCTTTGCGGTCAGCTATCGAGGCAACGGGCACAGCGATCCCGTGATGGTCGGCATGATCGAAACGTTTGCGCAGCTAGCCGAACACGATCCACTGAAGCAGCGTTTCTTCGACGCACCCCTTGTCGCCGCGTGTGTGTCCTGTCATCCCGGTGCGACCGCAATTCCCGCAACCTGGCGGGCGAAACGCTTGGTGGGACAACGCAGCGAGTTCACCAAGTTTTCGCATCGCCCCCATCTGAGTGTCTCCGCGCTCGGTGATTGCAGTCACTGTCACCAAGTTCGTGATCGACAGACGATGCCGGACCACGAATTCGTCTTTGCCGGGTCGGAGTTCAAAGCGTTGGAGCGTGAATCTTGCGCGGCGTGCCATCACGCCAACGCAGCCGGTGAGGACTGCACCCAGTGTCACCGCTACCACATCAGTCCCTAGCGGGGCAAATCAACAGGGAGTTTAAGTCTTGGACGTTGCGATACTCGGTGGCGGAATCGCCGGATTGGCGACCGCAATTTCGCTGAAACGGATTGGAATGCAGGCGACCGTCTACGAGCGGCGTCAATCCGTTCATGATCTCGGCGCCGGCATCGTGTGCTGGCCGAACGCCTCGTTCGTGCTCAGCGAATTGGGCGTCCTGGATGCGCTGCGCCCGCACGCGGGAAACGTCAGGGCGATGCGACGCATCTCGCAGGATGGAGTCGAACTGGGAAGTCTCGATGTCCAGTATCTTGATGCGAAGATGGGGTATCCCAGTCTTTCGGTTTTACGTGAGGACTTGATGCGAGTCCTCTTACGGCGTGTGGAGCAGGACGATATTCCGATCCACTACGAGATGCCCGTGACATCGATTGTCGAAACCGGGGCGACAAGCCGGGTGCAATTTGCTGACGGCACAACGATCGCACCCCGCATGGTCGTCGGAGCGGATGGACGAATGAACTCGATTGCCCGTCGCTACATTTTGCCGGATAACCGACCGGCCTTTCAGGGATTTGCGAATTGGATTGGAGTGTTCCGGTGCGACCGTACTGCATTCGATCGAATGGAGATCTGCGATTACTGGGGTGTCGGTGCGCGCTTCGGGATTGTTCCCGTATCGGCGAATGTGGCCTACTGGGCTGCAGGAGCGGTGTCCAGACGAGACGAGGAAGAGCAGGTGGTCGAGCACCTTGCTGATCTACGGCAGGCATTCGATAGCTGGCCTGGTTGCATCGGAGAAATCATCTCACAAGCCGCCGATTCAAAAACGAAGTACATTCGCTTGTATGATCATGATCCGGTGTCCACATGGCATCGAGGCAATGTGATCATGATCGGTGACGCAGCACATGCAGCGTTGCCCACGTCGGGCCAAGGGGTCGCACAAGCGTTGGAAGACGCGTGGTGGTTGGCTCGCGCAATCGACGCCTCTCCCACCGATCTCGACGCGGCAATGACTGCATTTACACAGAGGCGGTTCCAGAAAACGGCCACGATCACGATGGGCGGCCGTCAGTTTGCCGACACGTTGTTCTGTTCCGACGCCGACGCGTGCGAACGGCGAGACCGACAAGCACGGCAGACGGACTATGTGAAACTGGCAACCGGGATGGCTGCCGCGTGGAGTGCCGGACTACCAATCGGCAGATAGCCGCGTCGCGCTCGATAATGACATCGATGTCGAGGTGGCGGCTACCCGCCCACGCGTTCACTTAGCGCGAGGGCCGGTAGGGTGCCAACACACGTCGGCTGGTCATTGGACGCAGTTGAATCGGTTCTTCGTGACTGACCGGTCGCAATCCGCTGCCCACCGCTCGTTCGGGCTTTTGGGGCAATTGCGTCGGTGTCTTGGGCGTGGGGTAAACCGGTTGGTAGGTCTTCGCGATCACTCGGCTGGCACGTTCCAGCATCGGCCGGATGGAACCATATTGCCGTCGCAAACGAGCCGCGTCCTCCTGGAAGGGATCATCCAGGTCCTCCAGATCATCCAACGCATCAAAGATCGAGCCTTCTTTTTTCGGTTGCGTTGGGGGTTCGACCGGGTTCGGCGTGGGCGGCATGTCCGGTAGCGAGGGAGGCGTGATCTGCGGATCGCTGAGAGGATCCGGCGAATCGGAGCCCGGCTCGGGAAGGGGCATCGCAGGCGTTGCGGGGCGCGGCGTCGGAACCGGTTCGGCAGGAATCGTCGGCGGTGGAGTGAGCGTGGGGCGGCCCGTTGGTTCCGCTGCTGGTGGGACGGCGGGGGGCTCTTGACGGCGCGACGATTGAGCGGGGTCGGGGGGGGCCGGCGCGGCAGGCTTGGGTGTTTCAGGCGTGGGCGTTGCTTGCTTCGGAGCAGCTTGTCTCGGCGCCGGGGCCAGTGGCGGGACAGTTGGCAATCGAGGCGCTGCGGTCGATGGTGGCGCCAAGGGTTTGGTCGCAGCCGGCGGGTTGGGGATTTGCAACACCGGCGGAGTGGTCGATTCGAGGTCCGTCATCCAGGGGGCCGAATCGCATCCGCCATCGCAGCCGTGCGTGGTGCATCCGGCGTTGCAGCAACGGTCCAGTCCCAGCAGCTTCTCGATGCCGCCGGCGACCGTGTCGAGTGTCTTGTAGATCGGGTTGGATGTCCGTCCCGTTTTTCCGCAGCTGCCACAGTCGCACGGGCCTTGGTTGCTACTGGCGGAGTACGCATCACATGCGGTCTCGGCTGCTGACGCTTGGGGCTGGCCCAGCATCGAAAACGCAGAAATTCCAGTGGCGAGGCTGGTCAGCGCCAGGGCTTTGCCCATTTGCCAGCCGCGTCGGCGTGTCCGAGACGACACACGATTGATAGGGGGAGTCAAAGTCATGGGATCAACGTCTCTCGTTCCAGCCGGAAACCATTTGGGTGTCAGTCCTTCGTCGAAAAACCTTATCGACGAGAAACAATCCGGATGACCAAAAGAATCGGCACGTCCGGCACACAGGACGCAAATTGCCTAGCTTGCCAGCTTCGGTTTTTGCTGACTCTAACGTTTTCTATGTATCGGATTTTGCCGGATAGGCGAAGTCATGCAGGCCCGGAGGGCCGGCAGAGTGGATGCCGGTGGCGTGAGCCACCGGAGATGATTTCAAGGAGTCTCTGAGGCCCGGCGGGCCGACACAATTCCCCTGCCATTAAGAAATACTAGCGGTTCATCAGACCGATTGTGCCGGCCTTCCAGGCCTCCGTGATCGAGGACTTTCCGGTTCCGGTGGCTGACGCCACCGGCAAGCATTGTGCCAGCCCTCCGAGGCTTCATCGCGAACCAACATAGAACACGTTAGAGTCAGGGTTTTTGCAATTTTCCTGCCTCGGGTGACAGAACGGGGCACCGCTGGCGGGGCGATCGGCTCGGTTTGATCGAACTGAATCCCAGCGACGACAGGCTCTTTGGGCGGCCGCCGGCCCCGAAACAGCGATCAGAGGCGGCTAGAAAAACATTCGTCGCGGGAGACCGTCTCGGTGGCCGGTTGTGTTCTGATTCGGTCGGTGACGGCCTGTCGCAGGGGCGATTTATTCCGAGCAAAACGCTAGACTGTGCGCGTTGACCGTCCCACTTCCGCTTTGCACTCAGAGACACACGCAGTGAGTTTTGACCCGTTTAGCGTCCGCGACCAATTCGAAACCGGCAGCGGAGCAGCCACCATTTACCGGCTCAGCAAATTGCAAGACGCCGGACTCGGACAGATTGATCGGATGCCCTTCTCGATTCGGGTGCTGCTCGAGTCGGTGTTGCGCAACTGCGATGGTTTTTCCGTCAGCGAAGCGGACGTGAAAAATCTCGCCGCCTGGAACGCGAAGGCGCCTGAGAAACAGGAAGTGCCGTTCAAGCCGTACCGCGTCGTGTTGCAGGACTTCACCGGCGTGCCGGCCGTCGTCGACTTGGCCGCCATGCGTTCGGCGATGCAGCGGATCGGCGGCGACCCCAACAAGATCAATCCGCTGATCCCGGTGGACCTGGTCATCGACCACAGCGTCCAAGTGGATTTCTTCGGCAGCGAATCGTCGCTCGGCCAAAACGTCGAAATCGAGTTCCAGCGAAACCGCGAACGCTACGAATTCTTGCGTTGGGGTCAACAAGCGTTCGACAATTTCCGTGTCGTTCCGCCCAACGTCGGAATCGTACACCAAGTCAACTTGGAATACCTGGCCCACGTCGTGGCGATTCGCGACACCGGTGACGGCCCGGTCGCCATGCCCGACACCCTGGTCGGAACGGACAGCCACACCACAATGATCAACGGCCTGGGCGTACTCGGCTGGGGCGTCGGCGGAATCGAAGCCGAAGCGAACATGTTGGGCCAACCGTTGTACATGTTGATGCCGGAAGTGATCGGGTTTGAATTGACCGGCAAACTGCCGTCGGGTGCGACGGCGACCGACATGGTGCTGCGCGTGGTCGAATTGCTGCGTGCCGAAGGCGTGGTCGGAAAATTCGTCGAGTTCTTCGGCACCGGGATGAACGCGATGAGCGTTGCCGACCGGGCGACGATCGCCAACATGGCACCCGAATACGGTGCGACGATGGGCTTCTTTCCCGTCGACGACGTGACACTGACTTATTTGCGTCAAACCGGTCGTCCGGAAACCGGCGTGCAACTGGTCGAACGTTATTGCAAAGAACAGGGGCTGTTCCGGACTGATGATGGTCCCACCCTGAACTACACCAAGACGCTGTCGCTGGATTTGGGCACCGTCGAACCGAGCTTGGCCGGACCGAAGCGTCCGCAGGATCGGATTTCGCTTTCCAACATGAAATCGGCCTTCAACGAAGCCCTGACCGCGCCGATCGGCAAGACCGGGTTCGGGCTCGATCCGGGCGATCTGGACCACAAGGGCACGATCCAAGACAACGGAAAGAGCAGCCAGATCGGACACGGCGCTGTCGTGATCGCCGCGATCACGTCCTGTACCAACACCAGTAACCCGTCGGTGATGATCGGCGCGGGGTTGTTGGCCAAGAAAGCGGCCGAGCGAGGATTGAAGGTTCCGTCGCATGTTAAAACCAGTTTGGCACCGGGCTCCCGCGTCGTCACCGAGTACTTGGACAAAGCCGGACTGACCGAACCGCTCAAGACGCTCGGTTTCCACACCGTCGGCTATGGTTGCACGACCTGCATCGGCAACAGCGGTCCGTTGCCGGCACCGGTCGCCGAAGCGATCGAGTCGGGCGATCTGGTCGCCTCGGCCGTGCTGAGCGGAAACCGTAACTTTGAAGGCCGCGTCAATCCGTTGACACGAGCCAACTATTTGGCGAGCCCGCCGCTGGTGGTCGCCTACGCTCTGGCCGGAACCACGGACATCGATCTGGTCACTGAACCCCTGGGCAAAGACGCCAAGGGTAACGACGTCTTCTTGAAAGAGATTTGGCCGTCGGCGGAAGAGATTTTGGAGACCATCCAAACCTCGATCGATCCTGAGATGTTCACTCGCCAGTACAACGAGGCGGTCGAAGGGAACGAGTTGTGGAACGCGATCGATGCCGCCGAAGGCGCGATTTACCCATGGAGTGAAGAAAGCACATACATCCACCATCCGCCATTCTTGGATCACGTGACCGGGGATGCGGTTCCCCCGATCGGTCCGATCGAAGGCGCTCGATGCTTGGTGTTGTTGGGCGATTCGGTCACCACCGACCACATCTCTCCGGCCGGTGCGATCGCTTCGGACGGCCCTGCCGGTAAGTTCCTGCAAGAAGTCGGCGTTCCGATCAAAGAATTCAACAGTTTCGGTTCACGACGCGGTAACGACCGTGTGATGGTTCGCGGCACGTTTGCCAACATTCGCATCCGCAACCAGCTGGCGCCGGGAACCGAGGGCGGTGTCACCCGATACTTGCCCACCGACGAGGTAACCAGCATTTACGACGCGTCGATGCGGTACCAGAAGGAAGGCACTCCGTTGGTCGTCTTGGCCGGGACCGAGTACGGCACCGGCAGCAGCCGCGACTGGGCGGCCAAAGGCACGATGTTGTTAGGCGTCAAAGCAGTGATCGCGGCGAGCTACGAACGGATTCACCGCAGCAACCTCGTCGGTATGGGGGTGTTGCCGTTGGAATTCGCCGGCGCAAAGACGTGGCAAGCGCTCGGCTTGACCGGCGAAGAAACGTTCTCGATCCCCGATCTGTCGGATGACCTGGAGCCCCGTAGCACCATCACGGTCACGGCAACTGCCGCAGACGGCACCGTCAACACCTTTGATTGCATCGTGCGGATCGACACCCCGGTCGAACTGCAGTACTACCGCAACGGCGGGATCCTCCCGACCGTCCTCCGAAATCTGGCCCAGGCTTAATTTTTATCAACCATGAGTGACATTCACAGTCAGTACAACGACGTCGAAAAACTGATCGACGACGAGAAGTTCAGCGAAGCGATTGAAGGTTTGAATTCGATTCTCCAGGAAGACGATTCGTTTGTGCTCGGGCACCTCGCCCTCGCCCGTGTCTACACCAAGACCGGACAGCACGACGAGGCGATCCGACACGGCGAGAAAGCGTGTGAATTGGAACCGAACGATCCGTTCAACTTCACCGCCATGAGCGTGACGTACCAACGCGCCTGGGCCGGTACCCAGGAACAGCAGTACATCGCCAAAGCCGAAGAAGCGATGGCGAAGGCTCAGATGCTGCAATCCCAGTCCTGAGAGGTTAATCGCTAACGATTGAGCACGCGCCACTGGCTGACGCCGCGTGCTGGGATTGAGCACGCGCCACTGGCTGACGCCGCGTGCTGGGATTGAGCACGCGCCACTGGCTGACGCCGCGTGCTGGGATTGAGCACGCGCCACTGGCTGACGCCGCGTGCTGGGAGGAGCGGACGCGTGCCGGTGAGGCGGATTGCTTACTGATCCGAAACGACTTGGGTCGTCACTTGGGACCGCGCGCCCAACGGCTTTCCGCGACTGACCGCTTCAGCGGTGATCGTAAACGTCTTCGGTTGATTGCACGTCAACAAGATCAGGTAGTCGATCGATTCAAACGGTCTCAACGTCCCGATGTCTTTCAGATAGATGTATCCTCCGTTGGGACTGAATTCGCCCAACTCGGGGCTCAGCGGTTGCGTGACGCGCACCACTTGCACGCCGTCGGGCAGATTGAATCGAATGCTCACGTTGCCGTCTTGCTGTGACGACGGATTGGTGACACGCAAGTCATAGCGGATCGGTTGATTGACGAACACGGCTGTGCTGGGACCCGTGATCGACAGACCCAATGATTGCGGCTGGGCGGGCTGGCGGGGAGCCGGCCGCGGCGTGGGATCCTGAGTCGGTGCGGGCCGTGTCGGCGGTCCGGGGATCATCGGTGGAGCGGTCGCCGGGGGCAGTGTGTTGGGAGCGGCCGGTGCGGGGTCAGGTTGTCGAACCGCCGACGGCAAGATTTCAAACTGCACCTGTTCGCTGGCCCGGGCGCCTTGTTGCGACTCAACCGCCAACACCACGCTGCTTCTTGGATTCGTGCCGATCACCTGGAAATTGGCTTCCAGTGTTTCGCTGGTTTCGGGTTCCAGTCGTGGGATCACCCACTCGATCATGTACTGACCGCTGCGCGGCTCGGACAGGTATTGGTTCGTTGCACCGACCGGGCGCAGCTGTGGATCATAGGCCATCGTGACGCGGACATTGTCCAGCGGCACACTGCCGGTGTTGACGACGATGCCACGGAAGAGCGTTTCGCTGCCGACCGAAGTCCGACTGCGACCGGACAGCGTCGCGGTGACCGCGGGCGTCGGCGGCGGCTGATTGATGACGGTGACACAGGACTCGGTCGTGGCCCGTTGTCCCGCATCCGCAGTCGCTTCCAGCTGGATGCAGCGGCGGCCCGGATCGGTCGGAATGAAGGTCACCGCGACCGGCCAGGTCTCGCCCGGTTGCAGCGGGATGTCTTCCTGTGTGTTTGGGTCTTGTTTGGGTTTGACGACCCGCTGCAGGTTGCTCGGCGTGTGCAGCATCGAATCGTCGCCATTGGCGATCAATTGCAAGTTCGTCAGCGGGCGGTCGCCGGTGTTTCGGACGTCAATGTTGAACGTCACCTCTTCCCCGACCTGATAGCGTTCTTTCTCCGGCGCCACGCTCAATACCAGCGAGGGACGAAAGACGTCGACGGCGACGGATGTCGTCGCCACCAACGGGCCGTCCGCTCGCGCTTCAAAGTTCAATGTCAAGGAGGATTCGGTGGTGACGTCGAGCAACAGATCCAATTCTTGTTGGGGTGGCAATTCACCGATCTCCCACACGATTGCGTTGGGCAGATTCTGGGCAAACGAATCGCTGCTGGATGCTTGCACGCCCGGCGGAATCTGCATGATCACGCGGACGTTGGTCGCGGGTTGATCACCGGGATTGGAAACCGCAGCGGCGGCCTGGAAAGGGATGCCGAAGGAAGCGATCTGAGGCGCGCCGGCGCGAATCGACAACTGCGGCGCACTCCAGGTGACAAAGGTCTCGCCGGTGAACAGCGTCAACGGCGGCATGTTGTCGGTTTCGCCACCGGGGCGAATCACCCGCATCGCAATCGCGGCCGTGCCCGACGTGCCCGGTGTCGGAATCAACTGAACCGTGGCATTTCCGGCGTCATCCACAACGGCTTCGACGAACGAGGATCCGGTCGACGCGAATGAGCCGAGTTCGGGTTGCATGATTTCGTAATACACCTTCCAACCACGCGCCGGCAACATGCCTTCGGACCGAGTCACCCGTGTCGTCAGGGTGACCGGTGTTCCCGCCGGCACGATTTGCGGCCCCGGAAACTGTCGTGCCGCATCGACCCAGTAGATCGTCGCGGTTGCTTTTCGTTGATCCCAGCACTCGCTTTCCGGCGCCAACACCGTGACTTTGCTCGTTCCTTCACTGGGACTGCTGACCGTGATCCATGTTTGTCCCTTTTCCAATTGGACGTCGTCATTGGGATTCAAATTTCCACGGGTGATCTTGATGCGTTTGGTGCTGGTCACGCCGAACGCATAGGCGGGATCTTGCTTGGCCGCTTTTTTAATCCGCGCCAACCGGTGCATCACACCGGGGTCATCGTCACCGACTTGGATAAAGGTCCCGACACTTTCCGGCGTCAGCATCCATTCCAGCGGCTCGCCGACTTGCAAATGTCCCTGGTCGCCACAGATTCCCGACAACAAAACCACTTCCCCGCCGACCGGCGCCACGATCTTTTGTGGCGAGAGCAGGATGCAGCCTCGCTTGCCGCGTTTGGGGAGCTTGCATAGCTCGCGCATCTGACACTCGTTGCCATACAGAATCGCCGGCGGACCGTTTTGGCAATCCGAAGGGCAAGGGGCGCTCGGAACGCACGGTTCGTTAGACGCACCACCGATCGAAGTCAGCGGCGGTGTCGCCGTGCTGGGGACCGGCGTCAGGCAGGGCGGCGGAGCGACCGGCTCGGGGAACGCCGGTTCGGGCAACGAAAACGGACGCGTGTTCAACGGGTCACCGAGTTTCCGCAGGCAGTTCCCCAGCCGGCCTTCACCGGCCGAACCGGGCAGCGCGATCGTCGTCGTCGCAGGCAGGGGGTTGAAGATCCGTTGCCCCGTCGGATCGATGGCGGGAAGCCGCAGTCGCGAACAACCGACAGACTGCAGCAGCGAGACCAACACGATTGCTATCGCACTCACCTTTCGCCATGCGCAGCCATCGCGGGCCGTCGCAGTGGAGGTTGAGGTTGAAAACAAAGCGAACATCGGCTTGAGTCAGGCGCATGCGGGAAGTCGATCCGGGTCTGAGTCCATACAGACCTCGTCCGAGGAACCCTAGCACGCAGTTGGCAGCGATGATGCGAAAATGCAACCTCGTATGATGCGGAAACGCAACGAAGGTGTACCGGTTGTAATTCTTATGTCGAAAGTTCCAAGTTCCAAGTTCCAAGTTGTTGGATCTGAAATCTGAAACCTGAAACCTGAAACCTGAAAAAAAAACGGGACAGATTCTCACGTGGAGAACCTGTCCCTGGTCGGTGCAGCGGAGCGCTTCGCTGCAGACGACGTTTCAATTCGAGCAGCGAACTCGTCTAGCTTTGGTCACTCAAATCACTCAGCCGCCGGGCGTCCGCCTGGGCGTCCGCCTGGGCGTCCGCCTCGATCACCGCCTCGGTCTCCGCCCGGGCCACCGCGGCCGCCAGGTCCTCCCGCTCCGCCGCGGCCGCCGAATCCGCCACGTCCTTGGGGTGCCGGCATTTCGAAGGGCTCGCCCTTCATTTCTTCAAACTCTTTTTTCTGCTCACTGGTCAGCACGCTGACCAGCTTGGTCTCCATGTCCTTTTGAGCTTCCTGCATCTTTTCCCGCATGTTCTCGCGGTCACCGCCTTGGAACAACTCGCGCATCTTGGACATCATTTCTTCGCGAGCTTCTTCGGCCTTCTTTGCCAGTTCTTCTTTTTGGCTGGCAGTCAGCTTCAGTTCGGTTGCGACGCGCTCATTCATCAGCGCCCCGGCCCGCATCTGCTGGACTTCGATTTGTTCCAGCCGTTCCATTTGCTCTGGCAACAGCACCTCTTCGAGCTGCTCGCGGATCTTCTTTTCTCCTTCAGCAACCTGCTTCATGTACGCCTGCATTTTCGCGACATTCTCTTCGCTGTCGCGATTCTCGCGATCAAAATCGCGTGGGAATTCGACGCGTTCACGGTTCTCGGCGACCTTCTTGATGGCCTCTTCCTGGTCGGGCATCAACTCGATTTCTTCTTGGACTTCTTTGACTTGCAACAGTCCCAGGATGGAACCACCGCCGCGTCCGCCGAAGCCGCCGGGGCCTCCCGGACCGCCACGAAATCCGCCGCCGCCCGGTCGGCCGCCCCCACCCCCCGGTCGGCCACCGCCACCGCGTTGAGCCATCACATCAGTGGCGACCATCGCCAAGATTGCCGCGAACAACAGGGCCATTGGGCCGCTTGTGATCTTCATTGATTTCGATTCCCAGAGATTTCAGAAAGAGAAGTTGGCTGCGGAGAAGTTCCGCCGTGCTTTGAAGCCGTACATCGTCCCACGACATTCGCCCAGACACTGCGATCGCAATGGATGGAATTCGTCGAGAGTTACCCTGTTCAAACCACGCCGACGCGGCAGGGTTTCACGAAAGATCGAGTTTTTTGCCAAAAAGAAAGGCAAAAGACGGCGCGTCGGGAAACGCGGCGGCCGATTCAGGCCCGGCCGCTACGACTTCACCACCGGATTGCTCCGCAATTCACGCTGGGCCCGCTGCAAAAACTGCATCGCGTCGATCGGGGTCATCGAATTCAGGTCTAAGCTCTGCACCTGGCTGAGCACCGGATGGTCGGAAAATCCGAACAGGGTCAGCTGGTAGGAGCCGCCGCTGCGGTCGCTGTGTCCCTGGGGAGGAGCGATTGAGGGCCGATCCAGCGCGTCTCGGTGGTCGATTTCCAATTGCGCCAGCACGTCTTTGGCACGCTCGTTGACTTCGCGAGGCACGCCGGCCAGGCGGGCGACGTGGATCCCGTAGCTCTTGTCCGCGCCGCCTGGAATGATCCGGTGTAGAAAGACGACTTCGTCATTCCACTCTTTGACGGCCACGTTCAAATTCGACACCCGCGGCAGCGACTCTTCCAACTGAGTCAGCTCGTGGTAGTGCGTCGCAAACAGGGTCCGGCAGCCAATCTGTTCGTGCAAGTGCTCGGTGATCGCCCAGGCCAGCGACAGCCCGTCATAGGTGCTCGTTCCGCGGCCAATTTCATCCAGGATCACCAGGGACCGCGACGTGGCGGTATTGAGAATCCGCGCCGTTTCGACCATCTCGACCATGAACGTACTCTGCCCGCGGCTGAGTTCATCGCTGGCTCCCACGCGGGCAAAGATTCGGTCGGCGATCCCGATCACTGCGGATTCAGCTGGGACGAAGGACCCGGCTTGAGCCAACAAGGTGATCAAAGCGACTTGGCGGATGTACGTGCTTTTGCCCGACATGTTGGGGCCGGTGATCAGCAGGATCATCCCGGTCTCGGGGGCGTGAACGCAGTCGTTGGGGACAAATTCTCCCTGCGGCAACGTCACGTCCAACACCGGGTGCCGGCCCGCTTCGATTCGCAGCACCGAATCGTCGGTCATCTCCGGCCGCACCCAACTTCGCTGTGCGGCCAGCTCGGCCAGGGCCGCAAGCACATCCAGTTCCGCCATCGCAACGGCAACTTCCTGCAACGTCGCCAGATGATGGTGGGTGCGCGTCCGCAGGTTATGAAAGATCAACTGTTCCCGCGCGGCGGCTTTTTCATCCGCGGCCAGGACTTTCTCTTCGTATTCTTTCAATTCCGGCGTGATGTATCGTTCGCAGTTCTTCAGCGTTTGTTTGCGAATGAAATCCTCGGGCACCTTGTCCTTGTGAGCGTTGGTGACTTCCAAGTAGTAGCCGAAGACCTTGTTGTAACCGACTTTCAAGTTGGGAATTCCGGTCACGTCCATCTGACGTTGTTGGTATTCCAGAATCCACTGTTTTCCGCCGGCAGCCAACTCGCGCAGCGAATCGAGTTCGGGATCGAATCCCTTGCGGACGAAATTTCCGTCGGCAGCATTGAGCGGACATTCATCGGCCAACGCCGATTCCAGTTCGCTGCGCAGCTCCGGACACAGATGCAAATGCGACTCCAAGTGTATGATCCGCTTGGGTTTGCGTCCGGCCAACTTGGCCTTCAGCGTCGGCAATCCCGCCAGCGTTCGAGACACTTGCTGCAGATCCCGCGGCCCCGTCCGACCGGTGGCGATTCGCGCCAGCAGTCGGGTGATGTCGTAGGTCTGTTTCAGGGTCGACCGCACATCGCTGCGGAGAGATGCTTGGGTGAAGAATTCTTCGACCGCATCGTGTCGCTGGCAAATCGCATCGAGTTCGACCAACGGCGCGGCGATCCAATCGGCCAACATCCGCGACCCGGCCGAGGTGCACGTCAGGTCGATCGCATCGACCAACGACCCGGCCCGCGACGAGGTCCGTAGCGTTCGCGTGATCTCCAGACTTCGCCGCGTCGACGCATCGATCTCCAGCACGCCGCTGCGGTGGTGCGCCGAAACGGATCGAAAATGATCCAGACCAGCGGGTTGTGTTTCCTGCAGATAGGTCAGTGCCGCGCCGGCTGCTCGAACTGCCGCGGTGTCGTCGTCGCGAAAGCCAAACCCTTCGAGCGAACCGACCGAGAACTGCTTGCACAGTAGCTCGACCGAGGCGTCTTCGGCGAAGCTCCACGCCGGCCGCGCCGTCCACGACCACGGGGCGGTGGAATCCGGCGAAAATTTAGCGTCGTCTTCACGGTAAATCACTTCCGCCGGACCGATCCGCGCCAATTCGTCTTCGACCCGTGAAACGGGAACCACACCGGCGCAGAACCGTCCGCTGGAAAGTTCCGCCCAAGCGATTCCCGCGACCGGTTCATCGGTTTGCTTCTTGCCTTTTCGAGGCGTGTGCAACACCACGGCGGCCAAATAATTCGCTTCCCGCGGATCGAGCAAGTCATCGTCGGTCAGGGTCCCCGCGCTGACCAGACGGGTGATTTCTCGTTTGACCAGCCCCTTGGCCTGTTTGGGGTCTTCGACCTGTTCACAGACCGCGGCCCGGAACCCCGCTTGGATCAATTTGCAGAGGTAGGAATCGAGTTGGTGATGGGGAAACCCCGCCATCGCCGTCGGATTCGCGCTGTCTTTGTCGCGGCTGGTCAGGGTCAGCCCGAGGACACGGGCGGCCGTCTTGGCGTCCTCCAAAAACAGTTCATAGAAATCGCCCATGCGAAAAAGCAGCAGTGCGTCGCCGCAAGCCGCCTTCGCCTCGTGGTACTGTTTCATCATCGGAGTCATGGCGGAAATCGTACCCGTCGGGGACGCCGATTAACAGCCTGCCAGCGGCAAACTTCGCGACGTTTCCCCCAGTTCACGCCACCCGGATTCCGGTCAGCGAAACTCTGCGGGACACGGACGGCGCTGCCTGGCGGAGCGGTAGGAAGATTTTGGAGGTAGGAAGATGGGATCTGTCGATCGGATGGTGCGTTCCGTCATTTTCTTACCTCCAAAATCTTCTTACCAGCATTCCACAACGGCTAAAAACGGGTGCGCGAACGCCTGCACCCATCGATTGACGCCCGTTGTGATTTGATGTCCACGCCGATCAACCGCGTTTGGGTCTCGGGATCTTGCTGCGGCCCCCCGTCCCCTTGGTTCCCTTGCGTCGCCCGCGTTGACTTTGCCGGCCTGTTGCATTGGACGGTTTGTCGACTTCGACTTCCGCCAGTGGTTTGCCGATGTTTTCTTTCAGTTGCAGGACTCGGTCTCGCAGCTGTGCCGCACGCTCGAATTCCAGGTCTTCCGCGGCCGACAACATTTCTCGCTCCAACGCTTCGACGAATTCGAGTGTGATGTACGTCGTCTCGGATTCCTCCTGCGCCCTCGCGATCGTTTTTCGTCGTTTGGCCGCGTCGGTCTCGATCCCCGCCTTGATCTTTTTCCGCACCGTTTCGGGCGTGATCCCGTGTTCCTCGTTGTACGCCTGTTGGATCGCGCGACGCCGTTCGGTTTCACCGATCGCCAATCGCATCGATTCGGTCACCTTGTCGGCATACAAGATCACTTTGCTGTTGGCGTTGCGAGCCGCCCGCCCGATGGTTTGAATCAAGCTGGTTTCGCTCCGCAAGAAGCCTTCTTTGTCGGCGTCCAGAATCGCCACCAAAGAGACTTCGGGCAGGTCCAACCCTTCACGAAGCAGGTTGACGCCGACGAGACAATCGAAATGCCCGGCCCGTAGTTCTTGCAGCAGATCCACGCGCTCGAACGCATTGAGTTCACTGTGCAACCAACGGCAACGAACGTTTTGCTCTTGAAAGAAGTTCGCCAAATCCTCTGCCAATCGTTTCGTCAACGCGGTGACCAGTACCCGTTCGTCTCGTTCGGCTCGGATACGAATTTCGTTGATCAAGTGATTGACTTGGCCACGCGCCGAAACGACTTCCACCTCGGGATCCAACAATCCCGTCGGTCGAATGATCTGTTCGACCACTTCGCCGCCGGTGCGTTCCAATTCGTAATCGCTGGGCGTCGCGCTGACGAAACAAATCTGACCGGTTCGCTCTTCCCACTCTTCAAATTTCAGCGGCCGGTTGTCCAGCGCGCTGGGCAGCCGGAACCCGTGATCGACCAACGTCAACTTTCTGCTGCGGTCACCGGCGTACATCGCGCGCACCTGGGGCACCGTCACGTGCGATTCGTCGACGAAGGTGATGAAGTCGTCGGGAAAGAACTCGTACAACGTGTCTGGCGACGAACCCGGTGCTTTGCCCGACAGCGGCCGAGAGTAGTTTTCGATGCCGGGGCAATGACCCACTTCGGCCAACATCTCGAGATCAAATCGGGTCCGTGCCGACAGACGCTGCGCTTCGAGCAACTTGCCTTGCTTTTGAAACAATTCCAACTGATGTTTCAACTCCGCTCGGATCACGCTGATCGCCCGTTTGATGCGATCGTCGGGCATCACAAAGTGTTTTGCCGGGTAGACGAAGACCTGGGAGAGTGTTTTGACGGTTTCACCGGAGACGGGTTTGATGATCGAAATCTGGTCGATCTGGTCCCCCCACATTTCGATCCGATACGCAAACTCTTCGTAACTGGGCCACAATTCAATGCTGTCGCCACGCACACGAAACTTGCCGCGTTCAAACGCCATGTCGTTGCGTTCGTACAACACGTCGACCAACTTTAAGAGCAAGTGATCGCGGCGAATCGATTCGCCCCGCGTCAGACTGACGACCAGTTGCTTGTAGTCCTCGGGCGAACCCAATCCATAAATGCTGCTGACCGAGGCAACGATCACGACGTCGCGTCGGCTGACCAGACTGCTGGTGGTGGCCAATCGCAGTCGATCGATTTCTTCGTTGATCGAGGCATCTTTTTCGATGTAAACGTCGCGCTGGGGGATGTAGGCTTCGGGCTGATAATAATCGTAATAGCTGACGAAATAGTGGACCGCGTTCTCGGGAAAGAACTCCTTGAACTCGCTGTACAGCTGGGCGGCCAACGTCTTGTTGTGGCTGAGCACCAACGCCGGGCGGCCGACGTTGGCAATCACGTTGGCCATGGTGTAGGTCTTTCCGGTTCCGGTCGCCCCGAGAAGCACCTGGGCGGAGGAGCCAGAGTTGAACCCCTTGGTCAGTTGCTCGATCGCTTGGGGTTGGTCACCGGCCGGTGGAAAGGGCTGATTGAGATGAAACTCGGCCCGGGGCAGCTCCTTGGCGGTTTGCAGCTCTGTTTGTTCGTCCATCCTGATCGTCACCGGGGTTGTCGCCATGGGGTTGGTTTCACGTCGAATTATCACCCACACGCGGAGACGGCCCAAGGCCACATCGACTCGGGCGGCGTCCTAATCGGCAAGATCGCTACCTCAGGGCAGTTCTGGCGGATCACCCCGCAGACGCGACAATTTGGCTCGAAATTGACTCTGGCATGGACGATGACGAGCGAAAATGGGTTGTTTTCTCCCCAGCAGAAGCAATCGATTCGGAAACAGACCATGGACCAAGGAAGGCCCTGATGGACGATTTGTCTTCGCTGGAGAATCTGTCAGAACTCGGCACCGCCGCACTGGCGAGCGAAATCCCACGGCGGCAATTCGGCATGGGAGCCTTGGCCGCCGGCATCGTTCCGCTGAACCTGTTCGGCTGGGGAGAAAAACCGAAGCAAGATTGCCCGATGAACACGATTCGCGAAAAGCGTTTCGACACACTCGTGGCGGTCATGGCCGCACAAATCGACGCGCTGTGGTGCGGACGCCAAGGCGACAACGCCTGTCAAGTCGCCAACGATTTGCTGCGGTACGCCGACCACCTGCCCCACCGGATGCAGCTGGGCATCAGCGTCGCGCTGCTGTGGCTGGATGTCTACAGCGTCAAACACACCGCCACGCGGCTGAAGCACCACGCGCCCAAGGGGGTGCAGCGGGTGCTCAATCAGGGTGAAACCCCGCGGCAAAACGGGGCGCCGCCGTTGATCTTGTGGGACGAGGATCACCTGCTGCACCTGGCGGTCAGCGGATTGGCGATGCTGGGGCGATTGGTGATCCACTCGCGCGCTCCCGCCCGCCGATTGATCGGATTGGGCTGGAGCAAGAAATGCGAACAAGTTTCCAATTTGGTCTCACTGCCCGCGCCGCCGTTGGCTGATCTGAGCGAGCACTATGACGTGGTCATCATCGGCAGCGGCGCCGGCGGCGCGACCGCAGCAACGCGGTTGACGGCGCAAGGCCGAAAGGTCTTGATTTTGGACTATGGTGATTTCGTCAGCCCCGATGCGCTGGTGCAACGCGTCAAAGACTCCGACGGGAACGAGCGGCTGGCACCGCCGCGAAGTGATGAAGTGCTCGCCCGGCTCTACAAAGACGCCGGCGGCCAGATCAGCGGCGGGCTTGGCAAGGTCGATTCCAAGTTGGAATTGATCTTGCCCCACCTGCGAAAGAGAATTCCGCCGCGACAGACCATCAACATCTGTCAGGCCAAGGTGTTCGGTGGCGGACCGTATGTGAACAACGCCATCCACTTGCCGATCTCGCGGGAAATCTACGACACTCAGTGGGCCGGACGACAACCCACTGGCGTCGACTACGATCAGCTTGCGCAACTGATGGAAGGCATCAACCACGAACTCGGGGTCAACACCGCTGTCACCGAATCGCAAGTCAGTGACCGCAGCATGCGCTTCGCCGATGGCTGCCGAGCGGTCGGCGAAGAGGTGCAACCGCTGCCGGTCGCCATGCGGCGGCAATGTTTGGGATGTGGAAGCGACAATTCCGTCGACAGCTTTGGCGACCACATCGGCGGTCTGCATCCGTACTCTCCGGGCGGCGCGAATAGTTTTCTGGTCCAAGCGATGCACAATCCCGAGCCCGCGCGAGTTTCCTATCGGACCGAAGCCACGCGGATTCGTGTCCAGGCCGATGACAGCGGCCAACCCATCGTCACAGGGCTCGACGTCACACGCGTGGAAGACGACGGGTGCCGCACCCGCGCGACGGTCACCGCAGACCAATACGTCGTTGCCGCCGGTACCGGGCCGACGACCAAGTTGATTGCCCAGGGCTTGAAATCCGCCGGCTATCGGAATCGAAACCTTGGCAAACGGTTCACCGCAAACGTCGGCACGGCGGTGTATGCGATGTTTGACAAACCGATTTGGCCGTCCGACTCCGATCGCCCCGAACCCGGCGTCACCCAGTGTTTTCTGGTGGACCGGCGGATGGTCGAGCGAGACGGCCGGATCGTGGAAGAACCGACGCTGGAGAACTGGTTCCATTTTCCCGGCACCGTAGCGCTGGCGCTGACCGGATGGTTCCAGGAATTCGCTTGCACGATGCGCCGGTTCAATCATCTTTCGATGGCCGGCATCGTCGTGCCGACCCAAGTCAGACCGTGCAATTCGATCGATGCTTGCGGCAACATTCACCTGTCCCTGGACTGTGATGAATTCGAGATTCTGTTGCTCGGTATCCGGCGCATCGCCAGAATCTATTTTGCCGCAGCGACGCCCGATGACGGAGTCACTCTGCATCTGCCGACCAAGGCAATGATGCTGCGCGGTGGACGCCCGCTGCGGATCCGTGATATGAACGATTTGGATTGGGCGATCGGCGAGATCCGACGGCGCGGTCCGGCGTTCATCAATCTGTTGACCACACACGGACAAGGTGGCGCTTCGATCGGAGACGTGGTCGATCCGCAATCCTTCCTTGTCAAAACGGATTGTGGCCGGCAAATCTCGAACCTGACCGTCGCCGATGCGTCTCTCTTTCCGGCCGGTTGTGAAATCAACCCCCAACTGACGCTCAAGGCCTTGGCCACGATCGCTGCCGAACAGGTGATCCGGCGGACGGCGTGAACGAGTGCCTCGCCGATGCTTCAATTGATGCAGTGGACGTGGTGAACCCTGATTCTTCGCGCTGACCACGCACTCGTCGTCTGGCGTCGACGGGCGTGGCGGATATGATCCCGTTCAGTCGCTCGTGACTCTCTCGATCCGGCCTCCGGTCCGCCGGGTATCATCCTGAAGCCTTGTTATGAATTCTCTTTCCGACCGACTCGCGCGACGGCTGCCGTTTTTTTATGGGTATTTGATGCTGCCGATCGCGATGCTGATGCAACTGGGAACCAGCCCCGGTCAGACGTTCGCGGTCAGTGCTTTCACGCCGTCCTTGTTGGAAAGTTTGAACTTGACGCAAAGCCGGCTCGGTTTGGCGTACATGTTGGGGACACTGTTCGCGGCCATCCCATTGACCTTCGTCGGCCCCGCGGCCGATCGTCACGGGCTCAAACGCGTCGCATCGATCGTCATCGCCGCCCTGGCGTTGGCTTGCCTGTTCGCGTCCAGCGTCAACGGGTTTTACGGTTTGCTGGCTGCGTTCTTCTTGCTGCGTTTTCTCGGTCAAGGCTCGCTGACCCTGTTGAGCGGCAACACGACGGCAATGTGGTTTCGCAACCGCATCGGACGTGTCTCGGCGGTGCTCAGCATCGGTTCGGCGATCGCGTTTGCTTGGGTTCCCGATTTGCTGGCGAGCACGATTGAGTCCATCGGCTGGCGGTCGACGTATCAGACGCTCGCAGCCATTCTCGTTCTGACCTTGCTGCCGCTGGTGTTGCTGCTCTATCGCAATCGGCCGGAAGACTTGGGGCAATTCGTCGATGGACACGCCGGACGATTGTCACTCGGTCACGCCACCACGAGGTCTGATCCCAGCGCATCGGAACGGCAGATCGAAGTGGACCCCGAGTCGCTGACCCTGTCTCAGGCGGCGCGGACGGGGTCGTACTACATCCTCGGCTTGGCCAATGTCATTTGGGCGATGGCCGGTACCGGTGTGCTGTTTTATTTGTTCACCCTTTGCGAGCAGCGTGAACTGCCGTCGGACACCGCCAGTGGATTGTTCAAGATCCTCGGCATGACGATGCTGGCGATGCAACTCGGCGGAGGCGTCTTGGCGGATTTCGTGCGACTGAACCGGTTGCTCGGTCTCGGGACCGCCATGGTCGCCGGTTCGCTGATCTGGCTGTATCTGGATCCTTCGGTGCGCGGCGCCCAAGTGTTCGCGGGTCTGTTTGGCGGCGGGCAAGGAATGCTGATCTCGGTCAGTGGTGTTGCCTGGGTGCATTTCTACGGGCGGCAACACTTGGGCAGCATTCGGGGAGCGGTTTGGTGCGGCACCGTCGCCGGCAGTGGCTGTGGGCCATTGATCATGGGGTGGGTCAATGATGCGACGGGCAGCTATGACCAAGCGATTCTCTGCTTCGCCGCAGCCATGACGCCGCTGGCGATTGCGGCCTGGTTCATCCGCCCACCCCAGCCGATCGACGTCCCATCGGCGACTCCCAATCAATCGTAATCTGTGGGGGGCTGGTGCTCCGTCAAGTTTGCGATTTTGCGTGCCGCGGAAAAAAGCCAGGCTGTAACTTGCGGAACGATGAAACGATTACTGGCCCCACGGATAGCAGCGCGAACCCACGGATCTTGATCGCCCTGTCATCCGTGAGTTCGCGCTGCCATCGGTGGGTCTATTTTTTTATGGTTAGCCCGGTGGAATTCGTGAAACGCCCCGTCCAGATTGCATCAACCAACCGCCACGGCATTCGGCGCTTCGATTCCCGGATCGACGATCGGCTGGACACCGACACGCTTGCCCCCGCCGGCTTGCGGATCGACTATCCTATTGGGCTTCCGATCCATTTGCCTTCCACCGCTCTCCTTCTTCCCAACGGATTTCTGACATGTCAACGACTCGTCGTCAGTTCATCAAGACCGCGGCCGCCGGATCGGCTGCTGCCGCAACGGTTTCCGGCTTGCCTTTCGAAGCCCCCGTGATCGCGCAAGACACACTCCCCAAACTGCGATTGGCATCGATCGGCGTCGGCGGGTCGCGGGGACGCTACAACCGCGGCGGCCAGATCGCCCGCGAGGCGGCAAAGTTTGCCGAGATGATTGCGGTCTGTGACGTCGATGATCGCCACACCGAAGAATTCAATCAGGCGTTCGGCGGCAAACTGGCCAAGTACCGCGACTATCGCGAGATGCTGGAAAAGGAAAAGCCCCAAGTCGTCACCATCGGAACCCCGGACCATTGGCACGTGCCGATCGCCATTGCGGCCCTGCGCAGCGGTGCCGATGTGTACTGCGAAAAACCGCTCACCCTGACGATCGACGAAGGCAAACAGATTCGCGCGGTGGTCGAAGAAACCGGTCGCGTTTTTCAAGTCGGCACGCAACAACGTAGCAGCAGGAATCTGTTCTTGATGGCGATCGCCATGGTCCACACCGGACGACTCGGCGACAACGTCAACGCCTACGTCGCCATCGGCGGTGCTCCGGGGGACGGCCCGTTCGAAACCACCGAGGCGCCTGACGATTTGGATTGGAACCTGTGGGTCGGGCCGGCGCCGGACGCTGAGTACTGCGAAGAGCGGCGGCGGATGTTCCGCTGGTACTTCGAATACTCCGGCGGCAAGATGACCGACTGGGGGGCCCACCACATCGACATCGCGCAGTGGGCACTGGCGCCGGGTGAAGACGGACCGACGCGAATCAAAGGGACCGGTCAATTCCCCAAATCGGTTCCCAGCGACTTGGACTGGGCGGCGTTCCTCGATGGCGACATCTCCTTGCCCAACGCGTTCAACACCGCGACCAAGTTCAGCATCGATCTGAAGTACGACAACGGTTCGTTGATCAGCGTGAACGATCATTACAAACGTGAAGCTGACAACGTTGATTTCCCCAACGGGATCCTGTTCGAAGGCGACAAGGGACGGATCTTCGTCAACCGCGGAAAACTGGAAGGTTCACCGGTCAACAGTTTGACCGACAGCGACAAAGCTGAGCTGAACGATTACATCGTCGAGTTGTGCAAAGGCAAAAAGCCCGGCAGTCACATGGGCAACTTCTTTGAGTGCATCGGCGATCGTGGCAAGCCGATCTCGGATGTCTGGTCGCATCACCGCACGATGACCTCGTGTCACTTGTGCAACATCGCCCTGATGACCGGTCGCGAACTGACCTGGGATCCCAAGCAGGAAGTGTTCGTCGGCGACGACGACGCCAACAAACTGCTCGGCCGCAAGTCTCGAGATTTCTCGACCGTCGGCTGATCGCAGCCGAGGAGGCGTCAGGCGTCGAAATTGATTCGCTTCGTCACGCTGCCCGCACGCAGCATCGCGTAGCTCCATTCGGCGGTGACGGAGTCACCGCTGTCGGCAAATTCGCGAATCAACCAGCCGCGTTTGGCCGCCGGTGAATCTGCCGGCGGCGAGCGGCGTCGACGCTCGATGCGTTCCAACGCGATCAACGCCAGTGATGGGTTGGTCGCCGCGAGTTTCTGGAAATAGCCGTCCGGCGACAATTCGTGATACCGCAGGTCCGTCTTCTTTCGCTCCAGCCACTGAGCATCTTGGCCCAGTTGATCGATCATCCAACGTTTGCTCAACCAATCCACCCTGCCCAGCGCCGGGGTCACGTTTCGCGAGTCACGTCGAAACGCGGAAACGACGTTGACCAGATCCGACCATCGCTCGATCACCAACGTGGCTTCACCTCGATCTCGAATCGGCGTCTCGGCGACAAACCGTTTGGCGGCTTTCAGATATCGACGTTGGATTTCCAACGCACTCAACCGGCCGCGACAGGTCATCACGCGACGGACGAGGTTCCAGTCCGAGGCGATGTCATGTAAGGCAGCGATCGGACGCGGGATCGTGACAAACTCGTTCGTCGCGCCGGATTCAATCATGTCCAACACCAGCGAGACCGAACCGAATTTGACGTACTCGGCCAGTTCGGAAAGATTGGAATCGGACAAACCAATTTGAAATCGTTGACGTCTGGCGAACATCGCCTTGGTCGATCCCAATGACAAAAAAGATCGCTCGCAAAACTGTGCCAGCCAATGGCCATAAACGTAAATCGGTCGTTCACCGCGATAACCGCCCATGTCTGCAACGACATCGATCGCCATCGCCTTGGGACTCAGCCGATAACATCCGTCTTCATCCAGATCTCCCGCGCCACAGAGTGCGACGCGGGAAATCAGCAGTGCAGTCAAGTACTTTCGCTGCTTTCGAAACGCAACGTGGCGGACGACAAACCGCAACACGATCACGGTCGGCAGATGAATGCCGCGGAGCAAGCCCATGAGGATCGCTTTTGCCCAAGTCGGCAATGCTTCAAAGAGGACGGCGGCCGATGGAGTGTTTTCCGATGCATCCGGGGCAGTCAACGGCTCGTCAGCAGAAGGCGTCGGTTTCTGTCGAATCTGAATCAAGAAGATGAACGCAAACGCGCACGCAAGCACCGGCAGCGAGATCACGACGCTGATCAGTTGAAGCATCCACAACAGCGCGATGCAAACTCGGTAGACCCAAAGCCAACCGCCGCTGGCGACGACCGCTTCATAGTTTTCTTGGCAACCGTAAACGTGACCCAATGCGTCGGTGCTGTTTTTCAAGATCCGCACGTCCCATTGCCCGGTCGTTTCATTCGCTGCGCCGGCGACCAGTTCATCAATGGAACATTGGCAAGCGAGTAATTCATCCGGGCTGGTCACTTCCGGTGTCGCGATTTCAATCAAGCCACCGGGCAATGCGTGCAATGAAGGATGCGTTTCAAACGTCACCGCACCACCGCTGGCCAGAAACATCTGGTCTCGATCAAAGACACCGGGGACCGTGGGCTGATTCCGACGAATCGCCGCGCAGATCTGTGTGTAGATCTCGGTCGAACTCGGCAGATCCGCCGTGATCCGATGCGGCCGATTGAGAACCAGCGTCGCATACTCGGTTTCCATGCCCAGCAATCGCGACACCAGTCGTCGCGCCGGGACGCACCGACGAGAAGAAGTTGACTTCACCAAGCACTCCCAGCCGAGGTAACGCATGGGCAATTGCCCGTCGATTGCCACGACTCGATTGTAGCGGATTGAAGATCCCGGCACGAACGGCGAATCGACAAACCGTAGGCGGTTTACGCGACTGGAAAACGAGGCGTTGCCCGTTACCAGCGAAGGCCGAATCGTTCGCCGCCGGTGTCGCGATTGTTACCGCCCTTGAGCGGCCCTTCGTGAGAGGGTTTGACGGCCACTTCGCGTTGGGGTTCCTCGACCTCTTCTTCTTTCGGTTTCGAATCGTCGGCGATCTGCTGTGCCGCTTTGATCGACAACCCGATTTTTTGGCTGTCGCGGTCAAACGACAGAATCTTCACATCGACTTCTTGACCTTCGCTGACAAACGCATCGACCTTTGAAACACGATGGTGGGCCAGTTCGCTGACGTGCACCAAGCCTTCGACGCCGGCACCCAAGCGGACGAAACAGCCGAACGACGCGATCCGCGAGACCGTGCCCTTGTGAACGCTGCCGATCGCAAATTCAGCTTCGGCGGTGTCCCAAGGATTCTCCAACAGGTCTCGATAGGAGAGCGAGATCTTACCGGTTTCCTTGTCGACCGAATCCAGTTTGACCTTCACCTTTTGACCGACTTCCAACACTTCGCTGGGATGCTTGACTCGATCCCAGCTGAGTTTGCTGACGTGGATCAACCCGTCGAGTGCGCCGAGATCGACGAAGGCGCCGAAATCTTTGACGCTGCGAACCACGCCTTCCATCACATCGCCGGGTTCGATTTTGGCGAGTTGCTCGGCGCGTTTTTGCTCGCGTTCGCGTTCCAGGATCGCCCGTCGGCTGAGCACCAAGTTGCCGCGACGCTCATTGGCCTCGGTCACCAGACACACAAATTTCTGGTCGACGAATTCGCTGGCGTCTTCGACGCGGTACTCGGCGATCTGGCTGATCGGCATGAAACCACGCACCCCACCGACCTTGCATTCCAGCCCGCCGGTGTTGTGACCGGTCACGACGGCTTCGACGACCGAGCCTTCTTCCAAATCGCTCCAGTCGGCGACGTCGATCGTCGATCCCGGCAACGAGCACATGTACAAGCCATCGTCGCGGTTGAATCCACGCACCATGACTTCCACGGAACTGCCAACCGCCGGTTCGGCGTCTTTGAATTGCTCAAACGGAATCACGCCCTCGTCGGGTCCGCCCAGCGCGATGTACACGCTGTCTTGATGGATCTTCAGCACCTGGCCCGAGATCCGCGTGCCCTCGGCCAAGGCTTCCTTGCGATCGGACATGCCCGCCGAACCGCTCAACATCGATTCGATGTCCGCGGCTGCCAGCTCTGCGTCCAATTCCGCCTGCAGGTCGTCGCTCAGCCCTGCTCGCAACGAGGGCACGGCAACACGCTGCGGTTTCTGGGCCGCCGGAGCCGCAGCGGCGGGCGTTTCTTTGTCGCCCTTGATCCGCGGTCGTGGCGGCTTTTTCTTCTTGTTCGGTTTGCCGGCTTTCTTTTCTACCGCTTCGAGTTGCTCGGTGGAGACGCTCGGAGAGGCCGGCTTGGCGATCCCCAAGCCCCGGGCGGCAAGCGGTCCCGAACCGCCGCGCGCGGCTGGGGCCGTCTGGCCGGCTTCGGCAGGCACATTGGCTTCGGCGGGCGCATTGGCTTCGGCGGGCGCATTGGCAGCCGATTCGGCCGCGGGTGGCGCCGCCGGTTCGGCCGGCGTGGAGGCAATGTCGGTGGCAGGATCGTCCGTCACAGGCTGTGGTTCGTTGCTCATCGAAACAATCGACGTGGGGAAAAGTGAATGGGGTCGATCCGGCAGTCTAGCACCCCGAAAACATTGTCGGTAGTCTTCACCCCAGGTTTGTCCGCTTCTGATGGAGAACAACGCCAGATGCCCGAATTTACCGATTTTGCTCAATCGCTCAGCCAATCCTTCTCAACCGAACTCGAGTCCGCGATCCAGGCCGCACCGCTGCCCCCACTCGGGGACGGTACGCTTCAGAAACCCCTGTTGACACTTTTGTCCGGCGGAATCGGCGATCATTTGATCGATGTTCCCGCCGCCCGCCAGATGGAAGTGATGAGCGGACTGTGGCTGGTGGCCGGTGACATTCACCGCAGCCATTCAATCAGCCAAGATCTCGGCAGCGCCGAGGGCAGTTTCCTGCACGGCATCATGCATCGGCGCGAAGGCGATTTCAGCAATTCGAAATACTGGTTCCGCCGAGTCGGTTCGCATAGTGTGTTCGATCAAATCAACACCGAAACCGATGGCCATTACGCCGATCCCTTCGAGTTTGTCGATCAGTGCCAGCGAGCACTGGCAGGCGGATCCGACGAAGACGTCGACCAATGCGTCGCCTCGCAGTGGATCGAATGGCAAGCACTGATGATGTATCTGGTGCAATGACCACGCTGCGTTGTGAAAAAGCACTAGCGCTGACCCGAGCGGGTTTTTAATTCGCTCAACCCCAGCGGACGTTTCGCAGCCGTCTTGGGGACCGACAGAAAAATGCCGACCTCAGGCGACTGGCCCAACGCCGTCACCCCGATCGTGCCCGTCTGAATCCGGTCGTCCGATTCGACAAACCATTGCAACGTCTCAGGCTGCTTCACATCGCGATAAATCGACAGTGTTGCGGTTTTGCCATTGGTCGAAATCTTGTTCACCGGATCGAGTTGAGACTCTTCGCCACGGTCGCGGGCGAACACTTCAACACCTTCCTTGAACGATCGCAGACCGATCCGGATCCCATCGATTTCGAAACCGACCTGTGTCGCTGCGGGCATACCCGCCGACATCGAGGATGTCAGCGACATCGCCGACCCCGCGGTCAGCTTGAATTCCTTGTCGGACAATTGGTAGGTCTGCTGATCCTTGGTCGTCTTCGGACGCAGCTCTCCGTCGGTCGTTTCGAACCAGTCTAGCCCCTGCTCCGATTCGAAGCGGTCGGCCAGTTGTGCCGCGAACGCGTCGACGGTGCTGAGTCCCTCAAGCGAGCTGAGTGCCTCCGATGACTCGTTGAGTTGTTTTCCTGGACCGATCGATAGACCGCCCAAAGGCTGAAATTCTTTAGGACTGCGCGGCGCCGCGTCGGACGGTGCGGCGGATTCGTTCGGTTGCTTGGCAATATCCGAAAGCACCTCGCTAAATTCGTTGCCGAGGCCGGCGCCGAGTCCGCTTCCCGTCTCTCGCCGTTTTGCGATCGGAGATCGGCCTCGGGGGACCGACACACCAGAACGCGGTGCTTGCCGACTCGCCTTTCTTGTCCGCCTCGCCGTCCCTTCTCGCCTGTTGGAACCTGACTCGTCATCTTGATCGGCGACGTCGTCCAGGGCGGTTGTCGTCAACGAGGATTCGCGGACCGGCGACTCACGTTGCGACGGACGCGCTTCTGCCGCACGCCTGCCGCCGGGGTTCCGATTGACCCAAAAGACGATCGCCACAATCGTCAACAAGACCGCTGCACTGATCCCGTGGTATTTCCAATCGCTCGGCTTCTTCCGCGGTCGCGATACCGACGGTTGTTGTTCCGGCGATGTTTCTGATGCTGGCGAAACAGCCGGTTCGTTAGCGACCTCCGCCGAAGTCCCGGTCTGAGCATCCGCAGCGGCACTGGATCGCAGCATTTCGTCATACTCCGACCGCGAATCAGCGGTCAGCAACGTTCGCCGGGCAATGGCGACTTGCCCCAACATCTCCTGGACGATCTTGCGCCGCGGACCGGCCGCGATTTGGTGCAGATAGGCACTCCGCGACTTCGCCGCCGATTCGATCAACGCTTCGTCGGACTCGAAGTCGGCCAGGCCTAACAGGGCATAGTGATTGGGAGGCAATCGTTCCGCCGGAATCTCCAGCCACTCTTGGTACAGAGCATTCAGGTCCGCGGGATCGGAAATCGGCATCGCAGGGAAATGACAGAACGAGGAGGTTTGGGGAGACTCTTTTATACCACGAAGCCACCGGCGTTCGGCAACGAAATCGCGCCCGAGCCGCTTATCGAGAAGGGAATTTTCGCCGACCGCATTCACAAGCCATCCGAGCGGAACACGCCGGCGAACAACTTGGTGATCCAGACACTTGGCGCGTCGCATCGCCGATGCCGGTCGGGAAGAATGGTTCAGGCCCCTACCGACCGCGAGCCCCACCCGCCGGTGTCGACGCGTCGTTTGGCTTGGATGCCAATCGCAGCACGCGACGGGATTTTTCAGACAGCTCGCGTTTTCGCCGGTCGGCGATCAATCGATCCCGCGGATCGATCGTCTCAAGTGTCTGGGCGAGCGCGAATGCTCCCGCGGCCTGCCAATAACACTTCGACTCGAGGTCGCCACTGGTGGCGCGTTTGCCAAATCCTTCCCAGGTCTCGGCCAGCCAAAACAGGTCAGCGGCGGAGAACTGAACACCTGTCGCGTCCAATTGGTTCACGGTTTCACTGAAGTGGAACAATGCCGCTTTGCCGAGCGTCTTGTCCGCATCGAGTTGTCGTGCTTGCAAATAGACCGAGCGCAGGAACTCCGAGAGCTGTGCCGGCGGCTGACGCATCCGTTCGGAGAAATTCACCGGCTGCGGCACGGCATCCGGCACACCGCCAAACGCTCTGTCCCCTGCTGCCCTGTCCCCTGCTGCCCTGTCCCCTGCTGCCCTGTCCCCTGCTGCCCTGTCCCCTGCTGCCCTGTCCCCTGCTGCCCTGTCCCCTGCTGCAAGTGCCCTGTCCCCGGTCGCTTGGGGTCTGTCCCCGGTCGCTTGGGGTCTGTCCCCGGAGGTTTGGGGTCTGTCCCCGGAGGTTTGGGGTCTGTCCCCGGAGGTTTGGGGTCTGTCCCCGGAGGTTTGGGGTCTGTCCCCGGAGGTTTGGGGTCTGTCCCCGGTCGCTTGGGGTCTGTCCCCGGTCGCTTGGGGTGGCGCGGAAACCATTGGATCGGCGGGTGGGATCGGCATCGGGCCGCCGCGTTTGACGGGCTTGGTGATCCCGCTGGATGCAAGCAATCGGATCCCCGAGCGATCGCGGTAGACGAACCCGATCGCAGTCGCCATCAACAGGAATCCCGCCGCAACCATGACAAAATTTCCGGCGAAGCTGGAACGGCGGTCTCGGCCATCGAGTGGGGCCGAACGACCTGCGGCCGTTTGAGGCTTGCTTCGGCGAGCCCGCTGCCCGGTGCTCTCCACCTTCGTGACGTCATCGGCCACCACGCGGGTTCCGGTGCGATCGATCGCCAAGGGTTTGAACGGCATCAAATCGGTGCAAAATGCCGAATCCAGCGCATCGACGTTCTCCTGCATCACAAACACGAATCCGCAATTGCATTCCGCCGTCTGCCCCATGTCCGCTCGCCCGACGGAATATTCCCGCTTGCATCCGGGACACGAAACCACGGCCAACTCAACTGCCACTTCCTCCGCTGTCGAGTCTTCCAACTGTTCCTGCCGTTGCGGCGCCTCATCAGACGGCTGCGGATCCGACTCGTCGTCTTCTGTTGGAAGGGCCGACCCTTTGTCGACTTTTGGAACCTGCAGATGATACAGATCGGGAAACGCCACGATCGGCAGTTCAAAGGCACGTGTGTCGATGAATTCCGGGAGTGAAGTGGCTTCCGCGTCCATCGAGTCGGACGCATCGATCACCGGGACCTGCAGCTGATACAAATCGGGAAACGCCACGATCGGCAGTTCAAAGGCACGTGTGTCGATGAATTCCGACAGTGAAGTGGCTTCCGCGTCCATCGAGTCGGACGCGTCAATCACCGGAACCTGCAGCTGATACAGATCGGGAAACGTGACGATCGGCAATTCGACGGAGCGTTTGTCGTTGGATTCTGGGAGTGAATCGGCTTCAGCGTCCATCGAGTCGCACGCATCGATCACCGGGACCTGCAGCTGGTACAGATCGGGAAACGCGACGATCGGCAATTCGACGGCACGCGTGTCGATGGATTCGATCGGATCGCACGCGTCGATCACCGGGACCTGCAGTTGATACAGATCGGGGAACGCCACAATCGGCAGTTCGACGGCACGTGTGTCGATCGGATCGGACACCTCGATCACCGGGACTTGCAGTTGATACAGATCGGGGAACGCCACGATCGGTAACTCGACGGCACGTGTGTCGGTGGAATCGGGCAGTGCAGCGGCTTCCGTGTCGATCGGATCGCACGCGTCGATCACCGGGACCTGCAGTTGATACAGATCGGGGAACGCCACTATCGGCAGTTCGACGGCAATTGCGTCGTTGGATTCCGGCAGTGAAGCGGCTTCCGTGTCGATCGAGTCGGACGCCTCGATTACCGGGACCTGCAGTTGATACAGATCGGGAAACGCAACGATCGGCAGCGGGGCTGCGGTTGTGGAGGCTTCGTCGACGTGTGGATCGGCATCAAGGTCCGGTGGTTCGGGCGAAGCTGACCGGTCGTTTTGCCCCTCCGAGATTTCCGTCAGGATCGCCGTCGGGACTTTGACAACAGCCCCGCAGCGGCACGGCAATTCCACACCAGCACCCGATCGATCGACGACGTATTGGCTCCCACACTCGGCACACTCCGTCGGAATCTCGGTGACCGCCGACAGGTCCGTTGCGATCAACCTCGCGTCGCACTGGCAGCGCAGGGTCGGTGTGCCCGGCGGCAGCGCAAATGGATCGAGAGAAAACGCATTCGCACCGGGGGGCGCAGCGACGATCGACGCTTCGGTGAAAGCGAGCGTCGTACGGCAGGCTGGGCATTGGCCCGACAGCGTCATCGCGGGGCTTTGATAGCAAGACGGCTAGGCGAAGTGGATCGCCGAGTCTAGCAATCTGGCGCGGTACAGCCCAAGATTGGTTTGCGATTCTGGGGGCCAAATCATCGCGCAAATCGAAAGTTTCACCCGTTGGCGTTATTGAGCTAAAGCTCAAACGCCTCGTCATCGAGATCTTCCGGCTCCTCGTCATACGGATCGTCTTCATCGTCACCGGATCGCCGCATCAGTGCCTCGGGCGGATCGGAGCCGTCGTCGGGGAACCAGCGAATCGTTTCCCGCGGCGGATCGGATAGACTTTCTTCGCATTCAATCGCGTTCCAGCTCAGGTCGCCGGGCCCATCGGCGACATCACCGTCTTCGAATTCCTCATCGGTGCTCATCAGATACAGCGACGCGTTGCGTAAGAACCTTTCGACTTCGGCCGGTTCATAGCGATCGGTATCGTAGACGGCTTCCATGTCGGGCATGTCCAACTGCCCCATGCCGACGGTGTCCATCAACGCCCAGGATTCATCGACGCGAAACAGTCGCACGTTGGTCCACATATCCAGGGGCGGCAATTCGTAGTTCCAGGCGTAGTTCAGCCCTTGTCGCAGCCCATTTTGATCCCGCAGGACTTCGCCGCCCGGATTGAAATAACAAATCGCCTGGGGCAGTTCCAGGAGCGCCGAAACGGCCTTGGTCAGGAATCGCAGCTCTTCGATCGGATCGTAGTCATCGGGAATCAGCACCACGTCATCAGAATCGTCGTCCTCCGGCTCCGATTCATCTGCCCCCAAGACGTAGCTGATCAGCAGTCGAATGTGCGAGGTGTGTTGCTGGGGAACATCTTCACCGTCCTCCCATCCCCACGACTGTTCCGCAGCCCGTTCCAGACAACCGGGGAACGCGAGCGGCCCGAATTGACCCAGGGACCAGGCGACAAAGACGTCGGGAGAGGTTTCCGGGTCTCCCATCTGGTCCGGCCACTTTTCCGTCGAGGGCGTGACCAGCAGGTGGCCTCCCACCTCGGGCCGAAAACTCATCACCAGCGTCTCGGGGGACGCACCATCGACGGCCGATTCCTGGACACCAATCATGTCAAACGCCGAGAGTTTGTCCTGCAGCTCCGCCAGCCCGACGGGGCTTCGCAGCAACACGCACATCCCTTGAGTGAACAAACCCTTTGCCATGATCGCCTGTAATCGCTCTTCTGCCACAATGAAAAATCGGCGACAGTGTGGGTCGCCGAGGGGTGATTCTTACCGCATCAAGCCGCATTGACGAGTCCAAAGGATCGCCGATCGCCAAGCAGTGCGAGAAAAAGACGTCTCGCGGGCAATCCCGAGCCATTCTAGCCTGGCGGCGGGAGGTCGGCCGGCAAATGGGCGGTGCGTGGTTCCCATCCAGTCACACGCGGGAGGTTGCGTGAGCACGCGAGCATCAGAACAAGCACGCGAAAGACGCTCCCGGGGGCAATCTGCAATGGGTTTGGGGGATTAGGGTGGTGCGGCAAGGCGACCATCGACGAATCATTGCAGCCTCGTGCGGCAACGCTGTGAAGCATTTTTTGCGGTAAAGGGCGCGCGCCGATGACCGCTCAGTCAACACCAGTGACGAGGCCCGGACACTGGCGCGAACCGGCTGATCTCAAACGATGATCAGCCGTTTGACGCGAGCCTACGGGGCCCCCGACTCCAGTGAAAACCTGCAGCGCAGACGGAGTGCTTACAGGCCCAGATCGCCGAACAGCGGAGTGCTCAGGTAGCGTTCTCCCAAGCTGCACATGATCGTCACGATCCGCTTGCCTTTCATTTCCGGGCGTGCGGCGACTTGGGCGGCGGCCCACATGTTGGCCCCGCTGCTGATTCCACCGACGATGCCTTCTTCTTTGGCCAGTCGTCGGCCCCAGGCGAACGCGTCTTCGTCATCGACCTGGACCACATCATCGATGATGCTGGTGTCCAGGTTTTTGGGAATGAATCCGGCACCGATGCCTTGGATGCGGTGTTTCCCGGGTGACCCGCCGCTGATGACCGGCGAATGAACCGGTTCGACGGCGATCGCTTTGAAATCGGGGTTTTTCTGTTTCAAGTAGCGGGCAACACCGGTGATCGTTCCGCCGGTCCCGACGCCGGCCACGATCGCGTCGATTTGGTGGCCGCTGTCTTCCCAGATTTCCGGCCCCGTGGTGGCTTCGTGAATCGCCGGGTTGGCGGGGTTCTCGAATTGTTGCGGCATGAAAGCGGTTTCGTCTTGGGATACCAATTCGGCGGCTTTGTTGATCGCCCCCTTCATCCCATCTCCGGCGGGCGTCAGCACCAAGTTGGCTCCCATCGCGCGGAGCAGCGCGCGGCGTTCGACCGACATCGACTCGGGCATCGTCAACGTCAGTCTGTAGCCCTTTGCTGCACAGACGAACGCCAGGGCGATGCCGGTGTTGCCGCTGGTCGGTTCGATCACATGGGTTTCCGGCGTGATCGTGCCGTCCTTTTCACCGGCTTCGATCATCGCAACGCCGATCCGATCTTTGACGCTATTGAGCGGCTGAAAGAATTCGCACTTTGCGAACACACTCGCGCCACCCTCGGGCACCAAGCGATTCACTTGGATCATCGGGGTATCGCCGATGGCTTTGGTCGCGTTTGAGTAAGTCTTTCCACGTGGCATGTTCATTCCTCCCTGGAACAACCGTTGAATGATGACATCGTCTGTAAACGTTTCAGCCCACGACCCAGGTGTCCCCGGCGTGGAATAGCTTTTGGAGATCACCTTCGCCGCGGGTCTGCTTGGCGAGGTCGACTTGTGCGTTGATCTGTTCGTCGTAGGTCGAGACATTGTCGACGTCACGCAAAATGCCGATCGGCTCGGGCATTTCAGGATAACGCATTCTCGCCAGCATCATTTGAATCGACGGGTTAGGATCTTTTTCGTCGTGGATCAGCAGGTCATCATCGGGGACATCGTTGCGGTTGACGATCTCCAGATGGGTTCCGACCAGACGGATCGCTTTCTCGTTGTCTTTGCCGAACACCAGCGGCTTGCCGTGTTCGAGTTCGACGACGTTGTCGGCACGCTGTTTCTTTTCTTGGGCGTAGGCCATCGCACCGTCGTTGAACACGTTGCAGTTCTGGTACACCTCGACCAGCGAGGTCCCCTTGTGCTGCGAGGCACGCTTGAGCACTTCACCGAGATGCTTGACATGGGCGTCCAGCGACCGGGCCACGAAGGTCGCTTCGGCGGCCAACGCTACCGATAAGGGGCTGAGCGGATGATCGATCGATCCCATCGGCGTGCTCTTGGTGACCTGGCCTTCGGTGCTGGTCGGGCTGTATTGGCCCTTGGTCAACCCGTAGATCCGGTTGTTAAACAGGACGATGTTGATGTCCAAATTACGGCGCAGCACATGGATGAAGTGGTTGCCGCCGATCGATAGCGCGTCGCCGTCACCGGTGATCACCCAAACCATCAGATCCGGACGCGTCGATTTTAATCCCGTTGCAAACGTCGGCGCTCGGCCGTGAATGCTGTGCATCCCATAGGTGTTCATGTAGTACGGGAAACGGCTGCTGCAGCCGATGCCGCTGATGAAAACGATCTTTTCACGCGGCACGCCCAGTTCCGGCAGAACCTTTTTCATCTGCGCCAGAATCGAATAGTCGCCACATCCGGGGCACCATCGAACGTCTTGGTCAGAAGCAAAATCAGCGGCTTTGAGAACAGGCAGGGACATGGCGGAAATATGGGGAATCGTTTTGTGTTTTAAATGGATGCTTCGGCGTTTGGCCACCTCGCTCGATGCTGCGAGCAAGGCAACCGTGTTACCGACGAAACGGCCGCGGCGATCGAGATCGTTTTGATCTAAACAGCGACCGGGGCCGGCACGAGGGCTTCAATTTGCGCAATCAGTTCGCTGACCGCGAACGGCTTGCCTTGGACCTTGTTGTAACCAATGCAATCGACCAGGTAGGCCGAACGTAACAACATGCGGAGTTGACCCATGTTTAATTCGGGCACCAGCACGCGATCAAATGATTTGAGCAGGTCGCCGAGATTTCGCGGCATCGGATTGAGGTATCGCAGGTGGGCGTGGCTGACGCGGTGCCCGGCTTCCTGGCAACGGCGGACCGCGGTCAGGCAGGCGCCGTAGGTGCCGCCCCACGACACGACCAACAGATCTCCGCTGGTTTCGCCATAGACCTCTTGTTCGGGGATCCGATCGGCGATCTTGGCAACCTTGGCGGCGCGCGTTTCGGTCATCAATTGGTGATTGGCAGGGTCGTAACTGACGTTGCCCGTTTGATGTTCTTTTTCCAAACCGCCGACCCGATGCATCAGACCCTCGGTCCCGGGAATCGCCCAGGGCCGGCCCATGTTTTCATCGCGGAGGTACGGCAAGAAGGGCTCGCCGTCATTGCGATCGACCGGATGCTGGATTTCAATCTGCGGCAACGAATCCAAGGTCGGGATCTTCCACGGCTCGCTGCCGTTGGCGATGTAACCGTCCGAAAGCAGCATGACCGGAACCATGCACTCGGTGGCAATCCGCCAGGCTTCGATCGCCATGTCAAAACAGTCGGCCGGGGACCGCGGTGCGATTATGGGAAGCGGAGACTCGCCGTTGCGGCCGAACATCGCTTGCAGCAAATCACTTTGTTCGGTCTTGGTCGGCAATCCGGTACTCGGACCGCCGCGTTGGACATTGACGACGACCATCGGCAATTCCAGCATCATCCCCAAGCCCATCGCTTCGGCTTTGAGCGCGATTCCGGGACCGCTGCTGGCGGTGACCGCCATCGTGCCCCCGAACGCCGCCCCGATCGTGGCGCACATCGCGGAGATTTCGTCTTCGGCTTGGAACGTGCGAACGCCAAAATGCTTGTGCTTGGTCAGTTCATGCAGGATGTCGCTGGCCGGTGTGATCGGATAGGTGCCATAGAACAAATCCTTCTTGCTCAGCTTGCTGGCCGCCACCAAGCCCCACGCCAACGCCTGGTTGCCCATGATGTTGCGGTAGGTGCCCGGGGAAAGCTCTGCCGCTTCGACCTGATAGCTTTCGCCGAACGCTTCGGTGGTTTCACCGAAGGCCCAACCGGCCCGCAACGCCGCGACGTTGGCTGAAGCGACATCCGGTTTCTTGCCGAACTTGTTGTCGATGAAACGCAGCGTCGGGTCGAGCGAACGGCCGAACAGCCAGTACACCAGGCCCATGGCAAAAAAGTTCTTGCAGCGGTCCGCAATCTTGGGGCTCAGGCCGTGCTCGGAGACCGCGGTGCGGGTCAACTGGGTCATCGGCACTTTGATCAGCCGATAACTGTCGTTGATCACCGTTGCCTCCAACGGATTGGCCTCGACCTTGGCCAGTTTGAAATCCTTGTCGGTGAATCCGTCTTCGTTGGCGATCAGGATGCCGCCCTTGCGAAGATCCTGGATGTTGGTCACCAAGGCGGCCGGATTCATCACCACCAGCGCATCGAGCGTGTCGCCGGGCGTGAAGATTTCCTCTTTGGCAAATTGGACTTGGAAACCGCTGACCCCGGCTCGGGTCCCCCGCGGGGCGCGGATTTCCGCCGGAAAATCCGGGAACGTGGCCACGTCATTGCCAGCCAAGGCACTGGTATTGGTCAGCTGGGTCCCCAATAACTGCATCCCGTCGCCCGAATCTCCGGCCAATCGCACGGTGATTCCTGAGACGGATTTGACATGTTTTGTAGTCGTCATGAACTGAATCTTTCGCGTCGTCTAGTGGCCTCGCCGGGGCATCTGGCGGCGTTGCCGAGGTTTCTACCGCGCCATCGCTGCGGCAATCCGTTTCTGGGCCTCAAGTTGTAGCGACCAACGGACTGTAGGGGTTGTATCGAGTGTTCCAATTCGGAAACTTCGTCAAATTCTATAATTCGGCCATCAAAACGTAATGACCGGGAGTGTTGAAACAGGCATTTTGCGCAAGAAACGCCCGCACCAACGTGTTTTCGACTTGCAAATCGGGTGTTTTCTTGCGGTTAGACCGCGACACGATGTCCCGGGGCGTACCGCACTTCCATCATTTCGATCTTCTGGCGGGTTGCCTGGAGTACCTCAAAGGCGGCGTCTCCGATCTGGAAGGTCGCTCCGGCTTCGGGGATTTCCCCCAGGTTGCTCAGCACCATCCCGGCGACCGTTTCGTAGTCGTCGCTCTCGGGCAGCTCCCAATGCAGCCGGTCGTTCAGGTCATCGATCATCACGCGACCACTGACGATCACGGTGGATTCATTGATGATTTCGAACCGCGTTTCCTCGTCTTCGTCGGATTCGTCGACGATTTCACCGACGATTTCCTCCAAGGCGTCCTCGATGGTCACCACCCCGGCGGTCTGTTGGAATTCGTCCAAGACGATCGCCATGTGGGATCGGCTATGCAAGAACTCTCTCAACAGCGACTCGACGCTGCGATCAACAGGCACCGTCCAGGCGTGACGCATGATCTCTCCGAGCGGTCGCGAGGGGGTTTTTCCGTCGGCAATCTCCGGCAGCAGATCTTTGACGTACAGCACCCCGACGACCTTGTCCAAGGTCCCGTCGTACACCGGCAACCGGGTCCGCCCCGATTCAATCACCTGCTGCATGACCGCCGGCCAGGTGTCGCCCAACTCGACCGCATCGATGTCTCCACGCACGGTCATGATGTGACCGACGGTGTCGTCGCTGAGGTCCATCACGTTTTGAATCATCTCGCGAATACCGGGCCCGAAGATGCCTTTGTTCGTCCCCGCGGCAATGATCGTGCGGATTTCGTCTTCGAGTAACTCTTCGGACTCGTCTTCGTTTTCGTCCTGTCCCGACAACCGGCGGGTGAGCGCCGCGATCACTTCACCGGGAATGGAAAACGGGTTCATGACCGACGTCAACGTGCGCCAGAACGGCCAGGTGTGATAGAGCACCGGCGCCGATGCGAATCGGGTGACTGCCGCCGGCAGCCACGCATGAACGAACATCATCGAGATCGTCGCCAAGACGACCCATGCGACCAGCGACCCGAGCATGTTGGTCAAAGCCAGCGAGCCGGTGCCCTGTTTGGAAATGATCAACGCAGCAGTGCCCGCGATCAGAAACAACACCGTTCCGATCATCCGCAGGTATTCGCTGCCGCGAATCGCTGCGTCCTGGTGTTCCAGCACGCTGCTGAATCGTTCTCGGCGTTTCTTGACGCGGCAGAACGCTTCTAACGAACGCCCCGCGAAACAGTCCAGTAACTCCGCACCCAATCCACCGATGCTGCTGACCAGGAATCCGGCGGCGGAAACCATCAGGTAGGGCCACGCATTATCCACGTTGGTCGCCCTCCGCCACAGCCGGCACCTGGATCCCCAGATGCGCCAGCACCTCACGTTCGGCGTCTCGCATCAGCGCCCGCTCGTCGGCTTGGTGATCATCCATGCCACCGATATGCAACACGCCATGAATCACGTACAGCAACACTTCGTTGGCAACGTCCCAGCCCACCTCCGCTGCATTCTCTTGAGCGGTCTCGACGCTGACGACCAATTCGCCCTCGATGTGATCGGGGTCGTCCGAATAGGGAAAACTGATCACGTCGGTCGGGTAGTCGTGCGACAGATGGCGGACATTGATTTCGTGGATCGTCACGTCGTCGGTGATCCGCACACCGATTTGGCCGCGCCCGAATCCACGCAGCGCTGCGGCCGCTTGTACCGCTTCGGCAATCCGATCATCGCTCAATCCCAGACGATCCTGCCAGGCTTCCACCGTGACATCCCACAAGACATCCACCGCGACGCCAGCACCATCGGTTGCACTGTCGGTCGCGCAGTCGCTGGGGGCACTGCTGTCGTCGTCATCGGTCGGAACATTGCGAACGTTCGCACCGAAAGGCTCAGGCTCCTCGATATCGGGAGAAGCCGTCTGGGACTTCGAATCGGTCTCAGGCTGGCTGTTGGCTTGGGTATTTGACACGTGCGTGATAGATAGCGGTAAGGGACTTCACCAAACTCTTTCGAACAAGATTCAATTGCTGGAACGTCAACCCGCACTCGTCGAATTGACCGTCCGCCATTTTCTTTTGCGCGATTTGGTCGACCAGGTTTTGAATCCGGGCCGGAGTCGGATCGACCAGCGTGCGGCTGGCACTTTCAACGGTATCGGCCAGCATCATCACGGCCGCTTCCAAGGTCTGGGGCTTCGGCCCAGGATAGCGGAAATCCTTGTCACTGACCTGTTTTTCGTTGGGATTGTCTTCACTTCGTTTGGCCGCTTCGTTGAAAAAGTACTCGACCAGCGTGGTGCCATGGTGCTGCATGATCAGGTCGATCAGCGGTTGGGGCAGGTGGTGGTTTCGCGCCAAATCCGCTCCGTCTTTCACGTGCGCGATGATCACCAACGTGCTCATCGCCGGTTGCAGCGAATCGTGTTGGTTGACTCCACTTTGGTTCTCGATGAAGTACTCCGGCTTGAACATCTTGCCGATGTCATGAAAGTACGCTCCGACGCGGACCAGCAATCCGTTGGCTCCGATCGCATCGGCGGCGGCTTCGGCGATCGACGCGACGTTGATGCTGTGATTGTACGTTCCGGGCGCACGCTGTGCCAAACGACGCAGCAACGGGTGACTGGCGTCACTCAAGCTCAGCAGGCTGAGATCGGTTTGGACGCCGAACGCTTTTTCGATCAACGGCAAGATCGGCGTCAGCGCCGCTGCCGAAATCACGATGAACGCCCCGGCACGCAAACCCTCTTGTGCCAAACCGGCCAGCACTTCCAGAAAGCTCACGGTCGTCGGCGCGAGACGTTCCACGCCGGTCGGGATTGTCGTCGTATCGCCGGTGACGATCCCCACCCCGACCACGGTCAGGAACGTGACCGCTGCGGAGACGCCGCCGACAAACAGCAAATGGCTTTGGGTTCGAATCCGTCCGGTCAGCAGCGTCGACGTCGTGACCGCCGCGGCCAACATCACCAAGTGGCTGAGCCCTTCGTTCAAAAACAACGTCACGCTGATGATTGCCGCCGACATCAGCAATAGCGACAGATCGCGACCGTACACGATTGCGGTGATGATCGAGGCGATGACCAGCGGGGCAAGTTCGCTGCGATACTTGTCGCTGGCAACCCAGTAACTGATGCCGATCGTGCACACGAACAGGAACAACAACTTGGAAAGTTTGACGCGGTCAAACACCAACGAGCGATCGTCGACAAACAGAATGTACGATCCGCACAATAAATAAAGAGCCGCGATCATTCCGCCGTATGCGGCCACCCGGGCGATTCGGTCGATCGCACCGCGGTAATTGGTCCATTGGCGATGCTCCATGTGCAGCAAACGCAATTCGTGCTCATCGAGCGGTTCACCCGCATCGGCGAGTTCCGATTGCCCCGCATAAAACTTCTTCATCACCGGCGGGACGCTGGCGGCGATCTCCGCCCGTGCCTTGCCGCTGGCTTCGTCGTCGTAGGACAACGTTTCATATTCCGGCAACCGCTTGTCGATCCAATGGCTGACCATCTGCGCGACCAGGCGGTGTTGATCGGTTTCGACCTGACCGCCGAATAGCGAGCGAAACTCTTCGGCCAGCATCGATTCGATCTTAGGCTTCATCAACGCGATCTGGACGTCGTCGACGGTGACTTCAACGGCATCGGACGGCTCGGTCGAATAGACGCGGATGAATCGCTGGCTGCCCTGTTCGGCCTGGTGCTTGATCGATTGCAACAAACCGTTGTCGAACTCGTCTTTCTGCAGGTTCTTGATCGCGGTGTCCAGTTTTTCCAGTTCGGGATCGCTGGCAAACACGGCCTTCATCGCGATGAATTGCTGATCGGCCGAGGGCTGATCGGTGGTCGCCGATTCGGGCGTGACCGCCACGGTCGCGACAAACTCCTCAAACGCCTTTCGCTCTTCGTCATTCATTTCCTTGAGCGACTGAGCATCCAGGATCACGAACAAGCGATTCTTCAAGCGTGCCCGCAGTTGCTCCAGCGGCGCTTTCCAGTTCCGGTAGTAGACCGGAACCTCGCGTACCTTTTGAAGCCGCAGTGCTTCGGTCTCGATCTGGTTTTCGACCTCAAAGTTCACCCGCGCGATGATGTCGCGGACCGGGATCATGCCCGTGCGATAGGCGAATCGGGGTTCCCAAGTTCGGCAAACGACCAGCAACGCGATCGCCGCGGACAGACCGATCAGAATCCGGACGGCCCAATCGGCTTTGTCGCTATCGATCCACCATTGAACCATCTTCGGCTTGGGGATCCCCAGCGATTCAATGCGTTCCTGCCGCGTTCGCGTCTTTGTTTGGCCGTTCATGTCTGCGGATCCGATTCCTCGGGTGGGCTACCGATCCAACGTTTCCTCGCCACCGCTACGCCCGGACAGTTCGCCTCCGATCACCCGGACGCCGCTGCGCCGCGGACGAGTCGAAGCTCCGGTATTCTCAGTCTCTTCGTAGGCTTCGACGATGCGTTGCACCAATCGATGCCGGACAATGTCTTCGCCGGTCAATCGAATCATGCCGATCGCCTTGATCCGATGGAGTCGACGGATGGCGTCTTTCAATCCGCTCGTCACCCCACGCGGTAGATCGAGCTGCGTGGCGTCACCGCTGACCACCATCTTGCTGCGTTCCCCCATCCGCGTGAGAAACATTTTCATTTGCGCGATCGTCGTGTTCTGGGCTTCATCCAAGATGATGAAGGCATCGTTGAGTGTCCGCCCCCGCATGTAGGCCAGTGGAATCACTTCGATGACTTCCTGCTCCATTAACTCACGCGCCTGGTCATAGTCAACCATTTCCCCCAGTGCGTCCAACAGTGGCCGCAGATAAGGGTTTAGTTTCGCGCGCAAGTCGCCAGGCAGAAAACCCAGGCTTTCGCCGGCTTCCACGGCGGGGCGGACGAGGACGATCTTGCGAATCTGGCCGGCTTTGAGAGCCTCCACCGCGGTCGCCACCGCTAAATACGTCTTTCCACAGCCGGCCGGCCCGGTCGCGAAGGTCAAGTCGTACTCGCGAATCGCATCGACGTATTTGGCTTGCCCCTCGGTTCGTGGACGGATTCTGCGGCCGGCATGTTGGATCGCAATGTCTTCGCCACCGGACACCTTCAGTTTGGCGCCCGGCTCGACTTTGGCGCCCTCTTCGACCGCAGCCGTCTCCACGTCCTCGCCGCCGATCGCGCCCTGCTTTTGCACCTTGTGCAGCAGCTTTTCCAAGGTACGCATCGCCCCGGAGACGCCCTCGCCCTCGCCGGCGATTCGCACTCGTCCGTTTCGATGCGTGATCGTGACATCGAATAACTGCCGCAGCTTTCGTAAATGTTGGTCTCGAGGACCGAAAAGCTGCAACAACTCGTCGGGCGCCGTGACCGTTAATGTGGCTTCAGTCATTCGGTTTAGGCCGACCTCTCGGCCATCAGTTTGGGATGATCCCGTCGAACCGTTTCTTTCGAGCGGTCCCGGTCCGGGATCACGAAGTAATCAATCAATCGTATCGACTTCACCAGAAGAAGACACCGCATTATGGGCCACCAACACCGGTGGCGAAGCAGAAAAATGCCGGCACGCTCGCTGCAAGCAACGAGTCGGTCACGTCCCATACCCCCCCCAATCCGGGCAGCAGGTTGCCGCTGTCCTTGACGCCGGAATCCCGTTTGAACAAGGATTCAGCCAGGTCTCCCACCATGCCCGAGATCGCCAGGGCCGGTCCCAGCACGATCGCCCCGACCCAGGATGGGGCCAAAAGTGCGGATAAACCGGTTCTAACGGCGGTCCCGTTCATCACCGTCGTAGTGTCCGCCGGGCGTGCCAATAATGCCGGAAACAAATACGCCAGCGCGAAATAGGCGACAACCGTCGACGCCAAAATGCCTCCGATCGCGCCCTCGATCGTTTTCCCGGGCGACAGCCGTGGGATTAACTTGTGTCGCCCCAGCGCCCGGCCCGAAAAATACGCTCCCGCGTCGGCCACTTTGGTGACCAGGATCGTCGTCACCAAGGCGGCGAGTCCGAATCGCCCGGCCGTCGTCTCGGCGTGCAGGCCGCGGAGTGCGATCAGCATCGCCATCGGCACTCCGACATACATCGAAACGAAAATCGCCGCCGAGGTTCGCCGGATCGCGTCGCCGCGGGTTTCGTTGCCGGCTTTTCCATACGCTCGCATCTCGGCGATCAAGCTCAGAAACACCGCTGACGCCGCTGCCAGCACGATCCACCCCAGCCGCCCGACGGGGCAGTTTTTGGGATAGTCATCCGCGCTCAGCACCCACAGAAACGGAACCGACGCCGAGCACGCGACCAGCGTGGCACCGACCACCGCGACCGTCCGCCGGACCGGTTGGCCGCCCGCGGCGAGCATCACCGCGATTTCCCACGCCGTGCCGATCGCAAAAAACAGCAACAGCGGCAACAGCCAGACACCATCCGCACCCGGAATTCGGATCGAGTAGTCGAGCGACAATAAACCGAGGACGATAACAATCAAGATCGCGCTGGTTCTCAAACGATCACGCAGCATTAAGTTTCACCGAACGTTGATTCGACAGGTGTGTCAGAGAGCCCGCCAAAGCGCCGGTCCCTGCACCCGAAACTCTCCAGCGCCGCCGCGAATTCCTGGCGGCTGAAATCGGGCCAACAGGTTTCGGTGACCCACAACTCGGCATAGCTGAGTTGCCACAGCAAGAAATTGCTCACCCGCATCTCGCCACCGGTGCGGATCATCAGATCGACATCCGGCAACCCCGCGGTGTAGAGCCTTTGCGTGATGGTTTCTTCGTCGATGGCGTCCACGTCCAACAGTCCGGCTTGGACGTCACGACAAATCGATCGCGTCGCCATCGCCAGCTCATCGCGTCCGCCATAGTCAATCGCCAGCACCAGTTGCGTGCCCGGGTTGTCCGATGAAACCTCGATCGTTTTGTCCATTTCGACCAAGACGCTCGCGGGCAATCGATCGCGTCGGCCGATCACTTTCAGCCGCAATCCCTGCTTCATGATCAACTCGCGTTCCTCGACCAGGTATTGCTCGAGCAACTGCATCAGGAATTCGAGTTCCGCTTTGGGGCGTTTCCAGTTTTCGCTGGAAAGGCAATACAGGGTGACCGCTTCGATTCCCAGTTCCGTGCACGTCTCGCTGACCATCCTGACCGAATCGACGCCACGACGATGCCCTTCGATACGCGGCATGCCGCGCGATTGGGCCCAGCGGCCATTGCCGTCCATGATGATCGCAACATGATCGGGCAATCGCGTGGGGGCCGCGTTCGGATCGACGCTGCGAGCAGCGTCGGTTTCCGCAGGCTTTGAGTCAGGGATCTTTGCGTTCATCGGTCACTCAGGCTCCGATCGGCTGCAAATTCAACTCGTCGGATTGCTTCGTGAAAATAGTCTGAGCACGGTCGGGGCCGACCGACAACACGCCGACCGGGATTCCGACCAGGGCTTCGATTCGTCGCACATAGGCCAACGCACCTTCCGGGAAATCCTCTTCGCGACGCACGTCATCGACCGGTTGTTTCCAACCCGGAATCGTTTCGTAGATCGGCTTGCAACGGCGAAGCTGGTCGGCGTGGCCTGGGAATCGCGTGATCCGCTCGCCGTCCAATTCATAGGCGACACAAATCTTGAGCTCATCCAAGTGCGCCAGCACGTCCATCATCATCAACGCCAATCGGGTCACGCCGCTCAGTCGTGCCGTGTAGCGAACCGCAACCGCATCGAACCATCCACAGCGTCGCGGTCGCCCGGTCGTCGTTCCAAATTCATTGCCCAGCGTGCGGATTTTGTCGCCCGTTTCGTCTTCCAGTTCGGTCACGAACGGCCCGCCGCCGACGCGAGTGCTGTAGGCCTTGCAAACGCCCAAGACCGTGTTGATCCAGCGCGGCGGAACCCCGGCACCGGCACAGACGCCGACGCCGCTGCTGTTGCTGCTGGTGACAAACGGATACGTGCCGTGATCGATATCCAGCAGCGCCCCTTGTGCTCCTTCAAACAGGATCCGTTTGTCCTGCTCGGCGGCATCCAGCAATGTATCGGTCGTGTCGGCGATCATGCCCTGCAAACGGTTCGCCCAGCGGGTCGCTTGAGCGATGACCTTGTCGGCGGCGATCGATTCGAGTTCCTCCTCGGACGCTCCCATGTTTCGCAAGATCGCCAGTTTCTGTTCGGCGACCGTTCGGATGCGTTCATCTCGGCCGGGTTGGACCAGGTCGGTCATTCGGATCGCGTGGGTGCGTCCCACCTTGTCTCGATAACACGGTCCGATGCCTCGGTTGGTCGTTCCGATCGACTCACCACGCAGCGCGGTCGCGTTGATCTGGCGGTCTTCGGCCATGTGCCACGGCATGACCAGGTGGGCCCGCTCGCTGATTTGCAGGTTGTCGTCGCAGTTGACTCCGCGGGGGGCAAGCCCCTCCATCTCGCCGATCATGGTCTCGGGGTTGATCACCACACCGGGGGTGATCAGATTTTGGACCCCGCGATGCAGGATTCCGCTGGGAATATGGTGCAATTTGTAGACCTCATCGCCGACAACCACCGTGTGGCCGGCGTTTGCTCCGCCCTGATAGCGGACGACCAAATCAAATTGTGAAGCCAGCAAATCAACTAATTTGCCCTTCGCTTCATCACCCCACTGCAAACCAATGACGCAAGTTCCCGACACCAGAATCACTCCGGAAAAATTGATGAGGCCGGGGAGATTTCGTTCCCCGGCGCAGAATCCCAGAGCCTAAGCCCCAACACCCCGAATGGCAACGGGAGAGAGAGAAGTTCCATTCCCTCTCTTAAAACTGCAACACTCCGCCTATACTCCCTCGGCCGGGCATGGCTTGCCCGTTACTAACGCTAGATTCCCCACCCTTACGGCGTCCTGATGTCGGATTACAACCTGACCCACCTGAAACAACTGGAAGCGGAGAGCATTCATATTTTCCGTGAGGTGGCTGCAGAATTCCAAAATCCCGTGATGCTTTACAGCGTCGGCAAAGACTCTGCAGTGTTGCTCCACTTGGCTCTGAAGGCCTTCGCTCCGGCCAAACCTCCGTTTCCCTTGCTGCACGTGGACACGACGTGGAAGTTCAAGGAAATGTACGAGTTCCGGGACAACTATGTCGCCAAGGAATTGGGCCTGGATCTGATCGTGTACATCAACGAAGAAGGCCTGAAGCTCGACATCAAGCCGTGGGAGGACAGCGAGCGTCACACCGAGATCATGAAGACCGATGCGCTCAAGGCCGCTCTGGATCAATACGGTTTTGACGCCGCCTTTGGTGGAGCGCGTCGTGACGAAGAAAAATCGCGGGCCAAAGAACGGGTATTCAGCTTTCGCGACAAAGGCCACCGCTGGGACCCCAAGAATCAACGCCCCGAGCTTTGGAACGTCTACAACGCACGCGTCAACAAGGGGGAGTCGATTCGCGTGTTCCCGATGAGCAACTGGACAGAGCTGGATGTGTGGCAATACATCCATCTGGAAAACATCCCGATCGTGCCACTTTACCTGTCGACCAAACGCAAGGTCGTCGAGCGGGACGGGATTCTGATCATGCGCAACGACGACCGCATGCCGCTGTTGGAAGGCGAAGTCGAAGAGGAAAAGATGGTGCGGTTCCGAACGTTGGGCTGCTACCCGTTGTCTGGCGCGGTCGAATCCGAAGCGACCGATCTGGTGGACGTCATCCAGGAAATGTTGTTGACGACGACCAGCGAGCGACAGGGACGTGTGATCGACAAAGACGAAGGTGGGGTCGGCATGCAAAAGAAAAAAGAACGGGGCTATTTCTAGCCCTCGGTCACCGCTTTGTTCCACCGGTCCTTCCGCCAACGCCTCGGCCGCGTCACCCCCTCAACACCTATCACCAGCAACCATGTCTCACCAGTCTGACCTCATCGCAACCGACATCAACGCCTATCTCAAGCAACATGAGAACAAGCAACTGTTGCGGTTCATCACGTGCGGCAGCGTGGACGACGGCAAGAGCACGCTGATCGGACGCTTGCTGTACGATTCCAAGTTGGTTTACGAAGACGAATTGGCCAAGGTCCAATCGGATTCCGCCAAACAGGGTTCGACCGGCGGAAACTTTGACCCGTCGCTGTTCATGGACGGGTTGAAGGAAGAGCGAGAACAAGGCATCACGATCGATGTCGCCTACCGATACTTCAGCACCGCGAAGCGAAAGTTCATCATCGCCGACACCCCCGGCCATGAACAATACACGCGAAACATGGCGACCGGCGCCTCGACCGCGGATCTGGCCATCCTGATGATCGATGCCCGTCACGGCGTGCTGACGCAAACCCGACGGCATTCGTTTATCGTCTCCCTGCTCGGAATTCGTCACGTCGTCGTGGCCATCAACAAGATGGACTTGATCGAATTTTCCGAAGAGAAATACGAAGCGATTTGCGACGACTACCGGTCCTTCGCCACGCGGTTGGATCTGCCCGATTTGCACTTCATTCCGATCAGCGCGCTCAACGGTGACAATGTCGTCGATCGCAGCGAATTGATGCCCTGGTACACCGGCACGACGCTGATGGGTTTCCTGGAATCGGTTTACATCGGCAGCGATCGCAACCTGCAGGATTTCCGATTCCCCGTCCAATTGGTCAACCGCCCCAATCTGGATTTCCGCGGCTTCTGCGGAACGATCGCCTCGGGGATCATTCGTCCCGGCGAAGAGATCATGGTGTTGCCGAGCAAACGAACCTCCAAAGTCAAATCGATCGTGACCTACGAGGGTGAACTCGAGGAAGCCTACGCACCGCTGTCGGTCACGCTGACCCTGGAAGACGAAATCGATGCCTCGCGCGGAGACATGATCGTTCGCCCGGGAAACCTGCCCAAGTCGCGAGATGCGATCCAGGCCATGCTGGTTTGGATGGGCGAAGAGCCGATGGTGCCCGGCAAGACGTACCTGTTTAAACACACCACGCAAACGGTTCCCGGAACGATCGACACGCTCAACTATCGAGTCGACGTCAACACGTTACACCGCAGCCCCGCCCCCGAGTTGGAACTCAATGCCATCGGCCGCGTCGGTATTTCGCTGTCCGCCCCGATCCATTTTGATGCCTATCGCCGCAACCGTTCCACAGGCGCGTTCATCGTGATCGACCGGATCACCAACGCGACCGTCGCCGCCGGGATGATTCTGGATAAATCGGGTGACGGTGGGGCAAAATCGGTCTGGGACGAAGAGGAATCCGGCGATCGCGACGACAACGCACCGGTCTCCGCGGTCACCGCCGAAGAACGCGCCGCCCGGTTCGGCCAACAACCGGCCACGGTGCTGCTGACCGGATTGACCGGGTCGGGCAAGACCGCGATCGGCCAAGCCCTGGAACGCAAGCTGTTCGACAGTGGTCGGGCCGTATCGGTGATCGACGGTGAACACGTCCGCAAGGGCCTGTCCCGTGACCTCGGTTTTAGCGCCAACGACCGCAGTGAAAATCTTCGTCGCAGCGCACATCTGGCACACACGCTCAACGAAGCGGGGATGATTTGCATCGCCTGCTTTGTCGCCCCCAGCGAGCAGGTTCGCCAGAAAGTGGCCCGCGTGATCGGTGAAGACCGCTTCTTGGTCGTGCATGTGGCGACGCCGGTGGAAGTCTGTCGCCAGCGTGACGAGAAAGGCCAGTACGCCCAAGCCGACGCCGGTCAATTGCTGAATTTCCCCGGAGTCACGGCCCCCTACGACGCTCCGCCCAACCCCGATGTCACCCTCGATGCGTCCCAACAGACCATCGACGAGTGCGTCAACCAGATCATCGAAGCGCTACGGCAAAAAAAGATCATCAAATAGGTGGCGTACGCTTCCAGCTTGCGTCCCCCGCCACAACAAGTGGCGTACGCTTCCAGCTTGCGTCCCCCGGCAGGCATCCTGCCTGCCCCACGGGAATCCGTCGTGCCGTTAAGATCAAGTGTTCCAATCGATTGAACACACGCCGAGGAGTCTCGATGATTGATCGCTTTCCCGCTGACTTACGCGCAGCCTTTTGCGGTTTGCTTTTGGTCTTCGCAGCCGACCGGATCGTTGCCGCACCGCCTGATTTGGACGACCCGGCAACGCAGCAGCGGATTCGTTCGCTCGTTCAGCCGTATCTCGATTCCGAGCAAGTCGTCGGTCTTTCGTTGGGGCTGATCGCGGGGGATTCCTCAGCGACGTTTCATTTTGGCAAGACATCCCATCGCGGTGAAACGCCGACTGATCAAACGGTTTATGAAATCGGCTCGGTCTCGAAAGTCTTTACGGGAATCCTGCTCGCCGACGCGGTCGTCCAAGACAAGGTCAAGCTGGACCAGGATGCCGCCGACTTGTTGCCCGCTGGTGCCAGCATGCCCGATTCAAACGGCAAGAAAATCTCGCTGTTGGATCTTTCGGTCCATCGGTCGGGACTGCCGCGATTGCCGAGCAACATGAAAAACGTCGGTGGTGAAAACCCCTACGCCGATTACACCTCCCAGCTCGCCCTCGAATTCCTGGACGACTATTCGTTGACCCGGGATCCAGGCGACGAGATGGAGTACTCGAACTTTGCGGTTTCGTTTCTCGGTTATCTCCTTTGCCATCAAGCCGACAAATCGTACGACCAGCTATTGTCCGAACGCATCGCCAAACCACTGGGAATGACCAGCACCACGGTGACCGGCGATGCCGAAGTCCTTGAGCGTCTGGCGATCGGCCACAGCACTCCTGGAAAGCCGCATTCGACGTGGGAGTTTGCCGACATGCCCGGTGCCGGCGGGATCCGCAGCACCGTCGCGGACATGCTGCGGTTCGCCAAGTCGAATCTCGATCCGCCGGACGACGACTTGGGAAAATCGCTCCAGCTTGCTTGGAAACAACATCGCGGCGGCGACGCCAAGGACTTTGCGATGGGGCTCGGCTGGCACATCGCCCGAGACGGATCGACGCGGTGGCACAACGGACAAACCGGTGGATACCATACAATGTTGTTCGTCAGCCGCCAGGTTCCCGCGGCGGTCGTGTTATTGACCAACACGGCAACCATGGAAGTCGACACGCTGGCCGAAGACCTGATCCGCATGTTGGCCGGTGCGGCCGTCGAGCCCCGAACATTTCAATCGACGATCGACGTGCCGATCGCAAAGATGAAACGATGCGAAGGCCGTTACCAAATCGCCCCCGGAGCCGTGTTCGATGTCAGTATGGTGAACGATCGATTGATGGTGCAATTGACCGGCCAGCCCGCGTTTGAAGTCTTTCCCAAATCCGAAACGGAATGGTTCTACAAGGTCGTCCGGGCCACGCTGACGTTTAAAGACGAGCAGAACGGGCGATTCGAAGCGTTGGAGCTGTTTCAAAACGGCATCCGCGTCTCCGCCACGCGGACCGCACCGGCCGAGGCCGAGTAACCGATCCGCCGAATGACGCGACGATGGGCCCACGGAGCGACGGATGACAGTAAACGTCATCGCCACGTTCGCCAGAGCGTGGATGTTCCGCCGTCTGGCGACGGCAGCTACGCGATACGGGTAGCCAAACGAATCTCGGCTATTCTGTCAGCGGTTTGACGTGCCAGATTTCATCGGCGTACTGCTGGATCGTTCGGTCGCTGGAGAACCATCCGCTGTTGGCGGCATTTAGTATGCTCATCCGGTCCCATTGATCGGGCTTTTGGTAGGTTTCCGCCACGCGTTCTTGTGCGTCGATGAAGCTGCGTAAATCGGCGATGGTCAGCCATTGGTCGTGCGGGTTTCTCAGGCCCGAGGTCAACTCGCCGAAGACACCGGGTTCGGAGCCGTGGAAATGACCGCCTTCGAGCAATTCCATCACGCGGGCGATCGCGGGATCGGCGGCGATGATCGCATTGGGGTCATAGCTCTTTCGCGTCTCTTGGGCTTCGGCGGCATTGAGTCCGAAGAGGAAGAAGTTTTCGGCACCGGCCTTTTCGCGAATCTCAATGTTCGCTCCGTCGAGTGTCCCGATCGTCAGCGCTCCGTTCATCATGAATTTCATGTTGCCCGTTCCCGACGCTTCTTTGCCGGCGGTGGAGATCTGTTCGCTCAACTCGGTTCCGGGGCAGATGATTTCCATCGCCGAAACGCGGTAGTTGGGGAAGAATACCAATCGCAGCAGATCGCGTGCCCGGGGTTCGTTGTTGACGACGCGGGCGACGTTGTTGATCAGTTTGACGATCAGCTTGGCCAAGTGATAGCCCGGCGCCGCCTTGCCTCCGATCAAAACGCATCGAGGCACCATGCCGGCGGTTTCGCCGCGAAGGATGCGGTCGTACAAGTGGATGACGTGCAACACGTTCATCAACTGTCGCTTGTACTCATGGATCCGTTTGACTTGAACATCGAACAGCATCGAGGGGTCGAAGTCGACGCCGGTGTTATCCTGGACGTACTTGGCCAATCGCTTTTTGTTGGCGTTCTTGACTGCACGCCAGCGACTGCGGAATTCGGCGTCGTCGGCGAGCGGGGCCAATTCCTTGATCTCTTCCAAATTGGATTCCCAACTTGTGCCGATCGCTTCATTCATCAGGTCACGCAGTCCCGGGTTGCAGTGGGACAGCCAGCGCCGTTGGGTGACGCCGTTGGTCTTGTTGTTGATTTTGTTCGGCCAGATGCGATCAAAATCGGCGAACAGTCCGCTCTTGAGCAAATCGGTGTGAAGCTGTGCGACGCCGTTGACGGAAAAGCTGCCGACGATCGACAGGTAGGCCATTCGAATGTGCGGCGTATGGCCTTCTTCGATCAGCGACACACGTTTGAGCAAGTCGGGCTCGTTGGGAAATTTTTTGGCCACCTCGGCGAGGAACCGCTCATTGATTTCAAAAATGATCTCCAGCACACGCGGCAGCAACTGTCCGAACAGGCTGACCGACCAGCGCTCGAGCGCTTCGGGCAACAGGGTGTGATTGGTGTAGGCCATGCACTGCGTCGTGATCGCCCAGGCCTGATCCCATTCCAGTTCGTGTTCATCCATCAGCAGTCGCATCAGCTCGGGGACGGCGCAGGCGGGGTGCGTGTCATTGAGCTGGAAGCAGTTCTTTTGACCGAACTCGCTGAAATCCTCGCCGTGACGCTCGACCCAGTTGGCCAAGACGTCTTGCAGGCTGGCCGAAACCAGGAAGTACTGTTGTTTCAGACGCAGTTCTTTTCCGTTCTCGCTGGCGTCGTTGGGATACAGCACCATCGAGATTTGTTCGGCGTTGTTTTTCTGCGCGACCGATTCGGGGTAACTGCCGGCGTTGAATTCATTCAGATCAAACGCGTCGGTCGCCGTCGCCTTCCAGAGGCGGAGTGTATTGACGGTGCCGTTTCGGTAGCCGGGGATGGGCATGTCGTAGGGAATCGCCAAGATGTCGTGCGATTCCACCCAACGGCTGTGTGGTTTTCCTTTCTCGTCGACGTAGCGTTCGGTTCGGCCGTACAATCGGATCCGTTTGGTGTCCTCGGGCCGCTCGATTTCCCAGGGGTTTCCGTCACGCAGCCAGTGGTCGGGGGCTTCGACCTGGCGGCCGTTTTCGATCAACTGGTGGAACATCCCGTATTCGTAGCGAATCCCGTAACCGGAGACCGGCAGCTGCAGATTGGCGCAGCTATCGAGAAAGCACGCCGCGAGCCGTCCGAGTCCGCCGTTGCCCAACCCGGCATCGTGTTCCTTTTCGATGACCTCTTCCAATTCGACGCCGAAACGATGCAACGCCTTGCGCATCGCTTCGTCGAGGTCCATGTTTTGGATCGCGTTGTTGAGCGACCGTCCGAGCAGAAATTCCAGTGACAAATAGTTGACGTGACGTGTGTCACTGGCCGCGAGCAATTCGCGGGTGCGGCGCCAGTCGCGGCTGATGCGATCTCGGATCGTGATGGCCGCCGCGCGATAGCAATAACCGGGATCTGAGTCGATGTCGTCACGTCCCAGGGTGAACAGCAGGTGTCGGCGCAACTCGTGTGAGAGCGAGCCGAGGAGCACATCGTCGGTTTCGGGGGACGGTGAGACAGCGGAATCAAGGGTCTTTTGCATCGGTAGAATCGAGGGGCTATTGGGAACCGAGTCAAGTTTCAGAGGGACAAGGGCACGCTCGAGCACCTTGTCATAAGGTGCAAACGGTCGAGAAACAAGCGGGAGGTCTGTCAGGTCGTACAGCGGCGAAATGACCGCCCTCACATGGAGAAAGGGGGGCGTGCGGGCTGTCGTCTCGTCCCAGGACGAGACGCAATCATCTTTCCTAATCGGCAAGGTCGTCGATCGACGCGAGGCAAAGCGACGGGATTCTGCCTTCGCCACACGCCACAAGCCGCATCATCGGCCCCACCTCCGTCACTGCTACACGCGACACGTTCGGTCGCCTTGACGGCCGAAACGGCGACCAGGGGGGCTGCGAACCAGGTGAGGAAATCGCTCTCCCCTCGCTCCGCTGGACCCTCCTTGCCTGGTAACGCTGTGAAGCATTTATTCCCCGTTTTTTGCGAGGTTTTAGCGGCAGGGCGCGAGCCCTCCGGTCTTGCAACGTGGATTCAAGGCGAGACCGGACGGCTCGCCGGCTGTCGATTTAATCGAAATTCCAAAATCACTGCGATGTTGCCAGCCCGAAGCGTGATCGAGGGGCGCCGCGTGGCCCCTTGCTTACGACTGCGGGCTTAAATCGACAGGCCGCTCGCGCCTTTCCGCTATCTCCTTCCGTGCCAGCGTCGGTGGCATGACCCCGGCGGGGTCAAAGCCAGTAGCCGGAGGTGAGCGCAGCGATACCTCCGGACATCCGGTCCCCCGCCCGACGCGACCCCGGAGGGTGTCGCAGCAAATCGCGTTAGAACCCTCGGCCTCGGCCTGCCACCCCGCGTGAACAAGCATCCCGGATCAAGTTTTTCAGCAAGGCGAACTACAGCACCGCCGGCGGATTGATTCGCTGCGACCCCGTCCGGGGTCGAGAGGAATCCGGGACGAGCTTCCCGGAGGTGGCGCTGCGCTGACCTCCGGCTACTCGCTGAAATCCCTCCGGGATACTCGGTTCGCTGACGCTCCCCTCTGCCAACAAACGGAGTGTTTCATTGTTAGCGGAGGGCTCGCGCCCTACCACTGAACAATGCTTCCCGCTTCCCAGCGTTGTCCGGCGGTGTCGTAGCAGTGGAGACCCGTCCGTTGTCCCGCATTCTGGTTGAATTGCCCGGACCGAATGGGCCGGCACGTCAGGGGCAAGACAAGTTTTTCAGCCACCTCCATCCAAGGCGATTAATCCATGAAGCAAAGTCGACGAACCGTACTCGCCACTGCCGCCAGCGCCGCGGTCGCGCTGGCCGCTGCGCCAAATCGTGTTTTTGGCACCGCGCCTTACGGATTCGTCCAACAGCAACGCTCGCTCAGGGTCTTGGGCACCCACGTGACGCTTCAGCAGCCGATCCGCGAGCAAGCAGAAAGGGATTTGGGGATCAAGCTGCACTTCCAGCCGGGGGGCAGCGCTTCGGTCCTGCATCAGGCATCGACGCGTCCGGAGTCGTTCGATCTGTACGAACAGTGGTCCAACAGTATCCGCGTGCTCTGGCAAGCCGGCTCGATCCAGCCCCTGGATCTCTCGCGGCTGGAGTATTGGGACGAGATCAACAGTCTGACGAAGACGGGAAAGCTGACACCACACGGTCGAATCGGCGCCGGCGACGCCCCCAACAAACTGCTGTACGTTCAACGCGACGGATCCTTGGCGGCCCAAGAAACCAAGCGGATCAGCTTTTTGCCCTACGTCCACAATGTCGACTCCTTCGCCTATGACGCGTCAGTGGTCCCACGCGGCGTGGCGTACCAGACGGAAAGTTGGAGTTGGTTGTTGGATCCCCGTTGGGCCGGCCGCGTCGCGTTGTGCAACGAGCCGACGATCGGGCTGTTTGACATCGCCTTGGCGGCCCAATCCAAGGGGCTGATCGAATTCGACGACATCGGCAACCTTTCCAAAGCGGAGATCACCGAGTTGTTTCGAATCCTGGTCGATCTGCGCCGCCAGGGACACTTTCGTGGCGTTTGGAATAGCGTGCCCCGCTCGGTCGAACTGATGCGTGGCGGCGAAGCGGTGATCGAAAGCATGTTCTCGCCCGGCGTCTCTGCCCTCCGCGCCGAGAACATCGATTGCGTCTACGCCGCACCCAAGGAAGGCTATCGAGCATGGCACGGAGTGATGTGCCTGTCGGCCGCCGCCTCCGCCATCGCAAAAGACGCGGCGTACGAGTACATGAATTGGTGGTTGTCCGGTTGGCCGGGTGCGTTCATCGCCAGACAGGGCTACTACATCTCCAATCCTCAGCGGTCCCGCCGCGAAATGACCGAGCCGGAATGGGACTATTGGTACGCGGGCAAACCCGCCGCCTCTGATTTAAAGGGCACCGACGGACGGGTCGTCGTTCGTCGTGGCGAAGCCCGAACCGGGGGTTCCTACGAACGGCGTTTTAGCAACGTCGCCGTCTGGAACACCGTGATGAAAAACTATGAATCCACCTTGAGCGCTTGGAACGAGTTTCTGACCGCGAACTAAATCCCGCCTGCGTCACTTTCGACACCCTTTCGAGAATGTTTCAGCTGTCGCTCAAACGAAAGATCTATCTCGGCTTCGGCATCATCTTGATGCTGGTGTTCGGCAATGCGCTGGCGGTCTACATCGGGTCCAAACGGATCACGAACGAAACCAACCGGATGAGCGAGATCGAAGCGGTCAACGCCGTCGTGCTCGGCTTGGATCGCGATGTTCAAGAGCTGCGGTTGCGGGCCGACCGCTTTGTTTTTTCGGGCCGCCAATCACAATCCGACGCCGCCAAGGAGATCTTTGAGCGGCTCCGCGTCAACATCGAGTCGGCGACGAAGCAGCAGACGGATCCCGAATTGGTGACGCTGTTCGAACAGATCAACTCACGCGTGACGGAATACGCAAAACACTTTGATTCCGTCATCATCGAACGCAAAATCCGGCAAGACCTGGTCGAACAGCAGTTGCCGGCACTGGCCAAACGGATCGAAGAATGCACGTCGCGATTGTCCGACCGATTGTCCGGACTGGGGGTCGATGATCAGAACCGTCTGGCATTGGTGCGGTCCCAATCCGCCTTTTCCCGAGCGGAAAAGTTTTTGTTGAAGTACTTCGAGAACCCCGACGGTGAACTGGTCGCCGCATCGATTCAAGCGATCAACGACGCGGCGTCTCAACTGGATCAAATTCAAGGTGACGAGAGTCAAGTCGAACAGATCGTTCAGGCGATTCGGGACTATGAAGGCGTCGGACTGCGGGCCGTGCAAGCGACACGCAGTTATCTTTTTCTTCGCAACGTGGTCATCGCCGGTGAAGAGTCGGAGGTGTCGTACTACTCGGCACAACTGCGTTCACAAGCCGAAGCTCGCCGTGAATTCATCGCCTCGCAGTTGGCGTCAACGACCTACCGTGTCCGACTCCTTTCCTTGGGCATCGTCGTGACCGCCGTCGGATTGTCTTTGTTGATCGCAACCCGATTGGCGCTGCTGATCGTCACTCCCATTTCCGATCTGACCAAGACGTTCGAGCGACTGTCCAGTGGTGAGGTGCTGGCAGATGTGCCGGGGACCGAACGGACCGACGAGATCGGGAAAATGGCCACGGCGGCCCGCATCTTTAGTGACCAAAACCTGCGTACCCGAGAACTGTTGCAACAGTCCCAGGCACTCGGGCGTGAACTCCGTGAAAAAGCGTCGCAGTTGCAGGCGACCAACGAAGAACTCGACAGCTTTGCCTATGTGGCTTCACACGACTTGCGTTCGCCACTGCGTGGGATCAAGCACCTGGCCCAGTGGATCGAAGAAGATGTTCGTGACGACCTGTCCAGTGACGGCGAAGTCTATCTGGACAATCTGAAAGTCCGGGTCGGCAAACTCGAGGTCTTGCTGGAGGACCTGTTGGATTTCTCACGGGTCGGCAGAATCAACCCGCCGTCAGAAATCGTCGAAGTTCGCTCGGTGCTTGAAAACATTGTCGACATGGTCAGCAATCCGCACTCGATCCAAGTCAAGTGGCCGGATGATCTGCCGGTGTTTGAAACCGTCCGTCCGCCGCTCGAGCAGGTGTTCATGAATCTGGTCGGCAACGCGATCAAGCACAACGACAAGGGTGGTCAGGGCTGTGTCGAAGTGACTTGGTCAAACGGCGACAATCAGTACCGATTCTCCGTGGCCGACAACGGTCCCGGAATCGAAGCGACCAATTTCGATCGTATCTTTCAGATGTATCAGCGAGTCGGCAATCCCACGGTCGAAGGCAGCGGCATGGGGCTGGCGATCGTCAAGAAGCAAGTCGAATACTTTGGCGGCACGATTGAAGTGGAATCAGAATTCGGCCGCGGAACCACCTTTCATTTTTCCTGGCCTCGCGAGCTAGCGACAACGTCACCTGAAGTTTGCTGTGGAGCATCGATATGAGCAATGGTACGCCGACAATCTTGGTCGTCGAAGACGACTTCGTCGATCTGGAAATCATCCGACGTGGAGTGGCCAAACGCGGTTTGCAGGCCGAAATCCTCAACGCGACCGATGGTGCCGCCGCGCTCCAGTTGCTGCGTTCGGACCGCTTGACGCCGGAGCAACGCGGTCATTTGGTCGTGTTGCTGGACATCAACATGCCGGGAATGAATGGCCATCAGTTTCTCGACGAAATCAGAGCCGACGAAACCCTTCGCCCGACGCTCATTTTCATCCTCACCACCTCGGATCACCCGCGCGACGTGACGCGGGCATACGAACAAAATGTTGCGGGATACTTTTTGAAGTCGAATCTGGGGGGGCTGTTGGAAACGCTCTCCTCGTATCTCAATCACGTCAAATTCCCTCCCGTGGCAACGCTGCAAACCAGCTGATTGTCGGTGTTCCTTCAACTCAGCTGAACAAACCTGCATCCCGCCACCAAGCGATCTACGTATTCATTGCAGCAATCGCAAGTCTCGATCACCCCTGCCGGCATCCCTCCCAAAACGTGCCAACGGTGATTCGCACACCCGGACTGTCCTGATTGTCCTCCACTGGCTCCCGCCCCTCCAAACCCCCACCTGGAGAACCAAAATGTCAAGCCTGATCAGCAATCCGTCCCAAACACGCAAACGCCCCTTGCAACAGGTGGTGCAAGCCCGCTTGGCCAAGCGGAAAGCGAACGGAAATGACGGAGGGTGGAGCGATCCGTCCAAGGCGACTCGGACGCCACGAATCCTTTGCATCGACGATGATCCCGAGATTTGTCGCACGCTGGAAATGCGTCTGAGTGACTATCAAGCCGAAGTCCTGCTCGCCTACTTCGGCACGCAAGGGTTTTGGGAAGCGATCACCGATCATCCTGATCTGATTCTGATGGACGTCTCCATGCCCAGTGGGGACGGACGGTTTGTGTTGGAGTCATTGCGGAACAACCAAGCGACCGAGGGAATCCCCGTGATTGTGTTGACGGGCATGCGTGACCCCGATCTGCAATCGGAAATGCTGGCGTTGGGTGCGGACAGCTTTCTCAATAAACCGATTCATTTCGATGTGTTGCTCCGCGAAATGCAATCCTTCGTCGAACTTTTAAAACGCCCCGAATAGCCCACCGCGCGTTCGGGAACTGCCACGCCGTCGCGAACCGCTCGGCCGCGACGGAAACGGGGTGGGCCGGAAACGCACAACCGCGAAGGAGAGAGTCATGGTGATCGCAGAACAGAAGACGCAGCTACGAATCCTATTGATCGAAGATGATTGCGTTGACGGCGAGTCGGTCACGCGATCGCTGAACAAGGCGTTTCCCAGTTGCGGTGTCCGGCGCGTGCGATGCTTGGGGGAAGCAATCGCCGCGGTCGATGCGTCCGAATTTGATGTGGTGCTTGCCGATTTGTCGCTGCCAGACAGTCGCGGACTGGATTCCGTCGTCACCATGGTGCAGGCCTGTCCCCAGAATCCTTTGATCGTTCTGACCGGGCACGCCGACGATGAGCTTTCGATCACGGCGATCGCCGAAGGGGCGCAAGATTATCTGGTCAAGGGGCGGATCAGCCCGGAACTGTTGCAGCGGTCGATTCGCTATGCCATTCAACGGCATGCGATGTTGCGACACAACGACCAGCTCTTGGAAACATTGCGCCAGCGTGATCTGCTGTTGCAAAACAAGAATCAGAAACTCGAAAAGGCCTGCAAGACGGCACAGAAGTTCGTCGACAATGTCTCGCACGAATTCCGCACACCGCTGACGGTGATCATGGAATATGCGTCGCTGCTTGCCGATGGCATCGCCGGGCCGGTCAGCGAAGAGCAAGCAAAGTTGCTCGGCGTGATCGACGATCGGGCCAGCGATCTGAACAACATGGTCGACGACATGTTGGACGTCAGCAAGTTGGAATCGGGGTTGCTGGGGGCGTCACGTTCACCGTGCGGCGTGGCCGACATCATCGACCATGTGTTACCGGCGATCCGACGCAAAGCGATCGTTCGCGAGGTTCAGCTGGACGTCGAAATGGATGAGGACTTGCCGGACGTATTTTGTGACCCCGCCAAGGTCGGTCGGGTCATCGTCAATCTGGCCATCAACGCCATCAAATTCACTCGCAATCCCGGCCGCGTTTGCATCTCCGCCCGACGTCATGGTGAATACGACGTCTCCATTGCCGTTTCGGACAACGGCGTCGGCATCCCCGCGGACCGTCAACGCGAAATTTTTCAGCGGTTTTCCCAGGTCAAGACGGAGATCCGCGACAGCACCAAGGGGTTTGGATTGGGGTTGAACATCGCTCAAGAGTTGGTGGATTTAAATTTCGGCAAGATGGATGTTGAAAGCACCGAAGGCGAAGGCAGTTCTTTCAGTTTTACGCTGCCGATCAATTGCCCCGTTGAAGTCACGCGGCGATTCATCGGTCGGCTGGCGGCGGGACAGGAAGGAGAGGCGTCGGTTTCCGCCATCGGGATCGCGATCGAAGACGGCATCAATGAATCGGTGATGCGGGACGTCGAACGTTTCCTGGTTCACCTGCTGAGACAAAACGATTTGATCTTCACGCTGCCCAACCGGCAATGGTTGCTGTTGGTGTCCGTGCCCTCGATCGCGCTGGACGATTTCTTGACGCGATTGAACAAAGAACGGCTGCAGATCAATCGCAATCGTCCGCGTGGTCCGCTACCCGAATTTCAAGTCCGAGTCGAAGGGACCTGGAATGCCGCAGAGCGGGCACAGGACATCGTTCAGATGGTCGATCAACAACTCGGTGAAGAGAATTACTGTGTCGCGTGAATCCAAGATTGTAGTGATTGATGATGATCGAGGAATCGTTCTCGGTGTGCAAATTCGTTTGGCACACGCGGGATACCAGGTGCACGTCGCCTATGACGGTGCCGAAGGTCTGGAACTGATCCGCTCGGAGAATCCCGATCTGGTGTTGCTCGATGTGCAGATGCCAAACCTGGATGGGTTGTCGGTGTTGAAGACGCTTCAGGACGACCCCGACACCGTCACGCCGCCGGTGATCATGCTGTCGGCCAGTCTGCAGGATCGGCAAACAGCGCTCGATGCCGGTGCCCACTACTTCTTGACCAAACCCTATCGCAGTAGCGATCTGTTGGACGCCGTGACGTCCGTGTTCAGCGTGCCGGCCGGAACGGGCTGAGACCATGAGCAACCGCCCCTTTTTATCTGTCCAAGGTCCTCGGACTTTCGACAGTCCAGCCCACCGATGGAGAATCCAATGAGTCAAAAACAAATCTTAATCGCCGATGACGATCAAGACCTGCTGGAACTGCTCAGCGTCCGTTGCAAACATTTGGGCTTGGATGTGATCACGTCCAGCGATGCCCTAGATGCACTGGCCAACGCCGACTACTACGCGCCGCATATCGCACTGTTGGATGTTCGCATGCCGGGAGGAAACGGCGTCAGCGTTTCGGAGATGATGGCCACGGATGAACGCTTGAGCCAAACGTCGGTGATCGTGATGACCGGTGATCCGAATGAAAAGATCCAGCAGCGTTGTCACGAAATGGGGGCACAACTGGTCAAGAAGGACCAACAGATTTGGACTCGACTGGAACCCCTCTTGAAATCGCTGCTGGAAGAGGAGTCCGAGCACCACGCGACACCGTTGGTTGATTTTTCCGACGCGCAGCAGACACCCGGGGCCGAGGACAATCAATCGCTGTTGTCGATGCTGGAGGATTGGGGATGGCTGGACGACGATTCGCAGACGTCTGCAATCGACGAAGACGCGGTCACCGATCACACACCCTGGGTGCTGGCGATCGACGATGACCCCGACTTTTCGATCGGGCTACAAAAACGGCTGCTCAGCGTCGGCGTGCAGCTGGTGCGGGCCTACCGGGGCATGGACGGCTATCGCAGCGCCTTTCAAAGCCGCCCCGCAGCGGTCTTGCTGGACTATCAAATGCCGGACGGCAATGGCGAGTACATCCTGCGTCGTTTGAGGGAATCGTCGGCCACCGACTCGGTGCCGGTCATCGTGGTGACCGGCATGCGTGACGCCTCGCTGAAGCGTCGAATGCTCGCCGGCGGGGCAAGTGAGTTTCTGACCAAACCGGTTTCCTGGGACCAATTGAAGCGGGCGCTGGTTCAATACACCGACCTCGACCTCCGCACACGCATCGTCCCCGAGGCGATGGTGGGCTCGGCCGAGTAGTGGGCCGTCCGGGGCTGCCCGTAACGACAGCACGCAGAAGGAGATGCACGGTGACGTCTCACGACCGGGGACGGTGCTCGCTGACGGACCGGTGGAAACGCTTGACCATCTGCTGCCCTTTGACAGCGAAGATGAAGTCATCACGCACGGGATCTATGGCACCCAGCGTGACACGTCGCACGTAAACCTCAGCCTTGAGCATGGCACCGGGGCGTTCAGTCATGCGTCTTTTTCATCGGACACGGGAAGTTCCACGGTAAATGTGCTTCCTTGGCCCTCTACGCTTTCAACGGTTATTTCTCCTCCGTGATCACAAATGATTCTATGCGAGATTGTAAGCCCTAATCCCGTACCCTTAAGAGCGGACTCGGAAGTATAGAACGGGTCGAATATACGGTCCAAGCGAGATTCAGGGATTCCGCATCCATTGTCACTCACAATAACCTTCACTCGATCACCCTGCTTTTCGGTCCGAATCATTACAGCCGCAGGATCTCCAGATTTGACAGCATTGGTGATGAGGTTAACGATGACCTGCTCAATTTCGCTGGTATTGAGATGGAGGTCTGGAATGTCATCCTCCAAGTCCACCAACACGTTTGCACCATGAGTGTCTGAAAAATGCTTCGTGAGACTGCTTGCCTGAGTAACGATATGGTTAAGGTTAGCCTGTTCTTTCTCTGATGATTCCTGCCGGGAGAGTCGTAAAACGTTTTGAACGATTTTTTGGGTACGTACGACGGCACTCGTGATCGTATCGACGCACTCATTGACAAGTTCGTTGGGTTGCGTAGCAGATTGTACTACCCTTGCCGTAACGGCAGCGGTCATGATGGCGCTTAGTGGATTGTTGATCTCATGGGCAATTCCTGCGGCAAGCGTGCCCACCGAAACCAGTCTCTCACGCAGACGAAGTTGATTTTCAATGATTCTCTGTTCGGTTGAATCTTGAACAATGCCTGTCAAGTGCAGCAGTGTTCCACTGCTGTCGCTGATGGAGTGTGCGTAGAAAGTGTGGAACCTGGTCCCCGACGCGGTGTTCAGTTGGTAGCTGAGTTGGAATGGTTCGCCGCCACTGAGAAGATCGTGCCAAGCAGCGGTGAGCTTTGGGCGGTCTCCTTCGACAACCAAGTCCAAGAAGGCTGGGAATGTCGGCTGGAATGAATCTTTGATCACGCCGCAAATTGTATAGAGCTCATCAGACCACCACGTTTTTCCTGCCTGGACATCCCAGTCCCAATAACCGATATGGGCAATTTTCTGTGCCTCATCCAGACGCTCTCGGCTGCGCTGTAACTCGCGTTCCGCTTCCTTTCGCGCAGTAATGTCTCGCACAGCTGCAGTCGTCAGCACGCCACTGGGGGTTTTAAATGGACTCAGGCTGATTTCCACTGCTAAATCACTGCCATCTTTGCGGACGCCGCGCAGTTCCATCTCCTGCCCCATGGGCCGAACCGCTGGGGTGTTCACAAATTCAGCGCGATGGTCTCGGTGCACATCACGCAGCTGCCCGGGAACAAGCATTTCCACGGGGTTGCCGATCAGTTCTTCGCGCGAGTATCCAAACATCCACTCTGCTTGACAATTGGCAATTTGGATGGTTCCCCGTGAATCCACGATAACCATCGCATCGGGAGCCGCATCGAGTAGTCCGCGAAACTTTGTTTCTTCCGTCCGCAATTCCGTAATGTCTTGACAGGTGCCGCGAACCACATCCGGGGAGCCGTTTTTGAATGTAACCCGAAAGCAACGGGTCAGCAAAACACGATCGCGGCCTGTTGAGTCACGGATTTCGTGTTCGATCGCAATCGGTTCGCCCGTCGCCATGACGCGGTCGAAGCTCGCGAATAAATCTAACCGTTCGTCGTCGTTTGAGCACTGAAGGAATATTTCTACGCTTGCTGGCTTTTCCTCTGGGGCGTGTCCAAAGATGCGACACAGTTCATTCGAACACACAAATTGATTGTTGTGCGGCGCCCATTCCCAGTTTCCCAAATGAGCAATTCTTTGTGATTCTTCAAGCAAAGCCCAATGCCGCGATAGGTTTTCTTCCGCAAGGATACGGTGTCGGGCAGTAATAAAAAGGTCACCGACGATGGTGAGCAAGGGATAAAGGTCCAGGTCCAGGATCTGCTGATTTGTGATTTCAGCGACTCCCAGTATTCCTCTCACCGATTGGTCCACTTGGATTGGAATGCATAGTATCGAATCGGCTCCGTATTCAAAAAACGATGTCCGATCGTCGTCTGAAGTTGGTGGATCTTGGTCGCCACCCGGATCGCAGGCGGCCATCAGCTGGTTGGAGATCCAGGGGACGTCCGTGGTCGCCGCTCCGCTCAGCGACTCGAATTGTGGCAGGGAGCCTTCAGTGCACCATTCGTATGCTTCGCGAAGCACGGATTGGTCAGGAGACAGTTCGACAAAAAAACATCGCGTAGCAGCCAATAGTTGTCCGATTGCCTCTAGCCCACGCCTTAAGATAAGCTTGAATTCGGTTTCGCCGCAGGAAATAAACTGGGTAGAAATCTCTAGCACAAGGCTGTGGAAATCGGCAAGTTGGTTCTTCGCCTTAGTCAATTGGACCTGATGGGAAACGTCTTCTTGAGCTCCTACAAAGTGCGTCAGTTCTCCCCTTTCGTTTTTGACTGGAGCAATCGACAGACGGTTCCAAAACAGCTCACCTGAGTTTCGGTAGTTTCGCAACGTCACACTGCAAGACTGACCTGACCGAATCGCCGATCGCAGACGTCTCAATCCTGGCTGTTCGTGATCATTCCCCTGAAGAAAGCGGCAATTCCTTCCTAGCACTTCCTCTTCGGTATATCCGGTCATCTGTTCGAAAGCCGCATTGCAGTACGTGATGGGCATGTCCTCTTGTATGGCATCAACGATGACCAATCCGTGTTTCGCCGATGCCAACGCCTGGCTGCGCAGGATCAATTCGTCCCGAGACGATTGTCGATGCGTGATATCACGTGCCACGCCTTCGTATCGAACAAGACGATTCCTTTCATCAAAGATTGGTATGGCAATATCCTCGACCCATCGGAGGTCACCCTGCTTCGAGCGGATACGGAAGACGGAGGATTGCGACGTCTTGGTAATCGCCGCACGAGGTTTCAAATTCGCCGCATGGGAATGATCCTCAGGCATCACTGATTTCAACCAAAGGTCTGCATCGCGATAGATTTCGTCTACCGAATAACCCCAGATCTTTTCCCATCCAGGACTCACATAGCTGACATAGGATGTGCCGTCCTCTCGCATCACTCGCTGCCAGATACAATCGGGCAGGTGCTCCGCGATGCTTTTGAATCTGTCCAGCGCTTCGGACAACTCCTCGGTGCGCCGTTCCACCTCCAACTCCAATGCTGACTTGGCTGCTTGAATGGCGTTCTCCGCTGTCTTGCGCGAGGAGATATCGACGAGGGTCCCGACGGCAACCCGGGCTGACCATCAAGCGAGACTTCGATCGTGGCAATCGCCAGCACCCACCGCTCGCTTTCGTGCGAACTTGCCAGACGAAACTCGGCTCGGAATTCTTCTCGCCCGAGCTGACTGGAATTCCAGCTGGACAGCACCGCTTCGCAATCGTCGGGGTGAACAATTTCGCTCCAGCTTATTTCACCGTTTTGATCGACCGATAAGTTGAATTTGTCTTTAGCGTATCGGTTGGTGTAGTCCCACTTCCCTGTCGCATCGACGAAAAAAATGCCCACCGGAGCACGATCACACAATGCGCGGAATCGCTGTTCACGCTCCAGCGTCTCACGTTCGTTTCTTAGCTGCAATTCGAGTTGTTCGGTTTTTGCACGCTCTCGCTCTCGTTCTATCCCATGTTGCACGGCCGCTCCGAGGCGGGCTAGTCGATCTTTCAAAAGATAATCAACGGCACCAAGTTTGATCACTTCAACGGCCGTTTCTTCGCCGATGATTCCGGATACGACAATGATTGGAGTGCGAATTCCCCTCCGAGTGGCGATCGCCAACGCGTCGGGCGCCTGAATCGTGGGCAAATCATAATCGGCAATAATTACGTCCCATGATTGGCGATCCAGCGCGGCTTCGAATTCCACCGCCGTTTCCACCCGTTCCCAATCAAACTGAAGCCCATGGCTATTTAGTTGACGAACAACCAGCAACGCATCATTTTCAATATCCTCCAATACCAGGACGCTCAGTTTCCGCGCCATGAAATCAGCCATCATGATCGAGGCACCTCGTTCAGCATGCACCAATACATACCTAGCTGACTGATCGCTCTGACGAACTCCTCATAGACAATCGGTTTACGGACGTAACCATTCGCCCCGTGTTGGTAGCTTCGGATGATATCCTCCTGTTCATCCGAAGAGGTCATCATGACAACAGGCAGGTGCCTCGTCACTTCTTGGGATCGAATTTGCCTCAGTACTTCAAACCCATCAATCTTCGGTAGTTTTAGATCCAACAAAACAACGCACGGCGCGTCCGTGGGGTCTCGATCCTTGTGGCGACCGCGGGCAAGGATATAGTCAAGCGCTTCGACACCGTCTCGTAGTACCACAATCGGGTTTGCGAGATTAATTTGCTTGAACGCTCGAATCGTAAGCAATTCTTCGTTCGCGTCGTCCTCGACCAGAATGACATAGCGCTTATTTGACATCAGTGTGTCCATCTTCGTGACGTTGGATCTCGGTGGGTCGCGGCCTCGGAGCCACTAGTTTGATTCGGTATGTCGCAATGATACCAGCCTGCCTGGTCACAGTTGCGAAGCCGTGCGGAATGTTCTCGCGGTCACTTGCTCGACCAGTTTTTTAGGCGTTCTGTGATGTTGACGCAATCAGTGTTTGCATCGATCGGTAGAATGCGGGACTGGATTGCCGAGGCAAAAATAAAATGTGGCGCCTTTCCCTTCCTCGGTCTCGAACCAGATTTGACCATCATGGCGTTCGACAATGCGCTTAACGGTTGCCAGTCCGATGCCAGTACCGGGGAATTGGGAGCGAGCGTGCATACGCTGGAATGGGGCGAAGACCTTTGTACCATGCGAGGCGTCAAACCCGATGCCGTTGTCACGAATGAAAAACGGGTTCTTGTCATCGGAGGCGTCATAACCAAATTCGATTTTCGCTCGTGGTTCGCGCGACGTGTATTTCCACGCATTTTCCAGTAGGTTCGTCAGTAAAATCTGCAGCAAACCATCATCGCCGTAACTCCACAGGCCTTCGTCAATGTTCCAGTCCACCAGTCGCTTAGGATCCGCGTGCTGTAGCGCCTGTGAAATCTCGGTTGCCAACCGACTCAGATCGACGTCGGAGAGTTTCATTTGCTTCCGGCTAACGCGACTGAGCGCAAGTAGGTCGTCGATAAGACGCCCCATCGTGAGAGTCGCCTCCTCCATCCTGCACAACATGTCGACGCCGGTTTTGCCAATCTTACCGCAATAGTCCTCGCGCAATGCGATTGCAAATCCCGACAGATGCCGTAGCGGAGCCCGCAGGTCATGTGAGACCGAGTACGCGAACGATTTTAGTTCCGCATTCGCATTGATCAGTTTTCTTTCCGTCAGTTGCTGCCGGGCGAGCAGCAGACGCAACTGTTCATTCGTATCAACTAATTCACGTGTACGATCGCGGACCGTCGTCTGCAATTCTTGTGTCAGTTTCGCCAGGTCTGTCCTTGCGGCCTCCAGCGTATCAACGATCGAGGCAACCAGCATGGGACCGATCGCCGAGACAACGACATATGTAGCCATCATGATCAGCATTTCGGCGGGCGGATGGTTGGAAAACGGCCCCAACGAACGCGTCGTTCCCCAAGCCATCAGCGCCGCTGCAAGCAGCGTTGCCGTCGACGCACCCAGCTGCCCAAATCTCACTCCAGCCCAATAAAGCAGCGGCAGCGGCAAAAACGCAATCGGTAATTCCGTCATACCCATTGCGTCGCTGGCAGCAAAAACAAACGCCGAAACCCCAATCACCAAGGACACCAGAATGACACCTTCGATGCACCGCTTCAACGGCCAACAACGCTGTGCCAGACTCGGTAACGCAATGCCCAGCGGCGTCAACAACAAGACACCGAGCGCAGAACTCAACCAACACGTGAGCCACACTTCTCCGAACCAAGCGCTGTCCGCCTCGCCGCTTACCGCAAATGCGATGGCACCGTGAGTCCCCCCGATCGCCGCCAACCCAGGTGCAGCGATCAAGAATCCCACGGCAGTTTTTATGCGTTCGATTCCATTGCGTAGACCCAAAAAACGCTGTAACAAATAGGCGCTGACGATTCCTTCCAGTACGAATCCGCCGGCGCGGCACGCTGCGAAAGTCAGCGGCGTTGCGTGCAGCAGGTTTCCCAACAGTGCGCCGAATGCAATTCCAAACCAGCAGCGATTGCCCCACATCAAGAACGCCGTCACTGCGATCCCAGGAAACAGCTGAATCAGCACGAGCCGATTTTCAAAAAAAGCCTGATGGATTCCGAATGATTTGACGCATACCGTCGAAATGAGAAACACCGCCAAGTGAAACACGAGATCCGACTTGACCACACGGAGCGTTTTGCTGACCCACTTGAACCGGTCCGAACGCAGTGCGGGCCACATAACACGCATTGTCATTGCTCTGCCCCCATGATATGACGCGTATCCGTAGAGTCTTGCACAGGGTTCAAGGCCCTGGGCTTGGTGCACCACTACCACTCCCTCTCGCCGATTGTTTCGGTGCGATGGCTCTCGGTCCATTACGGACCTGCCTCCCCCATGGGATGCATCGTACCTCGCCTCTGAAGTGCTGGCAAGTAATTCTTCTATGGGCCGGTTCCCTTCGGGCGGTCCTCTATACTGTAACTCGAATCCGATGCGCTGAGCTACCTTCCAGCCTCACCGCGTTCGACGTGTCGGTGGTCTCGGCGTTCCTCAGCGCCTCGCCCGCGTTTTGTATTAGTCCAGATACAATCTGTAGAACGCGGTAGCGATCTGCAGTGATTTCGGAAACTTCAGAATACTCTCGCACGAACCTGAATCCTTGTTCAAGAAACGGCGGTGCGTACAAATCATTTGCATCGTCGAGTACCTCGCGCAGCAACACTGGGCCGAACAGCGTATTTGCGCCGATGAGAGCGTTTTGTGAATCGACGATACGCTTGAGTTGGTCGACGCTGTCGATCAGGTCGGCTACCTGCCTCGCAAGCTTAATAAAGATGGTTTTTCCCGACTGGCCAACGAGTAGATTTGCCTCCCAGGCGAAGCATGCTGTGCAAGGTAATGTCGAAGTCTGACGCTTCGTTTGCTGCGGCCGCCGCCTCTTGCTGAAATTCCACCGTGTCACATTGTTGGGCAAGCTTAATCGCCTGGCTTTCATTTGCGTGGACCTGATGCTTGATCAACCGGGCAATTCTCGATACCCGGAGCACGACCAGCAACTCAAGTAAATCGGCCGAATCGCGGGACAGCCCTGGCAATTCAAGTCGACCTAAATGAATCTGGTTTTCCGGTAAGTCATTATTGTGTCTGCCTTCGCCCGATAGCAGTTCGATAACCTCCTGACGACGGTCAGCCAGATTGCGATCTACTGCAACCATGGTTTCGTCCAACTGGGATTGCAGGAAATCGAGCATGGATCGTCCGTCGCGTGTCCTTGGAAGCGACCAGGCGACCGTCGACAGCATGAACACGCTGGTGCTCAATCCGGCTAACGTGAGAAGCCAAATAAGTCGTCCTGAGTCTGCGCGACGTGTACGGTGACGGTCCTGATTCACTTGGCTGGGCGTCATTTTTCCAGGGATAGATCCTGCCAATCGATCGGGACGGCCCCGCCGTCTCGGATCACCGTCGGCCAAACCCGGTGGCTGCTCGGACTAAGTTAGAGATCGTTTTCAAGCCCGATGTCAAATGCCCCCAGCATCTCCAAGGAATCCACAACGGACTCACTGGTCATCGCGCCTTCAATTTGACGGAGAGCAAGGCTTAAATTTTTTCCCGCGAGAAATCCTTCGAGGCCGCCGAACGTGCATTGTCCGCCTCGCCTCTCGGTCGACCGGCGGTAGTCGATGACGGCGGGGTAACCGAAATCGATGTGCGGTACAACCTGAGTGATCACGACTCCGTCGCTATCTCGTCCGAGCACCCTCGCCAGCTGGCTCCTCAATATCACGGGAATAGGCGATGATTATCGCCATGGCTAAGAAAAGGACAAACAAGAAATGGCAGCCGGCGGGGACGACGTCGGGAACCAAGCGTGCTGCGAAAGAGACTCGGAAAAAGAAGAAGGCCGTCAAGTCAGCCGCGGCAAAAGAACCGGCAACCGCAAGCGGCAAGTGAATTGAACCCGGCTCAGATAGATTCCCGGTCGTCGGTGTCGGCGCATCGGCGGGTGGGCTGGAGGCGTTGCAGGAATTCTTTGACCACATGCCGGCCGACGCTGGCATGGGCTTTTGTCGTGGTCACGCATCAGCATCCGCAGCATGCAAGTGTGCTCTCGGAATCGTTGGCGCGACATACCCCGATGCCGGTCGTCGATGCGGGCGATGGGATGCAGGTCGAGCCGGATTATGTTTATGTCACTCCGCCCGGCGCAAAGCTGGGGATGCTCAACGGGGCGATCGTCGTGACGCGGAGCGACGCCTCGTCGGCAACATGGCCCTCCGAAGTCGTCCCTTTCAAAACGACCGCGACTGCCCCGGCCGGTGGCAAGCAAAAACAGACAGCCTCGGCAGGCAACAAGAAAGGCGGTCCTGTGGAAATCCACCTGCCGATTGGCTCTTGCCTGCGGTCCGTGGCTGAGGACGTTGGTCATCGCGCGGTCGGAATCATTCTGTCGGGCACGGGATCAGACGGGACGAGCGGGTTGCGGGCAATAAAGGCGGCCGGGGGGATTGTGATCGTGCAACAGCCTGAGCCGGCAAAGTTCGACGGCATGCCACGTAATGCCATTGGCAGCGGCATCGTCGATCTGGTCGTGCCGCCGCGCGAGATGCCTGGCGAGTTGGCCGCGCTAGCCGAAGGTCACTACCTGGATTCCTGTTGTCCGCCGATCCCAGACGAGGCGTTGCGCAAGCTCCTGGTGTCGATCCGAAGCCGCACGGGCAACGACTTTTCGTTGTACAAGTCCACTACGATTCGCCTCCGCATCGAGCGGCGGATGAGCATCCACCGCATCCGCAGCGCCAACGCGTACGTCAAGTTCCTGCAGGATAACACGCACGAAACCGAGTTGTTGTTCAAAGAGCTGCTGATCTGTGTCAAGAGCTTTTTTCGCGTTGCGGACGCCTTCGCGGTGCTGGCGGACGGACCGCTCGACGAGCTAATGCGGTCGCGGGCCGACGGCCACACGTTTCGCGCGTGGGTGCCTGGTTGTGTCACTGGCGAAGAGGCCTACTCGCTGGCCATCTTGTTGCGCGAACTCGCCGAACGGCACGAAAAGAACTTCGGCTTTAAGATTTTCGCCACCGATCTAGACGCCAGCGCGATCGAAATGGCCCGCACGGGAAACTAGCGAAGATCAGCGAAGATTAGTGTTCCTGTACTTTCCGTCGTGCCGAGGCGGTAGGGCGACTTTGCCGTCGTTGGCCGGAAGTATATATTGTTGGATGCTCGCCGACTCGCAGGAGATCCGGAACTGCCCGCGGCGATCTTGATCGCGTTCAACGACGTAACAAACCGGAGGTGACAACGTTGCCTGTTCCTTCATTCGACTCCGGCAAATCATCCGCGTTGCGAAAACGTGCCGAGCAACTGTTGAACGAGTCGCCGGCCGAGAGCGCGCCGCGCGACATGAGTGACATCAAGTCACTGATTCACGAGCTGGAAGTTTACCAGATGGAACTGGAGCTTCAGAACGAGGAACTCTGCCGCACACATACGGAACTGGAGACTACTCGCGATCGTTACCAAACGCTTTACGATACCGCGCCGGTGGGTTATTTGACGCTGGATCGCCAGGGTGTCATCCACGAGGCCAATTCGACGGTGGCCGCGTTGCTGGATGTGCGGCGCGAAAACCTGATCGGGACGCCTCTTTCGGACGTTGTCGTACCCGAGGATCAAGATGTCTGGCACATTCACCGCACAAATGTCTTCACCGGAGAGGGGCCGCGGAGCGACGAGTTGCGGCTCGAGCGGTCGGACGAATCGACGATCTTCGTCCAACTGGAAAGCCGCTGCGAAGCGAACGGCGACGACAGCCCCCACTGCCGCATGGCCGTCATCGACATCTCCGCGCGTCGCAAAGCCGAGGAGCAGCGACGGGCCAGCCAATTGCAATTCCGTCAATTGCTCGACCAACTTCCGAATGCGGCCTACACCTGCAATGCCGACGGGCTGATCACTTGCTTCAACAACCAGGCCGTCAAACTGTGGGGCCGTGAACCCAAGTTGAACAATCCGGTAGACCGATTCTGCGGATCCTTCAAGCTTCTTGCATCCGACGGATCGCCGCTGCGGCACGAGCGCAGCTGGATAGCATTGGCGCTCAAAGAAGACAAAGGATACTGCGAGCAGGAAATCATCATCCGGCGTCCCGATGGCACTAGTCGCACGGCGATGGCCCACGCCAATCCGATTTACGACGAGGAGGGTAAACTGACTGGTGCCGTGAATGTGCTGGTCGATATCACCGACCGCAACAGAGCCGAAACTGCATTGCAGGAAGGCGAACAGCGGTTTCGTAAGCTGTGCCAACACTTTCCCGTGGGCATCTACATGAAAGACACAGAGGGCAACTGCGTCTTCGCCAACGACGAATGCCTGCAAACCACGGATTTGACCTTCGAACAAGTGTCCGGGCCGAACTGGGTCGACGCCATTCATCCGGACGATCGCGATCGGATCGTCAATGTATGGACACAGTTCGAAGAGCGCCGAGATCGATTCCACGCGGAATACCGTTTTCGCACGCCAGCTGGCAAGGTCACCTGGGTGCAATCGACAAGTGTGCCCTTCGCCGCCGATGGTGATTCTGACGGCGGCTTCATCGGGACGCTGGTGAATATCACCGATCGGAAGCAGGCGGAACAAGAACTGGCGGCTCATGCCGAGCGGCAGCGTGTGGCAAGCGAACTCAGTCAGCTGGCACTGGCGGAAACGGATTTGAGCCAACTGATGGACGCCATGACGGCCAAGGTCGCAAAGACATTGGACGTCGAATACTGCAAGATCCTCGAATTGCTTCCCGATCGAACGAAGCTGTTGCTCAAATCGGGTGTCGGCTGGCGCGACGGCCTTGTCGGCACGGTATTCATCCCCGCAGACAACGATTCTCAGGCTGGTTACACGTTGTCCCTCAACGAACCGGTCATCGTCGCCGACTTGCACACGGACAATCGATTTCACGGACCACGGCTGCTGACCGAACACGGTGTGGTCAGCGGAATGAGCGTGATCGTTGGCAGCTTGGAACAACCGCATGGCGTGCTGGGCGTGCATACGACTCATCAAAGAGAATTCACCGACGACGACATCCGGTTCATCCAGGTCATCGCCAACCTGTTAGCCCAAGCCATCGACCGCCAGCGATTGGAAGACTCGCTGCGGCAGTCGAACGAAGAACTCGAAGAAAGAGTGCGACAACGGACGCAACAGTTGCAGGAGTCGAACAAACATCTGCAAGAGTCGGTCTCTAGAAACCAGCAAATCCTGGAAACGACGCTCGACGGCTTTGTGCTAACCGACGCTCAAAGCAAGATCATGGACGTGAATCCCGCCTACTGTTCGATGATTGGCTATACCCGTGACGAATTGATCGGGATGTCGATCACCGACTTAGATCCGAGCTTTCCGGATGAGGATTTCCGCCGTCACTTGCCTGAATTCGAACGAACCGGTAGAGCCAGATTTGAACGGAAACACCGGCATCGCGACGGTCATCTGATTGATCTGGAGATCAGTGTGTCGCGAATGCCGGTGAGTGAGAATCTACGGATCGGGGCATTTGTACGCGACGTCACCGACCGCAAACGTGCAGAACGTGAGCGAGACCAAGCACTGGCCAGATTCGAGACCATTGCGGCGCACGTGACCGATTGCTTTTGGAGCAAGCTGATCGACGGAGACGGCACCCTTACCGTGGAATACGTCAGCCCTCGCTGGGAAACGATTTGGGGGTATTTGTCCCAAGAGATTTATGACGACGCGGACCTGTGGTTGAAGGCCGTTGTGCCGGACGACTTGCCTTTGGCGCGTGATGCTTTTGCCGGAGCGATCGCAGCCGGCACCCGCCAGACCGCCACCTACCGCATTCGATCAAAACGCGGAGACGAGCGCTGGATCGAAGACACGATGACGCCAGCAGTCGACGAAAACGGCCGTGTGGTGCGCGTCGTGGGCGTTGCCCGCGATATCACCGAACGCAAACGCGCCGAACTTCTGTTGGCTGGCCAGAATCGAGTGCTGGAGTTGCTCTCGCACGGCGAAACGCTAGACGAGGCTATTTCGACATTGATCGACAGCATCGAGCAGGTTGATCCGGACGTGATCGCTTCGGTGTTGCTACTGGACGATGAGGACTGCGTCCATAAACTAGGCCGAAATCAGTTGCCCGACGATTACAACCAAGCCGTTGAAGGACAAAAGATTGGCCCGCAAGCCGGTTCGTGCGGTACGTGTGCGTATCGTGGCGAGCGAGTGGTTGTCGACGACATCTTGACTCATTCTTACTGGGAGCTTTACCGCGAGTTCGCAACCCGCGCCGGACTGCGGGCATGCTGGTCCGAACCGATCTTTTCCTCGGCTGGCGAAGTGCTGGGCACGTTCGCTCTGTATTACCGGACCGTGCGCGCTCCCGACGATGCTGATCTAAATCGAATCCATTCCCTTGCACATGTTGCAGGCATTGCGATTGAGCGAAAGCGGGCCCAAGATGCACTACGGACAACGCAGTTCTCTGTGGACCAATCGGCCGACGGGATCTACTGGGTCGATCCGGACGCCAATTTCATCTACGTCAATGAAGCCGCCGTCCGCATGAGTGGTTATACGCGCGACGAACTGTTGCAGATGTCCGTCTTCGACGTCGATCCGCTTTTTTCCCGCAGCCAGTGGGGCGATCTGTGGCGGCGGGCTGACGTTAGTTTGCCGCTGGTGATCGAATCGAAATCCCGCCGTAAGGACGGCACGGAATTCCCGATTGAACTCTCGCTCACCCTCATGCACTACGGCGACGATCAGTTCATGGTTGGGTTTGTGCGCGACATCACTGAGCGTCGGCGAATGCACGCGGAACTGCAACAGAAAACCGACCAACTGGAGGCGATCTTTGCCGCCAGTCCGGACATATACTTCGAGTGCGACGAGGATGGCCGGGTTGTCAACTTTTGGAAAGGTAACGAAGCCGAACTCTTTCGACCGCCACACGAGTTCGTGGGCAAACGCGTCCTGGAATTCATTCCCGCGCCAGATGCCCAGCGGATTCACGAAGCCCTGCTGCAGGTTTCTCAGAACAAGGTGTCGGTATCAGTCGAATACTCACTGCCAATGCCGCAAGGCGAACGCTGGTTTGAAGCTCGGCTAGTCACGCTGCCGAAGGACCACGTGATGGCCTTCGTGCGTGACATTACCGAACGCAAAGTCGCCGAAACTACAATCCGCGTCGCTGAGGAAAGATGGCGATCTCTGATAGAAAATTCTCCTGGGCACATTTCGATAGCCGATCGGAACGGGGTAATCCAGTTCGTCAATCGCACAACTCCCGATTACGAAGGACTCGATGTGGTCGGTAAGACGTATTTTGACTTTACTCGCAAAGACCAGCACGAGGTGCTACGCCGGGCATTGGAAACAGTCTTTCGTAAAAGACAACCCGTTGTGTGTGAACTTCAGGATTTCGAGGATCGTTGGTACGAGAGATACTTCGGGCCCATGTTGGAGGATGGCGAAGTTACTACCGTGATGCTGGTCTCGCTGGAGATTACCGAACGCAAACAGTCGAAACAGACTCTGGCGAATCAAAAGCAGTTACTCGAAGAAGCACAGATGATGGTGCATCTTGGGAACTGGGAATGGGACGTGCAAACGAACCAGTTGACTTGGTCGGACGAACTCTATCGCATCTACGGCCTCGATCCTCAGCAGGACGAAATCACGTTCGAACGATTCATGGAAGCGGTGCATCCCGACTACCGCGAAGCCATTCAGCAAGACTTTCAGCGGACGCTGGAAACAGGCGAACAGTTCATGCAGAACGAGCGGATTCGCCGCCCCGACGGCAGCGAGCGGATTCTGCTTTCGCGCGGTCACGTCATTCGCGACGAACAGGACCAACCGATCAAGCTGCGCGGCACATGCCTGGACGTAACTGAGCAACGATACGAGGAAATGCGGTTTCGCGGCTTGCTGGAAGCAGCGCCGGACGCCATGGTGATCGTTGACGAGACGGGAACGCTAACACTGGTCAACCAGCAGACCGAACGGCTGTTTGGTTACGACCGCGAGGAATTGCTCGGCCAACCCGTCGAGTTGCTCATTCCCCAATCTCTGCGCGGCGGACACGTCGAACTACGCAACGGATATTTCCAGCAGCCCTCGGTCCGCCCCATGGGCCGAGGACTCGATTTGCGCGGCGTCCGCAAAGACGGCAGCGAGTTTTCCGTTGAAATCAGTCTCAGTCCGCTAGCAACACCCATCGGAATACTGATCACGGCCGCCATCCGCGACGTTACGCAGCGCAAGCGAGCCGAAGATGAACTTCGTCTCAGCGAGAAACGACTGTCCGAAGCACATCGGGTCGGCCAAATTGGCAGTTGGGAGTGGGACATGACGGCCGACACAACGTGGTGGTCCGCGGAACTATATCGTTTGTGTGGAGTCGATCCTCAACAATTCACGCCGTCGCTCGAATCGTTTTTTGAACTGATCGTGCCGGACGATCGGCAATCGGTCCGAAACCACGCGCAGGCAACAATTGAACACGGCGAACCATTCGAGGTTGAATATCGCATCAATCTCAATGATTTCCATAGGTTTCACGTCTGCACCGCCGAGTTGCTGCGCGATGACACCGGACAACCGCGGCGATTATTGGGGACAGTCCGGGACGTGACCGAACAGCGACAATTGCAGCGGGAGTTGCGACGTAGCGAACGTCTAAATTCCCTAGGCACACTCGCCGCCGGCATCGCCCACGAGATCAACAATCCGATGAGTGCCGCCTGGACCGCAGCTGACACCGCCAGAGCTGTCAAAGGTAAGCCGGAGAAAGACGATATTCTGGACGAATCGCTGGACGCCATCGTCAGTTCCGTCCGACGGTGCAAGGTGATCATCGACAACATGCTGCGGTTCGCGCGTGAGGCGTCATCAGCCAAGGAACCTCATGATTTGCATTCAATCGTGCAAAATGCGGTTAGTACAATGGAGTTTTTTGTTAAACACCACATGGCGACCCTGGACGTTGACCTTGCTGACGACATGCCGAACGTGAGAGTAAACGCGTCAGAAATCGAACAAGTGTTAGTCAACATACTCCGCAACGCCGTTCAATCCGGTCAACGAACGTTGGTCTCGGTACGCACTGAACGAAACGAACAAGGGATTAGCGTGCGGGTCACCGACAACGGCAAAGGAATTCCCGAAGAGCACCTGGAACGCATCTTTGACCCGTTCTTCACTCACCAGGAAACCGCCAAAGGAACTGGTTTGGGGCTAGCGATTTCGCACGGCATTATCGAGGATCACGGAGGTACAATCGATGTAGAAAGCCACGTTGGCGAGGGAACGAGCTTCACAGTCACGCTGCCATTAGCAGCGTCTGGAAAATTGAATTCGTAACCGCGCAATACTGGGTGCTCTGGCAAACTCTCCAATTACCGATTTCGATGGGAGAACCTCCGATCGGCATCAGGTATTATCCCTCACAACGTTTTCTGCTGCGACCGATACTTAATCAAACTGGGGCATTCCACTGTGGCATTCGTCTCAGTTTTACCGTTGTGGCGGACGTGGAACGGAGTTCGATATTGCGATTCTCGGCGAGGCCCAACCGATCCAGTGTCATTAAACACTCGCATTCGTGTATTTCGGGGCAATAAAAGCGATGGCAACCATACTTGATACGGCAACGCAGCGGGCAACGGTGTTTGTCGTAGATGATGATCCCGATGTGCGGCGGTCCGTGGCGTTACTGGTGCGCTTGATTGACCTTCTTGCGGAACCGTTTGTCACTCCCCATGAATTCCTCGAACTTTTCGATCCGAACAGGCCGGGCTGCTTGGTGGTCGATATGAGAATGCCGGGTATGTCCGGTCTCGAGCTGCAAAATGAACTGAACGCTCGAAACATTGCGATACCACTCATTTTCATCAGCGCCCACCGGGGAAGTCTCCAATGCCACGGCAGCGTTGCGTGGCGGCGCAGTCGACTTCATCACAAAACCGTACAGTCCCCATGCTCTCTTGGATCGCTTTCACGAAGCGATCGCGATCGATCGCCGGATGCGCGATATCCGGCGCCAACAGCAAAACGTGAACGCTCGCATCGATACCCTCACTGCGCGTGAGCGCGAGGTCATGGATCGTCTCAGTGAGGGCCAATCAACAAAAGTCATCGCATCGCGTTTAGGAATCAGCACCAAGACCGTCGACAATCATCGGGCCAAAGTTCTGGAAAAGATGATTGTCGACAACGTGGCTCAACTCGCGAATCTTTGTGCCTTGATCAGTTAACGGGGAGGTAACGCTCTCATAAGGGCAAACCGCACCACAGGCGAACTGCCGGGCCATTTTGGGCGACAGCAATCGCGCGGACTATCTTCGCGGACTTTCCTACGAGACGTTATCGAGAAACCAACAACGAGCATTGCCTTTGAGAATCGAGGCGTCAGTCCATCGATTGGTACCGGAACGACCACAATCTCGATCCACATACTCGGCGGCATTCCATGCCGCGTTTGACGTTGGCTGATGCTTGCGCGAGTATCACCACCGACATTTTCTTTGACGGCACACGCAGGCATCTGCTCCGCTCAGTAGCATCATGCGTAGATGATTTCAGAAGCATGAGTGTCGCCCTGCCGGGAGACATCAGGAATCCTCCCGCCGCCTGGACGTTCGCAGTGGGGTAAAGTTTAGTGCGTCCGTAAGTATTGCCAGCGCGAATCCATTCATCAAGCATCATCGCGTATTTCGCAGCCGGTCTCGGCCGACAAGTTCCGCCCGCCTGCGCGGCGCAGATTTCGGCAAAGGCCGCTGGGTGCGAACGCTAATTGAATCACATGTGTTTCGAATATCGTCCACATTCTCGGTAACGAAATAGTTACAGGGGAAACCGATGGTTGTTGAGACCAAACATACTACACCAACGACGGTGCGCCATCATCTTCTTACGTTCGAGGTGGCTGGCCAACAATACGCAATTCATTCCCGGTACATCGAACAGATCGCTGCGATGGCCGAGCTGCAGCGTCCCACTGCTGCGCCCGACATGCTAATTGGCTTTCTGTCGGGGGGGGGCGCTTGAAAAGGGACCACCTTTGGGCGCCTGTGGTCCCTTTTGAAATTGGTGGATGCTGAACATTCGGGGGGATACCCCGGTCTATTCGTTTTTGTCGGCATCAGAGCCGATGGGCGCTTTGGCCCCTTTTGAATTTTTTTCGCCTGAGACCCGGCACCTCTTGCTGCTGATCTTCATGATCTCGGCCGATTGGAGGAATCGATCCAGGATCGCGCTGGCGTTCGGGACGTCTCCGATCAGCTTGCCCCAATCCTCCAGCGGACGGTTCGTCGTCATCATCGTGCTGCGTACCTCGTGACGCCGCATGATGATTTCGAAGAGGTGCTCTCCACTGCGTTTGGGCAACTGCTTCATTCCCATGTCGTCGATGATCAACAGGTCGGGTTTGCGCCGCGATTGTTTCAAATGATCTGCCACGCAGAGCATTCTCCTGGACGTAGTCCACTCCACGTTCCACCTTCCCTCTGTGACGTGGCGTATAGGGTTTAGTCGGAAGGACGGTGACACCGTAGTGCCGTTCAAACGCACGCAGTTTTGGAACCAGTTCAGGGTTATACCAGTCGGGATGTTTGACCGCTGCTTTGAGGTTGTCGATGACGACTGTTTTGGGCACTCCACCGAACTCCCGAAACGCGTTCTCAAGGGCATGGATGAAGTCATCAGTCGTTTGCCGATAAACAACTTCGGCATACCCTTTTCGTGAGTGGCTCAGTACGATTCGGAAGACATGAGTTCGCCTGCGTTTGCCGTCCGGGCCGACGATCGGGGCACCGGTGCCAAAATCGACCTGCGAATCGAAGCCTGGCTCGACTTCGATTCGCCGGAACGCTTCGGGCCTCTCATTCCGCTGGGTTTTGACGAACCGGCGAACGCTGTTATAGCTCCCGTCGAAGCTGTGTTCGGCGACGAGATCTTGGTGGATCCGTTTGGCGTGCAGACCCGCCGAAAGTAACTCGATGATGATCTCCCGATGCGGTTCGCACTCGCTACCGGAGGCCTTCTTCTCGGCCTCGCCGGTGCTCTTGGACCCGGTGGACGCCATGGTCCCATTTGAGTCCTCGTCGGGCAGATGCCGCGCCACGGTCTTTCTGTCGACTTCCAGGGTCGCAGCGATCTGACGCTGCGGCGATGCCGCCAGAAAAGCCCGCATCTCTGCCGGATTCATCGGTCACGCTCACGGAGCCAACCGAAGCGCCTCGCGAATTGCCAGGCCAAGCTCACTCGATTGACATGGTTTCGATAAGATTCGCGCGATTCCGATGTCATCCAATGCTTTTTTCGCGGCGTCGGTCGGCAGGTATCCGCTGAGCATCATCAATTCGATGTCCGGGTATTTCCGGGAGACGGCGGCAAGGAATTCGGTACCAAGTTCGCCATGCATCAAGTTGTCCGAAATGACCAGGTCAACCGGCGTCGTATTGAGAAACGCCTTCGCCTCGGCCGCGGAAACGGCGACGAAGAGCTGATAGTCTTCATCGGCAAGACTTCGCTGCAGGGCTCGCAAAAGCTTCGTATCATCATCGACGACAAGAACAGTCTTCCTCCTCGTCGCAGCTTGTTGGTGAAGCTCGGCTGAAAAACTCTCGTCACCACGACGCTCGCTAAAATCCATGTCGTTCTCCTGGTTGAATGATGAAACCGTGGTATTTATAGAACTGCCAGTTCAGACTCGTCGACGGCACCGAGCTGTTCGATAACGAAGCCGGTATCGATCACACCGTCTTCGCATAGCATTCCCAAGCGACGGCGGATCGAATCAGTGACCGGCTGCCCGCAGGCCACCATTAACTGCCCCGCCTGAGTGCGGACGTCTGCCGCGAGCACCATCCCACTGACAAGTTCTTCGATCTGAACCAGCCGATGTGACGATTGGCAAAGCCCATTTCGCAGAGCGTGACGAAGAGCCGCCAGTGCACTCGGGTCATAAACGCCCTTCCTGGTGGTGAGATCCTTTAGTGCGTTCGCTGTACTAGAGAGCTTCTTGTAGGTGATCTCAAAATCGGAGGCGATCTTCAGAATCCTCGCGGCGATCGGAATGTCTGTTCCCGAAACATCGTCATCCGGCGTACCGGATCCATCAAAGCATTTGTTCTGGTAGGCAACGATTCTCGCGACGGACTCTAGGCGCGGGATCTTCTCCAGCATCCCTGATGCAATCGCCGCGTGCTGGGCGTACGCCACCGCCTCCTCGTCAGGAATGGGCTGGCCGCTCATCGCGTGCTCGAGTGCATTTTGTGAAACCGTCACGCAGCCGAGCGGAAACAGCATCGTCGCGATTTTTAGATCCCACAAGTTTGCGATCCCCATTTCCTCACCGATCGCGACCGCGATCCGCTGTACCTGACTGGTCCGGCCGAATGCCAACGGATTGACAAGCGAGAGCATTTCACTGAGCACCTTGATGCTACCGTGGAGCGTTCCGTCGAGCAGTTCACGCTCTGACGCAACGAGGCGGTACTGAGCGATTCCGTCATCGATCGCGCGATGGAGGACGTCGTGCGGACACGGCTTCGACAGGAAGCGATAGATGTTCCCCGAATTGACGGCTTCGATCGTCGCCTGGAGATCCGCATATCCGGTCAACATAATCCGGACGGTGTCAGGGGATTGCTCTTTGACTTTGGTCAGGAGTTGGATTCCGTTTAGGCCGGGCATGCGCATGTCGGACACCACGACCGCGAACGGACCGCTGCGCTGAAGCGTCTCAAGTGCCCGGTGCGGATCATCGGCGAGTTCGATGTTGAGCGAATCTCCCACTTGGCGGCTGATGCCGTTCAACACTTTCTGATCGTCGTCGACAAACAGTATTTTATCAGTCATCTAAGCTTTTTCCTTCGTTGCTGATTAAGGACCGAAGTGCGTTGAAGCGGTCTGCGGAACCGAGCTCGGCGATCAGGTCATCGCGACACTGTTGCTGAGTCTCGGAAAGCTCGCCGCTCTCCTCTTTCGACAGCACATTGGCGATGCACACAATCATCGCGACACTCAACTTGCTGCCACTCGCGTCCGACGGTGAGTGATGAAATGTGACTGCTTCGACAATGCTCTGTGGGATCCCCCACAACGCGAGGAGGTGTCCTCCGACCTCGTCATGAGCGACGCCAAAGATTGATCTCTCGGCCGCCTGAAGGGCAATGGCTTGCGAGTTGGAAGCCTCGATGGCGGATGCGAAGTCTTGTGGCGCATGGGAGGCGAGAATGAGTTTTCCGACGTCGTGAAGCAGTCCAGCGGTGAAGGCTTCCGTCGCCATCTCTTTATGAAATCCCTCTCGAGTGCACAACAGATGAGCGATCTCCCCGACGCGCAAACTGTGCTTGAGCAGTGCGGACATGCTGAAGCTGGGAAGCTCGACTCCTTCAAACGACTTAAACACTTGCAGTGAAAGCACCAGGGATTTGAGTGCATCCATTCCAATCAGGGACGCGGCATGCTCGGGTGAAGTTACTTTGGTCTGAACTCCGAAGATTGCCGAATTCGCGAGTTGGAGGATTTTCATGGTCATCGCCGGATCCTTGCTGATGATTTTCCCTACGCGAGCCAATGTCCCGTGCTCGGATTCAATCTCATTGACCACTTCCTGATATAGGCTTGGAAGACTCGGAAGCGATGAGATCCTGCCCAAGAAATCCTGCGGCTTCCCATTGCACAACCTCGTTCGCAATGCCATCGCCCGCTTGATGGTGTCGCGCAAGTCGTCTGCCTTGCAGGGCTTGGCCAAATACTGGTGCATGGGGTTGACCGCTCGATAAACCGACTCTTTGTTGGCTTGCCCCGATAAAATGATGCGAACCGTATCCGGATACAGTCGGCTGACCTCGTTCAACAGTTGTGCACCATCCATCCCGGGCATTTTCATATCCGAAACCAACACGTCGAAAGGTTGTTCGTTCATCACGTCAAGTGCTTCCTGGCCGCTTGCGGCGATTTCGATATCCCAAGGCGTGTCATCGCGATCAAGCATCCTCCTGATGCCCTTTAGCACTTGGATTTCGTCGTCAACAAAGATCACTCGCATTACAATCCTCGAGATTCTGGAGCCGCGTTTTCGTACCGTGGAACATCAGCCTTCGGCGGTCTGCAGTTTCAAATCGCCGTCAGCATTCGACTCGGGTGAATCGATTGGCAACTGAACGCAAAAGGTCGTGCCAAGCCCCGGTGTCGATTCACAATGCAAGCGACCGCCGTGTTTCTGCACGATGACCGAATGTGCAATCGCCAATCCTTGGCCCGTTCCCTTACCGATTTCCTTTGTCGTGAAAAACGGATCAAAAATACGGTGCCGGATGGCCTCGGGGATTCCGGTGCCTGTGTCGGAGATCTGGACTTCGACGAACTGGTTGCAATGTCGTGTAGAGACCGTAATAGTCCCTTTGCCGGTCGCCCCATTTCCGTTGGTGTCGGCGATCGCATGGGCAGCGTTAACCAACAGGTTAAGGAAAACCTGATTCAGCTCGCCCGCGAACGCCGGGACTGGTGGCGTGTCCGCAGCGAGCTTGTTTTCTATGTCGGCAGCATATTTCCATTCATTGGTAGACACCGCGATGGTTGATTCGATCGCACGATTGATGTCGACGAGAGTCTTGTCCTCTTGTCCCGGGTGGGCAAACTCTTTCATCGCTCGAACGATCCGGGAAACATGCTGAACTCCTTCCTGCGAGTCGCCAATCGCCTCGGACGTGTCTTCAAGGAAAGCACTTCCCTTGACGTCGCGAAATCCCTGGCCAATGCCTTGCAGCAATTCGTCCCGCGTGGCGACGTCTTCATGTGAGAAAAGGGATTCGAGCTGATCAAAAAGCGGTTGAAGCTTCAGCATCTTGCTTTGTAGGAAATCAAGATTGTCGCCGACGTATTGCATCGGCGTGTTAATCTCGTGGGCAACGCCGGCGGCGAGTTGACCGACAGCCTCTAACCGCTGTGCCTGATGGAGTTGCTGTTCGAGCTGCGACTGCGTGGTGATGTCTGTGCCGAGGTAAAGGCATCCACAGTGTGCGCCCTCGGCAACGACGGGATAGATCGAAAGACTGAGGACGATGGCGCCGCCGTCGCGAAGCAGCCTGAACTCGCCGCGAGACAACTCCGATTCGCGATGAGCACCGAGAAACCGTGCCGCACAATCTGCATCAGCCCACTCGATCTCAAGGTCGCAAACCGCACTTCCAACAGCGACCGAGGCCGGGATGCCGAACAGTGTTTCCGCACTCGCGTTCCATCGACGGACCACGCCGGTGGAATCGGTTTCGATTAAGATCGAAGAGATCGCTGCCAATAAAGCCTCCGTCTCTTGATAGGCTCTTTCGATTTCTTCGGTGCGATTGGCGATTTCCGCTTCCATCCCTTGCATGCGGCGTTCAAGCGTTCGTGCCATTGTCCATTTTTCTGTCAAGCACGAGGCGAGTTGCTCCACCTCCGCATTGTCAAACGGCTTCTTCAAAATGAGCAGTCGGGGACTCGCTCCAAGGCGTTCACTGATTTCCGACCAGGAATAATCCGAATAGGCCGTGCAGATAACGATTTCTAAACGCGGGTCTCGCTGCCAGATCTTTTCGATCGTCTCCAGCCCGTCCAGGCCGGGCGGCATCCGCATGTCGACGAACGCCATCGCGTACGGAAGGCCTTGGTTCAACGCTTCTTCGACCTTCGCGAGTCCTTCCTTGCCTTGCATGGCGCTGTCGAGCGTATACGTTTTCCGGCGGTGCTGAGGCGGTGCATCACCGAAGAGTGCTGATTCGTGCTCGGACATCGCATCAGTGCTATCATCGGACACAAGGATTTTGATAAAGTCGTTGTGTATCGAAGGCGTATCGTCAATCACGAGGATACGATGGTTGGATCGCTCGGTTAGTTGAGACATTCGGTGTGCTCCACGTTATTGACTTGCGGACAGATGATTGGGATCAGCAGGCGAAATGACGCCCCGTGCCCAGGTCCGTCACTCGCTGCAGAAAGAGATCCGCCCAGCGATTGCGCCACGATCGCAGAGTTGTGAAGTCCAAATCCATGGCCGTCATCTTTCGTGGTGAATCCGTGTTGGAAAAGTTGAGGCATGTCATCGGCGGCAATTCCAAGTCCTGTGTCCGAGACGCAGAATTGGATTCTGTTGTCCTCTTCGCGGGAAACGCGAATGGTTACTTTCTTCGTGGGTATGTGCTTGACAGCGTCGATTGCATTGCTGATTAAATTGACCAAGACTTGCACCACCTTATGCTGGTCGATCGATATGGCCGGAAGGTTATCGCAATATTCGCGAATTACATTGATCTCGTGGCGTGTGATCTTGCTTGAGCTAATGCTCAGCGCCTGTTCCACCATGTCGGTCGGTTCGACGTTTCGTCTAATGCACAAACGGGACCCGAATGATTGCTGGGCGGCCACAATCTCCTTGATGTGCTCGACGTGCCGGCCAACTCCCTCGATTTCGCTCCTCAGGAAATCGGTTTCACGCTGCATTAACGTGGCAAGCTCAGACATGAAGGCGGGCAGATGCTTGCCTCGATCGTCAGACGACAGGAAATGCCCCAGGTCATCCGCGTTCTCCTGAATCATTTGGCTGACTTGGATGAGTCGGTGAACCTTGCTGTGCCGGAGCTTTTCTGACATGCAGGTGATCGATACGTTCACGCTATTGAGAGCATTGCCAACATTGTGCAATACGCCTGTTGCCATCTCCGCCATGCCCACCTGTCGCGAGACTTCGATCAAGCGGCTGTTCAGTTTGTCTCGCTCTTTTTCGGCCTCTTGGCGTTCGTTGATTTCGCTTGTTAACGCCTTGTTGGCCCTCCGTAACTGTGCAGCTTGGACCTCAAGCGTGTGGGAAATATGCTCTGCTTTTTGCCTCGCAAGGTTGGACTTTTCAGCCTCTTTTCTGATCGCGTTGGTCTTTTGCCGGACCTCGGCTTCGAGTCGCATTTTGTCGTTCGCCAATTCGCGTTTCATGCGCTGGTGTCGAATGCAGTTGCGAACATTGACCACCAATTCGTTGGGTTCAAATGGCTTAACCAAATACGAATACACACCTAGGGCGATCGCCGCGCATGCGATGCGTTGCTCGTCCAGCCCGGTCATCATGATCGTCGCGACGTCCGGATGATTGGCCTTGATGAACTTGATCAATTCGATGCCCGATCGTCCCGGCATCATGACATCAGTGATGACCAGAGCGAAACTCTGGGTGCTGAGTTCTTCAATGGCTTCCTCAGCATTATTGGCTAGAGTGCACGGATGGCCGTTTTGCTGCAGAACGCCGTGCGCGTACATTCGCACGAGCCTGTCATCGTCAACAACCAGAATTCCCTGCTCGCTGTGATTCGGTTGCATTATCGTTCCGTTGGGTTGGCTGTTTTGCCGGATGTCAGCTTGTCGTGCTTCGGCCCGGATCACAGAGTTCATTTATCACGTCGCATCGAGCGCACGGCCCCATGGCACACAATGCTACGACGCGCCCAACGCATACAACGTAGGAAGATTCCTGATACGACAGGCTCAACAGCGGATCAGGTCTATTTGTTGAAAAGAGATGCCTGTAGTGGGGGGCGGCACCAGCAATCGGCTGGCGGTCGCTGCGGCAACGTTAATGAGTATGAAGAGATGTCGGGCCTGTCAGCATTTGCTGCGCCGGTTCAAGCCGTCGACATGCACGTGCCACCGCGGAATACGACGCGAGGGCGAAAGGAACGCTTACCAACGAAAACTCTACCTTGTCCAGTGGCGGGGATCTGTCGGCGAGCTACCCAGACGCCTCACAGCCGCATCGCCCACACTCTGATCGCAAACACTTTATTCGTCAGTCAGACATTTCATGCAGCGACGTGAGCAGTACGAGTTGAGCGGCATTATCGACTTGCATTTTGTCGAACACCTGCGTGCGGTGATTGTCGACTGTTTTCGGGCTGATGTTCAGTTTCGATGCGATGACCTTTGTCGAGTCACCGTTGCACAGATGAGTCATCACCTCATATTCACGCGCCGTGAGGTTGCTGATGCGACTCTCGACTTGCTTCCGCTGAGCCCGTTTGGCCCGTGCACGACGATCGCGATTGATCGCCTCGTGAATACGTTGGATCAGCACCTGCGGTTCGAAGGGTTTGCTGATGAAGTCTACCGCGCCGCGTCGCATAGCGGTCGACGCGCTGGCAATTCCATCGTAAGCCGAGATGAAAACCATCGGGATATCGACCCCGCGAGCAATCAATTCCTGTTGCAATTGAAGCCCTGACATCCCAGGCATACGGACATCGAGTACCAGGCAGGCCGTGGTGTCGAATTGCTCGGATTGAAGGTATTCGGTCGCCGATGCGAAGACCTGTGTCGGAAGGCTCGCCGAACGCACCAGGAGGTTAATGGCGCGCCGCACGTCGATGTCATCGTCGACGATTGAAACCGCTACATTAGAGTCCATCGGCGGTGGCGAGAAAATGCCATCAGTGTCAGCTCTCATCTAAATCCGTCTCACTAATTTGGAAACGGGCAAATTGCAAGCAAAGCCGACGGGATTGCCCGAGCCCGCGGCTTCTATCGGTACGTAGTGATTGATCGAGTTCATGATACCAATCATAGCCTACCAACGCACGATCGATCATAAAAACAGACGTGGCGATGGCATCGAGCCATCGACCGCAGCGTGGAAAACGAGGAGCACAGTGGGCTCCCCGTATATCCTTATCGCATGGTTCAAGGAAGGTTCTTTACAACGCTAGGGTAATCAGCCACCGTTGCCGTGCTCTGCTTGCCGTCATCGGCGACCCCGTGGCCAGCGGGGAATCAACTGTTCACGCGACGGGACATCAGGAATCTTCCCACAACTCGTCGCTCGCAATGGTGTAGCGTTTAACGCATCGACGTCGCGTTTGCATTTTCGGCGAGGTGCATCGATTAGGACGTTTCACGCGGCACTGCCATTTGACGGTAGCCATGTGAAGCAACATCGGTCCCGAAACCGCCATCGCAACGTGCCGGAAGTGACACATGAGTGCCCGAGGAAGCAGATCCAGGGACGCAACGAAGCGTGCCAAACCCAACACCGCAAGTCAAAGGCTTGTCATTTTTAAAGTTGCGGGGCAGCGATACGGAATCGATTCGTCAGTTGTGACCCGCGTCATTGCGATGCCACAACTCGATCAACTTCCTGAGGCGCCGACGTTTATTTTCGGCTTTCTCAATCTCTCTGGTTCCCCTCTGCCCGTGATCCGATTGGACAGATTGCTCCATCAGTCGGAATCCGCCCTGCGACGCTGGACACCGCTCATGCTGGTCCACCTCTGCGAGATGCCACTTGCGCTGCTTGTTGATGAGGTCACGTCGATCGTATCGGTCGCTCACGAGGACACCATGACGTTGCCACCAGGGCATGTGTTCAACGACTGCGTCGATCGGATCGTCCGACACGCCGACGAGTCGATTTTGGTCTTGTCACCGGACCGTCTATTTTTGGAGCGGGAGCTCCAGATGCTGAATGAGCAACGGTCAATCGCTGAGGAAAGGGCGGCACAACTGGATTCAATCGAATCATGATGACAGCATCGCAACCCAGGCGATCGGTCGATGCCGACCGAGCCTATAAGGACCTCAAGGACTACATTGTTGCCAAAACCGGATTGGTGTATTACGCCAATCGTGATCAGGAGTTAATCGGTCATCTGAAAGAACGATGCAATGCCGTTGGCGAGAGCGATTGGTCGGCGTACCTGCGATTGCTCCGCGACGAAGCCGACGGACAGCGAGAATTTGACGAACTTGTTGAAAAGTTAACGATCGGAGAAACGTTTTTCTTCCGTCATCGAGAAATGTTCGATGCGCTACGAGACACCATTATTCCCAACTGCATCGCTCGTAACGCGAGCCACCCCCGGCTCAGGATCTGGAGCGCCGGATGCTCGATCGGTGCCGAAGCGTACTCGATCTCCATTCTCTTGCAGCAGCACTTTGGCGTTCAAACGAGAGACTGGGAAATCAGCATTATTGGTACTGACATTAACCGAAGTTTCCTGCGGCGCGCGTCTCGGGGCGTCTACAACGATTGGTCGCTTCGCTCGCTCTCGGATACTGAACGAGTTCAGTATTTCATCGAAGACCGAGGCCGCTGGGCGATCAAGCCGAAATACCGAAACGGCGTCTCGTTTCAGTATCACAACCTGGTCTCGCACCCGTTCCCATCGCTCCGGCACAATCTGGGTGCATTTGACGTCATTCTCTGTCGCAACGTGATCATTTATTTTGGAGAGGACCTCATACGCACGACGATCGGAAACTTCCACCAATGTCTCGTGGACGGGGGCTGGCTGCTCGCCGGCCACTCGGAATACAGCGAGGACGCTTTTCGGTGCTTCCGAACGGTCGAGCGTTGTGGCGTCACGCTGTATCGAAAAGACGCCGCGACCTGTCACGAACCGGGATCCACCGCAGAACCCGTTTCAACGAGCGTTCAGCCCCAGACAAAGCCAGCGAATATCACTCCTCCGGGCGTCGACGCACCCAACGATCTTGGACAGGTGACACCGATTGCCGCCATCCCGATCCCGGTTAGCATTCCGTCCCCGTCTGATCTCGCGGCCGATGCATTGAAGCGTGATCTAGAACGCATCCAGCAACTCGCAAATGACGGCAAGATCAAAATGGCGGAGGAGATTTGCCGACACATGCTGGAACGAAATAGGCTCAATCCGGTATGCCATCTCTACCACGCATTAATCCTGCAGCACCTGGGCATTCACGACCGAGCCGAATCGACCTTGCGGAAGGCGATTTACTTGGACAGCTCGTGCGTCATGGCGCACTACTATCTCGGCGTGACGCTTCAACGCTCGCGGCAATCGCGACGGGCTGCCAAAGCAATGCGCAACGTATTGGACCTGTTGTCGCATCGAGATCCTTCCGATTTCGTTGAACATGTCGATGGCATGTCGGTAGCCGACCTCGGAAAGTTGACCCAAATGCAATTGGACTCAATTCAATGAAAAGTAGCCCAACCACAGCGACCATCGATTGGAATTCTGTGAAACAGCGTTTACACGACAGCGAGGTCGCCATGTGGCGGGCTCTCAATCCAGACGCGAAGTTTCAGTCAGAAGTCTTTCGTCATCGTGCCGACCAACTCGCCAAGCAAACGAAAGCGGTCAGGACCGACGATAAAAAGCTCTCGACATTGACTTTCAAGGTGGGCGAGGAAACCTATGCCGTGCCGCTTGGCGACGTCGATCATATTTTTCCCGATGCTGAAATTATCCCCGTTCACGGGGCATCGAAAGAGTTGGCAGGTGTCGCAAATCTGCAGGGCCAGGTGCGGTCGGTGATTGATTTGCGAACGCTGTTGGGGTTGCCGCAAGCGGAAACGGACCCCAGCTACTACATCATCTTACTGCGGTACAACGGCCACAAGCTCGGATTGCGCGTCGAACAGATCCAGGGAATTCAAGGTGTCCGGGAAGAGTCGCTGGCACACACAGAAAACCTTGAACTCTGCAACGCACATCACATCCGTGGTCTTGCCGATCAAAACTTAATTCTGTTGCGCGTCGAGGCGTTTTTTGAATGTTTCGATGCCGGTGTCATCGCGTACTCGTAGCACATGCCGTGTTCACAGCCCTTCCCGTCGTTGCCGGTTTTACTGAACCGCCCTCCAAACATCCCCATCTAAGCGCCCGCCTCCTCAATTACAGGAAACTCATTACATGAAATTATCAATCGCAAAAAAACTTGGAATCGGCTTTGGAGCTGTGATCATACTAATGATCGCAAGCGCAGCGATCGCCTATTACAACCTTGGAATTGTCGCCCGTTCCATTGCAAGCGTCACGGATGAAGCGGTTCCGGCGACCCGTTCGTGCGACCGGTTAGCCAGTGCGGTCCACGAATCGCTCGCTGCGTTACGCGGTTATCTGATCTTGGGGGACGATCCGCAGGACGCACAGATCTACAAGTCGCAGCGAAAAGCCGCGTGGCAGAAAATTGATTTGCAACTACTCCAGCTTACGGACTTCGTGCACCAGTGGAATGATCAACAGGCGTCAGAATGTCTTTCCGCTGTCGAAAAAATGCTCCGAGAATTTCGCGACGCTCAGCAACGAGTCGAGGCAATCGCTCATACAGACGACAATGTCCCCGCCATGAGTCTGTTGATCAGTGATTTCATCCCACTCGCCGCGGACATGACCGAATGTCTGACGGCGCTGATCGATCTAGAAAAACGCGAAGAGTCGTCAGACGTTCGTCGCCGGCTGCTGGCCGAACTAGCGGATTCGCGTGCGGCGTTCGTGAAGTCCCTGTCGAGCCTCCAGATGTTTGTGTTAACCGCTGATCCGCAGGACAAGGCAAATTGGGAGAAAAACTGGAGTCAGGTTGCAGGTTCGCTGGCGAGGTTGCAATCGACGCGCTCACTGATGACCTCTGAGCAGCATGAACGGTTCGACAAATATGTCGAACTGACCGGCGAGCACAACTCACTAGCTCTCGAGTTGATGGCGATGCGGCAAGCGGATGATTGGAATCGGGCTGAACACTTTTTGGAAACCGACGCCGCCCCGAAAGCGGTTCAGGTGATGGGGCGGATCGCGACGCTCGTGCAGATTGCGGAGTCGCGACAACAGGGCAGCCGCCATCAGCTCGACGCCGCGTCGCAAACGGTATCGTCGTCACTATTGATCGCCACAACAGTTGCCATCATTCTTGCCGCACTAATTGCCGCGATGTTAAGCCGGAAAATTGTGGTGATGATCCGGCTGCTGGCAGAGCGAGCGAGCGCCATCTCCAAGGGCGACCTTACCGGAAGTGCAATTGTCTGTAGCTCGCACGACGAGCTTGGGCAACTGGCGGACGGGTTCGATGACATGCTGGTCGGTCTAAAAGATTTGACCCGCCAAATTCTCTCGGTGACGGAAAATGTAAACTCCGCTACCTCCCAGATTTCAGCGTCAGCGAAGCAACAGGCGAGCAGCACGAAAGAGCAGGCCGCGACAATTCAGGAGATCACCAGCACGATGAAGGAGATTTCTCAGTCCGGATCTCAAATCGTAGAGCGGGCCAGAGAGGTTGCGGCCGCGGCAGAATCTGCGTCGCAAAAAAGCAACTTGGGGATTAGCGCGGTGCAAAACACGAATCGCACCATGGAAACGATCCGCGACCAGGTCGAGGAGGTTGCAGAGAATATCGTAGCACTGAGCGAAAAGACACAGGCCGTAGGAGAGATCATCGCGACGGTCAACGACATCGCCGAACAATCTAATCTGCTCGCCCTCAATGCCACCATCGAGGCGGCCGATGCCGGTGACGACGGGAACCGATTCTCCGTCGTGGCTAACGAAATGAAGAATCTGGCCGACCAGGCGAAAGATTGCACGGTCCAGGTCAGCAGCATACTGGGTGAAATCCAGAAAGGAATCAATACGGCCGTGATGCTGACCGAAGAGGCGGTCAAACGTGTCGAATCGGGAAAGGAACACGCTGAAATCAGCGAGGAAGCCATTCGAGACATGATGGGAACATCACAGGAAAGTGTTCAAGCATTCCAACAGATCATCGGTGCCACCAATCAGCAACAGATCGGCTTCCAGCAGCTTGCCAATGGAATGCAAGACATCGATACCGCGACGCAACAAACTGCGACGGGCACGTCTCAGCTGGAACAAGCGGTCGCCAGCCTGTCGGCCATGAGCCAGCAGCTCAAAACGGCTGTTAGCAGCTACAAACTGCAAGCGTAGTTTTTTCCTGTCGGCGGACTCGAGATGGCTTCATGTCGATGGGCCGGGGGGGCCGACTGCACACATTTAATGCTCACGTTCGCACGGAGAGGACATCCGCAATGACGACAGACGATATTGGCGAGCGAATCCTCGCCGCGTTTCAGGTCGAGTATAGAGAGCAACTTGAAGGGATTCGAGCGACGCTGGAAAACTTGGCCACTGGGGACGAATCCGAACGCAAGATTCGTATCGACGAGGCCTTTCGGCTGGCACACAGCATGAAAGGCGGCGCTCGTGTCTGTGACCTGAAACCCATCGAGTCAATGGGGCATGAGCTGGAAAGTATTTTCTCAAAGGTAAGGTGCGGCGAGCTAAACGTAAACGAAAGTGTCGTCGCGATGATCCATTCGATTCTCGATGGGATTGAAGATCGTATGTTCAAGCTTGAACGCGGGGAGCCGATCGAGGATTTCTCGCAACCGCCCGACTCGCTCCGGACGCTGCCCGAGAGCACTGCCGCGACCCCAAACGATGTTGTTGCAAATGAATTGTCCGCGCGGCTTCACGAAGCATTACGCAATGAATCGCTACAATACGTTACTCAAATACAGGAAATTATCTCCACTTGGGGCACAGGTCGGCAAGCTCCAGAGCCTGGCCAGATCGAATGCGTGATACGCGAAATCGATAACTTGCGCGGTGCTGCCAGGGCTGCTGAGGTGCAGTCGGTCGAACAGCCGGGTGAACGGTTAGAGACATTGGTCCGCAAGCTGCTCAGTCAGCCTGAACCGTTGGATCGAGAAAGCTATGCATCCATTCAACAGCAGATCGATTGCATCTCAGACATCATCGGATCATTGGAGGCGACCGATCCTGCACCAGAGGCGTCGCCGGAAACGACACCTGTGCCCGATTCATCTACCAGTGCCGCGGATGAGAAAGGAAACGATTCAAATCTGACGGCAAAAACTTCGGACGCTCCCACGGCAATGTTCAGGCGTTGCATCGACACCGTTCACGTCAGCGCGGAAAGCCTTGACCAGCTGCTCCGCACCTCCCGACAACTTCAGTTTGAGAGCCTTCGCCAAGACCAGGTGGCGAAACAACTCAAACACATTCGGCAGCAATTCGAAAGTATGCAACGTGAGCGAGACTTGTTTCAACGCGCTGCTGTCAAAAGTCTGCATCAGATTTCGACGATGCCCTCCCTGTCACGAATAACGCAGTACTTGGATTACGTCGATCGAAGTGTTGCCTCACTTGGTCGCGACCTGCGACAGGTCTGCATCGCACACAAAAAGAATTCGTGGGCGCTCAAGACACGCAGCCGCCAAATGCAACGAGAAGTACGAAATGCGCGGATGGTCCCGGCGGAAACCATTTTTCAAGGGATCCGACGGCTGGTTCGAGATTTGGCAAAGCAGGAGGGAAAGGACGTTCAATTGAACGTTGTCGGATTCGACGTCAACGCAGACCGCATGGTCCTGCAGGCACTCAAGGATCCGGTGATCCATATGCTGCGAAATTGTCTCGTCCATGGAATCGAAACGCCGCGGCAACGTGCCGATGCGGGAAAGAAGCCTGTGGGACAAATCGACCTGCGGATCGAGGCGACAGGGAATCGGCTGACCATTGAAGTGGAGGACGACGGTCGTGGAATCGATCACGTCGAAATCGCTCGCCGTGCGGTCGAGGCCGGCTTGATATCGGCCGACGACGTCGATGCTTTGCCTGCCGATCGCATCGCGGCGCTCATTTTCGAACCGGGTTTTAGCACGGCTACCGAAGTGACCGAAATTGCCGGGCGCGGAATGGGATTGTCGGTGGTCGATGAGATCGCGTCAACGTTGCAAGGGGAAGTCAAGATCCATTCGTCAAAACACTCCGGCACCGTGCTGCGGATCTGTGTTCCGGTATCCGTCTCGACACATCGCCTGCTGCTGGTCTTGTCGAATCGACACACCTACGCGATTCCGATCCACGCGATCGCCCGCCTTTTGACGCTCACCAGCTCGGAGATCGAAACGGTCGAGGGACGTCCGGTCTTGATGTTCGAAAACAAACCATTGCCTATCTTTAACCTGGCGGCCGCATTGTGCGATGATGGGATTGCTGAGCGATCCATGGGTGAGTCGCTGAACGTGGTCATCTTAAAATCAAGCACACGTCGCGCCGCGTTTTGCGTCGATTCGTTTCTTTCAGAACGAGACCTTCTGATTCAGAACTTGGAAGGTCCGGCGTCAACCCCGCAGTTCTTGGGGGCGATCCTGTTAGAAGATGGCAGGCCCGCGTTGGTCGTTCACCCCGGTGAATTGCTCGACGGCTCGCGTGATTCCGCAGGTGCACCGCTCCTCGAAGACCTGCCTGAGACGCAAGAGTCGTCTCCCACACGTGTCCTGGTCGTAGACGATTCGTTCACGACCAGGACACTGGAACAAAGCATTCTGGAAGCCAACGGCTTTCACGTCGTGATCGCGGTCGACGGTGTCGAAGCCTTGGCGAAACTCAAGACCGAACGCTTCGATTTGGTGATCTCCGATGTCGAAATGCCTCGCATGGACGGATTCGAGTTGCTCGAAGCGATCAAAAAAAACCCGACACTAACCTCGACGCCTGTGATTCTGGTGACTTCCTGTGACCGGGCGACGCATCGTCATCGCGGACTGGAACTGGGGGCGAACGCCTATATTTTGAAACAGAAATTTGATCACGAATCATTGTTAAACACGATCCGACAGATCGTCGACAACTGAGCCCCATCGGTCGCGGCGACGTGCCGATTCGCATTTCTAAATGAATTCACTTGGACATACACATGAATACAATACGCGTCATGATCATCGAGGATTCACTTGCGGTACGCACGTGTTTAGAGGATGTGATCAATCATGACCCACGACTTGAAGTCGTCGCATCGTTGTCTACCGCCGAAGAAGCCATGGCAATGCTTTCTAAAGTATCGCCTGATATTATTTCGATGGATATTCATCTTCCCGGGATGGATGGGTTGCAAGCCACCACCCGAATCATGGAGAGCCGTCCAACGCCCATTATCATCGTTTCCGGAACCATCCGCTGTGATGAAACGCACGCTTCGATGAACGCACTGCGGGCCGGAGCTTTATCGATCATGGAAAAACCGACCGGGCCGACCAGTGAAGCGTACGCGATTTTCGCCGAACGACTCTGCACACAGCTCGCAATCATGAGCCAGGTGAAAGTCGTGCGTCAAAGGTTTAATGTCGTTCCACGCAGCGGAGCACGGCGCGCGACGGATCAGCGAACGGCATTGCGTGAGGGGCGTCTGCCTCCAAGCCCGTTTCGAATGCTGGGCATCGTTGCCTCCACCGGCGGCCCGCGTGCGCTGCTCAAGGTGCTCGGCTCTCTGCCGGCGAATTTCCCGCTTCCGATCGCCCTCGTGCAGCACATTACGCCGAGTTTTCACGATGGATTTGTCGACTGGCTCGATGCCAATGTGCCGATCAAGGTTGTCTCGGCCGAACATGGTCAGCGGTATGAACCAAGCGTCGTCTACGTCGCCCCGCCCGATCGTCACCTCGCCGTCAACCGCGACCGCCTGATACTTACCACGACTGAACCTGTTTGCGGGCAGCGGCCCGCCGGAGACGTCCTGCTTGCATCGCTGGCGGACGCCTTCGCCGGCAGTTCCGTTGGGGTTGTTTTGACCGGAATGGGTTGTGACGGGGCGACCGGTCTGGCGGAAATACGTCGAGCCGGTGGTTACACGATCGCCGAAGATGAATCGACCGCGGTCGTCTTCGGAATGCCCGCGGCGGCAGTTGAGAAAAACGCAGTATGGGAGACGCTGCCGTTAACCGACATCGGTGATCGTCTCACTCAGTTGACCAGCTGCATCGAGGGGGTTCTGTGATGAAAACGCCTCAAAGAATCATGATTGTCGAGGACTCAGAAACTCAAGCCATCAAGCTGCAATTCATCCTGGAACGCGAAGGGTGGCAAGTCGCGTGGGCGGCGTCGGCAGAACAGGCAATCGAACAAATCAACAAACAGGCTCCCCATCTCATCCTGATGGACTACTACCTGCCCGGGATGCGCGGCGACGAACTCTGTCGTCAAATTCGAATGAACATCAACACGCGGGGCATTCCGATCCTGATGCTCACGGCGGATGATCAGACCGACGCAGAAATACACGGACTCGCGAGCGGGGCTGACGGTTTCGTCCGAAAGTCCGTCGACTCAGAGCTTCTTTTGCTGAGGATTCGAAGCTGGTTAAGAAAATCAGAGGTGCAGTCAGCGATCGTGCAAAATCCAGACGCCTGTTTTAAACGTGCGCGGATTCTAACGATTGATGATAGTCTGACCTACCTTGAATACATCGCCTCGGAACTTTCAAGCGAGGGCTACGCGATTGAAAAGGCGGCGACGCCTGAAGAAGGGATCGAACTGCTCCATCACAACACCTACGACTGCGTCATCGTCGACCTGGTGATGCCCGAAATCGATGGAATTGAGGTTTGTCGGCACATCAATGAATTGCGGGGCCGTCTCGAATCGCCGGTCGCGGTTCTCATGCTTACCGGCAATGAGAATCGAGAAGACCTGACGCGAGCCTTGGAGGCTGGTGCTGACGATTTCGTGGGGAAATCGAGCGACATAGCGGTGCTGAAAGGTCGCATCCGCGCACTGTTGCGACGAAAGTTCTATCAAGAGGAAAATCAACGCATCGTCGAAGAACTTAAGAACAAGGAGCTGGAGGCAATCAAGGCACGAGCAGAGAAGGAGGCCGCTGACATCAGAGCTGCTCTGTATGACGAACTGCAGCAAGTTGCCTCTGAATTAAAGGTTTCTAAAGATGCACTTGAAATTGCCAAGAACGAGGCGGAGCGAGCCAACCTTGCCAAAAGCGAATTCTTAGCCAATATGAGTCATGAGATCCGCACTCCCATGAACGGGATTATCGGGATGACCGACCTGTTACTCGATTCATCGATGAAACCTGGGCAGCGTGAGAAGCTTTGGATGGTCAAACAATCTGCGGACTCACTGTTGCGGCTGCTAAACGACATCTTGGATTTTTCCAAAATTGAAGCCGGGAAACTCGAGCTTGAGATGATTAGTTTAATCTCAGCGAAGTAATCGAGAGTACCATGCAGGCTCTTGCGTTCCGAGCCGCGGAAAAAGGCTTGGAATTGGCCTGTCGCGTTCCCGGTGATTTACCCGAACACTTGATCGGCGACCCAGGGCGACTGAGCCAAGTGATTGTCAACCTGTGCGGAAATGCGATCAAGTTTACCGACGAAGGTGAAGTCGTAGTCGAAACCTCCTCCGTCCATTGTACCGCCGACGAAATCAAATTGCAGTTTTGTGTGCGTGATACGGGGATCGGCATGACGGCAGCGGAGCAAGCCGTGGTTTTCGAATCGTTTCAGCAAGCGGACACGTCGATGTCTCGCAGGTATGGCGGAACGGGTTTGGGATTGGCCATTTCGTCGCAATTGGTCGAGGCGATGGGCGGACGGATCTGGGTTGAGAGCGAGCCGGGTGTCGGTAGCAAGTTTTACTTCACTGCCACATTTTCGCTTTCGCAGCCCCCGCATGTTTGCCCTCCCGCGAAACCGGACGTCATGGCCGGAGTCTCTGTTTTGGTCGTCGATGACAACCGAACCAATCGTTTAATACTGGAAGAGGTCCTGTCGAATTGGGGGATGTGCGTGACGGTCGTTGACGGTGGCAGGGCGGCTCAGCAAGCGATTGAGCGTGCAGAACACGCCGGCAACCCGTTTGCGCTGCTTCTGTTGGACGTACAGATGCCCGAGATCGACGGATTTGCACTGGCGAAATGGGTGCTGGAAAACGAAAATCTCGACTCGCCACACATCATCATGCTGTCGTCAGCGGCCGATTTGACTGATGCCAAGTGTCAAGAGCTGGGGGCCAGTGCCTGTTTGACCAAACCGGTGAAGCGATCTGACTTGCGCCGTGCGATTCTGGATGCGCTTCGCGGTAAGACGGTGACAGAGCACTGCAAATCCGAAACGCGTTCGATTCGCTGCGAGGGCCACCCCAGTCGCATCTTGTTGGTCGAAGACAATATGATCAATCAAAAGGTCATGCTCGGACTGCTGGGACGTGGCGGGCACCAGGTAACGGTCGCCAACAACGGCGAAGAAGCCCTTGCGATGCTTGAAAACGAGTATTTCGAATTGGTCCTGATGGATGTGCAAATGCCCGGGATGAATGGTTACGAGACGACCGCCGTCATCCGGCAGCAAGAGTCCGCAACAGGCAAGCATGTGCCCATCATTGCGATGACCGCCAACGCAATGAGTGGGGATCGGGAACGCTGTCTTGACGCAGGCATGGATGACTACCTTTCGAAACCGATTCAACCTGAGAAACTGAATCAGTTGATCGAGTCATACAACGAACGGCCTGCCAGGCAGAATCAGCATCACGAACCGGGGGCACCGAACTCAGCACTTCTCCACCGGGGGCGGGCTGACGAGCCGGCGATCATTGATCGGCAGGCAGCGGTCAAAGGCCTTCTCGGCTCAGAGCAATTGTTTAAGGAGGTTTCACGCATATTCTATCATCAAGGCCCTCAATTGATCCACGACATTCGTCAAGCGGCAGCTGACGAAGACATCGTTCGCCTGGAACGCTCGGCACATACGATCCGGGGGTCTGCCAAGTCGCTCGCCGCGGAACAGGTTGTCCGATGGGCAGACATGGTGGAATCCATGGCCCGGCAACAGAAGATACCTGAAGCCATGGAGCAAGTCGACGAACTCGAACATGCGGTGTTGGATTCGATTCGCGAACTCCAAGCAATTCATGGAGAGGTGGTCGAGTTAACTTGTACTGACAGCGCATCGGATGCGTGAAGCGAGAGTCTAAACATCCGATCTTTTCCATCGGAAAGATCGTCGTGCTCGCTGCCATTAGCCAAGCTCTTGCGTGTCGGCTTGCAGACCGAGCCATGGATTCAGGAATAATCCCACGGTGCGTTGCACACACTCGGCCTAAGTTTGAACAGGTAATGAAGTGATGCGTTGCACGCCACATCCTTACTGGCAAGAGCAACGCAGGGCCCCAATAATGCTGAAGCGACCTTGGTCCTGTGTCCAGGCGGACCGTCCGCTGGTCCAACAGAATGTGGCCAAATCGAAGCCATTCTCGTAAGTTATTGAGCACAATCCAAGGGGTGTGCAATGCAGAAACACGACAGAATACTGGCGATTGACGATAACCCGATCAATTTAACCGTGCTCAGGGCGTTACTAAAACACTACACACTCGAAACGGCAACTTCAGGCGACCAAGCAATCGAGATCGCATCTGATTTCCGGCCAGACTTGGTGCTGCTGGATGTGCTGATGCCCGGAATTGACGGCTTCAGCACTTGCCAGAAACTCAGAGCGATGCCCTGCTTACGTCACACAAAAATCATTATGGTCTCGGCAAAATGTGGGATCAACGAACGCTTGAAGGGATATGAATATGGCGCTGACGACTATGTCGTAAAGCCATTTGACAGCGATGAGTTGCTCGCGAAAATTAAGGTCTACCTGAAGCTGAAATCCGCCGAAGAGATCGAGGAAATCCGAAACCGTACGATCGAGGTGCTGCAACATTCCAACCGCACTCCGCTTAACAACATCATTTCTTACGCCGAAATGCTTACCAGTCCCGACGCTCTTGACGATGAGTTTCGAGAACTTGCACCACAAGTCATTTTGCGTCACGCCCGTCGGCTACAACGATTGCTGGAGAAAGGTGAGTTGCTTGCCAAGTTGAAAACGGAACAATTGGAATTCGATTTCGCAGAACACGATCTCTGCCAGTTTGTTCGTCGCGTGATCAGTCAGCTCGAGCCGGCGCTTTTGAAATTCGATGTGCAACTTGAGTCCGACATGCCCGAAAAGTTGGATGTCATCTTCGATCAAGAGACGATGGATTTTGCAATCCGTTCCTTGCTGGACAACGGCGTGCGATTCAGCAAGCCGGGTGGACGCGTCAAAATCGAATTGAAAAGGCACGAGGACTCATTAACGCTCGCAGTCTCCGATCAAGGTGTCGGTGTGTTAGAGGGATTGATTCCACACATTTTTGAACCATTCGGAAACCCTGACTCCCCCCTTTATAATCAGGGGGATGGGTTAAGTCTCTCAATTGTCGAGCAAATCGCCTGGGGTCACGGCGGCAAAGTCGCTGTGCGTAGTCAGCCCGGTCACGGCGCAACGTTTACACTGACACTGCCTGTTTCCTGATAAACGTCGCCGGTTCCGTCTGAGCGGTCGCGACGATGCGTTGTGGGACGAGCTGCGTTTGTTCATTTTTCATTGGAACAATAGATGAAATCGCAAGTACTGCTGATTGAAGATAATCCCGTCGACGCGCATTCTATTTCACGAGCCCTTCGGGACGCCGATTACGACGTGAAACTGAGTACCTGCGGAGAAAGTGGACTCGCGATGTTGAGGAACATGGCATGCGACATCGTGCTTTGCGATCTGATGCTTCCGGGATTAAATGGAATTGAAGTCTGCCGTGAAATCAAACACAGTGAAACGCTCGCCGAAGTCCCGGTGGTTCTTCTTACTCGGTACTCGAACCCCGTCAATATCCTCCTCGGCCTTCAGGCCGGTGTCGATGGATTCATCAGCAAAGATCGGGGCTGGGACAATCTGATTGACCGGATGGTGAAATGGACGTTGCCAAACCGCAAGCGTAACTGCGGGACGGTCGGTAAGCGAAAACGAGTGGCGTTTCTAGATGCGGAATTTGACCTTCCCGTCAACGGTAATCAACTTATCGACGCTCTCCTATTCGGCCTCGAAGACATCTCGATGCTCAACACCAGGGTCGAAGATGAATCGCAGGGCCGGGCAACTGCGCTGAAACGCTTGCGTGAAACTGATTTCCTACACCACTCGATCCTAGAGACTTTACCGATTGGAATTGCGTACAAATCCATCGAGGGAGAATACATTTCAGCGAACGCGGCGGCTTGCACGTTGATGGGAAAGGAGCGTTGGGAACTCATCGGCAGAACCGACTATGACCTGTACCCCTACGAAATTGCTGAGCGGATGGCCAATCTGGATCACGATGTCTTGCAGTCGGGTAGCCGAAATGAGGAATTGCGGGGGCCGGAGAATCAGGGGGCAGTTGCAGGACGATTCGTCAAAGTCATTCGTGACGTCACCCAAAGCGCCGATGCAATCGTCACTGGGATTCAAGTCCTACTCTCTGATGTGACTGATTCGATCACGCAGCAGACAGAACTGCTTCATGCAAAGGAAGTTGCCGAACAAGCCAGTCTTGCGAAAAGCCGGTTTTTAGCGTGCATGACTCACGAACTGCGCACTCCGCTCAACGGTATCCTGGGCATGGCAGACCTGCTCACGCTCTCGGAGCTTACCGAGACTCAGGAAAGGTATGTCCAGTCGTGTCGTCAGTGCGGTGAAGCACTGTTGCATATTATCAATAATATTTTGGACTTTTCAAAACTCGAGGCGGGCAAAGTGGAGCTGGAATGCAGGGAGGTTGACCTCGAGCGGATGTTAACCGATGTCTGCATGACATTGAGCGTTCTGGCGGAAAAGAAGGGCCTGCGAATGATTTGCCGCGTCGACGAACATTTGCTTGCGCCGGTGAAAGCCGATAGCCATCGGATACGACAAATACTTTACAACCTGATCTCCAATGCAATTAAGTTTACCGATGCGGGCGAGGTTGATGTGCGAGCGAGGCTCACGCGCGCTCACGGCAATCAAGGAACCGTCGTCATTACCGTTTCGGATACCGGCATCGGAATTTCAGCCGACGAGATTGGCCGTCTTTTTGATTCTTTTTCGCAAGCCAATTCGTCCGTTTCACGCAGTTACGGAGGGACCGGGCTGGGGCTCCATCTCGCCCAGCTTTTTGCAGAGGCGATGGGGGGGGCAGTCTCAGTGGAAAGTATAGTTGGGGATGGTTCAACTTTTCGACTGGAATTGCCCGTTGAACTGACCACCGATCGAACGGCCCCCGTCGTGACTTTAAAAGGTTTCGCCGAATATTCCGCCCTTGTCGTCGATGACAATCAGACGAATCGTGAAATGCTCACTGAGTATCTAAATCAATTGGAGGTGCCCTGCGTTACGTCGTCGTCCGTGGACGATGCGCTTGCGAAGGCTAGACGCGCCAGTGAAGACGGGAAACCGTTTTCGATTGCGTTAATCGACTACAAAATGCCTGGACGCAACGGGCTCGACCTGGCAAAGGAATTGCGCACTGTGTCGGAGACGAAAGTGCTTTTGATTACTTCTATCGATGTTGACCTCAGTGCAGGTGCAGAGAAAGAACATCATATCGATGAAGTGCTTCGCAAGCCTTTTCGTCGCTATGAGCTGATGGAGGCGTTGAAGTCGATCTTGCTCTGTGACGGCAACGTGATTGACGATACTTCCGCTCGGCGTTCTGTGGGGTTACCAGCGATAGTCGCGGATGCAATGGTCTTGCTTGTCGAGGATGACCGAGTCAATCAAGGGTACATGGTCGAGCTCTTGCGACTGCTTGGGTGCAAATGTGACATCGCCAATGATGGGGTTGAAGCAATACAGGCCACGCAGCAACAGACGTATGACCTCATTTTGATGGATTGTGAATTGCCTAATATGGACGGATTTGAGGCAAGTCGACGAATCCGTCATTTTGAAGCAAGTGATGGTTCTGGACGGCGGACACCGATCATCGCGTTGACCGCAAAGGCGATCCGCGGAGATCGCCAGCGATACTTGGATTCCGGAATGGATGATTTCGTTGCCAAGCCGGCGCAGATTCATCACATTCGAAATTTGATTGGCAGGTACCTGGTCGACAAAACGAAATACACGACGACGGTCTCCATCTTGGACGGACCCTCGAGCCAACTCGATCCCTTGGTGTCTCCTTAACGGCCACCAAACATGAACTGTCTCGGTAGCGAGCTACGATGCATGCGACTGCACACGTCCGCCGCCCGCTGCTCCACGTCGATTGCGATTCTGCTGCATTCTATTCAGCGGATTTGGAATCGGCCCCGCCTCCACAGCAAAACCATGCCGATATGAACTATCCGTTTGACACACGCTCTCTGATGAGCAGATGCCTTGGCAACGTAGAGTTTGCAGAATCACTTCTTGACGAATTCGCGTCGGGGGCTAGTGAAAAGATTGACCAACTCAGATCGCATGCTGATTCACGGAACGCCATTGCGTTAACTCAGACCGCCCACTCCCTCAAGGGTGTGGCATCGATTCTCTGTGCCGACTCTGTCCAAGATTTAGCAGCAAGAATCGAGAGTGCGGGACGTTCGATGGACTGGAAGGACATCCCCGCCGACGTCGATGAAATCATTTATGAAGTACAAGAATGCATTCACTGCTTGCCGCGGGTACGCGTGAAGCTCCGTTTGGAACACGAAAGAGAATAAAAGACGCCAGCAAAACTCGTTTAAACAGGCCTTCCAGCAACGGGAGCGGCACAACGATCTCGCCGCAATCGAGCTCTTAGTCTGTTCACGATCTCAGTCCACGCGCCTCTCGCATCAACACCAGTCCGGGTCAGGAAATGTCCCACGTCGCACAGATGCAAGCAACGTAGTCTATCTAAACACGGTATGCCCGCGCAGCGTTGAATTCATCACCTGCGGATGCTGCGGAATGACGTCAGATGATCGCGTGATCGCCTGCAGCGGTATGCGATTGAAACAATGCGTAATGCGAAAAAGCCAGATTAAATAACCGGAGAAGTGGAAACGATGCCGAAGAACACTTATGTGCTGTTGGTCAGCCAGGATCCAAATTACATCACTCGGGTGAGCGGCCTGTTGTCCGATGTTCAGCACGGTACCTATCATCTTGGCACCGCCGAAAGTCTCTCAGAGGCATTTCGACAAACGCAATCTGCTTCTTATGACGTGCTATTGGTCGACCTCGATTCGCCCCCTGACGACCTGTCGATTCCTCCCGAAAGGGCGGTCATCGACCTGCCTCTCATCGCGACAAGTAACCACGCCGGTGCTGAGATCCAGCGACAGGTACATGGGCATTCGACTCAAGAAGTCGTGGTGCTGGAAACACTGACCACAGAATGCCTGGATCAAACGTTAGAGCATTTGGTGCGGCGTCAGCGATCGATCGAAGAGATCGAAGGACGAATTCGGTCTCTAGAAACACGTAATCGGCATCTCGAACAGCAATGCGAGAACGCCCGACGTTTTGTTGACAATGTCTCGCATGACTTCCGAACTCCATTAACTGTGATCAATGAATATTGTCACCTTTTGCGAGACGGGAGCTTTGGAGCGATGACAGAGAATCAATGCCAAATACTCGACATTATCTCCGATCGTTCCTGCGATCTAAACAACATGGTCGACGACATGCTCGACGTGAGCAAATTGGAAGCGGGAAGACTCGGAGTCAGACGTCGTCGCTGCCGCCTATCAGACATCTTGGGCCACGTTCATCCCTCACTTCACAAAAAAGCCACGGTCAAGGGTGTGGAACTGACAATCGAAAGCGTTCAGGGCCTTCCTGAGGTATATTGCGATCCGGATACAATCAATCGCGTGCTTGTCAACCTCGCCATCAATGCGATCAAGTTCTGTGATACATCGGGGCGCGTGAACATTTCCGCAACACTCCAATCCGATTCCCAGGACGTTAAAGTCCAAATCGAGGATAGTGGTCGAGGAATACCTCCGGACCAACTTGATTCCATTTTTCAACGATTCCGTCAAGTCGAGTCTGATCCGCGAGACTGTACCAAGGGTTTCGGGTTGGGGCTTAATATTGCAAAGGAGCTGGTTGACCTGAACTATGGAAGACTTGATGTCGAAAGTTCGGTCGGCGAAGGCAGTACGTTCTCATTCACCATCCCGGCAGCGCTTCCCAGAGAGGTGACAAAACGGTATCTCAGCCGTATTACGACGCGTTATAGAGCTGAATCGATCGTGTCGCTCATTCAGATCGAAATCGCCTCTGAGGAGGGTGAGGAAACGGCCGACAACGTGGACCACTTTTTGAGTGATTTCCAACGACGCGATGACGTTATATTTCGGATTTGCCAAACGAAGTGGATTCTCATTCACCCGGCAACGGCTAGTGACTTGCACCCGTTTATTGCCCGGATCGAAGAGTGTCGCAATCAAGTCAATCGCAATCGGCCTAACGACTTGCTCGTGAAGCTGGACTTTCGAATCCTGGGGACCTGGGATGCAGCCTCACGTTCGGCTGACATTCTCGATCAGGTTGAATTCTTACTCAGCAGCGAGGAGCCTCAACATGCTTAATCAAAAAACAGTCCTGGTCGTCGAAGACGACCCGATGATCGCACGTGTGATCTGCATCCGACTGCACGAGAACGGCTACGAAACGATCACCGCAAATGATGGCAGCAGCGGCGTATCGGAGGCAACAAGACGACGTCCCGATGCAATTGTTATGGACATGCGGATGCCGGGGAAGAATGGGGTCGAAGCAATAATGGAGCTAAAGCAACAGGACGTGACCAAAGAGATTCCGGTTGTGATGTTGTCGGCAAGCTTGATGGCTCGTTCCGCAGCACTGGACGCCGGTGCCCGGTTTTTCGTGTCCAAGCCGTACGAACATCAAGTGCTGCTCGACGCCGTCAACACCGCCCTCGTTGAGAGAGAGAAGGTGCCCGCCTGATCACATTACACTACGACCGCGAGATGTGGCGACCAGGAGAGGCAAGTCGGACCATTCTTCAAAAAGCTGTCCGCCAGTCACCCCGTCTGTCGGCATCGCTTCGCAGTTCACAATCCTCAATCTACATGACTTCGTACAAGCGGCTTGCTGTGCGAACCCGACAAACAATGAGCCGATTAGTCAAAGTCGTAACGCAAAAGTCATAAACCCATCATGAGAACGAAAAACATGCAAACGAAAACAATTGACATGCTGTTGAACTGCAATCAGCAACTACACCAATTTCAGGAATGTAACTCGGATGTAGAGATCAAGATGCCGGTGGTCGTGATCGCCAACGGGCAGCCAGAATTGCTCAGATCCTTGGTCGGACGCTGTAGAAAGTCTGGCCTGGATCCCTATGTTGCGACAACGGCAATTCAGGCCTTGGATGAGTTGCGTCAACGGAACGCTGATTTATTGATTTTGGACATCGACATGTCTGCCGGGATGGGGATTTACGACTTGATCTCCAATGATGAAGAGATGGTGGGACTGCGAGTCATTGTCGTCGGCAATGACATAGAGGAAATGCAGCCGAAACATTCTTGCGCTGATCGAATTCGATTCCTGCAAAAAGAACTGCTCGCCTGGCCCGATGTCCTCGGTCATATCGAGGAGTTGCTCGATTGGGACAGTCCACATCGCAAGGTATCTGCGAAATCGATCGATGGGGAAGCGGGGGCAACGCGTGAAAGTCGCCCCACCGTTCTGTGTATTGACGACGATCCGGACATTACCCTCGCAATCAAGTTGCGACTTGAAAAGCTCGGCATCAATGTTGCCCGAGCATTTTCGGGCATGGAAGGTTACTGGTCTGCCGTGCAACTTCGACCCGAAGCGATCGTCTGCGATCTCAATATGCCCGATGGCGAGGGCCAATACATTAACGGCCGATTGAAATCGCACCCGCTTACACGGGACATTCCTGTCATCATGCTGACGGGGCAAGGGAGTAAGTTTTTGCAACGCGAGCTTTTCGGGTTGGGTGTTGTCTCTTATTTGCAAAAGCCACTCGACTTCGAGTTGTTGGTGAAAACGCTCAAGCAGCACATCCCATTTGCGCCAAGTTTACCTGGACAGTCGATGACGTCCGTCTTGGTGCCGTCTTGATGGGATTGAGCCAACCCACTGAGCTGGCACCGGAAATGAAATGGATGATACATAATTGGAACATGTGACTTCTATTGAAGACACGTTGCGAGCCGGCCGACTGTCGGTGTTCCTTCACGCCCGCTGGACAGGTCTGCATCACATGACCAACCAAACTATCTTTGAATTGCAGCAATCGCAAGTCTTGATCACCCCTGCACGGATACCTCCCCGAATGTTCCATCGATGATTTGCACACGTGACGCATCCTGTTTGCTCTGCACTGGCTCCCACTCCGATTCCCCACCTGGAGAACCAAAATGTCAAGTTTGATCAGCAAGTACTCTCGAACGAGCCGACGTCCCTTACAGCATCTCGTACAAGCCCGCTTGGCCAAGCGGAAGTTGTGCGGGATCGACGGAGAGTGGAGCGATCCATCCAAGGCGACTTCGACACCACGGATCCTATGCATCGATGATGATCCCGAGATTTGTCGCACGTTGGAAGTGCGGCTGAGTGCGTATTTGGCAGAAGTCTTGATCGCCTACTTCGGCACGCAAGGGTTTTGGGAAGCGATTACCGATCATCCCGATCTGATTCTGATGGATATCTCCATGCCCCAAGGCGACGGTCGGTTTGTGTTGCAATCATTGCGGAACAACCAGGTGACTGAGCGGATCCCCGTGATTGTATTGACGGGGATGCGTAACCCCGAACTGCGTTCAGAAATGCTTTCCTTGGGGGCAGACCGATTTCTTCATAAGCCGATTCACTTCGATGTTTTGCTCAGCGAAATGCAATCCTTCATCGAGTTAGAAAAACGAACCGAAGCTCCCTAACGTCCAGGTTGGGCCAGCCGGTCTAAATGCGTTGAGAACCACTGCAACCGATTTCTGAGCTCGTGCCTTACCTGAATTGTCAGCGACAACCGCCAACCCATGGAGAACCAAATGACCGTGAAACAAATCCTTATCGCCGATGACGATCAAGACCTTCTGCAGCTACTCAGCGTCCGCTGCAGTCAACTGGGATTGGACGTGATCACGTGCAGCGACGCCATGGATGCGCTCGCCAACGCCGACTATTATGCACCGGACATCGCGTTGTTGGACGTCCGAATGCCGGGAGGAAACGGTGTCAGCGTTACAGAGATGATGGCCACGGACGAACGGTTGAGCCATACCTCGGTGATCGTGATGACCGGTGATCCGAATGAAAAGATTCAGCAACGTTGTCAGGAAATAGATGCTCAGTTGATCAAGAAAGACCAAGAGATCTGGACTCGGCTCGAACCTCTATTGAAAGCTCTGCTCGAAGACGAAGCCGAACACCAAGCGTTCCCCCGCGCTGATCTTTTTGATACCCGGTCGGTACCAGCGACCGAGACGCAAAGTAGCCGCTTGCCGACGCTGACAGATTAGCGGCACCTAATGGATCGACGATCGTTAGTCACCGTGACTTGGGTGCGCGATGGAGTGGGGGTGGCTTTCTTGGGGGGAGAAGACCGCATCCGTGGACCAGACTTTGCGAGCCTGTTTGATTCTCCAGTGAAAACAGAACGCCGACTGAGATCTCAAGTTCACCGTAGGCATTCGCCCTGCACGATCTGTTGATACGCCGCATCGATTTCCTCGATGGGGCGTTGCAAGCCCCAGGTGCCGCGGGTTTGGATGCCGATGTCAAAGGCCGGGTTGGCGGCACGCACTTCGGTCAATCGTGCGATGTCATCGGTTGCCTTCTTCAAGCGTGCGTCGACGTTGGGAAAAATCGAACTGGTCGCTAGCCACCACTGCGCATCGGAGGCTTGGATAAGCAGCTCGTGATTTTCCGTCAGGAAGGTCAACAACAGTTCGCTGTCTCGTTTTTCTGCCGGCGTGCATTGATCGTTCAGGTGGAACGAGAGAAGTTGGACGTATTGCATCGGCGCGGATTGCAATTCCAGCCACCGCGGAAAGATTTGATCGCTGCCCACGACCGGAAGACTGAACCAGAAGATCGATCCCAAACCGGGTTCGGACTCGACGTGCAGCTGGCCGAGATTCAGTCGGCAGAAGCGGGCGGCGATCGACAAGCCCAGTCCCAACAGTTTGTCATCGGGATCAGTCGTCAGCCCGGGTCTGGCAAAGCGGGCGGCGAGTTGATCACGCTGGCGAGCCTGGATGCCGATCCCATCGTCGTTGACCCCGATTCGAATGTGTTGATCGGGTTCATCGTAACGCACCCAAATCCGCACGTTCCCCGAATCGCTGCAGGCATTGATGGCGTTGACGGCCAGGCAAACCAGGACGCGACAGATCTTTTGACCGTCGCAGTATGCGATCGGGGTTTCGATTTGCGATTGAATTTCCAATTTGACGTTCCGCATCGCGGCTCGCTGCTCAATCGTTTCGCGAACCGAGTCAATGATCTCCTGGACGTGGCAGGGCCGGCGACAGATATCGAGCAGTCCCGAATCGAGCTTGCTCGAATCGAGCAAGTCGTCCAATTTGTTGTTCACGTCGTCGGCTCGAATCAATGCTTTTTCCAACATTGCGGCCTGTTCCAGATTGATTCGGCCGGCCAATCCCTCGCGGACGATCGAGACGTGTTCTTTGATGACGGTTAATGGATTGCGGATGTCGTGCGAGGCTTTGGCCAAAAACTCGTGCGCCGTTTGGTGCAATCGTTCTAATTTCTGGTTGTCCTGCTCCCTCAATTCGGCTTGTTCGCGCAGCAGACGGTGGCTGGCTTGCAGTTCCTCGGTGACTCGGCTCATTTCGTTGATGGACTGTTGCCGCTGGACGGCATGTTCGATCGCTTTGCGTGTCCAGCTGCTGTTGGCGAGGCCTTTGGGCAGAAAGTCTTGTGCACCGGCATGAAGGATTTCCCGCTCGACCGCTTCATCGTCGAGCCCGGTCAGGACCAGAATCGGGACATCATCACACTTCGCTTTCAATCGTGTGACGGTTTCCAGGCCACTTGAGTCGGGAAGGCTGAGATCGGTCAGGATGACGTCAAAGTTTCGAAGGTCCAGTTCTTGAAGGGCAGCCCCCAACGATGTCGCGTGTGAGAGCGAGATTCGCTTCCGTCCGTGACGCAAGTTTTTCGAAACTTGCAAAAAATCCAGATCATTGTCCTCGACGACAAGCACGCTGAGCACCGAGTCTGAATCCGCCGCGGAGGGGTGCGGTGAATTCGACATCTTTGCCAAGGACACTGCAGGTACCACGCTGTCAAAGGGGGGACGGTCGGGCAGGAGAGGGGAATGCGAATTGATCATGCAGCGGTCTTGGTCGAATGATTGGATGGGCCAAAGACGGGGGAGGATCAGCTGGCCGCGTGTTCGATTGCCGCCGTGCATCAAGGCGATGAACGTTGCTCATGAAGGAGATCTGTCCATCTCAAAACTGTAAGCCTCAAACAACAGGGTGCAAAACGAAACCGCGGCTGCTATTTTAGCTTCTCGGAATATTGGACTTTCACAGATGGCTGTTTCCCCTCAGGTGCGGGTTTGTCCTCGTCGCTCTGGGGACTCGTTCGGTCTCGCCCCCTTTCCTACCAAGGCTCCCCTGAGATGAGTGTTTGCAAACAATCGAAACGTGCGGCCGAGACGTCCCCGGTTAAAACGTCGTCCCGATTCGCCCGGGTCGCAGTTTCGCTCAGGCTGGCGGTCGCGTTTGTGTCGGTATTGCTGCTCGGACTCACCTCGGCGTTTACCCAGGACGCGACCGTGGTGGCCGAGCAGAGTGTCAAACCCGGGATCAACGACCAGTTTGTCGACCCCGAGTTAGACGTCAGTGAATGGATGGGGCGATTCGAAGTCGAAAGCCGCGAGGTCTACGCGGGGCGTCAGGATGTGTTGGAGGCGTGCGGCATCAAGCCCGGTCAGAGCGTGGCCGACATTGGTGCCGGTACCGGTTTCTACAGCCGGCTGTTCGCCAATGCCGTGGGAGAGAATGGCTGGGTCTTTTCCGTCGACATCTCGCCCCGTTTCTTGGAACACATCAATACGAAGGCGCGCGAAGACAACGTGCACAATCTAACCGGTGTGCTCTGCTCGGACCGTTCGGTCAATCTGCCACCGAACTCGATTGATATCGCGTTTATCTGCGACACCTACCATCACTTTGAGTATCCGCATTTGACGGTCGATTCGATCTACAAGGCGATCAAGCCGGGCGGGTCCTTGATCGTCATCGACTTTGATCGGATTCCCGGAAAGTCACGCGAATTCATCCTCGGGCATGTCCGCGCCGGCAAGGACGTGTTTCGCAGCGAGATCGAAAAGGGCGGGTTCGAATTTATCGACGAAGTCCAGGTGCCGGCATTCGAGGAAAACTATCTGTTGCGTTTTCGCAAGCCCGCGGCATCCTGAACCGACATCGCTATCGCAAGAACTCCAACAGCCCCAGCGAATTCAAATTCGCGGTGACGGCATAGGTGTATTGCAGCAGCGTCTGTGAGTTCTCCAGACGCAGCACCGCATCGGGAAAGTCGGTGGCTTGAATTTCACCGATATTCGATTCGACCGAAAGCATCAAATCATCGACGCGGAACTCCATCGTCTGCATCGTTTGCAACGAAGTCGACTGTTCGCCCATCACGCTGAACACCTTACTGGCCGCCTGGTCCAGTTCCGTCAGACGCCGGTTGAGTGCTTTTCCGTACTCGGCCGAACTCAGCTCCCTGCTGTTGCGAAGGTCCGCGGCGGTGGCGTGAAGGACTTGGAACAGGTTGGACGTACCGGGGAACTCTAACGAATCGTCGCCGGTCGAACGGATGTTGCTCGAGTCGATGGTGACGAATCGCCCGCTATCGACATCGGAAACGAGTTGGCTGGAACTGAAGTCGATCGGAATGGTCGATGCTCCGTCGTCGACGCTCAATGTTCCCGTCGATGTGATATCCACGGTCCCATTGAAACCGGCCGCGATGCTGGTGGTGTCCAAATAGACCTCTTGGCCGAAAAAGCCCGGCACACGCAAGTTTGTGTCCGTATTGGAAAACGGAACCGGTTCGGCTCCGTTGAGAGAGATGGTTCCGGCCGAACCGTCGCCGGATGTATCGACGATCGTCAACTGATGCGCGCCGGCCGGGCCGAGGATGGTATCGCCTGCCGCGGAGCCGGTTCCGGCGAGCACACCGGAGCCGCCCGCATAGCTGGTGCTGTCGTGCTGAACCCGCAACGTGGCTCGACCGATCAGCGTATCGGTCCCGCCGCCATGTTTCGCTCCGGTGGTTCCAACCAGCACGGTCGATTCGCGTCCGGAGCCTCCGAAGATTTTCGACCCGTCATAGTAGGTGTCGATCGAGATCGAGTCACCGATGTGGGTTTGGCTGCGTTGCCGAGACCCTTGGTAGCTGACTTCCAAGATTCCATTTTCACGCACCGGTTCGCCGAATGCGAACGGAGGCTGATTGGATCGTGTGCCCCCGTACAAGTAGTTCTCGTTGAATTTGGCCAGCCCGATTTGTTTCGCTTGGGCCAACAGCGCGTCGATTTCGGTGGCCAACGCATTGCGCTCGTCAGAATCCAGTGCTTGAATCCCTTGCTGCACCAGGTTTTTGGACAGCGTGATCAGTTCGCTGACGTCTTGGAATTGGGAGACACTGGCGTTGAGCGTCGAGGTCGCCCGTCCGATGACGGTTTTGTCGGCTTGCAATTCGACATAGCGGGTTTCCAGCGATCGAACTTGTCGATAGGCGACCGGTTCTTCCGACGGCAGTTCGAACTGCAACCCCGATGTGATCTGCCGTTGGGCGGTCAGCAATCGCGAGCTGTGCAACGAGGTGAAATGGATCGCATTACGTGTAAACGTTTGCGAGGTAACTCGAGCATCCATCGGATTAGCCTATGATTCTGAACAGTTCGGAGAGCATTTCGTCGGTCGCCTGAATGATTCGGACGGCCGCCTCGTACGACTTTTGATATTCCTGCAAATAGACCAATTCTTCGTTCAGATCGACGCCTGATTTGGCGTCTCTCTCGGTTTCCAGCCGCAGTTGGAACGTGGTCAAACTGGTGCTCAACGCGGTGTTGGAATTGATCTCGAAACCGATCTCGGTCCCCATTTCACTGGCGTACTGTCCGATCGTGCGACCACCGGGCATCGTCGCGGCGTCATCAATGGCGATGAAGCGAGCGAGGTTGCTGGTGTCGGCGGCTTCGCCGGATCGGCCCGTCGCGATTCGGTCGGGATTGGTGGCGACGGACGCGTCGACTCGGATCGAATGGGCATCGGTTCCGCTGAAGAAGGCGTTGATGCCCAGCGCGGCCAGGATCCCCGTCTGGTCCGGTTCACCCGTCAAACGCGTCGAGAATTCATCGCCATCGTTCATCGTGCCGGCGCTGAACGCGATTTCGACACCGTCGTCGAGTTGGATCGCTGAACCCGCCTCGTATCCGTCGCCGACGTTCACGCGAGTCAGCAACGCACCGCTGGAGGAATAGATGTTTGCGAACAGCGATGCGGCGCTACCAACTTGTCCGGTGCCCTCGATCTCGACCGTCAACGTTTCGTTCGTGCCGCCGGTGTAGGTGCCCGAGACGGTCGCGACGCTGGTGCCGGTAAACAGCGACAGGTCAGGATTGGTTTCCACGCCACCGGCGAAATCAAATTCAAGGTCCGCACCCGTCGTGATTTGAAACTGGTTGCTGACCGCCCGGATCGATGCGGTGATGCCCAAGATTCCGGTCAATTGCGACGCCACGTCCTCGAGCGTGTCGACGTCGGGATCGATGGAAATGACGTGCGTTTGTCGATCGCCGTTGGCATCGATCACCGACAGGGTGAGTTCGCCGGCGGTCAAATCCCCCTCAGGGAACACTTCGGACAAGGGCACATCGGTGTCCGAGACGTTGACATTGCCGACCAGATTGGTGAACGATCCCGCGCTGCCGATCCCCGTCGAATGAACGGTGTTAACGCTCTGGATCAATTGACCCGCGATTTGGTCCAGCTTTTCCTCGAAGGCCGGGATGATCTCGTTGTAGGCTTCCACCAGCGCCGAGAGCCGACCGGTTTCAATCGACAAGGGCCGATCGGAATCGTCCAAGTAGATCTCCAACTGTTCGCCCGCTTCGACGACGGACAAGGAACTGGGGTGGCTGCCCTGTTCGATGCTGTGGTGTCCGATGGTCAGATGCAACTGTCCGCCGGGTTGTTCGTTGCGAGAAATGCCGACGACTTCCGCAATCCGGTTCAGCACGGCGTCACGCTGGTCTAATTCATTGTTCCGCTCGATATCCTGTGCGGAGAACTTGAAAATCTCGAAACTGACGTCTCTCAATTCTTGCAGGTCACCGTTGAGCAATTCAATTTCGTTTTCAATTTGCAGCCGAACGTTGTTCTTCAGTTCGGTCAACTGTTGCGCCGCATCACGCAGACCGCCGGATAACTGTTTGCCGGTTTCCAGCAAGGCCGATCGTTGTGCGGGCTCGTTCGGGGACGCCGACAAATTCGTGAACTCGGCGAAGAACTGATCGAGTTGTCGTCCGACCGAATTGTCACCGGTCAACAGTGCCGACTCGATCTTTCGCTCGATGGTCAACAGCTGATCGACGTCGTTGGAATCGGAAATGACGCTGGTCAAGGATGATTCGGTGACCTGGTCGCGGATGCGAGTGATCCCTGAGATCGTGACGCCGTTGCCGACACGAAAGCCGCCGGTGAAATTCGGCGGAGTCGATTCCATCGAAAGCCGTCGCCGGTGGTACCCATCGGTGTTGGCGTTGGAAATATTATTGGAGACCACCTCCAAAGCGAATTGGCTGGTTCGCAGGGCGGACAGGCCGATTGAGAAGTTTGGCATCGTTAGCAATTCCTTCCGATGATTTTTTCTGTGGGGAGCTTGAACGCCAGGCCATCGGCTTGGTAGCTGGCTTCATCGACGTCGCACTGCAACACACCGAGCAGATAACGACGATGAAACTCGGTGGAATAAAAGATGACCACCTGATTGGCCGTCAGCCGTTGTTGGGCGGCAACGAGCCGATCGTGGAGGCGGCGACGGTTGGCATCGAGCCGCTCGGATTCCGCGACCGGCAATCTGGCCAGAATCGTTTTGATCGACGTCAGGCTGTCGTCGGTTTCACTCGACGCCTCAGACGGCTGAGTTGCCTCAAGCTGCTCGGACGCTTTGACGCCGACGTAGCGGCTGAGGATCTGGCGTGATTTGCGGCTGTCGGCTTGACAGTGTTGCAGCCTCTCCAGCAGCGGGGACAGCTGTTGCAGATCGGATTGTTTGGGACCATAGATCCCCGAGTTGTCCAGTAGAGCGGCCATCTCGTCGTTAAGTGCATCGAGCGCGTCGGCAACGCCCGATTCCAATTGCAACTGCCGCTCGACGAGGACGCCCAGTCGTTCCGTTTGTTGATTCATCGTTGAGTCACCGAATGTAAAGGATGTCCGAAAGAGTGTTCGAGCCAAGGTCAATGGACCGTGGCGACGCAGGGTGGTGCAAAAGGTGGTGTCAGGCGGAGAACGAGACGCCGGATGATGGTTCTTGCCCGCCGTCGGCTTGTGTTTTGGAGTACTGTTCGACCAACAGATCGCTGACGCCGATCGCGTTGGACTGGGCGAGGTGCTGGCCGATAAACAGGTCAAACATGCCGCCGAAGGAGTCGCTTCCGTCGCCGCCGAAGAGGCCGTCTTCGAGTGAGTTTCGCATCTCTTTCATCAGCATCGACAGAAAGACACTTTCAAACTCGGTGCCCAATTCCTTGATCTGCTCCAGAGACGGATCGCCGCCCTTGGCCGCCGCCGCGATCTGACTGGGCAATCCCACGCTGATGTTGTTTCCGATGGATTCCATAGCATCTGTCTCCTGCGAATTATTCGATGACCAATTCGGCCTTCAGGGCGCCTTGATTGCGTAACGTCGTCATGATGCTGATCAGGGTGGTGGGTGAAACGGCCAGTGAATTCAAGGCCGTCGCCAAGTCGCCGACCGTCATGCCCCCGGGCAAGACGTTGTAGCGTCCGCCGGATTCAAACAAATCGATTCCCGTTCGCGGTAGGACGACCGTGTCGCCTCCGGCCAACGGGTTGGGCTGGGACGCGATCGGCGTTTCGGTGGTGGCGATAACAATGTTTTCGCTGGCGAACAGGACCGGCGCGATCTTGACGTTGTGGCCCAGCACGATCGACCCGGTTTTTTGGTTGATCACCACCCGGGCCGGCGTGTCCGGTTCGACACGCAAGTTGCCGATCGTCGAGATGAACTCGGTGACGCTGTTGGCAAACGTTGATGGGATAAAGACCTGAACGGTCCCCGAATCAAGGGCTCGGGCGCGGCCGGGGAATATCCGGTTCAGTGCATTGCCGATCGCGGTCGCCGTCGAATAGGACTTGTTCCGCAACACCAGACGCAGACTTCCGTTGTCGACGATCGTTCCGCAGGGGACCGCGCGTTCGACGATGGCTTCGCAAACCCCGACCGTCGGGTGATTCTTTTGCACGTTGGCTCCGGCACCTTCGGCCGAGATGCCGCCGCCGATGATCGCACCCTGGGCGATCGCGTAAATCTCATCATCGATCCCACGCAACGCCGTTTGATTGAGTGTTCCCCCACGCAAACTTGATGCATCGTCGGCGACCGAAACCGTCACCAGAATCGTCTCGCCGGGTCGTGCGTAGGCGGGGATCTTTCCCGACACCATCACGGCCGAAATGTTCTTCGTATCGACTTGCCCGACACGTACCCCGCGACGCAGGTAATAGTTGGCCAGCATCTGCCGCGTCTGTTGGGACTTGCCCCCCGTTCCGCTCAACCCGAACACCAAGCCTTCACCGGAAACATGGTTGACGCGGTCGCCTTCGACGAACGCAATGTCCTTGATCCGAACACTGGGGTCTTGCCGCAGCGGAGCCAGCGGAGCCAGCGGAGTGAGGGTCGAACCCGGTCCGGGCGTCGTCGCGGGCGGTGGCGGCAACGGTTCCTGTAGTACCTGGGCACGCGCCACCACACTGCTGTTGCTGATCAACAGTGCGGCCAGACAGAGCGTGGAAAACGCGAGTCGTGAATGTTTTGAAAGAGTCTGCATGAATCGGGTTGCGCCCGCGAGAATTAAAAAGGCCAAAGACGATTGAATCGGCGACTGAGCCAGCCTTGGTTGGTGTAGGCCTGTTCGGCGCCTTCAGCATCGAGCGTCAAACGCAGGTCGGCCACCAAGTAGGACGGAACGGTGTTGCCGGGCAAAATGTCGTACTGTCGCACGATTCCGGTCAGCTTCAAATCCCGAGCGTCGCCCTGGACCGAGATCTTTCGCGTTCCCTCGACGACCAGGTTCCCGTTGGGTAAGACATCGACCACCATGACACTGAATCGGTCGGTAATCTGTCGTTCGCTGCGGAATTCGGCATCGCCGGTGAACGCGCGTTGATTGGCCGTGTTGGTGCCCAATTCCGCGCTGCCGCTGCCGGTGCCGATCGTACCGCCGAGACCGTAGTCGAATCCTTGCGTGGACGAGGAGTTGCCCGTCTTGTCCATCGATCGTTCATCGCGGTTTTCGACATCCGTGCTTTCGGCGATCAGAATGGACAACGTGTCACCGCGGTTGCGGGCGGCGTAGTCGCGATACTGATCGATCTGATTATTGCTGCGCCGCTCGAACAGGCTCTGCCCCAGCGACGGTTGTGTGGTCACAGCGATCGCCAGCAGGACGAGCGTCGGTTTGATGAACGTGACAATGACCGACGACGGGATCACTTGGCGTAGCGGGTGATGTTCATGGCGTAGCGTGTGATGTTCTTGATGCATCGTTATCGCCTCCGTGGGGTCGAAGAAACGGTTGCCAGGTTGGGTCCGATGATGGAGGCGTTGAAACGCCGGTTGGTTTGTGGGTTGAGAATCTCGATCGTTTCACCGATCTGTCCCGCTTCCATCGCTCGGGCATTCTTGAGACGGATCTCGCCCTGGCCGACGCTGATCACGACGTCGACCAAGTCGTTTCGCTTGACGGTTTCGGAATTGCCCGACCGAGTGCTGTGGAAATGATTGGTCAACAGAATGGAGTTGCTGGCGATGTAGCGGCTTGCGGTCCGTCCGACGGCGTTGTCGGGATTGGCATAGTCAGCACTTTGGGTGATCGAGCGTTCGACCAGGCGAAACATGTCGGGTTTCAGCACGGTGCCCTGAGCGATCGGCTGGCTGGCGATCGCGACGGTCATAGAAAGGCTGACCTGGGCGTCAAACGAATGCGCGTATTGGTTGCCGGCCGAATCGATGATCGCGACGGCCAGCCTGGTGCGGCCGATCGGAAACTCATTGCGCGGGATCAGCTCCACGGCAAACTCGCCTGCGGCCAGCTTCTGTTCCAACGTGGCCAACTGGGGCGTTTGTGTCAGGCGAATGGCGACCCGTTCGGGGGCGACGGCGAACTGTTCGCCGAGTTCTGATTCGAGCAGCTGTTCCAATTTGCTGCGCAGCTTTGCCGGCGAGGAGCGTCGGATCGACACCGTGGATGGTCCGATGATGTTGAACGAATCACGCTCGTACCCGGCCAGCAACAGACGCATCTCGACTTGCTTTCGTGTGATCGAGCAATCGTCCTGGTCACGCAGCGATTCCAAGTCGAGTTGCTCGATCTCGCGTCGCTGTGACGGTGTGGCGTGGAGGACGTTGGCAATGTCGCCGACGCGAACGGTCGTATCGGCGACCGGCGCGGACGTCTGGTGCAGCGCAACGACCACGTCGCCGGCCGACGAGGCGTCCGGCGGGGTGAAGATCAGGAAACTGATCAGCAGCATTGCGTATCGAACCGATTTTATCATCGTTACCGAACCAGGTCACTTGCGGAGGAGAGCATTTCATCGCCGGCACGGATCGCCCGCGAGTTGATCTCGTAGGCCCGTTGGGCGGTGATCAGCGACACCAGTTCCGAAACGACCTCGACGTTGGATCCTTCGATGAATCGCTGTCGGATCTGGCCGTTGCCCTGTTGTCCGGGTTGTCCGAGAATCTCGGCGCCCGAGGCCGCGGTTTCCATGTACAGATTGCTTCCCAGGTTCTGCAGGCCGGCGGGGTTGGTGAACCGGGCGAGTTGAATCGTGGGTCCGACGGTCGAAACCCCGTCGATCTGGTAGCTGACCACGCCGGTCGACGAAATCGACAGGTTGGTCGCTTGCTGGGGAATCGTGATTTGCGGATCCAATAGGAAACCGTCGCCGGTGACCATCTGGCCCTGGTCATTGAGCGTAAAGTTACCGTCGCGGGTGTAGGCGATCGTGTTGCCTTGGGTGACTTTGAAAAAACCGTCGCCTTCGATCGCCATGTGGGTATCGATTCCCGTTTCGGTGGGTGTTCCCTGGGCGAACAGGCTGGTGGTGCCGACGGCCCGCACCCCGCTGCCGATCTGCAGCCCGATCGGCTTGATCTCGCCGTTGGCCGAGGCGGCACCGGGCGGCGTCTTGGTGTCGTACAGCAAGTCGGCGAAATTGATGTGCTTCTTTTTGAAGCCCGTTGTGTTGACGTTGGCCAAGTTGTTGGCCGTGTTGTCGATCATCAACTCCTGGGCGCGCATGCCGGTGGCGCTGGAATAGAATGCTTTTAACATGGAATACCTATGCGGTTCTCAAGCGGGTTATGATCGGATGTATTCTTTGAGCGAGTCCGAGAGTGTTCGCGTGGCTTTCTCGACCGCCTCGTGTTGTCGCGTGTTGACGATCAGCGCGATCAGCTCCGAAACCGGCTGAACGTTGGAAAGTTCGTGGCCGAATTGCGTGATCTTGACCGGGGCATCGCTTTCGATCGAATCGGGGCCGGGGGTAAAACCGAGGGCACCGACGGGAATCAGCGTTCCGTTGTTTTCGTAAGCGACCGCTTGAATTCGGCCGACCTCCCGGTCGCCGGCCGAAACCGTGCCGTCGGATGAAATCGTGATCTCGCGGTCCGAGACATCGCGGTCGATGGTGATCGGACCGTTTTCACCGCGGATGGGAACGCCCTCTTCATTGACCAGCGTGTTGCTCTCGGGGTCGCGGAACAGTCGGCCGTTGCGAGTCAGGTAGGGTTGGCCACCGTTTTCGTAAACGAAAAAGCCGTCGCCGGCGATCGAGATGTCCAGCGGTCGGTCCGTCGGGGTGATCCGCCCCGGGGTGAAATCCGACGTCAACGCTTCGACTTCGGGGCCCAGATCCAAGGTGGTGTTTGGTGATGTCTCTTCAAATCGCTGCTTGATTGCCGGTTGAACGCGTCGGTGTCCGCTCGAATTGGCGTGCATCAGGTTGCTGCTGATCAGCTCCTGTTGCTTTGCCAATGTCTGCATCGCGGCGGCGCCGCTGTAGAGTCCGTTGATCATTCGACCTTCCTATCCATGGAGCGAGCGCGGCGGGTCAGGGGACACGGAGACCAACAGCGATCGTAGGTATTGGTTATGTCGAATATCCGGCGTCTGGCGGTGAGATTATTGGGCCGGCTTGGGCAAGAACGCACGAGGGAAAACCCACAATCCCGCCCAGAGGCGTCGTCCCGATGCCCACCCGGGCGGCATGGGGCGTCGGCCGAACCGCCCGGCCAGGCACGGCTGCGCTTGTGGGGGTTAACCCTCATCGGGTACTGAAAGACAGGTCCCGACTGAATTCCGTCACCCGGGTCGGACGATAAGCTGTAACGACACGGAAAGATGAACCGGTCACGCAAAGATGGCGGGTGACCGGCCAGCGTCGGTCTTGGCCGCACCAGCCAAACGCCACATCACGCGGCGATCGGATGGATCGCCGTGTGACCCATTCCCTTCCAACACCTCAACGATTCATGGCAGACGACAACGAGTCCGGAGCGGACGACAAAAAGAAATCCGGCATGCTCTCCAAGCTTGTGATCTGGGGTGCCGTTTTCGTGATGGGCGCCGGTACCGGAGTGGCGGTGCCGATGTTCGTGCTGCCTTCGGATCCCAAGTCGGCTCACCGCAGCCCGGTAGATGAAGACCGCATGGATATCCCCGAGCCGGATGACAAGCTGGCGTTCGTGGACTTTGACGAAGTCGTGGTGAATTTGAACGATGACCGCTATTCGCGCTACCTGACCTGCACGTTTTCTCTGCAAATCGCGGCCTCGCAACAGGAAGCGATCACGAAGTTGGTGGAGGACAAGAACGTTGTCCTGAAGAACTGGCTGATCGCACATTTGCGCGACAAAAAGCTGGAAGACGTCCGCGGGAAACTCGGGCACAACCTGCTGCGACGTGAAATCCACGACAAATTCAACGCGATGCTGTTCACCGACGGCATCGAGCGAATTCAAGATGTCCTTTTCCAGGATTTCAAGGTTCAATGAACGTGCGTCCGTTCGATTTTCGTGACATTGCTGCCCTGGATGACACTGCCGTTGCCATTCGAACTTGGATTTCGAAGTCAACGTCGTTCTTCTCGGACTATTGGGTCGAGGCGACCGGATTCAGTGCCAAATTGGATCTGGGAGCGATCACGACCGAATCGTACGACAAGATCCTCAGTGAAATCCCGCGGCACGACCTGTGTTGCGTCGCCGAGATCAAGGATCGACTGCCATCGGTCTGGTACACCTCCGGCGATCAATTTCGCATCATCCTGTCCGATTTGCTGTGCCTGCCCCCCGAGGACGAGGGCAGTGACCGGGACCTCAGTGCAATCGAAACCGATCTGTCCAATTACTTCATCAACCGGGTCGCCGAAGCGATCAGCCGGGGTTGGATGGGCAGGGGCGAATTGGAGATCGAAGTGACGGATCTGGAGAAAGACGCCCGAAAGTTGCGTCTTTTCCGCGGCAAAGATCTGGTCACCAAGGTCTGCATCGAGATCGAATGCAAGGGCGGAACGGCGACGCTCAATTGGTTGTTGCCGAAACAGAAATTGCCGGCATTGCTCGACGAAACGGTCGACAATCGGGCCGGTGCGGAACCCGCCAAGCCGTCCAAGGAATTGATCGGCCAGCTGCCCCTGGACGTCGTCACGATGCTGGGGTCGGCCAAGATCCCGATGTCCGATCTGGGCAAGCTAAAACCCGGCGAGCTGATCATTTTGGATCAACGCATCGACGAACCGATGGTGTCCCACGTCGATGGCGAACCGGCATTCCAATGCTGGGCCGGCCGGTTGGGCAACAAACAAGCCGTTCAAGTTTCAAAGTGTTTGAACAAGTAAGACGAAGGAATTGATTCATGGCTGAGACCAAGACAGAAACGCCCGTCTCCGACGAGCCGCAAGCGACGTCCGAGGACGCCCAGGCCCAATCGTCCGAAAAGCAAGCCGACGACTCGATTCCAGAGTTTGAAGCGCTCAAACCGAATCCGCCGCAGCCCTCCAAAGACCTCGATTTCTCCCGCTTCGGGGGAGTCCACGTCACCCTGGCTGCCGAGTTGGGACGCACCCAATTAACGATTCAAGAATTAATCGGGCTGGCGGAGGGATCGGTGGTTGAATTAAACCGGGCCATCAGCGCGCCGGTCGAGTTAGTTGCTCAGGGTGTTCCCATGGGTAACGGCGAGGTGGTCGTGATTGACAATCAATTCGCGATTCGAATCAAGCAAATCTATCCCTCTTAGGTCAAATGAATCGGCATTCACATGGACGTCAACATGCCTTTCCGCTTCACCCAAAAATCGATGTGCGTTTTTTACGCACTCCTGATTTCATCGTCACTCGCGACGATCGCTCACGGTCAGCGCTACGCGGAACCTGACTCTCGCTCTTCGCGCCAACTCGGCGGCATGGTCGACCAGCTCTCGCGCGGCGAGTCGACGGTCAGCATTCGCCGCGGGGTGCTTTCGGGCGACATCGGTTCGGTCGACCGGGATGGTCGATCCGAAATTCCGGTGAGTCCGCTGCGGCCTTCGGGCAACCGGCTCGACGGTGGCGCCGAACAGGTCGTCGCGCTGCGTCCGCAACCGATGTCGGTGCGCCAGGCCAGTTTCGAGTCGAACGATCACGTCAATGACCTGTATTCCGGGCAGCAGCACGACCTGCAGTCGCGGCAGAGCCTTGATCGGCTGAACGCCCAAGACCACTATCAATCCTTCATCGAACGTGAAAACGCCGCGCCGGAACCGGAGCAGGCCGATGCGACGGAGATGATCAGCCGGATCGGGATCAATCTGGTCTTTGTGCTCGCCCTGGCCGTCGGCGGGATCTTGTTCGTCCGCCAGATTCAAAAAGGCAAACAGGGTGGCCGCCAAGACACTCCGGCCGACTTGGCCGGGTTGAAGATCGACCAGGTGTTGCAGGTCACACGTGGCGTCAGTCTGTACCTGGTCGATTCAATGGCCAGCAAGATTCTGGTCGCCGTCGACGGCGGGGGCATCAAATCGGTCAGCGTGCTGCCGTCACGATTCGAGGACGCACTGGAGGAACCGGAAGCCTTTAGCCGGCAGAAAGAATCTGAAGCCGCCCGGGCCGGTGGAAACGTTGCCAGCCGCCAGGCTTCGCGTCGCAGTGTCAACAAGACCTCGACGTCAGAGATCGATGAGAATCTGATCCGGCTGCTTCTGACGAAGTCGAAAGAAGCCGCCTGATCAAACCGAGGACTGAAATGGATTTCGCCTTGATCGCCCAGACAACCGCCGAAGCAGCCAGCGATCCGTCGCAGCTGTTTTCGGATCTTGCGCCGCCGTTGCAGGTGGCCGTGTTGCTCGGTGCGCTCAGCTTTGCCACCGCGATGCTGGTCAGTGTCACGGCGTTCACGCGAATCATCATTGTGTTGTCCTTCGTGCGGCGGGCGCTCTCCACGCAAGAGATTCCGCCGAATCAAGTGATGATGGGGCTGAGTCTGTTTTTGACGCTGTTCGTGATGGCCCCGACGTTTGAAAACATTCATGCCAACGCGGTGATCCCGCTGTTGGAGGCACAGGAAGCGGCCGGTCCGGATGAAGAGCCGGAGTTCGGGTTCGTCGACGCCTGGAAGATCGCGTCGGAAGAGCTGAAGGTGTTCATGTTGCGGAACACACGGACGAACGATCTGGGATTGTTTTTTGAACTATCCGAAACGCCGCCCCCGTCGCAGCGGATGGACACGCCACTGAAGATCGCTGTGCCGGCGTTTATCATCAGCGAACTGAAAACCGCGTTCATCATGGGGTTTTGTATCTACATCCCGTTTCTGCTGATCGATCTGGTCATCTCCACGATCTTGATGGCGTTGGGGATGATGATGATGCCTCCGGTGGTTGTTTCGACGCCCTGCAAGTTGCTTTTGTTCGTGCTCGTTGACGGCTGGCAATTGATTTCAAAAGCTTTGGTCGCAAGTTTTGCCTAGGGGCGGGTGGCGTACAAATCGATGAAAGACACGGATTCGAATTTCGGATTTCTGCAGCGGAGTGAGCTTTGGCTTTCGGCCTCGTTCCTCGCGATGCTGGTCGTCCTGATCATCCCGCTGCCGACGTTCTTGCTGGACATGTTTCTGGCCTGCAACATCGCCGCGGCGATCCTGTTGCTGTTGGTCACCCTGGGCGCGAAAAAGCCCCTCGATATCGCATCCTTTCCGTCGCTGTTGCTGTTGCTGACGCTGTTTCGGCTGTCGCTGAACGTTGCGACGACGCGTTTGATCCTGCTCGATGCCAATGCCGGCAAGATCGTGTTGACGTTCGGTGATTTTGTCGTCGGCGGAAACCTGGTCGTCGGCGTGGTGATCTTTTTGATCTTGGTCACGATTCAATTCATCGTGATCACCAAGGGGGCGACGCGTATCTCCGAGGTCAACGCCAGGTTCACACTCGATGCGATGCCCGGAAAGCAAATGGCGATCGATGCCGAACTCAACAGCGGCGCGATCGACGAGAAAGAGGCACGGGATCGACGCAAGGGGTTGACCCAAGAGGCGGAGTTTTACGGTGCCATGGACGGTGCCAGCAAGTACGTCCGCGGTGATGCGATCGCCGGGTTGATCATCATGATCGTCAACATTCTCGGCGGCGTGGTGCTGGGCGTCAGTGACGGTCAAGCGATCACCGACGCGCTGCAAATCTATTCGATCTTGACGATCGGTGACGGACTGGTGTCTCAGATCCCGGCACTGATCATCGCCACCAGCGCCGGCATCCTGGTCACCAAGTCGGCATCCGAATCCAACCTCGGTGACGAAATCAACGAACAGGTTTCCGGCGCGTATCGGTCCTTGTTCCTGGGGCCGATGATCCTGGTGTTGATCGCGTTCACGCCGGGGTTTCCGAAGTTTCCCTTCATTCTGCTCGCCGGTGCGGTGTTCGCGTTTGTCTTTTTCGCCAAACAACGCGAGACGGCCAAAACCGAGGAAGCGGAGAAAGAGCCGGAAGTCGTTGCGGCGACCGAGACACCCGAAGAGAAGGGGTTGCAGAAATTCGTTCAACCCGAACGGATCATCATCGAAATCGGTGCCGGTTTGATCGCGCTTGCCGAACCGAAGCGGGGCAAGGGCATCGCCGAACGGATTTCGACGTTGCGTGAAGACGTGGCGATCGAGCACGGGTTCTGGGTGCCCGCGGCTCGGATTCGCGACAACTTGCAAATCGGTGTCAACGAATACCGTTTTTTGATTTGCGGACGTGAGATCGCGCGGGGACAGGTGTTCGTCAACGACTATCTGGCGATCAATCCCGGCAGCATCAATGCGGAACTGGAGGGTGAGCCAATCCGGGACCCCGCGTTCGATCTGCCGGCCAAATGGATTCCGGAATCGCAGCGCCGTCGGGCTGAGGTTTTAGGGTTTACCGTCGTCGACGCGCCGACTGTGTTGATCACACACCTGAGCGAATGCTTGCGAAAGCATGCCCACGAGCTTTTGAGCCGCCAAGACCTTCAATCCATGCTAGAGAAACTCAAGGAGATCGCGCCGACGACGGTCGAGGAAATCAAACCGGATACGGTGCGGCCGGCCACCCTGCATCAAGTGCTGTTGAATCTGCTCCGCGAACGCATCTCCATCACCGCCTTGGAAAAAATCGTTGAATCGGCGGTTCAGTTCGGTCCTCAAATCAAAGACCCCGTTCAGTTGACCGAAAAGATAAGAGGCGGTATCGGGCACATCATCTGTGACCGATTCCGTGACAGCAACGGAAACGTGAGGGTCATCATCCTGGAGCCGCGGTTGGAACATTATTTCCGAGAACACCTCAATGGTGACGCGATCGTGTTGCGACCCGATCAGCTGGAACGCTTGATCATGGAATTGCAAGCGAAATGGGAAGCGTCGCGATTGAAGAACCAAATGGCGACCGTGTTGGTGGATTCGTCGGTTCGCTTCCCGCTGCACCGAACGATCTTCCGGTCGTTGCCGGAAATCAGCGTGGTCGCTTACAGCGAGGTCCCCTCGGACATGCGGATCGAGTCGGTCGGGATGATCCGTTACGAAGACGTTTTGGGCGAGGGCGAGAATCCCTCTCCCGACCCGTTCGTGCTCGGGCTGCACGGCAAAGACGGCAATCAAGAAGGGCGTAAATGAGCGGAAAGTCAACTACTCGGCGTGCATCGCAGCGGCGTCAAAAGGCGTTTCCGGTGGGGACGTTGATAGCCCTGTTGACCGCGGTCGTGGTGACCTTGGTCGGCGTCGTCCTGGGGCTGGAATCGTCCACCATTCTAATGCGTGCCATCGTGTCCTCGGTCCTGGTCGGGTCGGTCGTCTCGATCGGTGTTGGTGTGATTCGACTCGCTGACGCGGACTACAAGGACTGAGCAGCTTTGTTATGAAAGCGACGATCGAAACAACCTACAAACCGTCCACGCAGACCGATCGCGATCGGCTGGTGCTGGATAACATCGACTACGTCGGACGGATCCTCAGCACGATGACATTCTTTAGCAGGAATGACGATCATCGGGAAAACCTCCACTCCGCCGGAATCCTGGGACTGGTCCAAGCCGCGGCCAGCTTTGATGCCGAGCAGGGCGTTGCGTTTCGAACATTCGCCTATCCACGGATCCGCGGCGCGATCGTCGATGAATTGCGCAAACAGTCGCCGGTTTCGCCCCGCATGATGCGGCACGTCGGCAAGATCAAGAAACTGTGCGAGATGCTCGAACCGCCGATCACGCCCGAACAACTCGCCGAACGCTCCAGCCTGCCGATCGATGTCGTGCTGGAATGTCTCGAAGCGATGCGCTTCATCAAGCCTGACGACTGGAATGATCTTTCTGATGTAGTTCACAAAACTTGGCGGACCAGTATCGATTCTCCGGAAGATCTGGCCGAAAAAGAAGAAATCGGACAACTGCTTGCAGAATTGATTGAGCAATTGCCAGAGAAGGAACGCCTGGTGATGACGCTGTACTACAGCGAGGAACTGAACCTGGCGGAAATCGGGGCCGCGATGGGTTTGTCCGAATCGCGCACCTCACGCCTGTTGGCCGCAGCGAGATTCAGACTCAAGGAGGCAATTCGATGGAAGACCAGCTAGCAACCGTGTTGAAAGAACGCACCACCAAGGTCGGCGGACCACGCGTCCGGGTCGGGCCAACCAAACACTGCAATGCCGAACCGGAAGTTCGAGTGATCAAAGACGGAAATCGTATCGAATCAATTGTCATCGCTTGCCCCTGTGGGGAAGAGATCACGGTGATTTGCGGCTATGACGAGACAGCGAGTACGTGATTAACACCCGCAGCAATGACCGACAGCGTGGACGGCACGCGACGACCCGGTGCGACCACGGCAGCGGCGCGAATGCCTGCGCGCCGCGCCGGTCTCTGATCGCCGTCTCGTTGCTGCTGTTGACACTCGCAGCCGGATCGACCGCGATGGCTCAAGAACGGCATCACAGTCGCCGCGAGCAGAATCCCAATTCGGCGCTGCGGAAGTTGGATCTACTGCAACAGAGCGTCAAACAAAAGCTGAAAAACGCGTTGGGCGTCAAGCCGCAGAACGCGTCAGACGATGACGCATCGGCAAGCGGTGCCGATGAGATGACGGGGACGGACGACCGCCAAGGCCAGAGCCACGGTACCGTCTCCGGCAACGATGCAGCGCAATCCGGAAACGCCGCTCCACCACAGTTCCACCCCAAGTGGACTCCGCAGCCGACCCGTCCGACCACTGCGGAAAGTCATCCCCGTTGGGTGCCGCCGACCAACCAGCCCGACGACGGCAACCGCGGAGTCGCCGCGGAGAACCGTTGGCAGCCCGAGCGGTACAGCCAAGATCAGTATTTTCAAGAGCAGTACGCACAGCAGCAGTACGCACAGCAGCAGTACGCACAGCAACAGTACAGCCAGCAACCGTACCCGCACGAGCAAGACGCGTCAGAGCAATACGCCAGCCCGAACCCGATGCGGGCGGTCGAGTCAGCCGAGCAGCATGCCGTCGGGCCGGCGGCGTACAACCAAATTCAACGGCCCTTGCCGCCACCGATCGCCGAACTGGCGACCGGCGAGATCCCGCATCCGTCGGGACAACAGGGCGGCGGACCGGTCCGCCGATGGGACGGGCAGGACGCATACGGGCAGGGAGATTACGGTCAGGGACAACGTTATCCGGATCCTCGCTATTCCAATCGCTCCGGCATGAACGATCGCGGCGAGCGATCGCGTCTGGCAAACAGCTCGGTCAACTCCAACGCGCCCCTGGCGCGAGGCAGTGTGTTGGGCGACAACCAGATCACGGCGACACAGCATGCGCTCCGATTGATCGAAGAAAACGGTGACCTGAAAGCCAAGTTGGCGATGCTGGACGCCGAAAACAAACGGCTCAAGGAAAAACTCGACCAGACGGAAACGTTGCTGGGGCGTTCGACCAAGGCCGTGGAAGGGGCGTATGAGGAGATCGAGGCGACGCGTCAGATCAATCGTGAATTGCAAACCAAGCTGAACGATGCGGAGCAAAAATACAACCGCTATCTGATGGAAACCGATCGGATGCTGCAATCGATCCGCGAAGAGTTGGACGATGTGTTGGTGCGTGAAATTTCGGCGAACGGGACTTAGTGTCGTGCATACCTTTAGACTTCGATTGCTCGCCACGACCTTGATCTTGGCTTGGACCATCCAGTGGTCGCCGGCCGCTCCGCCTCGCTGGTGGACGCGCTGCAAGGGAGATTGCGGTGCGACGTGCCATTGCCAGGACGCGACCGATTCAGCGAGAAAACCGGCGGCGCCGACGTGTCCTCCGCAGCCGATCCGAACGTCACCGCTGCTGGGACAATTGAAACCGAATCGCGTGTTGATCATCGCGCCCTTGGACGGCCAAGATCGCCTGAAAGAGCAGATGGCATTGATGCAAACCTTGGCCGGCGCGCTGCGGTCAAAAGCCGGCGTCGACGTGGTCGAAAGTCCGCGGCGGGTCTGTGAAAGATGTTTTCCGATTCACAGCGGTCGATTTGACGAGCACAAGCTGGTCGAACTTGGCAATCAACACTTCGTCGATACGGTGCTGTACTGCAACATCGAGTCGATCGATGCCTACAGTCCGATGCGGTTGGAGATCCAATTTCTAGCCGTCAACGTCGCCCAATCCGTGGCGATCGTCTCGGGATCCCATTCGTTTGATCTGGCCGATCCGGCGATGAGGGAGTGCTTTTTCGCGGCGATGAACGCCGACCCTGCCGTTGACACAACCCTGAAGAACTCGCCGACACGGCTGATCGACTTCGGGGCCACGCGGGTGGCCGCCGCCCTGGCGCAGGTCTGGAAGTAGGCGCAAGCGAAAAGTGGCGTAAGCTTCCAGCTTGCGATTCGGGAAGCTTCCAGCTTCCCCCCCTCTCTCCAAGACCACGAAACCGCAGCGCGGCCCGTAGGCTCGCGCCAAACGGCTGATCAATCGTTTGACATCAGCCGGTTCGCGCCAGCGTCCGGGCCTCGCCACCATGAAAACGTAGCGAGCCCGGTAGGCTCCCGCCAAAGGGTTGATAAAATCGATCAACCGTCGGCGAGTTCGACCCCAACGCCAGGAATATCGGAGCATCAGGCTTTGTGAACGCTCCCGCCCCACCCCATGGAAACGCACCGGTCCGTCACGGCGAAGAGTGGGCCAATGCGCTGACGCATGGGTTGGCGGCATTGATGTCACTGGTGCTGGGAACATGGCTGGTGCTTGAGGCGTTGCCTGAGCGGCCCGGATTGGCGTTGGCCTGTGCGGCGTACATCGCATCGGTGTTCGCGACGTTTTCGTTTTCAACCTTGTCTCACGCGATCTGCAGCAACCGCTGTTGGACACGCTGCGGGCTTGGGACCAGGCGATGATCTACGCGATGATCTCGGGGACCTACACGCCGATTGTGTTTCGCTACGCACCCGACGGGGTCCGTACGCCCTTGTTGACGGCGATCTGGGTAGCGGCCTTCGTCGGCATTGCCGGCAAGTTGCTGATGCGTCATCGCGTCAACAACGTGGCGACCGTCAGCTACCTTTTACTTGGCTGGCTGCCGGCGATTCCGTTGTATGGCAACGTGCCATCGGGTCTCGGCTGGGGCATGTTACTCGGCGGCGTGTTGTACACCTTGGGCGTGATCGTGCTGGTGAACGATTCCAAGTTCAAATACCTACACGTCGTCTGGCACCTGTTCGTCATCTCCGCCGCGCTGTGTCACTTCCTGGCGATTCAGTGGTACGTGGTGCGTTAGCGTGCAGAGCTGTAACACAGGAAAGACATGCTTACCAATCATTCCCCTGCCAATTCCGGAAACACGCTCTCGTCCAACTCGGCGCGTTTGAGGATCGATTTCAATCGAATCTGGAAGTCGCTTTTGTAATTGGCGACTTGCTGTTCGGAGAGATCCAGTTGTTCGGCGACTTGCTTGTTGCCCCAACCGCGGACGATCAACAGTTCGATGGCCTGCAGCTTGATCCAATTGCCGGACTGTTTCCAGCGATCGATTTGTTCTTGCATGGCATCGCGGATCGCCTGTTCCTCGATCCGTTTTCGTTCGACGCTGCGGGCGATCGAGCTGGCGACGCGTGCGCTTCCTTTCAGTTCAAAGTCTCCGGCGGAACTGGAACGGCCATGCAATTGCAGTGCGGGGCGTCGGCCTTCGCGTCTCAGGTGGTCGGTCAGTTTGTAGGCGCAGATCGAAAACAGGTAACTTTCCAGTGGTCGGCCGCCGTCGTAGTTGGGCAAACTGATCAGAAACCCGACGAAGGCTTCTTGGACGATGTCTTCGGCGGCGGCGGAATCACGAATGCGGCTGCGGGTGTACGCCAGCAACCGGCCTTCGTAACGATCGATCAGGGACTGCCAGGCACCGGAATCGCCGTCGCGGATTTGGGCGACCAGGAGCTCGTCCGCGGAGGGGCCGTCGGAATCGGCGGGAACATTCATGCAACACCGTCGGTCGGTTGGAGGTTTTCGATGACACGTTTGACGTTTTCGACCGCTTTTTCACCGGCCCGCCGCCCCGCTTCGATTAACGGATCGACGGCGTGGAAATCTTCGATTCGGAACGCGCTGGTCTGGGGAATAATGATCAGGTCGCTTTCTTCGCGATGCAGGGCGCTGGAATGTCGACGCGAGATGTCCATCGTGCGGAGCAACGTCGATAGATAACTTGGCCGACGCAGTTTTCCACTGCGGTCCTTGGCGTAGTCGGTCGTCAGTGTCGATCCGACATCGATCGAGACCACGTGGTCACAACCTTCGCTTCGCAACACCGACGCGGGCACGTTCATCAGCACGCCGCCGTCGACCAGCATTTGCCCGTCGTGAATGATCGGCCGACCGAAGACGGGATGGTTGATGCTTTGCAATACAGCCTGAACCAAATCACCGGACCTGCGGATCTGCTGCTCGCCGCTGATCAGGTCCAGCGTCGTGATCGCCAACGGCAAACTGGCTTGTTCGAAGGTCAGGTGATCGAGGTAGCGTCGCAGTTTGGTTTCGAAACGTCCGCCGCGAAAACTATGCAGCAAGAACATGCGTCGCAACGACGGGCGACCGGCCAAATACTTCGGTGGAATCATCTCCTTGCGGAAAAAATCGCCGATGTCCAACGGAGTGAACCCCGCACCGTAGGCCGAGGCCACGATCGCGCCGGCGCTGGTCCCGGCGATCGAATCGAAAACGACGTTGTGTTGCTGCAAAATTTCCAGGACGCCGATGTGGGCGATTCCCCGTGCACCCCCTCCGCCGAGCGCAAGCCCGATCCGTTTGCCGATCAACGATCGATACAGCCGGGTGACCGACGCCGGAACGAATTCGGCTTCGCGGTCTTCGCCACAATACCCACAACGCACCGCCTCCGCGTCAGAAAAATCCATGTCCGGCCGCGGCCAGGAATCGGCTGGGAACATCAACGCCACCATCGCGCGACGATGCAGCGGGATGGATTTCAACAAGGATGCGGCATGATCCGAAAGCCCCTGACGGGCGTCGGCGGCAAACACCACGCGATTGGATTCACGCACCGCGGCGTCGGTCGCTTGCGGGCCCCAAGCGACCGTCACCGCCAACGCCTGTTTGCTGCGACCGGCGATCGTGCAGCCGAGGTCGGCAACCGAAACACAGATCGCGTCACGATCGAACGATTCGCACGCAAAGGGCAGCTCATCGTCAGTGACCAACAGCGGTTGAACCAACGGGTGGTCCCCGCGCAGCTGCGCGATCAGTTGCTCCGCCAGCGGCCAGCCACTGGGATGGTCGATGATGATCGCCAGGGAATGCACGCCGCGATGGGTCTGTCGCAGCGACGAAGCGGCGGAATTCATCTTGGACAACCGCTTGGTCAACGAACGGCTGAGGTTCTCCAGCAGTTGCGGATAGCTTTTTACCAGACGGCGGTAGTCCTCTCCGCTCAGCACAAGTGTTTCGACATAGGTGACCGCAGTGACCGTGGCGGTCCGCGGTCCACCGGAAATCACCGATGATTCGCCGAAGTGATCGCCCGCACCCATCATGCCCAGGGTGCGTTCGGCGACGGCCGGTCCGTCGCCCGTCCACACCCGCACCTTGCCTGCGGTGATCAGAAACAATTCGTCACCAACGTCGCCGATCTCGACGATGGTCGCTCCGGCATCAAAAGAACGCGGCTGAAAAGCCGACAGCACGTTCTCCAGCCCGTCGTTGCTGAGCCCCATCAACAGCGACCGGGTTACTGATTGTTCGCGATCCATCCCGAAATTACCCAGCGAAAAAGGTTGGTCATCAAACGATACCCTACCCGACGGGGGCCGCTGTCGCCAACGCGATTGCCGAAATCGTCTGCATCGACACGGTCAGCGTGGCTCCCGCACTCCTGGCGGTCATCGGCGCGGATCCGGCGGAGCCGACAAGGATGGCAAGCAGGATGCTTACCCCACTACGAAACCTCGACACGTATGCTTTCCTCGTCGCGTCAGGTCTGGGATCATATGCGAGTTCGAAAGCTGAACTTCTACCTTTCCCCCTGAACGCAGATGACTACCGAATTTAAGCTTGCCGGCGGCGACAAGATTCCTTCCGTCGGCCTGGGCCTTTGGAAAATCGATCAAGAATCGACGGCCGAGACCGTTTACCGAGCCATCGAAATCGGCTACCGCCACATCGATGCGGCCTGCGACTATGGCAATGAATACCAAGCGGGCGACGGGATTCGAAAGGCGATCGATGAGGGCTTGGTCAAACGCGAAGACCTGTGGATCACGAGCAAGCTTTGGAACACCTACCATCGCGCCCAAGACGTTCCTGTTGCGCTCGAAAAGACGCTGTCGGATCTGGAATTGGACTACCTGGACCTCTACCACATTCACTTTCCGATTTCGCTCGCCTATGTGCCGATCGAAAAACGCTATCCGCCGGGATGGTTCCACGATCCCGACGCCGAGCATCCGCAGATGGAAGAGATGCCGGTGCCGATTCTGGAAACCTGGCAAGCGATGATCGAGTGTCAGAAATCGGGTTTGATCCGCCACCTCGGTGTCTGCAACTTTGGCGTTTCATTGATCCGCGACTTGATGGCGTCCTCTTCCGTCAAGCCATCGGTTCTTCAAGTCGAACTGCATCCCTATCTGACGCAGGAAAAACTGCTTCGATTCTGTGCCCAGCACGACATCCACGTGACCGGCTTTTCACCGCTGGGCGCGCAGTCCTACTTTGCCATCGGGATGGCCGAAGAAGGCGAGGGGGTGATCGATCGCGAAGAAACCAAGGCAATCGCGGCCGAGGTCGGAAAAACACCCGCCCAGGTTGTCCTTCGCTGGGGGATTCAACGGGGGACGTCGATCGTTCCCAAAACCTCACGCGTCGAGCGACTGAAAGAGAATCTGGATCTGTTCGATTTCGAATTGACCGACCAGCAGATGAACACGCTTGCGTCGCTCAACCAAAATCGTCGCTTCAACGACCCCGGCGATTTCGGCGAAAAGGCGTTCAATACCTTCTTCCCGATCTACGAATAGTGCCTTTCGCATAAACGGTAGTGGACGAGGCGACGAGTCCTCACATAAGCGGTAGTGGACGAGGCGACGAGTCCTCACATAAACGGTAGTGGACGAGGCGACGAGTCCTCACCCAAGATGCTCGCATCACCTTGAAACGCACTACGTTGCGATCCGCTGCCGGTAGACCACCAAGCCGTGCAGGGCGTGGTACAGCACGCCGCACTCCAGATCGACGTCGCGGCATTGATGCAACACGTCGCACAGTTTGCGAACGCTGCGGACGACCCAGTCCGATCGCAACGTTTCACGATCCGCAGCGGTCGCCAGAAACTCCAGCACGTGTCCGGTCGTGCCCAGCGTCTCGCCTAAGTCATTGCACCAACCCGTGCGATGCAGGTAGGACGTGCTGTACGAGCCGTCCGGGTTCTGGTTGACGCGGGCCATTTCGATCGATGCGTCCAGATGCTCCTTGGCATCGGCCCAAACGCCCGTGATCGGATTTCCCTCGCCGACGCGATTGCGCATCGCGGTGGCGATGCCGATCAACCGGTGCGTCCCGCCGCACACGCTGTTGGACAGATCGTGTTCGACTTCCAGCTCCAACAACAACTCGGTGCTGTAGGTGTTGCCGTCACGGGCGGTCCAGCGGTGGTCGGTCGATCGATAGTAGGACAATGGAATCAGCGTCCAACTGAATTCCGCTTCATAGTTCAGTGGGATATCCAGCTCGGCTTGTCGCACCCAGTCGTCGACCGACAACGTGCGATCTTCGACCACCCAGGAAGCATCGACGGGCAGTCCCGTTTGCGCGACGACGGCCAGCCATTGGTCGCGGTGGCCTTGGCCGACCTTGGTCGACGGTTCCAAGTCGACTCGGATTCCGAATCGGTCGTCGCTGCCGGCTGGATCGCCGGCTGGACCGCCGGCTGGATCGTCGAGGGGATCGCCGATCATCGGCCGAAATCCGTCGCACGTCCCGCCTTTGCGAAAATACGTCAACGCCCGCTGGCGGCCGCTTGGCGTGTCGATTTCAAATTCGTCGCCATAAGCCAGGATGCCATGGAAAATCTGCCAGGCTCCGTTGACCATCGTCGACAGTCCCCGACGCTGTTTTTCTTGCCGCAACGTTTCCGCGACCAGCGTTTCGACCGGCAACGACGAAGCCTCCGCCGTCGGCACCGCCTCCGGCAACGATTCGGGGATCGACAGCGGGCAACCGGTCGTGATCAGCGCCGAGGCCGCCAGGGTCGACAGTGCGGCGCGACGGTTGATCGGACGCGGCGGTGGAGTGTTCTTCATGGTGGACAGAGTGTGATCGATTCAAATTCGGCAATCCGCCGGTCGCGACGTCGAGTTCCGCTCCCCGGCAAACTGCTGTGGAAGCCCTCGCGCGAAGGTGCAAACTACTCGGCTGATTGGAACAGTAAAGCCCCACCGACCGCAATCGGGTAGCGGTAAGCGGGAAACGGGGCGATTCGCGGTTTCCTGCCGGTCGGCGCTGAAATGACACGCCGGGAGCCTCTGCCACGGGTAAGAAACGTCCCACAATGGGTCAAATCCGGGGCGGAAGTCCGCTGACCACACGCCTGCGACTAAATTGACGCGAATTGGGACTCGTCGATTTTTGACAACGCGCGTAGACTTAAATAGAGCCGCGGTCGGCGACTGACCGCCCATTCCATTCGACAAACGTCTTTTGTTTCCCCCCAGACCATGCCCAACGAACAAGACATTTACGAAGAACACGTCTTGGACCACTACGAGGATCCTTACCACCGTGGCGAGCTGGTGACGGCCACCCACGCGGATGAGGGCAAGAATCCGCTCTGCGGTGATGTGATCCAGGTGATGCTGCGTTTAGGGCGTGACGGAAAGATCGAAGAGGCTTGGTTTGACGGCGAGGGCTGCGTGATCAGCCAAGCGTCAGCGTCGATGTTGATCGAAGCGATCGAAGGAAAGACGGTGGAAGAGGCCAAGGAGTTCACGGCCAATCAGATGCTGGAACTGTTCGGCCCGCAATTGACTCCCAACCGCCAGAAGTGCTGTTTGTTGTCGTGGCGTGTGTTGCAATCGGCACTGCACGCCCCGCTCGACGAAGCCGACGATGATGACGCCGGGCCCAGCTTTGGTGGGCCAAGTTTAAGTGAAGAGAGCTGAAGATGCCGCTTGACCCCCATTCGATCCGCGCCGATTTTCCGATCTTGAAGCGGCAATCCTCCAGCGGCGCGCCGCTGGCGTTTCTCGACAATGCAGCCAGTGCCCAGCGTCCGCAAGTCGTGATCGATGCGATCAGCGATTGTTACCAGCGTTATTACGCCAACGTGCATCGCGGCATCCACACGCTCAGCGAAGAATCAACGGCGGCTTACGAGGCGGCGCGAGAAACGACGCGTCAATTCATCGGGGCGCGGTCGCAGTCGGAAATCGTGTTTGCCGCCGGAACGACCGCCGCGATCAACACCGTCGCCCACTCCTGGGGCGGCAACCATCTGTCGGCCGGTGACGTTGTGCTGCTGACGATCGCCGAGCATCATGCCAACATCGTGCCCTGGCACCAGCTGGTCGAGCGGACGGGTTGCCGCGTCGAATTCCTTCCGCTCGGTGAAGATTTCACCATCGACGATGCGGTCGTCCAGGACAAACTTCAGACACTGCAGCCGAAACTATTCTCGTTTGCTTCTTCCAGCAACGTCTTGGGCACCAACTTTCCCGTCGCCCGATGGACCAGCATGGCTCATGCCGCCGGTGCGACGGTGCTCGTCGATGCCGCTCAAGGGGCGCCCCACCAAGCGATCGACGTGCAGCAATGGGACGCCGACTTCGTCGTCTTTAGTGGTCACAAGATCTGTGGCCCGACCGGGATCGGAGTGCTGTATGGCAAAGAAGCTCTGTTGGACGCGATGCCGCCGTTTCTGGGCGGTGGCGGCATGATCGATCGCGTCACGACCGAAGGGTTCAGCCCGACGGGATTGCCGGAAAAATTTGAGGCGGGGACGCCGCCGATCACCGAAGCGATCGGGTTGGCCGCCGCGATGCGGTACTTGCAATCGGTGGGACTGGAGGCGATCGAGGCTCACGAGCACCTGCTTTGTCAGGCCGCCGACACGGCGCTGCGAAACATCGAAGGCGTAGAGATTCTGGGGCCGACGCCCGACAAGAAAGGAGGCATCGTCAGCTTCACGCTCGATGGTGTTCACGCGCATGACATCGCCCAGTGGCTCGATACCCGCGGTGTCGCAGTCCGCGCCGGGCACCATTGTGCAATGCCGTTGCACGAATCGCTCGGCAAATCCGCCTCGGCCCGCGCCAGTTTTTATCTGTACAACACGCTGGAAGAAGTGCACCGACTGGTCGAGGCGGTCAAAGAAACGCGTGACAAATTCGCCCGTGGCGGCCGTCGCCGCCGAAGGCGAAGCCCCTCACCGGCGTAGGCGTCAACTGGACACCGCCCCTACGTCGCTACGCTCGCCAGAGCGTGGAGACACACGGAATCCAACTTCTGGCGAAGGTAGCTACGGTCGACAAACTCACTCCGCCGCCGCCAACCCTTTCGGCTTCGTCATCAACGAGACCACGATCAGCGTGACAAACGCCAGCGGAATCGTGACGATGCCCGGTTGGCTGAACGGTGCGTAGGCCAGTTCCGGATCCCAGCCATACACGCTCTTGTAGGTGTCGCTGGACAACAGGATCCAACCGAGTGAGCTGATCATGCCGACCAGCACGCTGGCCACGATGCCTTCCTTGGTGGTCGCTTTCCAGAACAACAGCATCACCAGAGCGGGCAAGTTGGCACTGGCGGCCACGCTGAAGGCCCAGCCGACTAGGTAGCCGACGTTCATTTCCTTGAACAAGATCCCCAACACGATCGCGATCGCGCCGACGACGACCGCGGCGATCTTTGCGACGCGCACCTTTTTGGCTTCGGACAATTGCATGCCGACCACGCCGACCAGGATGTCGTGGGCGACCGCGCCACTGCTGGCCAGGATCAATCCGCTGACGGTCCCTAGCACGGTGGTGAACGCGATCGCGGAAATAATCGCGAACAACCAGGTGCTGATGCTGCGTGCCAACAACGGAGCAGCCATGTTGCTGTCGGTCAAATCCATCGAGCCGCTGGTCATTGCGCCGAGTCCCAGGTACAGCGTCAGGACGTAGAAAAAACCGATGCTGGCGATCCCGACGATCGTACTCTTGCGGGCCGCCGCGCCGTCTTTGACGGTGTAGTAGCGGATCAGGATGTGGGGTAGCGATGCGGTGCCGCAAAACAAGGCCAGCATCAGCGAGAGAAAGTTCAGCTTGCCGCCGGGCTCGTCGCTTCGAATGCCGGCGAACTTGGGGTGTTCGCCGGGGCGCAGGACTTCGTTGCCGGGCGTCAGTTTTTGAAAGTAGACCGTCGATTTGTTTTCATCGTCATGCTCGACCGTCATGTTACGCCACAGCACGACTTCGCTTTCACCGAGCGTGTTGAAGAAACTGACCGGACCCAGCGGCCCCGTCTCCGATTGGCCGTCAGGCAATTTGGTGAGCGTGCCGACGGGCTTGAGTTCCTTTTGTGTCGCGTCGCGGCCCAACGGCGCGCCGTCGATCATCGCTCCCTCGGATGTCCGACGGATCGCTTGCGCCTCTCGCAAAATGACCTGGTCTTCGCCGGCCGGTTGGACGTGAAAAAGATCAAAGCCGACATCATCACTGCGCGAGAAACGGACCAGGTCGTCGTGTTCCTGCCAACCATCGCTGGCCGGTAAAACGCTGCGCCCTGCGATCTCGGATTGGTTCAGGTCGGCCACCGGAATTGGCCCGATCGTTTCAAACGCATCGGGCTGGGCCACGAAGCCGCGACCGAGCAACAACACGACCAGCACGGCGCTGAACACGACCAACAGCGACCCTTTGAGAAACTGCACCCAGGTCGTCGACACCATGCCTGCGGTGACGACGATCGTGATCACGACGATCCCGACCAGTACGACGCCCACCCAGTGTGGGAAACCCAGCAGCGGTTGAATCAGCGATCCGGCGCCGACCATTTGGGGAATCAGATAAAACACGCTGACCACCAGCGTGCTCGCTCCGGCGGCGGCCTTGATACCGCGTGAATCAAATTTCGCATCCAACGCATCGGCGAACGTGAATCGCCCCAACCGTTTCATCGGTTCGGCGATCACGAACAACGCCACAATCCAGCCGGCCAGAAAACCGATCGAATACAAGAACCCGTCGTAGCCGTAAGAGGCGATCATCCCGCAGATGCCCAAGAAGGACGCTGCGGACAAATAATCGCCGGCAAACGCGATCCCATTGACCGCCCACGGGATCTGACCATGCGCGGCAAAATAGCCCGCCGACGATTTCGCTTTTCGCCCCAAGAAAAAACTCAGGCCGACCGTCGCACCGACAAACGTAAAGAAGACAAAAACGGCAATCCAGGAAGGGTCGTAAATCACGCCAGGTCCCCCTGCGGTTCGTCGCCGGTCGTCGCGGCTGGTGATGCCGAACCGTGCGAGGAATCATCTAGCGGTTCCGACTTGCAAAGCATTCCATACAGCAATGCCATCACCAAGGCACCGATGATCAGGCCGAACCCATAGACGATGGCCAAATTCAATCCGGCGAGAACGGGACGCTCCATCACGTCCGCCGCAAACGCGCTGAGTAACACGAAACCCAGGTACAGCACCAAGTAAACAGCGAACAGCCAGAGCCCCAGGCGGGCGTTGGAGCGTTGTGTGTCCGTAAGCGACGACATCGAGACCTCGGGAAAAAAATATCAATTCACGACCAGCGGCGAAGTATAGAGGAACTCACCCCGCCAATGTGCCCCGAGCGAACGTTTTCAGGTTTCAGGTTTCAGGTTTCAGGTTTCAGGTTTCAGGTTTCAGGTTTCAGGTTTTCCGTCTTGGGAGTAATGCCCGGCATTTTCCTGTCACCCATTTTCATGTCTGGTTCTTTCCTTTCCAACGTCCATTCTTCTGCCCACTTCCCACTCAAACCCTGATGTCGACTTGCAAACCGTCGTAGGCCATGTCGATTCCCTCGGGCAGCCCGTCGCAGGTCTTGTGGTAGTCGAGTTGATGGCCGGTGTGAGTCAGCAGCGTGCGCTGGGCACCCACCGCACGGGCCACATCGATGGCTTCCTGCAAATTAAAATGAGTCGGATGGGGTTCCTTGCGCAGGGCGCCGACGACGAGGGTTTTCACGCCCTGGAGTCGTTCCAGAGACGTCGGTGGGATGAAGTTGGTGTCGGTGCAGTAGGCGAAATCTCCGATGCGAAATCCGAGCACATTAAAATGCGGGCCGTGCTTCATCGGAATCGGAATGAACGTCGTCCCCAGGACATCAAACGGCGCCTCGTCGATGCGAGTGAACTCCAGCTTCGGAGTCGCTCCCGGGTGCGTGTCTTCGCGATCGGCGAAGGCGTAGGCGTAGGCCCGGCGGATGTTCGATTCGACCGTCTCGTTACAGAACAACGGAACCGCATGGCCCAGCCGAAACGGGATCAAACGCAAGTCGTCGAGTCCGAAAATATGGTCGGCGTGCTCGTGGGTGTAGACGACCGCGTGGACCAGCCGGATCCGTTCGCGGATCAGCTGGACTCTCAGATCCGGAGGGGTGTCGATCAGCACCGTGCCACCGGGCAGCCGGACCGTGATCGCGCAGCGGGTTCGATTGTTCCGCGGATCGGTGCTCTGACAAACCTCGCAATCGCATCCGATCGCCGGAACGCCGACGCTGGTCCCGGTGCCCAGAAAGGTGACCAGACCTTGATGGGGACCGCTGGATTCGGGGACAAACGGCATGGATGCGGGTCAGATCGGGGGCGGATCGGGCGGGGGACAACAGACAGCGAGCCGGCATCCTACGACAGCGGTGGTGACGATGCGAGAGGCGGGAAACGCTGCGATGCCGTTCAAATCGGCAGGTCGACGCCCCCGCGGTGCGGCCGGCAGCGGGCCGGTCGGTGGCTGTATCCGACGTCTGTTCAGGCACCGGTTTGCTCGCAACGCCTGTTTGGGCTTGCAGAGATCGTCCGCCCTGACATACTTACCCGCTTCGCCGTAAACGTATCGGCGTGCCAAACGCACCCCAAATGAGAATTTTGGTGGCGTTTGAGGGAACAAAACACAAGAAATTAACGACGTCAGGGTGATCCGCAATGGCGGAAGTGGTACAGGTCCAGAAACGTGATGGCAGCCTAGGAACGGCAGCGTCACGCCGGTTACGAAAGGCGGGCTCCGTCCCGGCCGTTTTGTACGGGCACAAGCAAGAGAATCAGCATCTCGCGATCTCGCAAAAGACCGTCGAGTCGATCTTGCGACATCACAGCAGGATCGTCGAGCTGCAAGGCGACGTGGTCGAGACCGCGATGGTCAGCGATCTGCAATTCGATCCGCTGGGGATCGAGGTGTTGCACATCGACCTGCAGCGAGTCGACATGAACGAAAAGGTCACCGTGACGGTGCCGATTCGATTCAAAGGCGAGCCGATCGGTGGCAAGCAAGGCGGGATCGTGATCGAAAACGCTCACGAGGTCGAAGTCGAGTGCCCCGTGGTGGCGATTCCCGACTTCGTCGAATTGAACGTCACCAGCGTCGGCTTGGGCGAACACCGCTCGGCGTCGGATGTGAAGCTGCCGGAAAATGTCGTCTTGGTCACCCCCGGCGAAACCGTGGTTTACCACGTCGAAAAAGTGAAGGGTGAGGAAGTCGACGAGACCGAGGAAGAGGGCGAAGAAGCGTAGTCTGCGGACTCAGCGACAAGGCCAGCCGGTCTTGGCCCTTCGACAGTGCGATGAAGCTAATCGTTGGACTGGGAAACCCCGGTCGAAAATACGAACAGACTCGACACAATGTCGGTTTCATCGTGGCCGAAAAGGTTGCCGTCCTGACCCGCGCCGGAACGCCAAAGATTAAATTCGAAGGCGAACTGGCAGAGTCTTCGATCGGCGGGGAGAAAGTCGTGATCCTTTGTCCCCACACGTACATGAATGCGAGTGGACAAAGTGTCCGCAAAGCGTTCGACTTTTATAAGTTGGAGTTGAGCGATATCCTGGTCGTCTGTGATGATTTGAATCTCGACAGCGGCCGGTTAAGGATCAGGCCATCGGGCAGTGCCGGTGGCCAAAACGGGATAAAGGATATCATCCGGCATCTCGGTTCGGAGTCGTTTCCGCGGCTTCGCGTCGGCATCGGACGGCCTCCGGCAGGTTGGACGGTGACCGATTATGTCTTGGGGAAATTCTCCAAGAGCGAAAGCGAGACATTCGAAGCGGCGACAACCCGCGCGGCACACGCCGTGATCAGTTTTGTCACCGATGGAGTGGATCGCACGATGAGTCAGTTCAACGGTGACCCGGCGGCTGACTCGAAACCGAAACAAAACAAAAAGTCCGATCGGTCCCAAAGCGATCCGCGATCCGTCGGCCAACAGCAACCCTAATTCAAGTCATCGTCCCCGTTTCATAGCAGCGCCAGCCCGATCGCGTTTCGCAACTCGGGCCGGAGCCAACCGTAGCAAGTAGAAAAGTAGAACAGTCGTGGCCAAAAATACTTACGAAACACTCTGCATCCTCGACAGCAACCACTACGCCCGCGACCCCGGCGGAGTGAGCAAGCAAATCGAAGATCTGATCACCGAAGCCGGCGGAAAAGTCGAAGTCAATCGTTTGTGGATGGAGCAAAAGCTCGCCTATCCGATCGACGGCCACCAAAAGGGCACGTATTGGTTGACCTACTTCGAAATGGAAGGCAGCGAAGTTCCCAAACTGGATCGCGCGTTCCACCTGTGCGAGCCCGTGCTGCGTCAAATGACTCTGAAACTGGATCCCCGATTGGTCGAGCCGATCCTGGCCAACGCCCGCGGTGCGACGCCCGTCGTCAGCAAGGACGCCGCCGCCGAAGCCGACGATTCCGGCGAAACGAGCACCGACAGCGACTCGGATTCCTGAGCGGGCTTTCCTGAGCGGGCTTTCCTGAGCGGGCTTTCCTGAGCGGGCTTTCCCGATCGGGGCCTCCCCTGTCAGGCGGTTGGTCCCTGGCCAGTGGCCGCGGTTTGCCTACAATGAATCCCACGGCGACGCAGCCGTTTGACCTCCTTTCACTTTCCCAGCAACTCACAGGACAACGATGGCCAGCTACAACCGCGTCATTCTGGTTGGGAATTTGACGCGTGATATCGAATTGCGTTACATCCCCAGCGGTCAAGCCGTTTCGGACGTGACCGTCGCGGTGAACGATCGCCGCAAGACCGCCAACGGTGAATGGGTCGATGAACCCACGTTTGTCGATGTCACCTTGTGGGGGCGAAACGCCGAAGTGGCCAGCGAGTTCCTGTCCAAGGGATCGCCGGTGCTGATCGAAGGCCGCTTGAAACTCGATCGCTGGGAAACCGACGGTCAGAAACGAAGCAAGTTGCGTGTGATCTGCGAAAAAATGCAGATGCTCGGCGGGCGTTCCGGCGGATCCGAACAACGCGGCGAACAACGCGGCGAACAACGCCCGGCCCAACGGTCCGGCGGACAGACCGCTGAAAACCAAGTCAGCTACGATGCGCAAAGCGTGGAAGACTATTCCGCCGATTCGGGGGCACGCGATGCCCAACCGACCGGGAAGGGTGCCGGTTACGAAGACCCCAATATTCCGTTCTAAACAAAACAACAGTATCGTAGACGTCCCCGGGCATTGACGCCCCGGTTCGTCCTCTTTTGTCAACAACCACCCACTTAAACCATCGCCAGAGCACAACGATGTCACGCAACGGCCGAACCATTAAACGACCCTACAAACGATTGCCCAAAGGCGAACACGGTGGGATCCAGCTCCTGTTGATTCACAACGTCGAACACCTCGGCAAGCAAGGCGACATTGTCGAAGTCAAAGCCGGCTACGCACGCAACTACCTGTTGCCGCACGGCATGGCGACGATCGCGACCGATCACCACAAGCGAATGGTCGAAAAGCACCGCGAAAAATTGCGTGCGATCGAACTGGAAAAACTCAAGAGCTACCGCGATCTGGCGGACGAACTCGGCAAGCAATCGATCACGATCGAAGCCAACGCCAACGACGAAGGCCACCTGTACGGCAGCGTCGGACCGCACGAGATCACCGCGGCACTCAAAGAAGCCGGCTTCAGCCTGGCCAACGACCAGATCCGCTTGGACGGCCCGCTGCGTGAACTCGGTCTGTACACCGTTCGCGTCTACTTGCACAGCGAAGTCGAAGCAAGCCTGAAGGTTTGGGTCGTGCCCACCGCCGCCGAAGACGCCGCCGTTTCCTGATCCATCGGGATCGAGACGAAAGTCGCCGACGACCCTTGTCACTCGGCACCCAACCACCCCGCCGGTCGCCATGCCAAAGACCGCCGGGAGCACGTAGCCATCGCCGCCCACACCCGGCGGCCGATGCCACGACGTAGATTCACCCATCGGGGCTGTGGCGGAACTGGCAGACGCGCTGGATTTAGGTTCCAGTCTCTTCGGAGGTGCAGGTTCGACTCCTGTCAGCCCTATCGTTACTCAAATCGACTTAACGCGACCCTCAGGCGGTGCCGTGGTCACCAGCACGTGGCGTTAGCCAGTGGCGCGTGTCGGTCGTTGTCCATCGCCTTCACGCGCCGCTCGCTCACGCTTCCCGCTGGCGCTCAAGCGCTGCTGTCACACGCACCCACCCTGGATACCCCGGTGCCTCAAGTTGCGTCGGATTTGCCTATCGGCAAAAATGCATCGCGTGTTCTCACCGCGCGATGAGAACACGGTAGCGACCCGTCGAAATTGACTGACGAAGCTTGTCTCGTCTTCCACGGCCTCTCTGAGACAATACGATCCTACGATGCGTCCACCTGGCGGAGAGCTGACGTTTTACACGGCGCTGGGCATGCTTTACGGAATTGGCGCAACAATCGCGGGATTTGTGTTCGCGTTGCCAGGCTACTTTGCCTTTGCCGCGGTCATTGGCCTGCCATCGCTCGGCGTCTGGTTCGAGCAGCGATGGGCTGGCCTGTTCCTTGCTGTCGTTATCGCACTTTCTATTCCTCTCGGGTTGATGGCGTTGGCGTTTCTCGATGTCACCTTGGCCGAACGCGCAGTGCGAGTACTTCGGATTGTTATCGGCTGCCACTTCGCGTTTGTGGCGTATCAATGGTCCCAAGATGACTAGCCGTCTCGCGCGAGCGTACGGGCCTCATCGTGAGCAGGTCGTCCCAGGGCCGAAGTGTCCCGCCCCACGGCACCTGATTCGGGGCTGATCGAGTTGGCGGATAACACTTTGTTTGTTGGCAAAAGAGAGCGTCAGCGAGTCCGGTATCCCGGAGGGATGCCAGCGAGTAGCCGGTGGTCAGAACAGCGTCACCTCCGGGAAGCAGTTCACGGATTCCCGTCGAATCCGGACGGGCAACGCTGTGAAGCATTTATTCCCTGCGTTTGACGAGGTGTTAGCGGCAGGGCACAAGCCCTCCGGTCCCTCATCGTTCCCGAAATACCGGAGGGCTCGCGCCCTACCGCAAAAAAAATGCTTCACAGCGTTGCCGGATGGGGACGCGTCGTGCGGGGGTCTGGCTCATCGAGAAGCGGGTCGATTGGTGATCCAGAGCGATTGGTAGGGCGTCACATTCAGCACGGCGTTTTGATCGTCGAAGCGGGTTCCTGAAATGGCGTCGTGCCAGGCGTCCATCGCGATCAGGTTCAGATCGGACAATCGTAGTTCCTGTACCGAGTCGGTCATGTTGTGCACGCAGAACACGCTTTGGCTGCGGTCGGTGCTCTGCCGCCAAAACGCAAAAAACGGTTCGTGCAGCTGCAGGGTGAACTGCGTCGCGTTGGGGTGGAACGGCAGCATTTGACGGCGTAAATCGATGCGGCGGATCAATTCGTGGAACACCTGATGGTGCACCGACCCTTTGTCGCTCAGTTTCCGTCGCAGGTCTTGCCAATTCCATTTGTGGCGATTGATGCTGCGGTTGTGCTTGGTCGCGTCCACACCGGCTTGATCGTTCGGGGTGGCCAGCAAGCTGTGGATGTAGAAGGCGGGGATGCCTTCGAGTGCCATCATCACGGTTTGCGAGCACAAGAAACGTTCCACCTGCCAAGGGTCTTCACCTTTGACCGTTCCCCGCAACGCATCAAACAGCGCCACGTTTAGTTCGTAAACGCGTTCGCCGCCGTCGGGCGTGCGGCGGGTCGACACGTGTCCGCCGAAGCGTCGCACGGTTTCGACCAGTTGCAATTGTTCTTCGTCGGACAACAAGCCTTCGGCCGGCCGCATGCCGATACCGTCGTGCGAGGCGGTGAAGTTCAGGTAGGTGCAGCCCACCGGCGCCGGAGGCATCGTCATCATCCAACGCTTCAGGTATTCGGTTTTTCCGGTCAACAACGCGTGCACCAGCAGCGGCGCCAGGCTGAAGTTGTAGATCACGTGGGCTTCGTTGCGGTTGCCGAAGTACGTCAGGTTTTCGTGGTTGGGGACGTTGGTTTCGGTGATCAGCAAGGTTCCCGGCGCGAAGAAATCGGTGACCGTGCGGATCAGCTTGACGACTTCGTGCGTCTGGGGCAGGTGCATGCATGTGGTGCCCGGTTCCTTCCACAGAAACCCGACCGCGTCGAGCCGAAAGATACTGACGCCGTGCTCCAAGTACAGCCGAATGATTCTGAGAAACTCCATCAGCACATGAGGATTGCGGAAATCCAGGTCGACTTGATCGTGGCTGAAGGTGCACCAGACGTGTTTCAGGCCGGCGGACGTTTCGGTCGGTCGCAGCAGTGACGATGCACGCGGGCGGACGACTTCGGAGAGATCGTCGCCGGCGTTGGCTTCCATGATGTAGGAGGCGCCGGGCTCGATCCCCTTGCGATAGTTTTCGAACCATTGACTTTCCGAAGACACATGGTTGATGACGATGTCGGCCATCAACCGATAGTCATCGGCGATCTGCGAGATCTCCGACCAATCGCCCAGCTTGGGATTGACTTGGGTGTAATCGATGACGGCAAACCCGTCGTCGGAGCTGAACGGGCAAAACGGCAGCACGTGGACGGCCGAGATGGAGTCTTTGACGTGCTGCTTGAGAAACGCGTGCAGCGTTTCCAGCGGAACCGCGTCGCCATCGACGATCGAATCGCCGTAGGTGATCAACAGGCAATCCTCTTGCGACCACAGTTGGTGAAGCGGCAGTGGGCGTTGTTCTTCGAGATGCTCGAAGATCGCGATGACCTCGTTGGTCAGTCGCTCGGCATTGGAGTCGGGGTAGAGGAAACCGAGATGTTGAGCAAGTTGCGCGCGAACGGGCGAGTCGTCAGTGTCCGTTGAAGCCATGGAATCGATTGCTTGTAGCGGGATAATCGAGGTTAGAGAGAATCGTTTCAGGCATTGTCTGCCTCCACCGCGCCCAGAATCTGGTCATAGATGTCCGGCACCGCGCTGGTCACTCGCGACCAGTTGTGAATGAAGGGGCTTTCGTCTGGACGATTGAGGAATTCGTCTCCCGCCGCAACGATGACACGGCTGAATAATTCAACCGTGGTTTCCTCTCGGTGACGATCCAGGTTCAGCCCACTCATCACGGCGTCGTTGTGGTAATGGTCCACGACGTCGAGCGCTGTACGGTAGTAACAGGCTTTCAAAGTTCGCAGCATGCTGTTGCTGATCACGAATCCTTGAACGGCCAGTTTTCGAATGAAGGCTTTGCAGATGTCGGTCGCCATGCGATGCAATCCGCTCGTGCGATCGTCTTCGGAAACCGGTTGGTGTTTGTGATCGTAGGCGTCGGCGATGTCCACCTGACAGATCCGATTCAAGTTGCAATTGCGGTACATTTCCGACAGGGTGCCGATTTCCAGTCCCCAGTCGCTGGGGATCCGCAACGAGGTCACGATTTCGGAGCGCATCGAAAACTCACCCGAAAGCGCGTAGCGAAAACTTCCCATGTAGTCGAGATACTCGACGCGACCGAGCACGGTCTTGAGGGCTCGGATCAACGGAACGACCAGCAGCCGAAAGACGCGGCCGTTGAGTTTTCCGTCGGCGGCGCGATAGTAATAGCCTTTACAGAACTGGTAATGGAACGACGGATGGGCCAGCGGGTACAGCAGCCGCGCGGGTATCGAGCGATCGTAAGTCAGGATGTCACAGTCGTGCAGCGCGATCGCTTTGGATTGTCCCGATGCCAGGAAGTACCCCAGGCAATACCAGACGTTCCGGCCCTTGCCCGGGTCCATCGGTGCCAACCCTTCGGCTTGCAGGGCGGCATCGACGTGTCGCAGTCGTGTGCCGTCATTCCAGAGCACGACATGGTTTTGCGGCAGTTTGTCGAAGAATCGTTTGGCGGCGTGGAATTGTTGTTCGTTGGCTCGATCGAGTCCGATGATGATTTCGCTCAGGTAAGGGATCTTTGCCAAAGCGTCGACGATCGGTCCCATCGCCGGGCCTTCCAATTCCGAGTACAGGCACGGCAACAGCAACGCCATCGGAGTCTCAGCGGAAAACTGCACCAATTCTGACTCAAGCTCGTCAGTGGAGCGATTTCGCAGGTTGTGAAGTGTTCCGATAATTCCGTTCTGCGAAAAGTCCGCCATGGTGTTCGCCTGGATTAGTGAAGGGGAGATTGGGAGGGAGGAGTCGTGTCGCGTTCCAGCCGTGTGAGCAGTTGCGAAACGGCTTCGGCCCAGCCGGCGGCACCTTGCGCGGTGGCAACGATCCCCCGGCCGGCGGCCACGTGGACTCCCAGTCCGGAAGGAGTCGGGATGCCGATCGGCACATCGGCCAAATCCAGCATGCTCTGGTCGATCGGACTGTCGCCGATCGCCGCGAGAGTCGGTGGACCGCTGCGCTGCGATGATGGATCGGAGTGCGCCTCTTGATCGGAGTGTGACAGACGCTGCGCGACAGTCTGCATCGCTCGGCCCTTGCTGGTCTGGCCGGCGACGTGCCAAAAGCGACCACCGCGGGTCAGGGTGAGCTGGTGATCACGCAACGCTTGTTCGAACTTGGCTCGCTGATCGTCGCTGTCGTCCCAAAGCAGCGGCTCGGTTCCTTGACGTGCCAACGCCATGCGGGCGCTGTCCTCGGGCAATTGGGTTTCCGCGGCGACGCCGGCGAGTCCCAGGTCGGCAAACGAGCGGAAGCGATACTGGTGCTTCAGTGAATTCAGCACCTCCAGAATGTGATCTCGCGACGCACCGATGATTTCAACGTCGCCGAGCGGTTGGCCGGTTTCGTCGCCCCAGCAAATCACGGAGCCGTTTTCGGAGATAAACGGATAGTCGTCCAACCCCAATTGCCGGGCCAGTTGGCTCATTTCCGGCACCGTCTTGCTGGAATTCATGACCACGGGGATCTGGCGATCACGCAACGTTTGCAACGTCGCTGCCGCCGGGGACCAGTCGTAGTCGTGCTTGTTGAGCAAGCATCCATCGAGGTCGGTAAACAGTATCAGCGGTGACGCGGTTGGCAGCATGACGCCAAGTTTATGGAATCGGCGATGCGGTCGCCACCGCGTCTGCGGGCCGGGCGGGTTCGCTGACCTCGTGGAACGCTAAGGGGAAAGTTGTCCTTGCAGTGGCGGGAATCCGCCATCGTAAAAAAATCTCTGGCGGGTTTCGCGGTGACGTTTTGATCTACCAAGAGATCCCTTTCCGGAGCGGCGGACCGGTCGGGGGAACAGAAGATGGCTGCACCTTGGACGCACGCGATCCTGTTTTAGTGACGCCGAATTGACGCCGAATCTGTTGAGCTATGTCGATCTACCATGTCATCGATTGTCGGAGAATTGAACGTTCCGCTGGCAACGGATGTATCGTCGCAATCATCAACTGGGACGACGGTCGAACGATTCTTGTCCGACAGACGCTCGACGAGGACGGCGCTTATTCCTGGGATCGGATCATGATGTACGGCATTCGTGCGACCGACACGTTCGATTCGTTGATGCCGGCCATGGATCGTTTCTTCGCTAGCAGCGACGTGGAACGACGGATGATGGTTTCTTCGGCACAACTGAAGCGTGAACTGATGGCCGCGACCGGTCATTTGATGGTCTGAAACCCAGTGCCGCGAAGTCGCATTTCCCCGGCGGGCGACGTCAGGGTTTGATCCCATGCTTGGCCAAGACGTCCAGCAGCGGAATCTTGTAGGCTTTTCCGTCCGGGGCAAACACGGCGGGGCTGCGCGGTGTCGTGAAGGCTTCTTTGATCATCCGATTCCACTTGTCCTGGCCGGTCGCGCTTTCACCGTGGTCGGATTCGGTCGGCAAGTCGTACTTGTCCATCAACTTCTTTTCCACTCCGTTGTATTTCGTGAGAATCGGGCGAACGTCTTTGTTCAACTCTGCCTGGTTCTTGTAGGTATTCCCTTTGAGCTGCATCAAATCGATGAACAGGTCGCGGGCCAGCAAGGCGACGATGTCATAGTGTCCCTGTTCGTGTTTCAAGATCTGGTCGGGCGTACGATTTTTCTTCTGATTGATCTCGTCCATCTTCTTCCAGCTCTTCGATGCATTGAACGTGACCGTCACGGTGATGTTGTCGTTGGCCAGTGACGAGAGCAGGATGTTCGGAACGGAAAACGAAGTGCTGGTGAACGCGAGGTGGTGGCTGCTGGCGTCTGGGGTGCCAACGAAATCGGACCACCTGAGAGTCTTGAAAAGGCCGGTAAGCTTTGACGGCATCGGAGTGTCTCCAATAGAGGGTTGCGGGGCGCGAATGCGACCGTCGCAGCTACGATTATCGTTCCGGCGGTAAAATTGTTGTGCGGAAAAGAGGACGGAAATTTTTGCCCAGGTCAGTCCGTCGGATCAGTCGGCCAGTCGGTCACTGCGTCGGCAGCCTGGTGCAACAGCCGGTCGATCGCTGATCCCAGGTGCGACGCAGAGGGGCTGACCCGGGCATTGAGCAACGCGACGAAGTTCTTGCCGTCGTGGCGGCGGATCATGATCGTGGCGGTCCCGTCCAGCGAACCGGTGTGCCAGTGGTTTACCTCGCCGGGGCCCACCGTTCGGTTGCTCCATCCCAGCGAATAGTAACGCGACTTTTCCTTTCCGTCCGCATCGTGCCCGGCGAGTCCCGGCGGGCGGCGATCCATCGACTGGATCGACTCTCGGCTCAAGATCGGGCACTGGTCCGGATCGTCAAACGCGGCGGCAAACTTCGCCAAGTCGGACGCCGATGCGATCCATCCGCCATGTGAATCCATCGCCTGCAAATACCAGGCGCCATAAGGCCACGGCACTTCTTCGCCGCGATCCGATGCGAACACCGATTTGCCGGTGCCGGGCTGATAGTACCGCACTTCGTTCTCAGCCCGCCCTTCCAGTCGCGTCGCCCCGATCCGCATGGTCGTCACGCCGAGCGGAGCCAGAACGTGCTGTTGAACGTAGGCTTCGTAGCCCTGATCACTTAGCGTTTCGATCACCCGGCCCAGCAAGCAATAACCGAAATTGGAGTAGGCGTATCGCTGGCCAGGATCGAAGTCGAGCGGCTGGGACAGCATCGCTTTGATGACCGTTTGCTGATCCGCCGGTGGCTCCGTTCCGACTTGATCGGCGAACCGAGTGGATCGAAACATGGCGTCAAAGGACACATCACGGTCCCAGCCGCCGCGATGTTCCAACAGATGGCGAATCGTGATCTCGCGCAGCCGCTCGTCGAATTCCTCTGTCGACGCGATGTCGGATTCAAAGTCCAGCACGTCAAAGACCTTGTCATCGAGCGTCACTTTTCCCGCCTCGATCAGTTGCAACACGGCGACGGCGGTGATCGGTTTCGACAGACTGGCGATTCGAAACAGACTGTCCGGTTGGACTGGCTGCTGCTGGGCGATGTCGGCGTAGCCGTAGCCACGGGCAAAGACGACCTTGCCGCGATCGGTCACGGCAATCGAAGCCCCGGGGACGCGGTGCTCGGTCATGAAGTCGCGCATCATTCGATCGTAGCTGGCGAACCGTTCGTCCGCCTCGCCTGAGGCAACATTCGGCGGAGCCGCGGACTGGCGGTACCCCGGCCCGCGCAGAACACGCCCGGGACGTGCATCGGTCTGTTCGCCATCTTTCAACACCAGGCGTCCGTTGACGATCACAAACTTCATCCCTTCGGACAACGCTTGGGGATTCGCGAAATCCGCACGGTCGGCCAGATTCTGGTAGTCGAACACGATCACATCGGCCGCCAAGCCGACGTTGATTCGGCCGCGGTCGTACGCCATCACATCATTGGCGGCGACGGCACTGGCCTGGGCAATGGCCCGTTCCAGAGAGATCGCTCCCAGATCGCGAACGTAGCGCGACAGCAGTCGCGGGAAGGAGCCGAACGCCCTGGGGTGGGACGCCGACCGGCTTCCTCCGGCCGGGCCGACGTCGGTGCAAAAAGAAACAAACTCCTGTTGCATGGCAAGGATCTTGTTCGCGTCGGTCATCGTCTCGGGAAGTGCGAACGCGCCTTGACGCACCAGTTGAAAGAACGTGTCCCAAGGGTCCTCGTCGCACGCGCGAGCGATTTCGGCGACGGATTTTCCATCATGTTTGGCGTAACGTGGATCGTTGCTGCGTCCGATGACGATTCGTCCCCAGTCGTTTCCGGCATGTCGAAACCAGTTTTCCCAGCCCTCGGTCGTTTCCATTTCATTCTTGATCTCCGCGCGAAATTCGGGATCGTCCAGTCGCTGGATCAGCCGATCACGACCCTCGGAAAAATGACGGGGATGAATCAACGCCGCGATGCCCAGACCGTTGTTGACGTAGGGATAGATGTCCGCGGTCACCTGCTGTCCGCTCGACCGCGCTGCCTTGATCGTCGCAATCGCCAGCGGCATCTTGCCCCAATTCTGCTTGCCGGCTGCTTTGAGGTGAAAAATATGGACGGGAGTGTTTGCCTGGCGACCGATATCGAGTGCCTCGTCGATCGCTTCGAGCAACCGGTCGCCTTCGTTTCGCATGTGCGTGTAATAACCGCCGCCGTATTCTCCTGCCGCGGCGGCCAACATTGCAATTTCTTTGGTGCGGGCGTACACGGCCGGCGGATAGATCAACGCAGTCGACACCCCGATGGCACCAGCCTGCATGGCCTCGCGAACCAACGCCTGCATTTGCACCATTTCCTGATCGCTGGGGCGTCGCTCGACATCGCCGACGACGATGCGACGGACTTGGGTGTGCCCGATGGTTTGGACGACGTTGACGGGCAATCCTTTCGATTCGAGCAGGGTGAAGTACTCGGCCATCGTGGTGTAACCTTTGCGCCGTCCCTCTTCCTGACCCAACGGTGCCGCCGATCCGCCTTCACCGGCATTGATCGTCGTGATTCCCTGGGTCAGCA
>WCIL01000013.1:0-213646 GCA_033042175.1 Phycisphaera sp. RhM
CGGGCTGCCTTCTCGACTACTTCAGGATTTTTCGAAATCTTTTTGTCGGCATTCTCGGTCATGTAAACTCTCCGTGCCCTCAACTTTGAAAAACTCAAAGTTGTCTCACTCATGTTGGCACTGAGGGTGGCGGCAAGGCACACCCGTTTTCGTGTCTTCTCGTGCTTTTTGTGACGACGAATCTGCTGCGGTTTGAGTGATACACGTGAGTCGTTGCGTTGAATCAATCGAAGTGGTGGGCATCGATCCGTCGACCACGTGATCGTCGACTTTGGCTGACAGACATCGCTTTTTGCAGCAAATTATGACGCGACTATTCATCTCCTATCGACGAGACGACAGCGCCTATGTCGCTGGAATGCTCTGCGACAGGCTGCAAGCACGCTTTGGCCAAGACGCAATCTTCATGGACGTGGCCACCATTCCAATCGGCGTTGATTTTCGGATCCACATCAATTGGTATTTCTATCACAATTGCGATCCAGAACGATCGACAACCGGCCGCAATTTCTGCTTCCTGCTACTTGGCATCATACTCCAGCGCCGTAAACGCTTCGCTGTATGATCCGATGGCCTGACCCCAATCCGGCGGATACGTATCAGACCTCAAATCGCTCTGTCACCACAATGACCTTTATAATACTGATGCACCAGTACGCCAGAGAAACCATTCGTTGAGAGTCTTCAGCCGACCTTTTCCGCCAGGCAATCCATGGTCAATAAGTTCAATCCCAGTGACGCGCAAACCTATTTCACCGCAAAGTTTTGGAAGGATCATGTCTATCTCGGCAACGAACTGAACAAGAAGAAGGCGGAGATCGTCTTCCAGCGGCGGAGTGTCCAGATCAGTTCTGTGATCTGCCTGACGCGTGCCGAATTGACGCAGCTTGCCGGCGAGGTCCACCATCGCCAGACGGAGTTCGCAAGGGCAGGGTCGCACTCGACGTACGTGAGTCGGTCAGCCTATGACATCTGGTCCCGTGGCGGCAGCAAACCGAGCGACCGTCAAGCGGCGAGTCTGAAGCGGTCGACGTTTCGTTTTGCGGTACAAAAACAGATGGACGGAAAGTATGCGATCCATCATTTTGGGGGCTGACGTTCGACAACCCTGCCGCTGATGGAAATCGTCGCGTCGGCAACTGATCTATTGCCAGAGCCGCAAGACGCTGACCAGATTATGGTGCTGATCGGTCTAGAGGGGTGCTTCTCGCAGTTCGTCTGCGGTCGCTGTCGTGGCGGCGGCCAGCGAGGGGGCTTGGAAGATCGCGTGTCCCGGACCGGCGATGATCATCCAGGTCGAGTGGGTCGTCCCGATCGAGTCGTCTCCGATGCCTTCGAGCATGCGGCTTTCCAGCCCGGCGTCGCGGCTGAGGTTGTGCACCAGCGGCGAGAGTTCCAGATGGTTGTTCGACGTGTGTACGGTCAGCACGCCACCTTCGGCGAGCCGGTTTTTGTACAGCGCCATCGATTCTCGTGTCAGCAGATGTGCGGGAATCGCGTCGCTGCTGAAAGCGTCCAGCACCAGCAGATCGAACTTGGCGTCCGTCATTCGTTCGAGCACCAAGCGTCCGTCCCCGAGATGGCGAGTCATCTTGGAGGGACAATCTTTCATGAACGTGAAATACCGATCGGCGATGTCGATGACCGCCGGATTGATTTCGATCAAATCGAAGTGGTCAGCGGGGCGTCCGTAGGTGGTCAGCACGCCGCAACCGAGACCGACGATGCCGATACGGAGCGAAGGATGTTGTTGCTGTAATGCTTTGATGACGTGGCCGACTCCGCTCTCGTGCCCGTAGTAGGTGGTCGGTTGAGATTGGTTCGGTGCGTAACGTTGCATCCCATGTAAGGTGCTGCCGTGTACCAAACAGGTGCCGAGCGGTTTTTCACGGACTTTGAGCACGCCGAAGAAATTACGTTGCGATGCGATGGTCCGATTGTTGGAGACAAAGGCCATGGTCAAGATGGGCGCGATCATCAACACGATCGCGCCGTACTTCAAACGCGCCGCGGCGGCCCAGTCGTATTCGGTGCGATTCCAAGTCTTGCAGGCGAAGAACAACAGGAACGTCAACGCAGTGACCAGGGCGACAAAGAACGGCAGCTCGGCGTGATTGTTCAACAGCAGCGGGCAGAGGATGGCAACGATCACACCACCGAGTGCGCCTCCGGCCGACAGCATCGCGTAGTACTGGGTCAATCTATCGGTTCCCGGTTTCAGCCGGGCGACTTCGCCGTGGCACAGCAGGCACGCACCAAACAGCATCACCATGTAGCAGGAGGCTTCGGCGATCAACTGGATGCTGCCCGGCAACAGCGTCTTGCCTTGGATCAGCGCCAACGCGGCGAGCGTGACCGCGGCGATCGGTTTCGCGCGGTACCACTGTGGCGAGTCAAAGCAAACGATGAAGCTGGCCAGATACAGGCTGAGCGGAAGCACCCACAGAAACGGAACAACGGCGATGTCTTGGCAAACATGATTGGTGACCACCAACAACATCACCGAGGCGAGCGCGGGCAGCGCGATCCAAGCCGCTTGGATGTTGACGGAAATCGAAGTCGAAGCGATAGCCGGTGCTGATGAATCGCCTGTGGGGCCTGATCGGGTTGCAGTGGTGGAGTCGTCGTTGATGCGGAACAAACTGATCGCCACGTAGCCTTGGACGAGCGCGAACAGGCAGAACAGCAGCGACCACATGCTGGATTGTGTCGACACCGAAAGCACGGGTTCAAACAGAAACGGATAGCTGAGCAACGCGAACAGCGATCCCGCGTTGGACAGCGCGTACAAACGGTAGACACGTTCGCTATTGTCGTGAAAGCTGAGCCACGCTTGGACGAGCGGGCCGGTGCTGGAGAGGACGAAATACGGTAGCCCGACGTGACTGGCCAGCATCCACAGCAGGTACAGCGTCGGCGTCTCGCTGCCGGTCGGTTTCCAGGCATCGGAGGGTTCGATCGGCAACACCAGCGCCGCGGCGCTGAGCAACAGCAAGTGGATCACGGCCTGGGCGAACGGATTACAGAACGTGCGGAGCACGTGGGCATAGAGGTAGCCGCCGAACAGCAAGAGTTGGAAGAACAGCATGCACGTCGTCCAGACCGCCGGGGTGCCGCCGAACCAGGGCAGCACACACTTGCTGATGATCGGTTGGACTTGAAAGACCAGGAACGCGCCGAGCAGAATGGTTGCGGCGAACCAGATCATGGACCGGCCGTGCGCCGAATCGGTGCCGGCAGTATCGGTTTGTGAGGGTGATGACGGTTGGCCGCTAATGGATTTGGACATGGCTTGAAAAATTTCCCTCATGCGTCATTCGGATTTCAGGGATTGCCGCGGAATCGGTCGGAATGAAGTGATCGAGCACTCGTTTTGCACACCATTGCGTGGCAATCGATAGAAATGGCGCGAAACCCTAGGTCACCGATAGCCGCAGGATCGACGTGCGGGCAAAAAGTCGGGTAACTTATACGGCTTCGTTCTGACCTCCTTCCCCGCCACCGTTCCTGGTTCCGCATTCGCGTGTCGCTCAGTCCCCCACGAGACGAAGCATCGATCGCGTTCCGCGATCGCGTTTACATTGACGCCAAACGCGCCGCGATCTGGGGGCTGAGCGTGAACGTCGTGTTGTTCGTTGCTAAAATGACCGGCGGGCTGGTTTTGCGAAGTTCCGCATTGATCGCCGACGCGGTCAATTCGATCGGTGACGTGACCAGTTCGGTTGCCGTTCGCGCGGCGTTGCACGTCGCCGAGCAGGAAGAAGACGATGATCATCCCTACGGACACACTAAAGCCGAATCGATCGCGGGGTTCGGTGTTTCGTTGCTGGTGATGTTCGGTGCCGGGATTCTGACCATCGAGACGATTCATGGGTTCTCCGAGGAGCCGGAGATTCCACACTGGTCGGCCGGGGTGGTCGCAGCGGTTTGCAGCCTGATCAAGGAGTCGCTGTTTCGATACACGTCCCACGTGGCCAAACGCCTCGATTCGGCGGCCCTGCGCGCGACGGCGCTTGATCACCGCAGCGACGCGCTCGGTTCGGGGGCGATCGCGATCAGCTTGTTCGCCGCGCCCTCGCTGGGCGCTTTCGGTCCCTATGTCGACCCCATCGCTGCGCTGTGTGTTTGTGCGATGTTGATCATCGCCAGCGCCAAGATGTTTTTGGCGATCGCCGCCGAATTGATGGACCAGCAAGCGGATGCAGAAACAGTAACAAAAGTCCGGGCGATCGCCGCAGAGGTTGATCAAGTCAAGGACACCGAAAAGCTGCGCGTGCGTAAAAGCGGATTGGAGTACTTCATCGAAATTCACGTTCGAGTCGATGGCCGGCTGAGTGTCGCCGAAGGCCATCGCATCGGACACGAAGTCAAGGACCGATTGTTGGCGAAGATGCCACGGGTTCGAGACGTGCACATCCACATCGAACCCTGGACGGATCGTCAATCGCTTCAGGTTTCAATGGAGTCAAGGCGCGTGGAACCTGAATCCTGAAGTTTAGTTGCGGCAACCGAATAAGAAGGAGTTGGTTTGATGTGCTGGCTACTTGCGTTGTGAGCATTTGTCGGGTCCAGGTTTCCTTAGTAAAACCAGCAGGAGTCTTCACCTTGCACAACTGGCTTGATTAGATCAGCACTGACGTTTGGGTGGTCGGGATCTGTATAAGGATTCACTGAGTTTTCGCAAGCATCCACAAGTTGCCCTGGGTTGCAAGTGTCAGATAGCGTCTTACACCGACAATTGTAACTGGTGATTAGCGAAAAGGTTTCATAGGGGGCCTCGTACGCAGGCTGGACAAAGTCACTAAAGCTATCGCTGGTTGGAGTGTATTGGTAAGTATTGGGAGGGCAGGAATTGTCGATGCATTCAACTTCAGCACACACGTCGAATGGCACGATGTCCGAGCAGTAGGTGTCAACGAGGTCGTAGCAGTTGTCCGCCCACGAAGGTCCGAGCAATTGGCTTGTCAAAAAGAGCGCAATCAATGTTCTGATCATTTCCTGTTCCTTTCGAGAGAGTGGTAGAAATCGTTTGTTACCGACTAGAGAGAATGATTCGCGAGGAGGGGCCCGCACGATCGCTCCCCCACGTGATGTCCCATTTGGTGTTGAGTTCCTGCGAAGTATCATCCAGTTCTTGGGCTCGCGAGTCTGGGAGCGATATCCTGAATCGCCGCGCGAAGGCGCCTCCCTGCATCACTTCAATCTTAAGTTTGGTGCCCTTGACAGCTGCATTGGCAACAACGGAATCGTTCGTTTTGCCATCGATGTCATCGTTTGCTAGGAGTGTCGAATTGCCCCGAATTACAAGGCCGTACCCTTCCCAGCCACGGCCTTTATCATCGCGTCTCATTCTTATTGTTGAAGGAACAACGCGTATTGCAGGACGCTTGACGGATGAGATCGCAACCACACGGCGTTGATTTGTTTCTCTGTCCGTTAACACGATTCCACAATGCATCCCATTGGACGGAATGTCTTCTGCAGCAATTGAGACAGACATTATTCCGTTGCTGACTGGATCGTCATTGGGCTTCAACGTGACGTCAAATAGTTCAAATAGACCGGATCCTGAAACGTCTATGTTCTTTAGTTTGATGGGTGGTGTCACCAACAAGTGGACATGTCGCGTTAATACCTGCGTTCCAGGTGATCTCGCAGGAACATCAAAAAGAATTCTGTCTGATTTCAGATGGAAGACGCCCGCGAGGTTTGCACGGAGAGAAATCGTCAGGGATCCTTGCTTGGACCCAGTTGGCACTTCCGGTGGGTCGAATGTGATCGATTGTGACCAAACCCTGCCACCATACTTGTGATCCGGTTTTAATTTTACATCAATTGTGCAACTCTCTCCTGGCTCGACCTGATCAGCGTCGCACACGACCCGTACGCAGCCGCACGAGGCTGAGATCTTGCCTAGCTCAACAGTGTGGGAGAGTGTGTTGCGCAATCGAATTCGGATGTGATTGTTTTTTCCAACATCCAACAGGCCAACATTCGCTGAATCCTTGAGCGAGAACAATCCGTCCTGCTGAATTTAGGCGTCAATCACACGTCGGGGTTTGTCAGCAGATTCGTCTGCGCTTACTAAAAATGGGCAAGCAAGGAGGATGCTCGCCATCGTGACTTGCCGGATCGCGAGCCTCGATTGCCTCGCTAGGACATTGGTGATTCCAGTCATTCGACGCCCCAGAGAATTCTTGGATAGGTGGATGGTTGATTACCAGCGGATGTAGCTTACTGACTGCCCCCCCCCCCTGTGCAATACTGGTCATTTGAGCATCGGAACGAGAGCCAGCACGTTACCTTCACACTTTGAGGCATGTGCACTCGCCATTAATGAACATTGGGCAGGAAGCGGGGACGCCACCGGCATCCAATCTGACGGCCTTGCGGGCCCAGCGGATTGATCCTGGCCAGCCGAAGGCGTGATATCGCTTCGTTGATGTCAGGAAATCTGAAACCTGGAACTACTCCTACGTCGCGCCTGCGAGGGCTTCGAGCTGGACGGTGGCTCTGCCTTGTTCTTTTTCCAGGTAGGCGCGACCGAATTTGACGTTGACGTGATCCCAGGGCAATTTGTCCAGCAGTTCGTATTTCTCGTGGACTTGTCGTTGGACGTCGATGCCGGCGTCTTCGATGGCCGACCACCAGCGATCGGGATCTAGATGTTCGGTCCAGCCGTCCATGCGGGCCCCACGCTCCCAGGCCAGTCGGATGGCGTTGCCGGTGCGTCGATCGCCACGGCTGAGGACGCCTTCGAGCAGACTGGTTTCGACGTTGTGGCACTTGATGTTGACGCTGCGGATCTTGCGGCGGCTCCACATGTACTTGTGCGCCCAGTGGAAGTATTCACGGCTTTGCATGCCGTTCCATTGGTACGGCGTGTGGGCTTTGGGGACAAAGTTGGACACGCTGGCGGTGACGCGTGCGTAGCGTCCTTTGACTTCCTTGCCGACCGTGGCGATGGTTTCGGCCAAGTCGACGATGCCGTCCAGGTCGACCGGTCGCTCGCCGGGCAGGCCACACATGAAGTACAGTTTGACGCTGTCGAAGCCGTTTTGGAACGCGTTGCGGCAGCCTTCGATCAGGTCGCTGTTTTTGATCTTCTTGCGAATTTGTTCACGCATGTCATCGCGTGCGACTTCGGGCGCCAGGGTCAGCGAGCTGCGCCGGTCGGTGCCGATCAGTTGTGGCAGCGAACGCAATTGATCGTTGACGCGCAAGCTGGGCACGCTGATGTTCACGCCGAGCGGTTTGAAGACTTCGTGCAGTCGTTTGACGAGCGGTTCGAAATGCGGGTAGTCGCTGCTGGAGAGCGAGAGGATGCTGATTTCGTTGTGACCGGTGTTCAGATAGCTTTCCCAGGCGGCATCGACGATCGTGTCGACTTCGCGGATTCGCAACGGGCGTTTGATCACGGTGCTTTGGCAGAACCGGCATAGGTGGGGGCAGCCGCGCATGATTTCCAGGGCGATGCGGTCGTGCACACATTCGATGTACGGGACGATCGGATCGGTGGGCAGGGGGATTCCGTCCAGGTCGCTGATCACACTGGGGGCGAAGGTGGTGGGGACGTCGTCCCGGACGCGCTCGAGTGACGCGATGCGTCCGTCGTTGTAAGTCGGCTGGTAAAACCGTGGCACGTAGGCGTACTCGAGTGTGTTGGCGACTTTGGCCAGTGCGTCGCTGCGCTGGCGTTTTCCTTCTTCGCCGTCAGCCCAGGTGCCGTCGCTGCGGCGGTAGCTTTCTTTGATTTCCAGCCACAGGTCGCAGACCGTCGGCAGGGCGGGTTCGCCGTCGCCGGTGATCATCACGTCAAAGTAATCCGCCATCGGCTCGGGGTTTTGGCAGCACGGTCCGCCGGCGACCAACAGCGGGTCGTTCATCGTGCGGTCGACCGATTCCAAGGGAATCCCGCCCAGGTCGATCATCGTCAAGACGTTCGGGGAGCTGATTTCGTACTGCAGGCTGAGCCCGACGACGTCAAACTGCGACAGCGCGGTGAAGGTTTCCAGGGTGTACAGCGGGATCTCGTGTTTTCGCAGCAATTGCTCCATGTCCGGCCAGGGCGTGAAGACACGTTCGGCACACCAATCGTCGCGGCGGTTCATCAGCGAGTAGAGCACCTGCAATCCGTGGTGGCTCATGCCGATCGTGTAGGCATCGGGAAACCCGACGGCCAGTTTTCCGCGGACGCCGCGATGGTCTTTGACAACGATATTTCGTTCGCCGCCGACGTATTGGGCCGGTGTTTGAACGTGCGGCCAAACGCGGGATTCAAGCAGTTTGCGTCGCTGATGGTTGATCATTCCGAAATGCCGATTCGCGTGTGCGGGTGTGGTGAGTCTTCAGTGGAATGCCTAAAGTGTGGTCGGTACAAGGCTACCAACGCAAGAGAAACCGAAAAAGACAAGGTGCATCCGAGCTGTGAGCGAATTTGAATCTGTTGGCAAAGTGGACGATTTCGAGATCGGCCGCGGAAAAGCGGTCCCGGTTGACGGCCGAATGGTCGCCGTGTTTCGTCAGGAAGACGGCAGTTGGCACGCGATCGACGACCTGTGTCCCCACATGGGGGCGTCGTTGGCCGAAGGGCACGTCGAGGGGACCACGGTCACGTGCCCCTGGCACGCCTGGCGATTCTGCATCGTCGATGGCACCTGGGAAGACAATCCGCGGGTCAAAACGGATTGTTTTGAGGTCAAGGTCGAAAACGATGAGGTGTTTGTCCGCGAGATCGAACGGGAGTGAAACTAGGCAGAAGGCCTCAACTGACATCAGCTGATTCCTGCTGGTGGTCCTGCTTCTTGGCCGCCTGCGGAAATCGGGTAAGAAGATTTCGGAGGTAAGAAAATGATGAAATGCACCCTTCATTCGATGCAGGTCATTTTCCTACCCCAAAAATTTTCCTACCCCTCTACCCAGCCACAACGTCCTTCCTAGGTCGTCGCGCGGAAGCCCCTCGGGCGACAGCCCGGAAGGGCCATGGTACCCGGATTGTTGTTCGCTCTAAGCTGAGCGGTCGCCTACAGGCCCCGGACCAGCTCCAGAGTGTGAGATTCGCCGACTTTCAGAACCACGGGTTTGGCGTCGGTTTCGGCGGTCACCTTGTTGGCCCAGGCGGCGGCGTCTTGTTCGATCGGCGGCCAGGTGTTGTAGTGGGTCGGCAGCACGACGCGGGGTTCGATCAACTTGATCGCTTCGATGCTGTCGTGAATGCCCATGGTGAACACGTCCCCGATCGGGACCACGGCGACATCGGCACCGCCGGCGTACCATTTCATGTCGCTGTAATAGGCGGTGTCGCAGGCGAAATAGACGCGGAACGTTTCGAATTTCAGCAGGAATCCCGCAGCGGATCCGCCGTAAGAGCCGTCGGGCAAGCTGCTGCTGTGCAGCGCGGGGACCATTTTAGCGGTTCCATCACCGAGCGCGACGTTGCCGCCGACATTCATGGCGACGACGTTTTCAAATCCATGGTTCTTTTTGAACCATTCGGCGATCTCCCAGGTTGCGATCAATTGGGCGCCGGAGTGTTTGAGCACCGCGGCGACGTCGCCGACGTGATCGGCGTGGCCGTGGGAGACGAGCACATGCGTGACATCGGCGAATTGATCGGCCGAGACTTGAGCTTTGGGGTTATCGGCGAAAAATGGATCCAGCAAAATTCGAGCGCCCGCGGTTTCGATCAGCCAGCTTGCGTGTGAGAGCCAAGTGAGTTTGATCATCGAGTTCGATCTTCCTTTTGTTGATGTTTGATTTGTTCCAGGGGGGGACCGTAAGCGGCCAGCAGCTGGTTGACGCACAGATACTGAATGTGTTCTTCGCTCGCCTCGGGATTCCGGCTGCGAATCCCGGCTCGCATGACTTGTCTCACTTCTTCGGTCAGCTGGAATGCTTTCGCGATCCGTTGCTCGCCGGTCATGTTTCGCCAAATGTCGCGCCACACTCGCAGTGATTCGCGGCGGGCTTCGGTTTCCATCGCGATCGGTCTTCGAGTTTGGTTCCCAAGATGCGGTTGGGCGTCCCAGCGGAGTTTAGAAAGAATAACATCTTCGGCGGTTGCGATGTCGGCCTAGAAGTCTTCGCCGCGTAGTCGCGCGATTTCCATGGCATCCTTGTCGCCTCGTCCGGACAGGCAGACGACCAGGTTTTCGGATTTGGGCATCTCGGCGGCCAGCTTCATCGCTTTGGCCAACGCGTGACTGGTTTCCAGGGCGGCGATGATGCCTTCGCTGCGGGCGAGTTTGTCGAAGGCGTCCATGGCGTCGGCGTCACCGCACTGGATGTAGTCGACGCGGCCGGTATCTTTCCAGTAACTGTGTTCGGGGCCGACGCCGGGGTAGTCCAACCCGGCACTCATGCTGTGCACGTCACAGGTTTGGCCGTCTTCGTCTTGCATCACGTAGCTGTAACTGCCGTGCAGGACGCCGGGGGAGCCGAACGTCATGGGGGCGGCATGATCGCCGGGGTTGCTGCCCCGTCCGCCGGCTTCGACGCCGACCAATCGTACGCCCTCGTCTTCGATGAAGGGGTAAAACATGCCAGCCGCGTTGCTGCCGCCGCCGACACAAGCGACCACGCAGTCGGGCAGTTTGCCGAACACTTCCAGCGATTGGTCGCGCGTTTCGCGTCCGATCACGGCTTGGAAATCGCGGACCATCATCGGGAACGGGTGGGGGCCGATCACGCTGCCGATGATGTAGTGCGTGTGTTCGACCGAGGACATCCAGTCACGCATCGCCTCGTTGACGGCATCGCGAAGGGTTCGCGAGCCGGATTCGACGGGGCTGATCGTCGCACCCATCAGCCGCATGCTGAACACGTTGGGTTTTTGCCGACGAATGTCTTCAGCACCCATGTAAACCGTGCAGGGCAACCCGAAGTGTGCACAGGCGGTCGCGCTGGCGACGCCGTGTTGGCCGGCGCCGGTTTCCGCGATCACGCGTGTTTTTCCCATTCGCAGCGTCAGCAAGGCCTGGCCGAGGGTGTTGTTGATCTTGTGGGCACCGGTGTGATTGAGGTCTTCGCGCTTGAGCCAAATCTGGGCCCCGCCGGCGGCTTCGGAAAGGCGGCGGGCGTGGTAGAACGGGCTGGGGCGGCCGACGAACGTTTTCAACAATCCGTCCAGCTCCCGCTGGAACTCCGGATCTTTCTTGGCCAAGTCGTATTCTTCGGCCAATTGATCGAGTGCGCGGGTCAGTGTTTCGGGGACGAAGCGGCCGCCGAATTCGCCGAATCGGCCTTTCGCATCGGGGACCGCCGCCGTCGCGGGCTCTTGGGAAGGAGCACTGCTCATCGTAGTTTTGCCAAAAAGGTATGCTTCCGTAGTCACTTCATCATCTTCACCCGGCCGTCCAAGTTGGTCAACGCGACGAAACCCAGCCCGATGCGATTCCGCCGAATTGCCGACGCGGCGATACGGACCGTGATCGGTGTGGATTTTAGCGGTGCCGCCCAGTCCGGCAAAACGGCTTGGATCGCCGAACTCTCCCCCTCCGAGCCGCTGCGTCTGGCAGATCCCTCCCCCCGTTTTCAACTGGTGTCGCTACAGCCCCTGGGCAGGGCGGCCGGCGGCGATGACCGCGACCGAGTCAATCGCTACCTAGTCGACCGCATCGCATCACAATCGGAAACGTTTTGGGGCTGTGATTTTCCCTTCGGATTGCCGATCGAGTTGGCGCTGGGCGACTGGCGGGACCAATTGTCGCATGTCAGCGCGTTTGTCGGCTCGGCCAAGGAGTTTGGGTTGTCGCTGGTCGAGACAACCGAACGAGTGCTGGGCACCAAACACGTTCGCCGGACCACGGATCGGGAAACCCAGACGCCGTTTGATTGTTACCACTACCGGATCATCTACCAGACGTATCACGGCATGCGCGAGGTGCTGGCGGAGGTTGCCGACGATCGGAATGTGTTGGTGTTGCCGTTTCAGTATCCCCGCGCCGGACGCGGCCCGGCGTCTTCGATCCTGGTCGAGGCGTGCCCGTCGTCGACGCTGAAACGGTTGGGGCTGCCGCATCAACGCTACAAACAGTCCGGCGGGAAGCCGCCCGAAACAATCCACCGGCGGACGCGGCGGACGATTTTGCAAACGATTTCGAACTACGTCGACATTTCGTCGCATCGACGCCGGGTGATCCTGCAGGACCCCGGTGGCGATGCGCTCGACGCGGTGCTAGCCGGCCTGGGAGCCTGGTTGGGGTTCTCGCGTGCCGATCACGCCGCGATCGAGAAACACCCGCGTTATGCTCGCGAAGGGTTTGTGTATTGTTAGGGGTGGGGTAGGCATCGTGCTGGCCGTCGGGGTGCGTTAGCACTCTGTCTGCGATGCAGCCAGGGATCGTAAGCTGGAAGCTTACTCCACTTTCGCAAGCTGGAAGCTTACGCCACTTTCGCAAGCTGGAAGCTTACCCACTTTCGCAAGCTGGAAGCTTACGCCACTTTCGCAAGCTGGAAGCTTACGCCACTTTCGCAAGCTGGAAGCTTACCCACTTTTGGAATTGAGATGCCGGAGTTGCCTGAAGTCGAAACGATGCGTCGCGGGGTGCTGCCGATGGTGGGGCACCGCATTCGCGCTGCCGAGCGTCCGCCCTGTGCGCGGCGGCCGATTTTGTTTGAGCCTTCGATCGCTCGGTTTGATCGACGTGTCCGCGGCCGGCTGATCACCGGCATCGATCGGCTGGGCAAACGGGTGATCATCGAATTGGAAGACGCGCAAGCGATCGTGATCGAGCCGCGGATGACGGGATTGGTGTTGCTCGCTGATCCGCCGGGGCCGGAGCATCTGCGTTTGCGGCTGATCCTCGACGGTGACGACGTTCAGGAGATGCTGTTTTGGGATCGCCGGGGGCTGGGCACCGTGCGATTGCTGACCGCGGACCAATTGCAACGTGACGTCCGCGATCGGCTCGGCCCGGACGCCACTCGGATCAGCGCCGCACGGCTGCGTGAAAACCTGCGTCACAGTCGGCGTGTGATCAAGGTCGCTCTGCTGGACCAAGCGGCCGTGGCGGGGATCGGAAACCTGTACGCGGCCGAGATTCTGTTCGTCGCCGGGGTCGATCCACGCACCCGTTGTGACAAGTTGAGCCGGCCGCAGTGGGAGCGCATTCACGCCGGGATCGCAGTGGTGTTGGGGGAGGCGATTGAGCACGAGGGCAGCACGCTCTCCGACGGGACGTACCGCAATGCGCTGAACAACGAAGGCAGCTATCAAAACTACCATCGGGTCTACGATCGGGCCGGTTTGGGGTGCGGACGCTGCTCTGTTGGTGTGATTCGCCGAATCGTCCAGGGCCAACGGAGTACATTTTTTTGCCCGATTTGCCAACGGAAAACGGGGCGACACGGCTCGGTCGGCGAAATCGAAGTTTCGCGATCGGTGGCGGACGCGGTACAATCGTAGACTGAACCCTCTCGCTGGAGCGGCTGCAGAGTCAGCATGGCGGAGCGACCATCGGGCCACCACCCTTCCCTTTCGGATTCATGATGCCGATTTCATCCAACCGCCGCGACTGGTTTCGCAAGACCGCCCTTCTCGCCGCCGGCGGTTCGCTCGCCGGATCGCTGCTCGGGCAGCGGGTGTGTGACGCGGCGGCTCGGAACCCGTCGTGGGAAACGGCGACGCAAAAGGCGTTGGCGTGGCTCGCGCGGACACAATCCTCGCGGGGACATTGGAACACCCAGGTCTATCCGACCGCGATGGCCGCCTTGGCCGGAACGGCGATGATCGGCAGCGGATCGACGACCACCCAGGGACCGTATGCCAAAGAGATCGCCAGGACGTCGGATTACTTGATCAGCAAGAGCCGCGACAACGGTCTGATCGGCGACCCCACCACCGACCAACGCTACACCTATGGGCACGGGTTTGCGATGTTGTTCTTGTCCCAGGTGCTCGGCGAAGAGGGCTTGTTGGATCGTCGACGCGAAATCGTGGACGTGTTGACGCGGGCGGTCGAGTTCAGCGGCAATGCCCAGACGGCGGCCGGCGGTTGGGGCTACGTGTCGGCGGCCGAGGGCAACGATTTTGATGAAGGCTCCACGACGATCACTCAAGTCCAGGGGCTGCGCGGTTGCCGCAACGCCGGCATCCCCGTCAGCGGTGACGTGATCGAGCGTGCCAAGGAATACATTTACGGCTGCAAGAACAAGGACGGCGGGATCAGTTACAGCAGCCGTCAGCGCGGCAACAGTCGGCCGGCGATCACCGCCGCCGCCCTGGCGGCACTGTACAACGCCGGCGATTACGACAGCGAGCATGTTCCCGAAATGCTCGAGTACACCAAGAAGGAATTGCACGGCATCAGCGACGGTGCTCGCGCATTCGGCCACTGGCATTACACGTATCTATATTACAGCCAAGTGGTCTACCGTCAGGGCGACGAATTGTGGCAACCGTTTCGCACCAAGTTGTACGAACGCATCACCAGCCAGCAACGTCCCGACGGAAACTGGGAAGGCCAAATCCATCCGGTCTATGTGACCGCCTGCAATCTGATCATGTTGCAGTTGGATTACGGCTACCTGCCGATCTATCAACGGTAGCAATGGTCTTTCGAGCGACCGCGAACCAGCTGGGTTGTTGCAAATCGCGGTAGGGCGAGTCGGCGGGCAAGATTTGCATCAGATACTGATCCGCCGCTCGCAAGTTGTGATACGGCAGCGACGGAAACAGGTGATGCAGGGCGTGAAAGCGAATCGAAAACGGATAGAGCAGCCAGGTGAAGAAATCGCGGCCGGTGAAATTACAAGAATCGTGCATGTGATCCGACGGTGTCATCTTCGTTCCATCGCTTTCGAAATGATGATCGGCCAGCAATCGCAATTGATTGAGCAACAAGACGCTGATGCCGAGCGAGTAGAGCATCGGAATTCGCGACCATTGATTGATGCCCAGCAAGACGAGCGCTGGAATCAAGGTGGCACGGATGCAAGTCAGTAGCTCGACCGCCGTGATGCGGCGACGATCGGCTTTGGAGACTCGTCGCACGTAGTAAGGGTTCATCATCAGCGAGGAACAACGGGTCAACACGAACGTCCGCAGTCTGGGATGCAAAAACGTTAGCGGAGTGATGATGAAGCGCACGGTCACGATGATGGGAAACGCCAACACCAACAGCGCGTAACCGAACATGCTGGTCCAGTTGCCGCGTCGGAAGCAATTGACGATGTATTCGGGGTCCTGCTTCGTGCCGTACAGGCGATGCGTATGATGATCACGATGGTGTGCCGAAAAGAACGGCGAGGGGGCCAACATCATGACGCCGGCGATCAGATTCCAAGCGACCTTGTACGCCCGCATTTCATGCTCGCCCAAATGGGCGACTTCATGAACCAGTGAACCGGCGCGGTAAAGCCAAAACACGGCGATCGGAAACGCGATGATTTGGTACGCCGACCAGGCTTCCGCGGTCAGATAAACAGTCGCCGCGGTGTACGCCAACGCGATGCTGACCAAGAAATCTCGCCAGTAGATCCATGATGAAACGTGAAAGTAATCGACATCGGCGTCGCGCAAGGCCACTTTGGAATCATGCACCCAGTGCTCTGAACAAGCATCCATCAACATCTCCAGCTGGTCGGTCTGGTCGCAGCATTGGGAACAGCTCCGCGTCCAGGTGAAGCCGGTAGCCTAGGCGATCGTTGCACGATTGTAGAGCCGAACTTGGGCGTTCAGCGCCGAATGTTTTTCACGCTGTCAAACTGGGTGATGCCGTGTCGTCGATGTGATGGTTTACTTTGTGCAATTTCTTTTGATGTGATCGTCTTGACCACCGACCGTGGGTGGAAACCACTACAGCGGACGGTGGGGCGTTCGGTCGGGTTCGGTGGTTTGCAATTGCACCATGTCACGGTAGCGGCCTCCCCCGGCGACGAGTTGCTCGTGCGTGCCGACTTCGGCGATGCGGCCGTCTTCCAGGACGACGATCTTGTCGGCGTTGCGGATCGTGCTCAAACGATGGGCGATCACCAGGGAGGTCCGGTGTTGGAGCAGTTCTTCGAGTGAACGTTGGATCATTTGTTCGCTCTCGCTGTCCAGATTGCTGGTCGCTTCATCGAGGATCAGGATCTTGGGGTCGGCCAGGATGGCGCGGGCGATCGCCAGGCGTTGACGTTGTCCGCCGGAGAGTTTGACGCCGCGTTCGCCGATCACGCTGTCGTAACCTTTGGGAAGTTTTTCGATGAACTCGTGCGCCGCGGCCGCCTGCGCCGCGGCGATGATTTCGGCGTCCTCGCAATCGCGTCTGGCATAGGCGATGTTGTCGGCGATCGTCCCGTCAAACAAGAACACCTCTTGTTCGACAATCCCCAGCAAGCTGCGGTAGGAGTCCAGGTTGATCTCTCGCAGGTCTCTGCCATCGAGTCGGATGCTGCCTTCGGCGGGATCGTAAAACCGAGCGATCAGATTCGTCAGCGTCGTCTTTCCCGCACCGCTGCGACCGACCAGGGCGACGGTTTCGCCGGCTGCGATTTCGAGCGAGATGTTTTGCAGCACGTTGGTGTCGGTGCCTGGATAGCGAAACGACAGGTCATTGATCGTGATGCTGCCGGCGGTTGAGGCTTTGTTGACATGCACGGCGTCGGGGTTGGTCGGCAGTTCGCTGTCGACTTCCATCACGTCCAAGATGCGATCCAGACCGGCGAGGTTGTTTTGAAACCCGACGGCGCTGCCGGCGATGGTGGCCAACGGGTCGAGCAACATGGTCAGGTAGACGAGAAACATCATCAGGTCGCCGAGCGTCAGCCCGCCGTGGATGATTTGATAGCCGCCATAGAGCAACAACCCGGTCGAGGCGAGCGGGATGATGACTTCCCAGATCGTTTCGATGATTCGGGTCCACCACCAAGTGAAGAGTTGTTGACGGACCAGGAAGCCGCCTTCGCGAACAAATTTTGCCGATTCACGTCGCGACCGCGAAAAGGTCCGTACGACACGGATCCCGCCAAACGTTTCGGTCGCATTGGCGTCGATCTTTTGCCGTTGTTTGCGGATGTCGCGGTACAGCGGCCGGATGCGATTGATCCAGGTTCGGTGCGTGACCCAGACGATCGGCAGCAACAGCAGGCCGCCGACCATCAATTTCCAGTCGACGAAGATCAGGATGATCAGGCTGCCGACGAACTGGATGATCGCCCGCCAGGGGTTGTACAGCATCGAAAAAATCAGATCGGCAACGCCCCCGGCGTCTTCGCGGATCAGGCTGGCGACGCCGCCGGATTTCAAGTCATACACGCGTCCCAGCGGCAGCCGGATCGCATGGTCGAAAACTTTACGGCGGATGGTGATCTGCGATTGATTGACCGCTTTGGTGGCGGTCCAGCGGCTGAACAGGTGGACGATCGTCGCCAGAATCGTCATCACGACCACGGCGGCGGCGATCCACAACAGACGCTGCATCTTGTCGGTCGGCCAGTCGAACTCGGCCAGGTAGGACGGGAGCGGTTTGGGCGGATCGGTCAGGACGCAATCGATCGCCAGTTTGGTGCCGACCGGCGGGACCAGACGCAATCCGATCGCAATGCTGAGGAAGAACAGGGCGACGACGATTTGTCGACGGTGCGGCCCGATCAGTTTCCAGAATTCGCGGATCAGTTCCCAGAATCCACGCTCACGCGTGCCCAATTTAATGGCGCTGCGGGCGGCACCGTGATGGCCTGTAGGGCGAACTTTCTCGGCATTTCGCTGGCGAACGGTCTGGCGATAGTCGTCAAATCGGTGGCGGCTAGGCAGTGTAGGCATGCACTATTGGTAGCGCCGAAGCCAGCCGATGACAAGGTGCGGTCGCTAAATTGGGTAACGCGGTGAAGTATTTATTTCACAGCGTTGTCAAACGAGGTTGGAGCCCGGGGACGGTCAATCCGCCAGACCCCCGGTTCCACGCGATGCATCGGCAGGTTGTGTTGTCTGGATAACTGGTCGAGGAATCGATCACCGCCCTCCCGCAGGTCGATGATCAGCGTGATGTCTTTCTTTGCAATCCACTCGGCCAGCCCGGAAACGTTTTGACGGTCCAGCAGGTCGTAGAAGTAGCGGCGATCGGTCCTGAAATTGTCACCGCGATGAAACCACGCGAACGCTTCGACGTAGGGGTCCGACCAGAACACGCCTTGCCGCATCAACCAGTAGTGCTGAGTGGATTCCTTAGCCAACAGCAAGGCGCGGTCGGACGGTTGCAGATAATGGGGACGCAAATCGTCCAGCGTGCGGGTCGAGGGGATCGCTCGCCAAATCGCCCGACGCTTGCCCATGTCGGCGATCTCGACATCGAGCAAACTGTTCAATCCACGTATCCAAGCTAGCGGCGTCGCGGTTTCAAAACGGAACGCCACCGCAGAGACGGTGACGAAGACGAGTAGAGCCGTGCCGATCAGGCGTCGTCCTCGACGCGGCATGCAACTGGCGATGGCCGAAGCCACCACGGCTGACGCGATCGGGTAAGCAAACCAATGCAGCCGTTCATAGCCTGCTGCATAATGTGGATACCGTGTCAGGAAGATGCCCGAGACCAGCCACATGCCCCAAAGCACGCCGATCGTGCTCAGGCCAGATCCGAACAGGCGTCGTGTGCGACCGGTGCACTTGCCGAGCAACACCCACACGCCGAGCACCAACACGCCGAGATGCATCGTTGCCAATAACCCGCATCCGGTGATCAATGAGTGCTTTAGATGAAATCGGTCACCGACCCACTCGGTCGTATCGCACGGCAACGCCGTGCCGGGAATCGTGTTGTAGAAACCGACCCAGTAATGAATGGGCCTTCGGTCCAGCGATGCTTCGTAATCGATTTGAATGATTTGGCGAATCTGCTCGTGGTTGCTTTGGGCGTCGCCGATCAGAACGACAGCCACGCACAACAGCAACGTCGCCAGGGCCAACGTGGCGGTGCGGCGAATGCCCGTTCGATCAGCGGGGGTGACGAGGATGCCAAGCGGCGTGATGAGCAACAGCAGATAAATCGCAGTCAGTGGATGGAAACGCACCAGGGCGGGAAGCAGGCCGAGCAGCGGAATGCAATATCGTGACTTGCCATGGATCCAACCTTGCGCAAGCCAAAGGGTCGAGGGGATCAGAAAGAACAACGCAATGTCTTTGTCGAGCAACAGATTATTGGTGATGCGAAACGAATAATTGAATGCGTTGAAGTTGCGATACCAGAGCAAGATCGGACCCAGCATCGCGATCAACACGAACGGGTACGAAACACGTTTGCCCGCCAGCGACCGCAATACTTCCGCCAGGCACAGCAGCACCGAGAACGCAACCGGGATGGTTGCATAGCGAAGCAAGACTTGATCGACCGCGATGCCACTGGCGTGGGCGATCATGCCGGGCAACGAATGCCAGTAGTGCGATCTCCAGCGGGGCATCGGTTGGTCGACTTCCATCGCCGACATGCCGATCGATGAAACACGCAACGATGCGTGCTCGAGCATGTCTTGTTGCTGCAGCAGAAACTGGTGAATGTCATTGGATCGTGGTGTGCGGTAAACACAAACCGAGAACACGATCAACGTAAGGATCAACACGCCGTGTCCGCCCGGCAGGCCGATCGCGGTGGGCAGTGCACGCCCGAGGTGCTCGCGCCGCCAGATTCCCGCGCTCAGCAATCCCACCGCCCAGATCGCCAAGTACGTATTCATCCCGAATCCGAGCAAGGAGGCGGCGAACGCTAGCAATCCGTGCAGTGCGACGGCGGAGATCATCGCGGCGAGATGACGCCGAATCAGCGAGCTGTGGCTGCCGACCCAGGACGGAGCGATCAGCCAGCCCAGGGCGACGAATCCCGTCCAGGTCAGCTGAACACGGACATCTGCCAGATTTCCCGGGCCCAGGGCGAGTGTTGCGATCAGCAGTGTCGACTGGATTGCAAGAAGCGGCAACAGATCGCGAAGTAGCGGCATGGAGGGCGAACGACGTTAAATGGGGACGGCGGAGGACTGGACGCAACAATGCGGAGTGGAGATGCACGCTCGGTCACTCGGCGCGTCCGCCCCGCCTCACCAGGGTGAGGCGGAATCCGGCGGGACATTCCGAGCGGAGGCGGTGCAGCGGAATTTTCATGGCCTTTGGGACCCTGGGGATGTTACACTGGACCGTCTCCTCGTTGGTCTCCGCATGTCTTTTCTTTCGGAGGGTGTCCATGCTGGATCTCGTCATCGCGACTTCGGTCATGATCTGTCTGTGTCTGGTGATCGGATGCTTGGTTGCGTTACGGATGAAGCGCGAATCCCGTCTGTCCAGTCTGGTGTTGTGCGTTTCGGTGCTTTCGGCCGCCGGCTACGTGTACTTTTTCAATGGCATGTTGACGTGGGCGCGTTTCGTTCCGTTGACCGCCGCGATCGTGTGGACCAATTTTGCGCCGATCTTCTTGTGCGTGGCGTCGGCGGCAGCGCTGGCGATCCCCAATCGTCCGCTGTGGCGGCGCGGCGGATTGTCGTTGGTGCTGGGGGTGTTCGCCACCGCGATGCTGTTGCAGCCGATCGTCCAGCCGGTGATTCGCCCGGTGCGGCACAGCATGAACACGGTTTGGCTGGGGCACGACGTGTGTCAACAATCCGGCAGCGTGACGTGCAGCCCCGCGGCGGCGGCAACACTGTTGAAAGCCAATGGAATCGATGCCGAGGAACACCAGCTCGTGCAATGGTGTTTGACCGACGCGCTCGGGACGACGTCGTTGGGGCTGTGGCGCGGGCTGCGTTTGGCGACGGCCAAGACGGAGCTGGAGCCGGAAGTGATGGACGTGACCCTGGAGGATCTGCTCAGCCGTGAACACCGCGACGACCTTTTTCCCTGCTTGATCCTGGTCGGGTTTCCGCGGTTCGGAACCGTTGCCTCGCCCGAAGTCGAATCGCGTTACATCAAGGACTATGGTTGGCCGCGAGGATTTCGGCACAGTGTCGTCTTGTATGGACCGGCCGAGGATGGCGGGGTGGAAGTCGGTGATCCGTCGATCGGCCGCGAGCGATGGGCGAAGCAGGATCTGGAAATTTTGTGGCGTGGCGAAGCGGTGCGTTTGGTGCGTCGCGAATCTTAGTCTTCGGCGTGATCGTTTCGAAGATGTTTTCGCGGGGTTGAGAACATCGCCCCGCGGCGCTGCGAGTCGGGGCGGGAGAAGGCTAATACCGCTGAGCTAACTTCCATGGTGACGCCCGGACGCTGGCGCGAACCGGCTGACATCAATCGATGATCAGCCGTTTGGCGCGAGCCTGCGGGCCCACGCTAGAGAAGCCGACGGGGCCCATGCTAGAAAGTACGACGCTTGACTTGGCTGAATTGGGCTGAAGCCTGGACACCAACGTGCGCGGATGAGAGCTTTCGTGCTTCGGTGGCGAGTTTCGCCAGTCGCGTGGTGAGTTCGTCTTCGAGTGATTGCATCAACGGGTCACGCTGGCCTTTGGGAGCCCGTCGCGTGTCGACTTCGATGGCCGGAGCGAACTCGATGACCGCCTTCAAGGGAATCGTGTGGTCGGCGTTTCCGTTGACGGTTTCTTGCATCCGCTGGATGGTTTCGACGATGCGGGTGTCGGTCACCTGGTCGGGCATCAGGTAGCTGTCGGGATAGGACGAGAGGTCTTGGGCAAAGTCGGCGGCGAGGACACAGCGTTTCAATTCGGTCGCGGTGGAGGGATCGGCGCCGTTGTCGAAGTAACGCGAGGACGCGGTGGAGCGAATCAGCCGGACTCGTTCGCGGGTTTCGGTCGACGGTTGGTCCAGTTTCATCTGGGCTTCGGTGGACGAGAGGACGTGTTCGATCAACCTGTCTCGTCGGGTGGATAAATCGCCGCCGTTGCAATGGCCGAAGTACTGGACTTCTTTGAGTGCCAACAGGGCTTCGGCGAGTTGAACGGTGCGTTCTCGGATGCTGCGGCGGGGCATCAGTTTCCAACCGAGGCGCTGTTCGAATAGGTCCAATTGCTGCGTCGCCCAGCGGTCAATTTTTTCCAGGCACAGGTATTTGATGGCGACCGGATGGACGACGACTTGTCCGCTGCCCGATGCGGCGGCATGGGCCGGATCGGCGTGACGTTTGGCGCGGCGTTTGGCAGCGGTCCGGGCGATGAAGGCGACGCCGTCGAGCAACGGTTTTAACTGGTCGTTGGTGCGGTTGGTGGTGCCTTCGGGGAAGATGATCAACGGTCGTCGGCCTTCGACCAGGATGTCGATCGCGGTTTCGAGTGATTGCCGGTCGTTGCCTTCGCGAAAAATGCTGAACGCTCCCATGCGTCGCAGCGCAAAGCGGTCGAAACGGCCTTCGTTGAACAGGTGCCAGGACGCCATCGCGTGGACATGGATGCCCAGTTGTCGTGCCGGCCAACCCATGACCAGCGGATCGGCGTAGCGGCAATGATTGGGCGCCAGCAGCACGCCGTGTTCGGCATCCAGGGACTGCTTGAGGTGCTCTGTGCCGCGCAGTTCGTAGTCGACCACGCCTTCTTTGCGTTTCAAATAGCGATCGTACAAACGCAGCCGCTGGATCAGCCAGGGCCACAGCGTGCCTCGGAAGGGAGGGACGAATTCATACGGACGCTCGAAAACGACGGTCATCGGCGCGGGGGGAATCTGGGACGGCGGCGGAGGTTTGGCGGACGCAGGTTCGCAGCGTCGGCGGACGCACACTGCGAACGGTTCGATGCTTGTGATCGAAAGTTTAGAGAGCCCGTCCGCCGCTGGCCATTACGGTCCCGTGACACGGCCGAGGAAAACCCCCAGCCCGACCGCCACGATAAAGAAGGCGACCAGGAGGGCGGCGATCAGCACTTTATCGACGCCTTTTTCTTTGGCCGGCTTTCGGCTATCGGCTCGATGCACATCGGATTCATTTCCGACGTGAACGCTGGAACGGCCGTCGCTGCGTTCGGGGTAGTGCGGTCGCTTGCCGATCGCCGATTTCGGTTTCGCGGCCGGGGTTTGCCGAGCGGTCGCCCCGCCGTAGCCCGATTCGACCTGCAGATCTAAGAAGCTGTTGTCGTTGAATTCGATCGTGGAGCGTTTCACGTTGACCATCTTTCCGCTGTCGTTGGCGCTTAACCCTTCGCCGCGGATCAGACGACTGCGACTGCTGGCCAGTGTGTCGTCGTTCTTGTTGGACAGCGTGTCGCCGCCCTGGTTGGGTCTGACGTCGTTATCGTCCAGCGAGATTGATGAGGACCCGTCTCCGTCGAGGTCGGGCAGTTCGCCCAGCCCGATGGTGACTTTTTGGCCGCGGGGCACTTTGGCAACGAATCGCTCCAGCACTTCGGCCACGTCGGTCGCCGATTGGTAGCGATACTTGGGATCCTTTTGGATCATTTTGACGCAAATGCCCTCCAGTTCGCCGGGGACATTCCGTTGGATTTCGCGAATCGGTTTGGGCATCTCCTTTTGATGCATCGCGATCCGTTGGGCGAGCGTGCCTTGGTTGAACGGCGGTTGGCCGGTCAACAGAAAATACATCGTGCATCCGAGTCCATAGATGTCCGCGCGATGATCGACGGTATGGCTGTTGAGGGCTTGTTCGGGGGCGAGGTAATCCGCGGTGCCGAGGACGTTTTCGTTGTTGGCCACCGTCAGCGATTCGTCTTCCTCGGCCCCCATCAGCGCAAGCCCCATGTCGAGCAGGCGGACGGTGTGGGAGGAATCCAGCAGCAGGTTGGCCGGTTTGACATCGCGATGGATCACGCCTTTGGAATGGGCGTGGGCCAGACCGCGGGCGGCTTGCCCGATCACTTCGGCTGCCGTTGACGGATCCAGGGCGCCGTCGCGTTTGACCAGCGCTTGCAAATCCAGGCCGTCGACGTATTCCATCACGATGTAGTGCACATCGCCTTCGTTGTCGATGTCGTAGGCCAGCACGATGTTCGGATGATTCAGCGACGCGATCGCTTTGGCTTCGAGTTGAAACCTGGCCAGATAAGACGAATCCGAGACGCGTTTTTTGGGCAACACCTTGATCGCGCGACGATCATGCAGCTTGGTGTGTTCGGCCAGATAGACGCTGCTCATCCCGCCGGTGCCGATGTGGCCGAGCAGTTTGTACTTGCCTAAGAAGAAGCCCTTGTATTTTCCGTTGAGTAGCTTTTCGTTGTGCCACTCGGTCAGCAATCCGTTCTTGACGAACAATCGGGCCAACGTTTTTGCGTCTGCCGGCAACCCGCCGTCGTAGTGTTCGCGAACCTTCTCCAGCAACCGCTTCATTTTGACTGGGTCAACCAGGCGGCTTTTCTCGACCAGCTCAAGAAATTTGTGGGGCGACGGTTCCGACATAAGTGACCGTGTTGGTGGTCTGGCGGCACCAAGGATTCGTGGTGCGATGTGCCAGATTTTCCAGGGTATCAATTTTGGCGAGACGAGAAGTCTACGCAACTTGCGGGCCTCATTGGAGAGGAACGCAGAAAATCGGAAAACGATTTTCACAAATAAAGTTGCTGTGACGTCCAGTCAGGCCCAACTGGTATGGTAACCGCATTGACGGCAACAATCACACCAAACAGAGGGAATCTGACGCGGTAAATGTCACGGGAGGTTTGGTTTTAGCGGTTGAGATGGGCCGGGGATGGATGTCTCGTCATCTTGAGAATTCGTCCGGTCACGTTTCCCTGGGGTGCTCAAGAACGCCTGGGGGCGGATAATGGACGTTGTCTTTCCGTCTGCGTGACCCTTCACCACCCCCCCCCTCGAATCCGTTGGTTTGGATGCATCGAAGTTCTGGCCGAAAACTGATTCTGGGCGTGATGGCCAAGTACTGGGCGTCGGGACAGGTGAAAACCCGGTTGGGGGCCGCCATCGGAATGCGCCAAGCCGCCGACGTGCATCGGGCTTTCTGCCAGCATCTGGCCACGCAGTTGGCCGCCGTCGCGGAGGAGCGATCGTTTGTGATCACGCCACGGGACCGGCAAGCGGACTTTGCGGCGCTGTTGCCCGAGGGCTGGGGGATCCGGTTCCAGGCCGAAGGTGATCTGGGGTCTCGGATGAAAGCGTGGTTCATGCAAGCGACCGAATCGGATGTCGATCGGGTCCTGATCGGTGCCGATTGCCCCCTGCTGGATGCTGCGATTGTCGACCGGGCTGGAGCATTGCTCGGGGAGCATGACGTGGTGCTGGGGCCGGCGATCGACGGCGGTTATTACTTGATCGGTTTGAAAGGCCCGTGGCGGGACGTGTATCAGGGGTTGATGGACGAGATGCCTTGGAGCAGTGATTCGGTGTTCGATCTGACGTGTCACCGCGCCGAGCAGGCCGGCTTGCGTGTGGCAACGCTGCCCCCGATGGAAGATGTCGACACGATCAAGGAGTTGCAGCACTTGGCGAATCAATTGAACGAGTGCGCAGGCGAGACGCGTTACCCGTCTCTCTATCGGACCGTCGAGCAAGCCGTTTCGCAGCGGGGGATGGCATGAAAACGGATGTGGTGGTGATTGGCGCCGGGGCCATCGGGTTGACAGTGGCGTATGAATTGGCCCGTCGCGGCCGAACGGTGACGGTCATCGACCGGGACCGATTGGTTGCCGTGGAAACCGATGCGTGTTCGATCCGCACGCCGTTTCGTTCCGCCACGTCGTGGGCTGCGGCGGGCATTCTTCCGCCGGCCAACCTCGACAGAGCGACCGACCCGGTGGATCGACTGCGTGGGCTCAGTCACCGGCTGTTTCCCGAGCTGGTGGAACGGTTGAAGGCGGAGTCCGGTGTGGATTCACAATTGTCCCGTTGCGGCGGTTGGTATTTGTCGGACACGGCCGGTGAGACCGCATCGATGGTGGGCATGGTATCGTTCTGGCGTGAATTGTCGATCGAGTGCCAGGAGAGGCCGCACGAAGAGTTGAGTGCGGCCGAGCCGGCGCTGGCGAGTTGGGCCGAGAACACGCCGCGTGCCAGGGCCTGGTGGGTGCCCGATGAATACCAGATTTGTCCGCCGCTGTTCTTGCAAGCCTTGATCGGCGCCTGTGATCGATTGGGGGTGACGTTCCTGGATCAGTCGAGTGCGGTTGATCTCAGCGAAGTCGGGTCGGACGTGACGATTTCGGTGGAAGGTCGGCATCAGCCGCGGCGTCAGGTGCACGCCGGGCAGGTGGTTGTCTGTGGTGGCACGTGGAGTGGTTTGATGGCCGAGCGATTGAAGCTGGCGACCAGTCTGGTGCCGGTCCGCGGTCAGGTGTTGCTGCTGAAAACCGAGGCACCGGTTCTGTCGAGTGTGATCAATCTGGGGCAACGCTATTTTGTTCCCCGACGCGATGGTGCCGTGCTGGTCGGTTCGTGCGAAGAAGAGGTGGGGTTTCAACGCGGGACGACGCCGGCGATGCTTGCGGAGTTTCGCGAGTTTGCTCACCGTGTCTGTCCGCCGCTGAAACGAGCACGAGAGCTTGGTGCCTGGTCCGGTCTGCGGCCGTTAACGTTTGACGGATTCCCGATCTGTGGCAAATTGCCCGACAGCGATTCGATCTTTGTTGCGACGGGGCATTTCCGCAGCGGCATTCATCTTTCGCCCGGGACCGCCACGTGCCTGGCCGACGTGATGGCCGGTGACCAGCCGCCGATCGACCTGCAACCGTTTTCCGTCGGTAAACAGCAATCGGACACCTTTTTCATGGAGACAAAATGACTGAAACGACCGCGACATTGGAACCGCCTGGATCGATCGCCGTGATCGGTGCCGGGCCGCTGGGCATCGAAGCGGCGCTCTACGGTCGCTTTCTGGGCTATGACGTGACGTTGTTTGAGGCGGTGGCGGTGGCCCATTCGATCGCCCAACAGCGTGACGAGCCGATCCCGATGATGCCCGATCGATGTGCTTCGCCGTTGGCCAGGGGGGCATTGGAAGCCCAGGCCGGCGATGCCGACCCCCAGCCGTTGCCGTTGTCGATCGGCGAGTGGATCGATCGGGTCTGGTTGCCGTTGACGGAAACCGACTTGCTACGCGGCCGCCTCCGCTGTCCCGTCCGCGTGACGGCGATGGGGCTGGTGTCTGCCGATGCGGAGGACGAAGCGGCCGAAGAAACGGGGGATGACGACGACGAGGTCCCGCCAGATTTTCAGCTGACGCTCGATGACGGGACGTCGGCTGATTTTGAAGCCGTCATCGTGGCAATCGGTGCCGAGGGCGAGGAAATCAGCCGGTCGTTTTCGCTGCCAGCGGATTACCTGTTTGCGGTCGGCCGGCAGCAAACGGGAGACGCCGAAGTCGACTTTTGGGGCGGGCTGAAAGAAATCGTGGCCGTCTACGCCGCGCTGGGCGGACGGGCCGATCTGGACCTGTATCAACCGCGGCGCGGATGAGACTGCACTTGATTTATCGGGCGATTTAGGCGAGATAAAGCGGTAGCCGGGCCGGCGTTCAGGACCGTTCGACCGCGTCGCATCCGACGGCCGAGTTCAACCGACGAATGGATCCAATGGTAAATCCCCTGTTTCGCGTTTCTGTTTGTTTCGCCGCGTTGGTGCTGTCGCACTGCTGCGTGTTGTCAATCGGCACAACCATCGCCCACGCGCAAGAGCGGTCGCAGGGGCATTCGGTCTATCGCAACCCCGTGGCGACGGTTCCTGAGCGTGCGTCGACCGTCGCGTTTGGCGATCATGCGTCGGGCGATCACACGTCGGGCGATCACACGTCGGGCGATCACACGTCGGGCGATCACACGTCGGGCGATCACACGTCGGGCGATCACACGTCTGGCGATCGTGATGCGGCCGATGCGTTCCCCGCCTTGATGGTTTCTGAAGACGCCGCGGCGGACGATGGGCCGGCGGCCGGAGGAACGTTGGCCGGGCCGGTTGTGACCACGGTCAGTTCGTTGTTGGTGGTGCTGGCCGTTTTCGGCGGACTGGTTTGGATTTCACGTCGCTATGGTTCGTCTCGAACGCTCGCCGGCGCGTTGCCCGAGGATGTGCTGCGAAATCTCGGCAGTGCGGCGATCGACGCCAAAACACGTGTAACGTTTCTGAAGGTAGGGGCTCGCATTCTGGTGATCGGGCAGACCCCGAGCGGTGACCCCCAGACCCTTTCAGAGATCACCGAACCGGACGAGGTCGCTCGATTGACCAATCGGTGTTTGGGACGACCGGAGATCGTTGGCCGACGGACCGGTTATCCCAGCGGGATGGATCGGGGCGGCGTGGAATCGTCGCGTCGCGATTTGGCCGCCGGATGAGTTGGGCGATTCTGGCCGTCGCGATTCTGTTATTGGTCGGTGTCGTCTTGCGGCAATCGATCGCTGCGTTGCGGGTGCTGTTCATTCCGGGGTCGGTCGTTGCCGGGTTTGTCGGGTTATTGACGGTCACGTTGCTGGGGCGATGGGGTGGCGACGTCGTCGCGGCGCAGACGGCGGAGGTCAATGCGACCTTGGCCAGTTGGCCGGGACCGCTGATCGCCGTGGTGTTTGCGGCGATGATGTTGCAGCAATCCGGCGGCAGCCCACGACCGCACGATGATTCCACCGCGCGACGCGTCGGCCGCCAGGGATTGATGGTCTGGATTATCGTGCTCGGCGAGACGATGGTCGGATTGTGGGCGACGTGGTTGTTGATCCAGCCGCTCTATGACGTGCCCAACTCGTTCGGCATGTTGATCGAAACAGGGTTTGCCGGTGGTCACGGCACGGCCGCGGCGATGGGGCAAGTGTTCAGCAGTCCGCAAGTTGGCCTGGAGGCCGGTTTGGATCTGGGATTGTTGATGGCGACGTGCGGGCTGGTGTATGGCGTCGTCAGCGGCATTTTCTGGATCAACGTGGCCGCACGGTTGGGATGGTTGCGCGGTGATTCGGCGGAATCTTCCTCGCCGAGCGCGACGCAAGAAAAGCAGCCGATCGGGTTTCAGACCACGTCATCGGACGCGATCGACCCGCTGCTGTTGCAGATCGTCTGGGTCGCCTTGGCCGTCGGTGTGGGAATGCTGATGCAGACGGCCGTACTGGGGCTGGCCGGGCAAATCGACGGGGCGCTCGGGGTGGGGGCGGCTTCGGGGGCAAAGGGCGCCGACGCAGAGTTGTCCAAACGGATGGCTGCGAGCAACGTGATGGATTTTCCCCTGTTCATCTACACGATGTTCGGCGGCTGGCTGGTTCGACGGGGCCTGCGTGCTCTGGGGCAATCCCATCGTGTCGATTCGGCGACCATCGAGCGGCTCAGTTCGACGGCGATGGAGGTGTTGGTGGTCGCCGCGATCACGTCGTTGAAGCTCAGTGCCGTGGCAGCACTGATCGGGCCGTTTTCGATTTTGTTTGTTTGTGGGGCAATTTGGACGGCGATCTGTTTGATGGTCCTGTCGCGCTGGGTATTGCCTGGAGAGCATTGGTTTCCACTTGCATTGATCAACTACGGCATGTCGACCGGCACGACGGCGACGGGGTTTGTGTTGTTGCGCGTCGTCGATCCGGAACTGAAAACGGGCGCGGCGAGTGACTATGCGCTCGCGGCACCGCTGTCGGCACCGTTCATCGGCGGCGGGATTTTGACGATCGCGTTACCGCTGGTGTTGTTGGAACGCGTGTCCATCGCTTGGCCGGCGTTGGGAGTCGGTGCGGTCGTCCTGGTGCTCGTTTTGGTGGGGCGGCATTTGGGGCGTGCGAAGCGTTAGTGCAGGATTCGGGGGGGATGGCGGGGGCGCGCCGCGAGGCGGCGGGGGGTCGCAAGCTGGAAGCTTACGCCACTTTTCGCAAGCTGGAAGCTTGCGGCATGGTCCTTCGCGAAGGGGCGGCGGAGGGTTAGAACATGTCGATCGTTTCCCTAGTTCTTCGGAGTTTGTTTTGTCTGCCGCTTCTGTGACCGCCGACGACTTTCCGCCGCTGCCGGCCCCCACGTTTGGGCACCGGGTCGCGGTCTGGTGGATGATCTTGAAGACATCGTTAGGTGAACGTTTGGTGTATCGCGGCGATTTCGCGCTCGGCACGCTGATGCGTTTCCTGCCGATCATCACTCAGATCTTTTTGTGGTACGCCGTGTTTGATTCGATCGGGGATCCCGAGGGGGATTCGGCGGCGGAGATCGGCGGATTTGGTTTTCGTGACATGGTGGCGTATTACTTGCTGACGATGATCGCCCGCGCGTTTTCCAGTATGCCGGGATTGGCGTCCGGCATTGCCCAGCAAATCCGCGAAGGTGAAGTGAAGCGGTTTCTGATCCAGCCGATCGATTTGATCGCGTTTCTGCTGATCACCCGCGTGGCTCACAAGTTGGCCTACTACGCGATCGCGGTCGCCCCGTTCGCACTCGTCTTTTTTCTGGCACGCGATTACTTCGTCGGCGGTTGGCCGAGTCTGCCGGTGTTTCTGGCGTTTTGCGGTTCGTTGGTGATGGGGTTTCTGATCGGTTTCTTTTTGGAAGCGGCGATCGGGATGATCGGGTTCTGGTTCTTGGAAGTCAGTTCGTTGCTGTTCGTGATCATGTTGTTCAGCTTCTTTTTGTCCGGTCACATGTTCCCGCTGACGATGTTGCCCGAGAGTGTGTTGACGGTGGTGAATTGGTTGCCGTTTAAGTACCTGGCCTATTTCCCCGCAGCGATCTTCTTGGAGAAGATTCCCGAAGACGAGCTTGCCATGGAAATGTGGATCGAAGCCGGGTGGCTGGTGTTCTTCATCATCTTGTGCCGCGTCGCCTATGCGCGCGGGGTCAAACGCTACAGCGGTTTTGGAGGTTGAGTTCGATGGAAGAGCTACGCCGTTATGGCCGCGTGTTTGTGACCTTCGCGCGGAACAGTCTGGTGCGTGACATGACGTTTCGTTTGAACTTTTTCTTGCAGTGCGTCAGCAGCCTGGGCTGGACGGCGATGAACGTCGGTTTCTACTTGATCATCTTCGAACACACCGGTTCGATCGGAGAGGGCACGGGGTGGGACCGCGATCGATTCTTCTTGTTCATCGCGACGACCTGGTTCATCAATTCGTTGGTGCAGGCGTTTTTTATGCCCAACGCCCAGGAATTCAGCGAGATGATTCGAACCGGCGGATTGGATTTTGCGTTACTGAAGCCGATCGATACGCAGTTTCTGATTTCGTTTCGGCGGGTCGATTGGAGTCAATTGTCGAACTTTTTTGCCGGCGGGGTGATCGCCGCGGTCTCGCTCTGGAATCTGGCCCATCGCGAGGTCGATCCGATGGTGCCGTCGCTGTTGTCTGTGCTGCTGTACGTCGTGTTTCTACTCTGTGGGATCTTCATCATGTACAGCGTGATGATCGCATTGAGTGCGACGAGTGTTTGGTTGGGACGCAATCAATCGCTGTATAATTTCTGGTTTTACATCACCAATTTCAGCCGCTATCCGATGGAGATTTACAATCGCGGCTACTTGGGCAAGCCCCTGTTCGGTCTGTTCACGTTTGTGATCCCGATCCTGTTGGTGGTGAACGTTCCGGCCCGAATTTTGGCCGATCCGTTGGTCGCCCGCGAAGAGGGATCGGGGTGGTACATCGTTTGGGCGGCGGTGATGACCGTGTTCAGTCTGTGGGCCAGCCGCTGGATGTTTCGCAAGAGTCTGCTGAGCTACCGCAGCGCGAGTTCCTGAGCGCGGGACGCCGTGGAAAAGGGGACAGGTGCATTGGCACGGGCAAATGTAACAAGGGATTCAGTAACCGTTGGTGTCCAGCCTTTAGGCGATTCCCGGTCGCTGCGACGCAGCGACTGTGGGCGGCTAAAGCCTGCACACCAACACTCTTGCCCGTGCCATCCGGGTCATGCACCCGAAAATTGAAAGCTGACGAAGCACTAGCGTTTGAAGAAGCTTGCCGGATCAAGTTTGATCTCGCAATCGTCGCAGAGGGGTAACGTCAATTCGGTTGACGCATTCAGGGTCTGAAATCCGGTCGCAGCGTATCGGTAGGCATCGACGGATTCTGTTTCCGGGTCGAGGATCAGGTAAACGCCGACTCCGGATTCGTGGTAAAGCGTTTTCTTGTGGATTCGGTCTCGATCGGCCGTCGACGGTGAAACAATTTCTGCGACGATCGCCGGTATGGTTTTCACGTGGCCGCTGGGGGGCGGTCCGCAGACGACGACGGCATCGGGACGCACGACGGTGTCGTCAGCGATCACCCAGTCGATCTCGCACAATGCCGTTGCATCACAATTGCCCGAGCGAAGGGCAAGGCGTAGTTCCGAGACCAAGTTGACGAGCACCATTTGGTGTTTCCCGAACGGGCTGGGGCTCATCGAGATCGGAATCCCGTTCCAGAGTTCCCAGTCCCCTTCCCAGTGCTGGTAGTCCTCCACGGTGTAGTGCGGAAGGTACTTGGCTGCGGCGGACATTTTGAAATCCTGGGTGCGGGAGATCCTGGGGGATGGGGGGAGCGGTTCAATTATAGCGATGCCATCTCCACGGTTCAGGGCGGGTTGTCGTGGTGGAGGATTGCGAGGGTGTCGATTAGGTTAGGATCGGACGGGGCCGACACGTGAGCACGCGACAAGGAAAAACTGAATGGACGTTTCGAAAGACATCGTTTGGCACCAGCACAGTGTGGACCGCGAGCGGCGCGAGCGTCAGCTCGGTCAGCAGGGCTGTGTGATTTGGTTCACGGGGCTGAGCGGGTGTGGCAAGAGCACAATTGCCAACGCGTTGGACGCGATGTTGGTGGCCGAGGGTCGGGCGACGACGTTACTCGATGGTGACAACGTGCGTCACGGGCTGTGTGCGCCGCCGGCGGTGTTGGAGCCCGAGCATGGGGCGGAATTTGCGGAGCGGTTCGGTTTGGGGTTTGGCGCCGTGGATCGAGAGGAAAACATCCGGCGGATCGGCAATGTGGCGGCCCTGATGGCTTCGGCGGGGTTGATCACGTTGACGGCGTTCGTCAGCCTTATCGTCGAGACCGCGACCGGGTGCGAAAGATCGTCGCCCAGGCGGGGCGGGCGAGTGATTTCGTGGAGGTGTTTGTCGAAACGCCGTTGGAGGTGTGCGAGGCGCGGGATCCGAAGGGGTTGTACAAGAAGGCCCGGGCGGGCGAGATCAAGCATTTCACCGGAATCAGCGATCCCTACGAATCCCCCGAGTCACCGGAGATTCGCCTGGACGGGGGGGCGGGCAAATCCGTCGACGAGTTGGCCGGGCAGGTGAAGACCTGGCTGGTGGAACACGGGGTTTTTTAGGGCAGTTTCAAGTTGGGAGTTTCAAGTTTCACGTTGGGGGACAGGGAGAAACCTGGAACCTGGAACCTGGAACCTGTTTTTTTTGCCGTTGCGGTATTGGGCGGTGTCGGTAAACTACCGGACCGTAAATCAGACACGAAACAATAAATTGGTTTGAAAGTAAGTACGAAATGACGATTTCGAAGCAGCGAAAAGCTGAAGTCATCAAAGAACACGGTGCAAATGACGGCGATTCTGGGTCTCCCGAGGTTCAGATCGCGATTTTGACCGAGCGAATCAACGGTCTGACCGAGCACATGCGGACGCACAACAAAGATTACGCGTCGCGTCGCGGATTGCTCGGTTTGGTCAGCCGTCGACGTCGCTTGCTTGATTACGTCCGCGGGGAGGACCCGCAGAGGTACCTAGATATCATCGGAAAGCTGGGCATCCGTAAGTAGCCCGGGTTCGGCCGCTCTGGCGTGACGAAGGCTTCGGCCAAGAGTCGCCATCGCGGCGACCTGAGATTGATTTCTCGTTTTCTTCTTCACGCCCGGAAGGCCTTGATGCCAATCGCCGGGCGGGGTCCGGCAAGCGCTGTGCTTGCCGCTGTCGTGGGTGATTGCGACCTCTTCCCCACCAGGACAGGACCTTTTCTCTATCGCGCCTGATCGTGCTCGCTGGCGTCGGACCGTGCCGGCGAGTGTCAATTCGCATCGGGGGTGTTCTGATTTCGATCTGTGGGTCGAAAACGGTTCAATCATCGTTCATGACTTCGGGCACCCGCGGGCAATCGGGCCGGTCGGTCACCGAAGTAATTTTGTTGTAGTTGTAGTTGCAGGAAGGAAAGTAAAGTGACTGTGAATAAAGTTCGCGTCGAAAAGAAAATCGGACGCCATGTGTTGTCGTTCGAAACCGGTCAATTGGCGAAGCAAGCCGCCGGTGCAGTGTTGGTTCAGTACGGTGAGACCGTCGTTCTGGTCGCTGCGGCCAGCGGTACCCCGCGACAGGGAATCGATTTTTTCCCCTTGATGTGTGATTACCGCGAACGATTCGCGGCGGCCGGGAAGTTCCCCGGCGGGTTTTTGAAGCGTGAAGGCCGCCCGTCGACGAAAGAGATTTTGAGTTCGCGCTTGATGGACCGGCCGATTCGTCCGCTGTGGCCGGAAGGTTTCATGGACGAGGTTCAGGTCCAGGCATTTGTCGTCGCCAGTGACCAGGAAAACGACGGCGACGTGTTGGCGATGAATGGAGCCGGTGCGGCGCTGCACATCAGCCCGTTGCCGTTCTTGGGGCCGATCGCTTCGGTCCGCGTCGGCAAGGTCGACGGACAATTGGTCGCTTTCCCGAGCAACTCGGATCTGGAAGCAAGCGAACTGGACATGATCGTCAGCGGTTCGCGCGAGCAGGTGGCGATGATTGAAGGTTTCGCCAACGAGATGCCGGAAGAAGAAATGATGGAGGCGATTCAATTCGCCCACGCCGCGATCCGCGACGTGATTGATCTTCAAGACGAGCTGTACCAGAAGGTCAACCCGCAAAAGATCGAATACACCCCGCCGGAAGATGACGGCTTGATGGACCAGATTTCGTCGCGTTATTACGACGAATTCAAAGCCGCGATGCAAACCTCGGGCAAGCAAGAACGCGCCGCCGCCGTCAGTGCACTGCGTGACAAGGCGATGGCCGAAATGATTCCCGATCCGAACGCCGAAGGCGCGATTTGCACCAAGCGATTCAAGTCGGTTTGGCACGATTTGGAGGGCAAGGTGGCTCGTGACCTGATTGTCGCCGGAACCCGACCGGACGGCCGCGACAACACCAGCTTGCGTCAGATCCACTGCGAAACGGACGTCCTGCCCCGTGTCCATGGCTCGGCCGTGTTCCAGCGTGGTGAAACGCAAGCGTTGATCACGGTGGCGCTGGGGACGGCGCGTGACGAACAGCGAGTCGACGGATTGCACGACGAGTTCAGCAAGAAGTTCATGCTCGACTACAACTTTCCCTCCTTTTCCGTCGGCGAATGTCGGCCGATCCGTGGGCCGGGACGACGCGAAATCGGGCACGGTAGTTTGGCCGAACGCAGCGTCGCGCCGGTGCTTCCGGCCGCTGATGAATTCCCCTACACCGTCCGCGTGATCAGTGACATCACCGAGTCCAACGGCAGTAGCTCGATGGCGTCGGTTTGCGGTGCCACCTTGGCCCTGATGGCCTCGGGGGTCCCGATCAGCAACCCGGTCGCCGGAATCTCGGTCGGTCTGGTGCGTAACTCAGAAGACGAGTATGTCTTGCTGACCGACATCCTGGGCAGCGAAGACCACTTCGGCGACATGGACTTCAAGATCGCCGGCACGCAGAACGGCATCACCGGGATTCAGTTGGACTTGAAGGTCACCGGGATTAGCGAAGAGATCATTCGCGCGACATTGAAACAGTCGCGTGAAGCTCGCATCGAAATCTTGCGAAAGATGCTGACGACGATTCCGCGTCCCCGCCGCGAAACCGCTCCGACGGCCCCGCGACTGTTGCGAACCCGTATTGCGTCGGACAAGATCGGTGCTCTGATCGGTCCGGGCGGTAAGAACATTCGTGGCATCCAAGAGACGACCGGATGCGTGATCGAAGTGGATGATGACGGCACGGTTTTGGTCGCCGGCAACGACAAAGAGTCTGCCGCCGAAGCGATGCGTCAGGTCGAAGCCTGCACCGCGACGGTCCAAATCGGCAAGATCTATGACGGCATCGTCAGCAGCATCAAAGACTTTGGCGCGTTCGTCGAGATCCTGCCCGGACGCGATGGACTGTGTCACATCAGCGAGTTGAGCAGCGGCTACATCAGTAGCATCGACAAGGTGGTTCGCGTCGGAGATGCGATGAAGGTCTTGGTCATCGATGTGGACGAACACGACCGCGTCAAGCTGAGTCGTCGTCAAGCGCTCGAAGAGTTGGGCGAAGAGGACGAGATCGCCGCGATGGTTGCCGAGCAAGGCGACGACCGCGGTGGCGATCGTGACCGCGGCGACCGTGGTGATGGCGACAACGGTGATCGCCCGCGACGTCGTGGCGGCAGCGGACGCCGGCGTGGCGGAAGCGGCGGTTCTGGTGGTGGCGGCGGCGGAAGCCGTCGGCCTCGCGACTGAGTCGTACACCGCGTCGACGGACGCACCTAAGAAATGAACCCGCCATAAGAGCCTCGGTTGTCACAACCGCGGCTCTTTCGGGTTCGTCTCGCAAGGATGTTCGTTTCGCGTGGGGATTGTTCCGAGCGACGCGATCGCTGTCACCTTGCGTTTCGGGTAAGCGGTAGTGGACGAGGCGACGAGTCCGCTGCAGTCGGCATGTTGGCAAGGACTCGTCGCCTCGTCCACTACCCGAAAATTGAGCTGAGGCGGAATACTAGGCTTCGTGCTTGAGCAGTTGGATCGTCTTTTCCATCACGTCGGCGTTGTCCATCAGGAAGCTGTGCAGCACGGGGACGGTCGTGAAGCTCTTGGCGCCCTCGAGTTTGGCTTCTTCGATCCCGACCACAAAGTCGCCTTCGCCATCAACGAGCGGATTGGCCACCGGTGTGGTGACATCGCCGGCGATGATGTGAAACGGGAACGGCGGAACGGCCAGTTTGGGCGCCAGCTGTTTCCAGTTCGCACCGAGTTCCATGCCGCCTTGACCGGTGACCCAGCCAAAGACTTTGGTCGGCGCTAGACGCTGGGCGATCATGGCGCCCTGGTTGGGCGGCCCCAGCATGACCATCGATTCGCAGCGTGGCAGAATTTGATTCGGGTCGCCATCGGCTTGCAGGTCCCCGATCAGGTGACGCACCACAATGTTTCCCATGCTGTGACCGACAAAGCTGAACGTGTCGTCGCTGGGCAGGTCTTCGAGCAATTCACGCAGTGCGGCGGCGTGGTCTCCGATCGAACCGCGGGTGCTGGCGTAGGAGAATCGGATCGTGTGGGGGAACTCGTTTTCGGCGAGTTGTGTTTCCAACGCCTTCATGCTGCCACAGGTCCGCATCAATCCGTGAAGCAGGATCACGTGGTGTTTAGCGGTCGCCGGGGCGGTCTTGGGGCATTTCTGATTGAGCGAATCGATGCATTGTTGCTTGTTGCCCCAGGCACGGCGGTAGCTGTCGGCGTCGATCAATCGCCAGTGCCCCGTCAGAGCGTTTTGTTGCACGCGGTACCCGTCACGCCACAAATGGTCCGTCCAGATTTGGCTGAAATGGGTGGTTTTCAGCGGCACGTTGAAATTGGAGGTTTCCGCCATGATCGGGTCCTCGGAATGGCCCACATGCTGATGGAATTCAAAGCATAGCGAAGTGGCCAGGGCGATGGTGAGCAGAGTTCGCATGCGACAGGTCGGGGGCGTTTGGGGGGCGTGCCGGGGTGTTAGGGAGCAAGAGCCTATGCCGGGGAGATCGCTTCGGAGAAATTGGCCCGACGTTGGAAAAGCATGCTGCGTGCTCGATCACGGCCTTGTTTGGGTAAGTCGCTTCTCGATTTAGTGGTGTTGGCTACATCTCGCCCCTTGCTAACGCGTGCGGGCTGATGCTGACGCGTGTGGCCCCTTGCTGACGCGTGCGGGCTGTGCTCGACAGGCCGCTCGCGTCGTTACGCTTACACCTCTGCCCCTAGCGGCTGCTGCTGGAGCTTCGTCGGCTGACGCGTTCGCCGCGTTTGCTCAGGAACTGCGTCGCTTCCTCGGCCACCAGGACGGTTTCGCCCGAGCGGATTTCGGTTCGGAAACGGTGGTGTCCTTCGCTTTCGGCTTCGGCAATCACGCGGATGCGAATCTCTTCGCCGGGGCGGATCGTTTCGATCGGGTCCAGCAGCACTTGGCCGGTCAGGACTTGCCCCGAGTGGCCTTCGATGCGACGCGGTTCGATGCCGTTGCTGAACTGTGCGATCGCACGGACGCCGTTGGCTTGGCGGCTGCCGCGATTCTTGATCACGATTTCGTAGACGACTTCTGAACCGACCGGTGCCGGAGCGGCGGGGTCTTGCAGGGTCATCACCAGGTCGGCGATCGATTCGACTTGGGTGTCCAGGGCGACGGCCGTTTTGCCTGCGGCGCTTCCGTTGGCGGTGAAGTCGAAGGTCTGTTTTCCAGGCGAAACCATCGTGCATGAGAATTCATAATCACGTGACGCACCCGGCGGCAGCGATTCGATTTCCCAGATCAGCTTGGTGCCCTGCTTTCGCGCGACGTCGATTCCGCCTTGATAGTGGATTCCCGGCGGCAGCCCCAGGCTGGCGGTGACGTTCTTGCACGTCGCCTTGCCTTTGTTGCTGATCTGCAGGTGGTAGATCGCTTCGGTGTTTTGGTACTTCGCTTCGGGGCCGGCGAGGACGGCTTCCAGTTCGGCGGCCGACACCTGAATGGTCTTTTCGGCTTGTGCCTTCAGTCCCAGGTCTCCGGCAGCGAGGCCGTGGATTTTCAAGTCGCCGAGATCTTGGGCGGTCAGTTCGACTTCGAACTGGGCCTCTTTGCCGCTGGGGATGTCACCGATTCGCTGTGTTTGTGGCGTCGATGAATTGGGCGACAAGGTGAATACGACGTTGGGCGCCAGGCCGTCGCCGGGGTTAAGCACGCGGACCTTGTAGGTTTGCGATTCGCCGTAGACGACTTCCTCGGGGCCTTCGATCAACAGGTCCAGCAGCGGCTCGCGGACGTGGACCGTTGCGACGCTGGTCTGGGGCGTCAGGGTCCAGTCGACATCCAATCGATGGGTGCCGCTTTGCCGGGCTTGCAGCCGCAGGAATAGTTTTTCGGTCTTGCCGGCGGGCAGCGTGTCGAGGGTCCAGACCAAGCGGTCGCCCGCTTCCAGGTCCTGGCTATCGATGTCGCCACGGGTCGTGCTTTGCCCCTTGATGTCTGCCCAATCGGGGACGACGGCGCGGATCATCAATCCTTCGGCGTCGATCGAACCGCGGTTCTCGACACGAATTTCAAACTCATGCGTTTGCCGAATGATCACGCTGGACGGGCCGTGGGTGACCACGCGCAGTCCCGGCAGTTCCGAGGCGACAGCGGTTTGTCCGGCGAGAAGCTGGTTCGCTGCGGCATCGCTGGCGGTCGGTCGCGGCTGCGTCGGCGCTTGAAACGATTGATCGGTCGCCACCGCGGATGCGGCCGGCGGAGCGGGCTGCTGCGGCGCTGGCTGCGGCGGTGCGGGCTGCTGCGGCGCGGGCTGCGGCGGTGCCGCGACAGGTTTGGCGTACGGTGCGGGCATGGATGCCATGGGAGCACCCAGGTGGCTGCCGCCGGGACGAGTCTGTGACGGTGCGAACGTTGGGGCGTCGTGCCGATCGGGCCCGACGGAGATGGCCGGTTGCTGCGCGAGCTGCGGTACGGCGGTGGGCTGCGGTACCGCGGTGCGCTGCGGGACAGGGGTGGGCTGCGGGGCGGCAATCGGTGCAGCGCTACGCTGTGCTGTGCCGTGCGGTGCAGCGTTGTGCTGTGCCGTGCCATACGGTGCAGTGTTCTGCTGCGGAGGCGTCGGGTAGGGATAGTGCCCGTAGATGTAAGGGTTTTGTGAGATCGGTTGCGTCGGGGCATACGGCTGGACCGTCATCGGCGCGATCGGGATCGTCGTCTGCGTGGTTGGACTCGTCGTCGGCGCCGCTGCAGTCGGGGCGCTGGTCACGCCCGAACCGATCGGGGCGGCCGCGGGGCCGAACGGCAGGTGTGCCGGGTTCAAGGCCGCGTGGGGTTGCGGTTGGGGACGGGGTCGGAACGACGAGGCCGGTGGCCCGATGCGATGTCCGGCAACGGATCCCGTCGGCCCGAATTGGGGCGCGGCGGGAACCGGCATGGTTGGCGCGGCCGGTTGCGTCGTTGCTGGTTGGGTCGGCGCCGATTGGGTCGGTGTCAGGGGCACAGGCTGTGGTTGGGGCGTCGCGGCCAGTTCCGCCGCTGGTGTCGGCCGGTCCGGCGTCGTCAACGTCGACGGCTCGGGTTTGGCAGCTGGCGCGGTCAGCGCTGGGGCGGCTTCGGTTGCCGGGGTGGACGCGATGTCGGTCGGTGCGGGCTGCGCCGGCATCGGCGCGTCGGCAAATGGGGTGGGAACGCTGGGTTCGGGCTGCGTGGCGGCAGCGACTTCCGCCGGGGCGGTCGGCGCCGTTTTGGGAGCGGATTGTTGCGGGGCCGCAGCGATCCTCGCCTCGCTTTCTTGTGACGGTGCCGCGGGGGCCGCGCCCGTGCCGGTTCCGTTCTTGTCGGATTCAGGCAATGTCGCAATGGGCGTTGGCAGCGGTGCTGGCTGGGTCGCCGGTTGCGATTTGGGCTGCGGATTCAACGCGACGTCGGCAGCCGGAGTCTTTTTGGGTGGCGTGGGCTGACGCGTGGGCTCGATGGGCGCCGGTGCCGGCGTGACCGGTTTGGTTTCGGTCTTGGCCAGCGCGGGCTTCGTCGTTGCAGGTTGCAGTTTGGGTTGGGGTTTGGGCTGCGGTTTGGGCGTGGCCTCTGTCGGGACGTCACGTTTGGCCACTTTCGGCACCAAGGTCTTGTTTGCAGCGTTCGTTTTTTGGGCTGCGGCGATTTCGGAGGCATCGAGGGTCGGCACGTCACGGCGACCAGACCGTCGGCTGCTCGAAAGGATCGACAGCGCGGCGTCGTCGTCGCGTTGGACTCGACTGGATGCGGTCTGGGCCGGAGCGGTCCGACGGCTTGTCGGGGCAGCTGCCAGCGCCGGGGGCTGAGGAATCGCCGGGCTGATCCGCGGAGTGGCGTCGGTCGGTGAGGGGGTCGAGGAGCGCGTCGAGAGTTGCGACGGGCCGCCGAAACGCGTTTCATTCGGGCGCGGATCGCGAATCGGCGTCGGGCCTTTGGCCGGCGATTTCGATCGCGCTTGATGGTAGGGAATGCCTTGCCAGTCGACCGTCGGGGCCGGGTTTTCGACCGGACGCGCTGCGTTGTCGGTGCCGCCGGGGCGTGTTCCAAAGATGTCGCTCAGGATGCCCTTGGACTGAACCGCTTGATGATTCGAGGTTCGGGGGGCAGGCCGCGCTTGAGTGCTCGTATTGCTCGCGGCGGTTCGTTGGTTGACGCCGAACAGGCTGGGAATCAGCGACAGGCCGCGATTCGGGTCGACTTTCGGAGCCGTCGGCTGCTTTCCGACGACTTGCCGGATCGGTTCTTGTTGGCCGATGGGACGCAGACCTAGCGCGTTTCGAATCGGCGAGTTCGCGTTTGGCGACGTGGTTTCCGGAGCCGACTCCCGCGCGGAAGTGGCTCGCGCGGCCGCTCGACGGGACGCGTCACCGGGAGTCGCCGCCATGACGGGACTGGCAACCAGTAGCGTGGCGAGCGAGTAAAGAGCGAATGATTTGATGTGTCCGCGCAGCATGCGTCCATCTCGTGAAGTGCGTAAAGAGAGCTTGTCATTCACGGTATCGGAATCGCCGCTGAAACAATTGAGTAGAATTTGACGGTTGTGCGGAATGTCTGGCAGCCGCTGCGGTTTCACGCCGCTGCTGTTTCACACCGCGACCGCACTTCGCGCCTTTCCCTGCCCGTTGTCCCACGTCAAACACACTCCCATGAAACTCCGCCCTTGGTCTCTCTCGATTCGATCGCTCACGCTCTGTACAGGTTTCCTCATGACGACCGTTCTCTCTGGCCCAGCCGGCGCCGAGACCATCGATGTTTGGTTCGGGACCTCGACGTCGCGACAGGGACCCAGCAAGGGGATTTATCATGGGCGATTCGATACCGACAGCGGTAAGCTGACCGACGTCGAACTGGCGGCCGAAATCGGCAGCCCGGGGTTCTTGGCGAAACACCCCAGCGGCAAGATGCTTTACGCCGCCGCCAGCGATGACGGGACGCCATCGATCGTCGCCTACCGGATCGAGGGCGGTGGCGGTGAGGCCACGTTGGTCAAGGACAGCAGTGTGCCGATCGGAGACGGCGGTGCGGCCCATGTATCGGTCAGCCGGGATGGCAACGTCGTTTTGTCGGCACAGTACGGGGCGGGCTCGACCGCTTGCTTTTCGCTGGACGATTCGGGCAGCCTGGTCAAACGAACCGATCTGCAAAAACACCCGGTCGGCTCCGGCGTGATCCCGAACCGTCAAGACACCGCGCACGCCCATTGGACGGGAACCTCTCCGGACGATCGCTTCGCCTTTGTTCCCGATCTGGGGTTGGACAAGGTCGTCATCTACAAGCTGGATACGAACAACGCCAGCTTGCAGCCGCACGGTTACGGCATCTGTCCTCCCGGCAGCGGACCGCGGCACATGAAGTTCCATCCGAATGAAAAGACGATCTATGTGCTCAACGAGTTGGCGCTCTCGGTCACGGTGTTCGATTACGACGCCCAGGCCGGCACGATGACACCCATCCAGACGATCGAAACGTTGCCCGAAGCGGTCAAGGCGAAGGAGGTCTTTAACAGTTCCTCTGAAATTCGCGTCCATCCCAGTGGTAAGTTTGTCTACGCGGCCAATCGCGGCAACGACACGATCACGGTTTATTCCGTTGACGCATCGACGGGCAAGTTAAGCCTGGTCGAAGTCGAACCGATTCGTGGCGCGTGGCCGAGAAATTTTAACTTGGATCCGTCGGGCAAGTGGGTGTTGGCGGCCGGTCAAGCTTCCAACACGGTGTCGATTTTCAAGATCAATCAGGACACCGGCGAGCTGCAATTCACCCGGGACGCGGTCTATGTGCCCAGTTCGATTTGTGTGCTGTTTTAGGGGGCATGGGAGCGTTCGCATCGGCGTGGCAAGACGATGGGGGCAAAACGATGGGGGCAAAACGATGGGGGCAAAACGATGGGGGCGGGACGATGGGGGCGGGACGATGGGGGCGGGACTTGCGCGGTTCGGATTGATTGGGCTGCCCGCTCGCGGTGGCATGCAGTGCGTCGCGACCGCACGCCGAATGCATTGTTGCATTACAATTGAGATCCCGAGATGGAAACGATGCGTCCCGTGGTAGTTGGGAAGCTGGCCCTTTGCATCCCGGTTGATGACAGTTGTGTCTTTTGGAATCTGACTGTTTGCGTGAAGGCCGTGCCACCAAGTGCTTGAAACGAGGGGTGATTATTGTTTTCTAAACCGTCCTTCGTCGTTTCATTTGCCTTATTCTTGATCGCTGTTCCTGTGGCGGCGCGAGCAGGGATGCCGAGTGTGCTGCCGTCGGATCTGGAAACGCGTTGGGTGCAGTCCTACGAAACGAAATTGCGGCTCGAATCGATCTCGTTCTTTTTGGTGGGACTGCTCGCATCCATTGTCGCTGACAAGTTTCTCTGGAACTCGCTGGCGTCCAGCGTTCCCAGCTTGCCACGTCTCGATTTTGTGCGCGCCCTTGCGGTCGTCGCTTTATGGGGATTAATGATCGGTGAGGTCCGCAGTCAATTTGAACCATGGGGAAAGCCCAACACTTATCGAAGTTTGGAGTTGGGATTGAACCGGCACCCCCGCGGATTCGGCGGCCCGCCGTCACGTGACAGCGTGATGTTCCTAATGACCGACGGATCCGTGCGGACGATCCGCGACACGGTCGACCCCGAGGTGCTTCGATCACTGAGCGGTGCCGAGCGGTAGCATCGAGCACCGCTACGTGCCTTTCGTCGCGACGCCCACCGGAGCGGGCAGTCCGTCGTCCATCGACGACGGCTAAGCAAAGGCGGAACGTCGTTCTCCGCTCGTAGCGAACGTCACCCGGTGGCAGCTATGGAGCGTAGAAGAGACGACGGCTGTTGCTGGGGCTCTTTCGGACCCGCGTGGGTTACAGCAGTTTCGCGAACTGCTTGAAGGTCTTGGTGTTGGCGACGTCGGCTTTGGTGAGGCCTCCGCGACGGGCTTGTTTGATGCCGTATTGCATCACGTCCAGGCCGTCGAGGGTGTGGGCGTCGGTGCTGATGACGATCGGGATGCCCAGCTTTTTTGCGGCGGCCAAGTGCACGTCGTTGAGGTCCAGGCGGGCCGGGTTGGCGTTGAGTTCCATCAGGGTGCCGCCCGCGGCGGCGGCTTTCATCACCGCATCCATGTCGACGTCATAGGCGGGACGTCGATTGATCAGACGCCCGGTCGGATGGGCGATGCAGTCGACGTGTTCGTTTTCGATCGCGCCGAGAATCCGTTCGGTGATTTTCTCGCGCGGTTGACGTTGTCCGTAGTGGACGCTGGCCAGCACCCAATCGGCTTCGGCCAGAACGTCGTCGGGTAAATCCATCCCGCCGGATTCCAGGATGTCGCATTCGATACCCTTCAGGATCACCAGTTTCCCTTCGTACTCCGGCCGGATTTCATCGATCATCGCCCACTGGTCGCGCAGCCGATCGGCGTCCAGCCCCATCGCCATCGTCACGCGTTTGCTGTGGTCGGTGATCGCGATGTACTTCAGTCCCCGCGCGATCGCGGCGTCGGCCATTTCGCGAATCGTGTTCTGGCCGTCGGTTGCCGTGGTGTGCATGTGCAAGTCGCCGCGGATGTCGTCCAGCGTGATCAATTCGGGAAGCTCTCCGGCGGCGGCCTGTTTGAATTCGTTGCGGTCCTCGCGCAGCTCCGGGGCGATCCACGGCAGACCGATCGCGGCGTAGACGTCTTCTTCGGTGGCGCCGGCGATTTGCGTTTCGTCATCGACGCGGAACACGCCGTACTCGTTGATTTTCAATCCCTTGTCTTTGGCGATCCGCCGCGTGTGCACGTTGTGTGCTTGCGATCCGGTGAAGTACTGCAGTGCCGCGCCGAACTGGTTGGCATCGACGCACCGCATGTCGACTTGAAACGCTTTGCCGACGCGGATCGAGATCTTGGTGTCGCCGCGGGCGATCGTTTGTGATCGGTCGCCGTAGGATTCCAGGTGATCCATCGCGGCGTCGCGATCGGAGGCGACGGCCAACAAGTCCAGGTCGCCGATGGTTTCGCGTCCGCGTCGATAGGATCCGGCCCACTGCATGGTTTCGATGGCCGGGCAGGATTCCATGTGTCGGCCGATTGATCTGGCCAGCGCGTCGCCTTCGGCCCAACGGAGTCGCTCGGCGGCTTGTTCGGCGATCGACAAGCCGTCCAAAATTGCTTGAGCCGTCTTTTCGCCGAAGCCCTTGATCTTGGCGACCGAGCCGGATTCGCACGCGGCGCGAAGGTCGGCGAGCGAATCGATGTCGAGTTCCTTCTGTAGCTTGGCGGCTTTCTTGGCGCCCAAACCCGGCACCCGCGCCATTTGGATCAGGACCTCAGGGACCTCTGCTCGGAGCTTTTCCAGTTGGGGCAGCGAGCCGGTTTGCAGCAACGTTTCCGTTTTTTCGGCGAGCGTTTTTCCGATGCCGGCCAGGTCGCTTAACTTTCGATCCGGATCGGCGACGATGTCGGCCACCGATTCGTCCAGGTCGCGGATGGCTTTGGCGCCTTGTGAGTACGCTCGGATGCGAAACGGGTTTTCGCCTTTGAATTCAAGCAGTTCCGCGAGTTCATCAAAAACATTCGCGATGGTGGCATTGTCCATCGTTGCGTGACGTTCCACTGAAGAGAGGTTGGATGGATTGAACGGTCGCCGTTAGCGTACCGGAAGCCAACCGCCGCTGTCACGTTGCACGGGAGCCGGACGCTGCGGCACCGCGGGCGTCGTTTTTGTCGCCGGAGTGGTCTCTTCCCAGGCAGTGTCTTCCCAAGCAGCGACTTGCCGTACGTTTTGGTGCCGCGTGGTCGCTTCGCGGACGGGGACGCTGACTCGCGGTCGCGCCGTGCTGCGCGAGGAGGCCGATGATTCGGTGTTGCGAAATAGTGCCGATGGGTCGGCACCACGCGCCGACGGGGCCGGCAGCGGTGGGGCTTGGAAGGGTTGCGTGCTGGGCGGCTGGACCACGCGCCGTGTCGGGGGCGGTTCGTGAACTGGAGCCGCGTCGGTTGATCGGTTCGTGGGATCCATCGGGCCCGTCATCGTTGGCGGCCCGGAGGGGACGCCGATCGGTCGCAGGGTGCTCAGCTGAGATCCGCTGGAATCCGATTCCGGGGGCGAGAGCGGTTTGGCCATCGAGGGTGGCGTCCGCGTCGTGAACTGTTCGCTTTGGCGGAATCGGCCGCTCGGATCCGGAGTTCGCCGGTGACGCGTCACCGGCGGATCCAGTTGGATCGCGGGGCGATTGGGGGCGTCCGCACCGTCGTTTTCGGTTTGGCCGGGATCGGGAGCGGAGTCACCGTAGGGATACGGATCGTCTCGGTAGGAATTGTCGTAGGCGTTGTCCAGGTAGCCATTGTCCAGGTAGCCGTCGTCCGAAGCCGCCGAATTGGCAGAGCCGTTCAGCTCGGGGCGGCCCGATTCCAGTCGAGGCTGTGGAACCGGTTCATCGTCTCCCGTTCCTGACGAGCCGCCGGTCAGCGGTGCCGCGTTGGGGTAGCCGGAATCAGGCATGGTCGACGGAATCGTCGTGACGCCCGGATCGCCGGGGGCGAATTGTCCGCCGACTTGGCCGATGCCGCTAGGCGGCGGTGCGAAGCTGCCAGGGGTTCCGGCGAGGGGAAACGAGGAGGTTGGAGCGGTGCTGCCGAGCATCGGGGTGGAGCAGACGCCGGGATCGGTTGGCAGCGTCGTGGTTCCGCTCTGAAGCGGGAACGACGAGTTGTAGGGCACGCGTTGCAGTTGTTGGACGTACGAGCTGCACGGTTGCTGAACCGTGACGGTCGTTCCGGTGGTCGGATCGACGATCGATGCAGGTCGGTAATAGGTGATCGGAGCCTGGTAGTACGACGTGACGTAGTTGGTATCGCGTCCGAGCAGCGAGTTGAAGAATCGTGCCAGTCCCGAGCCGAAGCGGCGTGGCGGCTGCGGTCCCACCGGTACGAGCGGCGCGTAGGTTGTTGGTGCGTAGGTTGTTGGTGCGTAGGTTGTTGGTGCGTAGGTTGTTGGTGCGTAGGTTGCAGGCGCGGCATTGTAGGTGACCGGCGCGACGCTGCTGGGAGAGTAGGACGTGTAGACCGGCGCCGGGGTGATCGGGTTGAGCCCCGCGGTGCCGCGCAGCGTGTTGCTGATCGGGACGCGGTTGGCCGTCGTGTAGGGTTGCGTGTAAGACTGGCCGGCGACGATCGGCAGGCGGTACGCGTTGGTGGATTGCGGCGCGATGGCGGTCGTCGGAGCGTAGCTGGTGATCGGCAGTCGCTGGGCCGAGTACTGGGGCGACGGGTTAACCGGCATGCCCGTGTAGACCGACGGGTTGTCGAACGATTGGACAGTGGTCATCCCAGACACGGCGGTCATCCCGGACACGGCGGTCAGGGGGGCACCGTAGGCCGGGCGTTGGGCCTGGACGACGCCGGACGTGATCGGGGCCGTGGTCACTGGGGCTGCGACGACCTGGGTTCCCGCGACCGGGTAGGCGTAGGGATAGTTGGCGGTGTAGGTCGCCGAGCGGCCGAACAGCCAATCCAAGCAGCCGGCCTGACAGGCGTCGGCTCCGCAGAGCGACGCGAGCGAGACGACGAGGGTGGTGGTCAGGGTGCGAAAGGGCAGTCGGCCTGTCGACATGCGACGATTCCGTGAACGGCGTTTTGGGGGCGAGTCAATCGTTTGGGGGGATCCCGGTTGCGGAAAGTCCACAGCGTTCCCCGAGAAGTGGACGCTGCAGATTGCGTTTGGTCAATGATTGGATGACCCCAGTTGGCCAGTTGGAAAGCGTTTTGGGCGGGCGTTTGACGGTCGTAACGGGATTGGGGGATCTCGGGCGCGTGGTGCGACAGTTGCGACCGTGGGGGCTCTGTCGGAGCGACATTCTCGGCGGCTTTTCGGATTGGGGCCTTCTGCCAACGTGGCACGAGCGTTAATCTCTCCGGCCCCGCTGCGAATTTCGTGGCCCACCCCATTTTTTGCTCCCCAACGGCGTTTCTTCGCAGTTGCGATGGGAGAGAACGGAGGAGACGGGCATTTTTTGCAGGGCAGAAGCCGGCTTGGCACGCCGGTTGCTATCCGTGGCGGGCATTCAGCGGAACTGTCATTCCGTCGCCGATTTTGATTTGCGTCGCCTGCCAAACGGGACGCGAGAGCAGGCCAACCGGACCACGGTTGGGTCTGGGCGACGGAACGGATCCGCCTGCACGAAACACCTCCGGCGCACACGGTCGCCGGTCCAATCCATTTCCCCCTTATTGATCACCTCGGCAGACGTGCCGGCTCGGTTGAGCCGCACCGCGTCCGGTCCGAGGTGCGTTGTAAACCACAGGAGAAACAACGTCGTGGCAAAGCAAATCGTTTTCGACGACGACGCCCGCGGGCCACTGTTGGCCGGCGTCAGTAAACTGGCGCGAGCCGTCAAGAGCACGCTCGGTCCACGCGGCCGTAACGCGGTGCTCGACAAAGGCTGGGGATCGCCCAAAGTGACCAAAGACGGTGTGACCGTCGCCGAAGATATCGAGTTGGATGACCCCTTTGAGAACCTGGGGGCTCAGTTGGTCAAAGAGGCTGCCAGCAAGACCAACGATGTCGCCGGGGACGGGACCACGACTGCGACCGTGTTGGCCGAAGCGATCTTTCGCGAAGGGCTGAAGATGGTCGCCACCGGCGCCGATCCGATGGCGCTCTCGCGTGGGATCAGCAAGGGTGTAGAGGCTGCCGCGGCGCAAATCAAAAAGCTCGCCAAGCCTGTCAATGAAAAGAGCAAAAGTGAAATCAAGCAAATCGCCACGATCGCCGGGAACAACGACCCGACCATCGGTGACGTCCTTGCCAATGCCTTCACCAAAGTCGGCAAGAACGGTGTCATCACCGTCGAAGAAGGCCGCTCGAACGAAACCTACGTCGACATCGTCGAAGGCATGCAGTTCGATCGCGGGTTCCTGTCGCCGCACTTTGTCACCAACCAAGACGAAGTGTCGGTCGAGTTGGAAGACTGCTACGTGTTGTTGTTTGAAGAAAAGATCAGCAACAACAAGAAACTGATTCCGTTGTTGGAAGCGATCAGCAAAGAAAAGAAACCCTTGCTGGTGATCGCCGAAGACGTCGAAGGCGAAGCGTTGGCGACGTTGGTCGTCAACAAGATGCGCGGCATCATCTCGGCCGCAGCCGTCAAGGCACCCGGTTACGGCGACCGTCGCAAAGCCATCTTGGGCGACATCGCAGCGTTGACCGGTGGCAAAGCAATCTTCAAAGATCTCGGAATCGACCTGGAAAGCGTCAAGCTGTCCGATCTGGGGCGTGCCAAGAAGATCCGCATCACCAGCGACGCAACGACCATGGTCGGTGGCGCCGGCAAAAAGTCGGACATCGATGGACGCGTCGAGCAAATTCGACGTGAGATCGAGCAGACCGATAGCGACTACGATCGCGAGAAACTGCAAGAGCGTCTGGCCAAGCTGGCCGGCGGTGTGGCCCAGATCAACGTCGGTGCCGCAACCGAAACGGAAATGAAAGAGCGCAAGGCGCTGATCGACGACGCCCGCGCGGCAACCCAAGCCGCTTTGGAAGAAGGCATCGTTCCCGGCGGCGGAACGACCCTGCTGCGTTGCCGGGCTGCGGTTGAGAAACTCGAGAAATCGATCGAGGGCGACGAAGCGCTGGGCGTTCGGATCATCCGAAACGTGCTCGACCAACCGCTGCGTGCGATCGCCAACAACGCCGGACTCGACGGTGCCGTCGTGGTCAATCGCGTCTTGCAACTCAAGGGCAAGACCGAAGGCTACGACGCCAACGCGGAAAAGTATTGCGACCTGTTGGAAGCCGGGATCGTCGATCCGGCCAAGGTGGTTCGGACGTCACTGGCCAACGCGGCCAGCGTTGCCGCACTGTTGCTGACGACCGAGTCGCTGGTCACCGAAATCCCCGTCGAAGAAGAAGAAGGCGGTGGCGACCATCACCATGATCACGGCATGGGCGGCGGAATGCCGGGCATGGGTGGCATGGGCGGAATGGGTGGCATGGGCGGCATGGGCGGAATGCCTGGCATGATGTAACCCGGCGGCCGGTTGCGGGTCAGCGGGCGGTGATGTCGCGATCGGCACACTGCCCTGCTCTGCCCTGCTCTACCCTACTGGTGCGACGTCGCGTCAGGGGATCCGCACCGCGGAATCCGTCGACGGCGTCGCGATCGCAAGCGAAACAATTCAAACTCACACACCTTTCGAAATCACAACCTAATCATGGCAAAACCAAAACTGCGTCCGCTCGATGACCGAGTCGTTGTTCAACCCGTCGAAGCTGAAACGACCACCGCTGGCGGCATCGTTCTTCCCGATTCGGCGAAAGAAAAACCGCAACGCGGCACGATCGTCGCTGTCGGCCCCGGCAAGCTGCTCGAAAGCGGCAGTCGTGGCACGCTCAGCGTCGACGTCGGCGACACGGTGATCTACGGAAAGTACGGCGGAAGCGACATCGAGGTCGATGGACAAGAGATGAAGATCCTTCGCGAGAGCGACATCCTGGCAAAGGTCCTGTAGTGACACCGGCGACTGCCCGCCCTGCCCTGCCCCGCTTCGACGCGGCGGCAGGACGTGTGGCGGGCCGGGTCCAGGTGTTTTTGGATGCGTTCATTCAGCACTCTTTTACATTGATAGAGGAATCCTCTCGTGGCTAAACAACTCCTATTCGAAGACCACGCACGCGCACGCATGCTGGCCGGCATTGACAAACTTGCCGACGCCGTCGCGGTGACGATGGGCCCGACCGGCCGCAACGTCATCATCGACAAGTCGTTCGGCGGACCGACCGTGACCAAAGACGGTGTCACGGTTGCGAAAGAGATCGAACTTGAAGACCGTTTCGAGAACATGGGTGCGAAACTGGTCATCGAAGTCGCTCAAAAGACGAGCGACTTGGCCGGTGACGGCACGACCACCGCGACCGTTCTCGCCCGTGCGATCTTCAAAGAAGGCCTTCGCAACATCGTCGCGGGAAGCAATCCCGCCGCGATCCGTCGCGGCATCGATAAAGCGGTCCAGGCGGCTTGCGATCAGTTGCACGAAATCGGCCGTCCGGTCCAGGACAAGGCCGAAGTCGCCAACGTCGGCGCCATCAGTGCCAACAACGACAATGAAATCGGCAGTCTGTTGGCCGACGCTCTCGAACGCGTCGGAAAGGACGGTGTGATCACGGTCGAAGAAGGCAAATCGCGAACGACCGAAGTCAATTACGTCGACGGGATGCAGTTCGACAAGGGATACATTTCCCCGTACTTCATCACCGATCCCGGCACGATGGAAGCGAACCTGGAAAACGCGTTGGTGCTGCTGTATGAAAAGAAGATCAGCAACATCCGCGACCTGGTTCCGTTGCTGGAGAAAACGGCTCAAACGGGCCAGCCGTTGTTGATCATTTCCGAAGACGTCGACGCCGAAGCGTTGACGTTGCTGGTGGTCAACAAGCTGCGTGGCACGTTGAACGTCTGTGCCGTCAAGGCGCCCGGGTTCGGCGATCGTCGCAAGGCGATGTTGGGTGACATCGCGACGCTGACCGGCGGAACGTTGATTAGCGAAGACCTCGGCATCCAACTGGAAAACGTCACCCTGGAACAACTCGGTCGTGCCAAGAACGTGACGGTCGACAAGGGCAGCACCACGATCATCGAAGGCGGCGGAAAACGCAGCGACATCGATCAGCGTGTGGCTCAGATTCGGGCTCAAATCGAGCAAACCGACAGCGACTACGACAAGGAAAAGTACCAAGAGCGATTGGCCAAATTGGCCGGTGGCGTCGCGGTTGTCAGCGTGGGTGCCGAAACCGAAGCCGAGATGAAGCAAACCAAGGCGCGTTTGGAAGACGCTTTGCACGCGACGCGTGCGGCCGTCGAAGAAGGCATCTTGCCCGGCGGTGGGGTTGCTTTGGTGCGTTGCACCGAAGCCGTCCAGGCGGCCAAATCGAAAGCCAAGGGCGACGAGAAGATCGGCGTCGAAATTGTGCTCCACGCACTCAGCGCCCCGATGAAGCAGATCGCCGACAACGGCGGGATCGACGGCAGCGTGGTGGTCGACGAGGTCAGCCAGAAGGACACCAACATCGGTTACAACGCCCACTCCGGAGAGTACGTCGACATGTACAAAGCCGGCGTCATTGACCCGGTCAAGGTCGTGCGAACGGCGCTAACCAACGCCGGCAGCATCGCAGGTTTGTTGCTGACGACCGAAGCGCTGGTGACGAACTTTGAACAGGAAGACAAAGACCGTCTGCCTGTCGAAGGCGTGGTCGCGTAGCCGATCCCGGAGACTTGCATTTACCACAGCGGGTCGCTGCCTAACCATCGGCAAGCGGCCCGCTTTTTTGTCCGATCCTCATGCGACGTGGCGGCGTCGCCACCCCAACGGCATGTGCCGTGAGTGATGATGAGCGAAAAGCAATGTTATTACGAAATCCTTGGTGTCGACCGGGGTGCTGGCAAAGTCGAGATTGATCGCGCCTATCGAAAGCTGGCGATCAAGTACCATCCCGACAGCAGTAAAGCCGAAGACGCCGTCGAGCGGTTCAAGGAGGCGTCGGAGGCTTATGAAGTCTTGAGTGATGCCGACAAACGCGCTCGCTATGACCGATTCGGGCATGCCGGCGTGGACGGGGCACACAGCCAGTTCAACGACGTCGAAGACATCTTCGAAGCGTTCGGAGAGATGTTCGGTGGCGGCGGCATGTTCGGCGATTTGTTCGGCGGGCGTGGCGGCGGCGGCCGACGGCGACGAACACGGCGCGGCGCGGACATTCGCTGTAACGTCACGTTGACCTTGGACGAAGCCGCCAAGGGCGTCAGCAAAGATCTCTCCTTTCGTCGCAACGTCGGTTGCAAGACCTGTGCGGGCAGCGGTGCCGCCCCCGGCAGCCAACCGGAAACCTGTGCGACGTGCGGCGGACGCGGGCAAGTGGTGCAGTCGGCGGGGATTCTGCGAGTCCAAACGGCCTGTCCCCATTGCGGCGGTGCCGGGCAACAAATCAGCCAACCCTGTAGTGACTGTCGTGGCAGCGGATTGCAGTCGGAGAAGGCCGAACTGACCGTCGAGATTCCCGCCGGTGTCGACGACGGGATGCGGGTGCGCGTGCAAGGCGAAGGCGAAGCGAGCCCCGACGGCGGCCCGCCCGGAGATTGCTACTGCTTTATTACCGTTAAAGAACACGAGTTGTTCAAACGCGACGGCAGCAGTCTGATCCTGCAATTGCCGATCTCCTACAGCCAAGCCGCGTTGGGCGCCGAGATCGAAATTCCGACGCTCGATGGGCCGGAGACATTGCGGATCGAACCGGGCACCCAGAACGGCGAGGTGTTCACCGTTCGGGGCAAAGGCGTGGTCGATCCCCGCGGGGGACGCGTCGGCGATCTGCTGGTGCAAGTCTTCATCGAGGTCCCCAAGCATCTGTCCACAGAGCAGGAAGAGCTGTTGCGGAAATTGGCCGACCTGGATTCCGAATCGGTGTTGCCGCATCGGAAGACATTTCTTGAAAAGGTAGCGGACCTGTTTTAGGTCATGTTTCTAACGTTCATTTAATCTGCGATAGCGAATCATGAATAGTGACGGAAAGACAGAACTGGAAAACGAAAGCCCGTCCGCCGAAGACGTCTCGGCAGCCGGCCAGCAAACGACCGACGAAGCATTTCTCGATGAGTCGGTTGCCGATGTGCCTCCGACGCGTGACGAGGAAATGGAGCGGTTGCGATCGGCCGCCGCCGAAGCCGACAAGCGTGTCTTGCAGGCGCAGGCCGAAGCCGAAAACTTTCGCAAACGCATGCGACGGGACTTCGAAGACCAAGTCAAATTCGCTTCCACCGATTTAATCGTCGACCTGTTGCAGGTCCGCGATAACTTGAACCGTGCGATCGACGCGGCCCAGTCGGGTGAGCAAGGCAGCGGCTTGTTGGAAGGCGTTGCGATGGTCGTCAAACAGATGGACGACGTACTCGGCAAACACGGCGTCGTCGAGATTCCGGCCGAAGGCGAAGTGTTTGATCCGAATGTACACGAAGCGATTTCGCAGATCCCCAGCGACGTCGAAAGCGGCAAGGTCGCACACGTGGCCGTCAGTGGATTCAAGCTGCACGATCGTGTGATCCGGCCCAGCCAAGTCGTTGTCAGCACGGGGCCTGCCTAGTGAACAGTTTGGTTTTGCAATTCATCTATCATTGGAATCACATCGATGCCGACCTATGACTACGAATGCGGTGCCTGCGGACATGAAATGGAGTTGTTCCAAGGAATCAACGACCCGGTCAAGAAGAAATGCCCGGAGTGCGGTAAATTGAAACTGAAGCGGTTGTTCGGCAGCGGTGCCGCGATCGTTTTCAAGGGCAGTGGTTTTTACCAAACCGATTATCGCAGCGAAGGCTACAAGAAGGCTGCCAAAGCGGACAAGAAATCGACGTCGGAAACGAAGTCGGAATCCAAATCGGAATCCAAATCCAGCGATTCAAAATCCAAGCCGAGCGGCACATCAAGTTCGGGCGACTGAGCTCGATCGCGGATCTCTCACCCCAAGGTTCAGCATGCCGCACCAGTTGTCTCCGCGCCGCTTGTTTGCCGATCGTTCGGCCGTGCTGGTGATCGACTTTCAAGAAAAGCTGGTTCCGGTGGTTCCCTCCGGTGAGGACGCGGTGCAGTTTACCGAGTCATTGCTGGAAGCGGCCGAGGTGTTGGGGATTCCGTCGGCGGCAACCCTGCAGTACCCGAAAGGGCTTGGCGGGCTGGTTGAACCGTTGGATCACCGGTTTCCCGGCCCCGAAGAGAAGCTCGATTTCTCGTCGGCGGTTTGCCGCCGCGAACTCGATGCGTGGATCGCCGCCGGGCGCGACCAGATTCTGATCTGCGGCATCGAAACCCATGTCTGCGTCTTGCAGACGGTGCTGGATCTGGTCGAAGAAGGGTTGCATCCGGTCGTCATCGCCGAGGCGGTCGCGGCGCGGGGAGGCTGGGAACACGAATTGGCGATCGAGCAGATGCGCTCGATGGGGGTGACGATCACCAGTTTAGAATCGGTCCTGTTCCAGTGGCTCGGCACCGCCGATCATCCCCACTTCAAAGCGATCAGCCGGATCGTGAAAGGGTTGTAAGCGGTGGTTCCGAATCATTCACGCGTGTTGGTGCCTCGCCTTCCTCTTCGGCGCAGCAGTAGTGGACGACGCGAGGAGTCCTCCCTAAGCAGTAGTGGACGACGCGAGGAGTCCTCCCTAAGCAGTAGTGGGCGACGCGAGGAGTCCTCCCTAAGCAGTAGTGGACGACGCGAGGAGTCCGCACAGTTCCCAATACGAACGGACTCGTCGCCTCGCCCAGCACCCGAAAATCAAGCTGCGGCGAAGATTTCATTGACATGGGGGTGGTCGCGCGATAGCCTATCGCGTTGATTCGTCCACACCGAGCCGGGCCTGATGCTGCGTCACCTTCTCCTTCTCTCTCTTGTCATCTTCACGGCGGGCGTTTTGACGTCGCGGCGGGCCGATGCAAGTTGCGGTGATTGGTTGGCGCATCCCGATGACGTCTCGATGTCACAGCACGCGATGTCACAGCACGCGATGTCACAGCACGCGATGTCACAGCAGAGTAGCGACTCCGTCGACGAACCCTCGGCTCCCCAACCGTGTGACGGTCCGTTGTGTCGGCAGTCACCCTCTGGGCCGAGTTTGCCCCCGTTGCCGCCGGCGTCCCAGGTCCAACGTGACCATCACGACGCCGTCTGCCTGTCGGACCATTGCCCCCAGCCGGAGTTGTTCCCGGTGCGGTTTGGTCGCGACGATTCTTTGATTCTTCCTAGCGGTCACGCCCACCCGATCGAGCGACCTCCCCAGGCCTAGTTCGTTCATCGTCGCAATGTTGGACCGTCGGCAGCTCGTGGTGCCGTCGGTCGATCTGTTGGAGAGTGGGATAGGCTTCCAGCGTGTCTCGGTTGAACAGATAGGCTGGAAGTCTATCCCGCGTTCTCCCGCCCGCGTTGGGCGATCCAATGCGACGATCGATGGTGTGACGTTGGACCGAAGCTTGCGATGGGTTTCGGTCAGGTAGCGATGATTCCCGTGCGACGGGGATCGGCGCCCCGTAGTAGTCCATTCATTTCGCTAGGAAATCTTCGATGTCATCCGTTGCTTCGGGCGCCGCCACTGCGGTGCCGCGTAAGAAGTACGTGCGCGCCGTTGGGCCACGTCTTCGGAAGTTGCTTTACTTTATTTTTGTTCTTGTTGCCCTGCTCTTTGCCAACTCCGGCTATCTGGCCATCGTCACGTTTTTGGAGTGGTTGCGCGAAGAAACCTACCAGGATTTCTATTACCAATACATGTTCCTGGCGCATCTGGTGCTGGGGCTGATCTTGATCTTGCCGCTGGTGATTTTTGGATTCGTCCACCTGTGGAACACCAAGGATCGTCGCAATCGACGGGCCGTGCGGATCGGCTATGCATTGTTCGTCGTCAGCTTGTTGATTCTTGCAACCGGGCTATTGCTGGTGCGGATCGGCGGGTTTGATCTCAAGCAACCCGTCGCCCGCAGCACCGTGTATTGGTTGCACGTGGCATGCCCGTTGGCAGTCGTTTGGCTGTATTGGTTGCATCGGCTGGCCGGACCACGGATCAAATGGCGGATCGGCATGACGTTCGCCGGCGTCGCCGGTGTCGCGATCGCGGCGATGGTGGTGTTGCAGATGCAAGACCCGCGCCAGTGGAATGCCGTCGGTCCCGAATCGGGAACACAGTACTTCGAACCTTCGTTGGCACGGACGGCCAGCGGCAACTTCATCCCCGCCGACGCGTTGATGAACGATCAGTATTGTTTGAAGTGCCATGCCGACATTCACAAGGACTGGAGCGACAGCGTTCACCGTTTCAGTTCCTTCAATAACGCACCGTATTTCGCCAGTGTGAGTGAGACGCGGGAGGTGTCGCTGGCGCGAGACGGATCGGTCCAGGCGTCCCGATGGTGCGCCGGTTGTCACGACCCGGTGCCGTTTTTCTCAGGTGCGTTTGACGACCCGAATTTCGACATGTTGGAACACAAGACCGCCAGTGCCGGGATCACCTGCACGGCCTGTCACGCGATCACGAACGTCAACAGTGTGCGTGGCAATGCGGACTACACGATCGAAGAACCGCTGCATTACCCCTTTGCCAATAGTGACAATGCGGCATTGCAGTGGATCAACAATCAGCTGGTCAAAGCCAAACCCTCGTTTCACAAGAAGACGTTTTTAAAACCATTCCACAAGACGGCTGAGTTTTGTTCGACGTGCCACAAGGTGCACTTGCCCGAAGCGCTCAATCACTACAAGGAATTTTTGCGTGGCCAAAACCACTACGATCCTTATCTGTTTAGTGGCGTCTCCGGACACGGGGCTCGAAGCTTTTATTACCCGCCCAAGGCCGTGGACAACTGCAGCAAGTGTCACATGCCGCTGGTCGCCTCGGATGACTTTGGCGCGAAGCTGTTTGATGACGCGACGGAGCTGAGTGTCCACGATCACCTGTTCCCATCGGCCAATACGGGTATCGCATGGTTGCGCGACCGCGAGGACATCATCACCGCGCACCAGGAGTATTTGCAGGACGTGATGCGGGTCGACATTTTCGGGATCCGCGAAAAGGGCCAAATCGATGGAAAGCTAACCGCCCCGCTGCGTCCCGAGGTTCCGGCGTTGAAACCGGGCGAAACCTATTTGCTGGAAACGGTGATCCGAACGTTAAAGCTCGGACACCTGTTCTCGCAGGGCACGGTCGATTCCAACGAGATCTGGCTGGACGTGACGGTGACCAGCGGCGATCGAGTGATCGGTCGTAGCGGAGCGATCAATCCACAGAATCACAACGAAGTGGATCCCTGGTCGCACTTTGTCAACGTGTTCATGTTGGACAAGGACGGCAACCGAATCGATCGGCGAAATCCGCAGAACATTTTCACGCCCTTGTACAACCATCAAATTCCGCCGGGTGCGGGCCAGACGGTGCACTATGGGCTGACGATTCCACAGGATGTCACCGCGCCGATCCGCGTCGAGTTGAAACTGCAGTACCGCAAGTTTGATCAGCGCTACATGGATTTTGTGGCGAAGAAGAACGAGCAGTTTGGACGGGTCATTCGTGGCCACCAACCGGGCCAGGATTACACCAACGAGCTGCCGATCACCACGATGGCGGTGGACTCAATTGTCTTTCCCGTCGAAGGCGTGGACCAGGACGTGGAAAACGCACCGCGAGAGATTCCTGTTTGGCAACGTTGGAACGACTATGGCATCGGTCTGTTGTTAAAAGGCAAAGCGGAACTGCGTCAGGCCGAAGAGGCGTTCACCGAGGTGGAAAAGCTGGACCGTTATGACGGACCGCTGAATCTGGCCCGCGTGCTGAATCTGGAAGGGCGTTTGGACGAAGCCGTCGAAGCGCTCAACCGGGCCGAGAGCTACAGTGACACCGAGGGATTCCCGCGCTGGACGTGGGCTTGGTTGTCCGGTGTGATCAATTCGCAGCAAGGCCGACTCGTCGAAGCCGAGCAGAACCTGCGGAGTGTGTTGGAGGACAACACCGAGGACATGCGGCGTCGCGGATTCGATTTCAGCTTGGACATTGAGGTCATCAACGCACTCGGGCGGACGCTGTTCGACCTGGGGGTGCTGCGTGAGCGTCAGGGCGACGCGGATGAAACCGACGCGGATGAAACTGACGCGGATGAAACTGACGCGGATGAAACCGAGGTGTCTGAGAGCCAGCGGTATTTCGATGAGGCAGTGCAACAATTTAAGAAAACCCTGCAAATCGACCCCGAGAACGTCACCGCACACCACAACCTACAGTTGTTGTACGAGACGCTCGGTGACACCGAGAACGCAACCCTGCATCGCAAGTTGCATTTGCGGTACAAACCGGATGACAACGCGACGGGCCGTGCCATTCGGTTGGCCCGTGAAAAATATCCCGCGGCGAATCACGCGGCCGAAGCGGTCGTGATCTACCCGCTGGATCGCAATCTCAACCAACCCGAATCCGATGAAACGAAAGCGATTACCCGTCAAGAAGAAAAGGAGGCGACCGATGTCCAATCAACAGGCGCCTGAGATCGAGGTGAACGAAGCGGAGCGTGAGGAAGAAGAAATTCTCCGCGACGACGCCGAAATCGGCCGAGCGCTGCGAAGGTCGTTGCTGGCTTTGGTGTCGCTGCTCGTGGTCGGGGGCGCTCTCGCGTTCTACTTGTCACGTCCCGAAGCCGCACCACCGGTACGTGAATCCGAATTGGCGAAAGTCAGCATTCGCGAACTACCCGACGTGCAAGTGCCGACGGTGAAGTTCACCGACATCACGGCGGAGGCGGGAATTGATTTTGTGCACAACAACGGAGCCGTCGGTGACAAGTTGTTGCCCGAGACGATGGGCGGCGGCACGGCGATCTTTGACTACGACAACGATGGCGATCAAGACATCTTGTTCGTCAACAGCAAGGACTGGCCGTGGGATCCGCCGAGCGGTCGCACCCAAACGTCGGTGCTGTACCGCAACGATGGAGATCGGTTCGTCGATGTCAGCGAGGATTCCGGTTTGAATCTGTCCGACTATGCGATGGGTGTCGCGGTCGGCGACTATGACAACGATGATCATGTCGATGTGTTGATCACCGGCATCGGTCAAAACCACCTGTATCGAAACCTCGGCGACGGCCGGTTTGAAGACGTCACCGAAACGGCCGGTGTGGGCGGCGAGGCGGATCGGTGGAGCACCAGTGCCGGGTGGTTCGATTACGACAACGACGGCGATCTGGATCTGTTCGTCTGTAACTACGTTGGCTGGAGCCGCGAGTACGATCAGTCCCAAGATTTCCAACTCGTCGGTGGCGGACGGGCCTACGGGCGACCGCAAAACTTTGAAGGCACCTATCCCTATCTGTACCGCAATGACGGTGACGGCACGTTCACCGATGTGTCCGAGCAGGCCGGGGTTCAGATTCAGAATCAGTCGACCGGGGTGCCGTTGTCCAAGTCGCTGGGGTTGGCGTTCTGTGACTTTGACACCAACGGAACCTTGGACGTGATCGTCGCCAACGACACGGTGCAAAACCTGTTGCTCAGCAACGACGGCGAAGGTCATTTCAGCGAAGTCGGAGCGCTGACGGGAATCGCGTTTGATTCCAGCGGCAACGCCCGCGGCGCGATGGGAATCGATGTCGCTTCGTTTCGCGGACGCAAGGCACTCGCCGTGGCCATCGGCAACTTTTCCAACGAGATGACGGCGCTGTACGTGACCAAGTTGGGACGGATGCAGTTTTACGATGAAGCCGTCTCGACCGGGTTGGGTCCGAGCACACGTTTGTTGTTGACGTTCGGTTTGGTGTATCTGGATTGTGACCTGGATGGTCGATCGGACCTGTTCTGTGCCAACGGGCACTTGGAAGAGGACATCAACCGCGTGCAGCCGAGCCAGCATTACGAACAGCCGCCCCAATTGTTCTGGAACGCCGGCCCCGAGCACGGGACGGAGTTTTTGGCGATGAATGAGACGCAGGTTGGGGAGGATTTATTGCGGCCGATGCCTGGTCGTGGCGCCGCATATGCCGACTTCGATCAAGACGGCGACTTGGATCTGTTGATCACCGCCACCGGGCGCGGTCCGCGTTTGCTGCGAAACGATCAACAGCTCGGCCATCATTGGTTGCGTTTACGATTGAAAGGCGACGGGCGGTATTGCAATCGAGACGCGATCGGATCGTGGGTCGAATTGACCGTGGGCGATCAGATCATCCGCCAACAAGTGATGCCGACACGAAGCTATCTTTCGCAAGTCGAGTTGCCGCTCACGTTCGGCCTGGGCACGGCCGATCGAGTCGATCGCATCGTCGTCCAGTGGGCCGACGGGCTGCGTCAGGAACTGCAGCCGTTGGCGGTCGATCAAAGCCACGTGATCGAGCGGCCGGTGTCGGAGGTGATTCCGTAGGCTGCGGTCGATGGTTGTGACCCGGGCGGGGGACGCGTATTCTGCGTCTCTCGCCGCGGTGGAACTCGTGAGGTTTTCCAGCCGTTGGGAATCACTCCCCTGCGGGACCGGGGGCTTCGCCGGGTCGGCACACGTTCGCGTTTAACCCCAATCAAGTCGATGGATAACCAACAGGAACCGGGGCATTCGATCGACCCAGCCGTCGCCGGCGGCGAACGACCGGTGGCGATGCGCGAGATCAATTACCGGCACAGTTCGAAATTCGTTCCGTTGCTCGAGCACCTCGGTTGTTCGTTACTCGTTTCGACCTATGCGGCAGGCAAAGTCGTCAGCGTCGGAGCCTGCGACGGCCAGCTTCATTTGGGGTTTTCGAATTTTCAACAGGCGATGGGAATCGCGCCCCCTCGGCAAGCGTCCGATGCGAACGGTTTGAAGACGTCATCGATTGCGGTCGGGGGGCCGAACGTGATTTGGTTCCTTCGCGATGGTGGATCGTTGGCGCGCCAGGTCGATCCGGCGGGGACCTATGACCGCGCCTACCTTGCCCGAGAATCGTTTGTGACGGGCAACATCCATGTGCATGAAATGCAATGGGGAGCCGATGGCCAATTGTGGATCGTGAACACTCTGTTTTCGTGTCTCTCGACGTTGCACGAGGATTTTAATTTCGTTCCACGCTGGCAGCCGCCGTTCATCACGGAGCTGGCGCCACAAGATCGTTGTCATCTCAACGGGTTGGCGATGGAAGAGGGGCGGCCCAAGTACGTCAGCGCGTTGGGAACGAGTGATGTGGCGCGTGGCTGGCGCGAAAACAAGTCCGACGGCGGGGTGCTGATCGACGTGTCCAGTGGGCAGGTGGTCGCGGGCGGTTTCTGCATGCCCCATTCTCCGCGGTTGCATGGCGGAAAGGTTTTCATGCTTGACAGCGGTCGCGGACGACTGGTCACGATCGATCCGCAAAGTGGCCAGGCCGAGGAGGTGGCGTCCTATCCGGGATACGGACGCGGGTTGGCGTTCCATGGCCGGTACGCCTTTGTGGGGATGAGTCGGGCGAGGGAGACATCGGTATTCGGAGGCGTGCCGATCTGTCAGGATCGCGATGCGATGCGTTGTGGCATTGTCGTGATCGATTGGATGTCAGGGCAGAGTCTTGCGTTTCTGGAGTTTGAAAGCGGCGTGGAGGAGCTGTTTGATGTTCAGGTGATGCACGGCAGCAAGCGAACGGTTGTGTGCGGACCCTATCCGCGAGAGGATCAGCAGCTGCCCGTTTGGGTGGTCCCGCGTGGCGAGCAGGTCGATGCGATCCTGGGCGGTGCCGGTGGCGATTGCGTTCAAAGAAAACGGCCCTACTGAATCGTCTGATTTTGCGGCTTGGAACGTTTGGTTGGTTTATACTGCCACCCTTATCCTTCGGTGAAGTCAGATCAAGTCGCCTTGGAGGCCGCATCGGCCGCTACCAACGTCGCCTTCCCTGGGCCGATTTCGGCGTCAGCGTCAGCGCCGTAGCACGTCGGTGTTGATGGCCGCGGTTTGCTTCATCCTCGTCACGCTAAACCTCTGTTGAGAAGCCCCTATGGATGGATTGCGATCGCGACAATCGGCAGTTTCGCGGTTCCCGTCGCGGACACGATTGTCTGGACCAAGCGATGCAAAACGGCAACGAACGCGTGTTCGTCGATCGCGTCGTCGGCGATTGGGGGCGGCAATCGAATCGCTGGAAAGCCGTCGTCTGTTGACGTTCGCGATTGACCTGTTCCAAGACATCAACATGCTCGGCGTGTCGTCGGGGATCGATGAGATGGTTTCGTTCGGCGATGAATCGTTCTTCGTCGCCGATGACGGCGTGCACGGGACCGAGCTTTGGAAAACCGACGGGACGGTCGATGGCACGGCGATGGTGAAAGACCTGTTGCCGGGGCCGGACACGTCATCGCCGGCGGAATTGACCGTGCTCGGAAACGAATTGTTTTTCACCGCGTTGGATGAGGGCGGCGAAACCGATTTGTGGAAAAGCGACGGCACCCAAGCGGGAACGGTCCGGGTCTTTGATGCCGATGCCGTGGGCGTGTATTACTTGACCGACCTGACCGCGTCGGGATCGAAGCTGTTTTTCACGGCATACCAACCGGCGTTCGGGGTCCAACCGGCGACCGGATATGAGCTTTGGGCTTACGACGGCACGTCGGGCGGCACCGCATTGGTCAAAGACATCAATCCCGACCAACAGGTGATCGATCGTCCGCAAGAGTTGACCGACGTCAATGGCACGTTGTTTTTCACCAGTTACGACAATGGTTACTACAACCGCGAACTTTGGAAGAGTGACGGGACCGCCGCAGGGACGGTGATGGTGAAGGATCTGGGGATTGATCCAGGCACGGACCCCGGCACCGCCGACGATGATCCTACGGTCAGCTCCAATCCCACGTACTTGACCAGCCACAACGGACTGTTGTTCTTTGCCGCCGAAGACTTTACCGATGGGGTAGAGCTTTACAGAAGTGATGGAACCGAAGCCGGTACGGTGCGGGTGTTTGATTTGAACCCGAACGGTTCGTCGTACCCCGAAGAGCTGACTCCGTTCGGGGCGGAGTTGTTGTTTTCGGCCACCGATGGAACCGGCGGGCGTCACTTGTACAAGTCCGACGGTGCCACGATCACGTTGGTCGCCGACACGACGCGTGGACTCGGTTCATCCACGCCGTTTGAGTTTGAAGTGGTCGGCGATACGTTGTTCTTTGTCGCCAACGGGGCGGTGCCTGCAACGACGGTCTCGGTGAGTTTGCCGACGATGACGGCAGACAATTCTCGCGTGGTCAATGGCAACTATGCGGGGATCGTCGCTGAGACGACGACGGCCTACGGTGGGACGTTGTCAGGGTTCAACGCATCGATCCGGTTCAACAGCACCGCACAGGGGGGATCCAATGACAATCTGGGTTGGGTCTCGTCGAGCGCCCGCATCGGTGACCCGGGCGTCGGGCTGCAATCGATCGAAGTCAGCGACTTGTACGTCGAAGACATCGACAACAATGGTGAGTTGGCGGTCAACGCATGGGAATGGACGATTGCGGATTCCGCCGGTTTGACGAATCTCCGTTTTTCCGGATTCGCGTCGGGGAACGGATTGACCGAGGCGACGTCGGGAGGTGAAGAAGGATTGTTGTTCGAGTTGTTTCTTAACGGTAGCACGACCCCGGCAAACTCCGCGACCGTCTCGGGCCCCGGGCTGGACAATTGGTACCTCGGTCGAGACGCCAACAATGTCAATCTGACCGACCCCGGCGGTGCGACGGTGACCACCGCAACGGTTCGATTGTCGTTCGGCAATTCGACGTTTCCAGGTTTCCCCAACGAGTCCACCGAAGCGTTTGTCGTCGGTGCGACGTTGTCGGCTGATTTGAGTGCCGGCACGACACAATTGGTTGACGCCGGTCGCGAATTGCACAAGACCGATGGGACGACCGCTGGTACCGAGATCGTCAGAGACATTGTCCCGACGGGTAGTTCCAACCCGTTTCAATTGACCCAGGTCGGCGGCAAGTTATTCTTCGCCGCCGATGACGTCCTCGTCGACGGTTTGGAACTTTGGTGGTCCGACGGAACCGAAGAAGGAACGGTGCAAGTCATCGACTCGTTGCCGGGCAATGACCTGTATGGAGCTCCGCTGGATGGTGCACCAAGGTTGTTCGGTGAACTTGATGGCAACTTGCTGTTTACGACAACCGATTTGGCACGCGACCGTGAGCTGTGGATCACCGACGGCAATCCGTTGAACACCGAAACGCTGGTCAATCTGAATCCATCGACCGATGACGCCGACGTCAGAGATCTGGTTCCATTCGGTACGGACATTTATTTCGTCGCCGATGACGGGCTCAACGGTGAAGCGATTTGGAAAGCGGATACCGTGGCCGGCACGGTTGAATTGTTCGAAGACATTTCTCCGTCAAGCACCGACCGGATCTCGACCCTGACGGTGTACAACGCTCTGACCGAGCAAGTCGTTTTCTACAACAACTCGCTCGGCACCGAGGGCGGCGTTTATCTGACTGATCCGAACGGTCCGACACGACAGTTGTCTGATCGGCGGCCCGTCCCATTGGATGAAGACGGGACGATGTTTGTGATTTCCAACGGGCTAATTTTCTTTGTGGCCGACGACGGGGTCAGCGGGAATGAGCTGTGGAAAAGTGATGGCAGCGGTCCGGCCGAGAGGGTCTGGGACTTGATCCCGGGCTCGGTGGGAAGCAATCCGATGGAATTGACGGCGCTGGATAGTTTTCTTTACTTCTCTGCCGATACCTCCGCGGAGACGGTGACCGACGGCGTCGATCGCAAGGACATCGGCCGCGAGTTGTTCAGGACCGATGGGACGTCGGTCAGTTTGGTCCAAGACATCAATGCCGTCGTGGATCCGAATGATCTGAATCGAACGTTTGATTCATCACCCGAGAAGTTGACGGTGGTGGGGACCGAGTTGTTCTTCACCGCAGACAACGGGATCAACGGACGCGAGTTGTGGCGGCGGGATAGCTTGGGGAACATCGCGATCGTTGCGGACATTCGCAGCGGAGGCAATAGTTCGGATCCGGTCGACTTGACCGACGTCAACGGGACGCTTTACTTCTCGGCCAACAACGGATCAGACGGATTTGAACCTTACCGCTCCGACGGCACCGGCGGTGGCACCACCCGATCGCCAACATCAATTCGGGCGGCGGATCGAGCAACGCCGGCGGTTTCTTTCCCGCACTCGGGGAGGTTTACTTTGCCGCCGATGATGGAACCGTTGGTGAAGAGTTGTGGAAGACCAGCGGAGTGGCGGGCAACGCGACGCTGGTGTCCGACATTCAATCCGGCGGCGGCAGCGAGCCGGTTCCGCTGTACGACACCGGCAAGCGATTGCTGTTCAGCGCGGCCGGTACCACCAACAACGACCGCGAGCTGTGGGCGACCGATGGGAGCGATGCTCTCACGTTGTTAGTGGAAGATCTGTATCCGCCGGAGTTCTTTGGCAGCCATCCGGACGAGATCGTCCAGATCGGCGGGAAGTTGTATTTCGTCGCCGAGAACGGACCCTTCGGACGCGAATTGTTTGTGCTCGAAGAAGTCTCACCGTCGGTGGTCGGCTTGATGGTCGGCGGTGATTCCGGTGCGCCGGTTGAGGAGTCGCAGCGTTCGACAGTGGATCAAGTGACGGTGGTGTTTGACGGCAACGTCGACGTACCTGCCTCGGCGGTTCAGATGATCAATCGTGACACGCAAACGCAGCTGACGTCGCTGATCGTCGACAGTCGTTTCGAATCGGGACAGACGTTTGTCGAAATCACGTTCGGCAGTGGGCCATCGGTGGTCGATCGAAACCCGGGCGGGACGACGGGGCTACGAAACTCGTTGGCCGACGGCAATTATCAACTGACCTTGCTCGCCGCCCAGATCTCGTCGCCGGTCAGCGGAGCCGCGATGGCCAGCGACTACGACCATGGAGCTGTCGCGGCGGATCGATTCTTTCGGCACTATGGTGATACCGATGGCGACCGCGATGTCGACGGCCAGGACTACGGCCGGTTCGGGCTGTCGTTCTTGCAGCCGATGGGCGCGTCGGCGTTTGATGCATCGCTCGATTATGACGGCGATGGTGATGTTGACGGCCAAGACTATGGCCGGTTTGGTCAACGGTTCTTGAAAACGTTGGGTTTCCAGTGAGCGTGAGGCTTGCAGTGTTTTCGCAACGATGCAATCACAAGACGAACGGGTTTGCTCGTGATCAGCGCGGCCGATCGAATGAATTTGGAAACTCGGTTTAGCTGATGGCACGCGATCGTGGTTGCGCCGGAGGAGAGTTTCGTCGTGAGCATCCGATGGGCGATACACCGTTGATCTCTGCTGAGTCGATTTGATGCAGTTCGCATTTCAGCGTACGGCATACCGCCAGATCCAACCGGGTTTCGAGAGCGCATCGTCGCCGTCATCCAGCAACCGCGCACAGAATAAATCCCCCTCACCCCCAGCCCCTCTCCCCCGATTCCTGACTCGCTTAGGCTCGTCAGGAATCGGGGGAGAGGGGAGCCATGGTGTTTAATTTTCGCTTCCCGGTTGAGCGGTATTGGGCTCGTGCCCTGCCACTAAGACCTCGGCAAACACGGGCAGATACATGCTTCACAACGTGACGCTCCGGCGACGAAACGAGCGCGGATAAAACGCCGGCACGGCAGTAGCGGCGAGCTAGAGTTCAGCACGCCACGCTTCCCCTCTCGCCGCCGACGACGATGTTCTGCCGCTCGATCACGAACCCCCAGCAACGACCGGACTTGATCCGCCGCTGGCGGTGTGGACGCATCGTGATGCAGGCGGGCAAGCTGGTGCGGATCGAGCGACGTTGGATCTGCGGCAGCGTTTCGATGGCCCAGGTCTGGTGGCAGAGTCGTTATGGGCGACCGGACAACGATCTGTGTTGGTTGGATTATCACCAGCCGTTGGGGATGCCGGGATTTTTGACGCTGGATTATGTTCGCAGTGGCCGCCGTTCCGGTTACCGGTCGTTCGTCGGCGCCTGCCACGTGTTGCACGAAATCGCACGGTTGCGGGGGGCTTCGGCGATCGTCGCCCACGTCTCCAACGGTTCGATCTCGGATCGATTCTTGCAACGCATGGGATGGGAGCGACATCTGCAACAGTGGTCGGGGCGGCACTGGATCCGACGGTTCTACGACGGCTATCCGCAGGCGGGGGTCGAGCGGTATCTTGCCTAGTGCGCTGTCCCTAACGTCCTGCCAGCAAAAAGGGGGGCAGGAGTCAATCGTGCGAAGCACCCGTAGGGCCGTTGCGGCTATTGACTCCTGACCCCTTTTCCGCTCGCCCCGAGTGGTTCCTGCCCCGCCCTGCCCCGCATGAATTTTCTCTCCCACGCGATACCCTATCTGGATCAACCGCTGGTCGCGGTCTGTACCGGTGTGCCGGATTTTTTGAGCGTGGTGGACCGCAAGATTCGCGCCCGAGAGCGGATTGCGATGGCGGCGCTCGGTTCGGACGACGCTGCGGTGCGGGACGTCGCGACCGGGATTCTGCATCACATTCGTGACGATCGCTGGTTTCACAACACGACGGTGTTCGTCGAGTCCAATTTACAATTGGCCGTGGGGCTGCGAGATTTGTTGCCCGGTGATCGCGGATTTCGCCCGATGTTCGTCGGACACATTCTGATCGAGATCTTGTTGGATGCGTTTTGGATCCGCGATCGACCCGAGCTGATCGAGCGATATTATCAACTGGTTGACGACACGTCGCCGCAATTGATTCAGCGGTGCGTCAATCAGATCACCGGGAAACCGACCGACCGATTGGTCGGCGCGATCCGTCGTTACGCCGAAGCCCGGTTTTTGTACGACTATGTGGATCACCGCCGCTTGTTGATGCGGCTCAATCAGGTGATGCGTCGTGTCGGTTTGGCCGAATTGCCGGATTCGGTTCTGCCCTGGCTCCAAGAAGCCAGCGAGTTGGTAGAATTCCGGCGTGTTCGATTCCTGACTCCGCCCGACGGATCGACTCTTTTTCCACCCATTCCCTAGGATGAACGATCAATGAAGTACGGCATGAATCTGCTGCTGTGGAGCGGCGAAGTCACCGAAGCAATGTATCCGGTTTGTGAAAAACTCAAGGCAGCCGGTTTCGACGGCGTGGAACTGCCGATTTTTAACTTGGATTTGGATTACGCAGCGATCGGTGCGGAGCTGGATTCATTGGGGCTGGGCCGCACCGGCGTGACGATCCGCGGCGAGGAAGACAATCCAATTTCTCCCGACCCCGCCGTGCGTCAAAAAGGAATCGATTTGACGAAACGGACATTGGATCTGTGTGCCGCCGCGGGCGTCGAAACGCTCGTCGGACCCTACCATTCGGCGATCGGACTGTTCAGCGGCGCCGGCCCGACCGACGACGAATGGAAATGGGGCGTCGAGAGCATGCGGCAGGTCGCCGAACATGCCGGTCAAGTCGGTGTGCGGTTGGGCGTCGAAGCGTTGAACCGGTTCGAGTGCTACCTGCTCAATTGCCATGCCGATTCGGCGCGGTTCGTGCGCGAAGTCGATCATCCGGCCTGTGGCATGATGTATGACACCTTCCACAGCAACATCGAAGAAAAAAGTGTGACCGATGCGGTGCTGGCCGGCGGTGACAAACTGTATCACATCCACATCAGCGAGAACGATCGCAGCACCCCTGGAAAGGGCGGCGTGAATTGGCAGGAAAACTTCGACGCGATCGCCAAGAGCGGCTACGACGGTTGGCTGGTGATTGAAGCGTTCGGATTGGCGCTTCCCGAAATCGCGGCGGCCACGAAGATCTGGCGCAAGATGTTTTCCGACGAGATGACACTGGCCACCGAGGGGCTGGCGTTCATGAAATCGGAAATGGAAAAACGCAAGTGAGCCAAACGTCAGTGGAGCCATCCGGCGATTCAGCCGTCGAGCCGGTCGTCGTCTTCTTGTCGGGGGATCTGATGTTTGCCTCGCGGGTCCGCGCCGCGGCCGAGGCCGAGGGGCTGGAGTTTCAACTCGCCGCGTCGCTGCCCGACCGCGGCGACATCCGTTACGTGATCGTTGATCTGGCGACACGAAGTGGTGCCGTCGAGGGATTGATGGAGCGGTGTGGTCAGGTTTGTCCCGACGCGAAGGTGTTGGCGTATGGACCGCATGTTCAAGTTGCTCGGTTGGACAAGGCCAAGCAGGCGGGGATTCCCGTCGTCGTGACGCGTGGGCAATTTGACCGATCCCTCGGCACGCTCTTTGGCAACGTTGAAAACTAGAAACTGTCCGGAAGCGGGGCCGTGGTTGGTTCTCGCATCCGGCGATGCATGAAAGGAGATATTGATGCCTTCGGTTCTTGCCATTGCCGCCCACCCAGACGATATCGAGTATCTGATGGTCGGCACGATGTTACAGCTCGCGCGACGGGGCTGGGATTTGCACTACGTCAACTTGTGTGACGGTTCGCGTGGCAGCACGACGATGGACCGCGAACAGTGCGCGCGAACACGGTTGGCGGAAGCCAAGAACGCGTGCGAGATGATGGGGGCGACGTTTTACGATCCGATCTATCCGGACATGGCGGCGACGTACAGTTTCGAGAATCTGGCCAAGGTCACCGCGATCGTGCGGACGGCCAAGCCGTCGGTTGTGCTGACCCATTCGCCTTCGGACTACATGGAGGACCACGAGGTCGCCTGTCGTCTGGCCGTCAGTGCCGCGTTTTCACACGGCATGCCCAATCTGGTCAGCGACCCGCCGGTGCCGCCGTTCTATGAACCGGTCACGGTGTATCACTGCCAGCCGGTCGGCAATCGGACTCCACTCGGCGAACTCGTGATGCCCCATTTTTTCGTCGACCATACCGATCTGATTGATAAAAAAGTCGAGCTGCTCGGCTGTCATGCCAGCCAGAAGGAATGGCTCGACGAGAGTCAGGGGATGGACAGCTATCTGCAGACGATGCGGGACATCAACGCCGAAACGGGGCAGATGAGCGGCAAATTTGAATACGCCGAGGGTTGGCGGAAACACCTTCACTGGGGATTTTGCGGACCCGATGATGATCCGTTGCGAAGCAGTTTGGCCGACATCATCGTCGAGGCGGACGCCCCGTGAACGCCCCCGCATCCAAGCCGATCGTGATCGCACACCGCGGTGCAAGCGGCTATGTGCCCGAACACACGCTGGTCGCAAAAGGAATCGCCCACGCGATGGGCGCGGACTATCTGGAGCAGGACGTGGTGGCCAGTAAGGACCACCATCCGGTCGTGCTGCATGACATTCATTTGGATACGGTGACCAACGTCGCGCGGCGTTTTCATGGACGAAGTCGTCCAGACGGCCGCTATTACGCGATCGATTTCACCCTCGCCGAACTGAAGACGTTGGAGGTCCTGGAGCGGTTCGATCACCGCAACGGGCGAAACGTCTTTCCGGGACGCTATTCCGGCGGCGCCGGCGGGTTCCGGATCTGCACGTTGGATGAAGAGATCCGTTTCATTCAAAACCTGAACCGAACGACCGGCCGCCAGGTGGGCATTTATCCCGAGATCAAGCAACCGTCCTGGCACCGCGATGAAGGCTGTGATTTGACCAGCATCGTGCTCCAATCCTTGGACCGATTCGGTTATCGAGACAAACGCGACCCGTGTTTCGTGCAGTGCTTCGATGAATTCGAGATCCGTCGGATCCGCGAGGACTTGTCCTATCAGGGACGCTTGATTCAGTTGGTCGGTGACGGGCACGACGCCCGCTCCGGAACCGATTACAGCCGCATGAAGACGCCCGAAGGGCTGGCCGATTTGGCGGAGGTCGTCGATGGTATCGGTCCCAATCTGGCCGCGGTCGTCCGCTGGGATGAATCCGAGACGGCGAAGGTGACCGATCTGGTGGCCGAAGCGCACCGGTTCGGATTGGCGGTCCACCCCTGGACCGTGCGGGCCGATGACCTTCCGAAGGGATGCGAAACGCTGCAGCAGTTGATCGACACGCTCCGACAAGCCAAGGTCGATGGTCTGTTCAGCGACCATCCCGACCAAGTGCTGACATGCTTGGCAGCTTGTTGATCGAATCGGATCGCACGTGGGACAAGCCGTTTCTCGCAAGCGTACAGGCATCCTGTATGTGAAGCTGCTTCCCCTCCACCCAGATTTTTCGCGACCGACCAGTCAGGCACCAAATCAAGGTGAGCGGAAAACACAACAATGCAAGAAGGCCCCATGCCACCACAAACATTGACAGCGCCTTGGGCACAGCTGCGAGCAACTGTGCAGCTGGGATTCCCCGGCCGATCGCCAAGCACGCGGCTAACACCGCGAAGACTCCGCCCAGTAGTAACGCCATCACAGTCGTCAGCAGGGGAGCCGTCCACAGAAGTCGCTTCACACCCTGAGCGAACGTAAACGTGAACTGTTCACTCGGTAGTGGCGACAGCGATTCGCCATCGGCCTCGCTTTCCGCATAGGTTGTATCGTTCACCACATTCACTAGGCATTAGGAAGCAACACGGCTTGATCACTCGTTTCGACGCGTCGGTTGGACCACCCGACCTGAGTTTCGCGACCAGCTTCGTGCGTTCGCTGATGCCACCGATGCGGATACACCGCTGGGGCGTGGCCGTAGTGCTGAACCCGGGATGTCATGATACCGTAACGAACACGTCGTTCGCAGCACCAGCGAGATTGTCGAAGGCCGGCAACAGCGACGTAGCTTGACGGTCACGGAATGACTTCGTAGCGGCCTCTGCCCATGTACTTCAAGCCTTTGACATGAAGATCGGTTGGCCATCCATGCGAATCTCAAACTCCGCGTGCGCCGACTCAGCGCGTCCGCGATGAGTCGTAATGATCAGATTATGGATGCCCGGAGCAAGTCAATTGTCCGCCGCCGGATCAGCCCAATGGACCGATGAAACTAAATTGCCCAACCTTCCCTGACCCTTTTTCTCTTTCTGATAGAATCAGGGCCAAGCGGGTTTAAAATCGGTATCGGTGCGCGTGATCCTCCCGCCCCTGACCGTGTACCTCCCGGAGCCCAATCATGCCGGACCTCATGCCCTACGCGGAGAAGGTCGCGCTCAGCCCCCCTCTGAACGTCTGGCGAACGCATACCGAGGGCATCGCGGCGATGGCCGAGCTCAGAGCCGCGCTGACTGCGACTCTCGCCGATCTCGAGGGCGAGACGCCGAGTCGGCTCAGCGAGATGTACTATGGTAAGGCCGGGACGATCTGCGATGTCACGGCGTACTCGATGATGGTGATCGGTGCGGGCCTGGAACGCGTCCGCGCCCTCCGCGGGACCATCTCGCACTGGGGCACGAAGCACGGTGATCGCGTGCGGCGCTACAAGAACGACGACGGCACGACCGTGGGCTACGACCTCGCCGCCTGGGCGAACAAGGCAGCGCCGGGTGTGCTCCAGTTCAAGTTCGACGCAACCGGCGGCATGCACACGTTCGCGGTCGAGCGTTTCCTGACCGGCGGACAGATCCGGTTCCGCGTCTACCAGTCGTACGAGGGACTGTACCGATTCTCTGACTTCCTCGGGCTGACCGACGGCATCGAGTTCGTCCGCACGATGTGCCGCGAGCAGGTGCTCGACGCGGGCGGCTGGCGGGAGGACATCTACGGTCCCTTCGACGTGGAGCAGACGAGGGAGACGCGGAAGAAGAAGCAGGCCAAGCTGCGGGCGGAGATGGAGGTCGAGACGAACAGCCGTATGGCGATCATCGGTCGCACGCGTGATCAGATCGGGCGCGGACGCGCGCTCACACGCGAGGAGCTCTTTCTCGAGGTGATCACGCCGCTGCGCAACATGCTCGATACCGGAATAACGGGCGTCGATTACACGAAGCTCGCCGGCCATGCCTCCGACGGCCGGGTCTTCTGTAACACGCTCCTTGTTGCGTTCTGCGACGAGATCGATCCGAGTCAGTTCGAGGCGAACTACCAGACGCTCGTCGCCTGCGAGGGGATGCTAGGCGGGTGGCTCGACCCAAGCCTCGCGGGCTGAGATGATTGTTGCGCCGAGGGTCCCCGTGACGTCGCGGCTGCGAGACCGAGCGGTGCGATCGGACCGCGCCGCTGGTCGGTATCCGTTCGCTATCAGTTATCAGTCAGCGACGAATCACGTAGGCGATAGTTTACCCATCCCCGAGAAGCCTGATTCGATCAGGACGGAAAGATTCACGTCGCCGAGTGGGGCGTAGCCGGCCGCGTGACAAATCTGACAGGGTGTCGTAGCAACCTTCGAGCCGAACGGCCAACTTCTTTGATTGTTTCCGATCCCAAGCCTTCTTTAGCCAAAAAGAAACCCGCCGGATTCGGGCGGGTCTAGATGGTCCGTGCGAATTCGCTGCGATTAAACCTTGTTGCTTCTGCGGCGAGCACCTACGAATCTGAGGACTCTAAATCCCCACGTTACCAGTGAAGCCGGTTCAGGAACGACATTCGGCCCAGGTTTGAGTCTGTCGCTCGCGGAAAACAGCGATGCGTGAGACAGACCGGCGGGAAGATTATAGAACTTGAATCCAGTTACAATGCTAAGACCGGCAAACGCGTAGACGGAGGTTTGCCGGCCAGCTTTCAAACGAACGACGAAATGGCCACTCAAAGGACCGGGCGGTTGCGCGAATGTGAGCGCGCCTGTTGTTCCACTATCCGCCGACGAGAAGGCGAGGGGCGCCTCATCACTTTTTCTTTCCAACACCCATGTGTCGCCAGGGTTACGTGACCGGGATTCTACGAGGGCGAAATGATGCCCGATAACGGACTTCACTTTCGTCTGCCCAGTGCGTCTCGGTTGCTTCGCCCGCTAGCTGGAAGCTCTCGGGCGAAATCGCTTCGGTGTCTAGGAAAATGACACACCGACGCTCTGAAAACGGCCCAGCTGAAGACGCTTTGGTTTCATCGACCGGAGCGTTTCGCCGCCTGCTTCGGCGGCCGACGCCGGAGTAATCTTCGGCTGGGTCAATGTACTGAAGGGAGCTTGAGTTCATCTAGATCGAGTGAAGCCGCGCGCTCACCGGCCTGTTGATTTAAGCCCGGACGCGTTAGCGAGGGGCCACGCGTCGGGCTGGCATCACTGCGTTGATTTCGGAACTTCGATTGAATCGACAGACCGTCACGCTTCCCGCTGAAGTCTTAGCGAAACCGCAGCAGTCGGGTCAAAAATCTGCCTGTCCTACCCAAAACCGAAATCGGTTCGGCAGTGATGCGTGCGGAGACATCGGATCCCGTGATCACGGCGTCTCGGGCGGCGAAATCGGTCAGGTCGATTTCGACACGGACCACGTACGACGTTTCATCCGGCGTTGCCATCCGCGTCGCCTGTTCGTCGTCGCGTCGTTGTCGGTTGTCGTCGACGGTCCACTGTTTCGAGGAGATCTCGGCGACAGAGCCGGTCAGCGGATGCACGGGGTCTGATTCCAAGATCAACTTCACCGCGTTGGAGACCTTGATGCGTTGGACTTGGGAAGCGGAAACCACGAGTTCGGCATCCCAGCGGTCAGCGCCGATCACGGTGAACAATTCGGTGCCGGGTTCGACAAAACAGCCGCGGTTGCGGGACTCCGTCGGATCGCCGCTCCATCGGGTCAGCGTCAAATCGGTCACTTCGCCTGCGACGGAATCTGCGGTCAGTGGACGTCGCGGCGGTGCGATCAACCGTCCTGTCGCCGGCGCGCGAATCTTCAATGCTTCACGCCGTCGCCGATGTGTTTCGAGTTGCTGTTCCAGTTCGACGAGCACGGCTTCGGCCACCGGCAATTCGTTGGCGGCATCGGGAAGTTTTAGGCGGCTGGATTTCAGCGTTTGGACCCGTTCGCGTTGGGACTTCACCCGCGCTTCGGTTTTTGAATACTGATGAACGACTTCGGGGTTGGACAGCGTCGCGATCAGATCGCCTTCGTCGACCGACATGCCGGCCGAGACGACCAGGTCATCCAAATGACCTCCGGTCGCAATGTAGATCGCCGTCTCGTCACGAGGCACGATGCGACCGTCGGCCGATTCGCCGGACGGAAACGGAATGCTTGCCACGAACAGCAGTGTCGCGATCACCAAGCCGGAACGGATCATTCGATTCATACGAATCTGTCGCCTTTTGCCAGGGTGGCGGAGAAACAAAAAGGGGCCACGGAAGCTGGACACGAGCAACCCGCCGGCGGCGACGATGCACAGCAAGATGCCGATCGATTCCAACCGGTACGGACGCAGCATCAACATCAGAAACCACAAGATCAGCAGCGTGAGTGCCCAGCGATACACGGTCGCCATCACGGCGTAGACGATCAACCCAAACCGTTCTCCGCGGCCGATCGGTTCGTCGTCTGGGGCCGCAACGCCAAACATCACACGTGCCGCCAGTTGCGACATCAGCTCGCGTGACTTCTGGCCCAGGTTGGGCACATCGCACAGGTCGGACAACACATAATAACCGTCGTAACGCAGCAGCGGATTGGCGTTGAACAAGACCGTGCTGACGCTGCAGACGACCATCACATTCATGGCCAGCGAATGAATCAACGTCGGCCCCGTGGATGCCCAGAGGAGCGTCGCGATCGATGCCAAGAGGACTTCGGTGCCGATACCGGCCAGTCCGACCGCGGCACGCGCGAACCGGTCCGGCAACATCCACGAATCCGACGTGTCGCAATACAGCGCGGGGGTAAACACCAGCAGCATCGGACCGATCTGATGACATTCTCCGCCGAAACGTTTACAGACCAACGCGTGCCCGAGTTCGTGCAGCACCTTGGTGACACCGAGGACGGCGGCGAGGGTAAAAACGGAACGCAGTTGGAACCACTGTTGCATCGCTGGGAATTCGGCCGCGAAACGATCCCAGTTGGCAGCCAGCGTCAGAATCGCCGCGATCGCAACGAGCGACATTGCCGCCAAGCCCGCGGCGCTCAGCAGCGGCCGGACCAGGGGATACAAACGCTTCAGCAGCGGTTCGGGGTCGACCCCTGGAAACCGCAGGAACAGAATGCTCGAGAATTGTTGGGTGAAGCGTCGTCGTCGATCGGACTGTCGTTTTTCCAGCAATCGATCGCCCTGCCCTGCCCTGTCCGAAACGGTCAACCCGAGTCGGTGCAATCGAAACAGCAGATCGTTTAATTGTGACAGCGTGACCTTGGCCGGGCGAAAGTGTGCCTGGTAGTGGTCACGAAGAGATTCGAGCGAAACACCTGGACGCAGCCGCTGGAGCACGAACCATTCGTCGTCGCGCATGCGGTGATACTTCATCGCGATCGGATCTTTGACGACGACCGCGGAATCGTGTTTGTGTTCGGTTTTGACGAACACCAGGTCCGGGCGGATGCGCAAACCGATCGGTGATTTCGCGGAGCTTGGCGATCGGTGGTGACGAAGCGGCGTCAGCGTCATCGTATCGGTGTCATCGCACGTAAAAGAGAAGGTTGCGATGGACGAAATCGGTGACGTCCCCGAACCAACTGCCCAGCAGCGAGCGTCGCCCGCAACGGATCTTGGCCGTCGCTTCGACACCGTTGTGCGCGTCGGCAGAGGCGAACGTTTGCGTGCCGAATCGTTGATCTGCATCGACGGCTGGACCGTTCGAGAGATCGACCGTCGCGACGGCATCGATGACGGTCACGCCTTGTGCGTTTCGACGGGCCGCGCTGGAAACGGACTGGAGTGTGGCGACGAAGGTTGATTCGGGATGGGATGCGGCGGCGAATTCGACGTTCGGTGCGTCTTGGGCAGTCGACGCGCGAAGGATTTCGGCGGCGTCTTTGTCGGGAATTTCCAGCCGTAGCTGCCAGGGGCCATCGGTGCGAACGATGCTCAGCAGATGATTGCCGCGGGCCACCGGTCGGTCGGACAGTTTGCGTTTGAGTTGCCACGCCGAAACCACGCCATCGATCGGAGCGGTGATCTGCAGCTCGGCAAGTTGGCTGCGAACAAGATCCAGCTGGCCCTGCAGGTTGTTCAGCTCGCTTTGCAGTTGACGTTGTTCGATCGCGATACGACCCGACTGTTTTGCATCGGTGGCCGGATCCAGCAGCATCGATCGGGTCGATGTCAGACGCTGCGCGGTCGTCTGGATTTCACCCGACAGGGATTCGGCGGTGGATTCCAAGTCGGCGTTTTCCAGACGCATCAACACGTCACCCTTTGCAACCTGCTGGCCGTCGCGGACAAAGATTTCTTTGACGACTCCATCGGTACGTGCGAAGACGTTTTGTTGTCCCGACGGTTCGGCGAATCCCGTCGCAATGATCTTGTGATCGACTTGGATCACCGTTGCCGCGATCAGCAACAGGACCGTCGCCATCAATCCGAGCGTGGTGTACGGCAGACGACGTCCACCGAACCAGTCGCCGAGGGTTTTCAGGACGCGTAAGCCGAAGATGCGATGGTGCTCGCGAGAATTGGCCAACGCCATTGCGGCTTCGGCAGCGATTTCACGCATCGCCGCGGTGGGTTCGACTTCGGCGTCGTCGGAGAAAGACTCCAGCATCAGCACGCCGATCGGTTCGGCGTCACTGGAGAGGTCGTCGGTGAACTCGGCGCGTGAAGGTTCGGCAACGTCGGCGGCGGAGGGTGGATATCGATGGCCGTGTGTTGCGTTGGACGAAAGGGGCTGATACAGCGGCATGATCCATACCGAGGCGACGTCCGTTTCTTCCAGATAGTGATCAAGCGGATCGGCCAGCTGTGGCGGCAGCGGGTCTGGCGAAGGCAGTTTGATCGGCCGACCCAGGACCAGCGCCCGCTGTGCAAGCGTCTCCGCGGCGGCGATCGCGTTGGCCCGTCGATCCACAACGGCAACGCCGCTGACCGATTCGACGCGCAGCCGGCTGCCCTTGGCGACCAACACCGTGACGCGATCGAGCGCCAGCACTCGCCGGGTTTCATTGGCGATCCGATAGGCGGTGGCGGTGACATCCAAATCGCGGTGGAAATGACGCAACGCACGCTCGCCACCGGCAGCGATCCCCGTCACCGGCAACGTTTGGGTGGCGTGATCGTCGCGGTAGCTGTGAAGTGCGATCCGGCAGCAGTCGGCGAATTCGGCCAACCGCCGTAACTGACGAATTTGAGCGGCGACGTCGGGGACGCGGCGATCGGCGTAAATCAGCAACACGGCGCAGGGGGCGCGTCCGTCCATCAAGCGAACGTGCAACCCGCGAGCTTGATTCGCCGAATCAGGTCCACTCGATTCGAACGCCCGAGGGAGCGTTTCCGAAAGCGTCGAGTCAGACGCGGGCTGCAGCGGCAGATCGCACGCGGTCGCGGCCGAGGTGGAAGCAGCCAGCAGGTTGCCGATGCGATCGGCGTCAAGCCGCCGAGTCAGCTTCGCGTCGGACGCCAGCATCATCGCCGCGGGCCAGTTGGGGTGGGTGACCGCGACAACGTCCGCCGAAAATGCGGTCAGCCAGCGGCCGGCGATCTGTTTCAGGAATTCGGTCGGGTCGGATGACTGAGCGGCGATGGCCAGTACGGTCGCCGAAATCGAATCCGCCGAATTGCGCAGCTCCGGCCCTCGATCAACGACGGCGTCGGACGACGGCGGATGCCCGGGTTGCCATTCGTCGCGGGGGGCGTTCGGCTCCGCGGCGTCGTCAGATGATTTCGTAGTACTCGGCACGGGAGTGGTTGCGAGGTTTGCTAATTGAGAAACAGGGGTGGTGCATTGTCAACTTTTAGATGTAGGGTGCCGCGGAAAAGGGGTCAGGTACCAAAAATGCGAAGCAACCTGCGGGCCATTTGGTTTTTGGTACCTGACCCCTTTTCCGCTCGACAAACGCAACCCGAACATTTGGCGCTAATGCAGCAGTGGGGCGATGTGGTGAAACTAATTGGATTACCCCGCAGGACGCGAATTCCCGCGGGAGCTTCCGCAACGGATTCTAGACGGGGGGGGCGATGGGGTGGGATGTTCGGGTCGGGAGGGAGGCGAAGAATCCCAAAAGACGCGAATTCCAAACCGGACGCTGTAAGGAAGCGATCTCCATCGGGTAGTTCTTGCGGAGGAACGTGCCGACTGTGAAAGTCGGTTCGGTCGCTATACTGTCTAACACAATCGCACGCTTGGTTTTTTGCGCCGTCACTGCCGGTGGCCGAGTGGGTCGAACTTCAAAACTGAGACAGACAGGGTGAGCGAATCTCCTGTGACGCGAGCGACGCTCCTTTTGAGGCTTCGCGACGCCAACGATCACGAGGCATGGAGCGATTTTTTGCGTGACTATGGCCCGATGCTGTACCGATTCGTTCGCAGCCGGGGGCTGCAAGACGCCGATGCGGCGGACATCGTGCAAGACGTCTTTCGGCGGGTCGGTTCGGCGATCGGGCGGTTGGAGTACGACAAGGAAAAAGGCGGCTTCCGCTCGTGGTTGTTCACGATCACCCGGAATCGGCTGTACACCTATTTTGAAAAGCGAAAAAAAGCCGGACCGTCGGGAAATGATACGGCTCAATTGGAATTGTTGTCCCAAGCTGCTGACGACCGAAATGAACTCAGCGAGCAGTGGGAATTGGAACACCTTCGTTCACTTGCCGCGATCGCAATGAAAACCGTCGAAGACAATTCGGATCCCAAAACTTGGTCTGCCTTTCGGATCACGGCGGTCGAAGGCCGTTCGGCTGCCGAGGCGGCGAAGGAATTGTCGATGAGCACCGGCGCGATCTACGTCGCCAAAAGTCGAGTGACCGCGCGGCTCCGTGCCGAGATCCAGCGACTGGAACAAGAAGAGGAAACGCGATGACAGTTTCAGCGTGCCCGACCAAGACGCAATTAAAAGCGTTGGTCGGTGGTTCGTTGCCGGAGGCGGAAGCAAGTGGTGCAACCGAGCACATCGGGGGCTGCACGCGGTGCCAAAGTGTCCTCGAATCGGTCGCGATTTCAGGCAGTGCGATCCTTGAAGGTGCCGCGGCCAAAGACGTGCCGATCGAGGATCTCGTCGGCCAAGCGGTCGGGGCGCTGCCGCCGAGCGATTCTGCGTATTGGAAAGCCGTCGCCGCGGTGTCGGGCAGCGTTCACGCTCAGGACACCCCAAACGTGGACGCCAGCCTCACGCACCTGCCTGCTAGCGAGGGCGGTGAGTCGAACAGCAGCGGCCCATCGAGTTCAGCCGGCCCATCGGGTCAGTCCCCGGCGGCATCGGATCCGGATTTGACGCCGACGATCGAAGCGGCCACTCCCGTTGCGCTGCCGTTTCTGAAGAAGTCCGACGACCCCGCCTACATCGGTCGCCTGCATCACTTTGAAGTTTCACGAGTGATCGGTCGGGGCGGCATGGGAATCGTGCTGGAAGCCTTTGACACGCACTTGCAACGCAACGTCGCGATCAAGGTGCTCAATCCCGAGTACGCCAAGAACGACGTGGCCCGCCAGCGTTTTTGTCGCGAAGGCCGCGCCGCGGCGGCGATTTCCCACGAACACGTGGTGGCGATGCATCAAGTGGCGCGGGAGGATCAAGGCGAAGTCGCGTTCCTGGTGATGCAGTACATCGAAGGCGTGACGCTGGAAAAAAGACTGCAAGAGGAGGAACCGATGCCGCCGAGTGAAGCCGCTCGCATCGCGATGCAGATCGCTGCGGGACTGTCGGCCGCGCACGGACGCGACATGGTGCATCGCGACATCAAGCCGGCGAACATCTTGATCGAATCGGGAACCGAACGCGTCAAGTTGACGGATTTCGGGTTGGCACGCGCGACCGATGACGTCCGCCTGACCAAGACAGGGATGGTCACGGGAACACCGCTGTACATGTCACCCGAGCAGGCCACCGGCGCAACCGCGAACGAAAAGAGCGATCTGTTCTCGCTCGGTGCGGTGCTCTACGAAATGTTGACCGGCGTGTCGCCATTTGAAGCCCCGTCGATCGTCGGCGTGATGAAACGCATCATGGACGAGACGCCGACGCCGCCGGTGAAGCTGGATTCCAAGATCCCCTTGCCGTTGTCCGAGCTGACGATGGCGTTGATGGACAAGAACCCTGCGCGACGCCCCGAGTCGGCAGCCTTTGTCGCCGAGACCTTGGCCGAGATCGTGACCAGTTATGGCCCGATTTCACCGCTGCAGGTCCCCGCGGTCGCCAGCACGACGAAGAAACTGCGCCGCAGCGGTTCGCATCGTCTGGTCTCCCGCAACACACTCCGCGCCGCTTGGGCAGCCGGCTTGATCGGGATCGCCAGCTTGTCTGCCGCCGTGATCTTTCTGGCCACGCGTGGTGAACCGGCCGCGGTCGCCGAGGTCGATGCCGGTCCGGTTTTTCCGTCGACCGTTTTGGCGGGCAACCCGGGAACGGTTTGGGCGGTGGACTTCGATCCGAGTGGTGAAAAGGTGGTCGCCGCGATCGAAGACGGCAGCGTGCGGTTGTGGGATGTCAAACAGCAAAAGGTGTTGCGAAGCTTTGACGCCCATCGCGGAATCGTTTGGATGATCCAGTATCACCCGACCAAGAACATCGTCGCGACCAGCGGTAACGACGGCATGGTCAAGATCTGGGATTCGGAGTCGTTGGAATTGTTGCAGGAATGGGACGCCCACAGCGCGGTCCGCAAGATCGCGTTTTCACCCGACGGCCGACGGATCGTCGCCGGTGATCACGATGGCGTGATCCACACGTGGGACATCGATTCGGGGCGACCGCTAGCCAGCGTGACACAGCCGGGATCGATCTATAGTGTCGATTGGTCACCCGACGGACGGCTGATCGCGTCGGTCGGCAGCGACAAAATCGTGCGGATTTGGGATGCCGAAACTCTGGAGACACGGCAGACGCTGCTCGGCCACGACGGTCCGATCTACAACGTCAAATTTGCACCGACGGGAACGCAACTGGCAACGGTTGGTTGGGGAAAAACCATTCACATTTGGGACACGGCGACGGGATTGGAAGACCGTCAGTTGGTCGGCAGCAGCGGTGACAATTGGAGCGTCGCCTTTTGTGGCGACGGAACGCATGCCGTCGTCGCCAGCCAAGACGGAAAATGCCGGATCTGGGACTTGGCCAGCGGCGAATTGGTGACCTCGCTGGCCGGACACGAGTCTGCCGTGCATAACGTTTCCCTGGATCCGGTCGCACACCAGATCGCCACCAGCGGCCGCGACGGAACCATCCGAGTCTGGGATTTGAGTGGGCTGAAGGAGTAGCGGTATTGGCCTCGCGCCCTACACGTTTATCGCAGCTCAATTTCCGGGTAGTGGACGAGGCGACGAGTCCTCTGTAGTCGGCATATTGGCAAGGACTCGTCGCCTCGTCCACTACCGCCTACCCGAAAACCAAGCTGCGGCGGAATACCCCCGCTGACAAAAACACTTCGTTTGGTGTCAAGGTCGGTGGCATTGGGTGCCAGCTATCGTGCACGATCCAGAGGAAGGGACGCTCCACTTGGCAACGAGCGGGATTTTAAGTTAAGGCAATTCGTTATCGTCGCCGCGGATGGTTTTCCAGGCGTCTTGGAACTCGTCGGGACTGAGCGCAATCGTGCCACCGGCGTCGTCGATCCGATGACCGGAAAGCACGCCCGCCCACGCTTGAAGGACCTGATCGGTCGGCACGCCGGCAACGATCTCGTTCCAATCGACAACGAACAGATCACCGCCCGCTTCGATGTAAAGTCGGTTACCGTCGGGGGTGAAGAACGTCATGCGGTCGTCGTTTTGAACGCGGCCCATGCTGCGACTGCAATGAAGGTCGATGGCTGCCGAGAGTGGAGTGCCCCCGTCGGCGTCCCAAAACCTCAGTCCGTGTCCGGCCACCGCGAGGACGGAATCGGCCGGATGCATCGCGCAGTGAGAAACGCCCGTTCGGTTGTTGATCATTGGAGCCGAGATGGATTTGCCGTCGATGGAAAAATGACGGATCTCGGTCGTCTGGTCCCACGAGCTACCGTCGGAATCGGCGACCACGACAAACGTCCGTCCGTCCTCGCCGAGGATGATTTCGCCGACGTCGCGATGCGCCAGGACTGCCGGAACGAGTTGCACGCCGCCGGCAGCATCCCAGACTTCTCCGTTGCCCATCACGATCCGCATCCCATCGGCGGTCAGTTTCGCGTTCCACGCCGATCCGCTGACGGGCGTCATCCTCGCCGTGACAGGCTTCCAGGTTTCTGTGCTGAACAGCTGTGCGTGGGGGGCGAACTCAAGGGGGGCTTTGCCGTTGTATTGCCAGGGATCTTGTTGGCGAAAGACCAGGCAGCGTTTGCCGTCCGCGGTGATGTCCAGGATACGGAATTCATGATCCACGTCTTGGGGACCACCGATGGCGTCGCCGGTGGTCGCGCTGATGAAGTGCAACGTGGTCGAATCCAACGCGTCCAACGCTCCCTGCTGACGCTGTTTCCAGCGATGAATCGATTCGACAACGAGGAGTTTGTTACCGCTGTCAAGAAACCACACCGGGTAGACCCAGGAACTGACGTGTTCGTCGAAGACCTTCTGGCGAAACAACGGCTGTCCGGTCGCCGTGTCCCACGTTTGCACGACGTGCACATCGCGAGATTCATGCTCGGGATGGGGATCGCGGAACGCTCCCACCACAGCGATGCGGCGGGCCGATGCGTCGAGTGACAGAGACTTCCATTGACTGCGCGTGTCGGTAGCGGACGGACGCGGAATCTTAAACGGGGCAAAGAGCGAACGACCGGTGTCGGTTTCCCAGCCCGAGACCGTTCCGTCGTCGGTCAACACAACCAGATGCAATCGATCATCGCTGACCGCGGCGTCCACGACCGCGTTTTTTCGTTCGGGAGGGAAATCATGGAACAGGGTTTTACGCTGATCGAGGTCCCACAGCCAGACGCCCTCGTCGAACCGGCTCAACAGGAAGCGTCCGTCGGCCGAAAAGGGTTCGTCGACTTGAGAGCCGTCAAATCGCCAGGGTGCGGTGACGGGTTTGCCATCACGGGTGTCGAAGATTTGATGTGGCGGAGAAATGTATTCGCCCGCCTCGGTGTGTCCTTTGGGGTGGAGGACGAACCGAGAACCATCGGGCGAAAACTTTACTCGATAGAGGTCCGGCAGCAAATACTTTTCGGCGTCAACTTTGACATCGCCTGGGTGGATTTCCGAAACGTAGTCGCTGCCATTGGGGTCGCGGTACACTGCGTATTGTCCGGTCGGATCGACGAAGAATTTGTCGTCGTGTTTCCAGCGTTGCTTCAGATCGCCGGAATTGATGTCCCACCAAGACGTCGTCGTTTTTTCCATCGCCAACAACGATCGTTCCCGGGGGTGGAACCACACGCCCGCATCTTTTTGATCGACCAGGGCGAACTCACGGACCAGGGTCCCGTCGATCGACTTCCAGACTTTGAGTTGTCCGTTCTCCGCGGTGGCGATCAGGCTGCCGTCGCTGCTATACGTCAGCCTCCCATAAAAATCGAGTTTGTGTTCCAGTGGCGGATGGACGGGTGCCGCGGTGATGAGGTCGTACTGCTGAGGGAATTCCATCTCTCCGGAAAACGATCCCTGTTGGTTCCAGTCTGTCCGCTCGTCATCGGCGGTGGTCCCGCGCGGCACCAGGACGTGTAATGCGTCGGGGCTCAGAGTGTGATACCCAGAGGTGTAGTCCAGGTCACTGTGATGGGCGAACGTCTTTCCGATCTGCTCAAGCGTCTCGCTGTCGAAGACGCGGGTAGCCATCCTGGAGTGCCAGCGGTTATACAGGCCTGCGTAGACGGCAACGAACCGACCGCCGTCGGGGGTGAAGTGAATCGTCGGCGTGTCGCGCATGTTGTACTGGTGATCGGTCAGGTCGAGCGAGTCGGTCAGTGGGGCACCTGTTCGCGTCTCCCAGATCCGCAGCCGTGGAGGTTTTCCTTCGCCGGCACAGACCGTTGCCAACCGGTCACCTTGGTGGGTGAACGAGACGCTGACGACCGGCTGCTCGTGCCGCATCACCGCCGGCGATCGCATCTCCGGCAGCACGAACACCTGGGCTTCGTTGCCCGTCGCAATCGCAACCTTCGAACCGTCGTGGCTGAATCGCGCATCGACCGCTTGAGGCCAAAAACCAGCCAGCCTGGGAAGGTCATGGGTCAGCAGCCCCAATCGGATGCGGTGCATCCGCAGCGTGGGCGAGTCACTCGGCTCGGTCTTTAACGCATGAATCAGCCAGGGCAGCCCTTGATGTGGATCGGTGTCGATGCGCTGCAGCGCGCGTTCGGCATACACCCGGGCCAGACGGCTTTCCGATTCGTCCAGCGCCAATTCGGTTGCCGATCGACTCTCCATCGCGAGTGCCCGTGCGGCGTCGGCGTCTTCGAAGTTCTGTTGAGCGATTTTCCACTGCCAGGACGAGGCCGCCAGCCCGGCCATGAGTGAGACGGCGACGGCGGCGGCCAGACCGGCGACCAGCGGATTGCGTCGACACCAACGCCAACTCCGTTCAAGCCTGGAGATCGGTCGCGAGCGGATCGGTTCGGAGTTGAGATAGCGTTGCAGTTCGTCGTGCAGCAGTTGAGCCGAGTGGAATCGTCGATCCGGCTCCTTCTCGAGACATTTCAGACAGATCGTTTCCAACTCACGCGGTACGTTGCCGTTAAGCTTCCGCGGACTGGGCGGTTCTTCCCGGAGCACCTGATGCAACAGCATCTGACTGGTGCCGCGGAACGGCTTTTCGCCGGTCAGCATCTCGAACAAGATCACGCCGAGTGAATAAAGATCGCTGCGGGCGTCGGCACGATGGGCGTCGCCGCGGGCTTGTTCGGGCGACATGTAGGCCGGCGTGCCGAGTATCCGGCCTTCGACCGTCATCGTGACTTCGGCCGCCTCCCGTTTGGCAAGACCGAAATCCGTCACGTGCGGACGGCCGGTTTCGTCAAGCATGATGTTCGACGGTTTCAAGTCCCGATGGATCACGCCATGCTGATGGGCGTGATGCAACGCCTCGGCCACCTGTCGGCACAGTTCCGCTGTTTCACGCGTCGATGGCCGTCGTGCCGAGAGCGTGTCGGCGAGTGTCACTCCGGGCACGAAGTCGCTGACGATGTAGATGCGGTCGCCGTCGCGACCGACTTCATGCACCGAGACGATCCCGGGATGTTGGAGTTGTCCGGCGGCGCGGGCTTCACGAAGAAATTGTTCCGCCTCACCGGTTGTCAGCTGTTCCTTGCGGGGAAGCTTGATCGCCACGTGCCGATCGAGCTGCGGATCTCGGGCTTTCCAGACACTGCCGAACGCTCCGATGCCGACCCGTTCCAATAATTCAAAGCGGCCGACCGTCCCGCCGCTGGCAACAGCAACTACCGTCTCCTGACCGCCCACCAGGCTGAATCGCGAATCGCAGGACGGACAGGTGACATCGCGGACGGAAGGTTCGTCGACGATCTCGATTGCCACCTGGCATTGGGGGCAGCGAATCCGCAAATGGCTGCCCGAACCCGTCGCGACTCCGGCGAGCAACAGGCACTTGGGACAGAGTCCACCGAGTTGATCGTGGGACAGCGGAGTTCCGCAAGTCGTACAGGTTCGGGACCGTTGTCGATTCGGCTTCATGGCTGCGCCGGTTGTTGTGGGGCCGTCATTTTATCATCGCTGATTTGGACTACAAAGGTTGCGCCGTGAAGCACGTTTTAGCGGTCGGGCGCGAGCCCAATGCCATCTACGTTTGCTCTAAAGGTGTTAGCGGAACGGCGCGAGCGGGCTGTCGATTTAGTCGATGTTCCGAAATCAATGCCATGATGACAGCCCGACGCGTGAGCGAGGGGCGCCGCGTGGCCCCTTGCTAACGCGTGCGGGCTTGAATCGACAGCCCGCGAGCCGTCCGGTCACGCTTCAAAAACACCGTGAAAGACCGGAGGGCTCGCGCCCTACCGCTAAAAAACACTCCGCTTGATGTCAACGGTCTCTACAGCAATCGCTGCCGAGTGTGACGCAGATTTTTTTCAAGAACTGACGGCGGAAATCAGACGCGTGAGTTCGTCGTCCACGTCATCGGCGGACGAAACGGTCTGCGAGACCTCGTCCCGCAGGAGGCTGCGATAGCGTTTCCGCAGCCGGTAAATCGCTGCGCGTATTGCCTGGGGAGTCGACTTCAACGTGCGTGCGACGTCGACCAACGACGTTTCCTGATGCTCGCCGGTCAGGAATAGCCTGAGTTCGGCAAACTCCCGTTCGCGTCCCGCGGCCGCCTGTTCTTGAGCCAGGCGTTCGAGCACGTGATCGAGCAATGCCAGTGCCCAGCGACGTTCGAATTCCTGCTCAGGCGTCCTGTTCGACTGGCGGCCGGTCGACAGTCGATTCTCGGCGACGTCTCGATCGAGTGAGACGATGGACTGATTTCCACCCCGTTTCAGCGTCGTGTCGCGGGCATGCTCGTTGACGAGAAAGTGTTTCAACGCCGTCAACAGAAACGCCCGGAACCGACCTCGCGACGGATCCGCAGCCGCGACGGTCTTTCGCCGCAGAAACTCTGCAAAGAAGGCCTGCGTCAAGTCGTGGGCATCGTCCACGTCCGTCACCCGAGATCGAACATATCCGTAGACCGGCAGCCAATATGCGGAGCACAGCGTTTCGAGGGCTGCACGAGCAAGCGTCCCGTCCGTCCCGGCGGCCTGCACGATGCTCCACCGCGTCGACCCGAACGGATCGTGTCGGTGATCGTCATCAGCTTCAGTTTCTCGCATCCCGACACGATACCAGATGATGCCGGTTGTCTTCCAATCGGATTGAAAAAACAGAGTGGATGTCAGATCGGTTTGACCATGTAGAGCGAGCCGCCGCCCTTGCCGCCATCGGCGGCGTAGACGGCTTGGGTGAAGCCGAACTGGTCATAGATGGAACGGGCCCGTGAATTGTTTTGCTGGACCTCGAGCGTCAATTTGCAGCATCCACTCGCCACCGCTTCTTCGTAGATCGCCTGGAGCAGTCGACGGCCAATCCCGTGTCCGCGAAGCTTGGGGGCGACGTAGAAATCGCTGATGTTGATCAGCGGTTTGGCGGAGAACGTTGAAAAGCCGCGAAAGCAAGTGGCAATCCCGCAGGGCTTGTCCGCGTGAAAGGCCAGAAAGGCCAGCGAAGTCGGGTGGTCTCGCAATCCGGAAATGAGATTCCACCGGGCGTAGTCGGATAACGGCTTGGCATCACCCATGGGATCTGCCGAATACGCCTCCATCATCGAAAGGATCGCAGCCTGATGTTCTTCGTTGCTGAGATCTGCTTCGATGATTTCGATGTCAAGCATGATGGAACCGGTGGGAGGAAAAGTGTGAATTCGCGATTCGTTGGTATGCAGGCTTTCGCCCAATACCGCTAAGTTAAGCGTGGCTTCCTCGTGTCGGGGCCCGGCTGTGTGGAACGGGAGGTGAATTTTGGAGGGAGAAAGATTTACGCATGCCGGTTGTGGGCCAAGCAAAGTGGCGCCAACACGATTCGGGTATATGGTATCAACAACGCAGTCGTCGTCACGCAGTGCCACAAGGCGACGCGATCGCTGGGCATCCATTGCCAGGCGATTCCTGCGACAAAGAACGTGCAGACGAGATAGCCGACGACCAGTCCGATGACGGTTTGACGCGCGGCCAGACCGGAGCGGTAGAGCAGCACGGTCGCGATGATGACGATGATCGCTTTGATCGTTGCCAACCAGGGCAGCCACCTTGGCAGTTGGGCGATCGATTGCCAGGCCCACTGCGTCCAGGCGTCCCAATCGGGAAACCGCAAGAATTGAAACAAGAACCAACTGAACGCGGCGAAGCCGATGGCAAACTTGGCGGCGATCATCCAGTACACGAAACGTTTCTCGTCGGTAGAACTCGCCGCCACGTTCCACGTCGTTTGACGGATGACCAGAAGTGCCGCAACGAGGACAACGACGACGCCTAGCCGGCCGAGTGCGTCAGACGCATCGAATTGTGATGCGATCGCGCGCTGCCAGGCGTTGATCATCGGCTCGCTCGCACCAGTGGCGTGCCAAATGAGCAACACGATCGGAACGCCCGTCAACGATGCAAACCAGATCGCCGTGGTGATCAGCTGGTGCGTCCAGACGATCGTCGTCGTGGGGATCGGCGCAATCGCCAGCATATGCGGAAGAAATTTTTCGTGCAGGCCCGACATCTTCCATTCGTTCAAGAAGATCCCGGGAAACAGAAACACGACCACGAGGAAGCCAAAGGTGTCAGTTCCAATCTGATCAAACAGCGAAAAGAGGAACACAATCAGTAGCCAGCTGGCGGCAACAATTTTGGTTCCAAATACGGCGAGCTTGGCCGCTTCAAATCGAAACAATGCGGCTATCGGCGAAATCTTGGCGGGATGCTTCTGTGGTGTCGCGGATGATGCAAACGCGACTACGGCAGGCGATGCGGTTTCCGCAGACGCCATCCAGCCGCGCGACTCACTGATCTGCCCGGCGACATTGAAGCGGGCCAATCGGACGGCGCGCAGCGCGAGCAGGGTCAGCGCCGTGTAGGTCGAGAGTCCAATGATCCAAGCGGCGGTGATCGAGGTTGGATCCGACGGCACGTCGGAACGTTCGTTGGCGAACGCGAGTGAAACCGATGCGATCAGCCAAGCGTAGGCGGGGACGAACAGGATTCCGATCAGCGAGAGACGTGTGTAGGTCCAGCGAAACGGTTGCCAGCTGACCAGACAGGCCAGAACATACAGCGTCGCGATCCCCACGGCGGGAATGAACCAGCGTTCCAGCGGGATTCCGACGACTCGGGCCGTCAGCGCAATCACGCCGCAAACAGCGAGCGTCCAAAGTGTTTTCAGACTCAGGGGGACGGCGGCGAGTTTCCAGGTCTTGACCGGCATTCGTAACAACCAAGGCAGGTATCCCGTCGCGCCGCCGCCGATGTCGCCCTGGTCGCTGACGTCGAACAAGGCGAAGGTGATCCCGAGCAGCGGAAGCGAGAACATCACGACGATCGAAACGGCGGCGCGCTGGCCGGTCGCCGTGCCCCCGGCCTCGCCGAGGCTGTAGAGGACCGCGCCAAGGTGGATCAGAAGCATGTAGACGATCGCGATGGTCAGCACCGTCCTGCAGCGCGCGATCGACAACTTGGTCAGTGCCATGATTTCAGACATGTTGAATGCCCTCCGCTTGAGTCGACGCTGCTGCCGCCGAGGGCCGGCGCACGCGACCGGCGAACCAACGGTGAACCGTCGCCGGTTCTTGACGCACCAATTCCCAACGCGATCCGTGAGATTCGATCGAGGTGGTCGTCGACAGAGACGCTTCATTTTCGGAGTCCATCAACACGGACCATTCCGACGCGTCGCCCGTGCCGCCGAACGAGCCCGGGATCTCGGGCGGGCGTGACGAAGCTGTTTCGGTGCGATAAAAACACTCGGTGTAACGTTCCGGCAGGGTCGCCGCGGGAATGGATTCCAGCAATACGCCGTCATGCAGCAGCGCGATGTGATCACACACCCGATCGATTTCTTCGAGCAGATGGCTGGAAAACAGCACCGTGCGGCCTTCGTCGGCCACGGTGCGGATGATCGCTTCCAAAATGTCGGCCCGCGCGATCGGGTCCAAACCGCTGCTCGGTTCGTCCAAGATCAGCAATTCCGGTCGGTGCGCGATCGCCGCCAACAGCGCCACCCGGGCTCGTCCGCCTTTGGACAGCGACTTGAGTTTTGCGGTCGTCGACAAACCAAACATGTCGCACAGTTGCCTCGCATAGCTGTCCGACCAGGTCGGATAGACGGTGCGACAGAAACTGATCAGGTCCCGGATTCGCATCCATTTCGGCAGCGAGTCTTCTTCGGTCATGTAGCCGATGCGGGCGAGTAGTTTTTCCGGCCGGATTGTCGGATCCTGGCCGAGCACGTTGACGCTTCCGTGCAACGCCTTCATCGAGCCGATCAGGTGCTGGATCAACGTCGTCTTCCCTGCCCCGTTGAGACCGACCAGTCCGAACACGGACCCGCGAGGGATTTGTAAACTGACATCGACCAACGCGTGCGTTCCGCGAAAGGAGCGCGAGAGTGACTGGACCCGTACGGCAAAATCGTCGGTGGAAGTCATGGCCTTATTCCGTTCGTTGAAGGGCTTGCTGACGTGATGCGATCAGTTCATCCAGCTCGGCCGGGGCCGCGCCCAGATGGCCGGCGAGCACGAGAAGTTTGTCAATTTCGGGCGTGAGGATTTGCCGGCGGCGCGTGCGGCTGAGTGTTCCCGATGATTCCGCGACGAAGGTCCCGGTCGTTCGACGCTTTTCGACCAGCCCTTCGTGTTCCAGCTCGCGGTAGGCCCGGGCGATCGTGTTCGGGTTGACCTTCAGCGTTTCGGCAAGCCCCCGGATCGTCGGCAGCTCGTCACCGGCCTTGAGCTGCGCCGACAGGATTCGAAAGCGAATCTGATCAACGATCTGCTGGTAGATCGGCTGGCTGCCGGATTGAATGTGGATCAGCATCGATTGCACCTTTGTATTAACTCAATGATACAATGGTAGTCGTCGGTGTCAAGCGTTTTGATTCGACCGGTTTCACGGCTCAGCTTCGAAGGCGACGGCGGTGTGGATCCGCCAGATGCGAGTCGTTTCGGGGGTAGGAAGATTTTGGAAGGCACCGTCCACGGCGTGTCGCCAATTTTCTTACCTCCAAAATTTTCCTACCTCTCCACCGAGCCACCCTGCCCAACCGCAGGAGCTCAGGGGCACGATGGCGGCGCTGCGTGACGGGTTTCGGACGGTGGCGGTGAGATTTAGACTGGTGGCGGTATTCCGATCGGAATCCGCGGCTGAATCCTCCCCCACCAAAGCACCAGCGTCCCACGCATGTCCTCTGACGACCAAACGCCTGATCCACCCGAGTCCGGCCAGCCCGGCCAGCAGCCGCAGCCCAACCCTCCGCTGCGGGCGCGGGTGCCCGATCACGTCGCCGGGGGGACGTTCAGCACCGGTGCGATCGTGATGACGGGACCGAGCGAGTACATCGTCGACTTTTTGCAGACGATCGGACGACCGCACAAGGTGGCCGCGCGGGTGGTGATTCCCCATCCCGTGATGCCGCAATTCATCGAGGCCTTGACGACCAATCTGGAGCTTTATCGGGGACGGTTCGGCGATCCGCATACGCCACAACCGCAGCCGCCCAACCCCGACGCGCGTCGACCGAGTCCACAGGAAATCTATGATGATTTGAAGATGCCCGACGAGGTGCTCAGCGGGACCTATGCCAACGGCGTGATGATCGGGCACGGTGCGACCGAGTTCGGACTGGATTTCTTGACGAGCTTTTTTCCGCAATCGGCGGTCAGTGCCCGCGTCTTTGTCGCTGCCGGCCAAGTGCCGCGTCTGCTGGAATCGCTCAAGGGGGCCGTTCGGCAGCTGGAGCAACGCCGCCTGGGTTTGCCGCCGGCCGATCCGCCGTCCTCGGGGCCACCGCCGGCCGGCCCACCTCCAGCCGGCCCACCGCCGACTGACCCACCGCCGACTGACCCACCGCCGCCTGACCCACCACCGGCTGACCCACCACCGGCTGGCCCATCGGATTCAAACGGTAGTTAGGGCGCGATGGCTATTTCAGATGATCTGCCGCTGATGCGTGGTTTGAGCCGTGCCCCCATTCCCGACGCCATGCCGTTGGTGCTGGCGAGCGGTTCGCCCCGACGTGCGCAACTGCTACGGGCGGCCGGGTATGAGTTCACGATCGATCCGGCCAGCGACGACGCCGAGTGCGGGGTCTGCAGTCGCGAAACGGCGCCCGAGCTGGTGGCGCGCTATGCGTACCGAAAAGCTGAAAGCGTGGTGCGGCGACACGGTCGGGCGATGATTTTGGCCGCCGACACCGTCGCGTCGTGCGGGGGGCAGATCCTGGGGAAACCGCACAACGAGGAGCACGCCGCGGAGATGCTACGCACGCTCAGCGGACGTCGGCACGACGTGTACACCGGCGTCTGCCTGTGGTCCTCCGGCGAGTCTCGCTGCATCGTCGATGTCGTCCGCACCGAGTTGCAGATGCAATCGCTGTCCGAAACCATGATTCGAGAGTACCTCGACACGCTGTTGTGGGAAGGAAAAGCGGGGGCGTTCGGATTTCAGGACGGAAATGACTGGATTGAAATCGTCGGTGGGGGCAGCGAAAGCAACGTTGTCGGGCTTCCAATGGAGCGGCTGAAAGAATTACTGGAAAATTTTCACTCAGTTGCCGAAACCATAGATGCCAGACAATCGGAAACGCCTACTTCAAACGAGTGAGATTTGGTAAAGTTTGACGGTGGTATGCCGATGGCCCACATCGACTCTCGCCGAACGGTCCGAATTGATGACTCATAGTTTTCCCGCCGTGTCGTCTCGACGCAGCACCATACCTCTGGTTGCGTGGTGCTTGCTCGTTTGTTTTGCTGTCAATTGCGATTCCGCGATCGGGCAGATTGATTCCCGCACGGTTTCGTCACGCCAGACTTCCGCCGCTCCATCCTCATCGGGCGAAAACTGGGCGGAGAAGATGTTCAAGACGACGAGCCACGATTTTCGCATCGTCGGGCGGGGGGCAAAGTGTGAGTACCTGTTCGATTTCACGAATTTGTACCAGGAAGACGTTCACGTCGCGGCGGTCCGATCAAGTTGTGGTTGTACAACGCCGACGGTCACCCAAAACACGCTCAAGACTCACGAGACCGCTTCGGTGGTGGCCCGTTTCAACACCAGCACCTTCATCGGCCAGAAGTCGGCGGTCGTCACGGTCGTGTTTGACCGGCCCTACTATGCGGAAGTTCAGCTGAAGGTCAGCGGGTTCATTCGAACTGATGTCACGTTTGATCCGCCTGAAGTCGCATTCGGCGAGATTGCCTCGGGGGCAGGAACCCAGCAGGACATCGTGATCACGCACACGGGAAATCGGGATTGGCAGATCACCGATGTGCGATCGTTTTGCGACGACTTGGAAGTCCAACTGAGTGCACCGCAGAAATCACCGGGGATGGTGCGTTACCGGATGCGGGTGAAGGTCTTGGGATCGATGCCCGAGGGTGATGTTCACGAACGGTTGACGTTGATCAGCAACGACGTCGATTTTCCGACGACGGAAATGTCGATCAATGGACGGATCCGCCCGTCGTTGAGTGTTTCACCTTCGGCGGTCAGTTTCGGGACTGCGGAGCCTGGGGCGACGGTTGAAAAGCGACTGGTGATTCGGGGCGACGAACCCTTTGCCATCAAAGACATTGTTTGCGCCGACCAACGGTTTGAGTTCATGGCCCCCAGCGGCAGCAAGAAACTGCACTTTGTGACCTTGCGATTCAACGCGGGGGAAACCGAGGACCGCGTCGCACAGGAGATCCTGATCAACACCGATCTGGATGGCGGCAAGTCGGTCAAGTGTGTCGTCACCGGCGTCGTCAGCGGTTGAGCCGACTCGCAGCGGTGGTCAAGCGGCTCTCCGCGACGGTGCATCGACCTGTGGTGTCGTGAGTTCGATGCAAGTCGCTTCGGCAGCAGCCGATTCGACGGATCTGGTTTCGACGTTCCCGTGTGCGAAGGCCATCGCTAGGGATTCGATGCCGGAGAACGCCAGCAACAGATAGCCGAACAGTTCGGCGAATTCCTCCACCGCTGCTTTCGTCATTTCAGGCGATTCGCTCAGTCCGCCGGCGGTCCAAAGGTCTGGGACATCGAACGCCTGGCAGAGGGTGCAAATGTAGATGCCCCCGATCGCGAAGATGGTCATCGAAGGCGTCCTCAGCAGCACCCGCGACTCGACGACGATCCGTTTTCGACCGCGAACCAAGGCCACCAGAGCCACGCCCAGCAGCGGCACTCCGGCCAGGTACTTGTAGGCATCATCAAAGAACACGGATTCGAACCAGGAATCGCATTCACGCGCCGCGGCGTAACCGACCAGACAACCGCACACGATCAACAGCGTGCGGCCAAAGGGCATCTGGACCGCGGCAATCATCAGGCAGACGGAGGCGAACAGGGCCATGCCGACTTGCGTCAGTTCGACGGGACCGTTTTCGCGGGCGACGAACTCGATTCCCACGCCACGGACCGCTAGCAAGATCAATTGACAGAGGGCAGCGGCAATCAAGGTGTAGGCGACTAAGCGGACGGGATAGTCGAACGTCGTGCGGGGTGGATGGGCCAGTTCCTCGCTCTGCCCGCCGCCGTTTTTTCGCGATTTTTTCATTGAACCTTCCTTGATTGACCGATGAACGAACCACTCTTAGTGATTACCCGCTCTGGTGGGAAGGTCAGTTGTGAAGCTGTCGCCGGTAAACCCGGACAAATCGCTCAATTACAGCACGGCGACCGGATACGACCCCAAAATCTCCAGCCGGCGTGTGATCGAACTCAATTGATCGATCGCGTTGGCCACCCGGTCCTCGCCACGATGACCGCTGAATTCGACGAAGAACAGGTATTCGTTCCGCGATCCGGGCAAGGGGAAGGATTCGATCCAGGTCAGGTTCAATTGCGACTGGCTGAACACGCTCATCGCGCCGGCCAGGGCGCCGGGCTGATGTTCGACTTGGAACAGCAGTGACGTTTTGTCTTTGCCGGTGGGGTGGGTTTCGTCGCGGCCGAGGATGGCGAAACGCGTGACGTTCTCGCGATTGTCTTCGATGTTTTGATTCAGCACGTCGAGTCCATATTCACGCCCGGCTGGCAGACTGGCCACCGCGGCGATGTGGGCATGCCGTGCGGCAGATTCCGCGGCCGCCGTCGTGCTGCCGACTTCGATCAGCGTGGCGGCCGGGAAATTGGCGGCCAGCCAAACGCGGCACTGGGACAGGGCCTGGGGTTTGCTGTGGATCTCGGTGATTTGATCTCGCTTGCCGCTGGCCAGCAGGTTGTGGTGGATCGGCAGCAAGACTTCGCCGCAGATCTGCATGTGGCGGCGGGCGAACATGCCCAGCGTGTCGACGACGCGGCCGTCGGTGCTGTTTTCGATCGGCACCAGACCGCTGGCGGCATCGCCACGGTGGACGGCATCAAAGACCGCGGGGATCGTTGCCACCGGAGCAAACGGGGTCGCGTCTCCGAAATACTTGATCGCCGCCAGATGGCTGTAGCTGTACTTCGGGCCAAGAAAACTGACCGCGCCGGGCCCTACCCCGAGGCGACAATAGCTGTCGACGTGTCGCAGGGTTTGACGCAACGATTCGACGCTCTTTTTTTCACGCGTCTGAGTTGTCTCGCGGCAGAACTCGTCCAACGCCTGGGCGAGCCGGGTGTTCGATTGGCCGACCGAAGGAAGGGCTTGGTCGTCGGACAGCGTCTCGACCAGCTTGCGGCGCTGTTCAATCAGCCGCAGCAATTGAAGATCAAGTTCGTCAAGCGTCTCGGGTTGCGAAGCAGGCATGAAGGGGTCGGGTGGCAATGTAAAACGGGAAAATCTCGTCGCTGTTTATCAAGGATTCTTGGTTGTCTTGCAATGGCGGCCCCGGCCAGAGGACACCGGCAGATCGAATTGAAGTGTCGCCACCAGCGGCGTGCCCTGCGTCTGGGTGCCCTGCATCTGGGTGGGCGTATCTTCAGGTTACCGAGCCCTTGCGGAAAACAGGTAAGAAGATTTCGGAGGTAAGAAAATAATGCGATGCACGATCCATTCGATTTCGGCAATTTTCCTACCTCCAAAATCTTCCTACCTCCCCGCTGATGCCCTCTTTCCCCACCGCCACGCCCTGGCCGAGGCTCAAACCAAATCGCCCTGGTCATCGAACCGGAGCGGTTGGGGATCGTCGAGGAGTTCGAGATGGTCGCTGCGTCGTGCGTCTTCCAAATAGGCCTCGCTGCACTGGATTGTCTCGAGGTCGAGCGTGTTGGGGATTCGCAGCCAACGCCGTTGATCGGGGGCCATCGGTGTTTGGCCGATAACGGCCTCGAGCACATCGCGGTCGCAGTCGAACCAGACCGGCAGGGCGGCCGCGGTCGGGTGGCCGGCGGTGATACAGTTGATGCGTGTCTTGACCGGATCGATCTGCTCGGCGACGCGTCGATGCGTGTATTCGGCGATGCCGATCCCGGATGCGTTGCCGGCGGTCTTCTCCGTCAGCGAGCGAACGTAGATCGCATCGATCTTGGGCCATTCATCGTCGCCGGCCATCTTGTCGTGCCACTTGCGGCCGACGACATTGGTGTCCAATCCGGTGCCGCTGATCTCTTTGCCGATCGCATCGATGATCAGCAATTCGGCCGTCTCGAACGGCAGCTTGGGCATCCACTCGATCGCCCTGCGTAGCAGGGTCGGTTCCAGGTCCAGTAATTGATCACCGGTGGCGACGGCGATCTGGCCGATCGAGTCATGGGCATCTTCGACCAGTGCGATTCCCAACAAGAATGGCGTCGCCGCCAGGATCTTCGGAATCACGTCGGCAGTGATACGGTCCAGCCGATAATCGAAGGATTTGAACGCGGGGTGAAACGCGAGCGCACCGCGATGTTTGCCCAGTCCGATCATCAACATCTTGCAAACACCGCTTTGAATCGAACCATCCAGTTTGGTGTGGGGCTTGATGCGATTGATCACGATCAGATGATCGGCGGCTGCGGCATTGCGGTCAAAAGACAGCGAGATGCCGCCGGGGCCTTCACCGATCGGGACGGTTTCCATCGATGACCGGATCGGACAACCGACCGATTCGGGCGTGATCCCCAGTGCCGCGAGCGTGGCGGCTTGGCCTTGGTCGGTTGCGCCGCCATGGCTGCCCATCGCGGGGACGACGAACGGCTGGGCATTGCGATCGATCAACAAACGCACAACGGTTTGCGTGACCTCGGCAATTCGGTCGATGCCACGGCTGCCGACGGCGATCGCCACCGATTGTCCCGGTCGGATCTGCTCGATCGCCGCTTCCGCCTTGAGCTGTTCGGTTACTTCGGCCGCGACATCGTCGATTCGATGCGAGGTGAGTGATTGCTTCGCGGTGAAGAAGCGAGGAAAGGTCATGGGGTGCGGAGCTGCAGGGGGTTGATGTTGCAATCGGGACGAAGCGTTTTGAGTTTTGCCAACCCGGCGCTGGTGATCGCGGTGCGTTGGACATCGATCGATGCAGCGTGCCGATCGCGGCGAGCGTGGGAATCGATGCATCAGTGACTTGGGTTCCCGTCAACCATAACGTTTGCAGCGCGTTGTGGTTCGCGATCGCCGCGACGGTTTGGTCGCCGCACGGGGTCCAGCTGAGATCGAGTTCTCGCAAGTTCGTCGCCTGCCGCAGCCAAGCGTCGATGGAATCATCGACCCGAGTCGCTTCGAGTGACAACTGATCCAGCTGCTGCGGTGCGGGGCAAAGCCGCATGACATCGGCGGTGGCGACCGGTTGTCGTGACAGATCAATCCATTGGCAATCGTTCGAGGCTGTGAGTGAGGCGAATCCGGCTGGAGTGGTTTCGCAATTTGACAAACACAGCTGCGTCAACGGACGGCTGGTAGGGTTCTCACGAAGCACCGCGTCGTCGACTCGAAGGAAATCGATCAGCCCGCGTTCGGGCGATTCGGGAGCGGCGGCGGCCGGCACGTCGAGCGGAATTTGGTAAAGCGTAGCGAGTTGCTGGTAGACCCAGCGCCGATGGGCAATGGAGTCGCCGTCAAGCAGCAGATGCGTGTAGGCGATCGCGTTGGCGTACCAGCGGGCCAGATCGGATTGTTGTTGTGCGGCCGCGTGGCCGGCGCTTCGTAATTCTTGTAGCGGAATGAAATCACGACCGCCTAGAACGCGGTAACGGGCGAATTGCAGACGCGGGCTATCCCAGCCGCCGACCGTCGCACGGGCACGGTCGACATGCAGCGATTCGAAGTATCCCGCGATGCCCTCGATCAACCAAAAATCAGCTCGCGCGCCGGGCAGTTCGCCCATCAGTCGGGATCGTGTGGCTTCGCGGAACAGTTGGTGGATTAATTCGTGCCGGCGCGATGCGACGGCGTCGGCCGATGGCGAGGGATAAAAGAACGACGTCTGGCGTTGGTCGCTGTAAAAACCGGTCGACTGGTTGATGCCGGGCATCGATGTGCCGAGTGTTCGGACGTAGTCGTCGGCGTCTTTGAGCAACACGATGCGCAGCTTGCGCCGCGAAGAGAGTCTGGCGGGATTTTTGGCCAACCAGGAAGCAACACTTTGATCGGGATCGATCTCACGCAGATGAAGCGCGACTTGATGATTGCCTTCCCAGAGCGGAAAAAACAGTTGTGTCCAGATCCAGTACACACGTTCCATGTCCGTCGCGACTTCACGCGTGGTGGCTTCGTCGGCGTGGGAAAAGAGTTGCAGATGGGGCGTCTCGATTTGCCGATACGAACCACTTCTCCAACCCAGCCATTTCGGGGCGCTGCGGCCGCGCGCCGACTTGATCACAAACGTGTCGCGTTCGGCGGCCGATCCGATCGGAAGCCCGAGGTACTTTCGCAGCGCCGGGTCGTCGGGGTTGGCGGCCGATTCATTCCACAGACGTTGGTAGGCCTGCCAGCCCTCGACGTTCCAGTCGGGGAGGTTCTTGTCCGGTTCGGCACGGCAAAGTCGCCACGCGCTGTTGCCGACAGGCGGCTGGTGATCCGCCTGGTTTGCTGAAATGGTGACGGCGACCATGCGGTCGGCATCGTCAACGGTCGGCTGCTGGGCGTGTGTGTCAGCGGCGTTGAATAGCAGCGTGGCGCAGAGAAGTAGCTTGGCGCAGAGGAGTAGTTTGGCTCGACGGCGCGGCCCCACCGTAGCTACGCTCGCCAGAGCGTGGGATTCGATGAGAAACACCGCTTGGAACACACAGGGAAACCACGTTCTGGCGAACGTAGCTACGCCGAATCGGCTGACGATGGCTGGGTGAGATGAACGGCGGCGTGACCGACGTGGATGCAATGGAATCTTCATGCGTTCCATTTTAAACAGACGCTCGTCCCGGCTGGGTCAGTAAGCTCGCAACCGTTGCGGTGGCTGCGAGCTTACTCCGGGACGAGCGTGGCTGTGTCGGGCGTGGCGGGTGTCGGGCGTGGCGGCTTCGGACCCCGGCGCGGGCTCGGGGGGCACTACAAGCGATCGCCTGCACCGCCGGCGTTAGTGGCGAACGTTTTCGTCGCGTGAGGCGAGTTGGAAATGTCCGTAGAGGGTTTGTTCGCGGCGGACGATGTAAAACTTTGCCCGCGGACCCTTTTTCATGTCGGGGTGGTCCAGGATGCCCGCCAAGTCACCGATGCTGGCGGTTTGCCACCCGTGGATGCCCAGCAGCACGTCACCGACTTGGATCCCCTGCTCTGCCGCGGCCGAGCCGGGACGAACCGAAGTGATGTACAGACCACCGCGGTAGGGTGTTCGCATTCGCGAGTTCAGCCGGTTCATGGTCGATTGGCTGACCGGTTTGGCGCGGATTCCGATCACGGCCCATGCGGTGTCGCTGGGGTTGTTCGCGTCGGACGCTTTGGACGGCGTCGTTGCGACGGCCAGTTCCAGCGTGCTGCCGTCACGCTCCACGGCGATCGGGATGCGTTGGCCCGGTCGCATTTGCAACAGGGCGAGTGAAAAGTCCAACCGATCGTCAACGGGACGCGAACCAACGCGGACCACGCGGTCACCCGGCTTCAGCCCCTCTCGTGCGGCGGGGCTGCTAGCGGAGACATGTGCGATGGTAATGCCATCGCCGTCGCGCGGACCGCCGTTGGTTCGCAATCCGGTATCAAGACGTTCGGCGTTGTGTTCGTCAATCATCGACGTGACGATTTCGACGACCTGGTCGATCGGAATCGCAAACGCGATCTGTTGGGCACCGACACGGACGGCGACGTTGACGCCGATGATTTCACCGTCGATGTTCAACAGCGGACCGCCGGAGTTGCCCGGATTGATCCCGGCACTGATTTGAATCAGGTCTTCGTAGTCTTGCGTGTCGTTGACCGGGACGTCGCGATGCAGGGCGCTGATGATGCCTTGGGTGCAGGTGTGCACGTAGCCATACGCGTTGCCGATTGCGATCACGCTTTCGCCGACCATCAAGTCGCTGCTGGTGCCTCGGGGCACGGTCGGCAAGTCCGATTCGACATCGACTTTTACTAAAGCCAAGTCGTTTCGCGGCCGGGCGGCGATCAGTTCGGCCGACGTCACGGTTCCGTCGTGCAGCGTGACGCGGATGTTATCGACGTCTTCGACGACGTGATAGTTCGTGATCACGTAGCCACGCGGATCGATCACCACGCCGGTGCCCATCCCGTTGACCTGTCGGAAACCGCCGCCGTCGGTGGCGCCGGCCAGGCCGGCGGCGGTGCTGCGGATGGTTTTTTGACCGTGCAGGTTGACCACCGAGGGGCTGGCGCGGCGGACCGCGAGCACCGTCGGAGTTTCACGTCTGGAATCGGTCACACGCCTCGATGCGGTCGCCGGTTCGAACGATGCCAGCGAGGCAACTTGAGCGTTAACGCTCGAATCATCAATCGCCGTCATCAACGAAAGGGCGAAGCCGACTTTCGCGATTCGACGCAGCCACTGGGGCGGGGCGTTGCGGAATCGTCTGTTGGTCGGGGCAAGTTGGATCGGTGGTCGCATAGGTCCCCGTACCCGGTGAGCAGAACTGGATGCGTCGCTTGTCGATCGAAGGTTGCGGGCTTTCGATCGTCATGGGAGCCGGAATCCCCGGCACGAGAGAGTGAATCGGAACAACCAGTAGGATCCCTTGATGGCATGGTCTGAACGCCGCAAGGTTTACCAGCCTTAACAAACCGCCATCGGGTGGTGTTCAAATTGCACGGTCGCACAGCGTTTGTGGCCGCTGACGCAAGACGCTCCGATGCCGGGCTGAAGTGAATCACGCGAAGAATGAAAAGAAAGTGAACGAATTCGCGTTTCAGTTTGCCAAGAATGCCCATCTGACGGGCGAACAAGATAGCCTGGATTTGGGTTCGCCCTTCAATCGCGCGATTGCGATGGGCCCAGCCGCCGCGAAAGCGGTCAAGAGTTTCAAAGTTTTTTTCGCCTCGGCCGATCGCGGCGCGCCGTTGACCGCTTCACACCGAATTTTGTGCAATGAAGTGATTGAACCAACCAACGAATTGTCTTCTCCGGAGATCGAATCGGCGGACGTGTCGGGCGGCGAGCAGATCGGTCGGCAGGCCGACGCTCACGCTTCCTCGGCCGCGGTTGGCACGATGCCGCCGACCGAGTTGCCAGGTGGAGGCGAGTTAACGACCGAGGGCGAGTTTCCAGCTGAAGACGAGTTACCAGTCGAAGACGAGTTACCAGCCAGCGGCGATGCGGCGGTTCTCGTGAAGGAGACGTCTCCGCCGGCCCGCCGGGGTGTGGTTCGGACCATCGTCGCGGGCATCACCTGGTTGATCCGTGGTCTGTTTAGCCTTGCCTCGTTGATCGTTTGTCTGGCGGTCTTGGCGGCGATCCCGATTTTGCAGTTGATCACGTTCGGCTATTTGTTGGAGGTTGCCGGCCGTTTGACGCGTGGCGGAACCCTGCGTGAATCCTTGCCCCATCTTCGTGCGGCCGGTCAAATTGGAATCGTAGTGCTGGCGGTCGTCGTCGGTTCGTTACCCGTGCAATTGTTGGCCCATTGGGAAAGTGTCGCGTCCTTGATCGCGCCCGATGCGGCTCAGGCAACGGCTCTCCGCATCGCCGCGATCGCCGCGGCTTGTCTGGGGGTGCTGTATTTGCTTTGGGCGTTGGCGCGGGGCGGACGGCTGGTCCATTTTTTGTGGCCGCAGCCGAAGCGGATGCTGCGACAGGCGTGGCGACCGAGTACGTATCTTCCGTTGCCCGACCGGCTTTGGAATTTCACGCATTCCCTGGAACTGGGGCGTTTTTTTTGGCTCGGATTGCGTGGAGCGTTGGGGACGTTGGTGTGGTTGATCCCGGCGATGATCATCATCGCCGCCAACCGCAACGGAGAGACCGGGTTGGCGGGGCTGGTCGGCGGGTTGGCGTTGATCGCTTTGGGCGTGGTGCTGCTGTACTTGCCGATGCTGCAAGCGCACTTTGCGGCGGAGAACCGAGTGCGGGCGCTGTTCGAGGTGCGTCGCATCCGTCGGCTGTTTTGCTATGCGCCCTGGGCGTGGCTGGTGGCGATGGGGCTGGGGTTGGTGGTCTTGCCGATTCCGCTCTATCTGCTGAAGATCGAAGCGACTCCGCGGGAGGTGGTATGGTTGCCGACGCTGGTGTTTGTGGCATTCATTTTGCCGGCGCGATTGGCCGAGGGGTTGGCGATGCGTCGGGCCAGGCGAATCGCGCTCCGCTACCGGGACGGGGCCGTGAAACCGACCGGCAAATGGAGTTTTCTTTCGCGCTGGACGGTGCGGTTGTTGATGCCCGGCGTGGTTGCGATCTATTTGTTCTTCGTCACGCTTTCGCAGTACACCAGTTGGGACGGATTGCAAACCTGGGTGCAACAGCACGCGGTACTGATTCCGATTCCATTTCTGGGCGGGGTGTAGCCGATTGGCGGCTGGGCAGGTGGGGATTTCCGTCGAGTTGATCGACGCCGTACAATAGGCGAGTCGCTGCTGACGTTTGCTGTGCCACGATCACTGAATGATCGCACACGCCCTGATCGTCTTTCTTGCCTTCTTCCCGAGTTTGTTTTCTCGCATGCCACCACGCAACTTCAATCTGATTCTCTTTGCGGTGGTCGTCAGCATTCTGTGTCATTTCACATACCGCAACACCCGCACGGCGAGCATTTTGGGTGAAGCGATCGAACTGATCGAACAAAACTATGTCGACCCGGTCGACCGCAAGCAGTTGGTGATGGCGGCGATGGAGGGCGTGGTCAGTCAGTTGGACGAGCACAGCGGGTATTTCGCCGTCGATGCGTATCGGTCGTTCCAGGACAACATGCATCAGGAATTCGCCGGTATCGGGATCTATGTGGACCAGCCCACTCCGGGGGAACCGGTTCGGGTGGTCACGCCGCTGGTCAATTCGCCGGCGTTGCGTGCGGGTGTCTTGCCCAACGACCTGATTATCAAGGTGAACGGTCAGGATGTCTCTGAGATGTTGTTGGCCGATGTCAGCGATCGATTGAAGGGACCGCCGGGCACGGTGGTGTCGCTGACGGTGCTGCGTGGTGATGAGAAACACACGATGTCGGTCCAGCGTGCGACGATCGAATTGGAATCGGTCGTCGGTGACCATCGCGACGAGTCCAACCGTTGGGTGTACCGGTTGGCCAGTGAGCCGTCGGTGGCCTATGTCCGGCTGAAAAGTTTTGGAGAAAAAACGGTCCGGGAGTTGGAGCAGGTGTTGGCCGAATTGGATAACGATTTCGACGCCTTGGTGATGGATCTGCGCGGCAATGGGGGCGGGTTGCTGTACGCCGCCCGCGACGTCAGCGACATGTTTTTGTCGGAGGGGCAAATCGTTTCCACCCGCATCCGTGACGGCGAAATCGAAGAGTCTTATGCGGCCACACCCGGAACGCTGGTCGATGCCTCCAAGCCGATCGCCATCTTGATCGATGAAAACTCCGCCAGTGCCAGCGAAATCGTCGCCGCGTGTTTGCAGGACAACGGGCGGGCGCTCGTCGTGGGCACGCGCAGCTACGGCAAAGGAACCGTGCAGGAGATCATGCCGCTGCAATACGGTCGCAGCGCCTTGCGGTTGACCGTGGCGAGATACTTTCGCCCCAACAACAAGAACATCCACCGCACCGCCGATGCGACCGAAGACGACGATTGGGGTGTGACGCCGGATCCGGGGTTCGTGATTCCGATGGAACCCGAAGCGCTCGCCAAACTGGCCGATCGTTGGCGCGAGGCGTCGTTCCCGATGCTGGTCGGAATCGATCCGCCGGAGGGCAATCCGCCGAGCGAGTCGGACGCTCCGGCCGACGTCGCTTCCCCCGTGCTGGACGCCAGGAAGCAAGAGATTTTGAAGTTGGAAGCCGAATTAAACGCGCTGCAGTCCAAGATTCAGCAGTCGGTCCTTTCCGACCAGGCCAAGGCGAATCTCGCTCGTGGCCCGGAGGAGCTTTCAGACGATCCTCCGCTGCGGGCCGCGGTCGGCGGGCTGCTAGAACTGTCCGGGACGGGGCAAAACGCCGAACCGGATGCGGTGGATCCCCCCGCAGACACTCCGCCCAAGCAACCTCATGAGAAAGCCGCCTGATCGGGGGCCCGACCGTCTGGTGAACGCGTAAATTCTGGATCGACGGCTCGAATCCGTTTGCCCGAGCATCTCGGCACAAGTATCCTTACAGATGTTCAATGGCCGAATTCTCTTATCGGTCTGTACGCCGACCTATCGGCAAGGTTGCTGTCGTCTATTCTTCCGCAATAGTCGCCTGCAACGGCTACTTGCACGCAATCAACCGATCGACTTGTCAGAGGACCCCAAAGTGATGATCCGACGTTCCTTTTCTCTCGCACCGCTGGCCGCGCTCGCGCTCATCGGAGCAATGCTCGGCTCACACCAGGCCAGTGCGCAGAACGCATCCGTCCTGGCCGAGATCTACGGCCGGGGGGTGCACGCGTATTATGCCGGTCAATACACCGAGGCGTATGACTACCTGTCACAAGCCATCGACGGCGGAACACGTGACCCGCGCGCCTATTACTTCCGCGGCATTGTGGCCTACAACCAGGGGCGGAATGCCGAGGCGGAGCTGGATTGGCAGGTGGGAGCACAGATGGAAGCTCGCACCGGAGGCGCAGACGGCATCGGTCGGTCCCTGTCGCGATTCCAGGGTTCGGCTCGCTTGAAGCTGGAAGAGATTCGGCAGCAAGCACGGATCGATGCGATGATGAACGCGGCGACGCGATCCGACACGCGGATGATGGAATTGGGCGTCCAGCCCAATACTTCTCCGGCCGGTTCTTCTCCAGCCGGTGCCGCGCCGGCTGCCGCAGCACCGGGCGCGACGGCTCCGCCGGTTGGTGTGAAACCGCCGCCGCCGGCTCCCAGTGCTCCCGTGGCCGATGACCCGTTTGCCGACGACGGACCCGCACTGGCCGACGGACAGCCCAAAGTCGAAAAGAACAATGCCTTGGAAGGGCTCGATGACAATCCGTTTGCCGACGATGCACCGGCGGGGGCTGCAGCCGACGCCGGCGATGCGGGCATGCCCGCCGCAGGTGACAATTCAAATCCGTTTGGCGAGCCCGCTGCTCCGGCCGCAGGCGATCCGTTCGGCAGTGATGCGGGAGCCGATCCATTTGGAGCGCCGGCAGGCGGCGCACCCGATCCGTTTGGTGGTGACCCGTTCGGAAACTGATCGGCTGGCAGATCGCAGCCCATTCGATAAGAGTTCGCACTGGTCCAGTGCCTAGGCTTGGGCGGTGCGTAGGGAACGGCGGAGTCGGGTGATCCGGCACCGGAACCAGATCACCCGACTCGTAAGCCATCCGTCAAGTTCTGCCCAGCGAGGTGTCTCGGCAGCACTTTCTGATGCCTGAGACGCAATTCCCCGTTGCGTCTCAAGCGACCATCCATAGAAGCGTGTGCATCCCTGCTTCCTCCCTGCCCTGAGTCGTTTGCATGCGACGTGCCAGTCCGCACGCTACGCCGACCGGAATTTCGCGACTCGATCGCAACGGCGTTCCGGCGAGTGTATTGGGTCTTTAGTGGTGCCCTGGACGCCGTTGAGTTGCCGGGCGGTCTTGTTGAAAAAACGCAACAGCACCTCTCTCAAGCCAGCTAAGCATTGCTTTTGCCCACGAAGTGGGCATTGCGTGGGGACCACGGTTCAATGAATGGGCACGTTGTCCTGCGCATCGCGCAGCGTCAGTGGACAGCAGCGCGCGGGGACAAGCGCGCGGGGACAAGCGCGCGGGGACAGACCCCCATGTGGTCGCGTGTCCAGTGTTCGCGCGGGGTTGGTCGCAGGGGACAGACCCCGGGGTTGGTCGCTGGGGACAGACCCCGGTGGGGGTTGGTCGCAGGGGACAGACCCCGGTGGGGGTTGGTCGCTGGGGACAGACCCCGGTCACTGGGGACAGACCCCGGGTTTTTGACGATCCGGCGGTGATCGCGGCGCTCGATGGCGGCCCGAACGTGTTGGCGGGCTCGGCGGCTCGTGGATGAGGGTGGGCGACGAGGCGTTAGATGGCGTCTTCGTTGCGGCCGATCAGATTGACGTTGGTGGCCGGGACGATGCGGGTGACGTTGACCTTGTTGCGTCGCAATTCTTCAATTTCGGCGGCCATTTCGGCAATCAGATTTGCAATTTCCGTCCCCGCGGCCTCTCCGATATTGTTCATCAACGCCTTGCGAGAATTAAAGGTCAGGCCGGTACGATTCATCGTCTTTCTCATCCGAATAGAAAAGGGTTCCTGGTCATGGATTGCTCGCCGGGTCGACTTGGCCCCCGTCTCGGCGACGATCATCCCATGCTCATTGGGCAACAATCAAGAGCGTAATTTCGCTGCGGGTATCCGCAAGGAAAGAATGCCATTTTGGGTGGAATGTCACTACTCCACCGTCACACTTTTGGCCAAATTTCTCGGCTTGTCGACGTCACAGCCCCGCAGCAGCGCGATGTGATAGGAGAGCAGCTGCAGCGGCACGACGGACACGATCGGCTGGATGATGGCCGGCACGTCGGGGATGTGGATCACGTCGTCGGCGACGGCTTCGATGTGCGGATCGTTTTTGCTTGCAACGGCGATGATCGGGCCTCCGCGGGCCTTCACCTCCTCCATATTCGCCATCACTTTGTCGTAGGTGGTGCCTTGGGGAATGATGAACACGCTGGGGGTTTTTTCGTCGACCAGTGCGATCGGGCCGTGTTTCATTTCCGCCGCCGGGTAGCCTTCGGCGTGGACATAGCTGATTTCTTTTAGCTTCAGGGCGCCTTCCAGGGCGGTCGGGAAGTTGTATTGGCGGCCGAGGTACAGAATGTTTGTGGCGTCCTTGTATTTTTCCGCGACGGTTTTGACGTGCTCGTTGCAGTTGAGCGCTTCTTGAACCGCCCCCGGGGCTTGCTGCAGGTCGCGGATGATGTTTCGTCCGGCTTCGAAGCTGAGGTGGCGGATCCGTCCGAAGTACAGCGCCAGCATGGCCAAGACGCAGCACTGCGACGTGTAAGCTTTGGTGCTGGCCACGCCGATTTCCGGCCCGGCGTGCAAGTAGACGCCGCCGTCGGCGGCCTGGGCGATGGAGCTTCCCACGACGTTACACAGTGCCAGCGTGCGGTGGCCTTTACGTTTGGTTTCCCGCAAGGCGGCCAGCGTGTCGGCCGTCTCGCCGCTTTGGGTGATCCCGAACACCAGCGTGTTGTTTTCGATCGGCGGGTTGCGGTACCGCAATTCGCTGGCGTATTCGACACAGACGGGAATCCGCGCGAGTTCCTCGATCAGGTACTCGCCGACCAGGGCGGAATGCCAGCTGGTGCCGCAGCCGGTCAGGATGATGCGTTCGACGCTGCGCAGTTGTTGCGGGGTCAGGTTCAATCCGCCAAACACGGCGGTGGCGTTTTCTTCGTCCAGCCGGCCGCGCATCGCGTTCTTCAGCGATTCGGGTTGCTCATAGATTTCCTTGAGCATGTAGTGGTCATAGCCCTGCAAGCTGACCTCTTCTTCGGCCGCTTCCAGGGGTTGGATCTGAACCGTCACTTTGCCCTGTTCCCGGTGCGTCACCGAAAAACCTCCGGGGCGGAGCACTGCCAACTGGTGGTCGGCCATGTAGACGATGCGGTCGGTGCAACCGGCCAGGGGGGACGAATCGCTGGCGACGAAGTACTCGCCGTTGCCGATTCCGATCACCAACGGGCTGCCGAATCGAGCGGCGATCAGCAGGTCGGGTTGATCCCGGAAGGCGATCACCAGTCCATAGGTGCCGCGCAATTGGGCGATGGCCCACTGGACCGCTTGCACGTATTGCAGCGACGGATCCTCGGCCGTCTCCGGCGTGCTGCGGAGGCCTTCGGCGATCAGATGGGCGACCACTTCGCTATCGGTCGCGGACTGAAACGCGTAGCCCTTTTCGGTCAGCTCGTTTTTCAGCGTTTGAAAGTTCTCGATGACACCGTTGTGCACCAGAATCACCTCGCCGTCGCCGCCGACGTGCGGGTGGGCGTTTTCCTGGGTCGCCGGTCCGTGGGTGGCCCAGCGGGTGTGGCCGATCCCGATCGGTCCGTCGACGGGATTATGGCCCAGCGAGCTGGCCAGGGCGTCGATTCGGCCGACCGCGCGGGTGATGTGGAACGTATCACCGCCGTGGATTGCCACGCCGGCACTGTCGTATCCGCGGTATTCCAAGCGTCTCAGACCACTGAGCAGGAAGTCGCCCGCTTTGTCCGAACCGACATATCCGACAATTCCACACATCGCATTCAATCTGTTTTGGAGGCCTGTCTGTTCATCCCGGCCGGCCTTGACCGGGGGGAATCAATTTAGTTGCCGTTTCGGGCATGAACAAACCTAGCTCAAAACACAGACGCTGCCGATCCCAGAAATCTTTCCGGTCGGGGTGGCCGTGCCGGTTGGAGCGGCTGGGAACGATCAGGCGGCCCGTTTGCCGGCGGCCAGACCGGGCAGCGTTTCGGTCCAACGACCGTTTTCCTGGCCGAACACGATGGTGTGCGACTTGCTCAGGCGTGCCAGCGCGCTGTGCTGGGCCGGGGTCGGCGGCTGCTCGGCGGACCACAGGATCAGATCGACTTGGCCGTACGTTCGGACCACACGATCCAGGCCGGCGTCGATCGCCATCGGCACCAGATGTGCCTTGGCCGGGTACTCACGCAGCTGTTTGTGAAAGTTTCGCAGCGAAAGCGCGTTTCCGCCCAATTCAAACTCATCGACCGCGATGTAATGAATCGGGGTCGAGTGGCCTTTGTGGGTCAGCGCGTGCAACATCGCCAGCGATCGCCGCCCGTCACCGACACCGACTTCCAACACCGATTGAACGGACAGCGATTCCATCCGCCGAAACAGTTTCTTGTCGTCACGTGTGGCGGCACCTGAAATGGACTTGGGCGTCGCAGCGCGAGCCGGCACGGCCGCGGGGCGTTGCGGCGGCGGGGAGGTTTTTGGGGCGGACTGGATCCGCGGTGCTGGATTCAAACCTGGTTCCGGGCACTGTGTCCCTGGACTCACCGTCTCTGAACTCGCGTGGACTTTTGGCGTGGCCGACTTGCCACGAATCGAGTTCCAGAGTTTTCGAAGTGGCATCACACCCTCACCGATACTAGAGCGCCAAACGAAACAAACCAACGACACACCGGTGTTGAATCGGCGGTGAGTGGTTGATCAATCGAAGGAAATTGTCGGGTTTCGCTTTGGTGCCGGTTTGGCAAACTGTGCGGGCTACCTTCCCAGTCGGATGCCCAGGGGCAGCGAGTCGCCGAACACAGCGGTCTCTTCGTCTCGATCCAGCGTTCCGCCTTCGGTCAGCAGGGTGACGAAGTGGTCCGCCGCATCCCTGGACTGCAAGTACGTGGCGGCTTTGTCACGCGTCGCTGCGGCGATGTCCCGGTAGCGGTCGCCCGTTTTACGCCCCAGTTGCACGAGCGTCAGTGGCACGTCGGATTCAGGCGGATCGATGGCGATCAGCGATTCGATCCATGACTGAACCGTGGCGACCGGAATGGTGGTGTTGAGCGGGCCGTAGGCGGGTTGGCGTCCGCCGAGTCGGCCCAGCGCCCAGAGCAGCGCGGGGCGCAAGCGGACGTTTTTCTTGCGGCCGAATTCTTTCAAGGCGATGTCACCGAGTTCGATTTTCTGACGCACGTCCAACCGTTCCAACGATGCGATCAACCGCCAAAACTCATTGGCCTCGTGCGGCTCGATGCGTCGGGACTTGCTGCGCAGTGCGGCCAGCATCGGTGCGGCGAGTTGCTGTTGTTGGCCGGCCGTCAGTCCGCCCGCGATCCGCCGCCACAGGATCATCGATTCGGTGCGTGATTGGGAGGCCGGGAATGCCAACCGTCCGTGCAGCATCCGCCACATTTGTTGAACCCGCCAATCGTCCACCGCGACGCCATATCCCGGCCGCAGACAGAAGCCGGCCAGGTTCAACCAACGGGCTTCGTGGGCGGGGGTTTTGCGACGACCGGTTTCGAGATCGGCCAAGAATTGCCACAGTTCGCGAATCAGAGTCGGCGGCCAATCATTGCGGCTGGTTTCGGTGATCGATTCGAGTCGCTTGACGATCTGATTGGGTTTGATGTCGGCCTGGTCGCCGAAGGTGGATTCGATCGCATCGGCGCAGGCTTCCACGGTTTCGCTGTCGACGATCCCCGCCGTTTCGCCGCTTCCGGTATGTGCGTCGCGGTCGGTTTCCAGTGTGCTGCGAATGTCGAATTCCAGCTTCCATCGTTTGCCGTGTTCGGCGTCGACGCAGTACATGCCGACCGTCCCGATCTCGCTCAATTCGGATTCCACGAACACGCTCAATTCGGTTTCTTCGCGGCGTCGGCCGCGCACCAGGGCCGTGCAAATTGGCGGCAGCGCGGACACCTCGTTCGGGTCGATCGCGACCAAGTCGCCGACGCGATCGGCCAGTCGCGTGCTGCTGACCCACAGCGGGAACTGCACCGGCGCGCCGACTTGCAGGTGCAGCGGATGATCATCGGCGCGAAACTGTTGTCCCGCTTCGGCGTCGCCGGGGATCAGGCACAGGGCGCGCGGCGGATCGTGTTGCACTTGCATGTAATACGAACGACCCAGGTTGGCCGCGATGCGAACGCCCTGGCCTCGCCGGACCATCGCGTAATAAGCGGCGCCGCGGGCGACGGCCAAGTCCAAACGCTGTGACGCCAGGACCTTCGGTTGCCAGGTTTCGCCGGGGGCTTGGAACCAGTCGCGGAGCGAATCGACGATCCGCTGTCGAATCGCCGGTGCGGCCAACACGCCGCCGTTGAACAACACCAGATCGGGGCGATCAGCCGACTCGGTGTCCTGCTCTTCGATACCACTGCGACGATGTTCGGACAGGAATTCAGCCAGGTGACGAGTGATGGCGGGGTCGGCCGCGTAGGGCAAGCCGAACTCTTGAAATCCGCTTTGTTGGCGACTCGGGCGATCGGAGAGCTGGACGCGTGGAAAGAAACCGTCCAGCAGCGTGGCATCAATTTCTTCGGCCGTCAGTTCGACCTGAATCGCACCGGCCAACAGCTTTGACCCTTCGGCAGCCACGTTCAGTGTGAACGATGCTCCCCGCGCTTCGTCCAACATGGATTCTTTGACCGTGCGAGAGGCTTGGACCATGCGGTCCCACTGGCTGGCCGACGGCGGTGTGCCGCCTGAGGTCTCGTTAAGCTTTGCCTCGGCCAACTTGGCGACCGCCAAATCCATGTTGTCACCGCCGAGGATCAGGTGGCGACCGACGGCGACGCGGTGGAACTGAACTTGATCGTTGGACTGGCCGGCCGGCCGCACGCGAATCAGGGTCAAGTCGGTCGTGCCGCCGCCGATGTCACAGACCAAGATCAACTGACCGGGCTGAACCAGATCTTGCCAATCGCTGCGATGGCCATCGATCCAGGCATAGAACGCCGCCTGGGGTTCTTCGATCAGATAAACCCGTTTCAGCCCCGCCTGCTTGGCGGCTTTGATCGTCAATTCTCGCGCGACTTCGTCAAACGACGCCGGCAACGTGATCACCACGTCTTGTTCGTGCAGGGGATGTTCGGCGAAGGCATCGTCCCAGGCTCCCCGCAGGTGACGCAGATACTCGCTCGACGCGGCCACCGGTGACATCCGCGGCACGTCGGCATCCCCATGCCAGGGCAGAAAGTCGGCGGTGCGATCGACCCCGTCGTGGGACAGCCAACTCTTGGCGGAATTGATGCGTCGACCCGGATGTCGCGCACCCGCATCACGGGCGAACACGCCGACACAGGACGTCGGATTGGAGAAAGCGTCTTGCCAGGGGAGGGCGCCGGATTGTCCGCCCGCTTCGCTGGCCGTCAGCTCGTAATGAAACGAAGGCAGGGTTTCGCGTTTTTCGAGCTGACCGAGATCGACCCACTGCGGGATTCGAAACGTTTCGACCTGCCAATCCGGACGGGACGTGTCGACGTAGCACATCGCGCAATTCGTCGTGCCCAGGTCGATGCCGACGACAAATCGTGGTGGTGTTGCGGTGGGGTCGGTTGACGTGTCGTTATGCTCAGACAAAACCTGCTTCCATCTCGGGGGAGACCGTTATCGTTTCTCGCGAACGTTGAACTCCATTTTCCACTGTTCGTCGGTGCGCGTCGAATGGCACCACAGTTCAAACATTCCCAGTTCGGTGACGCGGCTGACGAACCGCACGGGGACGAACGGTTCGCCGCCGCCTGATCCGCCGCCTGATTCGCCTGCGGAGTCGCGCGAGAGTGTCAATTCGATCGGTTCGCTTTCGACCAGTTCTTCCGGTGACCAACGATTCAGTTGGGTTCCGACGGTGTCGTCGCCGCGTTTGGAGGAGGCGAAGAAACGGAACCGTGCGGGCGTTCCAACGACGAGGCCGATTTCATTGCCCGGCACTTCGGCTTCGGTGCCTTCTTCCATTCCCTGCGGAGCGACGCAGAGTGCTCGTAAAGGACGCGGCGCGCCGGGGATCGCCAAGCCGGCCGTTTCGATCCCGATGTAATAAGAACGCGCCGTGCCCCCGCGAATTCGGATGCCGCCGACCTGTTTGGACCAGCCGTAATAGGCGGCACCGAGGGCGACTGCACAGTCCAGGTCTTGCTGTTGGCCGAGTACGGTCGGCGCGGTGTCGCACCAGCTGTTGATGACGTCGCGCATCCGGCTGCGTAGCGTTTCGCTGCGGAACACGCCGCCGTTGAACAGCAGGTGGGTCAGTCCCGTGGCGCCGCCGGATTTGCCATCCTCGTTGGACGCGGGAAACGCTTCGGCGTGGTCGGCCAAGAACGCGCTGACTTGTTTGGTGATCGCCGGATCCGCTTCGTAGGGCAGCCCGATGTCTTGGAAACCCGACGCCGTGCGGCGCTCGGGGCGTTCTTGTGCGGTGCACTGGGGGAAAAAGCCGTCGACGATCAAGCCCTGGGTCTCGGCCGCGGTCAGTGCGGTCGAGATCGTGCCGCCGATCAACGAACTGCCTCGACCGAGCACGGAGATCGTGTGTTCCTCGGGACCCTCGGCGGCAAGCAATTTTTCTTTCGCATCGCGACAGGCGTGCCACAGCGAAACGCTTTGCCAGGGATCCAGATCGTGGCCCTGTGCTTGCAACCGCGTGGCAACGTGGTGGGCCAAGGCCAGGTCCATGTTGTCGCCGCCGAGTAACAGATGGTTGCCGACGGCGAGACGTTGCAAATTCAATTCGCCGCCGTTTTCTTCGACCGTGACCAGGGTCAGGTCGGTCGTCCCGCCGCCGACGTCGACGACCAACAGCACGTCACCGGCGCCGAGTTGCTCGCGCCAGTGGTCGGCGTTGGAACCCAGCCAGTGGTACACGGCCGCTTGCGGTTCTTCCAGCAGGACAAAGTGATCCGGCAAACCGGCTTCGATCGCGGCTTGGCGGGTCAGCTCACGGGCGGCCGGGTCGAACGACGCGGGCACGGTCAGCACGACTTGCTGGGCCGCGAGGGGCGCTTCGGGATGGGCGGCGTGCCAGGCGGCAACCAGGTGTGCGAGGAACCGCTGGGTGCAATCAAAGGCCGACACCTTGGTCACTTCCGGCGGGGATTGCCAGGGCAGGACCGCTTCGGTGCGTCCGACGTTTGCGTGACACAACCAGCTCTTGGCGGCCACGACGACGCGTTGTGGGTTTTCAGCCGATTGCTGCCGCGCGTAGACGCCTGCGATGCCGCGACCCGGATCGCCCACCAGTGGCGTCTTCAAGGATTCGATTTCGCCCTCGCGAGGCAAATACAGAAACGACGGCAGCGACGGCCGCGATTCAATCTGACCGGGCGCGATGACTTGGGGAATCGGAAGCAGTTCCAGTTTCGGCTCGGATTTTTTTCCGTCCTGCGAAAGCGGCGCAAAGGCGACCACCGAGTTGGTGGTGCCAAGGTCAATGCCGATGCAATACCGTGAGCCCATGTCGAATCTATTGGTGTGTTGTGAACGGACGGGGCGGGACAATCGTCGTGGGATAGGCTTCCAGCCTCGTCGATCGCGAAATGACAGGCTGGAAGCCTATCCCACTTTGCTCATTACAAATTCGCTTGGACTTGGGCCGCGGCGACGATGTTGGCATCGGCGGCGTCACCGGTCCACGTCGGCAATTCCAGCTTGGAAACTTCCCAGCCGTGATGGACCAATTTGCCCGACGTGCCGGTGCCTTCGCCGATCCACTGATAACGGGTCGGCGAGGCGTCGGCAGCCACGTCGACCACGGCGCCTTCGGCGGCATCGAGCAGGGGTTTCAGGCCCATCACCCGCTGCAGGACTCCGCCGCACTGTTGCAGACAGGGCCGGGCGGCCGCGCCGACTTGGGCGTCGGAGTATTGGCTCAGGTCTTCTTGGATCAAATCGACCAGCCGGGCTTCCCGTTGCAGCGTCGCCAAGAGCGTCACGGCGGGGTCGCGAAGCGCGGGTTCGGGTTGCTTCGCGGCGGGTGTTTCCACCGGTTTTTCTTCGATCGCCGGGGCGCTCGGCTGCTGGCCACGCAGGATCTCATCGATCTGAGTCGCCTTTTCTTTGTTCCCCAACGCGGCGAAAAAAGCCTTCAACGCGATTCCTAAACTCATCTTGCCAACCTGCAATGAACAACGGCCTGAAAATCAACCGTCCAGCTTGGCGATCCCGTCGAGTGCGTCAAGCGGGCTGTCGATATAAGCCCGCATGCGTTAGCAAGGGTCCAAGCGGCGCCCCTCGCTCACACGTCGGGCTAAAACCATCGCGCTGAATTTAGCACACCGACTAAATCGACAGCCTGCAAGAGGCGGGCCGGAGATTGCAGGGGGATCGGCCGTAGCGGCGTCGGAGTGGTGGATTGAGCGAGTGCAAAGCGGAAAAGGGGGCAGGTACCGAGAACCAAATGGCCCGTCGGGTGCGTCGCATTTTTGGTGCCGGCCCCCTTTTCCGAAGTTGCGGCAGACGATGACGGCAGCGATGATGTGACCCGTTCCCCGTTTACGTTTTCTTGCGAGTGAGTCCCTTGAAATCAATCATCGCGTTTGGATTGCTGATCACGTCAGCCTTCTCGTTTGGCCTGGCACACGCCGAGACGAAAAAAATTGTTTTGGTTGCGGGCAAGCCGTCCCACCCGCCCCGGATGCACGAATTCAACGCCGGGGTGCAGCTGATGGCGAAATGCTTGTCAGGCGTCCCGGAGGTGGACGTCCAGTTTGTGCTCAACGGCTGGCCGCAGGACGAAACGATCTTTGATGACGCCGACGCCGTGGTGTTCTTCATGGACGGCGGCGGCAAGCACGAAATCGTCCAGCAGGACGGACGTCGATTAAAATTGATCGACGATTGGGCCAAGCGTGGCGTGGGGCTGGGGTTCATGCATTACGGGGTGGAAGTCCTGGCCGATCAAGCCGGCAACGAAATGAAGCGTTGGATCGGAGGCCACTACGAGCACCTGTTTTCATGCAACCCGATTTGGCAACCGGCGTTTGAATCCTTTCCCGATCATCACGTGACGCGGGGCGTCGAGCCGTTCGAGATCAAGGACGAATGGTATTTCAACATGCGTTTTGTGGCCGACATCGTGGGGAACCGGTCCGATGAGACGGCCGGAATCAAGTTCGTCCCGATTCTGGTCGCGGTGCCCTCGGCGGACGTCCGCGACGGACCTTATGTCTATCCGAGAGGCCCCTACCCGCACATCCAAGCGTCCGAGGGCCGCGCCGAAGCGATGATGTGGACGGTCGAGCGGGAAGACGGCGGCCGGGGATTCGGCTTCACCGGTGGTCACTTTCATGACAATTGGGGCAACGACAATTTCCGCAAAGTCGTCCTCAACGGCGTGCTCTGGATCGCCCAGGCTGAGGTGCCCGAGGGGGGCGTCGAGTCCTCGGTGACGAAAAACGATCTGGATGCCAATCTCGATCCCAAACGCGCCCGCAAGTGATCACGCGTCGTTGAAAGGAGATGCAGGAAGAGGGTAGGAAGATTTTGGGGGTAGGAAGATTTTGGTTGTCGGAAAAAAGGTTCTCCTAACACAATTTTCCTGCTTCCAAAATCTTCTTACCTTTTCTTCGACGCTAGGCAGTACGCCGGGGCATCAACGGCCCGTTAGGTGGCTGATGGGGACGCATCGTCGGTCGGTCCGTTTGCTTCATCGACGGCCGCGTCCTGGACGCGGCGAGGCAATTCGATCACTTGTTCGCCGTCGGTCAGCGAGGAGGGGCACACCTGTTGCTCGTGGCATTGGCGGCAGACCACCTTGATCGCGTCTTGGCTGGCGATGTGAAGGTCGTGTTTTTCGCAAAGGGCAAACAGTTCTCGCAGGTGTTCGCAGGGCATGACTTTCGTCCGATGGAAGAGGTGCGAAAAAGAGGACTCGTCGAGCAGCTTCAATCATCGCCCTCTCGGCGGTTTAACGCAACGTGTTGCTCTCCCTGATTGCCGGGGGTGGATCGCTGTGGCGACGGCGGTGGCTAAATCGGGCCGCACGGCTCTCCATTGGTCCCGCCGGCGGCTCATCGGTGTTAAGATTGACGGCGTCAAACCGTGATTCGTTCGAGGATAAAACGCAGTGAAAGTCGGCAGTGGTGGTGGATTTCGGGCGATCTGGTACACCTTCAAAAAGGGGCGTCAGGCGGGTGGCGTTTGGAAGCTGTTCAAAGCCATGCGGACCCGCAACAGTTGCAAGACCTGCGCCGTCGGCATGGGGGGGCAAAAAGGCGGGATGGTCAATGAACTGGGCCATTCCTTTGAGGTCTGCAAGAAGAGCCTGCAGGCCATGGTCGCCGACATGCAGCCTGGGATCGATCCGAATTATTGGAAACAGACTTCGATCGAACAACTCAAACAACTCTCGCCCCGCGAACTCGAATCGCTCGGCCGATTGATCCATCCGCTCCGCTATCGTCAGGGCCAGTCGCATTACGAGGTCATCACGTGGAAGGAGGCTTTCGAAAGCATTGCGGCAAAGCTTTCAGCGACCGCGGCTGATGAGACGTTTTGGTATTTCAGCGGCCGCAGCAGCAACGAAGCCGGTTTTTTGCTGCAGTTGTTGGCCCGGGTTTATGGCACCAATAACGTCAACAATTGCAGCTATTACTGTCACCAGGCCAGCGGGGTCGGGTTGCAAAGCAGCATCGGCAGCGGCACGGCAACGATCGTCTTGGATGACCTGGAAAAAGCCGACACGGTGTTTCTGATCGGTGGAAATCCGGCCAGCAATCATCCGCGTTTGATGACCAGCTTGATGCGGGTGCGTCGTGCCGGTGGCAAAGTCATTGTGATCAATCCCGTGCGTGAAACGGGGCTGATTAATTTTCGCATCCCCAGCGATCCGATTTCGCTGTTGGCGGGCACCAAGATCGCCAGTCACTACGTTCAGCCGCACATCGGCGGTGACCTGGCGTTGTTGTGGGGGCTGGCCAAGGCGACGAAGTCTCTGGGGGCGATCGACAACGCGTTCCTGACCGAGCACACCAGCGGGTCCAAGGAGTGGTTGGCGGCGGTCGACGATTTGACGTGGCAAGAGATCGAAACCAAGTCCGGTGTCGCTCGCAGCGAGATCGAATCGATCGCCGAACTTTACGCCACGTCGAAAAAGTGTGTCTTCGCCTGGACGATGGGCATCACTCATCATGCCCACGGCGTCGACAACGTTCAGGCGATCGCCAATCTGGCGTTCGCCCGCGGGATGGTGGGACGTCCGGGGTGTGGGCTGATGCCGATCCGCGGGCACAGCAACGTGCAAGGCATCGGTTCGGTGGGAGTGACGCCGAAGCTGAAGGATGAGATCTTTACCGCACTGAAAGACAAGTTCGGGGTCCAACTGCCCGAGACGCCGGGCAAGGACACGCTGGCATGCATGGAGGCCGCTGCGAGCGGCGAGATCAAAGTCGGCTTCTGCTTGGGCGGCAATTTGTACGGATCCAATCCGGATTCCACGTTCGCCGATCGGGCACTCTCGAGTCTGCAGATGAACGTGATGATGAACACGACCATGAATACCGGCCACGCTCATGGTCTGGCGAAAGAAACGATCGTCTTGCCGGTGTTGGCGCGTGACGAAGAACCGGCGCCGACGACACAGGAGTCGATGTTCAACTTTGTGCGGCTGAGCGACGGCGGACCGGCTCGGTTGCCAGGACCTCGCAGCGAAGTCTCTGTGATCTCCGCGATCGGTAAAGCCGTGGTGCCTGACGTGCCCGGCGTTGATTGGGATGACTTGGCTAATCCCTCGACCATTCGCAAGTGGATCGGCGCGGTGGTTCCCGGTTACGGCAAGATCGCCGAGATCGATCAGACCAAACAGGAATTTCAGATCGATGGTCGCACCTTTCACGATCCGAAATTCGGGACCGCCGACGGGCGCGGCGTGCTGCATTGCCATCGACTGCCGGATCTCAAGGGCACCGAAAACAATCATCTGCGATTGATGACCGTACGCAGCGAAGGACAATTCAATACGGTCGTCTATGAAGAAGAGGACCTGTACCGCAATCAGGAACGGCGCGATTTGATTCTGATTCACCCGGACGACCTGAAACGATTTGGTCTAGAGAACGACCAACGCGTCACCGTCAAAAGCGAAACCGGGGCGATGAGCGGGATTCTGGCCCGCTCGTATGATTCCATTCGCAGCGGGAATGCATTGATGTATTATCCCGAATCCAACGTGCTGGTTGCCCGGCATGCCGATCCGCAAAGCAAGACGCCGGCGTTCAAGGGCGTCGTCGTCGAACTGATCGCCGAGTAACGACGCCGAATGCTCACCACGCCGTCTGATTCCGGCCGATTTGCGCCGCCGTGGCATGCGAGTTACAATGGCAACCTCAATCTAAATGTTGAAGGAGCACTCGTCCTCGATTTCCGCCCCCTCCCTACTTCCGTACCCCCACACCATGGCTCACCGAATTCGACTTTTTCTTTCGGTCGTTTTGTTCAGCGCCCTGTTTGTTCCATCGAGCTCGGCCGCTCCGCCCAACATCGTCCTGCTCCTCAGTGACGACATGGCCTGGACGGACTATGGGTTCATGGGGCATCCGGACATCGAGACGCCGAACTTGGACAAGCTGGCCTCCGAAGCCGCGGTGTTCCCGCGCGGCTACGTGCCGACCGGACTGTGTCGACCCTCGCTGGCGACGTTGTTGACGGGCCATTACGCGTCCACGCACGGAGTGACCGGCAACGATCCGTCACCCAAGTACGCTCCGCGTGATTCGGAGTTGTTTAACCGGCAGCGGGCCCAACTGATATCGTATCTGGATCGATTTGAAACTGTTCCCGAGGCGCTCGGCAAACTCGGCTACCTGAGTCATCAAAGTGGCAAGTTGTGGGAGGGCAGTTATCAAAACGCCGGTTTCACCCACGGCATGACACGCGGATTCCCTCAGCCGGGCGGGCGTCACGGCGACGACGGATTGAAAATCGGACGCAACGGCATCGAACCGATCAACGAGTTTTTGGATCTAGCCGTTGAGGAGAACAAACCGTTCTATCTGTGGTACGCCCCGTTCATGCCGCACACTCCCCACACGCCCCCCCAGCGGTTGTTGGACAAGTATCGCGACGGACGACCGATCACGATTGCCAAGTACTACGCGATGTGTGAGTGGTTCGACGAAACCTGTGGCCAGTTGATGGAGTCGCTTGAACAACGCGGGCTCGCCGAAAACACGTTGGTCGTCTATCTGACCGACAACGGTTGGATCCAGAATCCAGAGAAAAACGGGTACGCGCCGCGGAGCAAGCAAACGCCTTATGAAGGCGGAGTGAGAACGCCGATCTTTTATTGGATGCCGGGCAAGATCAAGGCCGGCACGCGACCCGAACTGGTCAGCAGTATCGATATCTACCCGACGATGTTGGCCGCCGCCGGTGCTCCCCTGCCGGATGATCGCCCCGGATTGAACCTGTTGCCTCATTTGACCAGCGGCGACGCGATCCCACGCGACACCGTTTTTGGCGAAGGATTCGCGCACGACATCGCGGACATCGAAGACCCCGAAGCCACGCTGCTCTATCGCTGGTGTATCGAGGGCAAGTGGAAACTGCTGCTGACCTATGACGGGGAAGTCAATCGCTATCAATCGACTCACCCCAGAGACGAGAAAGGGCCGCAGCTGTTCGATCTGATCGCAGACCCCACCGAAAACAACAACCTGGCCAAAGAGAATCCCGAAGTCGTTGCCCGATTAGCGGAAAAGATCAACAATTGGTATCCCGTCAAACGAGCCCAAACCATCACCACGCCGTCCCCATGATCCGATCCAGGCATTTCGTTTTAACCACCTTCGTGATGCTGGTTTGCCTGGCGGCGACCGCTGCATCGGCCGGCAAGTACAACACGGTTCTGGACATCGGCGAGACCGCTCCGGCGTGGAGCGAGTTGCCGGGGACCGACGACCGTGTGCATTCTCTGCAAACGCTTGGCCAGACGAAGGTCGTCGTGGTGGCGTTCACGTGCAATTCCTGTCCCTATGCGGTCGATGCCGAAGACCGCTTGAATGCGTTGGTCGATCGTTTTGCAGACAAGTCAGTCGCCGTGGTCGCGATCAACGTCAACAAGGTCGAAGAGGATAGGATGCCGGCGATGAAGCAGCGCGCCAAGGAGAAGGGATTCAGGTTTGCGTACCTGTGGGACGAGTCACAGCAGATTGCCAAAGAGTACGGCGCGAAGTACACACCGGAGTTCTACGTGTTGGACGAGGATCGCAAGGTCGTCTACATGGGAGCAATGGATGATAGTCCCGCCGGCGACGAAGTGACGAAGACCTACCTCATCGATGCCATCGAAGCCACCCTGGCCGGTCGAAAGGTCCAGGTCACCGAGACGATTCCGATCGGTTGTCGCATTCGGATCGAGCGGCAACGGCGAACGCGGTGAAGAAACATCTTCGGCCAGTCGCTCAAGCGAATCGTCGACACACCCGGTTCCGAATGACGTCGCGACCACGCGGCGGTGTTTGGCCGGTGTTGGGGGGATTGGGCGGCGCTTTGTGCTTCGCGTTCTTTACCACGTTGTTGCTGCTCGTCAACGGCACCGCCACCCTGGTCCTGTTGGGCGTCTTGGTCGACTCCGACCCGTCGTGGGCGGATCGTAAAGGGCTGATGCAGTTCGGGCTCTTTGCGCTGCCGTTGGCCATGCTCGTGGCCGAATGGTTGGTCTGGGACTTCTTGTGTGGATTGCTGCGGCGTGGAACAGCGGATGACGATCGGGGAAGCGGGATGGCGGATTGAGACGGGGCAGCATCATTCCGCCTTTCCATCGTTCTGCCACTTGGCCCGTTCGATCACTTCGCGCCGTTTTTCTGCTTGGGTTTCCAGCGTCCCATCAGAGCGACAAAACTAGGGACCAGAATCGTGCGGACATAGAACGTATCGATCAGGACGCCCAGGCCGAGTGCAAAGCCGAGTTCGATGATCCCGCGGAGTCCGATCGACGCATCGGATTCGATCCCCAGCAGGTGCAGCAAGCCGGGTAACCAGGCGGAGGCGGTCATGCTGAAGAAGGTTGCCGCCATCACCATTCCACAGGCGGTGATGATTCCGCCGGTTTTGGAAACCGCGTGGCGGAGCGCAGACAACCAGCCACTCTTGCGTTGTTCTTCGACGATCCGTGTGACCAGGTAGACGTTGTAATCCTGGCCGACGGCGACCAGGATCACGAACAGGAACAGCGGAAGTTTCCAGTCCAGGCCGACGTACTGATCGGCGTAGATGCCACGGAAAAACAGCACGGTCAATCCGAGCGTGGCGTAGTAGCTGAGCAGGACGGTAAAGATCAGGTACAGGCACAGCCCGAGCCGGCGGATGACGGCGACGAGAATCAGGAAGACGGCAAGCACGACCGCGATTTTGATCCGTTGGTTGTCGGCGATCGTGACGCTTCGCAGGTCGATGATCGATGGCGTCGTTCCGGTCAAATAAACCTTCGATCCGGTCCAGTCGGAATCCGGGTCACGGGCGAGTTGATTCAGGGTGTCACCGATTTGCGAGACCAACTGCTGTGTCGGAAGTGCAAACGGATCGCCTTGGATGATCAAATCCAGGCGTGCCAAGCGGTCTTGGTATTGGGTGTTGTTTGAAAAGAAGTAATTCTGGGCGACACGGTGCTGTTGCAAGGCACGCCGCCGCCACGACTCCATTCTCAGCAGGCTCATTTCCCGGTCCGGGGGGAAGTCGCCGAAGGGGTCGCTCGGGGTTCTCACGGCGACGACGCCGGATTGTTCGTAGAGCAGGTCCGACAAACTCTTGAGTTGCTTTTTCAGCGTCTCGCGTGGTTCGTCTTCGGCGCGAACCATCAACACCGTCACCGGATTGATCTCTCCGATATTGAAGTGATCCGACAGCAATCGATAGCCGCGTCGACTCGGGGCGTCGGTGTCCAGTTGGCTGCTCAAGTTGTAGGTCACGGAATCTTCGTTCATCCATCCGTACCAACCCGGAGCGGCCAGACAGGTGATTCCCAATAGAAAGGCGGCCAACGGGTAACGCGTCAGGGTGATCGCGATCCATTCCCACAAACCGCCCGAACGGCGAGTCGATTTCGCATCGGGGCCGACCGGAACCGAGAGCAATGAACGCGTGATTTCCATTTCGGGCGTGACCACGTTGGGCCAGAACACGTTTGGCCCGAGCGCCCGCAGCAGTGCCGGAGCCAGCGTCAAACAAACGACCAGGCCCACCAGCAAGCAGATCGCGATGATCGGGCCGGTGTAATGGTACTTGCCGAATTCGGCGAACCAGAGCGTGCCGAGTCCAAAGACGGTCGTCAGCGCGCTGCCCAGCAATGCCGACGTGACCCCGGTCAATGCATTGCGGCAAGCCACGGGCCACGGCGCCAACGCGGCTTCTTCGCGCAGTCGCGAGATCAGAAACAGACAGTAATCCGTTCCGGCGCCGAATAAGATCACCACGATGAAGATGCGACTGGTTGTGAACACGCGGATGTCCAGCCAGGGCAGCACGCCGCGGATCGACCAATCGGTCAGCGTGGCCACCATCGACGTCGAAACGATCACCGCGACACCGATCGAGATCATCGGGACGGCGACCAGCAACGGTGCCCGATAGACCAGAATCAAGATCAACAGAATCATGATCACGGTGATCGATTCGGTGTAACGAATTGCATCGCGGGCTGCGATCAACGTCTCGCCACCGATCGCAGCCGAGCCGGTCATCTCCAACTGTAAACCGGTCGCGGCGTCCTCCGGTTGCGGGGCCAGAGCGAGGCTGTATTGGCGAACCTCGTCGAGAATTTTGCCGACCGATTCGACGGTGTCGATGTTTCCGGTGGCGGCCAACTCGCTGCTCAGTTGCATCACAGCCAATCTCGCCGACGGTTTGGTCAACAGCGATCCCAGGATGGCATCGTCCCAGGAAAGCAGGTCCAACATCGAGGCCCAGCCCGTCAGGTCCCGCTCGGCAATCGGCTTGGCAATCGTCTCGATGTCGGGGACCAAGACCAGGGCATCGCGGTAATCGTCTCGGGCTTGTCGGTCTTGGCCACCGATCTGTTCAAGCAATTTCGCGCGATCAAAGTACGCGATTGCCATCCGTGGTTCGGTCAGCGTGGGCGTCAAGTCCGGGACCGAGTCGACGAACCGCTCGTAGAATCGCTGGTCGACGGCGATGCTATGGTCGAGAGATTCGAGGGCGCGTTGGAGCCACGGTTGGGCAAGTTCGGGGGCCTGGTCGATCGGGCCACCGGAATAGCCCAGACCGATCGCGCGTTGCCAACACACTTCGCCGAAACGGTGATGCAAGCGGCGGAGCAGATCGTCACCGACCATCAAATCGTCTTTGTCGAGCGACGTTTCCTTGCGACCGAGCACGATCACAATTTGGCTCCGCGCCCGATCGCCGGGAAAGGCTTCGTCGAGCACCCGCGCGGCGGCGACCGTGGTCATGCGGTCGGGCAAGTACTCGAAATCACCGTCATAGGCGACGTCTTTCCATTTCGGCGCGATCGCAAACAGAACGACCGTGGCGATGATCCAAAAGACCAGCACGGGCCGCCATCGATGGGTGACGAATCTCGCAAGTCGTTTGGTTAAATCAGCGAGCATCGTGGATTGTGGGCGATGGGCGTCGTGCGATGGGCGTCGTGCGGTGGACATCGCGGGGATGTCAACAGCCGGGCATTTTAAACACCGCGGCAAAACGTCGTCCGACAAGCGTACACCAATCAAGGCAATTTGTGATGCGGGGGCCTGTTTTCAAGGGGATGGCCGGCGCTTGGGTGGTGTGCCTGCACCCATCCATTTTTGCCGCTAAATTTCCACGACGCCCTACCCCAAGACCAAGCCGATGTTGTCGATGCCCGTTGGTCCACTCGTGTCCCCGTTTCCGCACACCGAGCCCACTGATGGCAGCGCGAACCCGCGGATATTTTGCCACCTGTCATCCGTGGATTCGCGCTGCCATCCGTGGTTATTCTTAGTGACGGTTCGCCCGGCAATGTGGCTCAATCGCTAGTATTCTGCCGCACCTTGGTGTTCGCGTGTAGGCGGTCGTGGACGAGGCGACGAGTCCTGGCCAAGATGCCGACTGCAGAGGACTCGTCGCCTCGTCCACTACCCGGAAATTGAGCTGCGATAGACGACTAGCGAGATTCGCGGTCGTTGGCCGGCGGGCCGCCGGGGCGGGCGGGGGATTGCGGCGGACTGGATTCGCTGGCTCCCTTGCCGCCGAAGGCCTTCAGGACGTTTTGAATCGATTTTTCGCTGGTGTTGCCCGAGAGTGAAATGATTTGCATGTCGCCGGCGGGTTTCGCGGCCAAGTCTAATTTGTGAATCATTTCGATCACCAGATCCAGCAGCGGTTCGCCTTCGGCACTGACCAGCAACGTGTTGCCGACGGAATCGACGCCCATCGACAGTTTGCCTTTGAACGAAAAATCGACGTCGCCGCCGTCGCGGCCGTTGTCGCCGTCGACCAGGCCGCTGCCTTGTTTTTCTCGTCCAGACGATTTCTCATCGCCCCCCGGGGCTCCACCCCCGCCGCCACCGCCGCGTCCCGCCTTGGCAAACGTCTTGTCGTTGCTGCTGAGCAGATCACGGTACGCCTCTTTGACGGTCTCGGCGATCGTTTCGGCGCTGCCGAATTCAATGTTCACCAGTTTGGTGTAACGCATCCGGCGTTTGTTGACCGGCTCGGCGACATCCCACAACTCGATCAGCTCGCTGATCGTGCGAAGCTGTGAAGAGGTGGCGCCGCTGACGACGATGGTGTTGGTGTCGGGGTCGTAGACGAATCGTAGTTCGTTGTCCCTTTCCAAGCCCTTGGGGCCGTCGTCGGACGATTGATCGAAGTCGTAGAAGAAATAGCGGTAGAAACTGTCCGAGTCATCCTTCTCGTCGTCTTTGTCTTCAAAGTACTCTTCCAAGTTCAGCTGGATGTATCCGGCGGACTGGTGCTTGATCTTGAAGACGTGATAGGGCCGTTTCGGGGGCGCCACCTGAAGCATCAGGTTTTCCAGTTGGTCGAGCGCTTTGGTGTTGGATCCGAGCAACAACAAATTGCCGTCTTCGTCGAGTTGGATTTGAATCGGCGACGCATCGGACGGGGGCACTTGAGAACCCGTCGCGCGCTGATTCTCGGTCGATGCTTTCTGCTGGTCGCGGCTTCCGAACAAGCGATCAAAGTCTTGGGCCGATCGAATCGGAGAGTCGTCGAGTGATTCGTCAGGCGATTCGTTGAGGGGTGTCGCCGTCTCGGAGGTTGGCGGCGTTTCTGCCTGGGTCGCCGTCAGTTGATCGCCGTTACTCGACGGTGCCGACTCGCCGGCGGCGACCGCGGCGGTCGAGGTGGGCGCGTCGAGCGTGTCGAGCGTGTCGAGCGTGTCGAGCGTGTCGAGCGTGTCGGGCGTTTCATGTCTGGTTTCCAAGCCCATGTCGATTTTAGGTTTCGCTTCGCCCTGCTCCGCGTCGTCGTCCGTGTCGCCTTCGTCCTCACGGGCAACGGGGTCGACGAACTCGGTCGCGTCGGGCAGTTCCAAGGGGGCGTCGGACAACTGGGACCATTGTTGTTTCAGCCGCATCAGGTAGTCATAGGTTTCCGGCCCAGAGGTAGCATCGATGCGGCGGACGGTGCGTGGGCTGCCTCCCGGCGGCGGCAATTCCCCGAGCTTGATCAGCAGGTTGCGAACCTGTTCCATCTCTGATTCGTTGGCCCACAACAAGACTTGCCGAAACCGCGAGTTGGCGGCGACCCGAAACTCGTCTTCATTCTTGTCTTCTTGTTGGTTGCCGTAGCCATAGCCGTAGTAGTAAGAGCGCCGCGAGTTGGAATTCTTTTCGTCGTCTTTGTCTTTGCCCATCAGAAAGGCGATCGACTCGGCGACCTCGTTGGCCTCGAGTCGGCGCAACTGGAGCACCTCGAATTGTCGTCCGCTGCCATCGAGCCGCTTGATCAGTCGGTCGATGATAAATCGATCCGCGGCCGAGCCCGACACGATCAGGGCTTTGTTGTTTTCGTCGGCACGGATCCGAGTCGTGGGTTCCATGACGTTCATTTCGCCAATGATCTCGATCAGCTTTTCGGGATCGATGGACGTCAAGCGGAAGACTTGAAGACGCGATTCGATGTCTGAGAGCGAGGCCAGTCCTTGGCTGGGGACATCGATGCGATTGATGAACTCGCCCGCAATCGCGATTCGATCCACCGGGGCACGGATGAAGACGGAGTTCTGACGGGTGTTGGCGACGATGGAGATTTCGGCTTTCTTCGGCGGTGGCGCCGGTTGCCCGCCGTTTTGTCGCGCCATCTGCTGCATCATCGCCATCTGTTGCGGCGTCATCGGGGCATTGGATTTTTTTTCGACGCCCAAGAACTCTTCCAGCATGGTCTTGGCCGTCTCGGCCGGGATGTACCGCAATCGAAACTCCGGCGCGAGCGCTTCGCGGCTGGATTGGTTTCGCTCCTGTTCCAGCAACGCGACGACTTGGCGAAGGTTGATCGCCGCGTCCATCGCCTCGATACGGTTTGTCGTCGTCAACGCGGTCAGCCGGCCGTTGCTGCTGATCATCGGTTTGAGTTCTTCGGCCATCTTTTCACTCGACAGCCAACCCAGTTCGAGTGATGCGCGGACAAAAGTGTGAGGCATCATTTTGTCCAACTCGTCGATGTCCACCCGAGGCACCATCGCCGCGTTGATGCCTTCGGTTTTTGCGACGGTGATCCCGCCGGGCATTTCCAACAAGGTATAACCGCGGGCGAGCAGATGGCGGTTGAACAGGTCTTTGGTTTCTTCGACGGTGTATCGTCCCGGGGAGCGTAGGTTCACGCGGTCGGCGGGCAACTCCTGCCAATCCAACGGTTGATCGGCAATGTCGGCGAGCCATTGAACGAGTTCGACCCAGGGCTGATTGCGGAATTGAAACGCGACCTTGCCGTCGGGACCGACGGTGGCTTTCAACTCGTCCGGATCGGCATCGCCGGTTTCCTGGTCGCCGCGTCGGATGATTTTGGGCTCGGGCGGTTTCTCCGCCTTCTTGTCGCCTTCCTTCGCATCCGTCTTCCCCGGCTCCGGTGTTTCCCCAGGCTTGGCGTTGGGATTGGCCGGCTTGGGGCCCGAGAACGGGTCGCCCGAGACCGGCATGGTTCGTGGCTTACCGTCCGGTCCGACGACCGTCATGGTTGGCGCCTGGCCCCACAGGGTTGTCGGGCCAGCGGTGATCGCCAAGAGGACCAGGAACGTCAGCGTCGGTTTGTGAATTCGTCGTTGGGGCACCGCGAATCACCGAAATCGGAAACGGAAGGAGGAGGTAGGGGGACCCGGTAGTATGACCGGGCGAGCCCAGACGCACAAACAAATTGCGAGCGGAATAGGGACTGGTACCAAAAATGCGAAGCAACCTTTGGGCCCTTCGGTTTTTTGATGCCTGACCCCTTCCCCGTGGAACCCCAGGTTTAGAAGTCACCGGGGCACTAGATAGACGATCAAAGGTAGACAATTCGTCTCGAAAAGTGGTTGGCTTCTTCCATTTTTCAAAGAAAAACCGGCCTACCCCCGTTAGGTGTATTTTTGTTACGAACCGGTTCCGCAGTGAAAACTTCATTTGTGTGGCGGTTGGTGCGGGATCCAAACGCTTGGTCCGTCGTAGGGTGTCTCGCCGAACGTGAATGAATCCAGTCCATGCCCACTCGGCTAACTCGTTACATCTTGGCGGAAATCATGAAGATTTTCGTCGTTGCATTGATCGCTTTGACGCTGTTGATCCTGTTGATCGGCGTCGGTCGAACGCTGCTGCGCGAGGGGTTGGGCCCGTTTGCGATCATCAAACTACTGCCCTTTGTGCTGCCGATTTCGCTTCAGTTCGCGTTTCCGGCGACGGCGTTATTCGCCGTGTCGTGTGTGTATGGGCGGATGGCCGGCGACGGCGAGGTGGCGACGGTGAAGGCCTCGGGGATTTCGCCGCTGAAAATCCTGCAACCGGCTTTTGTGTTCGCGTTTTTGCTCAGCCCGATTGCGGTTTACATGAGTGATTTGGCGGTGTCCTGGGGGCGTCCGGGCGTCAATCGCGTCGTGATGCTATCGATTGAAGACATTGTTTATCGGAAGATGCGAAGTCAGCTTTCGTACACCGATGATGGGTTTTCGATTCACGTCCATGACGTCAAGGGGCAACGGTTGGAGTATCCGACGGTGACGGTCCACAGCGGCGGGACGCCGATGAAGTTGCAGGCCCGTGAGGGTCGGTTGACATTGGATGTGGAGAACGAAACGCTGCTGTTGGAACTGACCGATAGTCGTTGGGACCGAGGCGGTTCGATCCAGGGGATCGTGCCGGGCAAAACGGAGGTGCCGATTCCGTTGTCCCGCACCCTGCGGACGCCGTCGCAAGCGGAAACGCGTCCCAGCGAGCTGCCGTTGAGTCTGATTCAGATCGAACGATTGAGCCAGGACGCGCGTTCGCACGCCGCGATCGGCGAATTGGCGGCGCATACCGGGTTTTCGATTCTGACCAGTCGGACCGAGGAGATCGCGGGTCCGGCCGGCCAGCAGAAGATGGCTCAGCTGGAAGCGAGTAAACGGCGATTGACGCGGCTGCGGATCGAACCGTGGCGCCGCTGGGCCGAAGGGTTTAGCTGTTTCTTTTTCGTGTTCATCGGTGCCCCACTGGCGATGCTGGCTCGGACCAGCGACTACTGGACGACGTTTGGACGCTGTTTTCTGCCGACGCTGCTGCTGTATTACCCGCTGTTTATTTTGGGATTGAATCAGGCCAAGGACAGCGCCATCCCTCCCTACGGGGTCTGGTTGGGCAACGTTGCACTTGGCGCGATCGGGGTGATTTTAGTGAATCGGGTACGGCGCTACTGAGAAAGCTGTCGGGGCGGGCGCTGGTAGGATCGGACGACAGGACTAAACTTGCCCGTTTCGGCGTTTTGATCCATTGCCTTGTCCCCCAGGTCATTTGATGTCCTCCGATTCTTGTCAGTCGCTTCTCCGTGCCATCGCTGACCGCACCTGCACCGTCGGGGTGATCGGGCTCGGGTACGTCGGATTGCCGTTGATTGACGCGTTCACCCAAGCCGGTTTCAGGTGCGTCGGGTTCGACGTCGATCCGAGCAAGGTGAAGAGTTTGCTGGGCGGAAAAAGCTACATCAAACACATCGACGATTCCAAGATCGCCGCCTGGCTCGATAAGGGTCTGTTCGATGCGACCGACGACATGGGGCGTCTGTCCGAACCGGACGTGTTGTTGATCTGTGTTCCGACGCCGCTGGATGAAGCCCGCGATCCGGATTTGAAATACGTCGTCGGCACCTGCCAGGCGATTGCCCGGACGTTGCGCGGCGGGCAATTGGTTGTGCTGGAAAGCACCACGTATCCGACGACGACACGCGACGTGATGGTGCCATTCTTGAACAAGCCGGGCTATCGGCAGGGAGAGATTTCTTTGTCGCCTACAGTCCCGAACGCGAAGATCCGGGCAACCCCGATTTCTCTGCCGCCGGGATCCCCAAGGTCGTCGGTGCGATCAACGAAGACAGCCAGGCCTGTGCCGCGGCACTCTACGAATCGGCCGTGGCCGGCGTGGTGCCGGTTTCCAATTGCGAAGTCGCCGAAGCGGCCAAGGTATTGGAGAACATTTATCGCGCCGTCAACATCGCGTTGGTCAACGAGTTGAAAGTGTTGTTTGATGAAATGGGCATCGACGTCTGGGAGGTCGTCAACGCGGCCAAGACGAAACCGTTCGGGTTTCAGGCGTTTTATCCCGGCCCCGGGCTGGGCGGCCACTGCATTCCGATCGACCCGTTTTATCTTTCGTGGTTGGCACGCAAGCAAGGCTGCAACGCGCGGTTCATCGAGCTGGCCGGTGAAGTCAATCGCTCCATGCCCGCCTATGTCGTCTCGCGCACCTCGGAGTTCTTGAATGAGTTTCGAAAACCCGTCAACGGCAGCAAGATCTGTCTGTTGGGCGTCGCCTATAAGAAGGACGTCGATGATCCGCGCGAGAGCCCATCGTTTGAGCTGATGGAATTATTGCTCCAGCAAGGTGCCGAGCTGACGTATAGCGATCCGCACGTGCCCCACCTGCCTTCGATGCGGCACTACGATCTGCCGGAAATGCACAGTCAGACGCTCACCCCGGAATTCTTGGCGTCGCAGGATGCGGTGTTGATCGCGACCGACCACACGGCGTTTGACTACGATCAAATCGTCCGGCACAGCGCGCTGGTCGTTGACACCCGCAATGCGACCGCGGCGGTCAAGTCGCACCGCGAACGCATTCGTAAGTGCTGATGCAGGTCCTGGCGATCGAACCTTATTACGGTGGCAGCCATCAGGCCTTCCTGGATGGCGTGATCGCCGGCAGTCGGCACCGTTGGTCACTGGCCACGTTGCCGGCGCGTCATTGGAAATGGCGGATGCGATCGGCGCCGGTGCAGCTTTGCCCGTTGGTCGCCGATTTGGTTCAATCACACGGCGTACCCGAGGTGGTGCTGGCCAGCGATATGTTGGATCTGCCGACCTGGCTGGGGTTGGCGTCACGCGATGCCCGATTCAACTGGCTGCATGACGTGCCGGTGGTGACCTACTTTCACGAGAACCAGTGGGCCTATCCGACGGCACCCGATGCCAGGACGGACCATCATTTCGGCTACACCAATCTGTTGACCGCCGCCGTTTCGAATGCCTGTTGGTTTAATTCAGAGTTCAATCGACGGACGTTTTTTGATCTGTCGCGTGACTTCATCAGCCGCATGCCCGATGCTCGGCAGGCGATCGATCTGAAGGGGATCGAACAGGCGAGCCGGGTGATCGCTGCGGGGTTTCGACCGCCGGAAAACCGGGTCTCGGCGCGTCGCGATGATGCCCCGATCCGACTGGGGTGGGTGGGGCGATTCGAGCATGACAAGCGACCCGATCGGTTCTTGACGTTGCTCGATTGTCTGACCGCTCAAGCGGTGCGATTCGAGTTGATTCTGCTCGGTCAGAGGGGACGCCGTCGCGAAGTGCTCGATCAGATTCACGCTCGCCACGGGGCAACGATTCTGTTTGACGACTACGCCGAGTCGCGCGAGGCGTATGAAGCTCGGCTCGGCCAAATCGACGTCGTAGTCTCGACTGCAGAACACGAGTTTTTTGGCATCGCGATTTGTGAAGCGATCTGGGCCGGAGCGATTCCGGTCACGCCCGATGGACTGAGCTATGTCGAATACGTCCCCGAGTCACTGCGGTACGTGGCGATCGAACAGGCCGCCGAGATCATCAAGGGACTGCAAGCGCCGGCGGACCGAGAGCGGCTGAGCGAGCGATGTCGCGTTGGGATTGCCGATTACCGGATCGATCGGGTCGTCAGTGTGATCGATTCGGCGCTGGAGACGGTTGGTTAGCGCTCTGGCTAACGATCGAAAACAAGACCCACCGATGGCAGCGCGAACCCACGGATTTTTTGCACCCTGTCATCCGTGGGTTCGCGCTGCCATCGGTGGGCCCATGAACCGTTTCGTCGTTCCGCAAGTTACAACCTGGCGCTTTTCCGCGGCGGTGCGTCAGGCACAGCCTGACCTACAGATCACTTTCAATCGACAGGCCGCAAGTGCGTTACTGCGGCAACTGGTATTGCTCGAAGCCGGTTTTATCATCGATGGCTTCGAAGAAACCCTGCTGCACCTTGGCGGCGGTCCCGTCGGACATGAACATCGCCATGATGCGTTCGGATTGCTGGGAAAAGATCGCCCGCAAGTCCGAGGTCGCCGGTTGCAAACTCGTGCGTTTGATGACGTAGTAAACCCGTTCAGGGCCGTTGGGGGCAACGACGTGCTTGCCTCCTTCGGCATTAAAAACGGTTTTCATGAAGTCTTCATCGATCGAGTCGAGCTCGGGGATGTTGCCGATGGTGAAGCTGCCGAAGCCGACCATATTGAGCCATGAAAATGGCCCCAGGTCCTTGAAGTAATTTTCCTGGCGATCTTCGGGGACGAGTTCCTCCAGGGAGGTGCCGCCGTTGGCGGTTTCGGCCATCGCTTCGGCGGCCTGTTTGGCCAATTCGCGCGCCTGGGCGAAGCGGATCGCGGCGACAACTTCGTCACGGACTTCATCCAGCTCGGGGGTGTAGGCTTCTTTCTCTTCCGTTTTCCAGCTCAGGTAGGTTCGTTGGGATTCCAGGTCGACCGAGGTCGCCGGCGTGAAGAGTTCTTGTTTGATCACTTGGCCTTCGACGCCGAACATCATCGCGGCAAACGGGACGCCGCGTTGGGTCAGGGCGGTGCTCTCTTCGACGGAGTTGGCGATCGGTTCGTCGGCCAGCGAGACCGGGTCGAAGGGACCGATCTTGCGATAACTCAGCCCCAGCTCTTCGGCGAGGGCTTTCAGGTTGGGACGTTCCGGCGGCGGCGTGGTTGCGTCGGTCCCGTCGCCGTAGATCGCGCGAGCCCGCGAGTACTTTCGCATCACGTTGCGCAGTCTAGCGATCGCCTGATCACGGGCTTCGCGGGCCGGGCCATCGACCATGGTCTGTGCGATCTGATCGCGCACTTCTTCAAACGGCCGGTATCTCGGCTCCGGCTCGGTTGCTTCCATTTCTTCCGTCGTGGTTTCTTCGGCGGAGGTTTCTGGCTCTGACGCGGTCTCGGGCTTGGCGGGGGGGGCAGGTTCTGCCGGGGACTCGGGCTCGGTCGCGGTTTCCTCGGTCGCCGTTTCCGAGTCTTGCTGAGGTTCGTCTTGCTGAGGTTCGCCGGTTTCGGTGGACACGTCGCTTTGCATCACGACCAGGCGAACGCCGTTGCGGTCGGGGTCGATCGCCGACTGGTCGTCGGTGTCGGGGGTGTCGGGGGTGGCGTCGTCCAGGTTGCCGGCTTCTTCGAGCTCTTTGGAGAACGCTTCGACTTGTTCTTTCTGGGCGGCTTGGGTGTCTTCGGCCGAGTCGCTGTTGTCAGGTGCCGGGTTGTTTTCCGCCGGGGGCTCGTCGGTGGATTCTTCCTTCATCTGCTTCGATTCGTCCGCGGCGGCGGGCTCGGAATCAGCGGGCTCAGCCGGAGGCGTTGTTTCCGGTTCGGTTGTTTCCGGCATGATCACGACATCCGCCGGCAACTGGAACGCTCCGCCGGCCTTGCGGCGTTCGTATTCGGCTTTGATGTCTTCTTCGGACAATTTGGCGACTTCGGCATCGCGAAACGCCTGCAGTTCGCCGAGCACATATTCAAAGCTCGCCGTTTCGCGTCGGCGGAAGCCAGGTTCGGGGGATTGGTCGTCGCCGTAGCGGTCTTTTCCGGCTTCGTAGACGGCGACCACTTCGGATTCGGAGGGGTTGGCGTCGGTTTCGGCGACGTAGTCATCGACCAGCACGCCGTAGGCATTGATGGTCGCTTTTTGGTTCAGTTTCAGGAAGTTGTTCCAGTGATCCAGCGGCGATTGCAGGGGGAACTGGCCGCGGGCGACGGTCGCACTGGCACCGCGGAAATAGAGGGCCGACAGCAGCTGTTTTCGCAGCATGTCGTACAACTGGTACTGGCCCATTTGGTTGTTCGTTTCGCGGCGCAGCAGCGCGAACATCTCGCGCTCGCTCAGCTTGCCGTCGGTGAACTGTTCCATCCAGATGTCCAGCGAGGTGTCATCCAGCTCGAAGCCTTGTTTCTGGGCTTCGGCGGCGAATTGCAGGGTCCGGATCGACATGTCGTCGCTGGGCGAGCCGTTGATTCCGACCGATTGGATCTGATTGGATTGCTGGTCGAAGGTAAATCCGGGGACTTTCGGTGTGCCCCCGCGGCGGATCGTCTCTTCGGCCAATTTGCGCAGGTACTGCACCGTGGCGTAATGTTTCTGGGTGAATCCGTTGACGCGGCTGGCCGTCAGTGACACGCCGTTGAACTCGGCCAGGACCGGATCGGTCATGCCGGGTCCGGTCCGCCGCATGTACTCGGAAACTGTCGGCAGCACCACAAAGGCGAACATGGCCAGCAGAATCAGGAAGGTCATGGTGACCTTTTGATTGCGTCGAAACAGCTCCAGAGGACTCATAGTGGGGGCTTTCGGAGTGGAGAAAAGGAACGGGGGTGCAGAAATGGGAAGCGGAAAGCGTATCGCCGCGTCTTTTCAAGGGTCAAGCCGGAATCACGCTAATTCGCGTTGCTTGCCGGCGGCTTGTCGGTTATCCAGACGCATCGCGGCGGCAGCTTCTTGAGCTTAGCGGATTGACGAGATCCTGCCTTCACCGCTACCACTAATCCGAGCGAACCCGATCTACCGACCCCGAGAACAACAGCTTTTTTTGATGGCAAAGAGCAACGGCAAGAGCCTGGTGATCGTCGAATCACCCGCAAAAGCACGCACGATCTCGAAGTTTTTAGGCGCGGCTTATCAAGTCGAAGCCAGCATCGGGCACGTCCGAGATCTGCCCGAAGGCAAGAAAGATGTTCCCGATAAGTATCGGGATCAGCCGTGGGCGTACCTGGGGGTGAACGTCGACGAGGGGTTCGAACCACTCTATATCGTGCCGACGGAGAAAAAAAAACACGTCAGCAAATTGAAGGCGGCACTGAAGGAAGCAGACAGTCTGTATCTGGCGACCGATGAAGACCGCGAGGGTGAGGCGATCAGCTGGCACCTTCACGAGTTGCTCAAGCCGAAAGTGCCCGTGCACCGACTGGTTTTCCACGAAATCACCAAAGAAGCGATCACCGACGCGCTCCAGCACACCCGGGAGATCGACCAGGGGTTGGTCCGGGCACAGGAGACGCGACGGATTCTCGATCGCCTGTACGGCTACGACATGTCTCAATTGCTGTGGCGAAAGGTCGGCAGCGGGACCTCGGCCGGGCGGGTGCAAAGCGTGGCGGTGCGGTTGATCGTCCAGCGGGAACGGGAGCGAATCGCGTTCGTCAAAGCGACGTACTGGGACATCGACGCCGTGTTCGAAACCGGCAGCCACGAATCCCTGCCGGCGACCTTGACCCGGTACGACAACAAAAAAGTGCCGACGGGAAAGGATTTTGATTCCGAAACCGGCAAGCCGACCAAGCCCGACCTGCTGTTGCTCAGCGAGCAGGAGACCAACGAGCTGGCCGAAACATTGCGGACCACACCGTTCGCCGTTTCCAAGGTCGAGGTCAAGCCGTTTTCCGAACGCCCCCGAGCACCCTTTACCACCAGTACCCTGCAACAGGAAGCCAACCGCAAGCTGGGATTTGGTGCCAAACGCACGATGGGTGCCGCCCAAAAGCTGTACGAAAACGGTTACATCACCTACATGCGGACCGACAGCACGACGTTGTCCAAAGAGGCGATCTCGGCGGCCCGTTCGCTGGTCCAGTCCGTGTACGGCGAAAAGTACCTGCACCCGAGTGTGCGGGTGTACAGGGGCAAGGTCAAAAACGCCCAAGAGGCTCACGAAGCGATTCGTCCGGCCGGTACCAGCTTTCCAACCCCCGAATCGCTGCGTGGCCAGCTGGATTCGGATCAGTTCCGGCTGTACGACCTGATCTGGAAGCGGACGGTCGCCTGTCAGATGGCCGATGCCCGCAAACAGCGAATCAGCGTGGTGATCCAAGGCGGCGGCGCGACCTTCACCGCGACCGGGACCAGTATTCTGTTTGAAGGTTTTCTGCGTGCCTACGTCGAAGGCAGCGACAATCCCGAAGCCGAATTGGCGGACAAAGAGCGGATTTTGCCCAACGTTGCCGAAAACGATCCGTTGGTTCCCCAGTCGATGGATCCCAAGAGCCACACGACCCAGCCGCCGGCGCGTTACACCGAAGCGTCGCTGACGCGGACGCTGGAAGAAAAAGGGATCGGTCGCCCCAGTACGTTCGCGTCGATCATCGGCACGATCACCGACGAACGCCGCAATTACATCTACAAAAAAGGCAACGCGCTGGTCCCCAGTTGGCGTGCCTTCAGCGTCACGCGGTTGATGGAAGAGCACTTCGGGACGCTGGTCGATTACCAGTTCACCGCCGACATGGAGGACTTTTTGGACTCGATCAGCCGCAACGAAGGCGGTTCGGAAGAGTACCTGCGGCGGTTCTATTTCGGCGACGACGGTCCGGCCAGCGATGCGATCAAGCAATTGGCCGCCGACCACAACGTCGCGCTCAAACCGCGATTGGAGAAGAAGCTCGAAGAGATCGATCCCCGCGTGACCGCGCGGTTTTTGATCGGAACGCCGACCGAAGGCGAGCACCGCGAAGAGGTGTTTGTGCGGGTCGGCAAGTACGGGCCGTTCTTGGAACAGGGCGAGCGCAAGGCGCCGATTCCCGAGGGTCTGCCGCCGGACGAATTGGATTTGACCAAGGCGATCGAACTGCTCGATGCCGGGCAGGTCGAAGAGGAACCGTTGGGGGTTCACCCCGAAACCGGGAAACCGATTTACGTCAAGATCGGTCGCTTCGGACCCTATGTTCAGTTGGGCGCGCCCGACGACGAGGAAAAGAAGAATCAATCGCTGCTCAAGGGCATGGCGATCGAAGATCTGACACTGGAAATGGCTTGCAAGCTGCTCGAATTGCCGCGAACCCTGGGGAATTTCCCCGACAACGACCAGCCTATCCAGGCCTTTGATGGTCGCTATGGGCCATACGTCAAATGCGAAAAGGAAACGCGATCGTTGCCCGACGGGGTCTCCCCGCTGGAGGTCACGCTCGAGGAGGCGATCAAATTGCTGCGCGAGCCCAAGCGGCGTGGCCGGGCGGCGCCGAAGGAACCGATCAAGGTGTTTGAGGCCAAATCGCCGGTGACCGAAGGCGAGGTCAAGGTGCTCGACGGGCGTTACGGCCCCTACGTGACCGACGGCGACACGAACGCCTCCCTGCCCAAGGGCGTCGATCCGAAAGAGCTGACGTTCGAGTCCGCGATCGATCTGTTGGCCGAGCGGGCCGCCAAGGGGGGCTCGAAGAAAAAGAAGAAAAAGAAGGCGACCAAGAAGAAAAAGGCCGCGAAAAAGAAGTCGACCAAAAAGAAAGCGACGAAGAAAAAGGCCACCAAGAAGAAGGGTGTCAAGAAAAAGGCCTAGCGGAAAGTGGGATAGGCTTCCAGCCTGTCAAATCCGCTGCTCCCGACAGGCTGGAAACCTAACCCGCAGTGAAACGCACTACTCGGCGGGCCGAAAACTGACTAAACTTCGCGGCCCCACCGAAAACATCCAAACAATTCTCAACCCCATTCACTTTCTGGAGTTCCTTATGCCAAGTGGCATCGAACGAGTCCGCGAGATCAAACGCCTTCGAACCCGCCGTAAAAAGGTCGCCAAATTGCTGGCCCGAGCCAAGGCCGGAACGATGGACAAGTCGGAAGTGGTCCGAAAACTGAAACGATTGACGCCCGGTGCGGATGTGATCATCGAGCGTGAAGGTCTGAAGTCCTAAGGCGTCAAGCCGGTCGGTACTTCCTGTCTCGGCCATCTCGCGGCCTGTGCCACCCCAGGACTCTTCGCTCGCCCCCCCTGCCCCGCCACGCGGCTGTCTTTGGCCATTTCGCGTTCGGCATTGCGGTTTGCGATGCCGTCGTCACCGTCATTGCACGCGTCCGCCGAGATTTCTCGGCGACGTCTCTGAACCACGCTTCGGCTTGAGGCGTACCTGACGCTTGACGTCTATCCCGACCCCTACCCCCAACAGACGAACATGACAACGACGGAACAGCGGCGTCCGATGATCGAAGCGGACGGACTGAGTAAGTTCTATGGTCCGTTTGCGGCGGCCCGCGAGGTTAGCTTCTCGGTGTTGCAGGGCGAACTGGTTGCATTTCTCGGCCCCAACGGTGCCGGCAAGAGTACCACGATGAAAATGCTGACCGGCTACATCGCACCGAGCGAAGGTGAGGCGAGGATCGCCGGGCACAACATGATGGACGACCGCATCGAGGGTAGTCGGCATCTGGGCTACCTGCCCGAAAGTGGTCCGCTGTACATGGAAATGACTCCCTCGGGGATGCTGGACTTCTTTGCCGAAGCACGCGGGCTGGTCGGAGCCAAGAAGCGCGACCGTGTCGAAGCGGTCGTCGAGATCTGTGACCTGTCGTCGGTGATGTACAAGCCGATCAGCAAGCTTTCCAAGGGATTCAAGCAGCGGGTCGGGATGAGCCAGGCCTTGCTGCACGATCCGGACGTGTTGATTTTGGACGAGCCGACCGCGGGGTTGGACCCCAATCAAATTCGTGGCGTCCGCAAGACGATGCGGAAGTTGGCCGAGACCAAGACGATTCTGTTGTCGACGCACATTTTGCAAGAGGTCGAAGCGATGGCCAACCGCGTCGTGATGATCAACGAAGGGCGTCTGGTCTACGACGGCGACGTGCAAGGCTTGCGCGACCACGGCAACGACGATTTGGATCAAGCATTCCATCAATTGACGCAGTTCGACGCATAGTGCACCGGTGGGATAGGCTTCTAGATTGTCAATCATCGACAGGCTGGAAGCCTATCCCACGAACACCGACACGCTCGAAGCCTCATCCCACCGGTGACAGGCTGGATTCCTCTCCCGCATTTCCCCACCCCACACCTTCTCTGCCCGATTCACTATGAACCCCAACATCGCCGCGTTGTTGAACCTGGTCGTCATGGATGCCATTTTTCTGTGCATCGTGTTGGCCGTTTTCGGTTTGGTCGCCGGAACCAAACGCGCCGCCTTTGCGGTCATGAAACGCAACTTCGTCGGCTACTTCAGCAATCCGACCGGCTATGTGTTTCTATGCATCTTCGTGTTCTTGACGTCGGTCGCTGCGTTTTGGCCGTACGAGTTTTTCAATCAAAACCTGGCAACGCTGGATCAGCTGAATTACTGGTACCCGTTGATCATGCTGGTGTTCATCCCGGCGATCACGATGAGCATCTGGGCCGAGGAGCGACGGGCGGGGACGGACGAGTTGTTGCTGACGCTGCCGGCTGACGATTTCGACATCGTGATCGGCAAATACATGGCCGCCGCGGCGATTTTCACCGCGTCGTTGTTGTTCTCGCAGCTGAGCACCTTTGTCACGCTGACGGTTCTGACCGACGGCGGGCTGGATACCGGGCTGATCTTCACCACGTACATCGGCTACTGGTTCGTCGGGGTAACAATGATCGCGATCGGAATGGTCGCGTCGTTCTTGACCGGCAACCTGACGGTCGGATTTATCTTGGGCGCGTTGTTCAATGCACCGCTGGCGTTCGCTTCGCTGGCCGATTCGGTCGTCGGCAGCGGCGAGGCGGTCTTTGGAATCAACTTTGCCGAGCTGATCAAGGAAAGCGGCATCGCTCGGCCGTTCGACGATTTCGGTCGCGGTGTGATCAGCACGTCCTCGGTGATCTACTTTGTCCTGGTCACCGTGGTCGCGCTCTACATGTGTATGGTGCTGATCGGTCGCCGTCACTGGACCGGCGGCAAAGACGGCAACACGATGGCGTATCACTACCTGGGTCGGATCGTCGCCCTGTTGGTGGTCACCGCCAGCGCGGTTGTCTTGTTCCGCAACCGCGACATCGTTCGCCACGACATGACCGAAGGCCAGGTCAGTTCACTGGCCCCGGCGACGACCAAGTTGATCAAAAACTTGGAGTCCGATCGGCCGATCAAGATCGACGCGTACATCAGCAAAGACATTCCCGAAATGTACGCCCGGACCCGCTACGAGCTGGTCAACTTGTTGAAAGAGTTTCAAAGCGAAGCGGCGGCTAGCGGACGAACGATCGAAGTCAATCTGTTTGATGAAATTGATTTGTTCAGCGACGAAGCGGCCGAGGCGGCCGATCGTTTCGGGATCGAGCCGGTCACGCGAATGGTTCGCGAGCAAGGTTCGTATCAGCAAAAGCGAATCATCATGGGGGCTGCATTCCGGGCCGGCCTGGAAAAGGTCGTCGTGCCGATTTTTGAGTACGGCATTCCGGTCGAGTACGAACTGGTCCGGTCGATCAACACCGTGGCACGCGGTGATCGCAAACGCGTCGGCATCGTCCGCACCGATGCTCAGTTGATGGGCGGCATGTCGATGGCCGGCATGCAAATGCGACCGATCGAAAAGCACCCGTTGGTCGACGAGTTGAGCAAGCAGTACGAGGTCGAAGAGGTCAGCCTGGAGGCTCCCATTAGTCCCGGTGTCTACGATGCTTTGTTCGTGGTCCAGCCCTCATCGCTGGCGCCGCCGCAGTTTGAGCGACTGCTTGAAGCGATCAAGGCGGGCGTGCCCACGGCGATCTTTGAAGACCCGCTTCCCTACGCCCGTCAAGACATCACCGCAACGGGTGAGCCCAAACAGCAGCCCGGTGGCATGTTCGGCATGGGCGGCGGTGGACAGCAGCCCAAGGGCGACATCCGCGAACTGTGGGATATCTTGGAACTGAAAAGCACAGGCTCGCCCGGCGTCCAGTATTACAACAGCGACATTGTTTGGCAGGATTTTAATCCCTATCCGAACCTGGACATGAACGTCGATCCGTTTTGGGCGTTCATCGATGAAAACGCTCCCGGAGTCGAACCCGGACAGGCCCTCAGCGCCGCCAGTCCGATCACCGATGGGCTGCGTCAGGTGTTGGCACTCTACGCCGGAACGATCCAGCCCGCCGATGGTGCGACGTTGACGCACACGCCGTTGCTGGCCACCGGAACGGCCAGTGGGACATTGCCGGTCACCAAACTGGTGCAGCTGATGCAGACCGGGATGGAAGGGTTGTCCGGCGCCATCGAGGGGCCATCGCCCAATCAGATTTTGGCGATGACGGTCGAAGGCAAACAGCCCGCCGCTGATTCGTCGGCCGACGCGGTCGGCAAATCCGAAGGCGACGGCAAGTCATCCGGAAATTCGATCCGAGCCGCGTATATCGCCGACATCGATTTGATGCTGCCCGTGTTCCTGCAGATTCGTGCCGATCCGAATCAGGCGACCGATCTGCGATTCCAATTCCAAAACGTCACCTTCCTGCTCAACACGATCGATTGGTTGACCGGCGAGACGGACTTTATCGACGTTCGCAAACACGAACCGATCTTCGCCAGTCTGAAGATGATCGATGCGGTCAAGGAAACCGCCAGCATGGATGTCCGCGCCAAACGAAAAGAATTTCAACGGCAATCCGAAGAAGCGATTCGTGAGGCCGAGGAAGCTCGCGATGAGCAACTCAAAGAGTTGCGTGAGGAAGTCGCCGAGCTGCAAAAGAAAAGCAAGGACGGCAGCATCCCCAGGCCGCTGATCGATGCCAAGTCGATCGAGTTTCAAACGAAATCCGAACGGTTGCAACGGGCGCTGGCGGTCAAGCGAGAGAAATTCGAACGCGAAGCCGAGCGGAACATCGCCAAGATTCAACGCGAGTCCGACCAGCAGGTCACGGCGATCCAAAACAAAGTCAAAGCCTACGCGGTTGCGTTGCCCTGCATCCCGCCGCTGATCGTCGGCGTCGTCGTGTTTGCCTCGCGCCGATTGCGAGAACGCGAAAACATCAGCAAGTCGCGGCTGAAATGATTTGATCCCGGCGTTGCGGTCTTTTTCGGCCGCACGCACTCACCTTTCCACAAAAAACGTCAACAAGTTCGTTACGAGAGATTTGACGGTGAACGAAACACAAAAGACCGGAATTTTCTGGGGCGTCGCTGTCGTGGTGGCACTGATCGCTGCGATCGTCTCCTGGCCCTCGTCCAACAACGACGACGGGGGGAACATCGGCAGCGTGATCGGAACTCCGCTGTTTTCCGAGTTCAAAGATCCGCTGACCGCGGCCAGCTTGAAGATCGTCACCTTCAATGAAGCGCAGGGCGAACTCAAAAATTTTGAAGTCCGCAAGGACGCCGAGTCCGGACTGTGGACGATCCCGTCCAAGGGCGGCTACCCGGCCGACGCGATCGAGCAGATGCGTGACGCCGCCAATGCCCTGGTCGGTCTGGACGTCTTGGACGTGCCGACCGACAACCCCGAAGATCACGCCGGGATGGGGGTGGTGGAACCGAAACTGGAAGATCTGGAGCCGGGTGACGAAGGCGTCGGACGACTGGTCACATTCAAGGACAGTTCGCAAAAGGTGCTGGCCTCGCTGATCGTCGGCAACGAAGTCAAAGGCCAGGAAGGTCAGGTCTATGTTCGGAAACCGGGACAAGATCCGGTCTATGTGGTCAAACTGGACGACACGCCGCTGTCGACCGAATTTCAAGAGTGGATCGAAGAAGACCTGCTGCAGCTGAGCAGCATCGACATCGAGAACGTCGAACTGAAGGACTACAACGCTTCGTTGGGTCTGCAAGGCGTTTCGTTGACGAAGAACTACGACGTCGAGTTGGCCAAGGACGGCACGACATGGTCGCTGACGGCGCTAAAAGAATATGACAAGACCAATCCGTTGGCCGAGCCGACCCTGGTTGCGGTTGATCCGGACAAAGAGCTGAACTCCCAAAAGTTGAATGACCTGACCAACGCACTGGACGATTTGAAGTTCGTCGACGTCAATCGCAAACCTGAAGGCATCAGCGCCAATCTGAAGGCCGACAAAGATTTTGCCGCCGATCAAGAAGCCGCCACGCAGCTCGCCGGGCGCGGTTTCATCCCGGTGCCGCTGGGCCCCAATCGTGAAATCGAAATCCTGTCCGCCAACGGAGAACTGACCGCGACGACCAAAGAAGGCGTCAAGTACATCTTGCGGTTCGGCAACATCAGCGGGATCGCCGACGATGACAAGGGCGGTGACAAAGGCGACGCTTCATCGGCCGACGAGGGCGATGTCACCGGCGGCGTCAATCGTTACTTGATGGTCAGCACGGTCGTCGATGAGTCGATGTTCCCCGTGCCTGAACTGAAACCGATCCCCCAAACACTTGAAGAATTGGACGCGCTCGACAACCCCGCGCCGCCGGCGGACGAACCGTTGCCGACGGAACTGAACCCTGTCGAAGAGACCGCCCCGGCAACGCCGGAAATGAAAGAAGGCGAATCGGAAGCCGAGGCGGCCCCCTCGGCGACCGAAAACGCGGCCACCCCGAAGGAAGGCGGCGAGAAGGAAGGCAACGAGAACGAAGAAGCTGAAACGGAAAAGGCTGTCGAGGAAGTGACGGCCGAGAAAGACGGCGAAGCCGAATCGAGCGAGCCAGCTGAATCCGCTGACTCTGGTGCAGCTGACTCCGGCGACGCCGAGCCCGCCAGCGGCGAGACCGATGCCAGCGGCGAGACCGATGCCAGCGGCGAAGGCGAATCGACCACGGTCGGTGAAGCCCAGGAAGCAGCCGACGAGCAAGCGTCTGATGAATCGCCCGCAGAAGGCGGCGAAGAGGCGGCGAGTGAATCCGCCGACATCCAAGCCGCGGAAGCGACGCCGCCCGCCGAAAAGCCGGAGCCGAATTCGAGCGATGTCGAAGAAACCGAAGAGGAGAAGCTGGAGCGGTTGGCCGCGGTGCAAGAAAAGATCACCAAGGAAAACGAACGCAAGCTGGAAGAGCGAAAGGAGAACCTGCAGCAGGCTCGGTTGACCAGTCAGGCTCTCAACGCACGGTTCGCCGATTGGTACTACGTGATCCCCGAAGCGACCTATTCGAAGCTGCGAATCAGCCGCGAAGAGTTGTTCGACACCTCGGGTCAGTCATCGCCCAATCCGGCCGCCATGCCGCCGGGAATGCAGAACATGCAATTCCCCGGATTCCCCGGAAACTAGTAGTCGACCGCAGCTCAATTTTCGGGTAGTGGACGAGGCGACGAGTCCTCTGTAGTCGGCAGATTGGCAAGGACTCGTCGCCTCGTCCACTACCGTTTCAACCACATTTGCCGAGTCTGTTCTTGCATCGGTGGGTGGTCAAAAAATTAGGTGGTCAAAAAATGTTGGGGACGAACGAGTGGTTCGTGCGCGGTGACTCCATTTTTTGACCAATCAATCTTTTGACCCCCTGCCCGTTTGACCCCCTGCCCGTCTGCCCAACCCCCCGTCCGCATGCGGGCAGGGGCAATGCCAAGAAAGTGCGCATCGGGTGGATGGCACCAATTCGAATTCCCCCCGTCGACGCTCTGTCGGCTTGCCCCAGTCACCCTCCCGCACTCGGGAGGGTTGCTTCTTCACTTGATGCCGTTGACGCGGCCGCTGCTTACTTGGCTGCGGCGAAGCGTTCGGCGACGGCGTCCCAATCGACGACGTTCCAGAACGCACTGATGTAATCGGGGCGACGGTTTTGGTAGTTCAGGTAGTAGGCGTGCTCCCAAACGTCCAAGCCCAGGATCGGCGTGCCGCTGATCCCGGCAATGTCGGTGCCCATCAGCGGGTTGTCTTGGTTGGCGGTGCTGCCGACCTTGAGTGTTCCGCCTTCGACGTACAACCAGGCCCAGCCGCTGCCGAAGCGGGTAGCGGCGGCGTTGTTGAACTGTTCCTTCATCGCATCGAGGCTGCCGAAGGTGGAATCGATCGCTGCGGCCAGGTCGCCACTGGGGCTGCCGCCTTTGCCGGGGCCCATGACGGTCCAGAACAGCGAGTGGTTGGCGTGTCCGCCGCCATTGTTGCGCACCGCACCGCGTTTGTCGGCGGGCACGCTGGCCAGATCCGCGATCAGGTCTTCAATCGACTTGGACTCCAGGTCCGTCCCTTCGATCGCCGCGTTGACCTTGGTCACGTAGGCGTTGTGGTGCTTGCCGTGGTGGATCTCCATCGTCTTGGCGTCGATGTGGGGTTCCAGGGCGTCCAGAGCGTAGGGAAGTTCGGGTAGTGAGTAAGCCATTGCGAGCTTTCTCCGAGTAGAGGGTGGTTTGTTCAGTGATTCGTCTCGCGTTGATTTCATCCCACACTTGGGGGCGAGACCTCTGTCCAAAACGATAACGACCGTGGCAACCGTGCGCAAGAGGGTCGCCACGGTCGGCGGCCAGCGACAGATGATTTGCGAGCGCGGTGGTGTCTAGGCTTTAGCCGATTTTCGGACGAGGCCCGCAGGGCCGGGATCGCCGCAGGCGTAGTGGACGAGGTTACGAGTCCGATCGCGAGGGGCTCGTAACCTCGTCCACTACGAAAACCGACACTTATTGATCGTGCGTTACTAAGTGGACAGTGTCGCTTACAGCTGGCCTTCGATCGCTTTGACCAACTCAGCGTCGCTGGGCTTGGTACGTGGGGCGAAGCGGTGGATCAAGTTGCCTTCGCGGTCGATCAGGAATTTTTCGAAGTTCCAACTGACGTTTCCTTTTCCGGCCGGTTTGACGTCCTTGCTGGTCAGGTACTTGTACAGCGGCGTGGCGTCGTCGCCGTTGACATTGATCTTGCTGAACATGGGGAAGGACACGTTGTAGCGTGAGTTGCAGAACTGCTTGATTTCTGCTTCGGTGCCGGGCTCTTGGCTGCCGAATTGGTTGCACGGGAACCCGAGGACGACGAAGCCTTTTTCCTTGTATTTGCCATACAGCTCTTCCAGGCCTGCATATTGCGGCGTCAAGCCGCACTGGCTGGCGGTGTTGACGATCAGGACGACGTTTCCTTCGTAATCTTCCAGGTCGACTTGCTTGCCGTCGATGTCCTTCATCTTGAAATCGAGGGCGCATTCGTGGTCGTGTTTGTGTTCGCCGCTGGCGGCTTCGTCAGCTTGGGACATGGCGGTCAGGGCTCCGAGGCAGAGGACGGCAGAGAGGATCAGGCGCATGGGGAACTCGCGTTGGGTGGGGTGGGGTAGGAAACTGGAAGGATTGTTACAGATTGGGTGGAAAGTCAAGGTGTTGCGAGGTTTTCGCTGGTGTGCAGGCTTTAGCCGCCTGGGGTCGCTGCTTCGCAGCGAGAGGCATCGCCTGAAGGCTAGACACCAACGGGTGACGCGTCTTTTCGCACAATTTTTGACTTCTGCGTGGAGTATAGCGGGGGTGCTAGTGGCGACGGGGGGCCGCGGGGATTACGTTTGGCATTCGGTTGTTTAACGCCGTAATTGCTTGACTTGGCTGGCCAATAGTGGCAGCATCTCGACCGCCTTCCAATTCTCTCCTCCCCCCGTATAGATATTGACGATGGAAAACCGGAAAAAGCTTCTCACCGCAGGGTTTCTGACCCTGATTGCCGCAGGGATCGGATTTGCAGTCCGGGCGGGGCTGTTGGATGTTTGGTCAAAGCAGTACGGGTTCACGATGACCGAGCTCGGCCAGATCACCGGCGGGGGGTTGCTGGGGTTTGGTCTGGTGATTTTGTTCGCGGGCTTGCTGGTCGATTTTGTCGGCTACAAGACGCTGTTGGTCATCGCGATGGCTTGTCACCTGATCTCTGCGATCATGCTGTTTTCGGCGACGCCGGTGTTTAATGCGGCGGGCAAGGACGCGGTCTATAACATTTTGTTCTGGTCGGCGTTCATCTTTGCGGTCGGCAACGGCATTTGCGAGGCGGTCATCAACCCGCTGACCGCGGCGATTTATCCGGAGCAGAAGACGCACTACTTGAACATCCTGCACGCCGGATGGCCGGCCGGGCTCGTGCTCGGGGGGCTGATCGTGTTCCTCAAGGACAGCGTGGGCTGGGAAATCCTGTTGGCGACGTATTTGGTTCCCGTCGCGATGTACGGATTCATCTCCGTCAAGGAGCCGTTTCCGCAGACCGATGCCCAGCAGGGTTCGATTTCCTACGGCGGGATGTTTGCCAAGTTGATCGGTCCGTTCTTTGTGATCCTGTTGATCGCTCACGCCTGTGTCGGGTACGTGGAATTGGGGACCGATAGTTGGATCAACAAGATCACCGGTGGGATTCTCAAGAGTGCCTTCCTGGGGACGGCGTTGTTCATTTACACGTCCTTGCTGATGACCGGGCTGCGTTTCTTTGCCGGGCCGATCGTGCACAAGATCTCGTCGTTGGGATTGTTGTTGATCAGCGCCTGCACCGGTGCCGTTGGGCTTTATCTGATCAGTATCGGCGACAGCGTGCCGTTCATGTTCTTCGCCGCCACGGTTTACGCGTTGGGCAAGACGTTCTTGTGGCCCACGATGTTGGGTGTTGTTGGCGAGCGGTTCCCGCAAAGTGCGACCGTCGCGATGGCCCTGATGGGATTTGTCGGGATGACGTCGGCCGGTTTACTCGGCGGTCCGGGGATCGGCTACAAGCAGGATTACTTTGCATCGCAGTACATCCAAGAACAGGCACCGGAAACATTCGGGCGCGTCAAAGCGCCCAACGAAAACCAGTTCTTGGTGTTCCCTCCGATCACCGGGATCGACGGTGCCAAGGCGGGGATGCTGGCCGACAATGGCGAGTCGATCGTGTCGGACGTCGAGATCGCCGGCGATCGCATCGAAGAAGAAGAGTTCCAGGGGTTGCGGGCGCAGTACAAATGGTGGCAAGAGAACAAGGAATACGCGTCGGTTGATGCCGATCCGGTTGCCAAAGCGACGCTGCACGGGAGCCGGATGGCGATTCGTGTGACGGCCTTGGTCCCAGCGACGATGGCGGTCCTGTATTTGATCTTGTTGTTCGGATTCAAGGCACCCAAGCAAGTGTCGTCTGAGGAAGCCGAGGAGATCGCCCAGACGGGTCCTGCCGAGTATTGATCCGTTCGGTCGGTCATTGCAAAAACGCGTTCAACGCCCCGATTCCAGCTGGATTCGGGGCGTTTTTTGTTGGATTTTTACCAGTCGCCCTGGGGCCCCTAAGCAATTCGCTCGCCACAGTTTAGAATCCGCCCCCATCGGCCGTTTTGATCCCCTTTCCCTTCCCCCCGAATTAGTCAAGATCCGTGCTACGCACCCACAACTGCGGCGAGCTCCGCAAAGAACACGTCGGAACCGAAGTCACTCTTTGTGGGTGGGTTGAGAATAAACGCGACCACGGCGGCGCGGTGTTTATCGATCTGCGGGACCGATACGGATTGACCCAAGTCGTGATCGGGCCGCCCGAGGCGGATCAGGCTCAGATCGATGCGGCGGGGCATGTCCCGGCCGAAAGTGTCATCCTGGTGCGTGGCAAAGTGGCCGATCGCTTGGAAGGCAAGACCAACGACAAACTGGCGACCGGGGCGATCGAAGTGCGTTGCCCCGAACTGGAAATCCTCAACGCCTGTCAGACGCCGCCGTTCACCCCCGGCCAAGCCGATCTTCCCGGTGAGGACCTGCGACTGAAGTACCGTTTTCTGGATTTGCGACGGCCGGAAATGCTGCGGGCGATGGTGCTGCGCAGCACGATCATCAAAGAGATGCGTGACTACTTTGCCGAGCACGATTTCATCGATGTCGAAACGCCGATTCTGGGACGCAGCACACCCGAAGGCGCACGCGATTACTTGGTCCCCAGCCGCGTGCATCCCGGCAGCTTTTACGCGTTGCCGCAGTCCCCGCAGCTGTACAAACAGATTTTGATGGTCGCCGGCTTCGATCGCTACGTCCAAGTCGCAAAGTGTTTCCGCGATGAAGACTTGCGTGCCGATCGTCAGCCCGAATTCACCCAGTTGGATCTGGAGATGTCCTTCGTCGATGCCGACGACATCATGGGCTTGATCGACGGCTTGGTGGCTCAAACGGCCAAGAACGTCCTCGGCAAAGGAGTCAAATTGCCGCTTCCGCGGATGACCTATGACGAGGCGATGCGGCGGTTCGGCCACGACGCGCCCGACCTGCGATTCGGCATGGAGATCGTCGACGTGACCTCGGTCGCCAAGAAGACCGAGTTCCGTGTGTTCCGGGCGACCGCCGATGCCGGCAACTTCGTGCGTGGCATCCGCGCCGAAGGGGCGGCCGAAAAGTACTCCCGTCGCCAGATCGACGAGCTGACCGAATTCGTCAAAGATTTTGGCGCCAAAGGGCTCGCCTGGTTCCGCGTCGAAGAAGACGGTTCGCTGTGGAGCCCGGTGGCGAAGAACTTTGATGCCGAGCACCTGGCCGAGATCAAGAGCTTGATGGCCGGCGAGCCCGGCGACTTGTTGATGTTCCTGGCCGATAGCTGGGAAGTCACCTGCAAGGGCTTGTACGCACTGCGGAAACGGCTCGGTGCGGAACTCAAACTCTACGATGCCGATCAGTTGCATTGCAGTTGGGTCACCGAGTTTCCGATGTTCGAACGCGATGAGGAATCGGGTCGATGGGTGGCGATGCACCACCCCTTCACCGCGCCGCTGAAGAGCGACTTAGAGAAACTAGACAGCGATCCGCAGGCCTGTCGCGCCCAAGCCTATGACTTGGTCATCAACGGCAGCGAAGCCGGCGGCGGTACGATTCGGATTCACGACCAGAAAACGCAGTCGAAAGTGTTTGAGTTGTTGGGGATCGACGAAGCGACCGCAGAAGATCGATTCGGGTTCCTGCTCAACGCGCTTCGGTTCGGTGCACCGCCCCACGGCGGGATCGCCTTGGGGGTCGACCGCTGGGTCATGCTGCTGGCCGGTTTGGAGAACATCCGCGAAGTGATCGCGTTCCCCAAGACGCAAAAAGCGTCGGACCTGATGACCGAGGCTCCCGGGTCGGTCGATCAAGATCAGCTGACCGAACTGCATTTGCGTAGCCTGGCCAAGAAAGCCGAGTAGAATCGAGTGGCGTAGCGACGCTCGCCAGAGCGTGGCAGGTCCGCCGTCTGGCGACGGCAGCTACAACGTTTCAAGCGGTGATTCTCCGCCCATCGCCTTAATGCCCCAACACACGACGAGGATATTCAAGATGCGACGACGAACTGCACTTCAAGCCATGGGCGCGCTCGGCGTCGCCGGGCTTTCCGCGACGATGCGATCCGCCCCGCTGTTTGCCGAATCCGGCGATGGGCATGATTGGCTTCGCAAGACGCTCAAGATCGGGATGATCGGCGTCAAGGGCTCGCTGGAAGAGAAGTTTCGGGTGGCCAAAGAGGCCGGATTTGAAGGCGTCGAAGTCAACGTCCCCGGGATCGACGTGGACGAAGTCAACAAGGCGTCCAAGGCATCGGGATTGATCGTCGATGGCAGCGTGGGCGGCACGCACTGGAACATTCGGCACAGCGACCCCGACCCGGAGGTCCGCGCGAAGGCACTGGATAATCTGAAGCGTGGCATCGAAGAGACTGCCGCGGTCGGTGGTGATTCGTGTCTGTTGGTCGTCGGTCACGGCAAAGACGGCACGCATGAAGAGGTCTATCAGCGATCGAGCCACAACATTCGTGCCGCACTGCCGACCGCCGAAAAGCACAACGTCGCGATCCTGGTCGAAAACGTTTGGAACCATTTTTTGTATGACCACGAAGGCGGAAGCGATCAGTCGGTCGAGCCGCTGGCCGAGTACATCGACCAGTTCGATTCACCCTTGGTCGGGTTGCAGTTCGACCTCGGCAACCACTGGAAATATGGCGACGTGGCCCAGTGGGTGCGGGAGCTCGGTCCGCGCATCAAGAAGCTGGACATCAAAGGTTTTTCGCGCGCGGAGAACAAGTTCACCAAAATCACCGAGGGTGATGTCGATTGGCCGGCGGTCGAAGCGGCACTGCGAGAGATCGGTTTCAAGGGTTGGTGCGCGGCCGAAGTCGGCGGTGGAGACGCGGCGCGGTTGAAGGAAGTCGCCGACAACATGGAAGCCGCCCTGCACTGCTCGGTCAACAAGTAGCGGTTGGCACTGAACGAGTTAGCGGAACGGCGCGAGCCGTCCGGTTGGACCGTGACAGACCGGAGGGCTCGCGCCCTACCGCTAACAGATAACTTCTTCCATCGGCCGGGCCCACGTGACTGAACCAAACGACAATCGCCCCTGCCATGTCTCGGTGATGCCCGACGAGATCGTTCATTGGGTGAGCGAATGTTCTCCGAGGGTCGTGATCGATGGGACCTACGGAGCCGGCGGTCATTCGCGGCTGTTGTTGGATGTGATCGGCGACGAGGGACTGGTGATCGGCCTGGATCGCGATCCGGCGGTGCTCGCCCGCGTCGAATCGGAGCCCCCGGTCGATCGCTTGTCGGTGTTCTTGGGCAGTTACGAGCAGGCCGCCAAGGCGCTACAGGCCAGCGGGCTGGAGCATGCCGATGCCATGGTGTTGGACCTCGGTCTGTCCAGTGATCAGCTTGCCGATCGCGATCGCGGATTCAGCTTTCAGCACGATGGACCGCTCGATTTGCGTTTCGATCCGGAGAACGGGATCCCGGCCAGTGAATGGCTCGCCCGCAATAGCGAGAAAGCGATTGCCGACGCGATCTACCAGTTTGGCGAAGAGCGGTTCAGCAGGCGGATCGCACGCGAGATTGTCGCGCGCGGCAAACGCCGCGAACCGGTGCGCACTGTCGCGGCGTTGGTCGAAATTTGTCGTCGTTGTGTCCCGCGCGGCAAGCATCACGACATTCATCCGGCAACGCGAACGTTCCAAGCGTTACGAATCGCCGTCAACGAAGAACTGGATATCCTGACACGGACGCTCCAGCAGGCGCCCGATTGGCTGTCCTCGGGCGGCCGTCTCGCCGTGATCAGTTTTCACTCGCTGGAAGACCGGATCGTCAAGAATGCGTTCCGTGACGACGATCGCTGGAATGTGTTGACCAAGAAACCGTTGCGACCGAGTGAGGAAGAGGTCGCGGCCAACGCGAGATCTCGCAGTGCAAAGCTGCGTGTGGCCGAGCGGAGATAACAGGTCTGGCCTAATCGCAGGTCTGGCCTGATCGAAGGTCTACCTTCGCGAGCGTTCGCGACCGGGCACTTCGTGTACCCGGTCCGTGAGGTTTTCGGAGATGACTGTAGCGGAGGACTCCGTGCCATCAACGATCGTCAGCCCGTGGCCGCAAGCTGACCGCGTGAACCCCACGCGAGGCGAACTCGCGGAAGATAGGAGATCGAATCGACGGCGCGGTGCCGGAGTGGTTTACCAAGACCTCCTTTTTCCGCAAACCAATAGATAGCAATGGTTTACGTTCCGGGAGTGGATTTCCAGCGGCCACCTGAACTGCGTCGATTCAACCCAATCGGTAGCCTAAGAGTACGCAGCCAGCCGGTGTGGTCAACCGCAGATTCTGGAGTTTTGAGACTGCCCACACAGCCCCGTGACGGTAACTCGTTGAGCGATGACGAGTTAAGTCCAGGCGGTTGCTCGCTGACTTTTTTCGGTAATTTGAACCGACTGCGGAGGCCCACCATTGAGGGTGGTTGGCAACAAGCCTGGAGGCAGGGCTTTGTCCCCCCTCTGTGTCAGCTGGAGTCGGGGATCCGCCAGTCGGCGGTCAACTCCCGTTTCTTGATGGGGGTTGTCGTTGTGGACCTCGGTCGATGCCCCAGGGAGGTGGGCTGCCGAGACCGCGTTGAGGCGTTGGGTGGGGCGGGATTCAGTCCCGGCCGGCGCGGGTTTTCAGAACGGCGTATTCGGCGACCGACTCGGCGACGAGTTTCCGCAGTGCGGATTGTCGCCGGCGATCGACGGTTCGTGGGCTGATTTCCAGCTGTTCGGCGATTTCGCGGTTGGGGCGTCCTTCGATGGCCAGGTCCAGCACGGCCTTTTCTTCGTTGGTGAGCTGGTCCAGGCGTTCTCTGGCCGAGCGGAGGTCCTGGCGTCTGGCGTAGGCTTGTTCGCTGCAGCGCATTGCCGCATTGATTTCATCCGCCAGGGCGTGCAGTTCAAAGGGTTTTTCGACGACGCTGACGGCACCGAGTTTCATCGCGTCGACGGCGGTTGGCACATCGGCGAACGCGGTCAACAGGATCACGGACAAGCAGCTGTCACGCTGGTTGAGGCGTCGGAGCAGTTCCACGCCACCGATTCCGGGCATCCGCAGGTCGGTGATGACGCAGCCGGTTTCGTTCTCCGACGTGGCCAGGAGCAGATCCTCGGGCCGATCGAACGTCTGGGGGGAAAATCCCAACTCTCGGAGGGATTCGGCCAGGGTCGCGAGTAGCTCCGTTTCATCATCAACGATGTAGAGGCGACTCGCTTCATCGGGTGCGACAAGTTCTTTCACCGGATTTGTGCTGATCAGCGGCATCTGGGCTGTTCAATAGGTTGGAGTGATGAACGAGAGTGGCCCACAGGATCGAGGTCTCGTGAAATCGTTCGGTGTGGGGCACCATGGGAGTCGTTTTCCAGAATCAGCCCTGCGTTCTGCTGCCATCCTTCGCGGTGAGATCGTTTGACGGCCTTGCTGGCGACATGTCGTGGACGGATTTCTCGTCGCCTACACTTTAATCGATCCTTTGGCGTTCGCAAAAGCGCAACCGGTGCTGATTTGCCGTTGAGTCTAGCAAAAACTGGGACGAGACGCTCTTGCGGCGGAGTTTGTCGGGCTGGTTCGGATCCCGGGGACACTGGTTCAGATCCCGGAAATACGGTTCAGGAAGCGGTTCAGGGATTCTGGTGGAGTGTTTGATTGGCGGTCCGGCCGGCCCGTTTGACCGCGTTCAGGGCGTCGGCGCAGGACTGCAGCAACTCCTCGCGCAGCGGACTTTCGGGCTCCCGCTGCAGTTTGATGGTGATCAATTCGAGCCTCATCGAGGCGATCGAAAGGTCGTTGTTGATCTGGTGCAGGGATTTGCGGATTCGGGGATCGGATTCCATTTCATCGGAACCGACCGTTGAGGAATTCGTTCATCCGGCCGATGGTGACTTCGGAGGAGTCCACGCCATCGAGCAGTTTTTTGCCGAGGTCGTCCAGCAGCCCATCGGCTTTCGCGGTCAGCGATTGGGCGGCCAGCTGTTGTTGATTGAACCAGGCGGCCAGTTTGGCTTGTTCCTGGTCAAAGGTCTGTTGCACCTTTTGTTTCATCTGTTGTTTCGAAGCAGCGACTTGCCGCGTGATGGCGGTCTGTGCGGCGTCGCGCAAGATGTCGCCCAGGTTGGTTTCCATGTTCATCGACAAGTGGTCCCATCGGCCTTCGAATCCGGCGTCGATGGTGACCGCGTCGACCGCGGCCAGGCTTTCGCGCAAGGCTTGGGTTGCCGAGAGCGATTCGTATTTTGAATCGACTTCCAGATCCAACCGAACGCCGGTCTGTTTGCTGACGAAACGCCCTTGGATCTGTTCACCTTCGCTCCGCATTTGCACCCAGACTTCGCGTTTCCCGCCGCTGACCTTGACCATCGCGCGGCTATCGTCGCCGAGCCGAGTCTCGGGAGCTTGGGATTGTGGCCAGTGCAAGGTCAAGCGATCGATGTCCGAGTCATTGCGTCGGTCGCGAATGTAATCGACGTTGACCACTTGGGGGCCATCAAGTTGGAGTTGTGCCCGTAGCGGTTCGGCGAGCAGTTGCGGGTCGGGAGTCAGATTTTCGACCGTGCCGGTCAGCGAGTACGCATTGCCGTCGGCGCGCATCAGACCTTGGACCTTGCAGCGGCGAACCAGAATGTTCGGTTGGCGTGTGCGGCCGAGCAGATCGATATCGACACCGCGTCCGCGTTCGGTTTCCGGCGCGACGATGGTGTAGTTGGCCAGCGTGCGGCCGCCTTCCCAGTAGTCACGGATCGTGGCGATTTGGTTCTGGACCGCTTCGCTGATCAAGTCGATGCCAAAGTTCTGGGATTCGTTGAGGTTGCCGGGGACATATTGATCGATACGGTCCAGGTCGATTTGTTTGGCTTGTTGCAAGGACGCGACATCGGCTTGGAATTGGGTCGGGACGGCATCGAGTGCCGCCAGGATCGACTTCAGTTCGGCGCGTGTTTCGTCAGCCAGTCCGACCGTTCTGCCGATCTTGTCCCAGTCGCGAAGCGGATTTTCGATTTCGCCCGCGTTAGACTTAAACTCACGAACCTTTTGTTCCAACGCGCTGGCTCGTTTGGCGAGTGACTCGTATTCACGTTCCCACCGTGCCTTGATCGCTTCGCTGCGGCGAACGGTTTCCAAGTCTTTGGCGGCTTGTTCGGCTTGGTCGCCGAGCCGATCGGTGATGCTGCCGAGCAGATTGGAGAGGACGCCTGGCTTGTCGGACAAGCTGGGTGATTCGATGTCTTCGTTGCGGCTGAGGTGTCCGCTCGTGTCGCGTTTGGCACCGATTTGCAATCCCGTGATGCTGCCTTCGCGGGCCACCCAACGTCGATGCAGGATCGCGTTTCCATCGAGCGCCAATTCGATCGCGTCGGCGCGGAATGCGTCGCGCATCTCCTTGGCGTCGCGAGGGTCGGCGACACGGAAATCTTCATAGCGAATCGTGGGCGGAAACAGTTTGACTTGCGTCGTTCCGATCTCCACTTTCGCGCCCGTTGCGCTCTGTAGTCCAAGGACCGTCACGTACCGGGCGACCGGGCCCAGCCCCAGACCCAACAGCACGAGCACAGCCGAAACGATCAACAGTCGTGTTACAACAAATCGCCAGCGAATCATCCTGCTGCTTTCCTTTCCTGGGAGTGACGCAATTGACGAAGCAGGTAGTTGAGTGCTTCGTCCATCGGTTGCTCGGTTTCACGGTTTGCGACGTCGCGGTCGGACGCATCGGGCGTCACGTCGTCGTCGCGAAAATCCTTCATCCGAATCACATCGATCCGAGTTTCGACGGAAACCATTTGTTCGTTGGTGGGGAGCGCGTCCGACAGGTCGGTTTCGGCTCTCGTCACGGCGTGATCGGCCGCTGAGTCGTCGCCGGTGTCCTCGGACGCGTCGATCGGAATAAAGATCGGCTCGTTGGCAAGCACGTTGTCAATCGGAATCGTCGTCGGGTCGGTCGCACTCGGTTCGGTCAGGTCGCGTTTGCGGAGCGCGAAGCGTGGCGGCGGCACCTCATCCTGCTGATCGATCAGCACGGAAACCGCCTCGGGGGCCCTGGCGCCTTCGGAAACCTCGACAGCCGATCGGCGGGGTGACCGCAGTTCGTGTTCGCCGTCTTGGCGGTCATGGTCTCTCACCAAATCTGTCGCGGGCGACGTTTGTGTCACGGTGTCGGCTGCTTCCGTTTCGCCGGCTGTTTCAATGTTTGTCTCGCTGCTCGTTTTGGGGGCGGCCAATCGAAACAGCGGCAAGCAAATCGCGAAGAGGGGCAACACCGAAAGCGATCCGATCACAAAGCTGCCCAGCACCACGGTGTTGTTCAGGTCGGTCCATGGCACCACCGGTAACGACCAGGCCTGGGCCGCCCATTGGCTGCCCGACGGGTGCGTCAGCAGGTATTCGCCCACTTGGTGTGAGTACGGATCCAGCCGGGTTGCTACGAAAGAAACCGCGATCGCCACCACTCCCATCAGGGCATGATTGACCTTGAAACACAGCAGTGTGGCCAACACGATCAGGGCCATCAAATTGCCGTGGGGGATGATTCCGAGCAGCACGCCCAACGCAACACCGCCGGCCAATTGGTGCGGGAAACGTCGTCCCGCAATCGCTTTTCGGACGTTGTTGAACAGCTTGAGCGAAAATATGACCATTGCAGTGCGCCTCCATGCGCACAGTTCACGACAGGGCATCCATCACAAAGGCTTATCGGCAGATCGACCGCTTGATATTCAATACAACCGTCACATTTTCACTTGCCAGGGCAGTTTCGTTGCTTCGGCAGCGAATCACGGATTTCGCGTGGGGAAGGCGGGTGCCGGGACGGTGCGGGGCGGTTGCTCGGAATCGCGGCAAGCTGGTGGCATAAAAAAACGGCTGGCGAACCGGAGTTCGTCAGCCGTTGGTGTGATCCGACGTGCAGCCGAGCATGATCCAACGCTCGGTCATACGGGGTGTGTTCAGCTATCGCTGGAAAGAGACTCACTGGACAGAGACTCACTGGACAGAGAGTCGCTGGATTCCGATTCGGTTTCGCTGCGAGATTCGGCGATCCGCGTGGCTTCGCGAACGACGGCGATGGCCGACTGAATTTCGATCGGCGAGAACCAGCGGACGTTGCCGGTGTACTTGCTCTCGACGCGGTTCTTGGCGGCCAGGGTTTCCCAGGACAGCTTGTCCATCAAGTTCCAGGCTGCGGCTTGTGCGGTGTTTTGAGCGACTTGGCGGTTGCCGAGCGCTTCGCAAAGCACATGGACGCGGTCGTCTTGGGTGACGAAGTCCAAGGGGACGATTTTGTAGGCCATTTTGGGAGTCGGATCGGGGCGTCCGTGTTCCAGGCAAACGGTGGTCACGGCGAGTTTTTGTTGACGTTGCGGGGGGATTCGCATGAAGCCACCCATGCCGCCGCCGCCCATGCCGCCCATGCCGCCGCCCATGCCACCCATGCCTCCGCCGCCCATGCCGCCACCCATGGCTTGGCCGCCACCGCCGCCACCCATGCCGCCTCCGCCCATGCCACCCATGCCGCCGCCCATGCCGCCCATACCACCCATCATTCCTTGACGGTTGATCGGGACTCCGGCAAACGCCGCGGGCAGTCGCAGGGTCATCGGTTTGTCGGTCAGGTTGTTGACGATGACGTTCGCTTTGGTGGTGTTGAGCGGGATAAACTTGACGTCGATTTTTCCTTCGTCGATCGCGGTAAACAGTTCGGCTTGGACGGTTTCGTCGTCGGCGGGAGCGTCTGCCAACGCCAGACCGGCGCTCAGGGCAACGCCGAGCGACATCATGCCGGCGAACACGCGGCGAGTTACAGGACGGGCAGGGATTGATTGGGTGCGATAGGACACGTTCGAATTCCTTGTGCGATTGGAGCCGCAACGGTGATGAGATTAACGCCCGGATGCGACCATGAAATGGGGATACCTTTCGACACCCCGCCTGACGCTGCGCGCAGCGTCGATTGGGGTGGATGAAACCGGGCCAGAGGAATAAGGCGTTTGGATTCGCGGCCCGAACCTCCCCAGGGGATGATCGCAAATCGTTCCTCTTGCCAGCCCCATCATAGATCGGCGTCCTGGCAGAACCAAGTGAAATCGTCTGTAGGAATTGCATTTTGGGCTATTGGAATCGGTCCTCGATGTCTACTTTCGCAGGGTAAACCGCCCCGGGACCCGTCAGCGGGGCGTTGGGAGAACGATCGGCAGGCAGGAGCAATCGCGGGATGTCCGTTGAAATCACTGAAAATGGCGAGATCCACATCTACGGTCGTGAGCGACTGGGGGAGCGGCCGCGGATCGGAATCTTGACCTCCGGCGGCGATTGCCCGGGGCTGAACGCGGTGATCCGGGCGACCACCAAAACCGCTTTTTGGCTGGGTTATGACGTGGTCGGGTTTCGGGACGGATTCGAGGGGCTTGTCGATCCGATTCGCTACCAGGTGCTCAGCCCGCGGAACACCGCAGGCATTCTGGTGCAGGGGGGCACGATCCTGGGGTCGACCAACAAGGGCCGGTTTGCGGCGCGGGTTGGAGAAAGCGGCCGCGCGGAGCTGGATCCGCGGTTGATCGGTCGCGTTGCCGAGACGGTCGAACGCTTGAAGCTCGAGGGGCTGATCGTCGTCGGCGGAGACGGGTCGCTGTCGACGGCATTGCAATTTCACGAGGCCGGGATACCGGTCGTTGGGGTTCCCAAAACCATCGACAACGACCTCAAAGCGACCGCCTTCACGTTCGGGTTCAATAGCGCCGTGCTGTGCTGCGCCGACGCGCTCGATCGGCTGCACACGACCGCCGCGAGCCACCAGCGGGTGATGGTGTTGGAAGTGATGGGGCGGCACACCGGATGGATCGCCCTGCACGGGGGGATCGCCGGCGGTGCGGACGTGATTTTGATTCCCGAGATCGGATGGACCTATGACAACATCATTGCGAAAATCGCCGAGCGTCGGGCACTGGACAAGTACTTCACGCTGGTCGTCGTGGCTGAAGGGGCCCATTTGCCTTCCGGGGATCTGGTCGTCGAAGAACAGGCCGGGGTGCAAAACAAACAGGTCCGTCTGGGCGGGATCGGCCAGGTCATCGCCGAGCGTCTCGAGGGGATGATCGAACAGGATGTCCGATTCGTCGTGCTGGGACACCTGCAGCGTGGCGGCGGCCCGACAACCTTTGACCGTGTCTTGGCTAGCGAATACGGCGCCCATGCGGTGCGGCTGATCACCGAACGCAAATTCGGGCAAATGGTGTGCAGCGATCCGCCGGACATTCGCGATGTCTCCATTGCCGAGGCGGTCGACCAGATTCGCACCGTCGATCCGTCCGGTTCGGCCGTTCAGACCGCCCGGGCGATGGGCATCTGCTTTGGTGACACGCCGGGATACGAAAACCCATTCAAGCAACCACCGTCGCACTAGTATTCCGTCTCCGCTCAATTTTCCGGTAGTGGACGAGGCGACGAGTCCTCTGCCAATATGCCGACTGCAGAGGACTCGTCGCCTCGTCCACTACCGCCTACCCGAAACGCAAGGTGACACAAAGCACTAGGCTCTGGCTCCATTCAATGTCGGGGTTGCGAATGTCCACGTCGCGTGGCCAAAGAAAAACGGTCGGGTTTCACTCGAAAGCAAAACTCGACCGTTGTTTGAAAACCGAATCGCAAGTGGTCGGTGACGACGATTTCACTCCCACAGTGAACCCACCGTACCTCCCTCCTATTCGTCCGCGCCGAGTCCGCTGAACAGCAGACTCTCACCGGTAAGGCGATTCATCGGACGATATTCGTGGCGAGCTTCCGCTTGAAACGACCGTTGCGATTGAATCGTCTTCCGCGATGGCGTTTTGCGTCCGGTCGATCGCTCTGCGTTGAGTTTTCCGGCTGACTGTTGTCCCCCCCGTCGCCAACCCTTCGTTGGCCCGTCGCGTTGTCGCCATTGCTGTCATCCCGAGTTGGCGAATTCACGACGCTCGCATGCTTGATTGGGCCGGAACACGCTTTGTCGCATGCGGATCACTGGTGCTGTGACACTCACCGGAGGGGGTTAGCCGAATCTTTTACATCTCCGTTACATTCAAATGCCCCGATCGAGACAGACAGGGATTCACAAATCCTTAGACTTTCCCAGACCCGAGCGGCAACCGAATGCCGCTCAGCACAAAGCAACGTCCTGATCGAGGAATCGTCGTTATGGCGAACGTAGTAGAGACACCGCGGAAATCGCACCGGAAGTCATCCGAGAATTCAACCACGCTAGAGTTACCCGAGTTGGAGCAAGTCGCCGGGGAACAGGTCGCTGGATCACTCGAACCCAATACAGCTGAACCTTGGAACGATCCCAACACACTGGAGGTCAAGCAGTCCAAGCCTGAGGGTCAGGTGGAGACGGCGAACGATCGCAAGCGTTTCGCCAACATCTCTTGGTGGGCTATCGGATGGCTGGGTCTGGCCCATGCCGTCGTGCTCGGGTTTGCCTGGTACACGTTCACCTGGACCGGACTGGCGGTCATGCTGGGATTGCACTGGCTGACCGGCAGCATCGGGATCTGTTTGGGGTATCACCGATTGTTGACGCACTCGGGTATGAAAACGAAGACCTGGTTCAAATACGTCTTGGCCGGGATCGGGTCGCTCGCCGGCGAGGGCACGCCGCTGGATTGGGTGGCCGACCACCGCAAGCATCACAAACACAGCGACCAGGAAGGGGATCCCCATTCGCCGCATGACGGCAGTTGGTGGAGCCATATGTTTTGGCTCGCTTTCCATACCCACAACGGCGATCGCAAAGCGTATCTGCAGAAATGGGCCCCGGATCTCTACAAGCTTCGTGGCATGCGAATCATGGACTATCTGTTCCTGCCGATTCACATCGTAAGCGGAGCGATCCTGTTCGGCGTCGGATACTACTTCGGCGGTGCCTCCTTCGGCGCGTCGTTGTTGGTGTGGGGACTGTTTGTCCGACTGGTGGGCGTGTTGCACGCGACCTGGATGGTCAACAGCGCGTCGCACATGTGGGGCTACAAGAACTACGAAACGACCGACGACAGCCGAAACAACTGGCTGGTCGCGATCATCGCCTACGGCGAGGGCTGGCACAACAATCACCACGCTCACCCGCGGATGGCCAAGCACGGTCACAAGTGGTGGGAATTTGACATCACCTGGCAAGCCATTCGTCTGTTCCGAACGCTGGGTCTGGTTTGGGATGTGGTTGACTACCGCAATGCCAAAGAGAAGAAAGCCAACGAAAAGAACGCGGCTGCGTAAACGCCCCGCTGTCACGACGATGCGACACGGTCAGTTGACCGTCACCGACAATGGCCCGATGCATGCTTGATCGCAAGCGTGCATCGGGTCGTTTCGTATCCGAGTGGAAGTTCTGGCCGCCATGAAATACTTTCAGCACCAATTTGATCGCGTCGAAGACTACCTGCATCATCGTCCGCCCTATTTGATGGTCGACTCCATCGAGTCGATCGGCGATGCGGCGGTGGTGACTCGGGCCGTCGTCAAACCCGACGCCTTTTTCATCACGGGACACTTCCCGGGTGCGGCGATCTTGCCGGGGGCGATGATGCAGGAGATGGCCACGCAATCAGCGGGCATCTTGATCGCCGCCCAATACAATCCGATGGAATCGTTCGACACGCACGATCTGTTTTTCAACGAGTACGCCCTCGGCGTGCTGGTGCGTGTCAAGCATGCACGCTTTCGCGGTTTCGCCCGACCCGGCGACTCATTGCGGATCGTGGCGGACTTGACGGAGATCGTCGGCAACGTGTTTGAGTTCGATGCGCAGATCACGTGTCGGGACAAAATGATCCTCCGCAATACCTTTCAATTGACCAACATTCCTTCGGCTAAGCTGCGAGGGGACGGCGGTGAGGTGGCGTAGCGGCCGGCTCGTCAGCGGAGCCGGTCAGCCTTGCCCGGTCAGCCCGGCAGGTTGCCCGCTACATCTGCGAATACGGTTTGGCCGTCAGGACGTGTTTGTCGATTCTGCTGACGGTGCCCTTGTACTTGGCGACGCCTTTGAGGACCTGCCAATCGGGGTGGGCGCGGAAGGCGTCCCAGGCTTTCAGTCGCGCCGCGTCGTTGGGGTAGACCGTCAGGTAGGTCAGGCTTGGCGTTTGGGGACCGACGACGGCTTGGCCGATGAAAATCGGGGCGATACCGCAATCGAGAAAGATGGGGACTTCCCCGTTGTTGAACATGTCGACTTTCAAATTGCCCAGTCGCTCATTGGCGCTTTCGTACAGCCGCAGTTCGTAGACGCGATCGTTGTTGTCCAAGGTGCCTGTGGGGACATTCAGCATCGGCATGCAGTCCATCGCCACCAGCAGTTCGCTGGAGATTCTCGCAAACGGAGCATCTTTGGGGCCGCGATCCAGGTAGGTTTTGGCGTCGGCGAGGTATTGTTCGTCGTTTTGGAGCCGCGTCGACAGTCCGGCAAGTTGTTCGGCGCTTTTGGCGGGAATCACGACGATGATGCTGTCGCGGTCATTGGTGTCGTTTGCCGCCGGCGAAAAAACGCCCACCGGGCCGATGTCCAAACGCCCCAATGCCGGCAGCAGGGCGTGCTCCAAGTACCGGTCGACCGCTGCGGCGTCGCCGTTGTCACCCAGCAGGTAGGTACGGACTTCATAGTACTGCTTCGTCATTGGCGTTTCCGATCGGCGGCGCGGGTGGCGCCCGGACCGAACAGGGCGAGCGTCAGCAGGGATGCGGCGGTGATCAGGAGGTTTCGGCGTGGGGTTTTATTCATCGTTTGGCTCTCGTGGTTGATGTGCGATGACGTGACCGGTGTTTTCTGCGGGGTTGAGGTGGAATCGATGATGGCATCATAATCCCGTCACCACTCCGGCGGGGATTGTGCCCGCCGGGAATTCTGAACCACCCCAGCGACTGGCCGACCCGATGCTCGAATTCGATTTTTGCTCAACCGTCAGTTCGATTTTCAGCACCCCATTTTCGTTGGGGATGCTCACCGAGCCCCTGATGTTGTTGTCCGAGACCGCCACGCCGGAAGTGGTCACGGGAGATTTGGCCGAACCGTCCGAAGAGAGCTTGTTCTCCGTCGGCGGCATTCTGACGCTGGGAATGCTGATCGTGCTGCAAGCGGTGCTCGGCTTCGACAACCTGTTGTACATCTCGATCGAGAGCAAACGGGTCGAAGAATCGAAACAGTCGATGGTGCGGAAGTGGGGGATCGGGCTGGCGATCTTGTTCCGGATCGTGTTGCTGTTCGTGGTCGTCAATTTGATCAAGTTGCTTGAAGACCCGTTCATGAATCTGATTTCGCATCCGCTGGAAATGCATCTTTCCGGGCACAGTTTGATCGTGATCGGCGGCGGCGCCTTCATCCTTTGGACGGCGATCAAAGAGATCTATCACCTGCTGGCGGTCTCGGATCTCGGGGAAGAAGGCGACAAGGGGGAAAAGGGGAACTCGGTCACCAAGGCGATCTCGTTGATCGTGACGATGAACCTGGTGTTTTCCTTCGATTCCATTTTGAGCGCGATGGCGCTGACGAAATCATTCGCCATCATGGCCACCGCGATCATCATTAGCGGCCTGTTGATGATTTGGCTGGCCGATCACGTGGCCGAGTTTTTGAAAAAGAATCGGATGTATGAGGTGCTGGGGCTGTTCATCCTGTTCATCGTGGGTGTGATGCTGGTCAGCGAAGGCGGTCACTTGGGCAAGATCCAGCTGTTCGGTTATCACGTCGAAGCGATGCAAAAATCGACATTCTATTTCGTGCTGGCCGTGTTGATCATCGTCGACGTCGTCCAGGGACGCTATCAGAAAAAGCTATTGGCCCGGCAGGCAAAGCTGCGATTGGCCGACCAGAAGTCTGCCTGAATCACAGCCGGTCGCACAAACCTGGTAAACCACAGGGACTCAACGCTGCGCCGCGTTACCGGTAGCACACGTGGAGTGGGGCCATGCGGCAGTGACTGGGTCGGTTTCTGCACCACGAACCCGTGTTTGCGGGGTGATGTTTTGCGGAGCGCAAGCCGGCCCGGTCAAAGCAACCGCTCGACGATCACATCCGTTAGGATTGATGCGCACCACGCGTGATGGTTCGTTCCGTTCTCCCTTTCCCCACAAGGTTGCCAAGATGTTTCGTTCTGAATTCGTCATCGGCGGTTGTTTGTTGATCGCCGCCTGTGGTTGCGGTGCCCCCGATGATCCCGACGTGGTGGCGACGGCCGAGCCGATCGCCGCGGCGGCCGATGCAGCCACTGCGGAACCGGAGACCGACAAACAGACCAGCCAACCGGCTAGCGAATCGGCCGACAAAATCGCCCACCCCGAAAACCCCGACAACGTGAACAGCGGCATGTTACGACACGCAGTTTTCTTTTCGTTCAAAGAGTCTTCCAGTGAAGAGGACATTCAGGGCGTAGTCGATGCGTTCGCAGAGCTGCCTTCCAAGATCGATTCGATCATCGATTTTCAGTATGGGGTCAACAACAGCCCCGAAGGGTTGGATGATGGATTCACGCATTGCTTTTTGCTGACGTTCGCCGACGAAGCGGGGCGTCAAGCGTACCTGCCCCATCCGGCGCACAAGGCGTTCGGCGATGTGTTGCGGCCGCACATGAAAGACGTGTTCGTGCTGGACTATTGGGGTGATCCGAAACAGGAGCAACCCGAGAAGGCGCTTCGGCATGCGGTGTTCTTCAAGTTCAAGGATTCCGCGTCGCGTGAAGAAGTGAAGAAGGTTGAACAAGCATTTGCCGAGCTGCCGGAAAAGATCGACACGATTGCCGCGTTTGAATGGTCGACCAACAACAGTCCCGAAAAACACGACGACGGATTCACCCACTGTTTCTTGGTTACATTCGACAGTGAAGAGGGGCGTGAAGCGTATCTGCCGCATCCCGATCACCAGGCGTTTGTGGAGGTGCTCAAGCCGGTGTTGGACAAAGTACGGGTGCTGGATTTTTGGGCGACCAAACCCTGATCGCCTTGACGGCTTACCCTAGGCGGATTGATTCGTTAGGTTTGCCAAAGACGCTTCATTCCACGATTCAGGAAGATCGGACATGCTGTACGCGGTGATCATGGCAGGCGGAAGTGGGACGCGATTCTGGCCTGCGAGTCGGACGTTGCGGCCGAAACAGTTGTTGGCCCTTTCCGGGCAACGGACGATGATCCAGTCGACCAGCGATCGGCTGGCCGGGTTGGTGCCGCCGGAGCGGCAGTTGATCGTGACCAACAAAATCCTGGTCGATCCGATCGCGGAACAACTGCCGTCGCATCCGGCGGAGAATTTGATCGGCGAACCGGCCAAACGTGACACCGCTCCATGTATCGGATTGGCGGCCGCGTTGATTGCTCACCAGGATCCCGATGCGATCATGGCGGTGATGCCGTCGGACCACGTGATCGGGACGGACGAGCAGTTCTGCCGCGCGATTTCGGCGGCCGAACGGTTGGTGATCGATGATCCCGAGCGGATCGTCACGTTCGGAATCAAACCGACCTATCCTGCCGAATCATTCGGCTACATCCAGCGGGGACCGGCGATCGAATCTGGCGAGTCTGCCGATGGGGCGTCCGGGGTCAAGGCGTATCAGGTCGACCAGTTTCGCGAAAAGCCGAACCGAGAAACCGCGACGCAGTACGTGCAGTCGGGTGACTTCTATTGGAACAGCGGCATCTTTTTGTGGCGGGCTTCGGTCATCCTTGAGGCGATCAAGGCCAACCAGCCGACGATGTATTCGCACATCCAGAACATTGCCGACGCGATCGGTTCGCCCGATTACGACGAGGTTCTGGAGAAAGAATTCTGCGCGATCGAAGGGACGTCGATCGATTACGCGGTGATGGAATCGTATTCCAACGTCGCCGTCATCGAGGCTCCGTTTCAATGGGACGACGTCGGCAGTTGGCAATCGCTGGGCCGGTTGCACGACGCCGATGCCGATGGCAACACGGTCGTCGGCGAACATCTGGGGATCGATACGACCGGTTCAATCATCTTTGGCGAACCCGGCCACACCATCGTTACGATCGGAGTGGAGGACTTGATCGTCGTGCAGACCAAGGACGCGACGCTGGTGGCGCCCAAGTCGGCCGAAGAGCGAGTCCGCGAGGCGGTCAAGCGACTGAACGAATCCGGCCGCACCGATTGTCTTTAGCCGGTGGCGGAAAAACTCCATCTTTTTTGTGAGAGGCGACGGATGAAATGTCCGTCTTGCGACAGGATTGCGAGCTAGGGTTCCGACAGCGGAATTCACTCGTTCCTTCACTTCGATCGCCTCTCGTCATGATCCTTTCCAAGCGTCGCAACACGAGTTCGTGTCGTCCCTCCGGCCGATTCAGGCGTCGTGGTGCGGCCACCGTCGAATTCGCCGTGTGCTTGCCAGCACTGATCGCGCTGACGATCGGAACCATCGATCTTTGTTCGATGTTGTTCTTGAAGGAGTCCATCAAGTTGGCGGCCTATGAGGGGGCTCGTCGCGGGGTCGCGCGAGGCCGCACCAACGCCGACGTAATCGCCAGGGTGCAGCAGTTCTTGGACGAGCGGAGCATTCAATACAGCGGAAATCCCTGTACGTTCAGTTCGCCAGATTTTGCCGACGCGGACACGCTGGAAAACGTCACCACGACCGTGACCGTGCCCTGCGATGGAAATCTATTGATCCCCTCGGTGCTGTTTTCTGGGACGAATCTTTCCGCGGATGTGACGTTGCGCAAAGAGTACAAGAATCTGCCCAACAACTGACCGTTCCACCTGAAACAACGCTTGACTAGCCCCATTTTTTCCGCTGCGGACCCCAGCCATGAAACCACGTTCCAGATGTAAGCCTCGATCGAAACGTCGACGCACCGGCAAGCGTCGACGCGGCGCGGCTGCCGTGGAATTCGCCATCTGCGCCAATATCTTTTTCGTGTTGATCTTCACGTGTATGGAATTCGCTCGGATGAACATGATCCGAAACCTGGCACAAGATGCGGCCTACTTTGCCGCGCGCCGCGCGATGGTGCCCGGGGCGACGGCCGAAGAAGCGGAGGCGGCCGCGGACGAAGTGATGGGGATGATGACCAACGCGGGGTACGAGGTCACCGTCGAGCCGCTCGACGCGGATGCACCCGATGTGGTGGTCACCGTGACCGTCGACTTCGACGAAATCGCACTGTTTGCTCCGATGTTTTTGCCCAACGCGACGATCGAATCGACCGCTCGGATCCGGACCGAACGCTACGACGGTTTTTACGAACAGTAACCCTTGGCTTCCTTTTCCACTCCTCAGACATTCCTTTTCGTGCCAATTCCGCGAGTTACACCATGAACGTCAAATCTGCCCGAGAAGGACGCGTGAACTACGCCCGATCGCAACACCGTCGCGGGACGGTGATGGCGATGACCGCGGTCGTGTTACCCGTTCTTGCAATCCTGGCCGCGTTTGCAATCAACGCCGCGCACATGCAACTGACCCGCACGGAACTGTCGATCGCGACCGACGCGGCGGCACGCTCGGCCGGTCGTGCGTTCAGCGAGGTGCAAACCGTTGACGCCGCGGTTGATGCCGCCGTTGCGACCGCCGCGCTGAACACGGTCGACGGCGAACCACTGCGGCTGCGTTCGGGCGACAACGACGGCGAAATCGAATTCGGAAGAACGGAGCAATACGGCGGCGACGGAAGCCGTTACCACTTCATCAAGATTCCGACCCCGGCCGTTCGCAACGGAAAGGTTGCCAGTGCCGTTCGGGTCCATGGAAAACGATTGGAAGGCTCGTTGTCGGGCAACGTCCCCTTGATCATCCCCGGTTTGCTCAGCACCAACGATTTTGAAACACAACACGACTCGGTCGCGATGCAGGTGGACCGTGATATCTCGTTGATTTTGGATCGTTCGGGCTCCATGGACGACATCGATTTCGACTGGGATTACGGTGAAAACCCGTTCTCGACCGATGCCAAGGATTGGGCGGCCAGCCAAGGCCAACTCAATCGATGGTGGTCCGGTGGACGCTGGCGTTATTCCTATGCCAACGGCCATGACTCGGTGACCTACCAGCAATACATGTACGAGAACTATTTCAACAAGGGCACGCCGCCGACCAACGCGTGGCAGGATCTTGAAGTCGCCGTCAACGCGTTTTTGGACGTGCTGGAGGGGACCAGCCAAGAAGAGCAGGTCTCACTGGCCAGCTATTCCAGCAGTGCAACCTTGGACACGTTGCTGGAAAAGGATCTTCAAATCGTTCGCAATAAAGTCGCGCAGCTCAATACCGGTGGCAACACCGCAATCGGCAGGGGCATGCAAGAAGGGATCGAGGGCTTGATTCATAGTCGGGCAAGACCGTTTGCGGCGAAGACGATGGTCGTGATGACCGACGGCAACCAGAACCAAACTCCGTGGGCCGAAAACGTGGCCCAGTCGCTGGTCAACAATTATCTGTTGACGATCCACACCGTGACCTTTGGCGATGGCGCCAACCAGCAGGACATGCGTGAAGTCGCGGCGATCGGCGGCGGAAAGCACTATCACGCTGCGACCGGCGAGGATCTGGTGCGGATCTTTGAAGAGATCGCCAACAACTTGCCCACCATCTTGACCAAGTAGTCCACGTCTAAACCTGTCGGGGGAAGCAACCATGTCAGAAAAGCCCAACGCAACGCCGGGCGAACCGTCCGAGATGAACCGCCGCGAAAGTGACCGGACCGGTCACGACAGCGGCGTTCAGGAGGGTGGACGACGTGAGAGTGATCGCAATCACGCATTGCCACGCAGCAACGTTGCAAAGTTCGCGATCCTGGGATCGTTCTTGTTTTCGACTGGACTGATCGCATGGGCTTTCACCCTGCCCTTTCGCTCGGGAGCTCTGACGGGCAAGAAAAATGGCCTATCGTCGGCGCGCGCCACGCTCACCAGCCAGGAGTATGAGGCACGGTTGAGCGCCGAAGAATACGTCAATTACACCCGCGACATCGATCGACGGTTCCTCGCTCGCGTCCAGGACAAGAATCGACCCGGTACCTCGGGCCGGACAAAAGACGAGTTGCACCAAGCGTGGCAGCAGCGCGTTGAAAAACGCACCAAGCAACTCAATCAGATGGTCCGGGAGTCGGGCGATCCGGTGCCTCAGGAAGGCACGATGGAATGGCAGAATTGGAAGGAGTTGGAAAAGATCATGGCGGATGCCCCGAGCGAGGAGTGAGCGACGGCTGATCATCAGTTGACATCAGCCGGTTCGCGCCAACGCGAGCGGGGCCCCCTCAATGTCGATTTAGCGGTATTGGCCCTGCGCCAAACGGTTGATGTCGAACGACGATTGGCACTCTGCCGCGGCGTCCTGTTCGGCCAAACACAAAGGGATTGGGCGCACATCGGTCTTTCGGTGACTAAGATATCGCTCGGTCCCCTGGCACTCTTCCACTCCTCTCCCCCCCCCGTTTGTCCATCATGCGGTTTCACGTCTTGATCATCGCCGTCTCTCTTGCGTCGGTGGCTCTCCTGGCCGCCGGCGCTCCCGGTCAATTCGACGACGGGCCGCCGGAGGCCTCTGATCCGACCGAGGCCCCGGCCAAAACCGATGAGCTGGTCCGCCAGCTCGAATCGACTGCCGCGCGGGGCGGGATCTACCGGGCCGAAGCGATCGGCTCGCTGGCTCGAATCGGTGCCTGGCCTGAAGTCGACCGTTGGCTGGCGAAAATCGATGGCGTCGGCGATTCGATTCAGCTGGCCCAAGCAGCCGATGTGATCGGCAACGAGTTGCTGTTGCGGATCTCGCTGCGAAGCGATTTGAGTGACGCCAGCCGTTCGGCGATCAAAAAAATGACAGCCGCGGCGAAGGCGAACCAGCAGTCGCCAGAGCGTCTACGGGCCGCGATCGATCAGCTTGCCGGCGATGCGATTGATGCCAATCTTGGCGCCACTCGAACCTTGATGGCCGGCGGGAACGCCGCCATTGAAGCCATCGTTTCGGCGATCACCGGGGGGGTGAGTGCTGCTCATCGCGCCAAGTTGCTCGGCATACTCGAGGCGCTTGGCGACGGTGGTGCTCAAGCACTCAATCAGCTTGCGCTCTACGGAGCCCCGAGCGTTCGCGCGTCGGCCTTGGACGCGCTGCGGGTTCTCGATCCTGCAGCGGCTACCGACACGTTGATCTCTTCGGCATTGGCGAGCGATGCGACGGCGGAAGAAGCCCAAGTCGCGCGTCGTTCCTCGGTGTTTCCCCAAGGCTTTGAAAAACCGGACGCCATCGCGGTGTTGGCCGATCGTTTAAACACGCTGCGGTCGGTTGCGATGCGAACGCCGAACGATTTGTCACCGGCGGTCCTGTGGTCGGTCAATGGCGATCGCACGGGAGTGCAGCCCAACCGCAGCACGGAGATTTTTCGGCGGTACCGCGATGCCTATGACGCGGCGCAACGGTTGCGACGGCTGGGGAGTTTGCCCCCTGCGGTCGGCCGCAGCGTGCTGGCGGCTGATCTGGCTTATCGTGTCATGGTCGACGTGAATTGGGGCGATCCTGACCAAGTCCAGCAAGTCCGTCAGCTGTATCGCGATCAAGTGGATCCACCATCGCTGTTGGTCGCACTGGCGGAGCTGCGCAGCCGGAACGACATCCCCGCCTCGGTCGGCATCATGCGTCTGCTATCGGATGCCATCGCTTCGGGCAACGCGGGTTCCGACTTGCTGTTCAGTCGCGACGGCGGGTTTTCTGAGTTGGTGGAGGCGGTTCGCGATCCCCAGCCGCGGATTCGTTATGAGGCGGCGGACGGATTGTGGCAGGCGGTTTCCGGGTCAGGGAGGGGGTTCGCGTTTCCAGGGGCCAGCTACGTTCGCAAGACGTTGGCGGAGATGGCGTCGCTCGATTCCCGCCCGCTGGTCATCTTGTTAGAAACTCGTCCGGTGATCGCACTGCGCCAGGAATCGATCCTCAACCAGATGGGGTACGCGGTCGAGCGGGTGACGTCGGCGATCGATGTCGAGCGGGCGATTGAGCGTGGCGGCGACCTGCGAATGGTTGTCAGCAAGATCAGGATTGCCGACGCGGCACCGGCCGAATTGGTCGATCGCGTCCGGCGTCAGCCCAAGGGCAAGCGGATTCCGATTGTGTTTTACAGTGACGCCGAAACGAGCGAAAAAAGTCTCCGGCGGACCGAGTTGGAGACCACCTCCAATCGCTGGATCAGCGACGATACGCCTGCCGTTTTCCTGGTCCCGCTGCCGGGCAGTCCGGCGGCGCTGACCGATGTGTTGTTCGAAGTCGAGTCGAAGCGTCGATTGCCGCCGCTTTCGATCGGTGAGCGGGCCCGTTTTCGCATGAGCGGCGCAGCAGCCTTGCAAGGTGATTCGTAGCCTCGTTAAAACACACCCGGTATCGGGATCCGCCGCAAAACGCTAATTTCGCGGCAGTGCTGAGGTAGCACAATTGCTCGTTGGCATTGGGGCACTCCGATGCATTGGCGGAACGGGCGGAATCTTTACGACTTCCTGGATCAGGCGAAACGCCTGCGGTGATCGAGGCTCGATTTGAGAGTCCGGTTCCGCCGTGATCGCTTCATGGCAATGCTCGGCAACCCCGCAACTACACTTCAGAACGCTCCCTTGCCGGGAATCATCGGAAATGGCTCGGCGATGCGGGAGGTCTATCGCATCACCCGACGTGTTGCGGTCAGCAACGCCTCGGTGCTCGTGCTCGGTGAGACCGGTGTCGGCAAAGAATTGATTGCCGGTGCGGTTCACCAGTTGAGCCACCGCAGCGGCCGTCCCTTTGTCCGCGTCAACTGTGGCGCGCTCAGCGAAAGTCTGCTCGAAAGCGAATTGTTCGGGCACGTTCGCGGCGCCTTTACCGGAGCGGTCAGCAATCGGACCGGCCGCTTCGAAGCCGCCCAAGGCGGTACGATTTTCTTGGATGAAATCAACAGCACGTCCCTGACCCTGCAGGTCAAACTGCTCCGCGTGTTGCAGGAAAAGGAATTCGAACGCGTCGGCGACACGACCACGCTTCGAACCGATGTTCGAATCATCGCGGCCAGCAACCGCGATCTGATGGGAGAGGTTCGCGCGGGACGCTTTCGCGAAGACCTTTACTGGCGGTTGAACGTGGTGCCGATCGAGATCCCACCGCTGCGTGATCGCCGCGACGATATCCCCGCGTTGGTTTCGCATTTCCTGGACTACTACAACGAGCTGAACGATCGCTACGTGGCCCACATCGGCCCGGGGACGATGGAAGCGTTGCGCGATTACCATTGGCCCGGAAATGTGCGCGAGTTGCAGAACTATGTAGAGCGCGCGGTGGTGATGGCTGAAACCGACGAGTTGCTCGTTGAGCTGTTGCCCGACTGTGTGACGAGTCGTCAGCCGATCCCGGCGGCAGATCTGGAGGCGGCCGGTCCGGTTGACTTCGAAACGATGACAAAGACCGTCGTGCAACTCGGACTGGACCAAGCCGGACGCGACTCGACGGATGTCCATCGCGGCGTCGTCGATGTGGTGGAGAAGGAGTTGATCGCGCAAGTCCTCCAGGCCTGCGGCGGTGTGCAAACCAAAGCCGCGACTCGGCTGGGTATGAATCGCAATACGCTCCATAAGAAGATCAAAGAATATGGTCTTGACGGTTAACCGCCGCGCGAGCGGTTCACCTGCGGCGGTGGCTTGAACATGGTCTAGGATTCTTTGACGCGGTTGCTCCGCGTCGTCTTCCATGTCGCTTCACCCGGTTCGGCGAAGGTTCGTCTCGGGGGGGAAGCAAGAAACAAGCATTTCCCAAAAATCCTCGCAGTTCGATGCGGACTTGTAACGCACTACCGCGTTACTTCAGTGTCCAAGCCACTGTTGTTGATCGGAACGCTTGAGGCATGGGGGCAATCCATTTGGTGTCCAGCAGCACGCAGGAAGGTGAACAATGAAAGACTGCGACTACACGCTTGAGTTATCTGATGGCACGGTTGTTCGTGTCGGCGCGATGACGGAATCTCGCCACCCCGATGTCAAGGCTTTCTATTTCCCAGCTGGCGCATTGACGCCATTCAGCCACAAGAATTTGCCCACCGCGCGACCCGGTCAAGAGCACACGCAGTCGGCATTCTCCAACTCGCTGTAGCGGTCACAACGCACTAGCGATCGGCTTGAGCGAGATGCTCGCTGACAACTGCGATCGCGGCGCTTTGCATCGGCGTGCTCATGCTGGCCAACGCTGATCCGTCGGCGGCAACTTGTGCCGGTGTCAGTGGCAGATGAAGGAACACACTCTGCGTTCGGCGGCCCATCATCTCGGCATAGTGTTGGCTCAGAAACAGCGCGGCGTTGCACAGGTAGGTGCCCGCATGATGGGAGATCTGGGCCGGGATTCCCGCCGCGGTCAACCGTTCCAGGCAACCGTCCAGGTCGAGTGTCGAACGATAGGCCGCCGGCGCATCGACCAGCAAGGGTTCGCCGTTGGTGCGCAGATTTAATCCGACCGATTCCAGTTTGATCACGGGTGATCCGGGCGACTGACCCAGGTGAATCGCGAAGTCATAGTTGCGGGCCAGGTCGGCTTCGAGCATCTCGCGCAGCTTCGGTAAATCGACCGGGTAGCGACGGGTGGTGATCTCCAATGTCCCTTCGTACCAACTCGTCAGGTCGACCAGCGCCAACCAGCTGGAGTTCTGTTTCCAACGGTCATACGGCTCAAATGCGGTGATAAGAATGCGAGTCACGGTAACCTGCGCCGGGTGCGTGTGGCGGAGACGGGATGGAGGGTGCAGCAGTGCATCATAGATCAGGGCAACGGTGGAGAGGGAGTTTTAGCCGAATTACTGACCGCTTCCGCTTTGTGAGCGTGGCTGATGTGGACAATCGCTGCGATCGCAGTGATTTGGATGACGGCGATCATCAGCGGCGGTGTCGTCCGAATCCGTTCAAAAAACTTCCTCAACCAATTCGGTTCTCGGTGCCGTTGGATGTCCAGCCACGAATCGATCGATCGCGATTGAAACTCCGTCGAAACGAACCACAGCGATGCGTCTTCCCAACCGTTTTTGGTCCGCCGCATTCCTCGTGGGATCACGGCGTCCGAATCGATGGCAGGGACGAATGCGCCGGATTCGTTTTCAAACAAGGCGGGAGGCGAGCAGCCGGCCAGGCCGAGCAAGCTGAACCCGATAGAACCGAGCACAAGGAAACGCGTAACGGCGGCACGCGGCGGCGAGAGCAGTCGATCGATGGAAGAGGCGTTCATGCCGATGCGACACACGCAACCGGCGTGCCGCGGCATCTCAGGCCATGTTTCTCTCGTGAATCACGACGTTGACGGTGATCGTGTTGATCATTCGCCACAAGCTGTCGCACAGTGACGTTGCCCTTTCGCAACACACGGTGCGGCGGATCAATATCCCAGGCCTAGGCGGAACATCCAGGTGTCGCTGATGCTGAGGTTGTCGGCAGGGTTGCGACGATAGACGAGTTCTCGGTCGCCGACGTAACCGAATTCGAAGAACCACGTCCGCAGCCCGGCACGCATCCGCTGGCTTTCGCCCCATTCAAAACCGGTGGTCAAGCGAATGTCGTTGATGTCCACCTGGTCTTCGCCTTTGCCATCTCGTTCAATGGTCCACGACCCGCCGCCGTATTCACCGGCGACGTACCACCACACATCGTTGGTGCCCACCGTCGACAAGTAACGTGAGTAACGCGGCTGGGGGAAAAATAAATCGACTTTCGTGAATGCGTTGGGACGCCAGAACAGCCCGACGGCCGGCAGCAGTTTGACGTCGACGCGATCGTAGTAATACACGCCTACTTTCAACGTCGATGCGGGGGTGATGCGAAACGTGCCAAGACCCTTGCCGCGGACCCGTAAGGCGTCGATGTCAAAGGTTTGGAATTCGCTAAACATCCCCACGCTGAGGCCCAAGTCGACGCCCAGGATTCGATTCGGATCGGATTGCCAAGCGAAGTCTAAGAAGGCGCTGTAGGCGCTCCCCGGCAAGTCAGCGCCGGTGATCGATTGCGGGCCGTCCCATAGGTGCAACGAAAACGACGGCGCGATGAACAGCGGTTGAGTCGTATACAGGAAACTCGGTATCGCAAACGCCAACGCCACATCGGTGTCGTTGATCCCCAGGTCGTCGCTGCCGTTGCCGTCCTGTAGGTAAGTGTGGCGAAACCGCATCCGTTGGATCAAACGATAGGGATTCAGCTGCGGTGAAAACGAAGGTGTATTGCCGAGCAGTCCGCCGGGGAACAGCGTCGAAGGCGAGCCGCTGGGGTAGGCGGTCGACGGATAGCCGTACGACGGCGGCGCGGCATAGTTGCTGGATGGATTCAACGGCAGACCCGCCGACGCGTTGCCGCCGAACAGGCTTCCCGCGTCGATCATCGGTGGCGGTTGATTGGCCAGCCCACCATAGATCGGTGTTCCGTACGTGGGTTGTGGCGAAGCGGGCGCGAAGAATCCACCTTGGGGGGCGACGGTGGTCGGGGCGCCGAACAAACCGCCGCCCAGTCCTGATGGCGAGCCAAAAACTGGCGAGGAGGGAGACGGTCGGACAAACCCCGACGCCGGCGCTCCGGCATAGGGATCAAACTGGGAACCGCCCGCCGGGCTGTTCGAGGGCGCCGTGTTGTAGGGCGACCCGTAGCCCTGTCCCGAATAGACCTGTCCCGAATAGACCTGTCCCGAAGTTGCCGGCGGAGACGCGACGGGGCCGGACGGGGCGGTGATCGGGGCGGTGATCGGGGCGAGACGCGTTTGGGGAACATCCAGCGAGTTGCCGGGCGATTGTGCTGTCGTTGCCGCGGCTGCGATCCAACCCATCCACACCAGCATGCCCGTCAGGTGGAACAGGGACAGCACTCCATGAGGCCTTCCCACAAGCCGAAATGGCCGCGTCGATGCCGGACTGGGACTGGACGAGCTGAGTGTCACACGAATGCCGCAAAGCGTTGGGGGCTGTCAAAATCGAATGCTTGAACTCGGGAATAGCTTCCATCGGCGATCACGGTCAAGACCGAGACCGGCTTGGGAGCAATGAAACTTGAGTGAATCTGAAAAGATTTCACAGAGAATCCGAGATTTTTGGACCTCCCTAAACCCGTGCCGGTCAGTCACCATACGCGGCAACGAAACCGACACGCGTGCGAATTGATCAGACGCTTCTTGCGAATTCCGCGTCCGCGGACGGACAACACGCAACAAGATTTTCTGGGACCTTTGACGAACCGTGTCGACCAAAGAAATCAGCCAACACGTGCGTCAACCAAGAAACTGATTAGGCCGACGATGGAAGAATTTGATTTAGCCCAATTAGCGCAATATCTACATATAACGCCCGCCAAAGTGGAGAAAATGGTGCTCCGCGGTCGTCTGCCGGGACGCAAGGTAGGCGGGCAATGGCGATTCAACGAGGCCGAGATCCACCACTGGCTGGAGGATCAAATTGGTGCCAGCGACGACAGCGTCGAACTGGAACGTGTCCAACGCGTCGTCGACCGCATGACCGATGAGACGCAGGACCGAGAGTTGCATGAATTGTGCACCGTCGACACCATCGAGATCCCGTTGCGGGCTCGGACGCGCGGATCGGTGATCCGCTCGATGTGTGACCTGGTCGCCGCTTCAGGGATGATGTGGGACGCACCGGCGATGGCGGAGGCCGTCAAGAGCCGTGAACAAATGCATCCCACCGCGTTGGACTGTGGTGTGGCGTTGTTGCACCCCCGTCGCCCCCAGACCTCGATTTTGGCCGACACCGTCGTCGGTTTGGCCGTCAGCCAAGCGCCGATCCCCTTCTCCGACACCGGTCACATGACCGATGTCTTTTTTCTGATCTGCTCTTACGACGATTCGGCACACCTTCGTACCCTGGCCAAGATTAGCCGACTGATCGCAATGGAATCATTTCTGAACCGGTTGCGGGCTTGTGAAAACCCGAGCGAAGCATGGCATTGCCTGCAAGAGGCAGACGTTTTGTTGTCGGCATAATGGAAGCGAACAGGACTTCGGGGTGGGGAGATGTCGATGCATTTGGTCGATCACGGCGGTGTGACGGATCACGGGACGTTGCTGTGGATCGGCGATCGCGATTCAAACGCTTACTGCGATGCCTATGACTTTTGCGAGTCGCACGTTTCGCAGCTGGCTTATCGCGTGGATTTAACATCAGCGCTGCTGCGTCCGGCGTCGGCGGTGCGAACGATCTTGTGTTGCCGCGACAATGACTCGGCCGAATCGATCGAGCTGTTCCAAACGCTGTGTCGGTTGCATGGGGATGCCAAAGCGGTTTTGTTGTTGGGGCCGCTGTGTGCCGGTGCCCGACCTTCGCCGGCGGATCTGTTTGACGTGCCGACGATTCATTGGCACCAGTGGGAATCCTTTTTGCCGGGGTACCTACGACGCTGTGGATGGGCCAACCCGCCCAGTGGCGCGTTGCAAAGTATCGCGGTCGTTGCGTCGAGCTACGCCAACGCGTCAGCGCTGCTGTCGATCGCCTCTTCCGGCCCGGCGTCGGCGATCTGGTGCCGGCCCGACCAGTTGGCGACCCTGCATCGCTTTGACGAAATCTGGTGGGATGATTCGGCGACTGAAGGTGAGTCCTGGGACAGCTTGATGGACCGCTTGGTGGATCCGCCCCGCCAGCACGTTTGGGTGAGCGGAAACATCACGCCGAAATCCAAGTCCGCGGCGATGGAGGCCGGGGTCGACCTGGTGATCGCCAAGCCCGGTGATTTCTCATTGCTGATCGATCGGGCGGCCGGCGAGACCGGATTCGGGCAGCGTCGCGCCGCTTGAATCGCAGGGGCGGTTGCGAGGCAACAACGTTCCGGTCACTGGCCGGGCGTGGCGGGTTGGGGTGTCTCAGCGGGGACCGTGAATCCCGGGGTTCCGATGATGGGGCGTCCATCGACGGGGGCCGGTCGGGTCGCGGGTTGCCGCGGTTGGTGGTTGATGCGGATCTCGTCGATTTCGTCGATGTATCGACGAAAGACTTGGATCAGATTCGGATCCCAGAACGTGCCTGCGCCGTCGTTGAGAATCGTGACCGCGCGGTCGATCGACATGCCTTTGCGATAGGGGCGGTCACTGGTCATCGCATCGAAGGCGTCGCAGACGGCCAGGATGCGACCGTCGATCGGGATGTTTTCTCCGGCCAATTGATCGGGATAGCCTTCGCCGTTCCAATGTTCGTGATGGTAGAGCACACCGGGCAGGATGTCTTGCAGGGCATCGAGTTCTTGCAAGATTCGCCAGCCGGAGTCGGTGTGCGTTTCGATGATCGCGCGTTCTTCGTCGTTGAGCCGATTGGGTTTTTGAAGCACGCCATCGGGAATGGCGATCTTGCCGACGTCGTGCAACAGACCGGTCAGGTAGATCCGTTCGCATTCCACAGAGGTAAATCCGATCTTCGATGCCAGACAGCGGGCGAAGCTGGCGACGCGTTCGCTGTGCCCGCAGGTGTAGGGGTCGCGGGCTTCGACGGCGTTGACGAGCGCGCGGATGACGTCGGTAAACAGTTCCTCTTTTTGACGAAGCAAGCGAATGTTGTTGAGTTGCGCGGCCAACTGATTGGTTGCCGTTTCCATCAGCGACGCTTGCACGGTCGTGAATCCGAGCTGTGCCCACGGCACGTCGTCGACATCATCTTTCACCCGATTGCAGGCCATCACCCAGCCGTGCAGCCGTCCTTCGCTGGAACACTCGACAATGACGTATTCGTCCAGCCCGGCAACGCCGCAATGTTGATCGCCGATGTTGCGATTGCGGACGACCGGTTGCTGACTCAATTCCGCGGCATGGCTTTGGATCAGTTCCAACACCGATTCGTCTTGGATCAGTCGCGTTCCGGTCCAGAGGGGGCGACGTTGCTGTCGTCCGGAATCATCGACCAGGATGGCAGCGATCGAGACGGCGCCCACCCCGCTGACCAAGGGCATCAGCGAGGCGAGGACGAAACCGTCGGTGTCCTCTTCGGTCTGTGGCAGTTCCAGGCTGGAGGCGAGCGCGCGGATCAGCGACAGTTCTTCAAAGTCCTGCATCACCTGGTTAGTCAACGAATCGACTTCGGCCAGCAACTGTTTGGTTTCGTTGCGTGAGATTTCGAGCTCGAGCAGTGTCATCGCGTGACGGCCGATGCGTTCGGCATGGTCCGCGGGCGCCGACCAGACGGCGATCCCTCCGGCGGGCAGCGCGAGGGCCTGGCGAACCGTCGCGGCGCCAGTTGCTTGTTCGGTGTGCACGCGATGCGGGTCGGAGGTCGCCTGGACGATCAAGGGGTGTCCGCCGTCACGCGCTTCGACCACCGTGACCGACAAACCGATCCCCTCGGCCAAGATATGGGCGAGTGATCGGTCGAGCCCACCTTGGGCATAGGTGCAGACTTTGACGATCGAAGACGCTGTCTCGAAAGACGCTGTCTGGTCTGCATTGCCTTGGGGCGTACCGTTTTGCGCGACCGCTGGATTCATGCACTTGCTCCTGGTAGACCGGTCGACGGCATTCCCCCGGTCGGCGTGGATGCAGCGGGGGCGGGTGGGCAGGCAGCTTTGGAGGCGTGTTGATTGATGGCGTCGCTGACGGCCGAGACGACCGTTCCGGGGCTGAAGGGTTTGCCGAACACCGTGTCGATCTTCAACTTGACCACGCGGGGGTCACGCGACAATTCCAGTTGACGTCCGGTGACCAAGAAGCATGGCAGCGTCGCGTCCATTTCGCGGACGCGTTCGATCAATTCGATCCCCGACATGATCGGCATTTCATGGTCACTGACGACCGCAGCGACTTGGCTGTCACAGAATGACTTCCATGCCTCGCCTCCGTTGCCGCAGGTGATCGGTTCGAATCCACAGGATTTAAACTTGAATGACAACACGCGAGCCAAGCCGGGATTGTCTTCGGCGATCAGCACTTTTCGTTTTTCGGTGGGCATGGCAGTTCGGCAGAACAGAAGTTAAAGAGTGGGAGAGGCGAGGTGCGAGGGAGCGGAGTCGGTCGCAGCATCCGGGCTTTCTTCGGGGGCTTCGTCTTGAATCATTTCGCAAAACTTGTCGACCAGTTCGGGGTCGTGAATTCCTTGCTTGGCGCGATGTTGCAGAATCTCGACCGCTTCGGCTTGCGACTTGGCGCGTCGAAAGGGGCGATCATTGGTCAGTGCGCTGTAGACATCGACGATGCCGACGATTTGAGCCTTGAGCGGAATCTCGTTGCCACGCAAACCGTCCGGATAGCCGGTGCCATCGAAGTGTTCTTTGTGGTGTCGGATGATCGGCAGCACGGGTGCCAACGGTTTCAGCGGCGCGCAGATGTCGCAGCCCACGCGCGGGTGCTGGTGGAACAGGGCGCGCTCGCGCGGAGTCAGCGGTCCCGTCTTTTCCAAAATCGAATCGGGGATCGCGATCTTTCCGACGTTGTGCAGGATGGCTCCGTAGCGAAGCATCTTCAGTTCCGCTGCGTCGAGGCCGATGGCTTTCCCGAACGCGACGGCGAAGTTAGCCGCTTGCTCGACATGGCCGCTGCTGTATCCGTCTTTGCTGGCGACGGCACGGGCCAGTGACAGGGCAACGCTTTCGGCGCCGATCAACTCCGCATTGCCTTTGTGAAGTCGCGTGATCGATCGCAAGCGAACTTTGAGTTCGCCGCGGTTGATCGGTTTGCTCAGAAACTCGTCGGCGCCGGCCTCGACTGCCTCGTTGATTTCTTCGCTCGATCCGGTGGTCGTCAACATGACGATCGGAATGGTGCGGTACTGCATGTCGCTTTTCACTTCGCGACAAACCTGCAATCCGTCCATCCCTCCGCCCAATCCCGCGTCCAGCAGGATCGCGTGTGGTTCCGGCGTGGCGGTGGCGCAGGCGTAAGCGTCGGGCCCGTTGGTGGCTTCGATGATCTCGTAGGATTCTCCGGCCAGCCCCATCCGCAACAACTTGCGTATCGTGGCGTTCCCGTCGGCGACCAGGATTCGCATTTTGCGTTGGGCATCGACGGCCGCTTGTGAAAACGATTCCGCGAACCCTTCGGCGAATCCTTTGTTCAATTCGTTGCGTTCGATCATGATCAACCTATCTATTCCCGTGCTGGTTCAAGTTGTGGTTCGCGGCAAGTGGTGATTGCAAAATGGCTTAGACGCCTGCGAGATCAAGATTCAACACCGCGTCTTCGGGACGCAGCGTTCGTTCGCCGGCCGGTTCGTCGCACATTTCCGCTTCACGCGGCAAACGGATCGTGAACATGGTTCCGGTGTCGACGACACTTTCGACGTCGATGGTTCCGCCGTGCAGTTCGGTCAGGTGCTTGATGATCGCCAAACCGAGTCCGGTGCCGATGCCCTGGTCGGCGATGGCGGCTTGATAATAGGGTTCAAATAAGTGTTCCATGTGTTCTGGAGCGATGCCGCGGCCGGTGTCTCGCACGCTGATGCGGAACATGTTCTTTTCGTCGGGGCGGATCTGCACGATCACGCTGCCGCCGCTGGAGTTGTACTTGATCGCGTTGGAGAGCAGGTTCAACAGGATTTGTCGCAGTCGCAACGGGTCAGCGATCACTTCGTTCAACTCCACGTCGACTTGAGCGGTGATCGAAATCTCTTCGTCTTTCGCCCGCACGCTGACCATCGACACACACTGGGACACCAATTCGGCCAACGCCACCGGTTGCGGTGCCAAGCGGATCATGCCTGCTTCGGCTTTGGCGTAATCCAGAATGTCGTTGACCAGCGCCAACAGATGCTGAGCGGAATCATCGATGTCTTGCACAAACTCACGTTGCGATTCATTCAGCTCGCCGGTGCTTCCGTCGAGCAAGGTTTCGCTGATGGCCGTGATGGTGGACAGCGGCGTGCGGACTTCATGGGAGGTTTGCCGGAGCGCCTGGGCACGCATCGCGACGAGTTGTTCCTGGATTTGGTTCTCCAACGCCCGCTGTTTTTCTTCACGCTGCAGCCGGTAACTGGCCATCAAAACGCGGACGGTGAGAAACAGCACCGCTCCCAGGGCGGCCATGTCTCGGACCGCGTCGAAGATCGGACTCCAGGTCGTCGGTTCGGCCGCGTAGTAGAGCTGGGCAAACATCGTCGCGGTGACGACGGCGACAATCGCGCTGGCCAGACCGAGGGCGCGACGACGGACCAGCGCATAGGCGGATCCGACGGCCGCCAGATAATACAGAATCAGGACGAAACGATCCTCGAACGCCATCTGGTGCATGAAGACGAGAAAGAGGACTGCCGATCCGAAAATCAGGCTGTCCGGGCCGAACGTTCGAGAAAGTTTCTGTTTCAACGCGTGCATGGTGTTGTGCTCCGACGGTTGGAATCGCCCAAACCGGGCGTTTTTCGTCATCGAACACTACGTTGCACTTTTCATCCCATCTCCGGATTCGCACTCTGACTTGGGATCAGCCCCCCCGGACACCATGAATATTGGGGCCGTGCCGGTTGTGCATTCCTACCGGTTTTTGCCGCTGGCAGCCTGTTTTCCAGTCAAATGTCCTGTCTGCCGGTCAAATGTCGTCGATTCGATCACTGGGCCCGCGGGACATCCCTCGCGGTCGGTAATTCCACATGATCGGTCGGATTTGACGGGGACGGTGCGTCCGACGGATTCGGCACCGGCACCAAAAACAGCCGCACCGGCGTGTCGCGATCGGGGATCTTGGATTCGAACGGGACAAATCTCAGCGAGTCGGCGTCGGCACTGCTGGGGATCGCAACGTCCAGCATCGCGCTGGAAAAATTCGAGACACAGATCATGTCGCCGGAGTCGGCCATGTAATGTTCTTGTTTGGTTTCTTCGTCCTGCCAGAAACCGCTGCCGGCGAAGACCCATTCGGCCGTCATCGCCTTTTCCGTCTGTAAATCCTGGACCCACTCTCGGGCATCGACGACGTGGAATTTATCGTTGGTGTCGTACCAGCAGACCCAGACCCGGATCACCTGGCCGGTCGGCGGCGCAAATTCCGGCCGAAATCGCACCGGGGTTCCTGGAGTCGCGTCGACCGCCAACAGGGCGGCATGCACTTCACGCGATCGGGCCAACGCCGCAACGATCGACTCATGCTCTTTCGTCCCGACCGGACAGGCAAACATTTCCAGTGCCCCGCGTTTGAGCGCCACGTAGCCATCGATGATCACACGCTGACGCTTGGGATCAATCCACAGCCGTCCGGTTGCACTCAGCTGTTTTGCACCCGGCGGCGGCTGAAAGGCTTTCCGCGCGAGTTCTTCGGCGGTCGGCCCCTCGGGTTCCCATTGGGGAAGTTCGTCCTCGGGCGCGGTGGCTTCCGCGGCGGCGTCGGTCGTCGCCGATTGGGCGTTCGCCTTGTTCTCGTCCGGGGACACGTTCTCCTCCGGGGACACGTTCTCCTCCGGGGACATGTCCGGCGGTGACGGCAGCGGCCGACCGGGACCGGACTCCATCTCGTCAGGCGTCGCGACGACGTCGGAGGGCTTGGGCGTTTCAGGTTTCGGATCAATCGGGGGGATGGCCGGATCGGAGGCTTGAGTTTCGGGTTCGTCGACCGTCGTCGAATTCGATGCAACGAGAGGTTCGGACGCGTTTTCCGTCGCTGCATCGGTGCCACCTTGAGGTGCCGTTTTGCCGCAACCGACCAACGGGATCAACAGCCCCAGTAGCGAACAGGCTAAACCGAGTCGGATTCGTTTATTCATAAAGGCCGCTGGAGAGATTGAATTGGGATGCGATAGGACGCAAGAACAGTGGGTGCAAGAACAGTAGGTGCAAGAGTCAAGCATGGCGGGTAAGGTAGCGTCCGATCTACCGGTGCCATTTTTGTCGCGCTGCCGTCTGTCTCCCATCTTCGCCTTTCGACCTGCCTGAATCCAGCCTCCAATGCCCCGAAAGCGTCGACATCCCAAAATGCCTGACCCGAACGCATCCTCACCGCAAGCGGTTGCGGCTGTTGCTCCATCGACAGCCGGAAATGACGCGGTGGTGCTCGAGGAGTCCCCCCTGACGTCGGCCCAGTGGACGACCTTGCGAAAACGGATTCTCGCTGACCAAGAAACCCGACCGACCGGCCTGATCTTTGGCGACGCGGTTGGGCGTGGAACGATTTATCGTTGGGGGGCGGCGACCGCGTTGCAAACGCCCTGCGACATCCAAACGCAATGGTTGACCCGGACGGCGGCCGGCGCGGGCACCAGTGGCAAGCGATTTCGCACGATCGAGCCGGACGTGATGGTGCGACGTTTTCAAGAGTCGTTGATCCGCAGCCCGAACGAGTTGAGTGAGGTCTGGAAAGTCCTGGTTTGGTCGGCGGCGATGCCGGGATTGTTGCAATACCTTGAGGAAGCCGACTGGTGGAGCCTGTTGGGGACGATTCAAGATTATCGTGACGGTCTGCTTCAATGTGATCCGACTGATCCAGCCGTTTTGATCGGTGTCGCCGAGATCGGGCTGACACTTTCGCAACGTCTCGCCGCGTTGCCCTCGTGCCGTCGGTTGGCCGGCAGCAGCATCGAGGCGCTCAAAAAGTGGTGTGAGCAAGATGATCTTTCCGTTTCCGCCGTGCTCGCCCAGCCACACCAGTGCCGGCTCGCGTTGGCTTCCTTGTTGCGTTTGCGTCGTCTGCTGCGGTTCGTCCCACCGCCCAAGCCGGCGAAAAAGACGAAGCAAAAAGACCGCAAGGCAAAGTCCAAAACGTCGATCGGCTGCTCGGCCTTTGAAAAAGCGATCGACGAGATCGCAATCGAATTGACCACGTGGGTTGCGGCGTTGACCGGCCGCGGCGGCGTCCAGGCGTTCTCAAGTTTGAGCGAGCGAGACGTTCAGGATGACTTGGGGAAACACGGGCTTTTGACTTTCGCCGCTGAACTGGATCCGGAAACGTTGCAGCCCGCTATCAAGGCCGCTTTGGGAACAGGGCAGACAAAGGGACGACTGGCGTGGCAGGTCAGTTTGCCGGAAGCGATGTTGCACGACGAAGAGGCCAAGGTCATCTGCCTGCTTCCCGAATGGGACGTGCGGCGCGGGCGAACGGTGGTCGAGTACGCCGATCGCCAGTCGCGACTGGAATGGACCGCCGGAAAATCGACGTTGATCAGTGGTCGCTGTGAAACGACCATCGCGATCGACGATCAGCCTCTTGAACCCCTGGGCGACTGGGTATCGACTTGCGAGTACACCGATGACGACGTCCACTATCTGGAAATGGAGCAACTGCACGAGGCGGGCTATATCTTGCAGCGTCAATTCATGGTCCTGCGCGAAGATCGCTGTTGTTTCTTTGCCGACGCGATCGTCCGGGGACAGTTCCATGAAGCACTGCATCGGGCCGCCGACGTGCGGCACGACCGTGACCAGGGTGTCAACAGCGACGCGACATCGGTCCCTCTGCCGTTGATCGACTATCAGATCCGTTTCCCGCTGGCCGATGGGATCGGTGTGGAGACCGAAGCGGAGACGACGGAGTTGTTTCTGGGCGACCATCGTCGACGCGCGTTGGTGTTGCCATTGTCGGCAGCGGAATGGAAAAATTCGCCTTCGCCGACGCGGCTGCGGGCCACCGAAGATCGACACTTGTTGCTCGCCTCACAGGGACACGGTCAGTTGTTTGTGCCCCTGTGGGTGGACGTTTCGCGGGACCGCTTTTCAATGAAACGAACGTGGCGACAGCTGACCGTTGCCGAGCAATTGAAACTGATCCCGCAGCGGACCGCCGCGGCGTATCGGATGCAGATGGGAAAGGCTCAGTGGATTCTGTACCGTTCGATGGCGCCGTCGGGGCCACGAACGTTTCTGGGCAAACAAATGATCGCGGACTTTTACTGTGCCCGATTTGATGCCAAGGAAGAGTCCTACGAAGACTTGATCACGGTAGAAGACAATCCCAGTTGACGCAATGAACGCGATGCCGCAGCCCCCTGAGACCGCCCAACGGATCCGTCGCAATTGGATGGCCGTCAACGACGAGGTTCGGAGCGCCGCCGCGGCGGCGGGCCGGGACCCCGGTTCGGTCCGCCTGATCGGCGTTTCGAAGTATGTCGACGCGGCGACGACGGAAATGCTCTTTGACGCCGGCTGCAGCGACCTGGGCGAGAGCCGTCCGCAAGTGTTGTGGCAGAAAGCCGAAGCGATCGCCCCGGCTGTTTCAGCCGACGCCCATCGCAGCTTGCGCTGGCACATGATCGGTCATGTCCAAACCAACAAGCTCCGGCGGATGCTTCGCTTTGATCCACTGATCCATTCGGTCGACAGCGAGCGGTTGTTGCGCGCCATCGACCAGGAAGCGAGTCGTCAGCAACGCATCGCCGAGGTCTTGTTGGAAGTCAACATCAGCGGCGATGAGAGCAAGACCGGTCTTTCGCCCGAAGCGGTCGGCCAATTGTTGAAGATTCCTGGACTCACCGCGGTGCGGGTCGTGGGATTGATGGCGATGGCGGGATGGGGAACCGAATCGGCAGAGGCGGCGAACCAGTTTCGCAGCGTTGCGGAGTTGCGCGACCGGCTGGTCGAATCCGGCGATGACGTGTTGCCGGAGTTGTCGATGGGCATGAGCGGGGACTTTCGCGAAGCCATCGCCGCGGGGGCGACGATGGTGCGAATCGGGTCGGCGCTGTTTGAAGGCGTGATCTAAAGTGGCGTAAGCTTCCAGCTTGCGATTGCCGAGCTCGCGAGGCATGCCTGGTCACCGCTTCCGTGGAGGCAGAGACCGGACGGCACGCGCCGCTTCCGCGAACGCCTTCGATTGGCAAGCAGGATGCTTACCCCACGGTTACGCTTTCTTGGCGAAGGCGCGTTTCAGTTCGTCCAGACCGGTCAGACCGCGGGCGATGGTCAGCACCGCTTCGGTTTGCACGCCGTGGAAGCCTTCGGATTTGGCGATTCCCGCCAGCCGTGCGACGTCTTGGGTTTTGGTCAGTGCGTCGCGCAACTGGGGACCGGGCAGGAGCAGTTCAAAAATGGCGATGCGTCCCAGGTAGCCGCGGCCTTGGCATTTGTGGCACGGCGTGATCGGCGCGGGGCGACCGTTTTCATCGACCTGTTGTTCGATCGGCGGCGGAATGAAGGGCTGGTACAACAGCGTGACGCGTCCCGGCGGAATGCCGAGTTGTTGCAACAGTTGGGGCGGCGGCTGGAATCCGACTTTGCAGTTATCGCAAAGTCGACGGACGAGACGTTGGCCGAGCACGCAGGAAACCTTTTGCGCGATCGCGGCGCGTTGATCGGGGTATTGGGCGATCAAACGCACCAGGCCCTCGACCGCCCCGCCGGCGACCATCCGTGTGATGATTTTCTTTTCCGCTTTGCTGACTTGGTCGAGCGCCAGTTGAAAGGATTCGGCATCGACGGTTCCGGGGAACAGAAAGACGTCGGGTTCTTTCAGGATCGCCTTGCGGACCGCTTCATAGGGCGTCAGGCCCGTGCCGCCGCCGTAGTAATTGGCATTGATATTGATGATTTCAGGCTCCGGTCGGGCCTGATCTTCGAACGATTGGAAATCTCGCAAGAAGCGGTCGGCGGCGTTGATTGCGACGTTCCAGGTCGTCGTCAGGCCTTCGGTTTTCGGAGCGGTCAGCAGCACGATGTCCGCTTCATCATTGAGGTGCTGTTTCAAGGCGGTGACCATTTTGTCCCGCATACCGAGATCGCTGAGCGTCTCGAACGGGATCTGCAGCGAATCCAAGCGAACCAGGACGCGTTCGCCCGTGGGCACACCTTGGGACTGCAGCACCAGGTCAAACTTTTCTTTCTTGAGCTTGACCGCGACCGATCCCGACTGGGCACTCCGCCGATCGGCGGGGTTGAGCAGGCACAGTTGCTTGAGCGCGATCAGCATGCCGTCACCCGTTTCGCGGTCCAGTGCCGGTAACTGTTCCCAAAGCCCGTCGATCATGTACCGCATCGCGCATCCGGCGGCGGTGAAGTCGAGCAAGACCTGCGTGGCACGCGACTGAATCGCGTGGGAGATCTGTCCGGCAGCGACTTCATAACCGGCGCCCTGGCGGGTGCTGATCAGCAGGGCTTGGACTTTCGTGTTGTCGCTGAGCTTGGGCGAGAATTCGACGGGGGCAACGGATTGCCAGAGCTGGGGTGGGGGTTGTTCGGCCATCAATTACGGGCAAGAGCAGATGAGTTGAGTTGGCAAAGGAAATGGTCGCCGCAAGAGCTTACAAGATACCGGGGGCTTTCACATCGATGCCCTTGAGAGCCATTTTCAGCGCGTCTTTGTTTGGCGCGACGGCGAAGGCGGTGGGGCGATCGATCAATTCGTCATCGATCAGGCCTTTTAGACTCATCGTAAAGTCCTGCATTCCGTCATCGGCACCGATGCGAATCGCGTCGGGCAGTTTCTCGTCCTTGCCCTCCAGGACGAGTTTTCGGATCGTCGGGTTGAACGTCATCACTTCGCAGGTCGGGACCCGTGAGACGCCGGGTTTGATACTTTTGAGCAGTTTTTGGGCGACGATGCCTTTCATGTTGAATGCGATCGCGCTGCGAATGGCGTTGTGCATTTCTTCGGGGAACAGGTCCAAAATCCGACCGATCGTCGTCGACGCACTCGCCGCGTGAATGGTCCCGAACACCAGGTGACCGGTTTCGGCGGCGTGAATCGCCGTCATGAAGGTCTCTTCGTCACGAAGTTCCCCGACCAAGATGATGTCGGGGTCTTCACGCACCGCATGCTTCATCCCGATGCTGAAATCCTTGACGTCCTGCCCCATTTCCCGCTGGTTGATCAGGCATTTGTCTTCGGTGAAGATAAATTCGATCGGGTCTTCGAGGGTCAAAATGTGTTTGCGATAGATCGAATTGATGTAGTTGAGCATCGATCCGATCGTCGTACTTTTGCCGCTACCGGTCACCCCGGCCAACAGCACCATGCCCTGTTCGTAGTGGCACAGGCCTTCGATCGAATCGGGCAGGTAAAGCCCGCGAAAGTCGGGGATGAAGTTATTGATCCGCCGGGCGACCAGACCGATATTTCCCAGCGACTTGAGCATGTTGACACGGAAACGCCAACGCACGCCGTCGACCATCATCAGGTAGGCAAAGTCGGCACCGCCTTCCTCTTCGAAAATCAGCAGGTTGCGTTCGTCCATCATCGGCAGCAACAGGTCGACCATCTCTTCGGAGTCGATCGGGCCGCGGTTGAGTGGTTTGAGCGATCCGCCGACGCGGACCATCGGCGGCTGGCCGACCTTGAGGTGCAAGTCGCTGCCTTCCAACTTGACGAGGGCTCGAAACAGCTTATCGACCTCCAACTCTTCCCGCTGATGGAGCAGCGATTGGCGAAGTCGATTGGCGACAGCTTCTGCGGTGGTCGAACCAGTGGGGCGTGGAGCTGAAGCAGTCTTGCCGTTTTTATGAGCCATTTCGAGTCTTTCGGAAAAAGGAGGAGCCGGGCCAAACACACGGGGCAGAGATGCACACGGGTCAGAAATCGCCTTGCGGGAGTTTCAGCCATCTTATTCTAGGCCAAGGATGGTAACGCTCAATGGACTCGGCGTGATCTCCACCTGCTTTGAATTGAAACTCTCTCGCTGACCAGGGCACCCAAATTGGGTCCGATGACCACCATTTTGACCGGGAACTGCGATTTCGGGGGTGTTGCAGGGTTTTCAGGGTTGTTGCAGGTTTTAGCAGCGGGTGCGCAAAATACCCCTGGAAGCATCGGATTGCATTTCTTCCAATTTCATCTTTTCATTATTCCGACCATCCCGTTTCCCTTTGGAGAGCTTCATGTCGCGTCCTGTCACCCTGTTTACCGGTCAATGGGCAGACCTTCCGTTCACCGACATGGTCCAAAAAACGAGCGGATTCGGCTATGACGGCATCGAGCTGGCATGCTGGGGCGATCATTTTGAGGTCGACAAGGCGATCGCGGAGGACGATTACTGCGACAAGAAACGCCAGACGCTCGACGACGCCGGGCTGCAATGCCATGCGATCAGCGCCCACCTGGTCGGCCAAGCCGTCTTGGATCTGATCGACCAACGCCACCAAGCGATCTTGCCGGAATCTGTCTGGGGCGACGGCGATCCCGATGGCGTCAACACCCGGGCGATCGAAGAACTGAAAAACACCGCACGGGCGGCCCAGAAATTCGGCGTCGAAGTCGTCAACGGTTTCACCGGCAGCAGCATCTGGCACCTGCTGTACTCTTTTCCCCCGGTTCCGCCGAGCATGATCGATGCCGGGTTCGATCTGCTGGCCGAGCGATTCAATCCGATCTTGGACGTATTCGGCGAATGCGGCGTGCGATTCGCGCTGGAAGTCCACCCGACCGAAATCGCCTTCGATATCTACACCGCCGAGCGTGCGCTGGAAGCGCTCGACCACCGACCCGAATTCGGATTCAACTTTGACCCCAGCCACCTGATTTGGCAGGGCGTCGATCCGGTCAAATTTCTGCGTCGTTTCCCCGATCGGATCTACCACGTGCACATCAAGGACGCGATCGTGACCTTGGACGGAACGAGCGGGATCAACTGCAGCCATCTGAATTTCGGTGACCCACGACGCGGGTGGGATTTCCGTAGCCCCGGACGCGGCGGGGTGAACTTTGAAGAAATCATTCGCGCGCTCAACGACATCGGGTACAACGGACCGCTGTCGATCGAGTGGGAAGACAGTGGGATGGAACGCGAGTTCGGTGCCGCCGAAGCGTGCCAGTTCACCAAAAAACTGGATTTCTCGCCCAGCACCCGCGCCTTTGATGCGGCCTTTGACGACGACAACGACTGAGTCCAAGAGATGATCTCCATCACCGTCAACGGCCGACGCGTCGAAATCGATTCGGAAATGAGTGTCGAGCAACTGCTCGACACCGTCGATGTGCCGCCGAACTACTTGGCCGTCGAGATCAACGCGGATGTGGTCCCACGTGAAACGTATGCCGACACGATCGTTCGTGACGGCGACGACGTCGAAGTCGTAACCCTGGTCGGAGGCGGATAATCCATTGTCCATCGCATCTACTTCCAACGCTTCGGCCGAGACCGATGACGCACCGCTTGTCGTCGGCTCTCACACCCTGGCCAGCCGGTTGATCGTCGGCACCGGGCGTTACGACACGATGGAGCAGATGCGTGATTCGCTCGACGCGTCCGGATCCGATTGCGTCACCGTGGCCGTCCGCCGCGAACGGCTGTACGACCGCAGCGGCAAGAATATCTTGGATTTCATCGATCTGGATCGTTACACCTTGTTGCCCAATACCGCCGGTTGCTACACCGCCGCGGATGCCATTCGAGCCGCCAAACTGGGCCGCGAAATCCTCAAAACGCTCGGTAACCCCGGCGCGGATTGGGTGAAACTCGAAGTCCTCGGCGACAGCAAGACCTTGTTGCCCGATCCCGCCGAGACGGTCGCGGCGTGTCGCGAACTGGCCTCCGACGGATTTCAAGTCCTCTGTTACACCAGCGATTGTCCCGTCACCGCGCGGCGACTCAAACAGGCGGGCGCGGCCAGTGTGATGCCCGCCGGCAGCCCGATCGGCAGCGGCCAGGGATTGCTCAACCCCAACAACCTGCGGATCATCCTGGAGTATCTCAAAGAAGACGATCCCGATTACCCGGTGATCATCGACGCCGGGGTCGGCACCGCGAGCGACGTCAGCCAGGCGTTCGAACTCGGCGGGGACGCGGTGCTGCTCAATACCGCGATCGCCCACGCCCGCGACCCGGTTCTGATGGCCAAGGCGATGAAGCATGCCGCGATCGCTGGTCGTCACGCCTATCGGGCCGGCCGCATCCCCAAGCGACTTTATGGGACCGCATCAAGTCCCGCCGAAGGTGTCATCAGCACACGACCCTACGGCAGCAAGGCCTAATCTTCTTCGTCGTCCTCGGTGTCCAAGGCCGTCAGGTCGACGACCTCGCCGATCGCCAACGCCAGCCGCCCCAGGATGGCGAAGTACATGAACACCACGCCGATCGACAGGATCACGCCGATCGCGATGCTGGCCGGCGAAAGGGAGCACATCACGAAGTAGCCGAACAGGGCGGCAAACAGGAGTCCGGTCGAAAAGTAGAACGCGCCCCACTCTTCCTGGCACCGCGTGATGCTCTTGCTGACGTCGGCGGAAAAGGGCGACGTGATCGATTGCTCGTCCAGCATCGAAAGCAAGATGATCGGAAACGCGGCGTAGATCGAGAACATCACCAGGCCCAGCTTGACCACCGGGACGGCGACAAACAGCGTGGCGATGACGTAGGCCGGTCCCACGGCGATCGCGGTCGCGGCAACGACCAGCCACAGCGATTCAAACCAGGCGGTCGGGTCGAGCGTCGGCCAGTCTTCGATGCGGTCATGTTCGTTGGCCACGCCGAACAGGATCGCGAATCCACAGGACACCGTCAGGGTGATCCCGAGTAATCCCAGCGGAAACATGCCCAACGCAAAGACGGGCACCGCGACCGTCAGGGCCGCGGGAATCGCCAGCAGAATCGAGAGCCCTAGAAAATGACTGATGACTCCAGGGTCGACGAAGATCCCAAAGACGGTTTTGAACCATCCGATGGTGCTGGGTGCGTCGAACGCCGGTTCGGACCGCTTCTCGTCGGGCTCCCGAGCGGCCTCGCGCAGCAGTTCGTCGGCGCTTTTCTTGAAGGGATCCTCCGGCCGACCGGTCGCGCCCGTTTCGACAAATTGAAACGTCTCGGCGTTGTCGTCACGCTGCGGCTTGGTCTTCTTTCTCGGCGGCTTGGGGACGCGGACTTCGCTGTAGCAGTCACCGCACTTGATCGTCTTTCCGGTCTGCTTGACTTTGGCCGACAGCATGCTGCCACAGATCGGGCAGGTCACCCGGAACTCTTCGTTCGGGTCGATCGTGGCGGCGGCTTCGGTTGGCGGGGTCGGCTTGGCCGCCGCCGGACTGGCCGCCGGGCCTGATGCGGGGCCGCCTTTTACCGGGCCGCCTGTTGTTGGGCCGCCTGTTGTTGGGCCGCCTGTTGTTGGGCCGGCAGCGAAACTCGGCAGTTCGTCCAGTGATGGCAGTCCTGCGAACAGATCTGTCGAGTCTGATTCGCTCTCCAGGCCATCGTCATCGGAGACGTCAACGAACGGATTTTCGCCGAACAGGTCGTCGTCGTCGTTGTCGTCGAGATCTGGTGGCGCGGCCGCTGGTGATGCGGATGCGGATGGATGGGGCGTCGCGGTGAGTTCGTCTGGATCGGCCAGCGACAGCCAGTCCTCATCCTCCGCGCTCGATCCGGCCCCACCGAGTGACGACGGTGCGAGGAATTCTTTCAGGCAACTGGGGCATTGCACGCGTCTGCCGGCTTGGTCCGCACCGACCGTGACGGCGGAATGGCACTTCGGGCAATGGACGATTTCAGACATGGACGGCTCGCCAGCAACCCGATCGGGATCGCACGGAGGGGGGGGCAAAGGCAACGCGGCGGATCGCCATCATATTATCGTAGCACCACAGCCGACTTCCAGTGGTTCGCCTGGTCCGCGCGAGAGCTTTGTCAGCGGCTCGTTTGACGGTACCTGACCCGTTTTCCGCGCCACCCTCAATCGAAAAGTTGACAGAGCACTGGTACTCCGCCGCACCTTGGTTTTCGGGTAGGCGGTAGTGGACGAGGCGACGAGTCCTCTGTAGTCGGCAGATTGGCAAGGACTCGTCGCCTCGTCCACTACCCGAAAACTGAGCTGCGACAGGCCGCTAGCGACGCAGGGCCATGTTGACCAGGCTCTCGATGGCGGTCGTCGTCTTCTTTTGGATCTGAACCCGGTCGCCGGGCCGCAAACCGTAGTCGGTTGTGGGGTCGACGGTTCCGTCGTCGGCAAATTGGATCTCCATCCGCACCCCGGAAATCGAATCGGGCGAGGGGCGGTAGAGGGTCGCTTGGACGCTGCCGAGCTTTTGGAGCACGCCGGTTTGGGTCAGCAATTCACTGACAAAGACGCTCTTTTGGCCCGGCGGCAGCGGCAGCACGCGGACGGGCTGTTCGTCTTCGGCGACTTGCAGCACGATCGCGTTTTGTGCTTTGGCTTCTCGGATCTTGTAGTAGGCCTCTTCGGTCAGCCCGGCCGTGCCTGACAGCGCGGTTGCCGGCGCGGTGCCGTCGAGCATTTGGTAGGGCGATGTGGTTTTTGCCGATCCGGGAGACAGCAGGTTCGAGGCGGGATTCATCAGGTCCAGTCCGCGTGTCGAGGGGAGCGTGGAGCACCCGGTGGTCAACGCGATCAGCAGCGGAGCGAGGGACGCGGTCGCCAAGCGGGCCGGCAGGACGCGGGTGATGGCCGTTTTTCGAGGTGAATCGATGGTGCGATCGGAGGCGGTCATGGTCGCAAGGCTCGGTAGGGTGGTCGCAAAACGTCGTGTGATCGGCGCACGACGCCGGGGACGTGCCGAAATCGACGGGAAATGCGTCGGGGAAGGAGGCTTAGGAAGAGTTTTCGGCCGCCCGGGCGCGGATCTTGAGAAATCTGCACTCTTTCGCTCAAGAAAGATTGGTGGGGGATTACTTCTTTCGCCGGATCCCCTGTGTTTGTATAGTCTTGACCCTTCGACGCGTTTCCGGCGAAAAATGAGACAACGCGGGCGGCCCGCTCTGGGGCTCGCCTGGCCATCGCTGACCCGGGCGAGACCTGCTCGGTTCCGATGGCCCCAGGTCAAACGGACTCCGTTCCGATGGACTCGGGTTGACCGTGTCGAAGTCGATTAGATCACAATAGCAATCCAACGAACAAACCGGCTGAGGAGCCCCCACGCGATACGATGGGGGGAAATGTGCCATGGCACGACAATGTGAAGTTTGCGGAAAGAAAGTGCAGATGGGCAATCGCATCGAAACTCGCGGTAAAGCGAAGTATTTGGGCGGTGTCGGTACCAAAATCACCGGAATCACCCGTCGCAAGTTTGTTCCCAACCTGCAGAAGGTCCACGTGACACTGCCCGACGGCGTCAACAAATCGATGCGCGTTTGCGTTCAGTGCATCCGCAGCGGAGCGATTCGCAAGCGAGTGCGAACCAAGCCGTTTGACGTCAGTGGCGCTAAATAGCCGATCGCGAGGAAATCATGGCACTCTCGGCAGACGACGTTCGCAAGCTGGCATTGCTGGCGCGGCTGGAAATTTCCGACGACGAAGTCGAGCACCTCGGCCCGCAGTTGGAAAGCATTCTAGGTTTCGTCGCGAAGTTGTCCGAGCTGGACACCAGCGATGTCGAGCCGATGACGACGGCGCTGGACGTCGATAACCGCTGGCGCCGCGATGAGCTGACGCCAGGGCTGGATCGCGCTGCCGCCTTGGCCAATGCCCCCGCGGCCGATGACGAGTGCTTTCTCGTGCCGCCCGTGCTGGCTCAATAGAAGTTGTACTTCGAATTGTTCGGATCGAAGTCGGCGTCGGTCAGGCCGACGTTCAGCTTCAGATTCAAGTAGTTGTACTCTTCAATCACCGACAGCTTCTCTTGGTTCGGCGCGGGCCAATCGTAGGCGACGTAGCGGATCGGCACGTTGAGTTCTTCGTCCATGTACACCTTGGCCTGGTAGAACAGCAGGTCCGGCGCGGTGTGGGCTGGGTGACGGTCAGCAGCATGCAAGGTCGGTCGTTGACCTTGATGCCGGATCGCATCTCGGCTTTGACGTCCGGCAATTGCTTGGCTTGTTCGCCCCGCTCGATCAGTTTGACGAGCAGGTTTTCCAGTCCGATCTCCGTCATCGGGTACCGCTGCCCGCGCATGGCCAGCGTACCGGTCGGCGGAAGGTTGACCGTCGGCAGGAAGCGGCCTTTGAATCCACCTTCATGTGCGATCAGGTTTCCGTTGTTGCGGCCTTCGACATACAGGACTTCGCGGCCCTTGATGCTGGCCGGTTTGACGAAGCTCAGGTAAACACTGAGCGGCTGGACGATCTGGTTGTCGACGACTTTGCGGCAGCGAATCTTTGCCGACATGTACTCGTGCGGGCCGAGCGTGTCGCCGATTCGTTCCCGTTTGATCAACAACGCCGTGTAGTCGTTGATCGTGTTTTGGCAGTTCACCAGGCTCCGGCGGGCCCGCATCAGAGCCTCGTCGAGTGCCGACAGTTTGACCGGGGGGCTGGGGGCCAGGCTTGCCGCGTTGGCCACACGATGGACCGGTTCGACCAAGTGGGGCGGCGTGGCGAACGATTGTTCGGCAGCGGAGGTCGCTGCGAGTGAGCCCAGAAGGGCGAGAAATTGACGTCGTTGCATCTCGATTGCTTCCTTGCGCGTGCGTCGGACGACCGGAAAAAAGGACGGCCTTGGTGGTCGTATCGCCGCAGATGCTACGTGAAGATGAGGAGTTCCACTGGCAGGCAATCATCCGGAGCAATCGTCGTATCCGTTGCCGAGCGTTTCGACCGGATCAACACCATCAAATTGAAGGAGTCGATTCCGCTCGGGATGCAGCGTGAGCCGTGGTGGGATCACTGTTAGCGAAAAAGTCGATGATTCCGCTAGAGGAGTTCAAGTTTTCCTCAAGTCGCCGGTTCGCCCCATGAGTTGCAAGTCAGCACGTGGCATCAGCACGTGGCATCAGCACGTGGCATCAGCACGTGGCGTCAGCCAGTGGCATCAGCACGTGACGTCAGCCAATGGCATCAGCACGTGACGTCAGCCAATGGCATCAGCACGTGGCGTCAGCCAGTGTCGTGAGTTACGTGTGCGTCCCCGCAACGCCTCCCGCCGTGACGACGCGATCGTCTCCGGCGAGGGCGCCGGCTCGTTCTGAAGCCGTTGCGTGGTGAAAATGTACGGGGCTTGCGCGCCGGCGGCAAAGCTGGGATAATCGTTCACCGCGCCCTCGCGATTGCCATTCCTTCCCCCCCCGTCCACTAGCGTTTCTTCGCCTATGTCCGGTCGTCCCAGTCCACACGCCGCCCCGCTTCCCGAGCCCTCGACCATTCCCGAAAACGGTTGGCATTGCGGTCACTTCTTTTATCGATTTCGTCGTGAAGCGATGGCGGCGCCGTTGACGCCGGAATGCGTGACGCAGTTTTGTGCGGCACTGTCGCCGCCGGACGATGTGGCTCCCGAGCGGATCGCCAGCTATTGGATCAGCGGACACGAGGCTGATTTTGGATTGATCGTCATGGACCCTGACCCGGCGAAGGTCGATGCGATTCACCAGTCGTTGATCGCGCCTCCACTGGGGCAATTCGTCGAAGGGGTTTGGTCGTTTGTCTCGATCAGCGAAGTCAGTGAATATGTTCCGACGATCGAGCGATTTCGGGATCGGTTGATCTCGGAAGGGGCCGATCCCGAATCCGACGAGCTGAAAGCCAAGGTGGCCGCCTATGAGCGACGGTTGCCGATGATGAACGAGCAGCGTTTGCGTCCGGAGTTTCCCGATTGGCCGGCGGCGTGCTTCTATCCGATGAACAAAAGTCGCGTGCCGGGAGCCAACTGGTTCACCGAACCGTTCAGCCATCGCAACAAGATGATGGCCGAGCATGCTCAGAGCGGGATCGCCTTTGCCGGCAAGGTGTCGCAGTTGATCACCGTCGGTGTCGGTTTGGATGACTGGGAGTGGATGGTCACGCTGTGGGCCCGCAACCCGGATTACCTGAAGGACATCGTTTATAAGATGCGTTTTGACATCGCCAGTGCCAAGTATGCGGAATTCGGGCCCTTCTACGTCGGCTATCGCGCCGGCGCCGACGAGATCTTGGATCACTGCAAGGTCGTTTAACGCGAGCGCAAAAGACGTGTCCCACTCCAGAAGATGCGATACTTGAATGGCTTAGGCATTGGGGGGTTGGTGTGCAGGCTTTAGCCGCCTACTGTCGCTGCGTCGCAGCGACCGGGAGTCGCCTAAAGGCTGGACACCAACGGTTGCGGAATCACTTAGGACTGTCAGAACAATCAGTGACGGGAATTGAGTGTGGGATAGGCTTCCAGCCTGTCGTTTTCGCCATGACAGGCTGGAAGCCTATCCTACGGGCAACTACGCCAATCGCTCGAAAGCTTCGCGATACTTGGCCGCGGTCTGCCGAATGATGTCGTCGGGCAGCTTCGGCGGATCGCTTTGTTTATCCCAGCCGCACTGTGACAGCCACTCGCGGACGAATTGTTTGTCGAACGAGGGTTGGGCGGCACCGGGGGCGTAAACGGATTCGTCCCAGAAACGCGACGAGTCGGGCGTCAAGACTTCGTCGATCAAAACAACCTCGCCGTCGACCAAACCGAATTCGAACTTGGTGTCGGCGATCAGAATCCCTCGCGAGCGGGCGTGGTCGGCTGCTGCTGAATAGATCTTCAGTGTTTCGGCTCGCAAACGCAGCGCGAGATCGCTGCCCAGGTCCGCGATCATCCGCCCGATGCTGACGTTCTCATCGTGGCCTTCTTCGGCCTTGGTCGCCGGGGTAAAGATCGGTTCGGGCAGGCGGTCGCATTGGCGTAACCCGGCGGGAAGCTTGTTGCCACAGACCGCGCCGGTCTCCTGGTACTCCCGCCAGCCGCTGCCTTCCAGGTACCCCCGCGCCACGCATTCAAACGGAACGACCTCCGCTTTCTCGACCACCATGATGCGGCCTTCCAGCGGGCCGGTGTCAAACGAGGCGGACAAATCCGTGGGGACGGACGTCGATTTGAGGTGATGTCGGACGCCAAGATGATGGAACCAGAATGCGCTCATCTGCGTCAGCACGCGGCCCTTCTCGGGAATCCCACACGGCAAAATGAAGTCGAACGCACTGATGCGATCGGTGCTGACGACGAGCAAATCGTCTCCCAAGTCGTACAGGTCGCGAACTTTCCCACTCTTTCGTGGCAGCGGCAGATGTGTCTGCAGTAACGCTCCGGCATCGTCGAATTCGTACAGCGATTCGGACTTCGATTCAGCGGGCTGCGTCACGGTGATTCTTCGGGGTTGGGAGTGGTCTGTTGTTCCCGCCTGGGTCTCCGGCTGCGGGACCGGCCGATTGGACCGCCGTATTGTCGAGAATCTGACGCCGCTGCCAACCAGTGGCGTTTCGTGACGAGCGGGCCGCCATGGTCGCGGCGGACACGATCAGTCGGTAAACTGGCGTCCGATTCCGGATTCTGCCAGTCTGGATGTTGACCATCGCCTCTTCCATCCCGCAACCGGATTGTTTGGCCCGCACCATGGGGCAATTTCATTTCGCTGTCCCATCCGATTCGACCCAGTTGTTGAAACAAACGCTGTGGAAAGATGCGTACATCTGTGGCATCGAAGGTGTGCCGTGGGAATGCAAGAACAGCGTCCAGGGAGGCGTTCTTTCGATTTCACGACCGGTCGACACCTCGGGAAAGCTGTATTTGACCTGTCCGACGAAGGGGCTCGGTTATCGAACGCTTTCGACTTGTTCGTTGATGCCTCAGGAACAACCGCATCTGCTGTACCTGGAACTGGCGCGGGGCAGTTGTTACCGGGCACGGGAACAGTCCAGCAATTGGGAACGGGCGGGGCTTTCGCTGGGAGATCGATTCCCGGAACTGGTCGCGCGGGGAACGTCGCAGTTTCTCGATGCGGCCGAGGCGCGGTCGGATCTGCAGGAATGTTCTCGGCATGCCTTGCAAGCCATCGCCACACTCGAACAAGCCATCGCGGATCTCGGTGAATCGTTCGCGCTTCAATCGATCGCCTATCGCAAGCAACGCGAACCGCAACTCGGCACGCTGCTGGCCGGCAGTGTGATTCCGCCGTCTCCGACACGTTCCGCCTTGAGTTCGCGTTTCCAGAAAGCGTTCAATTGTGCGGCGGTCCGATTGAACTGGGGGACGATCGAATCCGAAGCGGGGCGTTTCGAATTTGACGCCAGCGATCGAACGATTCAGTGGTGCGTCGAGCGTGGGATTCGCGTCTTGGCAGGGCCGCTGATTGACTTTCGCAAAGAGCTGATGCCGCCGTGGATGTATCTGATCGAAGACAACTTTGATTCGTTCGTGCAATCGATTACGCACTACACGCAGCGGGTGGTTGAACGTTATCGCGGTTCGGTGCAGCTTTGGAATTGTGCCGCGGGATTGAATACGCCCGGGCCGATCGCGTTGGACGACGAGCAAGTCATGCGGCTCGCCGTCGCCGTGCTGCAAACCGTCCGCCGCATCGATCCCAATACGCCGGCGATCATTTCGTTTGATCAGCCCTTCGGCGAATACCTGGCAAAGCACCGCGATGGGATTTCCGCCTTGCACTTTGCCGATGCGCTGGCACGCAGCGGGCTGGGAATGGCGGGCGTCGGGCTGGACGTACGATTAAATTATTCCAGCGATGCGACGTTGCCACGGTCGGCGCTCGACTTCGGCCAGATGATTGACCGCTGGGCGACGTTGGGAATGCCGATGTTGGTCCAATTGACGATCCCCGGCGGTTCCGGCGAAGACGAGAAAGCGATGTGCAAACAATCGACGTTGATCGCCGGAACGAATCCATTGGAATTGTCGACCAACCAGCTTCGCATCGCCGGTCCGATCGTCCGCACGTTGCTCGCCAAGCACGTGGTGCATGGGATCGTTTGGGACGGTTGGGCGGACAACGAACGGCACGTGCAAAGTCACTCCGGCGTGATCGATTCGCTCGGTGTGCCGCGACCAATGTTGGACTATTTTGAACGGCTTCGACAGGAACTATTAACGTGAGGCACCCACTATGAATCTGCATTCTGTTCTCTACTCGTTGGTGGTCGGTTTCGCAGCGCTAGCCATCGGGCAACCGCTCGTGTCGGCTCAAGATGACACGACTCAAGGCGACACGGCCGAGACCATCAAGCCGACCGGCAAGGTCGAATTGGTTCAAGACGGATTCGCGTTTACCGAAGGGCCCGCCTGGGAACCGAAATCCAAAACGCTGTTGTTCACCGACATTCCCAACTCCGCCATCCACCGGCTCCACGCCGACGGATCGATCAGCCTGTTCACCGGTGACTCCAAGCACACCAACGGCATCCTGATCCCTAGCGACGGACGCATTTTGGCCTGTCAGATGGACGGCCAAGTGGTCCGCTATGACGAACACGCAAATGCGACCGTATTGGCGTCGCAGTACGATGGCAAACGATTCAACGCGCCCAACGATTTGACCGTTGACGGCGAGGGCGGAATCTATTTCACCGACCCTCTGTTCCGCGCCCCCACGCCGCTGCCGCAAACTGTTCAGGCGGTCTACTACATCGCCTCCGACGGCACGGTCTCTCGCGTCACCGAGGGTTTGGCCGCGCCCAACGGCATCGGGATGTCGCCCGATCGGAAACGTCTTTATGTCTGTCCCAGCCAACAGGCCGAGATGCTGGTTTACGAGGTCGCCGGACCCGGAAAGTTGTCTCCGCCGAAAACGTTCTGCACCGTGCAGCAACCCGAAGGGAAATCGGGAACCGGCGCCGACGGGATCGCGTTGGATGTTCATGGCAATGTTTACATCACCACCCACATCGGTGTGCAGATCTTTTCTCCTGCCGGAGAACAGATCGGCGTCGTCTCGTTTCCCCAGCAGCCGGCCAACGTTTGCTTCGGTGGCGACGATTGGAAAACCATGTTTGTCACCGCCCGCACCGGTCTGTACCGCGTCACCATGCCGATTCCCGGATTGCACTGAAACCATGCTTACCAGTTCGTTTGATCCCAGCCATTTGTCCGAAAGTGTTTTCGCCGTGCCGCCGCTGGCGCGTGACGGTGATGGCGAAGTCTGTTCCGTCGAGAATGCCAAACTGATTCGGTTTCTCGAAGACGGCGGAATCCGGTCGTTGTTGTACGGTGGAAACGCCGTCTTCTATCACATGCGGCTCAGCGAGTACGCCAAGACCCTGACGATGCTCAGTGAAACCGCCGGCGACCAGACCTCCGTCGTGCCCTCGATCGGCCCGGCCTACGGATTGGCCGTCGATCAAGTCGATATCTTGCGCGAGTATGACTACGCCACCGCGATGTTGCTGCCGGCACGTGATGTCGTGGACCAGCAAGGCATCGCGACCGGCATTCGTCTGCTGGCCGAACGCTACGGCAAACCCCTGGTGCTGTATCTGAAATTTGATCGCTGGCTGGATGCCCAATGGGTCGACGCGTTGCACCGCGACGGCGTCATCTCGTGGGTCAAGTACGCCGTCGTTCGCGATGATCCCAGCCAGGACGATTATCTCAAAGAAATCCGTGACGTCTTTCCGACCTCGCGGATGGTCAGCGGCATCGGCGAACAACCCGCCATCGTGCACCTGCGTGACTTCGGCATCACCGGTTTCACCAGCGGATGCGTCTGCGTCGCACCGGCGCGCAGCATGGAAATGCTTCGCGCGATCCAAGCCGGTGATTTCGAAACCGCCGAGTCGATTCGACAGTGGTTCTTGCCGCTGGAGGATTTACGAAACACGTACAGCCCGATCCGCGTGTTGCACCATGCCGTCGCCGAAGCCGGCATCGCGGCGACCGGTCCGCTGCTGCCGATGCTCAGCGACCTCGATGATTCCCTGGTCACGAAAATCCGCGACGCGGTGGCCGGTATGACCGTGGGGTAAGCTTCCAGCTTGCCTCGATGGGGGACAAGCGGAAGGTCGACAGGAAAATGGGTGACAAGAAAATGTCTTGCTTCCAACCTTGGCACTTCCGTGGGGCAACTCAAGGCAGGTTCGCGTCACTGGCCTTCCGCTTCGGCCAGATACTGGTTTTTGATTTCGACGTAGTGGGCCGGCGAGTATTGGAAAAATCGGACTTCCTTTTCGCTGACGGGGCGGAGCTGTTTGCAAGGGTTGCCCACATACACGAAACCGCTTTCGAGCGTCTTGCCGGGTGGCACGACACAGCCGGCCCCGACGATGACTTCGTCGGGGATCACGGCGCCATCGTTGACCACGGCGCCGTTGCCGATCAGAACGCGGTTTCCGACCGTGCAGCCGTGCAGGATCGCGCGGTGGCCGATCACGACGTCGTCGCCGATCGTTAACGGCCATCCGCCGGGATTGAAATCGCCGTCATGGGTGGTGTGCAGGACGGCGGTATCCTGCACATTCGTGCGGTCGCCGATCTTGATCGGCTCCATGTCGCCGCGGATCACCGCCCCCGGCCAGACAGAGGCATCATCACCCAAGACAACGTCGCCGATCACCGTGGCCGCCGGATCGACATAAACGCGTTGGCCCAGACGCGGAGTGATCCCACCGAAAGAGCGAATGGAGAGCGACATAAAGGGTTGGTTTTGCGAGAAGAAGAACAGAAGAAAACGGAACGAGTCTACCGGATTTTCGATCGGGCGAGGGCTGGGGCGATGGCAGAAAAATGGTGGGCAGGAAAATAGGTGGGGAGAAGGTCAAAAGGAAAATAGGTGACAAGAAAAGGGGAGGATCGAATCCCGGATTGGCCCGACGTGCTCTGCTTATTTTCTTGTCACCTATTTTCCTGTCATGTTTCCGACGCTGGTATTTTTCTGCCCATCATTTTTCTGCCACCCCACTTCCGGCTTCAACTGGAACCGCAAAAAAAGCACCCCGGAACATGTCCGGGGTGCCTGGTCGAAGCGACGATCCATCACGCGTCATGGTCGTGATTACTCGACAGCGGACTCCACTTCAGTGTTGCTTTCGACTTTGGTGTCGCCGGTGACTTCGGCGTCCGCATTGAGTTTGGCGTCCGCATTGAGTTCGGCGTCCGTGTTACCGTTTTGGTTGCGATTGTTGCGGCGGTTCGCACGTGCATCAGCCGCGTCGTTCGATCCGTCGACACGACTTTGGACATCGAGCGTGGTTTCGTCGCGACTCGTTTGGTCTTCGCGATCGTTGTCACGTTGTCCTTGTCGGTTTGCGTTGCGCGCATCGGCCTGTACGCTGGCTGCCGACTCAGTGCTGGCGTCCTGTTGAGTCGCCTGATTCAGGTTCAGGTCGCTGCGCAGCGAAGCGATTGCACGCCGGAGTTCTGACATTTCGCGTTCAAGACGATCGACTCGATTGGCGAATTGCGTTTGGTCGCGGTTCATTTGTTGACTGTTGTTGTTTGAACGACGATCGCCAGATTGACTGTAACTTTGTTCATTCAAGGTGGCGGTCAATTCTTGCTCTTGGCCATTGCGTTTAACCGTCAGTGCCACTTGAGCATTGTCGTCGGCCGAAGCGATTCGCTCGCTCAACCAACCCGCGGACTCGATCTTTTGTCCGTCGGCGGTGATGATCACGTCACCTTCGCGAATTCCGGCCTGAGCGGCAGCGCTACCGCGGGCGACGCGGATCACTCGAACTCCTTGATCGGTTTCCTCGATCGCAACGCCTAGTCGCCCGCCTTGGTTGGCTTGAGCGGAATACTGCGTGTTGCGATCCGTTTGGTATTGGGATCGGTCATAGGCTTGCGCATTCACCTGCCCGGAGGACTGCATGCGTTGGTCTTGATAGGACCGGGAATAAGACTGGTTGTAGCCGTCATTCCACTGTGAACGATTGGGTTGCTGCGAATATTGAGGCTGATTCGTTGGGAAGTAGACCGCTCGGCCTTGGCCATCGAGATGAAACAGACGGCCTTGTTCGTCGCGGTAGACGGTTGCGGTACGCCCTTGAACGTAGCCCTGCCCTTGGCTGTAACCTTGGTTGTACGGTTGTCCATAACCGTTGTTATTTTGCGGGTAAGTGTTGGGTTGGCGATCGGAGTAGGTGGACTGCAGGCCTTGGTTGATTCCATCGCGAACAACCTGGTCAAAACTGTTCCCTTGGATCGCACTGCGGGTGGCGCCCCGAATTCCGCTTCGGATCGCGTCTTCTGATTGGAAATCACGCGAATCGATTCGGTTTCCCGGGCTCAACCGATCTTCGATCGCGTCGGAGATGGCGTTTTGTGCGGATGCCATCGGGATCGTCAGGGCGAGCGCGGCACCTGCTGTCATTAGTCGCAGTGAAGTCTTCATGTGATTTTTTCCTGCATGGAAGAGGGAGAACGTGTCTCACGCCAATGCGTTGGCCGAACAGATACCACCGTGGCAGTTCGGCGATCCGTTCCTACCGCCAAACGTCATGACGGTCGGGGTTGTGGAACGGTGCGAGACAGATTTCCCGGCGGCCGCAAATGCAGTGCCGAACGTTGTGCCCCTGCGGGACAAAAGAACGACGCGAATCGGATCCAGGCCCGGTCGGATGCGTTTCCGCTACCGGCTTGGTACCGCACCTCTTTTCCGCAACATGAATGGTTTGATCCTGCGGGAAGGCGAACAGAAGAAAAATGTTCGCGTCATCAATTTTCTTGTCTTGTTTCCAATGTTGGTGTCGTTCTGCCCATCATCTTTCTGCCATCCCGGCGCTGAACAAGCGTATCGACTCCCCACCCCTTATTCGAAGTGTCAGGCGGCGGCACGGCCGTTTTGGCGAAGACGCAGCTCTTCGTTTTGCAACAGGTTGCGGTGGGATTCGCCGCTCAGGGCGGCTTCCACGCGGCGGTTGACGCTTTTCCGCATCGCGCGGTGGTAGCCGACCGAGGCGGCGAACAGCGTGATCAGATCGACGAAGGACGATTGGGCGGTCAGCGGATGCGGATCCAGGACCAAATGGCTGTCGCTGCCAAAGGAGAACAGTTTGCCGTCGATCTCCCCGATGCCCTGTCCCTCGGCTTCGATCTCAAAATCCGCACCGATCGAAAGCCAATAGCGCCGCAGCAGGAGATTCCACATCCGTTGGCCGTCGTGATAGCAAAAGCTGAACAGCGACGGGATGCGAAACGTGCGGTGGTTTTGTTGCACGTAGGTGACCAGATCGCTGCGAGAGAGCATCGCGGCCATCGTCAGCAGGGGCTTGCCGGTGCCGATCGAATTGTGGACTTCCGTCGCCGTGACTTCTTCGATCGTGCCGACCCAGCGGACGCGATCTCCGGTGGTGCGAAACAGCTTCAGGACCAGGCGACGCGTTTGGATGTCGTCGCATTGCATCTGCATGATCTCATCGTCGGCCAGTTGCTCTTCTAGCTTCTGCTTTTGCTTCGCATTCAATCGCCCCGAACGTTTGATCGAACGTTTCAGCTCGTTGCGCCGCTTGTCCTTCATCGCGTCCAGGCAACTGTGCATTTCCTCGTCGTCCGGTTTCCAGACATCGGTCCGCAAGCCGACCAGATGCGTTTTTTCCCAGTCACCGGTTTCCTGGTCCAACGTGTTGACCGTGCCGACGCAATCCATGTGCGTGGTGAAGTGATTGGTGTCGGCTGTTTTTAACTTTTGAAGGAACTCGACGTTGCTGGGGTGGACTCCCGGCAGCGCCCACATGTCCACAAAACGCTGACATCCCACGGGTTCCTTGGCCGCCATCATTCAATGCCTTCGCTTACGAGAAAAAGGTGTCCGACACCTTTTGGGTTGAATAGGTGCTTGGGGTGTTATGCGTGGCCGGGCTCGTCTGTTCCGTTGGCTGCGTCGGATCAATAGATGTACGACAGACCGAAGTGGATGCCTTGGACATAGAACGTCCCGTGGCGAAAGTTCGAGGTGGGGCGTTGTGCACCGACGGCGGTATCGGCCAGGTTGACGGCCAACTCAGGGTCGATCACGCCGCTCAGCTCCAAGGCGTCGGTCATCGCGATGATGTGATAACCGAACGTGACGTCAAAGCAGGGGTACTTTTGCCAGCCGAGGGTAAAGTCCAATTCGGGAACCCAGCCGAAGGTGTTGTCGCTGTGCGTCCCCGAGTTCGTCGAGCGGACCAAAACTCCGTTGGGGTTGGTCGCATTGTTGCCGTCGATGCTCGTGAACGTGCTACCGGCCAACACGGCGCGTCGGCGGACGGATCCGAATCCGATTTTCGCCAGCGAACTGAACGACCAACAGCCTTCGCGGTAGTGGGTTGCGACGCCGAGTTGACCGCCGTGGAAGTCGTTTTCGACATCGAACGAATCCGAGGTCGCCAAGACCGAACCGATCGGCCGGGCACCGTCGCTGAGCGCGGTGGCGCGATCTGCAATCGAAAGGGATTGATCCATTCCCATGTACTGGTAGCCGTACAACAGGTCGACCGTCGCACCCTGACGCTTGTACCACAGCTGGCGAATCGAGACGTCGGCTCCGAATGTGTTGCTGTCGGCGCGGATGCTCAGTTCACCGCTGGCTTCACCCGGCGTCGCGATGATCCGTGTGTCGTCGATCGGGTCCACACCATCGGTGACGTTGAAGAAGGGGCGGACAAGTGTCGCGTGCGTGTTTTGATTGGCATTGAATCCGTAGGTTTGTTCCCCAGCGAACCAGCCTCGTGCGACGATGTTGCGGTCCATGTAGTTGTCCAGCCAAGTACCGACGGTCAGCCGGCCGCCCGCGGTCATGTCTTTGAACACGGTTTCGCGACCGGCAAAGATTTGCGTGTCGGTATCGTCCAACGCGCCATCGGATGCTAGCGCGGGCAAGCGATCGCCCGAGCGGAACATCAACAGCAACTCGACGGACCCGAACCAGTCATCCGCCGAGAGCCCGAAACGACCCAGTGGGCCACATCCGATCGAATCGCATCCGCCGCTGTCGCAGGAAGTTCCGTCGCAGAACTGGGAATCACAGATGGGTGCCGCATCGCATCCGCCGTCAAACACCTGTCCGGCGAAACCGTAGGGCGTCGCATCGACGCCGTGGTGCATCGTCGGTGGCAGCGGAACATGGGCACCGCCGCTACGGCAGGATTCACACGAGCAGGTCTCAACCGCGTGATGCTGCGGATCGACGTGTTGCTGTCGGTGGTTGGATGTTTCATAGCTGACCGTCTGGACCGGTGATGGGGCCGTTCCGTTCTGCGACAGGACCACCGGGTCTGGCAGGGACGCTTCGGTGACGACCGGGGCGGCGCTACGTCGCGGCTGTGGCAGCGTGTCCAACGGCGCGTCGACCAGCCCGCCGGCTTGTTCGCCGGCTTGTTCGCCGGCCTCGGCCTGCGTGACCGTCACGGTTTCGAGGTGGTCGGTTTCAAGCACCGGCGGTTGATAGGTGCTTCGATCGGGTTGCTTGTGACGGAGGTTGCGATCGCCGCCGATGGCGCCCGAGCCGCAGCTGAATAAAGCGACAGAGAGGAAGCAGGTCAAAAACGCGAAACGTCGAAGTGCGTCTTGAATCATGAGGATTCCAGATGTTGCATCAGGTCAATTGATTGTCGCCGTTGAGGGGCGCCGGTCATCGGTACCGAGCCCGCGCGGAAATATGCCGACACCGCGCCCGGTACAGACTTTTTCGACATTGACGGTTCGTCTGATTAAGGAATCTTGGCAAACTTTGCCGATTGGCGAGGGCTGGGCTGGCTCCTGCGGCACGCCCCGGCGGTCGCCCGGTCTCGCTGATTCGTCGATCCCCTCTTCCCGGGGGAGCCTTCAAATCAATTCCGGCGGAGCAGGTCGCCGAGAGGATTCGTCGTCCCCACAATGATTTGCTGGATCGGCCGCGTCGGGATTCCGCGGCTGGATTGGTCCAATAGCCGGACCGTGTTGCCGTAGACGTGCAGCAGCCGACCCGGGCGTTGCTCGATGGGCATCGATTTGATGGTCGCCCGGTACTCACCGGTCGGCAGAATGATCGGGCTCCAGCCCGTCGGAGAGGTCGCCGATGTGGGTGTGATCGATGTGATCAGCAGTGTGCTCAGTAGTATCGCGTATCGCATAAACGTATCCCCCGGTTTAAATTTCATTGCCACTCTAGGTCACGATTTCGATCCGGAATCCGGCCGGAGTCGGAAAACGCAAGACTCTACTTACCGTAAGGGAAATTCACATGGGCAAGAAGATTTTGATGGTCGTCGGAGACTATGTCGAGGATTACGAGGCGATGGTGCCGCTGCAGATCCTGCAAACGATGGGGCATACGGTCGACACGGTTTGTCCCGACAAAGCACCCGGTGACACGGTGGCGACGGCGATCCATGATTTCGACGGTGACCAGACCTACAGCGAAAAACCCGGGCACCGCTTCGCCATCACCGCCGACTTTTCGGGGGTGGACGTCGCCAGCTATGACGCCTTGGTGGTGCCGGGTGGCCGGGCGCCGGAATACCTGCGTCTCAACGCCCGGGTGTTGGAGATTGTCAAGCAATTCGACGTTGAAAAGAAGCCGATCGCCGCGATCTGCCACGGCCCGCAAATCCTGGCCGCAGCGGGCGTCTTGGTCGGAAAAGACTGCAGTTGCTACCCTGCGGTGCAGTTCGAAGTCACCGCCGGGGGCGGGAAATATGTCGAACCGGCCGCGACGATGGATTCGGCTCACACGCACGGACACCTGGTCAGCGCACCGGCCTGGCCGGCCCATCCCGCCTGGATGCGGGCCTTTTTAGAGCTTCTCAATTAGGCATTGGGGCTTGTTTCAGCGCATAATAGAGGGAAATGAGCAAACCGAGATTGCCAACCGAGATTGTCTGCCCAGGAGTTTAGAATGTGCCGTTTGTCCGTACGAGTTGTCATCCTTGCGTTCACACTGACGTTGTTGACGCAGTCGACTCTGTCCGCACAAGGTCCTCGAAAGAAGGTGGAGCCGCCGCCTCCGCCGGGCCCCGTCAAATTGCCGACCAAGGACGGTTTGGAACTGAGCGGATATTATTTCGGTTCCAATAAAGGCAAGGCGGCGATCCCGGTGATGATCGTCCATGAGTGGAAAGGCCAAAAGGCGCCCTACGGCAAGCTCTGCATCGCGCTTCGCGATGCCGGTTGCGCCGTCTTGGCGCTCGACTATCGCGGACACGGTGGATCGCGAGAGTACACCGATCCACGCGGGGAAACGCAAGAATTCGATTTGGAACGGATGCGCAAGCAACACGTTCTGGCGATCGTCAAGTACGACCTGGATGCGGCCAAAGCATTCCTGGAAAAAGAAAACAACGAGGGAAAGCTAAATTTGAACGCGCTGGTCGTCATCGGCATCCGCGAAGGGAGCGTGTTGGCCGCCGGCTGGACCCAACGCGATTGGAGTTTTGTGCCGGTTGGAACGCGTAAGCAAGGTCAAGACGTCAAAGCGTTGGTGCTGGTGTCGCCGGAACGCTTGTTGAAGGGCGTGCCGATCGAAACCTCGATCGCGGTTCCCACCGTCGCGTCACTGCCGATCATGATGGTTGTCGGTGAAGGTTCCCCGGAACAGAGCGACACGGATCGAATCTACAAACGGGTCGAGGCGGCCAAGAAGAAACTGAGCGGAGGCAAGGATCCCGAGGGGCTGGAATTGCTGCAGGTCAAACAGCCCTTGGGAGGGCCCTTCCTGGTCAACGAATCGGCCCAGGTGATTCCCGAGATCGTCAAGTTCGTCACCTCGCAAGTGCCGATCAGCGAAACCGACAATCCCTGGATCGAGCGTTAGTCCGTCGACGCAGGCCGTGGCGTAAGCTTCCAGCTTGCGCTGCCGGATTCGCAAGCTGGAAGCTTACGCTGTGGGATTCGCAAGCTGGAAGCTTACGCTGTGGGATTCGCAAGCTGGAAGCTTACGCCACTTTTGGTCGTCAGTTGCTTGGTTTGGGGACATACCGGTATTGGCCGCCGTTTTGTTTCGCGATCCGCCGCATCCGGCTCTCGCCCTCTCGGCTGTGATAGCCGATCGTGTGCACGATGCTGATCGGACCGTCGTCACCGAAAAGATTGTCGATCCGATTGATCTCTCCCAGCATGTCCTCGATCCGCTGGGGAAACTCGCCGTCGGACAACAGAAAGATCACGTCCGGTTTCAGTTCCAATGCGAACGGCAAGGCGTCATAGGGCGCCCGTCCGCGATCCATCTTGATCGTCATCGCCCACCGCTGCAGCTTTTGCTTGTTCTCCCCCGTCGCGTAGACGCTGCGCGGCTCATCTTCGTCGGGAGAGGACAGTCGCATGTAGTCGGGTTCGGTATCGAAGAAGATGACATAAAAACGCTGATCGGGTTTCAGCAAGCGAATCGATTGCAACAATTCGGCACGTGCCGAATCAAACGCGTCGCCCATGCTGCCGCTGCTATCGACCAGATAAACGAAGTGGTTGCCGCCGCCATCGACGCCGCAAAAACTCATCGTCGCATCCGCATCGGATTTCAACGACATCGCTGACATGCTGGTCACGTCACGCTGAATCATCGACTCGATCAGCGGTGTCGGTGGTGCCGGCGGAGCATCGCTGATCAGATCGACCACGGAAATCTCTCCGATGTCGCTGATCTCATGTTCCAAATCGCTCGGTGTCGGTTCGCTCGATGTCGGCGGCAGTTCGGGGGTTTCGATCGAGAGTGATTCAATGGCCAGTTCTTCCGTTTCAGCGACTGAACCGGCGATCGCGATCTGGTCGCCCGGTGGCGGCGACGCCAGCGTGAAAAACGCCAAGGCAAGCAAGATCAAGCCGTGAATCACTGCGCTAAGCAACCAGGCGGCAGGTTTGCGTCGCCGCGGCGGGGCGGACGCCTGCGTGGCCAAATCAATCTTCTCCGCCGGCTTCTCCGCCGGATCCGAACGCCGACGCCGGTCAGCGGTCGGCACGCCTGCGAGACTTGGCGACGGGAGCGACGATTGCGACCGCTTGGTGTGCGCAGGGTCGACCCGCGAGCCTGCTCGTTTCGAACCCTGCTTTCGCGAGTCCTGCGAATGAGTCCCGTGCGAGTCGCCGCACGAGGAGTCGCCGCTCGATGGGGCCACGACAGATCGACCGAGCGCGTCTCGCACCTGGTTCCAGTTTTCAAAGCGTCGGCTGGTGGGATCCGGGCGGGATCCCGCATCGCGCTCGGCACGACTCGATTCGTCACCGGAATCGTCTGCGGCGGCATGCTCGCGGTGAAAGATCGTGGCGGCTTTGGGCGGCCGGCTGCGTCGAGAACCGAAGGCATCACCGAGGCGCTCCGCCGAGTCGAGTGGCCCGTCCGTCGCCGGCTGTTCGGAACCGGCCGGATGACGGCCTGTCGATTGAGTCGATGTTCCACAATCAACGCCAAGCAAACCCGACGCATGATCGCGTGCCGCCGCGTGGTCCCTTGCTAACGCGTGCGGGCTTGAATCGACAGGCCGATGATCGACAGGCAACTCCGAATCCAGATCGGCAAGTTCGTCGTGTTCGAGGCCTTCGCGGAGCCGCTCAATCTGCAATTTCAACTCGGCGGCTTGAGCGTCCAGTCGTGCTGCGTCGGCTTGGCAGCGAATTCTGTCGAGTTCCAGTTCCAGCTCACGCAGCCGGTGACGATACGTTTGATCAGTGTTCGAATCGGTGGGGGGCTTGGGCGAAAGCTGGGATCGGGAAGTGGACTGGAGTTCGTTCGGCAACTCGGACATTTCAGCGATTCAGTTGCTTTCGGAGAAAATGCGCTGGCGACAAGAACCGCATTTTATCGCCCCCAGATGGCTGTCTTGCAAGTGCATCCATGGCGGGGTGGTGGAATTGGTGCAACCGACCGGTGTGTTCGGGCGCGCTCGCCAGCACGCGGCGTCAGCCAGTGGCGCGTGGCGAACGTTCCTACCAGCACGCGGCGTCGGTCAGTGGCGCGTGGTGCACGTTCGTTGCCAGCACGCGGCGTCAGCCAGTGGCGCGTGGCGAACGTTCCTACCAGCACGCGGCGTCGGTCAGTGGCGCGTGGTGAACGTTCGTTGCCAGCACGCGGCGTCAGCCAGTGGCACATGGTGAACGTTCGTTGCACACCCGCCGGTCGCTCGTATGTTGAAAACACCAGGCCGAATGACGTCAAATATCGGTCTGGGTTGTTCGTGAGGAGCGTTCACCGGTCGCTGTGGCTATGACCACTTGCGTTAGATTGCTCCCTCCGAGCTTTGCAT
>WCIL01000014.1:0-209025 GCA_033042175.1 Phycisphaera sp. RhM
CGCATCCCGTTCGACTGTGGTCGATACATTGAAACTCTCAAACGCCGATTACCCGGTATCGTCCCCTACCTCGAAAATTCCTGAAATCCGAAAACAAGCCACTTGCTCAGAGCTCAGATGTCTCGCTTCGCTCGACGCTCCTGCCGGAAGGGTGGCTTCACAGTTTGCGACACGTGAAAACACCCACGGGCTTGGTCGTGGTCGTCCCACCAGGCCCATCCCGGCTGTGATCGGTTTGACATCAGTTGGGCGTCGGACGCTACAGTTCCCAACCGGTCTTGACTGATTCCTCGCCCAACCTCGTCTCGACCGGACGATTGGCGATCTTGTAGGATGCGGGTTGTCGGCGTTGCGATTGCTCGAATCGCGACGCCCCTTTTTTTCCCTTGTTACAAGAGACTGGTTCTACCCGGATGGGATTGTACGAACGTGATTACGGCCGCGAGGATGAATCGCCCTGGGATCGGCACCTGCGATCACAATCCCAGATGCCCAAGAGCATGACGATCATCTTGGTGATCATCACCGTGGCGGTCTTTCTGGTTGACGTGTTCACAGCCAAAGCGGTCGGGCAAGGCGAAACGGTCAGCCGGTTGATGCCCTGGTTCGGATGCTGGAAACAAACGCTGTTGCAGCCCTGGATGTGGCACCAGTTCCTGTCCTACGGGTTTCTGCACTCGTTGGAGACGCCGTTTCACGTCGGCTTCAACATGTTCGGCCTGTTCATCTTCGGCCGGTCGGTCGAAGAGCGGATGGGACGCTACGAGTTTCTGCGGGTTTATCTGGTTTCGATGTTTCTCGGCGGCATCGCGGGCTGCCTGACTTACTGGGTGATGGGCGTGCCATCGGGCGTTGTCATCGGTGCCAGCGGCGCGGTCAGCGCCGTGACGATCCTGTTCGCCTGCTACTACCCCCACGCGAACATCCTGTTGATGTTTATTTTTCCCGTCAAAGCTTGGGTGGTCGCCGTTTTTTTTGTGATCAGCAACTTGTTCGGTTCATTGTCGATGCTGTCCGGGCCGGTCGGCCAAGACAGCGGAGGGACCGCCTTTACCGTCCACCTGGCCGGAATCGCATTCGCCTTGGCCTATCACTACCAACGCTGGAATCTGAGCTGGCTGGACGTTTCCAAGTACCGAAATCGCGTGGGCCGATCGGTCAAACGAACCAAGTTAAAACTGCACGACCCCGACGCCAAACTGCGGCGGGAAGAAGACGACGTGGATCGAATTCTGGCCAAGATCCACGCTTCCGGTGAAGCCAGCCTGACGCGGGCCGAGCGACGGACCCTGGAACGACACAGTCGCCGGAAACGCGAAAGCCGCAAGTGAGACCGGTGCGTTGCCGTCGTTTGGTTTCCCGGTCGGGCCAGGATCTGTCCTGACGAGCTTGAACATGCAGGACGAGTTCCTGAACTACACACCACCACGTCACCATGAGGGTTCCCGATGAGTTCACCACCCGTTTCGTTCAGGGTTGCTCGTTCCACTCGCACACGCTCAGGCGTGGCACTCGTCGCACTGCTGGGCGGCCTGTTGGGTGGCCTGTTGGGTGGCCTGCTGAGTGCCTCGCCGGTGTCGGCGGCAGACGCTGACAAACCAATTGCCGTCGGTGACAAGGCGCCTGATTTCGAATTGCCGGTCCAAGGCAAAAACGGATTCGTGACGCTCTCGCAGCTCAACGAGCAGGGTCCCGTGGTGGTCGTCGTTCTGCGGGGTTATCCGGGGTACCAGTGTTCGATCTGCAAGCGTCAGGTCGGCAACATCATCAATCGAGCCAAGGCACTCGCCGCAGCGTTGGGCGATCAACCGAATCGTGTGGTGCTGGTTTATCCCGGTAACGAATCCAGCGCCGAACTGGATCGACTTGCCACACAATTCATCGGCGGACGCAGGATGCCCGATCCGCTGGTGATGGTCTGTGACCCGGGGATGGAGATGGTCAAATCCTGGGGACTTCGCTGGGACGCACCTCGCGAGACCGCCTATCCGGCGGCATACGTGATCGGTGCGGGACGGCGCGTCGAGTGGGCCAAGGTCAGCGATTCGCACGCCGGCCGCGCCTCGGTCGAAGACATCTTGAAGGCGCTCAAGAACCTCTAGTGCTCCGTCAACGTTTAGATTCACAGTGCCGCGGAAAAGGGGTCAGGTACCAAAGAGGCGAAGCACCCGTTGGGCCATATGATTTTTGGTACCTGACCCCGATTCGGCTTCTGCCCCCTTTTCCGCTTCGCTCGTGTCTGTCATTTCCCGTTCCACTCCAATCAGCCGGCGACCGCCATGCAGGTTCGAAAAGCAGTCATCACAGCTGCGGCCCCCAACCAAAATCGTATTCCCACCCAGCAACTGGTCGATTGCCAGGGGAAAGACAAATCCGCGCTGCAGCTGATCCTTGAAGAGGTCCTGTCCTGCGGCGTCGAAGAGATCTGTTTGGTGATCCGCCCGGGTGATCAACGGTCCTTCGAACAGGCCGCGGGTGATTTGGTCGGCAGCCTGCAGTTTGTCGAACAACCCGAGCCGGTCGGATACGCCGACGCGATCTTGCGTGCCAAAGGGTTCGTCGCCGGCGAACCGTTTCTGCACCTGGTCGGCGATCACCTGTATTTGAGCGCGTCGAACCTCTCGTGTGCGATGCAGTTGGTCAACGTGGCCTCAGAGTTTTCGTGCTCCGTCTCGGCCGTCCAATCAACGCGTGAAAACAACCTGCCCTACTTCGGGATCGTGTCGGGCACCCGTGTGGCGCGAAAGGACGGTGTGTTTGAAGTCCAACGGGTGGTCGAAAAACCGACTCCGACACGCGCGGAGCAAGAATTGGTCACGCCGGGACTTCGGTCCGGTCACTACCTGGGCTTCTTCGGCATGCACGTGCTGACCAACGACGTGATCGCCGCGCTCGAACAAGTCGTCGCGGATCAATCGGTCAACAAGCCGACGCTGTCCGATGCACTGGACGTGCTTCGCTCGCGGCACAAGTACATTGCCTACGAAGTTCACGGGACGCGCTACAACTTGGGCATTCCCTATGGGTTGCTGATCTCGCAATTGGCGATTGCACTCTCGGGACGCGATCGCGATCGAATCCTGACCGAATTGGTGGACTTGCTGGCACAGCGCAATGCCGTCGCCGTCGACGGGGGCCGGAACACATGAGCAATCGATTGATTGACATCATTCGGTCGGAAGACGATTCGCTTCGGCACCGTTCTTTGGAATCGGTCGTCGCCGACGCCGACACGCAACAACTGCTCGAGCACTGCCGACAGCTGGACGCCTATCGACGGACCGAAGAAAATCTTTATTGTCGCGTCCGCGCCCTGTTCTTTCTCTCTTCGATCCACCGCTATCACTTGCCGGATCGACTCGAGCAAGAGCTTGCCGAGTCGACCGCGCGACGCTGCGACGGATTGATCCCTTTTAGCGGTTATGAGCATCTGCTCTCGCGTCGTTTCGGCGAGGCGATCGATGAGTTTCTTCAGCCCCAGGAAACGTCCGGCCCCAGCGATGCGATCAGCAGCGCCTTGGCCCAAGCGTATCACCAACTGGGTTTTCAAACGCTGGCCGACCAGGTCCGAAAGAGCGTTCGCACGGTCCGTGGCAATCAATGGATGTTTCGCCTTGGGCACCCGATCGACCATCCGCTGCGGCTGCGGCGTGAATTGATTGACGGCGATCAACAACACGGTGTGATGCCGCTGTTGTGTGAAACGACCGCAGTCCGGATGGACCTTTCGCACAGCGCCTGGAGCGACATCTTTTTTTTAGGGATGGACTACCCCGAAGGCGCGCGGGTGTTGAACATCTCGGTCGATCTGGGTGTGCGTGGTCGAGACGATCATCCCAGCCCGCCGATTGAAACCTACCTGCGGGTGATCGACGAACCGGTGTTTCGATTGGCCAGCGTCGACTTGGCGGCAACCGCCGATGTGACAACGATTGGCGAGATGTTCGATTTTGCCCGCGATTATTTAGGCTTGTTGAAAGCGGCCGTGATCGCCGCCGGCATTGTTCCGCCGGGGCTGGAAGGCTGTGGTCGACCGATCAGCGAATTGTTGACCCAACTGGTCGGTCCCGGCAAAGGTCTGGAATTGGTCTCCAAGATCAACGACATCCCCAAGGGGTCGCGGTTGGCGGTGTCGACCAATCTGCTCGGCTCGTTGATTTCGATTCTGATGCGTGCGACCGGACAGATCGAATCACTGACCGGCGGATTGACCGAATCCGAACGGCGATTGGTGGCAGCCCGGGCGATTCTGGGTGAATGGATCGGCGGCAGCGGAGGCGGCTGGCAGGATTCCGGTGGGGTCTGGCCGGGCATCAAACTGATCTGTGGCACCGATGCCGCCGAGGGTGATCCCGAGTACGGCGTCAGTCGCGGACGATTGATGCCGGTCCACGATGTCTTCGATCGCAAACGGGCGAGTGAGCAAACCCGTCAGAAACTGCAGCACTCGCTCGTCTTGGTGCACGGCGGCATGGCGCAAAACGTCGGCCCGATCTTGGAAATGGTGACCGAGCGTTACCTGCTGCGCAGCGAAGAGGAATGGATCGCCCGTGGTGAAGCGATGTCGATTCTCGATGAAGTCGTCGCGGCGATCGAATCCGGCGACATTCGCAAGATCGGCCAAGCCACCACTCGCAATTTCCAAGGGCCGTTGCAGACCATCATTCCCTGGGCGACCAACCGTTTCACCGATCGTCTGATCGACGCCTGTCGAGACCAATACGGCGACCAGTTCTGGGGCTTTGTCATGTTGGGCGGCATGTCCGGCGGCGGCATGGGGTTCCTGTTTGATCCGTCGATCAAAGCGAAGGCGAGCGATTGGCTTCAATCAAAAATGATCGAGGTCAAAACACAGTTGCAGACCGCGTTGCCATTCGCCATGGACCCGGTCGTTTATGACTTTTCGATCAACGATCAGGGCACCTGGGCGGAACTGCGAACCGGCGGCGATGGGGTCATGCCGGACCGCTATTACCAACTGGTCCTGCCCGGACTGCTGCGAACGGCGCCGCGTGATTTGTCACCCAACCGACGGTCGGAGCTGCAGTCGATCTCGCGGCGCTGCGCCGAAGGACAGATCGCGACGACTGCCTCGTCGAAACTGTTGCAAAGCGTCCTCCCCCACGACGAATCCAAACAGCGGTCCGGCGGTTCCTTGCACGAACTGCTGCACGCGATCGGGTTCGACGCCGAACAACACGAACAAATCCGTGCCGATCTAAAAAACGGACGCATCGGATTGGCACAAAACCGGCTCTCGCCCAGCACCACGATTCGCGACGTCGGCCCGGAGCACGTCACCGACGTCCGGCAAGGCTGTGCGGCGAAAGACATCCAGGCAGGGAAACAGGCGATCGCCGACGGACAGGTCGCGGTTGTGACGCTGGCGGCGGGCGTGGGAAGCCGCTGGACCGAAGGCGCCGGCGTCTGCAAAGCACTGCACCCGTTCAATCGGTTTGCCGGCCGCCACCGAAGTTTTCTAGAAGTCCACCTGGCAAAGACGCGTGCGACCACACGCTCGTTCGGCGGACGGATCCCACACGTCTTCACGACCAGTTATTTGACCGACGCCCCGATTCGAGAACACCTGCAGCAGAACGATGACTTCGGATTCGAGTCGGGTGTTGAAGTTTCCACCGGTAAGAGTGTCGGATTGCGAATGGTGCCGACCGTCCGCGATCTCCATTTTCTTTGGGAGGAAACGGCCAGCCAGGTCTTGGATCAACAGCAGCAAAAGGTTCGCGAGAGTGTTCGCGCGGCGCTGATGAATTGGGCCAAAGCGACCGGCGAAGCGAGTGACTATACCGACAACGTCCCCAATCAGTGTCTGCATCCGGTCGGTCACTGGTACGAAGTTCCCAACTTGCTGCGAAACGGAATGCTGCATCAATTGCTGCAGGACCAACCCTCGCTTCGCTATCTGCTGCTTCATAACATCGACACGCTCGGTGCGAACGTCGACCCCGGGCTGCTGGGGATGCACATGCGGAGCGGCGCCGAACTCAGTTTCGAAGTCATCCCCCGTCGCTTGGTAGATCGCGGCGGCGGACTGGCGTTGGTCGCCGGCCGGCCCCGATTGGTCGAAGGACTCGCGATGCCGGACGAACGCGTCGAATTCGATTTATCGTATTACAACTCCATGACGACCTGGATCGATCTCGACAAGTTGCTGCAAACGTTCGGACTGACGCGTGAGGATTTGATCAATCAAACCAAGGTCGATGCGGCGGTTCGCAAGTTGGCAAAACGACTGCCCACCTACGTCACGCTGAAAGATGTCAAAAAACGTTGGGGCCACGCTCAAGAAGACATCTACCCGGTGGCCCAGTTTGAAAAACTGTGGGGCGACATGACAGCGCTGCCCGAAGTGGAGTGTCAGTTCATGGTCGTCCCCAAGCGTCGCGGACAACAACTCAAGGAGCAAGCTCAGCTCGACCCTTGGAAACGCGACGGGTCGGCCGACGCGATCGATGCGCTCTGTGATTGGAGCGACTGAGTCGCCGCCGGGGCCGCAGCTGGCAGGACGATCGTCTTGCCCCCATCGTCTTGCCCCCATCGTCTTGCCCCCATCGTCTTGCCCCCATCGTTTTGCTCCTATCATTCTGCACCCTCCCCATCACGCCGACGGCCCACCGGCCACTCCCATCGACCGATTCCAATCCGCGATCCAGGCTCGGACGCGTCGGGCGAATTCCGGTGGAGTCGCCCCGACGGTTCGCAGGGAAGTCTGATCGCCGTCAAGCATCATCCGATCGAGCGTCGCGTCGATTTGTTGCAAGTGGTCAGAAAGGCGTTGTAGAATTGCGGCTTCATCGTCTGCGGAGATCGATTCGGTCACCAGCCGTAATCGTTCGACGGGCCGATCGATGGATTCGTGTGGCTGACGCAGGCGGACCAGTTTTCCGTTTTCTGCTTTCAACCGACACGAATCGATGAAGACGCGTCGCAGCCGGCAAGACTCATCGAATTGAAACACCGGATCCTGGTCCCAATACAGACTCAGCTGCCCGTGGGATCGGAACCCGATCACGACTTCGGCTCGGTCCACCCACAGCCTGCCGCGAACCGGCATTGCGGTCCCATCGCGGAGCAAATCTTCACGGTCGTCGGTTTGCTTTGCCATCAGGAGCGAGAGAATGACGAATCAAATTCAAATGCAGCCGACGTTTCGTGTTCAGCTTCCTTGGGAACGCGAGGAGGCCAAACAACGGCTGCGCCGAGCGATTCAATCGGACGAACTGTCGCCCCACGCGGAATCGGCCGGTTGGGTGATCGATTTCCAGATCGAATCAGCGGACAAGCGGTTCTGGTCTCCCCATCTATCGGTCCAATTGAACTGTATGGACGAGCCGGAGTCTAGCGAGGCATTTTGTCGATTTTCGCCACGGCCCGAAATCTGGACGATGGTGATGGCGATTTACTTGGTCGCGGCCTGCTGTGTCTTCGGCGCGTTGATCTTCGGATTTGTGCAGTGGTCGATGGGCAATCCGCCCTGGTCGCTGGTCGTGATCCCGATTTCGATCGCCGTGATCGTCGGGTTGCATCTGGCCAGCCTGATCGGTCAGGGCTGGAGCCGTGACCAAATGGACCTGCTTCGCGCCCGCTGGGACCGCACGCTGGAACTGGCGCGAGACCTGCCGGTCGTTGGGTGTCAAAGGAGAGAGTCAGCGAATCCGGTATCCCGAAGGGATTACAGCGAGTAGCCGGAGGTCAGCGCAGCGCAACCTCCGGGAAGGCCGTCGCGAAGTTCTTCTCGACCCCGGCGGGGTCGCAGCAAATCGATTCGCCGGCTGCGGCGCAGTTCGCCTTGCTGAACGAATTGATCGGGATGCTTGCACGCGGGACAACCGGCCGGGTCTGAGGGCTCGGGCGTGATTTGCTTCGACGCCCTTCGGGGTCGCGTCAGAGGGGGGCCCGGATGTCCGGAGGTGTCGCTGCGCTCACCTCCGGCTAATGGCTTTGACCCCGTTCGGGGTCATGCCGCCGACATTCGGTTTAAGGTTTTAGCGTAACGGCGCGAGCCGTCCGGTTTGACCGTGAAAGACCGTAGGCTCGCGCCCTGCCGCCAAACAATGCTTCACCGCGTGATCCACTACGCCCGTTCGGCTTGCTCATGCATGATCGTCAGCAGCCGATTGATCATCGTGCTTTCCTTGTGAGAGACCTTGCCCACTCCCAGATGCCCGCCGGACGCTTTGGCGACGGTGATCATTTGTTTCTCGGTCAAGTGGATCAGTCGATTCGCGGCGTTGCGTGACATCTTCTTCAAAATCCCGCGCGTGTACCGTTTCCAAGCATCGATGCCCAATCCCGGCGGCTGTGTTTGTAACCACGTTTCCAGCACCAGCCATGCGGTGGAGTCTTCGCGAATCCCCAACTTGGCAGCCTGCGTCTGAATCACCTCGCGTTCTTCCGAGTCGGCGTGGTCTTCGGCCCACGCGACCAACACCAGCGGAATGAATCGCAAGCAGATCAATTCGTCGGCGGTGATCCCCAACTTGGATAGCTCTTCGATCAATTGGGGGTCTTCGACACCGGTGCTGCGAACCAACGCGGCGCGCGATGCCTCCGAGCCGGCTTCGGCGTGGAGTCGCTGGACGATCCTGGCCTCCAACTCGGCGAAGTAGTGGGCCGCTTGTGACTTCGTGGTCGCTGGTTGGTCGGACATGATGGCTCTCGATTCAACTCGTTGGCGGGGAGGACGACGTCGATCACACGTTCGCGGCAAGCAGCCTGTCGCTTGAAGCCCGCACGCGTGAGCAAGGGGCCACGCGGCGCCTCTCGCTCACGCGTCGCGCCTGACGCGATCGCATTCAATTCGGAAGATCGACTCATTCGATGTCCCGAAATCAAGGCGTGATGCACTCCGCCCCAAGGTGCAACTGGAGGGCCAAACCGGGGTGGCAGGATGGTTTTACCGGTGTGCTTGGAGCGCGTTGTCATGATGTCACACATCGGCGCACCACCGATTGAGACAAATGGCACACAGTGGGCCATTTCGCGCGCTCGATTGAAATTCAAACGATCGAGAGGGGCGATCTGACTGTCGTGGCCCGTTCTGGCATTCGATTTGCTTGACAGCTGGTTGATCACCACCCTGGAGAATTTTTGCTATGCATAATGTCTTACTTGCCATCGACGGATCGACCCCTTCGATCGAAGCCGCCAAACTGCTCGCCCACCTTCCCCATCCGGACAGCTTGGACCTGACGGTGTTAAGTGTCGTTCAACGTCCGTTCATTCACAGCAGCTACGCGACGGGCGAACTGCTGGAGAAGGCGTTTGAGCGCGACAAAGCCTTTGCCAACGAGACGTTCAGGCAGGTGGCAGAGATGTTCGACGGGGCCAATGTCACGATCAATCATGCGATGCGTGAGGGTCCAGTCGGTGAATCCATCGTCGAGCTTGCCCGATCGCAGAAGCGGGATTTGGTGGTGGTCGGTGCCAAGGGACATTCGCAAATCACGCGTTTGTTGCTGGGCAGCGTCAGCGATCACGTCGCCACCCACGCCCCCTGCAGCACGTTGGTGGTTCGTCCCACGGGGCTGCACGAAACGGCACGTCCGATTCGGGTCTGTTTGGCGTACGAGAGCAGCGACTCGGCGTCCTTGGCGTTGGAAGAGATCGCAGAAGTCCCCTGGAAAACGGGAACGGATTTTCATCTGCTGACGGTCGAAACCTATCTTTCGGACTTCATCGGTCAACGCATCGCGGACGAGGGCATCGAGATTTCGTCGCACTACCTCGAAGGTCTCTCCGACGCCAAAGAGCGACTGGCCGACGTGGCCCCGCACGCCAAAACGCATCTGGTCAAAGGCGATCATATCGGCGAAAGCATCGTCACCTTTGCCGAAGACAACGCCATCGACTTGTTGATTGTCGGCGAGACGCCGCGGAGCGCCGTGAATCGTTTCCTGTTGGGCAGCACGTCGCGGTATGTCTTGCGTCACGCACCTTGCAGCGTCTGGGTGACGCGCAATCGAGCGGTCAAACACATGGACTCTTAAACCACACCACCACCTCTCTGGAGCGTGAGACGATGAAAGTCTTGCTAGCGACCGATTGTTCTCAGCAGGCGGCAGCGGCCGCGAAATTCCTGCGCTCGCTGAAATTCACCGAGCTGATGAGCTTGACGATCATCACCGCGCTCGGCGACCCGTACGGGTCAAGCCCGGAGTCGACCCAGCATTGGTTTCCCGAACTGCTTCGACAGGAACGTGCGCGGGCGGAAGTGCATCAAGCTGACATGGCAAAGTTATTGCGTGAGCGTTGCACACGCATCGACACGATCTGTCGCCCGGGACATCCGGTCAAAGTCGTCTTGGGCGAAGCCAAGGATTTGGACTGTGATCTGATCGTCATCGGTGCCCGCGGCCACTCGTTCTTCGGCCGCCTGTTGATCGGCAGCGTCTCGGACAGCATCGCCACGCACGCTAAGTGCTCGGTGCTGGTCGTCCGCCCGGCGGAAGAGGAGGATGACAAACGCGACGCCGATGCGACCAAGGCCAATCGAATCCTGATCGGTTACGACAGCTCGAAAGCGTCTCGCGATGCCGTCGAAGAGATCATGGCACTAAATTGGCAGGCCGACACCGAGGTCGAATTGCTCAGCGTGGCTCCGATCTACGATTATCTGCTCGGCAACGGCTTGTCGACGGCCGCGATTGCCAACGAAGAGGAGATTTTCAAGGAGATGAAGCAGGGTGGTGATCAGATGAAGGACCGCTTGAGCGAAAAATTGCCCAAGACCAAGTCGGTGATCATTCATGACCAGCGGGTCGGAGACGCGATCGCCGATCTGGCGGAAAGAAGTGATTCCGATCTCGTCGTCGTCGGTGACTCCGGTCACAGCTTGCTGGACGACTTCCTGCTCGGCAGCACCACAAAGTACGTGTTGCGTCATGCCCCCTGTAGCGTCTGGATTTCCAGGCATCACCGCACCAACCCCGAGCCAGACACGTCCGCGACCGCGGTCGACGCGGTCTCCAACGGGGCTTCAGAATGAGATCGATTGCAGCGGGGCCGCGGTGGGGTGACAGTAGCGGGCGGCAAAGCCCGTGAGTGATTCGACACTGGGCAGCGCCAGTTTTTGTCGCGCCCGTCTCAAGTGCGTGTGAACAGTGCTCGCGCTGACGTCCAAGCGTTCGGCAATTTCACGCGTCGGGCAGCCCAACGCTAACAGACCTAATATCTCTCGCTCTCGATCGGTCAGCGTCTTCAGCTCGCTCGGGATCAACACCGACAACACGCACACGGCGACCTCCGGACGGTCCAGCGGCCACAACCATTCACGTGAATGTTGGCCGCGTTTGTTCTCCAGTTCAAGCGTCGCCTTTTCACCGAGCATGACGACCTTGGCAAACGCCAACTTGGCCCGCTCGGTCGATTCACCGGTCAAGTGCTTCCATGCCAAATCACCGGGTTTCCAGGACGGCTTTCGATCGCTACGCCAAATCACGTGGCCTCGCCAGTCGCAGATCGTGACATTTATCCCATCCAGCATCACATCAGACATTAAGAATCGCCATCATTTTGCTCGTATTGCGATGTTTCACGATGTCCAACTCGCGTACAACTTGGCCTCCATGATTCGGACATTGTTCGTCGAAAATCCACCTCCAGGCGAGACCGGGGCAATCTCGCCGGGAGGCTTCGACGCAATGCCGGACATAATGGATCTACTCCATTGCGGCTTTTCGATGCGGCGAGTTCTGGTCAGATCCACGCCATGGTGAAGAAAGGCGTTCCGATCGTCATCGTTGTACGCGTTGTAACGTCGTCGCCGATGGGGTTGGCCGCCAATTTACCAGTTCCTGATCGACGACCGCCTTAGAAAAAGCTCCTCGACCGAACGGTCACCGACCACGCTGCGACTCTCTAGCCGGTCCGTCATTGCACGTACGCTTCGGCCGCATATTGATTGCTCAGACGCGTGCTGCTGTCGCACGGCAGCGTACGATAGGTGTACCCGGCCGCTTTGACCGCGTCTTTGACCGAATTGAACTCCGAAAACGAATCATCCCAAACGGCGATCAACACGTGAAATTGACCGGGCTGGAATTCGGCCTTTAAACGCGTGGCCAAGTCGGACAGCGATTGGGCGGTCACCGGCGATCCACGATGTGGCTTCGGCGTCACACGTGTCAACGAGCGACTGTGCTGCAGCACAAAGAAATCGTCGCGATTGACCCCTTCGCTGGGGCCGGTTTGCAACAGGTACCACCGACCGTACCGCAGCAACACGACCGCTTCATCGGTCATGCTACGACTCAGTGGGCGGAATTCAACGGACCGTTCGGACTGGGTGCGGATCGCGCTGGCGCTGGCCGCTTGGTCGGCGATCTGTTGCTTCACGTCGGCGATTTGCTGTTCCAGTTCGGACTGATTGGCCAATTGATCCCGCAACGCCTGCTGTTGCGCTTCCTTCAGGTGATCGGTCCGGCCGGCGTGGCGTCGCGCCAGCGAGAGCGTCTGCTCGAGGGATCGCAACCGGTCCGATTTGGCCATCACGTCGCCGTCGGGATCCAATTGCCGCATGATTTCTTGCTGAGCCTGGATCGCGGCGGCGGTCTGCCGGATCTTTGCCTCCACCAATGCCGTACTGACCGGCACCGTCCGCTCGTCGAGCGCGTCGTCCGATTCCGCCGGCGCGGTCCCACGGGCGATGATCAACAACGCCGCCAGCAGCGTCAAAAACATCACGCCCCCGAACACATTGGACACCGTGTCCAACAGCAGTTCCAGCGAATCGTCGTCGTTGCTGCTCGTCCTCCGCCGGCTCATCGTGCGTCCCCTTCGATGCTGTCCGCTTCGATCGGCACGTCGCCCTGAACCGTGATCTCGGAATCTTCGTCCAACAACTCCAACGCCAGATTGAATCCGGCTTGACGGAAATCAGAGATCAAGACGGCACCGGCACCTGCCACCGAGGGACGCAGCACCAGGATGATGGAACGCGTTTGAGTCTTCTCCGCTAACACGTCACTGACTTGGGCAACCGTTTGCATCGGGAGCTGCTCCCGGTCGTACGACACGGTGGTCACGTCGGCGGGTTGGAGCACATCGAACAGTTCCGCGTAGGTGTCGCGCAAATCGACGACCCACATCGGACGCGAGGGGCTTGCGGTGGTCTTGAATGCGACCAGTTTGCCACCGCGGTGGAGCACCTGTTCTTGTTTCAAAGACTCCAACTTTTCCCGAAGTCGCTCCCGCAACTCCAGAATCTCTTTGCGCTGCTGGCTCATCTGCTGGGACGCCACTTGCTGCTGCAGCTTCTCTGCCAGGGTCTTCGTCTCGTCGGCCTGACGAACCAGTTCGGCGAGTTCCGATTGAGCGGCCTGGATGTCACCGTCCAAGTCGCGAGCGGTCGCATCGAGCAATTCCTGGTTGTCGCGACGCAGTTGTTTTAGCTGTTGTTCCAGCTGTTCTAAATCCTGGAACGGATCTTCCATCGCCTCGTCCGGCGGCGGCGTGGCAGTGGTTTTGGAGGAATCATCGGCAAGCTTTTCCTGCAGTTCAGCCGCTTGGGTCGCCAGTCGCAGACTCAACTGCACCACCAACAGCAACAAGATAAACAACATCACACCGGCGACACCGGTGATGATGTCTTGAAAGGCGAACAGGTTGACGGTCTGCTCCCGTCGTCGACGTCTCATCGTGCATCACTCCAACACAATGGGGCCATCGATCACAACCGCGTCCGCGTCCGCATCGCCTTCCTGGATCACTTCGACCGGGGCGAAACCCGATTCGTCGTCTTGAATCGATCCAGTTGCGGCCGGTTGTGGTTTCATTTCGGTCGTCCCATCACTCGCGTCGGAATGGGCGATTCGACTCAGCACTTCGCGCTGACAATACTCCGTGCATTCATCAAGAAACTCTTCTTCCTGTTTCTTCTGAAACGTCATCGTCATCTGGACCAACAACGCCGCCATCAGTGCCAGCAGTGTCGTTTCAAAGGCTGTCGCCAGACCGCCCGTTACACCTTGAAGCGCACCGATCAATTTCGACGGGTCTTCGGTCTGGCTCAGCACCCGCCCAAATCCGCCGATCGCGATCGACAGTCCCGAGACCGTTCCGATGAAACCGAGAATCGGGATCGCCCACACCAACCCGCGAATCAGATTAAAACTGGTTTCCATCACCGATTCGTCGTGCTCGGATTGCGTCCGCAAGATCTCGCCCAGATCGACCACGCGGCTCAAGTTCCGTGCGTTGGAAAGTCCGACTTCGATTCGATGCAGCAGCACAAACCGTTTGGGATCGTCACAGACTTCGTACAAGCGATGCAACACTTCGCTCACCCGGTCGACCGACAAGACAAAGTCGATTTGGTCCGGCATCACGCGCAGCCGAAGCGCTTTTTGTTGCAACTTCAGTTTGGCACGCTTGAACCACAGGATCAGCATCGACCAAACCGAAAAGAAGACGATCACCGGCGGCGTCCAACCGCGTCGAATGAACATGTCCACGATCGGGTTGGAACCGATCGCGACGAACGATCCGAACAAGGCCACCGTGATCGCCGCGGCGATCAGCGCGGGCAACACGCTGCCTACACGTGTGTAACGTGCGCCCGCAAAACCGAAACGGCGTTCGATGTCACGTCGCATCCAGACGAGTCGATCGTTGCTGACCGGCGTTGCATCCACCTTGTTCATTTCCTGGTTGTTGAGGGAGTTGAAGCGACAGAGGATTGTGGGACGACACAGACGATCGCGCCGCACTGCTGGGCGTCCGGATTGGTCACCAGGGCTGGCTTTGATGTCGGCAGCGCGCCGATGTCGACGCGCTTTGTCTGTCCGGTTTGCGAATCGACCGGAAAAACAACCAGCGGATCGGAATCGGCCGGCTCACTGAGGACCGCTTCGTAGTATTCATCGCCCCGGGAGACCCAACCGATCCAACGCGGCGCCGGCGGACGGGGACTGCGGAACGCTTTGAATTCGGCGAGCATCCGTTCGACGCGACTGTTCCAGTCGTCCACGCTTTCGAGCAGCCGTCTTGCTTGAGTCACTTTGACCAGACGATCCACGTCTTCGAGGTCAGACGTCAACCAGTTGGTGTCCCAGTCGAAATCGGCCGCTTGCAAGGATTCGAGCCAGTCACCAAAGGCCAATTTGATCGGGACGCTTCCCTGGACGGCAATCTCCAGCACGCGGCGCATCCAAATCAGACGATAGATCGGATCAAATTCCGGCTCGCTCTGAAACGTTCGCAACTCGCTGATCAAACGATACGCGACGGGAGTGAAGTCGGTCACCGAGACGTCGGTGACGCTGGGCGCCATCTTGGCGGCGAACTGGCTGTGCCCCGACAACGCAACCTTGGGCAGCACTTCCTCACGAAACCGCAAGCCGAAGTTTTTTGTTTCACGCTGCAGCGAGGGATCCAACAAAACCGAAACAAGGTGTGCCCGTGGCGATTGTCGATCCGGCGGCTGTTCCGAATAGAACACGCTGCCGCTGGGATCGGGATAGACATAGATGCGATTGACCAGCGGCGACCGAAACGCCTCACGCAGTTCTTTGATCGCCTCGTCACAGCTGGCAAGGGTTTGATACGTATCGCGCCAGCGGGTCGCCGGGATGGACAACGGATGCTCAGGCTCCAGCGATTCGGCGCGCTCAAGACTCGCCAACCAGGCTTGAGCCATCTCGGCATCGACCGATTGCGGCTGTTGATAGGCGGGATGGCTCAGCACATCGATCCAGGCAAGTGTGGCATCGATGGCATCGGCACCCGGGGCGTCTCGCTGCAACCGTTGGACCAACGGGTCTCGGGGCCAATCGTCGACAAACTGCTCGATCGCTCGCCTGTACCGCTGGGCGTTTCCCACCGATCGCGTGATCGCATGGACAAGCTTGTCGCGGTCAGTCTGCTTCTTTTCCTGCTGGGCGGACGCGGCGAGCATTTTGGCTGCCTGTTTGGCCGCCTCGCTCAATTCCGAATTGCCCAATTGATGGTCGGCGGCAAACCGCCCCAATTCTTGTTGCAACTCAAAACGTCGTGCCGCTCGCGCGTCTTCCTCAAGTTCGTTGGACTCAACACGAAGGAACCGCTCGACCTTGTCTTGCAGCGTCTCAAAGGCATGCGTTTGATCATTCGCCCGGGCTGCTTCTCGCTGCAACCGTTGCTCTTCTGCTTTGGCAAGCATTTCGCTGGCGAACTGCCGCTCCTCGTCGCTGCGGGCCAACGTGTTCAATCGCTTGACGTCTTCCGCTGCGATGTCGGTCGAGGAAGACGATCGCATCTGATCGGCCAAGCGTTTGAATTCAGCCTTGCGTTCGGCTTCGCGGGCGATCGCTTGGTCGACCATTTCACGGCCGCGGACGAACGCGGGCTCGGATCGCGTTTCCTCGTCGAGCTGATCGAGAAAGTCGGATGCTTCGTCCCAGGATTCCGCCGCAACCAATTTATCGAACTCAGCCTCGTGATCGACCAGCGTTCGCATGCGGTCCAGAGTGGTCAAGCCGAATGCGCCGACGACGGTCGCAAACAGGCACACCACACAGGCGACGGCGAACATCAGCCGACGCCGTTCCAACATGCGTTCGGCCTGGATGTACTCTTCGGCGCGGTACCGCAACAGTGGCGAGAACTCCTCGCCGGACTGCTCGGCCGCCGATTCCGCCGCAGCCAACGCTTCGGCGACCTCTTCGCGCGACGCACCGGTTTCCAGTGCTCGCTGCAGACGATGAAGAACGGGGTCGACGTTTCGCTGAATCAAAAGGTCACCGCTGGCTTGGAAGACAAGACCAACCGCAGCGCGATCACGCTGCGTTGGCTCACTGAATCTCGATCAGGTCCCGCTCCAAGCTTAATTCGCTGTTGGTCCGCCCGGTACTCCCTTCCAGCCGTTCGAGCAAGGCTTCCAGCTCTTTTCGCATTTGCCGGACCTCCGCATTGGTCACGCCCGGGCCGGCCGAGGCGACTTGGCCTTCACTCTCCAGACCGGACTCGGGTGATGCGTCATCCGATCCGCCGGCCGGATCTCCCCGCAACCCGGCCAATTCGGTTTCCAAGTCAAAGTCCTTGCCCGGCGGCGGCATCAATCGCGCGGCGTCCAATGCCTGCTCAAGCGCCGCTTGCGTTTGTCCCCAACGGCGATTGGACTGGGCTTGCTCGAGCAATTCCTTGGCCGCATCGACCCGGCTCCGCCAATCCATCTCGCCCGACTCGTCTCGGAACGCCAATTCTTCTTCTCGATCGGCGACCGCTTGGGCCTGACGTTTTTGAGCCGATGCCGGAGACGAAGCCGGTGGCGGGAAACAGCCACAGCAAACCAACAGGCTGCAGAACACAAAGTACGTCTTCTTCATCACCGTCACCTACTCCAGATACGTTTCTTTCATTTCGGCCAGCAACGCCTCAAGCAGTTCCGTTTCGCCGATCATCCCATTGTGACGAAAGACGATCTTGCCGCCCGGCGCGACCAAGACGGTGTGCGGCTCGGGGCCTTCCCACTGCGGATCCAATGCCGCGATCAATGCATCAACATCCGGGTCGGTGAACAGATAATTGTTCGACGTTCGGCCTTCGGATTCCAGCGAGGATTTTAATCGCGCCGGCAGGGCGGCTCGGTTTGCCGACAGAAAGGCGAGTACACGGTCGCGGTTTTTAGGCAGATCGGTGCTGATGGTGATCAGTTCAAAATTCCGCAATCCCATCCGCCGCGAGACACGCGTCAGTCCTGGAAACTCTTCGACACAGGGCGCACACGTCGTGGACCAAACATTGAACAATCGATACTTGTCGGTGTTGTTTTCTACCAACTTGGCCAGCCCCGCGGCGTCGATCTCATCCAGCGTCACTTCGGCCGATTGCCAACGCGTCTCGTCCTCTTCCACGTTGACGATCTTTTCACGCCACTTCGTCGAACAGCCGAACGGTTTGGTCACCGGCACAGGCACGGGTTTGCCGTTCAAGAGCGCAAGAACGGCGTCACGTGTTTCGCGCGACTTGACCGTCGCAGGGTCTGGATACCGAGAGTTGTCCAGGCGTCCCTTGTATCGCAACATTCGATCGGCATCAAAAACAAAAACATGGGGCGTGGCCAAACAGCCATAGCTCTTCGCCGTCGCTTGCGTGGCCCCGTCGTACAGATACGGGAACGTGAATCCATGTTCTTTCGAATACGGCGTCATGTCTTCGAAGCTGTCGTCGTACTTGGAATAGCCCAATTCGTTGGGCCGCAGCCCATCGCCGGAATTGGGATTGATCGCAACGACCCTCACGCCCCGGCCGTCGACTTCGCGAACCAATTCCATGAATCGCGGATCGTGGGCGTGGCAGACCGGACAATGGTTGGACGTGAAGTAAACGATCAACACCTTTGCGTCTGAAAAATCGTTCAACGTCCAGTCACGCCCGTCAATCCCCGGCAATTTGAAGTCCGGTGCCGCATCACCAATTTCCAGGGTTTGCAGACCGGGTGGGAAATCGGCCCCGCCAGACAACGAGGGCACACAGCACAGGGCCAATAACGCGAACAAAACTTTGGGCATCACGATCACTCCGGGGAGACGTGGCGACATCGATTCGGTTTCCGGTGCTCCTGATTGTAGCGGAACCCGCCGGGCATTTTGCGTTCGCTCGTTCATCACGGCTGAGCGACGAGCGGTGAAACCGTGGGATCGCAGGATTGACGATCAACGTGAGCTCTAAAAGATCAACGACGAAAAACAGCGTCCCTCGATTCGACTCGATTTCCGCACGTTTTTAGCGGAAACGCGTGTTCATGGCGGTCACAGCCAGAGTCACTCGACTGATGTTTCGCGGTTTGGCACGACGTGTGCGATGCAGTGAATTCCGCCAACGCAATGTTGAATCTCGATGATGTTCATTGAGACGACTTGTGTGAACCAGCTCGGGGCGCAAAACCACAGAGAGGAGAACCGGTCGTGACATCATGCCAAACCATTAGTTGTCCTACTCGCGCCGAGCAGTTCTTTACGACTCGTCGCGGGAAACGCGTTGGCCTGTTTGCACTTGTATTGGCCATGCTGAACTGGTTCGATCTAGAGATGACGTTGATGGCGTATCACGCCGGCATCCTCTATGAAGCAAATCCCATCGCCGACTGGGTCTTGAATTTTCATGGTCCCGTCGGACTGCGCGTCTTCAAAGTCGCTTTGGTCGCAAGTTCGGTTTCCGCCTTTTTAGTCGGACGACAACTTGCCCTTAGCGAAGCCGGTTGTATCGGTGCGAGCGTGATCTACCTGGGCGTCGCAATCGCATGGCTAAACTATCCGCTGTTTTATCTTTGAACCAAACGACGATTAAACTTGGAAGTCGTAGATCGTTCCCAACCGCAGCAGATCGGTCAGTTCATCTAACGCTTGATAAGACTCTTTCATCAATTTAGGATCGGCCAAATCGGCCGCGGTGAGAGATTCTCGGTAATGCCGATCGATCCAGTCACCCAACTGCGTCACAAGTTCTTCGGTTAAGAAAACGCCCGATGCGACCGATGCCAATTCATCAGGCGTCAAAACGACTCGCAGCCGCAAGCATGCGGGCCCACCGCCGTTGTCCATGCTCTCTCGCAGATCGACGAACTCGACTCGGTCAAACGTTTTGTCCTCGACCAACTCGCCCAGCAACGTGTTCACGCCGGCGTGTTGTCGACAATCCTCCGGCGCGACCAAAATGGTTTCGCCAGTTTCCGTCGTCACGATCTGACTGTTGAACAGATACGTGGCAACGGCATCGTCCAGACTGACGCGTTGCTCGGGAACCTGGACGACTCGGATCGCGTCGTTGGTCGTCCGCCGCAAATCCTCGATGACTTGCGTCGGTTGCTCAAAGGCTTGTTCATGACAAAGCAGCAGTTGACGATGTCCCACTGCGATGACATCGTTGTGGAACACTCCCGCGTCGATGGCGCGTGGGTTCTGTTTTGCGAACGCCACTCGATCCGGATTGAGACGATGAAGTCGGGCGATCGCCTGGCCGGCCGCTTTCGATTGGCGGGCCACAAACCGTTTCGGACCCGATCGGTCATCGCCGCGGGAATCACTTCCGTACACGAACAGCTGCACGCCGGGAGCGTCGAACGTGTCACAGAATCGCGTGTGATTGGCGGCGCCTTCGTCACCCATGTCTGTCGAACTGGGGACCGCATCGTGGTGCACGAAAAATCGCGGGTCGTGAAAGATGTGTTTGAGAAGCATCGCCGTCACGTCGGTTTCGCTGGCACGGTGCAGACTGGTGACCAGATTGGCCGGGGTGAAGTGGACGCGTCGGTCGTCCGCATCGGCCGACGGACAAACCGTTGCCGCGTTGGCCGTCCACATACTGGAACTGGACATCGCGGTGGCGAGCAAATGTGGCGATTGCTTCTGTGCCGCTTTCAACACCGTTGCGTCGCCACCGGAAAACCCCAACCGTCGCAACAGCCCCAGGTTCGGACGCGGTTGGGGAGGCAGCACCGCCTGCGGAACTCCCAGCGAACGCAACCGCGCCATTTTGGCGAGTCCCTGACGGGCGGCAGCGCGAGGATGGCTTGGTTCACGGCGGTGCGACCACGAGGCAAGGTTCCCCGGAGCGAGGCCGGCGTAATTGTGTGTCGGTCCGATCAGACCATCGAAGTTGACTTCGGCGGTGGTTGGCTGCAATGTGTTGGACATAGGTAACACGTCAAGCGGACGCAGGATCAATCCCAGGCATGATCGTCGCAGGCATCGACAACGATTCCGACTCCAGCATCGCGGCCGCGTCGCTGCAGTAATCGGCCGCGAAGTAACCGCTGGGGCGATGATTTCCCGACGCCCCCAAACCGCCGAACGGCAGGCGACCGCTGGCACCGATCGTCGCTTGGTTCCAATTGACGACGCCGGCACGAATGAATCTTCGAAACCGATCGAACGACTGGCGATCATCGGAAAGCAACGAGGCCGACAATCCGTACGCCGTGCGATTCGCTTCATCGATCGCCGCATCAAAATCAGCCACGCGGACGACCTGAAGCAGCGGCCCGAAAACCTCTTCATCGATCCGATCGGGCATGGCGGTCACATCAATCAGACCGGGGCGAATCAGAGCCGGATTGCGGGGATCACGCTCCGCCGCAACCAGTTCCACTGCGCCACCACGCAGCAGTTCGGCCTGGGCGCTGAGCACCCGGTCGGCGGCCACGGTCGAGACCAACGGCCCCATGAACGGTTCCGGATCATCGCCGGGCAATCCGACACGCACGGTCCTGCAATGCTCGCTGAGCCTTTCCAACAACGGTTCCGTGTCGTCGTCGTCCACCAACACCAACCGTCGCGCACATGTGCACCGCTGGCCGGCGGTGACAAACGCCGAAACGGCAGTCAGATACGCCGCGGCGTCGAGATCTTTGGCCCGATGAACCACCATCGGGTTATTGCCGCCCATCTCCAACGCCAGCAACACCTGCGGACGGCCGGCCAACGACCGATGGATCGCGCAGCCGGCGGAGTAGCTGCCGGTGAACAGGACACCGTCGACCGCTTGCGACACCAGCGTGGCACCGACCTTGCCGTCTCCCTGAAGGATCTGCAGCACGCCCGGCGGCAAGCCGGCGGCCTGCCAAAGCTGGACCAGCAATGCTCCCGTGCCCGGCGTCATTTCGCTGGGCTTGAACACGACCGTGTTCCCCGCGATCAACGCCGGAACGATGTGTCCGTTAGGCAGGTGCGCAGGAAAATTAAATGGGCCGAGCACCGCCATCACACCAACGCCACGATAGAGCACGCGTCCGATGCCCTGGGGTAGATCGATCTTTTGTGGACCACTCCGCTCCCGATAGGCTTGGATCGCTAGCTTGACTTTTGCCGGGATCAGCTTCGCCTCGCCGACGGCTTCCCAATGGGGCTTGCCGGTTTCGCGACTGATCTGTTCCGCGATCTGGTCCTGCCGTTCGGTGGCGGCCGCGGCAAAACGTTCCGCCACGGTGATGCGTTCATCGACTGGAGTGACCTGCCACGACGTCAGCGCGGCCCGCGCGTCTGAGACGGCGTGGGCTACCTGGGTCTGTGTCGCCGCGGATCCTTCCCAAACCACTTTATCGGTTCCTGGAAAGCAGGCCACCAAGGGCGGCGTTGACTCGGATGACGTTGTCATGAAGGCTTCCTTTCGTTAGACCGCTCGCTGCCCCAGAATGCTTTGGCGGTTCCCTTCAGCGGCGAGACGATCAGCGGATCACCTACCGAAACGCCCAGGCTATCGGCATCCTGTGGTTGCAGATGGATTCCATCGGTTGACCGCCGCGTCGCACAACCGATGCACCGAAAGGGACCGTCGGCGGTCGCCACCAGGGTGTCCAGGACGGTATCGTGGTTCTCGTGGAACCGGCCCACCAGCTCAACCTGACTCGATTCAACGATCGTCCGAATCGCCTTGCGATCGCATCGTATGCACGGCCCACCGTCAAAAATGTCGACCATCTGAGCCTCGTGGAAACCTTCGGATTCGAGCAACCGTAAGGCGGGCTCGGTGTCGGTGTGCACTTTTCCGATCACCTCACGTGCCTGCTCGGGAAGCAGCGGCACATAGATCGGATGCGTCGGCATCAACTCCGCGATGAACCGTTTGTCTCGAAACGACAACGTGTCGGCGATCGGAAAATCGACCTGAAAAAAATGGCGGCCGACGGCGTCCCAAAACGGAGAACGCCCATCCTGGTCGATCACGCCCCTCATTTCCGCGATCACCTGACGATCGTATCGCTCGGGGTCTCGGGCGATCAACATGAACCGCGACAGCGACAATACACGACCTTTCCCGCCACCGCGAAATTGGGGATGCAAAAACAACGTCCCCAGCTCGGTCGGCCCGTCAAAGATTTTGGCCAGGTGCAAGGTGTCAACCGCGGTGCGAACGTTCAACGCTTCCGATTGATGGATGCTGCGTTCCAACCGAAACGCATAAAAGGGTTCCCCTTTGGCAGAGTCACCGACGTGGGTGAACAACCCCGCGGTCCCGATCACGCGTTGCTCGGCACCCTCGACCCACACCAACAACGGCGATTGGCCACACTCGGATTCTTCGATCCGCTTGGCCAGCCGCTCGCGATCCGGTGTCAGGGTGGTCAGCCCAAACGTCGACTGGCCGGCCAAGTCGAACAGTGCATCCAGGTCTGCCGGTCGGACGAGCCGGAGGGTGTGCATCGATGAGTATCCTGAAAAGTAGGGATGTGATTGTATCCCATTGAACACGATCGGTCCAAATCAATCGGCCTCGGAAAAGGGGTCAGCCTCGGACAAGGAGCAGGTATCCAAAATGCGAAGCACCCTTTGGGCCCTTTGATTTTTGGTACCTGACCCCTTTTCCGCTCGACTACGAACCTACGCCAGCAACTCTTTCACCACGTGTCCATGCACGTCGGTCAGCCGGTAATCACGCCCCTGGAATCGATACGTTAACCGTTCGTGATCGAAGCCCAGTTGGTGCAGAATTGTGGCTTGCAGGTCGTGCACGTGAACGGGTTTTTCGGCGACGCCAAATCCCAGCTCGTCGCTCTGACCATACTCGAATCCGCCCTTCACTCCTCCGCCGGCCATCCACATCGTAAACACATCGGGGTAGTGATCACGCCCCAGGATCTTGCTCTTCGCCGTTCGGCCCTCGCGAAACGGAGTCCGACCAAATTCCCCGCCCCATACGATCAAGGTGTCTTGCAACAGGCCGCGTTGTTTGAGATCGCGGATCAACGCTGCGATCGGCTTGTCCATCGTCGCGCACTTGTTGGTCAGGCCGTCGGTCAGTCCCGTGCCGGCTTGTGTGCCGTGGAAGTCCCAGCCCCAATCGAACAACTGCACAAATCGCACTCCCGATTCGACCAATCGGCGGGCGAGCAAACAATTGTTGGCCAAACTTGACGCGCCCGGCGTCGCACCGTATTCATCCAGTGTCTTCTGTGACTCGGCCGAAATATCCATCACCTCCGGAACCGAGGTTTGCATCCGGAAGGCCAGTTCGTATTGTGAGATCCGCGTCAACGTTTCCGGGTGACCCATCTGTTCGGCTTGCAACTGATTCAGATCCGCCAACGCATCGAGCGTCGCGCGGCGCGTCGCGCGGCTCATCCCCGGCGGGTCCGACGAATAAAGCACGGGGTCGCCCTTGGATCGACACTGCACGCCTTGATAGACCGATGGCAAAAATCCGCTGCCGAACGAGTTATTGCCGCCGTTGGGTTGGACGCCGCTGGAAATCAAGACGACAAACCCGGGCAGGTTTTCGTTTTCGCTTCCCAGCCCGTACGTGATCCAGGATCCCATCGAGGGGCGTCCACTACGCGGCGATCCGGTGTAAACCAACAACTCTGCCGGCGCGTGATTGAATTGATCGGTATGCATCGAATGCACCACACACATCTCGTCGGCGACTTCATGAAAATGTGGAATCGCATCGGACATCCACATGCCCGATTGACCGACGCGCTGCCACTTCCGGGGCGACCCCATCAGCTTCGGCGTCCCAGATGTAAACGCAAATTCACGACCGGCCAGAAACTCGTCGGGGCAATCCTGGTCGCTGCGTTTAACCAGTTCGCTCTTGTAGTCGAACAAGTCCAGGTTGGGCGGCGAGCCGGTCATGTGCAAATAGATCACCCGCTTTGCCTTGGGCGCAAAATGCGGCGATCGACTGGCAAGAGGATCACTCGGCTGGATGGCCGTTGACTCGCCGGCGACACCGTCCCCCGCAATCAATGACGCCAAAGCCATCGAGCCGATCCCGGCAGTGGATTGCTGCAAGAAATGCCGGCGGGTGCGCAATTGAATGTGATTGAATCGAGGATCCATGGCGGTCTAAAGGTTCGTTGGGGGGCTTGTAATAATCGTTGCAGGATTCAGCGCAAAATCGTCAATGCAAAATTGTTGGTGTTGACTCAACCAGACCCAATGACGGCCGCAACGGAACAGCCAGGCATCGGCGTCTTCCCCTCCTCAATCTCCTTTCTCGCCGGCAGGGGCAAGCGAGAGGAGTGCAGCGTCGCATCAGTGATCTTTGTCCTCTCTATCGTTTCATCAACAGTTCGTCCAAGTTCAAGATCACGTTGGCGACCACCGTCCAAGCGGCGTATTCGGCCGGGTCGGCATCGTCGGGAAGGGCGCCGATCGGATCGGTCGCCATCTTCATCGCATCTTCGGTCGACTCGCGATAGGTCTCGGTCACTGCGGTCACGAGTTGTTCCAGACGCTCGATCTCGGCGGCACTGGGCGGCCGAATCAATGCGGTCTGAAAGGCGTACTTGATTCTTCCGTCGGCCGAGCCCGCCTCGCGAATGATGTTTCGCGCGAACGACTGGGCCGCTTCGACATAGACCGGATCGTTCATCGTGACCAAAGCTTGAAGCGGGGTGTTGGTTCGAATCCGGCGGACGGTGCAAACCTCTCGGTTGGGTGCGTCGAACTGGGCCATCGACGGATAGGGGCTGCTGCGGCGCCACGTCGTGTACAGCCCGCGTCGGTAGCGGTCTTCCCCCTTGCTCGTCTGCCAATCGGTGGCCGAGCCGAACGCGGCTTTCAATCCCAACTCGGGTTGCGGCGGATTGACCGGCGGCCCGAATCGTTTGTCGCTCAACAGCCCGCTGACGAACAATGCTTGATCGCGGACCATCTCCGCCGAGACGCGGAATCTCGGTCCCCGTGCAAGCAGTCGATTGGCCGGATCTGCAGCGGTCAATTCCGGCGTTGTCACGCTGCTTTGCCGATAGGTCGCGGACATCACCATCGACTTGATCAAGCGTTTGATGTCCCATCCGCTGTCGCGAAACTCGACCGCCATCCAATCCAACAGACGCGGGTGGGAGGGCAGTTCGCCTTGTGACCCAAACTCTTCGCTCGTCTCAACGAGACCAACGCCGAACAACTGTTCCCAATGTCGATTGACGATCACCCGCGGGGTCAATGGGTTTGTCGGATCGACCAACCAGTGTGCCAAATCCAGGCGGCTGGGGTTGTCGGCATGGGCGATCGGGTGGAATGCTCCCGGCGTGCCCTCCTGGACCACATCGCCGGTGCTTTGGTAGTTGCCCCGCAGCTGCACCTTGGTGACGCGGCGCTTGTCGGCGGGCAACTCTTTCATCACCGGCACGCTGGTCATCGGCTTCATCTGGGCCAGTTCGTCGCGCGCCGCCTGCAGCTCATCACGCCACGGTTGGAGCGCCGGTGCAATGTCTCGGAAATACGCTTCTACTTGCGATGCCTCTTTTTCGTTCCAGTGATCGTTGCTCTTGGCAACGATGCGACGAATCGGGGCCGGCAACGACGCCCAGCGGGTCAAGTTCACGTCCGAACTGAGGGACAAGCGAAAGTGATCGATCAAATGACGCGGGTGTTCCGATTGTTGTGCGATCGACAGCGTCAGCACGCCCTCGGCCGCCGGAGTTGGTGCATCGAACGACACGGTCAATTGATGGGGGCGTCCGACCTGAGGCGCGATGGCCCAGCCCGTCTTGGCACTGTCAGGCGTCTGCAGGACGGCCGTTGCGGGAAATCCACTTTGTTCGTGATCGGCCGATGCATGGCTGAACGAGACCGTTCGAACCCCGGATGGGGACAGGGCATGTTTGGCTTTGGCAGGTATCTCGGGTTTGCTCGTCCAGACGACGTCTCGTTCGTTGTCCAACAGCGTCACCGTGAATCCGTTCAACCGCTCGATGATTCCCGCGCCTCCGTCGGTGCGGTTCCACAGAACCAGGTTGTCGATCGGCATTGCTTCGTTTAAATCGATTTCAACCCAAGGGTCCGTTTCACCGTTGGTGTGTTGGACCGAACCCCTGTTGTAGTCGCCTGCGGTGTTGCCGTCGTTGACGCGCGCGGCGTGGGCATCGGCGTAGGTAGAACTCTGAGTCGCCTTGCCGCGCGGCGCGACGTTTTCGCCCTCGCTGAACACCTCGATCTCCGCGAGATGCAAAAACCGTGATTTCCCAGGCAAATCGACTCGAACGAATCGGGCTTGGACGGGGGCAAGTGGCTCGGGCGTCCAGGTCGCGTGAAGCTGGGTGATCACGAAGTTTCGTTTTTGTGACGGTGACGTTTCCAGGCGAAGGCCCGTGATGGGTTCGCCCGAAGTGGGAATCTGGATTTGATACGTGTCCGTTTCCAGCTCATCTTCGGCAGCCTGGATCCATCCGTCGTCGGTCATCTCCAACTGGCGTTTGGAGTCGATCGAGGCGACGTCGGCGATTCGCCACTCGGGCGGCGAAGTAAACTGGGCCAACCACTGTTGACGTTCCTGGTCGACTCGATCCGAGGGGGCGGCCAGTTTTTCCTGGAGTGATTCGATACGCTGAGACAATTCGACTTTGCGGCGTTTCTGATCGTCACTCCAGACTTCCAGCAGCGGGCTTTCGTCACGTTTGTCTGCATCTTCGGTGCTGTTGAAGAATGCGAAGAATTGGAAGTATTCGTCTTGCGTGATCGGATCGTACTTGTGGGTGTGGCACTGGGCGCAGGCCATGGTCGTTCCCATCCAGACCGCCATCGTCGTGTTGACCCGGTCGACGACCGCGACGTTGCGAAACTCTTCGTCATTGGTGCCGCCTTCGTTGTTGGTCAACGTGTTCCGATGAAAGGCCGTGGCGATCAGTTGCTCGTCGGTGGGGTTGGGCAACAAGTCACCGGCAATCTGCTCGATTGTGAATTGATCAAACGGCATGTTGTCGTTGATCGCTTGGATCACGTAATCGCGGTAGGCCCAGATGGTGCGTGGCGGGTCATCGGCGTAACCTGCCGAGTCGGCGTAGCGGGCCAGGTCCAGCCAGACCCAGGCCCACCGCTCTCCGAATGCCGGACTGGCGAGCAACGAATCCACGTAGATCTCGTACGCATCGGCGCGATCGGCCTCGGCAAACGCTCGGGCTTGTTCCCAGCTCGGCGGCAAGCCCGTCAGATCAATTGCCACGCGTCGGGCCAGTGTCAATCGGTCGGCTTGGGGTGAGGGATGCAAGCCTTCGGCATCCATCCGTGCCAGCGTGAAATGATCGATCGGACCGGTCGGCCAGGCCGGGTCGGACACTTGCGGAAGCGACGGTCGGCGTGGGATTTCGTAGGACCAGTGTTTGGCGTAGCGTCCGCCTTGTTCGATCCACGTTCTCAGCAAGGCGACTTCGGCGTGCGTCAGCGGATCGCCTTTACCCGACGGCGGCATCACCACGTCTTCGTCGTCGCTGGTCACCCGGGAGATCAGTTCGCTGGCTTGGGGGTCACCGGGCACCACGGCCGCGTAACCGCCCAGGTCCTCATGAGCGCCTTCGGCGGTATCCAACCGCAATCCCGCCGCCCGCTCCGCTTCGTCGGGGCCATGGCACGTGACGCAACGATTGAACAGCAGCGGCCGAATCTCACGATTGAAATCAATCGCGGATTCCGCTGCCGGTGCGAACGCCGGCGCGAAGGCCGGGGCGATGGATGAAACCAAGGCGTAAAGCAGGGAAACCGAAAAAACGCGTGTCAGTCGCATAGGTGGGAACGTTGAACGTTTGGAGGGGCGGTGGGCATCATTAGTATACCCGAAACACAAGTCGACTCCCGAATCCCTGCCCGTTTGACTCCCGAATCCCTGTCCGTTTGACTCCCGAATCCCTGTCCGTTTGACTCCCGAATCCCTGTCCGCAGGCATCCCGCACTCCCCGGGCCGCCGTCGCCCGCCGCCGTCCCCCGCCGCCGTCCCCCGCCGCCGCACGTCAGTCTCCCGTCCCCTGCCATTCTGCGAATCCCGCTTCGAGACGGCGTGTCACCGTCAACCACACGGGGACACGGCACATCCGTTGAACAAACTCACAGGGGGACACGGCATCAAGTCGCACGACCTCGATGACTCGGGGACAGATGACTCGGGGACACAGATGACTCGGGGACACGGCACACCGGTTGAGTCCAAAGTCGCTTGGGTACATGTCGCTTGGGTACATGGCATATCGGTTCAACCCAATGATATCAAACTTGAAAGATCGTCTCCGATCTGAGATGGATTTTGGAGCGGCGAAGCTTGACTTATCGATCGGTTTGCGTTGCAATGACAGCTGGTGGGAGTCGCACGGAGCGACTCGTTTTTGGGCTACGCAGTTTGAAGAAGATTTACTTCAAACCGTAGCAACGTCTAGAAACGAGTCTCTTTGATGAGGATGCGATGTCACGTTCCAACCGCGGCGACAAGATTGACCCTCGCGAGGTCCAAATCGTTCATGCCATCAGTCGCACCACACGGGCTTGTCGGTTGTTTGGCGACGATCCGCTGTCCGGCAAAAACTGCGACCATCGCAAGGGCTGGATTGAAGGATTGATCGAGCATTTCGCTGGCCAGTTTGCCATCGACGTTCTGGCGTATTCGGTCCTCTCCAGTCATCATCATCAGATGCTTCGTTCGCGCCCTGACATCGTCCAGACGTGGGACGACACCGAAGTGGCACGACGGTGGCTGATGATTTGCCCGAAACGCAAAGACGATCACGGCAACCCTTTGCCGCCATCGGAGTCCGAGCTCAACACCATTCGAAACTGCCCGACCAGGCTCGAGCAGATACGTCTTCGGCTTAGTGACGTTTCCTGGTGGATGCGTCTATTGAATCAACGCGTTGCCCAGCGAGCCAATCGGGAAGATGGTTCCAGCGGCCGATTCTTCGAAGACCGCTTCAAGGGGATTCCGGTGATTGATGATGAGGCCGTGTTGGCTTGTGCCGTCTACGTGGATTTGAATTGGATTCGAGCTTGCATGGCCGAAACGTTGGAGCTGAGCGATCATACCTCAGCTCAGCGCCGAATCGATGCGATCACGGCGGAAACGCAAGCCCCGGCGTCTATCCCTACCTCGGTCCCCGGCAATGCGCCGAAGCCCGCTGACAGGCGTGTCCGGCCGCTCGCGGATTCGTTCCTTGCGCCAGTAGACCTGAATGAAGCGACGGAGTTGCCCGGCCCCCAACCGAGCCAATGCGATGCACGCTGCAGCGACAAGGGGTTCCTACCAATCAGTGCGGCGGAGTACCTCGAGCTACTTGACTGGTCGGCTCGACAATCGGTGGTTGGTAAAGCCGGACGTACCCCTGACACCCTCCCGCCGATATTGATTCGGCTCGGTTTATCGCCGACAATCTGGCTGAAGCTTGTGGCCAATTTTGATGATCTGTTCACCACGATGGCAGGATTACCGGAGAACATCGATCAGCGACGTGGCAAACAAACCGGTCGCCGGTTTCACGTCCGGAAGCGAACGCGTGAGCTATTCGCCCAAGCCGCCTAGTTTGAACCCGCTCCATCGATCCGATTTGATCTTGCGACAAAGGCTTCGCAAGATCGCAGCATGCCCGCTGCTTTTCCGGTTGGCTCCCTGTGTGCGGAGTCGCTGAAGTCTGCAGGGCGACGTCGTCGTGGTGATTGAGCCGGGTCGAAAAACAAGGCTTGAACCGCAGGCCAAAGCATTTGCAGCAACGCCCGAAATCTCTACGCGGAAGAATCTGTGCCGTGTCCCCGATCGTTGTTTCGTTGGGTTGACTTGATGCCGTGTCCCCAAGTGTTGGTGTCCCCAAGTGTTGTTGGGCTGGTGCCGTGTCCCTGGGGTGTTGGGTGGGGCGGGCGTTTTTTGCGTTCGCGGCGGGGAGACGTTAGACTCGGGCGGTTTAGACCTGCGATTTCCTTTTTCTTTTCAACGGAAGGGCCAATTGATGGGCGTTCGATTCAGTGAAGTCGACTTGGCGACTCGAAACGATAGCAACGTGATTCACTTGCATGTCAGCGGCACGATGAACCACGAAGATTATGAAATCTTCGGCCCCGACATCGAGCAGGTGATCCAAAAACATGGCAAGATTCGCGTGCTGCTGGAATTGGATGACTTCCACGGCTGGACGGCCCGCGCACTGTGGGATGACATCAAGTTCGACATCCAGCACTTTCGCGACATCGAGCGAATCGCCATGGTCGGTGACAGCACTTGGGAAAAGTGGATGGCCATTTTCTGCAAACCCTTCACCGCCGCCACGATCAAGTACTTTGACGCCAGCGACATCGATGCCGCTTGGGATTGGATCTCCGAGAAATAAATACGAACGATTGTCGCTTAACGGAAAACGCCACCTGATTTGGTCCGCTTGCGGTGCCATCGGCGCAGTCGCCGGGATCATGGCAACACGCTGCTGGTGGCGACAGCAACTGCTGCGTGGTTTGTTGTTTTCTGTTGCAAGCTTTCTCGTGATTCCGTTGTCGCGTCAGCAGTATTGAGACGCAGTCGTGTCAGTTCTTTGGCGGCGTGGTAGCGCGACGCGACGCCGGGCTGCGGTACCAGACCGCCACCGAGAATCAGCACCGTCAACAGCAGCACTGCGATCCGTTCTGCGGGACGAGCGTGCATCGGAACCTGGGTTCGAGTCGCGTGTCCGGTGAAGATGCGGAAGTACGCCGAGAGCACGGTGATGCCGCATAGTGCCGCCGCAATTACAACCATCGTTCCGACCAGCGGGTAGATATCCACCGCACCTTCGATCAGCAGTTCCATGCCGACGAAGCCGACCGTCGCGGGAAAGCCGATCGCAGCCAGCCCGGTCAGCAGGAAAAAACCCGCCAGCATCGGCATCTGGTGATACAAGCCGTGGTAATCGGCCAACGCGACCCGCGAGATCCGCGCTTCGATACAGCGGAGCGTGATCCCGAACCCGGTCAGCGACAGTCCCACGGACAACCACAGGCACAATGCACCGGTCAGTCCGATCGGGGTGACCAGTTCCAGTCCCGCCAGCACCAACGAGGATTGGCTGAGAAACAAAAAGCAAAACATCCGCCGGGCTTCTCGTTGAATCAAGGCCATCGACCCCGCGTAGACGGCCGTCACCAACGACAGTACGGCAATACTCTGCAGCGCCCACGACGGCGCGATCGGCAACACCAACCGCATCACGGCATAGGCACCGACCAGCGGCGTGGAAAACAGTATCGCGGTTCCGAAGGTCGCCTTTTCAAACAGATCCGTCATCCACAGATGAAACGGGAACACGCCGCTGCGAAACAACGCCGCCGCCGTCAACAGGGCGCCCGGAATCAGCACCGCCGTACTGTTCACCTCAATCACACTGAGCCAGCCATAGCCGACCAACAGCAGCGCCGCAAAGACGGCCATGTGCAACACATAAAGACGCGTGCACCGCTGCCGATTCCGCAGTTCCAAATACGGCGGAATCGTCGACGCGATCAGCAACGCAATCAACGTCCAAGAACTGCGACAGCTGAACGTTGCCAACACAAGCGTCTCGGAGACCAACGCGAGTTTTAGCGAGAACCGTGGCGCTTTGGTGCGCAGCGTCGACATCACCGTGACCAGAAAGATCAACGCCGCGAGCGGCAACTGAAAGGCGCTGAGTTCGTCGACGACAAACACATCTCGATCGAACATCCAATCGATAAACGGCCAATGGTCATGCGCTTCGAACGTCCCGATCAAGACGAAATCGATCAGTTCGCCGATCGTCAATGCGAGCGTCACCGAACAAATCGCGATGGCGTGTCGCAAGATGTTGTCGCGGTTGCCGAGCAAATGAATCCAAACCGCCCCGAACAGGGGAACCAGAATGGAAACTTCAATCCAGGGAAAATGAAACTCGGGCATTGTGGGCGTTACGGGGGTAGTTGATCAAATCGTGGACGGTGATGCGTTAAGCCGCGGACGTTAAATCTTCGGGGTGCAATTCAGCCTGGTCGGATTCACGTGACGCTTCATTGGACAAGGCATCGGTGACTTGTCGCTCCACCGAATCGCACCAACGGAACACCCGCACGAATGGCTGGACGATCCACTTGCCAAAGCGATGTCCATGAATCCTCGCTCGAATCCGAACCGGTAGCACCAACGCTGCATGCGTGGCGGCAAAAAACCAGCTACCATCCAGGCATCACGCGGCAATCGCGTGCCCATCTTGTTTTCCAAATCGCTGTAGTCCCTGAGCAACGTCGGGGCACGCAACAATTGCATCGTCCGCAAGCTCGCGTGCCCGATGATGTGAATCAGCGCCAGGTATTTCAGGCCCAATCCGATCTCCACGACGATGATTCCGACCTGGGTCAGCGAGGCGTAGGCGAGCGAAACCTTGACATCGTTTTGCACGCGTGACATGACCGCACCGCAAACCGCCGAGACGACGCCGAGACTGATGACCATCACTTGCAGCGTCAACGAGGCTTCGAGAATCGGACTGAGTCTTAGCAGCAAGAACGCGCCCAGGTGAACCGACAAGGCGCCGTAGAAAATGGCACTCGAGGGCGTCGGGCCTTCCATCGCTCGGGGCAGCCAACCGCTGAACGGAAACAGGGCCGACTTACCGGCCGCCGCGACTAACAGCAGCGACCCGACCATCAAGGCTTGGCTGGACGTGATCGCGGCCGTTCCTTCGGGCCAAACGCCGCTGCTCATCAGCCCGCCGAAGTCGCCTTCGCCGGTCATGTGATGCATCGTGATCGCCGCGATCAAAAACGCGGCGTCGCTGAGGCGATAGATCGACCACACCCGTTGACCGTTGCGCACCGGATTGGTCCGTTCGTGAAAATAGGCCACCAGCAGCGCGGACGACAGGCCGACCATTTCCCAGCCGACGAACAACGTTTCGATCGTACTGGCCAACGAAGACAGCACCATGCCGCAAAAGAACATCGCGTAGTACAGAAAGAATCGTCTATACCCTTGCTCGCGATGCAAGTAGCGGCGTGTGAAAGCACCCACGACACCACACAGGACGCAGGAGAGCATCAAGAAAGGAATACTGAGACGATCAAACGCGAACTTCAAATGAAATTGAAACTGCTCCTCGGGAAGCGTCACCCAGTTGCCCAACTCGATCGGCACATAGCGAATGTCCGTTGCGAGCATGATCACCAGGATGGCAACGGCGGGCAGCAACGAAAATAGCACGGCCGCCTGCGTCAGACGCGCGATCGACGTCTCGCTCAAGGGACGATTGACGAGTGTCGAAAGCCCAAGAATCGCCAACAAAACGATCGGGCTGCAAACGACCGCCGTACCGAGGATGTGAAAGAGCAGGTGGAGGGGAGTCATGATGAAGGCTTCAAATCGAATGCAGCTTGCGACAAGTGGCGTAAGCTTCCAGCTTGCGGTAGACGGATTGCTTGGAAATGGCAAGCAAGATGCTTACCCCACGAGTAAATCGGCACATCTCACGAGGCCTGCTCGATCGACGCATAGCCCAGGTGGTCGCGTTGGCCGCGGTACCAATCGGCCGACGACGCGACCACCGGCAAATCGCTCGACTCCGGGGTGTACCGTTGATACGTCCCGTTGACGTACCGCATGATCGTCGAGGTCTCGGGGGCGATCAGTGCAATCTGAACCCAGTTCCCCTTGATCAAGCGTTCGATCGGGGGGTTCTCGTTGATGATCTTGTCCATTTTTTCCGGCGAGGTTTCGACGACGAATAGGATCCGCATCGGTTCATGGATTTCAACCATCTGTTGAGACAATCCCGGACGCAAATCGCTGGCGGCTCCCGTCATCACGCCGATCATCGACGCCACGTTGTGGGGCAGCTTGGATCCACAGCCGTAACCTTCGACATCGACGGTAGAAAAGTAGTATTCCAAACTGATCCCCGCACACACGGGGATCGCCGCTTGCAGAATCCGGGTCAGCACGCTGACGTTTTCGTCGTCCACCGCCGGATCGTATTCTGTCAAGAACACGCGACGATCCATAAACAGGCCACGGGTCCAGTCACGACGCCCGACGGTGACGACCGCATTGGTCGCGTGGTTGTATTCCGGCCGAGCCTGTGACAAATCTTCCGCACGCTCTTCGACATGCTCGAGCGCCTCTTCGGCGGTCAGATCCAACGGTGCGGATTCGAATCGTCGAGCCCGTTCGTGAGCATTTCGGGCGCGCGTCTCGTTGACGCTTTTTTCAACGCGGCGAAACAGCGAACGATGCGTCCGTGGCAACAGATCCAGATCGTAGTACTCCACGTCATCATTGCAGGTGTTATGAAACGCACCCACAAAACGCACGCCATCGGACAATTCCACGCCGCGTCCGGAGATCAATCGTCGGACGCGCGGATCGTTGGCCATCATGGCAAAGGCGCGTGCGTTGGGCCCGCCACGTCCGCCGCTGCATGCGCCACAGTTGTAAGCGGATTCATGAGGATTGTTCAGACTGCCGCTGCCGTGGCCGAAGAAGACGATGATCGGGGGAAAGTTGTCGACCATTCCAATGTCTTGCAGGATGCGGATCACAATTCCCGCCATCTCGTCCAAGCTGTAACCGAGCGATTCGGGTTCGGGTCCGGGTGCTGCGGCGGTGCGTTCCAGATGCAACTCGGTCGCGGGTGGTTTGACAAAGGACCCCATCGTTTCGCGTATTTTTGAAGTCAGCCGTGGAGCCAGGATGCGTGCGACCATCGGGAATGTCGCCAACGCCCCAAAAATGCCGGTCACCCAGCCACCGATCATGGTCCGCGAATGGGCGTGAACTTGATGGGTGAACCAACCGATGCGGCGGCGGCGTTCGGCCCGTTTTGCGCTGACGTGCCTGGCCGAGAACAGGGGTTCTTCGCGGACGAAATGCTGCGGCGTCAGAATCGCCGGACAGAGCGCTCGGTAGTGTGCGTGGTCGACGCCCTGGTAATACATGGCGACTGCAAAGAACCCGGCGGCCGAGGCCGTCACACACTCCGGATCGACTTCTTCCAGGTGTCGGCGGAACGATTCTTCACGATCATCGATGCAAAAGACCGCCGCGAAGGCGGGCTTGCCGGACTTGGTGTCCCGACGTTTCTGGCGGCGACGAGCGGAATGGATGGCGATCGCATCGAGCGTCGCATTGCGATAGTGTCGTTCGTAACCGGCGTGCAGGACGCGACGCCGTTGAACCGAATCGAACGTTTCAATTTCACGAATCAGACAGGCCCATTGCCCGGGCGTCATGTGGACCAATTGTTCGGGTGTCCAGCCACCTGCCTGGGCGAGTTGAAAGATCGTGTACGTCCGCTCGTCGGTCGAGGGTCCCCGTTTGACGCCAAGCCGGCTTTCGGCGATCCGGCGAATCTCTCGATAATCGCGCGTCCCGCACTGTCGTTCGCCGAAGTCAGCGATTGCAAGGCGTTCGAGCATCAAGCGAATGGCCAAGTATTCGTTCAACGTTCCGCCGCAAACCGGGTGCTGCAAGAACGGAGTATTCGTCTCCATTTGCCAGATCATGCCCGCCCAGCCTCGCAGGGCCAACAGCGTCGATGTGATCTTCTCGTCGGCCTCTTCCTCAGCGATACCCAACGCACCGAGCGACTGCTGAATCGAGACGAGCGGATCGAACGGTTTGGACTGAATCGCTTTCAATTCATCAACGATACCGTTCATCCACCTCGGCGTGACCGCCAGCGATCCCTGATACAACCGCGCGAACGCTTGCGCGAATCCGAGTCCTCGATCGGGCAACGCCCAATCGGAAAAACCTTGATCGAGAAAGGCGCCGCAGAAACGAATCAGCACGTCGTTGACGCTGACGTCGATGTCTTCGCCGGAAACCTCCCACAACACGTCACGTAACCGGATCGGATCCCGCCGTTCAAATTCGGGTAGTCCGGCGGATTGGACGCCGGCATGTGAAATCTGCCACAGCAGTTCCAGCGTAAAGGCTTCCCACTGGGCGTCGGACCACCATTCAATCGGCCGGCCACGTGAACGGTCGACTGCCGATACCACGACGTCGGGCAATCGCGTCTCCGAATCGCCTCCGTCACGTTCCGCAGCTTGCCCAGCCAGGTCCAGATGACGCATCACCCAACTGCGGGTCTTTCCCGCCATCTGTTCGGCGCGTTGCGGCGAGACCTCGGTGCGAAACCGGGTCAGCAGATCCGATTCGGCCAATAACCAATTCAGCTCCGCATCGGGAGCCGAATGCAGCGTCATCTGCAGCATGGCCAAGCGAAGGGTGTAGCGCGTCCCGAAACTGGCGACCAATTCATCGGCTTCCTCATCCAGGTCATCCATCAAGACTTGCCGCAGATCCTCCGCCGAGATCCGCCCGCGAGCCAGTTCGCTTCGATAGCGTTGTTCCGGCCAGTAGGGCTCGCATCCGTAACGCCGTCCTCCTTCGACCACCGCCTGTTCAAAAGGCATGTCTTCAAAGGAATGCAACGTGTTGTGGTGAACGAAGACCGAGAGAGGTCCTTGAGAAGGCAAGAAGTGAGTCGCGTGGTCGATCGCCGCTTGAAGCTTGGAGTGTTGAACCGCGCCGGGCCGAACGAAGGCTTCGGTGGTGGGAATGACGGCGGAGGTTGCGTCTTGCATGGTGGCGATGGCGGGTTCGAGCAAAGTGATCACATCTTCATGATTTGCGTTGTGATCATGTGTTGACGTCATTCGTTGGGCACAATCCGTACCAAACCGATAAACAGCGTCTCGGCGGCGGCCCCCGATTGCCGTCCGTCCCCCCAAACACGGACATTAGTGCCAATCACCAACAAGAAAAAAACAGGATGGAACGACGCAGTAGCGGGCAATCCCACACCCCTTGCATGAAAGGCGGGCAGGTGCATGGCGTGGCGTCGACGCATCGAGGTGCGTACGTGCTTCATCTTGCAGGGTGCATCGCCTTGCACAGACGTGCAAAGATTTGCACAGTCCAACTTATCGATCTGTTCAACGCATCGATCTGCAATCCGCTGCACGGCCGGCATCGAATTGCATCACATCCAGGCCAATAGGGCCGGAGTCACGTGGCGTGGAGGGATGTAAACGGTTTGGCATGCGGTATGCGAAGCGTGCAGAGAGGAGATTCCCAACAGACCGGCAATCGAGGCGGGCAGATGCACCGACGTATCCAATTGCACAAACACATTCACTCGTTTCGGGCAGACGAATTCGGCTCGCTCGCCGACGTGCGTGAATCAGCCGCTGAGACCTCACCGCGAATTCTGATCGTCGGATGTGCCGATCATGGATTGGCTCCCGACATGCTCTCCTTCGCGACACCGGGCCGCTGTGCCGTGGTGCAAAATCTGGCGGCGTCGATTCCGGCGGCGGACCAACCTTACGATTCCACGATGGCCAGTCTCGAGTACTCGGTCGTTCGACAGGGTGTCCGCGACATCATCGTGTGCAGCCACCTGTGCTGCCGAATCGTGCGTTATTGGATGAGAACACCGATCCTGCACGCCCCCAACGATCCCGGTTGCCGATTCAACCAAAACGCGTGTTGGACCGTCGACCGTCTTTATCGTTACACGACCCAAAGTGAGCGGCAGACGCTGATGATTTGTGAGCACACGCTTTATCAGCTTGAAAACCTGAGGTCACATTCCATCGTCCAGGATCGGCTGGCGGTTGGGAGATTGCGGCTCCATGGATGGGTCGTCGACGACAGCACCGCGAGGGTCTTGGCGTACACCCCCCACACGCACCAATTTGTGAGTCTCGAAAAAATCTCCAACCGGAAACGCATCTCATGATGAAATCGTGCGACGGCGGATAAACTCGTGAACCACGAGTTTTTTTCCGACGACAACTTTCTCACTGCAACACGCGATGTTTGACTCTCATGACGGGCGCGGGATTCGTCGTTTCGCATTCGGGCTGGCGCTTCTGAGTCTGACCGCGGTCTCGGTCACCGCCTGGATCTTGTCCAACGTCCGTCGCGAACAGGAGATCGTGGCGCGATTGATTCAACACTTGCCCGAGAGCGACCTGCAAGTGGCCAAGGAACTCTCCGGCGATTTGAACCTTCAAAGCAGCCTGTCGTTCTTGCTGGTTCTGAATATCGTCGCAACCGCGATCGCGTTCGCGCTGGTCGTCCGCGGTTACCTGAGCAGCGAACGAACGCTCCGCGACGTGCGGGTGCTTTCGGCGGACATCTTGGCCAGCATGGATGTGGGTGTCATTACCACGGACAAGCACGCGGTCATCACCAGCACCAACCCCAGCAGTCGAGAGCTGATCGGATTGGACGGCGATGGCGTTGGCACCCGATTGTCCGAGATCGATCCGCAGCACGCCTTGTTGGACGAGATCTGCGAGGAAATCACGACCTACCATCAACCGATTCGCGATCGAGACTACTGCGTCCATCGCAACGGTCACCCATCGACCCTGCGCGCCGGATGTACGATGCTCCACAATCGACACGACGAGCAAATCGGCATGGTGATTCACGTTCGTGATGTCACCGAAAAAACGCTGATGGAAGAACGGCTCCGCCGGATGGAACGCTATATGGGCCTCGGATCACTTGCGGCCGGTTTGCAACACGAAATCAAGAACCCGCTGAGCGCCCTGTCGTTGCACATCCAACTGTTGTGTGAACGGCTGGACCAGGAGAGCGATGACGCAGAAGTCGCCGAGTTGCTCGACATCTTGAACACGGAAGTCAGACGCATCAATGATGTGCTCGATGGTTTCCGCAACTATGCCTCCGTCGCCGAACTCGGCCGTGTGCCGGTTGACGTGACCTTCCTGATCGAAAAACTGATCCGACTGCTTCGCCCCCAGACGGAACACCAGAACGTCAAACTGGTGGCCGATCTGCCGTCGGAGATGGTCGGGATGATCCAAGCCGATTCGGCGCGTTTGGAACAAGTTTTTTTAAATCTCGCGATCAATGCGCTCGCGGCGATGCCCGATGGCGGAACGCTCCGCTTTGAAATCGCCGGAGAGAATGGCAATGTCAAGATTACCGTGAGTGACACCGGAACCGGCATCCCCGCGGAGATCCAGGACCAGATCTTCGATCCCTATTTCACGACCCGCAACGAAGGCACCGGAATGGGCCTCGCCTTGTGCGACAAGATCATTCGCCAACACGACGGCAGCATCGATTTTCAGTCCAACGGTCAAGGCACCGTGTTCACCGTGGTGCTGCCTGTCGGGACGTTCGAAACGGTCGAAAGTAAAATACACAACTGACATCGGCCGTTTCGCGCAGGCGTTCGAGACTCCCGTTTTTTCAGCCGTTGCGGAAACAGGTAAGAAGATTTCGGAGGTAAGAAAATGATGAAATTCACCATCCATTCGATTTCGCCAATTTTCCTACCTTCAAAATTTTCCTACCTCTGCACCCAGCCACCGTGTCCTGTCAAATCGGTGAGAATCAAGCGAAAGCCCCTCGGAACGATGGGTCAGTCCAGACCTGATGGCCACTCGCTAATGCGTCGTGCTGGCGTCAGGTCGTGCTGGTATAGTGTTCGGCAGATCAATCCGCGTTTCCTTCCGTCCTTCAAGCGAGATCTGCGACGTGAATCCCCGGTGCTCCTTCGCCCCCACGAACTTTGTCCTCTCCGTCGCGTCGCTACTTGTCATCGGCTGGCTGACCTGCTGCTGCCAGGCCGATGATTTTCCGCCCGTGTTCAACAACGAGGCGAGTTCCGACGCCAACCCGATGCCCGCTGCCGAAGCCGCCGCGACGATGAGGCTGCCCGAAGGATTCCGGGCGACGGTTTACGCCAGCGAACCCGAAGTGCGCAACCCGATCGCGATGGCCTGGGACGACCATGGCCGCATGTGGGTCGCGGAGAACTACACCTACTCCGATCGCACCCAGCACTTTGATCTTTCGCTGCGTGACCGGGTGATCATTTTGGATGACCGCGACGGCGACGGGCACGCGGAATCACGCAAGGTGTTCACCGACAACGTCCAAATGCTGACCAGTGTCGAAATCGGTCGTGGCGGCGTTTGGTTGATGTGCCCACCGCAGTTGCTGTTCATCCCCGACGCCGATGGTGACGATGTCCCCGACGGATCAGCCGAAGTCGTCTTGGACGGTTTCACGGTCTCGCAAAGCAACTACCACAATTTTGCCAATGGACTCCACTGGGGTCCCGACGGTTGGCTGTACGGGCGTTGCGGCCATTCCTGTCCCGGCAACCTGGGTGTTCCAGGCACACCGGAAAACCGGCGGATTCCGATCGATGGCGGCATGTGGCGTTATCACCCGCAGCGTCAGACCGTCGAGGTTCTGAACCACGGCACCGTCAACCCTTGGGGATCCGACTGGGACGCCAACGGCGAACTGTTTTTTATTAACACCGTGATCGGCCACCTCTGGCATTCCATCCCAGGCGCCCACTTCATCGAGTCGTTCGGCGAAAGCCCCAACCCGTTGGTGTTCGAGCGGATGGACATGATCGCCGATCACTACCACTACGATCGCACGGGGTCGTGGACCAACAGCCGCGATGGGGCCGCCGACGAACTCGGTGGCGGCCATGCCCACATCGGAATGATGATTTATCAATCCGACCGATGGCCGCAGCAATATCGCGACAAGTTGTTCACCTTGAACATGCACGGCCTGCGGGCAAACGTCGAAACGATCAACCGTCACGGCGCCGGATACTTGGCCAGTCACGAACCCGATTTCTTGATTTGCAAAGACCCTTTCTTTCGCGGCATCGAAATCAGCGTCGGTCCCGACGGCGATGTCTATGTGCTCGACTGGAGTGACACCGGTGAATGCCACGATCACACCGGCGTGCACCGAACCAGCGGACGCGTTTATAAAATCAGCTATGAAGCCGGCAGCAAACCGACGCGCCCTTTCACCAAGCCCGCCTGCTTGGCCGGTGACGGCGAATTGCCCCAGCTTTGGCGTGATTACCAGGCAGGGAGGACGATGCCCGAACAGCTGCGAAGCCTGCTCAGTGATCCTGATGAACACGTCCGTGTCTGGGCCATTCGACTGCTGACCGACCACTGGCCGCTGGACACAGTGTTGGGACCGCAAGCCGATGTTGCTTATCCCGATGATCCTGAAACGCTGGCGGCGTTGAAACGCTCTGCGCAGCGAGATCCATCCGGGCTGGTCCACTTGACCTTGGCGTCCACGCTGCAACGTTTGCCTGTCCCTCAACGCGCCTTGATTGCCAGCGAACTGGTCGCCCATCCGCAATTCGCCGACGACCGCGATTTGCCGATGATGGTCTGGTTCGGGTTGATGCCGCTGGTCGACCAAGACCCCGCGGCGTTGGCAAGTGTGGCGGCAAAGTGCCGCTGGCCCGACACGCTGCGATGGATCACGCGTGGATTGGCAACCCGGGTCGAAACAACTCCGCAACCCCTCGACGATGTGTTGACCGCCGCGCTGAAGATGCCGGCAACATCGCAAGCGAGCGTGCTGCGCGGTATGGCGGAAGCCTATCGGGGGTGGCTGAAAGTCCCCATGCCTGAGACGTGGCCAACCATTGCACAAAGCCAAGCGGCGCGAGTCAATCCGGATATCGTTCGCGAACTAAATCTACTGTTCGGTGACGGCAGAGCCATCGATGAGTTACGCGACCTTGCGATGTCGTCCAAGGTTTCGCTCAAGACTCGGCAATCGGCGTTAAAGAGTTTAATCAGTGCGCGGCCGGATGACTTACGCGAGATCTGTGAATCGTTGTTGAACCAGCGTGAGCTCAATGCGACGGCGGCTCAAGGTTTGTCGCTGTTTGACGATCCCACTGTCGGCGAAAAACTGGCCAAGATGTATCGCCGGTTTCATGTCAACGATCGGCCTGCGTTGATTGAGATCCTGGTATCCCGCCCCAGTTTCGCGGCGGCATTGCTGGATCGGATTGATGCCCAGAAAGACCCGATTCCTCGCAGCGACATCAGCGCCTTCCACGCCCGCCAGATCCTGGGGCTCGGTGATCCAACGTTGCGAGACAAATTGACCGAATCGTGGGGGGCACTGCGTGATTCGCCCTCGGATCGTCGCGAGAAAATCGCTGCCATGCACGCCCAGCTTTCCAGCGATGCTCTTGCCGAAGCGGATCTGTCGGCGGGACGTGCGTTGTTCAAAAAGACATGCTCGCAATGCCACATGCTGTTCGGCGACGGTGAGAAGATTGGCCCCGACCTGACCGGTGCCCAACGATCCAGTTTGGAATACCTGTTGGAAAACATCCTCGATCCCAGTGCGGTGGTTGGCAAAGACTACCGCATGACGATCGTGTTGACGGAGGATGGACGCGTGTTGAACGGCTTAGTCGTTTCGAAGAACGACAAGACGATGGTCATTCAAACCCAATCCCGTCAAGAAACCATCCCGATCGAATCGATCGAAAACGTCAAAGAAACGACACTCTCACCGATGCCCGACGGGTTGCTGACGACACTGACCGAAGACCAAATCCGTGATCTGATCGGCTACCTGATGTCTCCGACGCAGGTCGCGTTGGAGTGAGTTGGTCAAAAAATGGGAGCCTCCCGATGGAAACTTGGTTCGGAGTACTCGACTTCATTTTTTGACCAATCAATTTTTCAAGCAAACCCGGGGACACGGCACGAAAGCTTGGATTGCAATCAAATCCCCTTAAGGTGCCGTGTCCCCGAGCCGGCTGTGTCCCCGAGCCGGCTCTGGCTCTGCTATTGCAATCAAATCTTGCCCGGTGCCGTGTCCCCGAACGGTGTGTCGTGTCCCCGTACGGTGTGTCGTGTCCCCGTACGGTGTGTCGGAGTGAGTTGGTCAAAATATGAGTTGGTCAAAAGATGGGAGCCTCCGGATGGCGACTTGGTTCTGAGTACTCAACTTCATTTTTTGACCAATCCATTTTTTGACCATCAGACTGTCCCCGTTGGATGCCTCGCCGGACAGCCGCAACACCATTGCTCAACGAGCAAACCCGGGGACACAAGCAAACCCGGGGACACAAGCAAACCCGGGGACATGGCACTGGCGATTCGTTTGCAACCAAATCTCGCTAGGTGCCGTGTCCCCGAAGGAGGCGTGTCCCCGAAGGAGGCGAGCAAACCCGGGGACACGGCACGAACGCTTGGATTGCAGTCAAATTTCCTCAAGGTGCCATGTCCCCGAGCCGGCTTGTCCGAGCCGGCTTGTCCCCGAGCCGGCTTGTCCCCGAGCCGGCTTCGCTGTGGTTTCATGGGTCAATCCGGCTCCATGAACGGCGAGTCATTCAGGGGTGACCAAGCCCGCCGGAAAAAGGTGTTGACTTGGGAACATCCAGATTGCGGTGGTTAGTAGAATAGCGGATCCGCGGTGTTTTCGGTGATGGCATCCAATGCATGGCACCACGGTCGAAAGCGAGAGCCTCGTGAATGGGGCGATCCGTTTTTCAGTTTCAGTTTTGACTTGAGTGATAAATGATGCGTTTTGTGATGACTTTTGCGGTTTTGTTAGTTGCGTCTGCGGTCCAATCGGCCGAGCAGGACAAGGCGAAATCTGCACTTGAGGCGATTGAGAGTAATCGCGGCGGCCGGCATTGGGTCGAACAGGAAACGGCGCCGCCGAAGTCGCCGGCGGATTCGCTCAACGCGATTCAAATTGAACCGGGCTATGAGATCTCCCTGTTCGCGGCCGAACCACTGGTCCGCGATCCCGTCGCGATCTGTTTCGACAAACAGGGCGACATGTACGCCGTCGAATACGGCGACTATCCGATCGGCCCCGAAGACGGTGGCGATCCACTTTCAAAGATCGTGATGCTGGAGGACAGTGACGGTGACGGGGTTGCGGACCGCAGACACGTCTTTGCCGACAAACTGGATTTCGCCCACAGCATGATGGCTTACAAGGGAGGTTTGCTGGTCGGTGCAAAAACGAAAGTCCTGTTCCTCAAGGACACCGACGGAGACCACGTCGCCGATGTCCGTGAAACCCTGTTCGACGGATTCACCCCCGCGCACCCCCAGATGCAAATCGGCAACCCACGCTGGGGAATCGATAACTGGGTGTACTTGAATTACGGTCCCGGAAACGTGACTTCGAAAGCCGACCCGAATTCAGCCGTCACTCTGCCGCGCAAAGATTTTCGCTTCCATCCACAGACGATGGAATTTGAAGCCGACAGCGGAATGGGACAGTTCGGCAACACCATCGACCGTTGGGGCCATCGGTTTTATTGCACCAACCGAAACCCGATCATCACGACCTTTCTCGCCCCGAGCGTCCTGGCGAGAAACCCGTTTCACATCGTCAGCGCCCCCTACTACGACGTCGCCCCTTCGGGCGGACAATCTCAAGTCTTCCCGCTCGTTGCGATGAAAAGCAACTACCTGTCTCACGCGGGCACTCATACCTCGGCCTGTGGCACGACCGCTTACACGGGCGACCTGGGAGACGAATCGTTTCGCAACAGCGTGTTTGTTTGCGAACCGATCGGCCACTTGGTGACACGGTCGATCGTCGAGACAGATTCCCTGAAATTCACAGCGAAACGTGCGCAACAGAAAACCGATTTCGTGGCCTCGGCCGACACTTGGTTCCGGCCATCCAGCCTGGCCACCGGTCCCGACGGTGCGCTGTACCTGGCAGACATGTATCGCTTGTGGGTAGAGCACCCAAAATTCCTGCCTCCGGAAATTGCGGCAAAGCTGGACTGGCGGGCCGGCGATGATCGCGGCAGGATCTATCGAATCGTTCCCACCGGTTCGAACACACGGCCCTTCACTCCGCCGCAATCGGACGCCGAGTGCGTCGACTTGTTGGCCGACGGCAACGGATGGCGCCAATTCCTCGGTCAGCGGCTGTTGGTCGAACAACAGGCGACCGGCCAGACGGCTCGAGTGCGCAGCCTGCTGACGTCGCAATCACCGACGACACGTTTGCACGCCCTTTGGACGCTCGACGGATTATCGGCACTGGAACCATCCGACATCCAGCAGATGCGTTCCGACGCGAACGTTCATTGCCGTGTCGCGGCGGCGACGTTGGCGGGCGACATGACCGATGACAACACTGTTCAAGACGTTCTGATCTCGCTCGCTGGCGACTCCAGCCCCCGCGTCCGATTCCAGGCCGCGTTATCGCTCGCGGCCAACGATTCTCAACAGGCCACTGCAACGTTGACTCAACTGGCGCGACGCGATGGGCACGACAGCGCCTTCGCCGACGGATTGCTGACCTCACTCCGGCAGCGCAGCGGCGCGGTGTTGGTCGGGTTGATCGCCGACGGTTCGTTTCGCGAGCAAGGGAACGCCGGCAAGTTGGAATTGGTCCGAAGACTGGCCGCGATCGTCGGCGCCCGTGGCGACCAGGCAGAATTAAAAACTGTTTTTGAATTGCTCGGCAGCGACGGTGACGAAAATTGGTGGCGTGCCGCGGCGATCGCCGGAATCGGTGACGGACTGCCGCGTTATCGTGGCGAGCGGGGACGGATGACGTTGGCGAATCTGATCGCGAAGCCCCCTGCGGAATTGAGCGATTCCATCGTTGCATTCAAAGCGGTGTTTGATCGCAGCGGAGACATTGCGTTGGATCCCGAACAAGCTGTCGCGGATCGCGTCGCGGCGATCGAGTTGATGGCCTATCAACCGTTTGACGCCGCCGCGAAAATGTTTGCGGAGTTGCTCTCGAGCGAGCAGCCGGTGCAAATCCAATCGGCCTGTTTGGAGGCACTGCAACGAAACGGCTCGTCTGGAGCCGCGCAGATCGTTTTGGATCGATGGCCAGAGCTGGGACCATCGGTCCGCGGCACCGCCATCGCGTTCTTGCTGCGTCGGACCGAATCCACCCGTCTGACACTGGACGCGATGAACGAGGGAAAAATGAATCCGTCGGCGCTCGGCATCGATCAACGGGTACGATTGCTCAAACACTCCGATGAACAACTGCGAGACCAAGCGACAAAATTGTTTGGCGGAGTGGTTTCGCCGAACCGTCAGAAAGTAGCGAAGGATTACGAGAGCGCGCTGGCGATGACTGCCGACGCCGCGCACGGCAAACAAGTCTTCACGCGGGTCTGCGCCAGTTGTCACCGGATCAGCGGCGAAGGCCATGAGACGGGTCCCGATTTGACCGACGTCCGCAATCGTTCTAAACCTGCATTGCTGTACGACATTTTGGATCCCAACGCCAAAGTCGAACCGCGCTTCACGTCGTATTCGATTTTGACGGCCGAGGGCTCGGTATTCACAGGACTGATTGAATCGGAAACCAGCGAAGCGGTGATCTTGAAGATGGCTGAGGGTAAAACCAAAGCGATCGGCAGGGCCGAGATTGACCAAATGAAAGCCAGTGACGTGTCGTTGATGCCCGAAGGAATCGAGAAAGACATCACGCCCCAGCAGATGGCTGACTTGCTGGCATATTTAAAAGATCGTTAATCAACGATCAAAATCCCTGTGGGATAGGCTTCCAGCCTGTCGATTCTGAGATGACGAGCCTGGAAGCCTATCCCACGTTGCGGCTCAGGTATTCGGAGTTCACGTCGACGAATCGCAGGTTGCGGTGTTTGGCTTTGCTGATGCCGATCCGTTTTGTCGCCCGGATGACGGGGACACGCGGGATCGAATCGGTGAACACGCCGATCTGTTCGTCGCTGACCAGACATCGGCCGTCGTCGCCGCGATCGATTTGCAACGCCTGGCACAACATTGCCGGACCGCGAGTCAACCGGCGGACATCGTCGTAACCCCGGAGGCGACGCATGACATCCAGACCCCAAACCGGTTCGATGGCCCGGATCAAAACCGCGGCCCCCTGGTCAGCCGATTGCGTGACCGCGTTCAAACAATGTTTCGCATGAATCGGATAAACATACAACGTCCCCGGGTCGGAAAACATCGACGCGTTGCTGGCCGTCTTTCCACGCGCCGAGTGACTGGCCGGATCGCCTTGATGCAGATACGCTTCTGTCTCGACGATCCAGCCGCCCAGCCAGTGACCGTCGACGTGATGAAGCAGTGCTTTACCGATCAGTTCCCTCGCCACGACCGCCGTCGGCCGACGGTAGAACTCGGCGCCGAGGCGATTGGAGTGCAGCGATTTTGGGGGTGAGAAACGTCGGACCATTCAAGACATTCGAAGAAATGACGCTGTGAACGCAACAGGCCGAGAAACAATCTATACCGCTGGTTGGATTTTCCCCATCTGTCGACCGCCGATCAATGGTGGTTTTTTGCGTGTCGTCGATGACCGAATCGTGGAGATTGGGGCACTGTCCGACGGTGATTTCCGACGCCACGATGTCGTTGATCTGGGCGACGTGGCGGTGCTTCCTCGAATGGTCAATGCGCACACGCACCTGGAGTTTTCTGATTGTCTGATCCCGATCGGCCAACCCAGGATCGCACTGTCCGACTGGATCGGCAGCGTGATCGCCGCTCGCGGTGTGGCAACGGCTGACCAGCGACAGGACTGCATCGGTGCGGGGATCGCCGAATCGGTCGCCGCCGGTGTGGGATTGATCGGGGACATCGCAACAACACCGTCCGCCTACCCGGCCGACGCGGATGCGAAGATTGTCTCGTTTGCCGAAGTGCTAGGTTTGAGTGACAACCGGGCCGATGAGCGGTTTCGATCCGCACTGACGCACGCGGACAGCCTAGCGGTGACCCCGTCAGTTAACTTTGGCGTCAGCCCCCACGCGCCCTATTCAACGCCACCTGATTTGATTCGCCGCTGTGTCGATTTGGCCAAGCAGCACGGCGCGGCGTTGGCGATGCACGTTGCCGAGTCGCCCGACGAGCGAACGTTGCTGCGGCAAGGAGGCGGGCCGTTTGCCGATGCCCTCCGCAGCGCCGGCTTGTGGCCCGAGGGGCTTTTCCCCTGGGCCGGTTCGCAACCGCTGATGGAGTTAATCGGCTGGCTGGCCGAGGCGCCGAGGGCCTTGCTGATTCACGGCAACGACCTTCGAGACGACGAAATCGAGCAAATTTCGCGACACCGACAGCTGAGCGTTGTGTACTGTCCGCGAACCCACCACTTTTTCGGTCACCCCCGCCATGGCGTCCAAAAACTGCTCGACGCGGGAATCCGAGTCGCCATCGGCACGGATTCGCGGGCCAGCAATCCCGACCTGAGCGTTTGGAAAGAGGTGCAGTTTCTGCTCCGCCATCGCCCCGATCTCGATCCACACGCGGTGCTGGAGATGGCGACGCTTGCCGGATCGGATGCCTTGCTAGGCGCCGGGTCTCAATTTGGGAGAATCCAACCCGGGCGGATCCGTCACCAGCCGCCGGTTATGCTTCCCACGACCGCCAAACGCCTGAATCAGGTGTGGCGGGACTTCGCAGCCGGGGAATTGTCGTGCACGGGGTTGCCCGGGCGGGCATAATAGGTCCGAGTTTCAAGTTCCAAGTCCCCAGTCCGGTTTGTTGCTTTATGTATCTTCGTTTGGCTTCGCGATTCCTTTTCGAAACCGACAAGCGATTGCTTGCCAAAGCAGCGTGGACGCTTGGTGTGAAGGGACTTTGGAGTGTGCACAAGCACAAGCGGCGGCTAAAACGCGGCGAGTTCTTTCCGCCGTTTCTGTATCTGTCGGTGATCAACAGTTGCAATTTGCGCTGCCAAGGTTGTTGGGTGGACGTGGCGGCCAAACAACAGCGGATCGAACTGGATGCGGCGAACGAGACGATTCGGCAAGCCAAAGCGATGGGCAACAGCTTTTTCGGCATCCTGGGGGGGGAGCCCTTCATGCACAAGGACCTGGTGAAAATCTTTGAACAAAACCGCGACGTCTATTTTCAGGTGTTCACCAACGGTCACTTCATCACCGACGAGGTGGCCGCGGAGTTGAAACGGCTGGGGAACGTCACGCCGCTGATCAGCGTCGAAGGATCGGAAATCATCAGCGACGAGCGCCGTGGCCGTGCCGGCGTCTTGAATCAAACGATGGAAGGGCTGAAGACTGCCTTGAAGCACAACCTGTTGGTCGGCGTGTGCACGAGCGTTTGCAAGTCCAACATCGATGACCTTGTCAACGACGCCTGGGTCGATCGATTGATCGAGATGGGGGTGATGTATTGCTGGTTCCACATCTATCGACCGGTCGGTCCGGAATCCAATGCTCAGCTGGCACTCAATAGTGACGAGCAACGGCGGGTTCGACAGTTCGTCGTGGACACCCGCGCGACCAAGCCGATCATCGTCATCGACGCTTATCACGATGACGCCGGAAACGCCCTGTGCCCGGCGGCGACCGGGTTCACGCACCACGTCGGCCCGTGGGGCGATCTGGAGCCCTGTCCGGTGATCCAACTGGCCACCGAGTCGATCCACGACGACCGCCCGCTGGCCGAAACGTTCAACGAATCACAGTTTCTTAAAGAGTTCCGATCGCTGACGGCCGAGCACACGCGCGGCTGTGTGATCATGGAACGCCCCGACTTGCTGGTCGAATTGGCCGAAAAGCACGGCGCCCGCGATACGACCGCTCGGGGTGCCGTCATCGAGGAACTGAAAAACGTCACGCCGCGGCGGAGCCAGTTCCAACCCGGTGATGAGATTCCCGAACGAAGCTTTGTTTATCGCTGGGCCAAAAAGTACGCCTTCAACGATTTCGGAACCTACGCACGGCACTTCGACGCGGCGAAGTATCGCGACCCGGACAAAGACGCCCCGGATAACGAACCGTCCAAGAGTGAGTTACCGGTGCTGCAGTAGCGGGTGCGTGACAGTTTGCTGTACTCCCCCTTTCGAACGGGCGGGTTTGGGGTTTCTTTCCTGGGGTAGCGGTCACTCCGCTGCGCTCGTTCCCTGACCCCAGGCTATGTTGTCCATGCCCTTTGGGCAAACACTGCGGAACGTTTTCCGCACCAGGCAATCACAGCTGGATCACCTGTTCTTCGTTGATCGTTTCGGCGTGGGAGTCGCAGCTTGCGGCCAGTTCGATCTTGGCGTGCCAGCGACCTTCGGCGTCGCCGCGGACCAACCAGTGCGGCTGCACGCAGACGCTTTGGTGCACCAGTTCGAACCCCGCTTCACTTTGGCTGACCGTTTCGACCGGGAAGGCCCAGATGCCGCTGGGGCGATCGAGCTTCAGCGACACGTCGATCCCCAGCCAACGATCTGAAAGCGACAACTGTGAGGCGTGTTCCAGATTCAGTTTCTCGCCGAGTTGTCCGAGATGCTGACCGTCTTCGTCGCTGAAATAGCGATCGTCGGCACCGGAGGGAAGCCCTGCAAAATTCATTTCGACCGCAAAGTGCAGATCGCGATCTCGCGGCAGGTTTTCCAGCAAGTAGGTGATCTCTAACGCATCGCTTCCGGTCACCATCGTCACGGCTTTGGTCAGCACGATCGGGATTCCCCAGGCGTTGCCTTCGCGGCGCATCTGCACTTGGACGCGATCGGCGCCCCGACGCAGTTTCGCCTCAAAGGGAAGCTCAACGAAATCGCCGCGTTCCATCGCTTCACCACGGGCGACCGATTCGAGATCCGTGTCGACGTCATAGAAGTGGTCCATCAAGCTTTTTCGCGGGTAGCGATCGTATTGCAATCGCTGATCCAGATCGGCTTGCTTGAACACCACGCGGTCGTGAATGCTGGCGACGCTGTCGCCATCGGCGTTGGGACCGGCGAGCACTTTTTGGTGGTAACTTTCCGGACGCCGCTGTAGCGTAGCCAGCAGGTTGTGGCTGATCTCGCGCACATCCAACTCATAAATTCGACCGCCGCGTCCCGGAGCGACCCAGACGCAGAGTTTGTCATTGCTCAAGCGGACTTCTTGCAGACCATCAAAGTCGTAATCGTCGGCGGTCGCCTGGACCGCGCCGGACAGTTCACCGGTCAGTTTGCTGAGCAGGTTGTCGGCCGTGATCAGGTGTTGATAGACGGCGTTGCGGAGGTGCGGCAGATAGATCCCACCAAACGCGCCGTGCCAGTAGGGGCAATTGCACTGGCCACGGTACAGATGATCGCGAATCACCGCCAATTGCCCGGCGTCGATGCCGGCCGATTCGGCATCGGCCAGACGACGGCTGACGTGCATCATCCGCGCGTACATCTCGTTGGTTTCTTCGTACTTCGATTTGAAGTTCCGCCAATACCCACCGCGGACAAACGTTTTCAAATCGTTCCAACGCTCGTGGGTGTCCATCTCATGGGTCACCTCATCGAGCACGACTTGTGACTCGGTCGGCAACGACCACTCGGTCATCTCGCGATAGCTGCAATCGGGCAGATAGATTTTCCCGACCGGTGCGGTGCGATTGATCGCTTCGCCGAGGGCCACGGTGTGCAACCACGGGGCGTTTTCTGTCAGAGCGTTGAACAGCGATTTCAACCAGCCCTTGTCGTACACGTGTACTTTCGTGTCGGGCCAAGTACCAAATTTTTCGCCGTCGTCGCCGAACGTCAGAACCGCCCCGGGGGCGCGCTCGGCCACGCTGCGACAATAGTCGATCGTCGCCTGGACGGGTTGGAAGGGGATCGTGTAACGCAGGTGTTCCGAACCGGGGAAGATTCGCAGCAACCGCCCGTCGTCTTCGGTGATGAAGTAACCGGTCAATTGATTCTCATCGACTCCCGCGGCCCGGAAGTGATAATCGTCCAGCACGGTGTAGCGAATGCCGGCATCGGCGACGTCACGCGTCAACGTGGATTCCCAAACCCGCTCCGGCGTCCACATCCCGGCCGGGGTGCTACCCAAGTGCCGCTCCAGCCAGCGCCCGTACGCTTCGATTTGGCCGATCCGGTCGCGTGCCGGCAGCATGGTCAAGATCGGCTCGTATTGCGGACCACCGACGATCTCGATCCGTCCCGCTTCGACCAACAGTCGCAGCCGATCGAGATACTCCGGATGACGCTCGGCCAACCACATCATCAGCGGTCCCGACGTGTGCAGCGAAATCTGCAACTTGTCATAGGGCTCAAAGACATCCAAAAACGGTCGATAGCTATCTTGGTATGCCTGCTCAAACACGCCGTCAAAGTTACCGATCGGCTGATGATTGTGCAAAACCAAGCAAAGATGAACGTGAGCAGACATGTTCGCAGGAGTTAAAGTCGTGAATTGGTAGCAACGATTGACGACACCGTGCGTTGTCGCACAGTGTGAGGGTTCAACCGGGTTGCCGGACGTGATTACTGAGCGAATTGTATGAAACGAGTGGACGTTTCCGAATGGCCACTCCGGACGGATCAGTCCGGTTGCACGAAATCGATCAGGCGTTGAAGCAAAAGGTTTCCCAGTTTGTACGTCTTCCCCTAACCGTTAACGGCGACCCACAGGTTGTATCGGCATGACTGTAGGGGTGGACAACAGTCAGAATCGGCAAATTTTCACAGCGATTCTTGACTGATCGCTGGGGCAGACCGGCCGACAGGGTGGTGCCGGTGACCACACCGGCCAGCCGGGGAACTGGATTGCTTGAGAACGGGGTCGCCAGCCGGTGGGCCGTCGGGCGGCCGTTTCGCTAGTCTCAACGCCTGGGGAAGGCGGAGGTCTGGAGCCGCCAGCGTGCGGGTGTCCTACCGCGTCAGCAAAACGTTTCGCGGATCATGCCGTCGGGCGATCTCGCGGTAACGCAGCGCGGCGGTTTCCGGCAACAGTGAATTGATCATGCAGTCACAGCTCCACTCGAATCCCGCGGTTTTGTTCAATCGCGGAAAGACATCGAGCGACCATTGAAAGGCTTCGGGCTGTTGACCGCCGGGAGGGCAGGTGTGTAGCAGGTAGTTGAATGCTTTGCCCGGGAAGGCTTCGTTGACCCAGCAGAGCACCCGCCACAGGAAACTGGACAATTGGTCCAACGACGTCTCGGTCATCAGATCAAAGTGGGGTTGGTGTTCCACCGACGTCAATCGAATCATGCCCCCGAAGCGGCTGGCGAACGGGCAGAACGCGACAAACGAATCGGTCCGGTCGATCACCCGACTTCGCTCGGCCAACTCGGCACGCAACAAATCGCAGGCGAGCGTGCATCCGGTCCGTGCCCGATGGTGCTCGCAGCGAAGCAACGTGGTACGGACATGGTGCGGCATCAGGCTGGTCGCGATCAGCTGGCTATGGCTGTGTCGCAGCGACGCGCCGGCTTCGGGGCCGCAATTCTTGAACACACTGATGTAGTTGATCCCACGCACCTGTCGCCAATGGCGAATCCGGTCGCGGAAGGCGAGCAAGGTCATGTAGACCAGTGCGGGGTCGTACTGCGTGATCGACTCGGCGTGCAGCGAGGATTCGACAATCACTTCGTGTCCGCCGACCACATCGGTGATCGGAAACAGATTGTGTCGATCGACGTGGCCGCCTTTCTCGGCATCGCAGGGGCTGACGGCCGGAAACTTGTTGGGCACGACACGCACGTCCCAGTTCTCTTGTTCGCCCGGAACGACCTCGACGGCCGGTCCGGCAAAGCGGGTCGCCGCGCTATCGAGTGGCGCCGTTGCCTGGTCGCCCAACTTGGCCGACCAGACGGCTTCCGGCGTGCGGTTTTCGGCGCCGACACAAAACGGACAGGCCGCATCGACGGTCGGACGGTCGGACGTCGGAGGCAGCATAGCGGTCGCAGCGGACGACAGCTTGGCGGATTCGTAGTCGTTGGGGCGCTGATCGCGTTTGGGCGCAAAAATTGTCCAGTCGCCGGTCAGCAAGTCTCGCCGCGTGTGCGAGGTTGCGCTGCTGCCCCGATAGGAAGCCGCTTCTTTACGGCTTTTGGTATCGGCATCTGAGCGTGCCAGTGAACGAATGACCGATCGCCGTGCCGGTCGTCCCGGCCACATGGCTTCGGTTTCGCCGGCCGACGCCAGCCGCGTGTCGGTGTCAATGGTCCCAGGCTTCGCTTGATATTCTGAGACCGCTTCGCTTACTTGACGGGGCAGATCTGATTCTGCCGAAACGATTTGCGGTTGTTGCTCAGAATCAGAAGACATGCGTCGCAGCAGGGTTAGGTTGGGATTGATGAGGATGCCTGAACACGGGGGCTGCTACCACCGGCTTGTTCATCAGCCTCTCGTCCGCCTGAGCCATCCCAAGTCATCCAGATTGGGAGTGCTGTTCGCGGACCCGACTTGCCTCACTCTACCAATTTCTGAGCAATTTCCAGTCTTGTCTGAGCAAAAAAACAAAATCGTTTGCCGGCCCTCATTTTGGCACGAGAGCCTTGCCCCCCTTAAGGGAAACTGCGTTGTCGTAAAGCTCCACATACTGGGACGCACTCTTCCTCCAAGACCAGTCCGCGGCCATCGCGCGCTGCACCAAATTATTCCAAATTTTTTGCTCGTGATAACGCAATTTCAGGGCTCGGCCGATGGATTCGTCGAGTCCGCGCGGCGAAACCTCGCGCACGTGGAATCCGGTGGCCGTTTGGTTGGACAGCGTCTCGGCAGTCGTGTCGACCACCGTGTCGGCCAACCCGCCCGTTGCGGTAACGATTGGTATCGTTCCGTAACGGAGGCTGTACAGTTGATTGAGCCCACAAGGCTCATAGTGACTGGGCATCACAAACAGATCGGCACCGGCTTCAATCCGGTGCGCCAGGGCGTCGTGAAAGCCGATGTGTGCGGCGACTTGCTGCGGCGCTTGCGCCGCCAACGCCGTCAATTCGGCTTCGATCTGCTTGTCGCCGCTGCCGAGGATCATCCATTGCGTCGGTCGGCCTTGTTCGACGTGCTGTCGGATCACCGGCAGGATCAAATCCCATCCTTTTTGTTCGGCCAAACGCCCCACCAAACCGATCATCGGCACGTCGGCTGATTCTTCGAGTCCGAACTCGAGCTGCAGCGAACGCTTGTTGGCGATTTTGCCCGACGGCCAATTATTTTGATCGTAGTTTGCGCTCAGGTGAGCATCGGTCGCCGGATTCCAGACGGTCTCATCGATGCCGTTGGTAATGCCAGTCACACGCCCGCCTTTGGACGCCAGCACGCCATCGAGACCGCAGCCGTGCTGGGGCGTGCAGATCTCCATCGCATAACGGGGACTGACGGTCGTGACGTGGTCGGCGCAGACGATTCCTGTTTTCAGAAAATTGAGCTGCCCGTAGTACTCGAACGTCTCATGGGTGAAATGTTTCCAATCCAAGCCCGTCCACTTGAACGCGTCATGGTGAAACTGACCCTGGTAGGCCATGTTGTGAATGGTCATCAAGGTCGCGGCCTTTCCGAGCGACCCAAACGCTTTCGGTGACGCCTGCAGCAAGGCGGGGATCAATCCGGATTGCCAGTCGTTGCAATGCAGCACATCGACGTCCATCTCGATCCGCGAGAGGGCGGCCAGCGCCGCGCGACAGAAGAACGTGAAACGCTCCGCATTGTCCCGATAGTCCCCCAGCGAGTCTCCGTAAAGTGATTCGCGGTCGAAGTACTGGGGCTGGTCGATCAACCAAACGACGACGTCGCTGTCGGGAAGCAGGCACCGCAGCAGCCTCCCCCCCACCAGTTTCCCTGGCGACATCGGGATCGCGAAACTAATATCCGTCGTGTCAATCTTGAGACCGGCCCGGTAAACACTACGAAAGGCGGGCAGGATCACGGCACAGCGGTGTCCCAGCGCGGCGACTTCGCGGGGCAGCGTGCCGCAGACATCGGCCAATCCGCCCGTTTTTGCCAACGGTACTGCTTCGGAAGTTACGTAGACAATATTCAAAACTTGGTACCTGAGTCGGAGCCGGACGTCACCCACCGAATGTGGGCCACGGCCGAAGTTAATTCAACGGGCCAAGGATTTACAGCGTTCCCACCCACCCGTATGGAATTATTGGTCGCAATTAACGCTCGAGCGGGAAAGCGCGGGGGGCGAATACGCCAGATTTCCACCGCATCAGCTAAACTTTCTCCTGAACCGTCGTAATCTGGTCTTGTCTTCCAAATCCGTAGTTGTGTTGCCTGCATGTCGATCGCACAGAGCGAATTCTGGTCTCGTTTGGTCCAATCTGGACTCGCCGACGCGGGGAGTTGCCAACGGTATTCGGCCGCGTTCGAACAGTCGCCGGACAAATCGACCGGCGAGGACGCCAAACCGCTCGCAGCGTTTCTGGTCCGCAGCGGCGTTCTGACGAAGTTTCAGGCCGGCGAGTTGCTCCAACAACAGTCACCCACGCTGCGAGTCGGCTCGTTCGTGATCACCAGCGATGCGCCGCTCGTACCGTTTTCGCACTGGATTCCCGTCCAAACGCCGGTCAGCGAAAACGCCCCCGTCCCGCGGTACGGATTCCTGCTCCGCGTCCCCCTGGCCAGTCTGGATGAAACGCGTCGCGGCTGGCTGGCCGTGCACAGCGAAATCCAGGCGGAATCGTTGCAGGCGATCGAATTGTCCGGTGGCGCCCAAGCGGGCAACGCCGAGCAAACGGTCGAGATTTTTTCACCGCTTCCCGACGGTACGTCGCTGTTGAACGTGCTGCAATCCAACCCAGCACTGAGCCCCCGCAAGACGATCCGCATCGGCGTCGACCTTGCCAACGCACTGGACACGCTGCACCAACCCCTCGATTCCGGATTGGTGATGGCACACGGGGCCGTGGCCGCCGACCACGTCTGGGTAACCCCCAAGGGCCGCGCGATCTTGCTCCGCGATCCCTCCTCCCCCGCGCGGTCGCCTCGCGCCGATCTTTCCACCAGTTGGATCGATCGCATCGAACCACCCGCACTCTACGCCGCACCCGAACTGGCCGATCCGGCCGCCATGCCGACGCCGGCGTCGGATGTCTATTCGTTGGGATGCTTACTGTTCTCGTTGCTGCTGGGACGCCCCGCGTTCTCCGGCGAAGACGATCGAGATCTGTTCGCGGCGCACAATGAGGTGCTTCCACCGGAACTGATCGAGGCGGTCGAGCAAGGTGCCGCCGGAAACCCGCTGCTGCGCGTGCTGGCCTACGCGATGGCCAAAGACCCCGCCGCCCGATTCGGATCCGCCGGGGCGATGGCCGAAGCTCTGCAACGAGCCGGTGAGCTGGTCGACAGCCAACCGAAACCGACCCGTCAAGCGAAACCGAAACCGAAACCACCGAAGACGCCCTCGGCACCGCCGGTCGAAGCCCCGTCAGCACCGCCGGTCGAAGCGTCCCCGGCACCGCCGGTTGAAGCGTCCCCGGCACCGCCGGTTGAAGCCCCGTCAGCACCGCCGGTTGAAGCTGCACCAGACGCCGCCGTCGAGCCCGCTTCGATTCCTCCCAAGCCGCCGACGATCGAGACGCAGCCAACCCGCGATCAGCCGCCACCGGAGCTCGCCCCGTCTGCGCAGGCGATTAGCAAGCAGGCGACTAGCAAGCAGGCGTCTACAAAGCAGGCGTCCATCACCGGCGCGACGCCGGAGACGGCTGAGTCGGAGCCTGAACAAGCGGGGACGCCGGCGCGGCGAAAGCGGCGCAAACGACGCAAGAACCGGATTCCGATCCTGGCCGGCACGATGATCGTGCCGCTGTTGATGTTGGGCTTGGCGATTGCGCTTCGTGGACGCGGCCCCGTCGAACCTCCGGCCCGGCCGCGGCCCAACCCCTCGATCGTCAACCGCGTCCCCGAAGTCCGTGAGTCACGGCGCGAGGTGCCCAGCGACGAGCCGACGCTGGTCAATGGCTATGAAATTGTCGACAGCGATCGCTTGCTTTGGGTGCCGCCTTATGCCGCCGATTCTCCACCACCGTCCTTGGAGCTTTTGCCGCCCGGGCCGGCGGTGATCGTTTCGATTCCCCTGGCACGCGTCACGGCCAGTGCCGATGCGCAAACGTTGACGACGACCTTCGATGCCGAATTGTCACCGTTGATCGCCATCATCGAGCAGCGTGCTGGAGTGACGCGAGACCAGATCCAGCGCTGTACCGCGGCGTTGTTCCCCGGCAAGCAGGGATGGCCCGAAGTCGCCTTGGCGATCGACCTAGTCGCACCCGTTGAGCTGGACACGTTGAGCGAGAAATGGCAAGCCTTGGAATCCCGCACCGACACGGGCGTGATCCTCTACGCCGGCGAAGACCTGGACGGGGATGCGTATTTCGTCGGCGGCGGGGAAAAAGGAAAACCGCCCGAAGACGGCAAGGCCCAACGGTTCGCGATCGCGTCGTTGGATCGAATTCGCGAGGTCGCCGAAACCGAAGGCGCGTCGATCCCCTTGGTCCGCAGCATGCAGACGCTGTGGAATCAAACGAGTGTCGAAAGTGACTTGGTCGCGTTAGTCACGCCCAACTTTCTGTTCGCCGACGGCCGCGAGATGTTGGCATCCTCCTTGCCAGAACTGAGAGCGCCGCTGAAACGATGGCTGATCCCCGATGTCGCTGCGTTCTCCTTGTCCGCTTCGGCAACGGATGGGGCGCTGTATCTGGAATTGCGTGAACTGCCCAGTGGCGGCGCGACCGTGGCGACGTTGTTGAAATCGTTCCGCGAAACAACCCAGACGTGGCCCGATTGGGCGGACAACTTCATTTTGAATTCAGTCCCCGATCCGTCCTGGCGTTTGCTGGCCACTCGCTTGCCGCTGATGTTACGATTCGTCAACGAACAGACACGCAGTACGATTCTCGGTGAAACGGTCGTCGCGGCGACCTACTTGCCCACCGATGCCGGAACCCAAGTCGCTCTGGGCACGTTCCTGGCGATGAACACCGAACCCGGACAACTAAGTGTGCCCCAAACTCCAACCGCGGACCCGCTGACGGTCGACGAAATGCTGGACCGGCCGATGTCGATTTCGTTCCTGCAACTTTCCCTTCAGTTTGCCGTCGATGCCGTCGTCGATGAATTCAAGTCATCGCTTCCGGCCGGATCCACCATGCCGGATGTCAGAATCATCGGCGCCGATCTGGAGAAAAACGGGATCACTCAGAACCAACAGATTCGCAACTTTCAACGCGAGGATGAACCGCTGCGAAAGGTGTTGACCGACTTGGTCCTGGGCGCCAATCCCGACAAGACGGCGACCGGGCCGAGCGACGCAAAACAGTCACTCGTGTGGGTCGTGCACCCGAAGGGCAAACCGCCCGAAGAAACCGAGATTCTGATCACGACCCGCGATGCCGCAAACGGCAAGTACGAATTGCCAAACGAGTTCCAGATCCCCACCCCCTAGCCCCGCATCCCAGTGGCATAAGCTTCCAGCTTGCGATCCGTGGCTGCAACGCAGACAGAGTGCAAAAACTCTCCAACGGCAAGCAGGATGCTTACCCCACGTTATTGGCAAGCAAGATGCTTACCCCACTTTATTACTCGATCAAATCCAACAACGCGTCGACTTTGGCTTCGGCGGGATCGACCAATGACGCCCGTTGGGCATGCAAGACGCTGCTTCGCCAATGCTGTTTGGCGATCTGGGTCGTCGACTCCGCGGCCGCTTGCTGCGGTCGCATGTGCAAGTCCCAGCCTGCCGTGTCGGGGTTGACGCCGACCACATAGTCACCGGGCGTGACCAGCGTCGACTTGCTGCTGCCGTCACCGAGTCCGCGATCAAAATCGATCCGGGCCGGCCCGTCCAGTCGGTGCTGCATCACCGAACCCGCTGCGGCGATCTGCGGTTGACCATTGAGCAGGTAATGGAATTCGGCGGGCGATTCACTGGCGTCGATGGTGACGTCCACCGCGGTCTTTTGACGAAGATCCCAACCGTCTTGATCGACCACCCAGCGATACATGCCGTTGTTGATCGTGTATCGTTTGACGACGCCTTTTCCGTTTTGAAACGCGACGACGAAGGATTGATCCAAGGGCACCATCTCGCCCGGCGCCAGCGTGATTTCCAACGCATCGTCACAGACAAAACTGATCGGTGTCGTGTTGAGCTCTGGGCTGTAGAGCACCACGGCGGGAATGCCTTCGGGAAGCTGCATGTCGGTCACGGTGCTACCGCCAGTTCCCAAGCCGACGCCCAACAATCCCGTGATCGCTTCATCCGGCGCGTCGCTCTTGGCGGCCGCTTCGGCGATCCGTGTGAACAGGTCGTCGCGGCGTTGCACCCCCAGCACCCGCGCGATCTCGCTCAGCACGACCATGTTGCGGATGTTCTTGGCACGCTGGGCAATGACTGCGATTTCATTGCCACTGAGAACCTGCCCTGTGATGCCGGTCACCTTGTTCCGCAATGCTTCGATTGTTTCGGTCAGGGCTTGTTGATCGGATTCGGGCGGCAGCGCCGCGATTTGATCCGCGGCGTCGGCGGCGTCAATGAGGGACGACCAGGCTTGCCGCGACCCCGCGGCGACCAGAGCCGCATCGTGGTTGAGCATCAGGTCGGCCCGCGAGGATTTGGGATCATCCTTGTTTAATCGATTCTGATAGTCGCGACGCAACGCCTCCAGCGTGGCATCACCCGAAGATTGGCCGAGAGATCGCATGACGGCCTGATCGATCTGGCCGGCGATTTCGGCCGCTTCGGCACGAATGACTTGACCGGTCAAACGCGGACCTGCGGAGACGACGTGGGTCAACGCAATTTCCGTCGGCGACGGATTGGGCGAAACCGACGGTCGCGACACGATTCGGTTTTCAGGCGGATCGACCGTTGGCGGAGCGGTTGGAGCCGGAGTAACGCTAGATGGCGGCTGAACCTGGTAAGACCCCGAGGGCACGGTTTGCGGAGACGGTTGCGGGCGGATGACTTGGGGACGTGAAGGACGCGTCGGCGTTCGCCCGCCCCGGCCCGGCAACCTTCCGCCTTTTCCGAATCCTCCGTTTAATCCCTTCTCAAGGATCTGGCCGCCGGCGCGGTCCAGGATGACAGGCCCGACGGCCGGCAAGATGACTTTTCCCAACGCCTCGCCGATGATGTCCTGCCCCGAAGAAGCCGACGGAAATGCGGTGAGTGTTCCAGCGGCGGCCAGAAGACAAAGGATTTTGTGTCGTCGATTCATCTCATCGCGCCATCGTTGGAGGATTCAGACCGCGAAAACGGGGTCAGGAGTCAATAGCCGGAACGGCCCTACGGGTGCTTCGCACTATTGACTCCTGACCCCCTTTTCGCTCGCCGTTGGAGGATTCAGTGGTTCGCAAAGACTAGCTCAAAAACCAGCGACACGGCGCCCGCCCAATACCGCTAAATCGACAAGGTTTTGACCAAGGCAGAGGCCCGAAGGCTTGCGGCAAACGGCAGATCATCAATTGACATCAGCCGGTTCGCGCCAGCCTCCGGTTGCCCGCACCCTTCCATTGTGCCCGATTTCGGAGAGCCGCGGGGATCGCAGCGAATCATCGCCCGGGGCGATAAGGGTTGAACAACAGATAGTTCAGATGGCGATACAGATCGCTGTCGCTCAGCAATTCTGAATGTTTTCCTTCGCCGGCGAGATTGGGGCCGTTGAGCAGAATCACGCGATCAGCCGTTCGTAAGGTTTGCAGCCGTCGCGGCAACATCACGACCAACGATCCCTGGTCGACCAGTTTCTTGATCGCCTTCAAGCACGGATCGTCGGCCAGTTGCGCGTTCGGTGCCGGCGGTTCGTTGACCAGCAAGATCGGCGGGCGATGCAGCAGCGCCCGCGCCAGCCCGATCCCGTAGGTCGCTTCGGTGGACAACGAAAACCCTTCGACCGATGCATACGTCGACAGGCCTTCGGGAAGACGCTGGATCTGCTCATACACATCGACTTCGCGTAACGCGTCAACGATGTCCGCGTTGCTGATCGTGCCGCCGCTTCCGGCCGACAGGTTCTCTTCGATCGTCCCATCCCACAACGGGCCGGACGGTTCGATCCACATCACGTTCTTGGCCAGCGACGCGGGGTGAACCTCCAATAGTTTCAGCCCATCGATCCGAACTTCGCCGGAACCGGGACGTCCGAATCCCATCAACAATTCCACCATCGCTTGGGGAGACATCGAATCGGTCCCCAACAGAGTCACCAGGGACTTGGGCGTGAACTCCGTCGTGATGTGATTAAGGATCGCCTGACCGTGCGAATCGACCAGCGTCACATCACGAAACTCGACGCCGTCCCGCAGCCCGGCCAATCCGACGCGTTGTTCCGAAGGCGTCGCTCCATCGCTTTTGCGCAAGTACCCATAGACCGCATCGCAGGCCGTCCCGCTGGCACGCAATCGTCGGGTGAGTGTCTGCAATCGCCACACGCCCGACACTGCGCCGGCCAGCGACAACCCCAACACCACTGCCGAGGAAAGGCTTAACCCCGATTCGGCCTCCAGCAGATTCAGCCCCAACCCGATGACCATGATGGCGGTGGCAGCCGAGGTGGCCAAGAACAACAGCGGCCAGACACGTCCCCGCCGGGCATCGTTCTCTGCCAATTTCTGATACAGCTGGTCCAGCTCGTGCTGAAACGAAGCTTCGGCAATCCCCTGCGCATGCAGGCGAGCCATCTTGGGGGCGCGACCGACCAACGCCGCCATCTGGGCGCGCAACTGCGGCAGTTCCCACCGACCGGCTTCGTCCGTGTCGCCGCCGTGCACCTGACGATACAGGCGCCAAACCATCACGCCGCTGATCACCGCGACGATGGCCAACCAGATATGAACCAACAGGGCCAGCGCCACGCACCCGAGCAACAGAAACAGGCTGCGGGGCAACGAGCGATACCAGAGCGACAGCCCGGCTTGAACCGACGGCAGGTGCCGACCGATCAGCTTCTGAGCGTTCAACGATTGCGCAGCGGCACCTTCCAACTCGGCGCGACGCACGCTCTGTTTCAAGACCTTTTGATGAAGCGACTTGGTGATCGCCGCGGCACGACGATCCGCCAGGCATCGATGACGCCAAACCGCGGCACTCAACACCACCGCCATCGCAAACGCCAGCGAGGTGAGTTGGGTGAGCTGGACCAGCGGCGGCTGATCGATAAACGACGCCGGCAGCCGGACATACAGATTGGCTCCCAACCGCACCGTCGATTGCCCCAGCTGTCCCGTTTGCAGCAACAGCGAAATCAGGCCGACGACCAAGACGATGCACGGGACCAGCAGTCCGGCGAGCGTCGCCCAAAACAACGAGAACAGTTTGCCCGAGCCCGCTTCCGGTTCATTGCGGGCTGCCGACAAGGTGTGAAATCGATTCAAAGCAACGGCTCCCCGATGATAAACGCCACTGAGTCTTCGGGGAACGAAACGTCTGTTGTGTCAATCCGAAGGATTCCGCAGTGCGTCCGGCGTGTGTCGCCATGCGGAAACCTGATTTTTCGTTCACCCACTATGCCAAATCGCGGTCCTCGAACAACAGCATCGCCAGCATCCAAATCGCGACCGCGAAACACACAAGATAGTTAAAAGAACCGGCCAAGTAGATCCAGGGGACCTGGCTTCCACTATCCATGGCGCTTTGAACGTTAAAAATGTTCAAATTCGGGACAATCACCGCGATCAGATTGCCGAAGAAGCCGACCAGCGGGTTTTCGCCCTGGGCCGACGCGACGAGCGGCTGCGTCAGGTTTCCGATCACATAGATCACGAAACACAGGATCAAATTGGCAAGCAGGGGCAGCCGGGTGGCCAGGGCAACGGCGATCGACGCGATCACCATCGTCTGCATGAAGTACAGCCCGAGGACGGGAACGGTGGACATGATCTCTTCGAATCCGATTTCCCAGATCGGCGTCGCCTTGGCCGTCTCGCGGGCATCATAAATCGGCTTGTAGGCCATCAACAGCAGCAACACGGCTCCGATGATGACGAACATCACCGCGACCGACATGATGATGCCGGCATACTTGCCCAGCAAAAACGATCGTCGCGACACCGGCTTGCTCAGCACCGTCAACGCCGTTCGACCTTCGATCTCTTCGCTGACCGAGGTCCCCGAACTCCAGACCGCTTGCAACATGGCCAGCACCATGATCAGCGTCACGCTGCTGTCCTTGAACATGCGAATGTCATCGCCGAGCGTGTTGAAGGGGTAGATCGAAAAGATGATGACCCCGACCACCCCGATGACCAACAAGATCAGATACAGCGTCTGGGCCATCTCGTTCTTGGCGGTCGACCAGGCCAACGCCCAGACACGCGGTGCGGCTTGGCGAAACGCCACCAGCCCGCTGAACAGAAAGAACACCATCGCACCGATGCCGGCCGCATGTGTGACCTCGGGGACTCGGGGGATCGACGTCATCGTGATCGTCACGGTCGCCGGATCGAGTTCGCGGTTCTGGATGTGGAACCGCGACGGGTCCTGCGGCAGCGGCGGCTGGTCACGGTCTTGATAGCGGAACACCAACGTCTCGCCCGCGTCGACGCGGGTCGGATTGCGTTCAAAATCGATCATCTCGGCGCCATCGGCCAACATCACCGTCTTATCGGTCGAGATCTTCAGCTCGGAAATCCCCGTCAAGTCGTAGTCGATCGACTGGGGGTGGAACGTCGCCGCATCGGGGCTGATCGAAGGATCGGCTCCGGGGATGGTCAACGCGACTTCCGTGACGCCGTCACCGACCAAATGGACTTCCGACAGCGAGCGGACGAACCGCATCGGGTCGGAGATGAAGTAGCTGCCCGCCATACCGACCAGGACAAACAACCCCGCGACCGACAACACGTAAGGCACGATGCCCTCGGTCAAGATCTCTCCCCATTCCACCCGCGTGCGAAACCACATCGCATAGATGATCGCATAGCCCATCACCAAACCGATCAGGACCAGCGGCAGGATCAGCGTTTGCGCAAACCCGTCATCGGACCAGGCGTACTGGCTGCACAGCAATACCGCGATCACGCCCCCGATCACCAGCGAGGCAATGTTTCCGGTGGTCGGCGAATCGGCCAACTTCCCCAGCGGCGGAATGAACGAAAGCAGCGCCAGGACTCCGTAGAACAGCGCCGCGACCCCCGCTCCGAGCAGCAGACCAATTGCGATCGTGTAAATCGGTGTGACCCAAATTGGAAACCAGTCCGCAATTTGCCCGAGCAACATCGGTCCGGGGAACAAATTGGAAACGTCCAACGACAAGCCAGAAATGGCGGCAGGAGCCGATAGCACAGACGGGGCCATGAGCAGGGCAGCAACGAGGTGAAGGGAGACAAGCGCGAGCGACGGACCTTTTCCGCCGACGATCGCTACGCAACGAGTCGGCAAATGGTTGCCCCGCTTCCCCGAGATTTCTCAGTTTCGCAGCGAAGACGCGTAAGGCATGCCGTGATGCCAACCGCCGCACGTAGGGCCCCCGACCGGCACAACCTGGCCGACGCCACGGGACGCTTTTCCCATCCGTCCCTACACGGATTCCAGCTTGGCGCGGATGTCATCGGGGATCATCGCCTTTTCCAGCCCACCGCCGGGGCGGAGGCGGCAGCAGACAACGACCGTGGTCCCTTTGGCGACCGGGACAATGCCCCCGCCTTCATCCTGGCGTGAGAACGCCACTTCGTAGCGGATACTGGAGCGACCGATCTTGACGACCGAGACCTCGATGTCCAGCCAATCTTCGAAGCGGGCGGCATTGGCGTAATCGCAGCTGACGCTGACGCGAGGCCAAGTCACCGAGGGGTCGTCGTGGGAATCCGGCAACACCTTGATTCCCAACGACCGCAACATTTCGTGCTCGGCGGATTCCATCCAGGGAAAGAACGCCGAAAAGTGAACAATTCCGGCGGCATCCGTGTCACGAAACTCGACGAGACGACGAGTTCGAAAACTCATCAATCGCCTTGGAAGGGCAGCAGAGCCATGTAGCGGGCGCGCTTGACGGCGGCGGTCACCGCGTGCTGGCTGACGGCCGTGCATCCGCTCTTACGCCGTCCGACGATGCGGCCCTGGCGATTGATCATTTTCTTCAGCAGCTCGACGTCCTTGTAGTCCACGTACATCGGACGGGGACGTTGGCCATCGACAAAAATCGGATCTTGTTTCTTGGCACGGGAGCGGACGCGTGAACGTTTTCGGGCTCGGCTACGCGAACTCATCGGTCGGGCTGGCATTTCGTTTCTATGGCTCTACAGAAAGGTGGCGATCGGACACTCAAGGCGGCGTGCAACACCCTTAAATCGCTGAAGCGGTGTTTACGGCGAAGACGTCGCGAGTGGTCGGTGAGACAGGAGCTTGTGCGGAAACCATTCCCGCGGGCGGCTCATCGACTCGCCAAGGGATCGAATGAAGCGGGGCAGTATGCCGCGGTCGCAGCCCTTCGGCAAGAGGAAACCAGCGGGGGCCCTATGAAAACGGTGTGAAAAGCGGTCGAATTGTTGGCTGCTCCCGTTGGATTTGCCCTTTCCGCTGGGCCAAACCTTTGCCATATTCCGCAAAAATTTTCGGCGCGATTCAAGACGGCCTCCTTTGCCGCGATCGAATCAGCCCTTCCCCGTTACTGAGACTTGTACCGAACCGGCTGTACCGTTTGCCCCCCAGGGGGCCGGACGGACGACACCGATCGGTGCCCCACAACACAATTCGTTCCGACCCACCATTCTCGGTCTTTCCAATAAACAAGTTGACGCGAATTGTTTTCCGCGTCCCCGAGACGTCTTCGGTCGGCTGCGACAGCTAGGTGAATGAGATGAAATTGGAGAAAGTTAGAAACATTGGGATCAGCGCCCACATCGACTCGGGCAAGACCACATTGAGCGAACGCATCTTGTTCTACGCTGGTCGAATTCACAAGATCGAAGACGTCCGTGGCGGCGGCGACGGCGCGACGATGGACCACATGGAACTGGAAAAGGAACGTGGGATCACGATCACCAGTGCCGCCACCAGCCTGGAATGGAAAGGCTACAAGGTCAACCTGATCGATACGCCCGGCCACGTCGACTTCACCGTCGAAGTCGAACGCTCGCTCCGCGTCCTCGACGGCGCCGTCCTGGTGCTGTGCAGCGTCGGCGGCGTCCAGAGCCAATCGATCACCGTCGACCGGCAAATGAAACGCTATCAAGTGCCCCGCGTCGCGTTCATCAACAAGATGGACCGAACCGGCGCGAACCCGTTCCGCGTCGTCGAACAACTCCGCGACAAATTGGGGGCCGAAGCGTTCTTGATGCAATACCCGATCGGTGCCGAAGACAAATTCCAAGGCGTCGTCGACCTGATCGAAATGAAGTCCTACCGCTTCTCCGGCGACGAAGGCCAAAACGTCGACGTCGGTGAAGTCCCCGCCGAATTGATGGACAAGTGCGTTGCCCAACGGGCCCACATGCTCGAGCAGTTGTCGATGTACAACGACGAGATGATGGAACTGTTGCTCAGCGAAGAAGAAGTGCCGCTGGAGATGATCTACAAGGTCACCCGCGACGCCGTGCTCGCCGGTGCCACCCCGGTCTACATGGGCAGTGCGTTCAAGAACAAGGGTGTCCAGCCGCTGCTCGATGCCGTCAACCGCTACCTGCCCAGCCCGCTGGATCGCGAAATCCGCGGCGTCGACCCCAAAGACGAAACCAAAAAGATCGAACTGAAACCCGATCCGGACGCACCGTTCGTCGGCATGGCGTTCAAGATCGTCGACGACGAGTTCGGCCAATTGACCTTCATGCGGATCTACCAGGGAACGATCCAGAAAGCCGGCACCTACGTCAACCAGCGAACCGGCCGCAAGGAACGCTTCAGCCAAATCGTTCGGATGCACAGCGACAAACGCGAAAAAATCGACTCCGCCTGCGCCGGCGATATCGTCGCCGTCACCGGCATCGATTCGGCCAGTGGTGACACCTACGGCGTCGAGCGAGATCAATGCACGCTCGAATCGATGTTCGTCCCCGATCCCGTCATCAAGATCGCCGTCATGCCCAAGAACCGCAGCGACGGTGACAAGATGAGCAAGGCGCTGCAGCGTTTCCGCAAGGAAGACCCCACGTTCCGCGTGATGACGGACGAGGAAACCAACGAAATCCTGATCAGCGGCATGGGCGAATTGCACCTGGAAGTCTACATCGAACGGATCCGTCGTGAGTACGACGTCGAAATCGAAGTCGGGGCGCCCAAGGTCAGCTACCGCGAAAGCCCGACCCGCGCGATCGAGTTCAATTACAAGCACAAGAAGCAAACCGGTGGTTCGGGACAATACGCCCACATCGTCGGCAAGCTCAGCCCGCTCGATTCGATCAGCGAAGACAGCTTTGAATTCGAAGATCACGTCGTCGGCGGCCGAATCCCCAAGCAGTACATCCCGGCAATCGAAAAAGGGTTCCGAGATATCCTGGGCAAAGGACCGCTCGCGGAATTCCCCGTCGTGGGCACCAAGATCGATCTCGATGACGGCTCGTTCCACGAAGTCGACTCGTCGGAAAAAGCGTTCTACACCGCCGCCCAAGGTTGCTTCCGCGAGTACTTCAAGCAAGCCGCTCCGAAGTTGCTCGAACCGATCATGAAGATCGAAATCGAGTGCCCGGAAGATTTCCAAGGGACCGTCGTCGGTGACGTCATTCGTCGCCGTGGCATCATGAACAGCAACGACATCGTCGACGGAGTCAGCGTCATCATCGCCGAAATCCCGCTGGCCGAAACCTTCGGCTACTCGACCGATCTGCGTAGCATGACGCAAGGTCAAGGAACGTTCACGATGGAATTGGCGACGTATCGCGAAACGCCGTCCAACGTTCAGGACGAAATCGTCGAGATGAAACGTCGCGAAAAGGAAGGCAAGTAGTCTGGATGCAAGTGATCACGGCGCGATCCTCTTCACGATGACGTGCCGTGGTCGGGCAACCGACTGCGAATGATCTTGGTCGTCGGATCGCCGGGCAAGATCGTGTCGCTCCACCATTCTCCCTCGAACCGATAGCGGACTTGGATCGCACGGGCGGTCCCTTGGGCGAATGCCGCTTCGGCATCGGCCAGCGTCACCGCCGCGTCGTCCGACGCGGTTCGCAACTGCACGTGCCGGACCTCAGATCCGGCCTCCAGATCGGCGAACAACGCCATCACCTGATCCCGCGCCCATTCGGCCTGCAGGATTTCTGGAAGTGGTTCTTCTTCGGGCGTCATGACGGCAAGCTCGGACGATTCAGCAGCGGCATCAGCAGAATCGCGTTTTCCGGTGCCGGACAAACATAGCGACAGACACCACAACCGGTGCATGCCCCTTCATCGATCGTCGGCTTTCCATCGGAAACGCTGATCACGCCCGCGGTCGGGCAACGCTCGCTACAAACGGTGCAGGTCGTCGAGTGATGGGCCAGGCACAGGTGCTCGGTGACTCTGGCGGTGCCGATCGTCTTGGGCAGCGACCGAGACAGCACGCCCGGCTCGCAGACGCTGATGCAAGGAAAGTCTTCGCACATCAGACATGCGTTGGCATCGGCGTCGATGGTCGGCGTCCCCGCGATCGCACCCATGCGATCCGGTGCCTTGACGATCGCGTCATGCGGGCAGACATCCACGCAATCGCCGCAGCGCGTGCAACCGGCGAGAAACTGGTGCTCGGCGACGGCGCCGGGAGGCCGAAAGACCGGAAACGATCTCGGCGGCGCCGCCGTGTCGAACGCTGTCGGCGGCACCGGTTCGATCGCGATGCCGCCGATACGACGTGGCGTTTTGGTTGACGGCTTGCTTGACGGCACAGCATCGGATCCATCGACCTCCGCACGCGTTTTGGGATAACGCATCACCAACGGCGCCCGCTCCGAAGGCCGCACCAGTTTCCAAAGTCTGCCTTGCAGCAGATCACGGCGATTGAGCGTCGGCTTTCGGCTCGGTTGATTGTCGTCTGCCGCAGGCGATGGCATGGGATCGGACCGTCAAGTGATGATCAGGAATGACCGGAAGAGGGCGCGTTCGCGGTACCGTGCGAGCCCAATACCGCTAATTCACCGCCACGTCGAGCGGCGGCAACATCGGAATCGTCTTGGCCGGAATGGCTTGATCCAGGATCGCCGAGGGCGCGTGGCATTGGGTGCAGTTGGTTCGCCATTGGTGCGTCGATTCCATACCCGCCCAACCGTTGGAACCGCCATGACACGCGTTACAACTTTCTCGCATCCACTGGGAATGTGGGATCGTGGGCGGCGCGCCGGGGTAGGCCCGTTTTCCGGCTTGAGGTGCCGCCAAGCCGACGAAATCATTGTCAACGTCATGGGGAACGTCTTGAAACGGCGTCGGCGGAGGCGGCGAGTGGCATTGGACGCAGTTGGCTAGATACGCGTGCGACATCACGCTGGCCTTCATCCCGTCCAACCGTACGCCGCCGCCATGGCAGACGTAGCAGGCCGCGTCGCTGGTGTTCTCCACCGCGTGCGGAATGATCGGCGGGGCGCCGTTGTACGCTCTGCGAGAAGACCGGATGCGACTGGAAACCAGTTTATCGGCTTCACTCGGCTCAACCTTTTTAAACAAATCGTACGCCGGCTGATCCGACAGCGCGACGGGTTTTGCCTGATAAGCGACCGTCGGCCCCATCGGCGTGGCGGGTATCTCGGCATAGCTGACCGCCGGAATGACCTTCCCCGAAGCGTTGGCAACGGACGTTTCGGCGACGTCGGTGGGAGATCGCTCGGACACGCCATCGGGCCTGGGCACACCGTCGGAGAGCCCAACGAGATAGCCGATCGCGGAAACCGCAATGACGACAAACAGAAAGATGGACATCAGCCGTCCGCGGCCCGCGAGCTTCGATGGATCATTCATGACGACGCCTCGCTCAGCTTGCGAACTCGGACGGCGCACTTCTTGTAATCCGGTTGCTTGGAGAACGGGTCATGATCATCCAAGGTGCAGTTGTTGATCAGTTTGGTCTCGTCAAAGAACGGGACGAAGATCGTTCCCCGCGGCGGCCGGCCACGGCCATCGATCCACACCGGCAGCTGCGTCGTGCCACGTCTCGATTCGATCACCACTGTTTCCCCTTGGCGAATGTTCTGCGCCAACGCGTCCTGCAGATTCATTTCGACATAGGCGGTCGGCATCGCGCGGTTGAGCTGCGGCAGGCGTCGGGTCATCGTCCCGGTGTGCCAGTGCTCCAGAACCCGTCCGGTGCACAGCCACATCGGAAACTCTTCGTCGGGAACCTCCGGCGGCGGTTGGTAATCGTGGAACCAGATCTGGGCGTGACCGTCGCCCGTGGTGGAATGATAGAAGTCGAATTCCTCGCCTTCGGCCACGAACGGGTCGTCAAAGCCGGCGAAACGGAATCGCGTTTCACGCCAAGATCCGTCGTCTTGCTGAACGACCGGCCAACGCAACCCACGCGCTTTGACGTACTCGTCATAGGGCGCCAGGTTCTTGTGCTTCATCGTCGTGAACTGGCGATACTCCTCGAACAGATACTTGTCGACGTTCGTGTCGTAGTAGTGTTCAAATTCCCAAACCGGGATGTCCTCGCCCTGGTCATCTTTGACCGCGAAGATGAATTCGCCGTCTTTGTCTTTCATGCCTTCGTGACCGAGTTCCAGCAATCGATGCGCGATGGCGATCGTCATCCAGGTGTCGTCGCGAGCTTCGCCCGGCGGATCGACCATTTTGAACCACTGCTGGGTTCGGCGTTCGCTGTTGCCGTAGATCCCGTTCTTTTCGACCCACAGCGCGGCCGGCAGAATCAAGTCGGCCAGCTGCGTCGTCGCCGTCGGATAAATCTCCGAGACGATCAAGAACTTGTCTTTCAGCTTTTCCTTGTCGTTGAACAACTTGTTCAAGTTGGGCAGGGTTTGACCCGGATTGGTGACCTGGACAAACAATGTATCGATGTCGCCGCCTTCTTCGGCGGACTTGGTGAACTGGTCGAACATCTTGACCGTGTGATAGCCCGGCGTGGGACTGATGCGGTCGGCCGGCAGGTTCCAAAACCCTTCGCACTGGGCGCGATGATCCGGATTGGCGACCACCCGACCTCCGGGCAACGCATGGGCGAGTGTGCCGACTTCGCGAACCGTCCCGCAAGCCGACGGCTGCCCGGTCAAACTGGTCGGCGCATCGCCGGGGCGTCCGAAGTGACCGCTTAATAAGTGCACGCCGTGGACCAGCGAGTTGACCGCCGTGCCCATCGTGTGCTGATTCATCCCCATGCACCACAAACTGGTGATCCGCAGGCTGCGGTCGCCGAACAGTTTGCCCAACATGCGGATCTGGTCGGCGGCAACCCCCGCAAGCTCTTCGACACGTTCGGGCGTGTACGCCGCGATCCGCTTACGAAACTCGTCTTCCGAAATCGCCTCGCCTTGCAGCGTCGGGGATTCGGATTCGAGCGCCCGAAACGCGCAATGTTTTTCCACGAAGTCTTTGTCGTAGCTGCCCGAAGCGATCAGCTGGTTCATGATCCCCAAGGCGATCGCAACGTCACCGTGGGGGGCCATTTCCAAATAATCGTTGGCCGCATCGGTGGTCCGGGTCCGTCGGGTGGAAATGTCGATGATGCGAACGTTCTCGCCGCGGGAGCGGCGGTCGGTGACCCGTGAAAACAGAATCGGGTGCATTTCGGCGGGGTTATTGCCCCAGGTGATCAGGACATCGCAGGCGTCCAAGTCGTCGTAGCATCCGGCCGGCTCGTCGACCCCGTACGTCGCCAGAAATCCGGTCACGGCCGATGCCATGCACAACCGAGCGTTGGGGTCGATGTGGTTGTTGGAAAGCCCGCCCTTCATCAATTTCTGGGCCGCGTAGCCTTCGGGGATCGTCCATTGACCGCTGCCGTAAAACGCAAACTTCTCGGGAGCGTCCATGATGCGTTTGGCGATGAGATCAATCGCTTCGTCCCACTCGATTTCAACCAGCCGGCCGTCTTTGCGAAGCAGCGGTTTCGTCAATCGATCCGCGCCATACAAGATGCCACCGACATGATAGCCCTTGACGCACAACAGGCCCTTGTTGACCTCGGCAGCCTTGTCGCCGGCGACCGCCACCACGCGCCCCTCGTGCACGCCGACTTGGAGGTGACATCCGGTTCCGCAAAAACGACAGGGCGCCTTGTTCCACGTCACCTCATCGCCATCGCTGGGCGCGTCGGCTGCGCCGAGCACGGGCAAGGAGAACTCCCCGTCGCCGAGCACCATCGAACTGGCCGCAGCCATCGCGGCGGACTTGAGAAAACCACGTCGCTTTGAATCCATTTCTGTTCCCTACTGGTCAGTCCACCGAATCGGTCGTTGAAGAGGAGTCTGGGGGCGCGTCGTCATCGAACCCGACGAACGCAACCTGGATGCCCGCTACCCCAGGCAAGTCCTGTACCCACTGGTAAATCTTTTTGTCGTCGGCTTGAGAAGCCGTGTCGACAACGATCGCACATTGTTGCCGGTCGCAGGCGCCAACTTCGATCGCTGGCTCGGCGCGCAAACGGGAAAGCGTCTCGTCGATGTGGTCGAACGTTTGATCGAAAGTGATCACCAAGCCGCTGATTGGCACTTCGCTTGCTTCTTCTACTTGAGTAGTGTTTAATCTGCATAGCAGTGTATAGGTTTTGTCTCGTCAGTTGAACCCAATCTCCGCCAGAAAATGCATGACGCGAATCTTCAGTCTCCTTTCAGCCGGCGTCGTTTGTACAGCCGCGCTGATGGTTGTAGTGTGCTGGGATGACACACCACCGCGCGACGATCAGCACAGGGAGCGTGACGTTGAAGCGCAGTCGATCTCTAGCGAGCCCTCCGCGATCGTGGCTCAAGCGATCAGCGAGGCAAAACGCGGGCCGAGTGAGCCAGAGCGTCATGCCGTCGTGATTCGTCGGCCGGCAGGTCCGCCGTTGATCGAGCTGGCCGCGACGGACCCGCAAGGCCGATCCGGCCAGGTCGCTTGCTCGACTTGTCACAGCGTCCGCAAACCCAACCTTGCCAACCGAACCAGCGATTCGTTGGACGAGTTTCACCAGGGTTTGACATTCAATCACGGCACCTTGGCCTGTTATGCCTGCCACAACCCCGAACAGTCCGACGCCTTGCGTTTGGCCGACGGCAGCGCGGTCGAGTATCGCGACGTGATGACGTTGTGTTCGCAATGCCACGCCGCCCAGGCGACTGCGTTTCGGCACGGTGCCCACGGCGGCATGAACGGTCACTGGGATTTGTCGCGTGGTCCGCAAACGAAGAACAACTGCATCGATTGTCACGACCCCCACGAGCCGAGTTACCCCAAGATGATCGTCGGCTTCAAGCCACGGGATCGCTTTCTGAAGGATGAAACGAAGCATGACGACCACGAATGATCCGTCAGCGAAGGGAGAGGACGGGGGCGATCGTTCGCTGCCGGTCATCGCAAATCCCAGCCGTCGCACCGCGGTCAAAGGCGCCTTCGCCACCTTGGGCGCTGCCGCGTTTGTCGCCGCCGTTTCCCCGTTGCGGCAAGCCGCCCAGCGGAACTCGGCGGCCGAGTTCATGCAATCGCACTACAAACGCTTGACCGATGAGGACAAGCGCCAGGTGATCGAGCGGCTGGAAGCGGAGGCCAAAGAAAACCATGGCGTCGAAGTCGATATCGCCGACGACCGTCCGATCCCGGGCACCAAGTTTGTCTACGCGATCAACTTGAGCGTTTGCAACGGCAACGGAAAATGCGTCGAAGCCTGCCACAAAGAGAACAACCACGACCGTTCGACCGGCCAGTCGTACATCCGTGTTCTGGAAATGCCCAAGGGCACGATGGACATGGAGCAGGGCAACACGACGTACAGCGGCGTGGTTCCCAAAGACGACAAGTTTTACTTGCCGGTCCAGTGCCAACAGTGTGACGAACCGCCTTGCGTCGATGTCTGTCCGGTCAAAGCGACGTGGAAGGAAGAAGATGGGATCGTTGTGGTCGATTACAACTGGTGCATCGGTTGCCGGTACTGCGAAGCGGCCTGTCCTTACCACGCACGTCGTTTCAATTGGAAACAGGCGGAAATTCCCGCCGAGGAAATCAATCCGAACCAAAGCTACCTGAGCAATCGAATTCGCCCCGTCGGGGTCGTGGAAAAGTGCACGTATTGTTTGCATCGTACCCGTCGCGGCAAGCTGCCCGCTTGCCTGGAAGCTTGCCCGACCGGTGCCCGTGTGTTCGGAAACATTCTGGACCCCGATTCCAACATCCGTTGGATCCTGGAAAACAAACGGGTCTACATCCTGAAGGAAGAACTGGGCACCAAGCCGGCGTTCTTCTATTACTTCGACTAGCACTCACAACATCCAAACCGTTGGTGTCCAGGCTTTAGCCGCCTCCTCGCATCCGCGCAGCGGCTGCCGGTAATGCGGGATGCCTAACGGCATCCGTGGATGCGCCTCAAGGCTGGACACCAACGCCCACAACCCAAATGCTTCGGCAAGTGAATCAAGCAAGACCATGAGCAGCACCACGGCCGTGCCGACAAGCGATGATCATCGGAGCGAAGAATCGCATCTGCTGAGCTATCCGCGTTTTCTCAAACGCATCCTCTCGCTGGCGACCGAGGGATCCTTCGGGTTCTATGCCTGGATGACCCTGCTGACCGCCTTGTCTTTGGTAGGGGCCAACGCATGGGCCAATCAAGTCGCCGGCGGCATGATCGGCACCAACATGACCGATCATGTCAGCTGGGGGTTGTACATCGCCAATTTCACCTTCTGTGTCGGCTTGGCCGCCGGCGGCGTGATGATGGTGATCCCCGCGTATTTGTATGACGACGAAGACATGCACAAGGTGGTGATCGTCGGAGAAACGGTGGCGATCGCGGCGATCGTGATGTGCACGCTGAGCGTGATCGTCGACCTGGGGCGCCCGGATCGATTCTGGCACATGATTCCCGGTATCGGCGAATTCAATTGGCCGATCTCGATGTTGACCTGGGACGTGATCGTGCTCAACGGCTACCTGCTGATCAATCTGCACGTCGTCGGCTACTTGCTTTACATGCGTTACCTGGGTCGCAAACCCGATCCCAAGTGGTACATCCCGTTTGTCTTCTTATCGATCTTTTGGGCGATCAGCATTCATACGGTCACCGCCTTCTTGTACTGCGGACTGGGCGGACGGCCATTTTGGAACACCGCCCTGCTGGCGCCGCGGTTTTTGGCCTCGGCATTTGTCAGCGGACCGGCCTTCATCATCTTGGTGATGCGGGTGATGCGTATCACCACCGGCTACACCGCACCGGCGGGTCCGGCCAGAACGCTGATTCAAATCATCCGCGTCGCGATGGTGGTGAATCTGGTGATGCTGGCCAGCGAAATTTTTACACTCTTTTACACCGGCGGCGGGCACGCGTCGGCAGCCAACTACCTGTTCTTCGGATCGCATGGTCACCACGGCTTGGTGCCTTGGATCTGGTCGGCCATTGCACTCAATTTGATCGGCACGTTTCTGTTCTTCCTGCCGTCGGCCATGGAACGCAGTACCGTCCGCATCGTCGCGTGCCTGTGCTGCATCGTCGGCATTTGGATCGAGAAAGGCATGGGGCTGATCATCCCCGGATTCATCCCTTCGACGCTTCACGAGATCGTTGAATACACGCCCAGTCTGATCGAGTGGAAAGTCACCGTCGGGATTTGGGCGTTCGGAATGTTGATCCTGACACTGCTGATGAAACTGGTGGCCAGCGTCTTTACCGGTCAGGTGCGTTCCAAAGAGCCGAGGGCGGCGGCATAAGCCGTGTTCGTCCAGGTTGTGTACGTTAAAGCCGTGTACAATGGGCGGCCAAGCGTCTTGCTTGAATACCGCCAAGGGCAGCGTTGCCCGGGATTCAGCAAGCGTTGGTGTCCAGCCTTTAGGCGCATCCGTAATGCGGCAGGTTTTTGCCCGTAGGCTCGCGCCAAACGGCTGATAGTCGTTTGACATCAGCCGGTTCGCGACAGCGTCCGTACCCCCTCGTTGACGTTAACAGAGCGGGGATCGGCTAAAGCCTAGACACCAACACTCATGTCCGGTTCGTTCGCGTCTTCCCACGTTGTTGCCATGCGCCGATTTGCGTTTTACCTGTTGCTGGTTTTCTCCATCGGACTTCCCGTCCATTCGGGCGAGCTTGCAATCCAACATGATGTTGCGTTTGCCAAGGTCGACGGCGTCGATCTGAAACTGGATTTCTACCCCAGCCAGACCGAGTGCGTGTCACCGTTGATCGTTTGGGTCCACGGCGGTGCCTGGCGTGCCGGTGACAAACGCAATGTGCCGATCAAGCGATTGACCGAACAGGGCTTCGCGATCGCAAGTCTCAATTACCGCTTGAGCGGGACGGCACGGTTTCCCGCGCAAACCGAAGACATCAAAGCGGGAATCCGCTTCCTGCGCGCGCATGCGACAAGGTTTGCGATTGATCCCGATCGGATCGTGATTGCCGGTGCATCGGCCGGTGGGCATCTGGCCGCGTTGGTCGGCGTCAGCGACGGCGTCCAAGCCTTGGAAGACCTGGCGATGGGAAACGCGGAGGTTTCATCCGGCGTCTCGGCGGCCGTTTCCTTGTACGGCGCGAGCAACTTGCAAACGATCCTCAGCCAATCCACACCGCACGGTTTGAGCGTTCGCGAGCCGGCACTGAAGCTTCTGTTGGGTGACGTGCCGACCGGCGTTCCCGATGTGGCTCGACTGGCCAGTCCGGTCGAGCACGTCGATTCCGGCGACCCGCCGCTGTTGCTGATCCACGGGGATCAGGATCCGCAGATGCCGATCAACCAGTCACACGAACTCCAAGGGGCTTACGAGCGTGCCGGATTGGATGTCACGTTCCATGTCATCCACGGCGCCGCACACGGCGGAAACGCATTTTATGATGACGAGCACTTGAAGCTGATGGCGGACTGGATTCGCAGCCGGCTAGATTAGCCAGCCCCCCGTGGGAGAGGCTTCCAGACTATCCCACTTTTCCGATCCGATCATCCTTTCCTATCACTTAATCAGACAATGTCCCTACGCCTTCTCGCCCTATTGCTTGTCGCTTCCCCGGGCTTCGTCTCGTTTGCCCGAGCACAAACTCCCGCCAAGCCGCCGAATATCCTGTGGATCATCGGCGAAAATTTTGATCTGGACTTTGGATGTTACGGTGCGAAGAACGTCCACACGCCGCACGTCGACTCCTTGGCCGCCGCCGGGATTCGCTACACCAACGTCTTTTCAACCTCACCGGTTTGTGCCCCCAGCCGGTCGGCGTTCATGACCGGCTTGTACCAGACGTCCACCGACACGCACCACATGCGTTCGCATCGCAGCGATGACTTTCGCCTGCCGTCGGGCGTGCGTCCGATCACCCAGCGGTTGCATGATGCCGGCTACATCACCGCCAACCTGAAGACGATCGGTGATCGCGTCATCGGCACGGGAAAGTTGGATTTGAACTTCGTCAACGAAGGCCAACTGTACACGACCGACGACTGGGAGAAACTCAAGCCCGGACAGCCGTTCTTCGCCCAGATCAATATGCCGGAAGCGGAATACGACATCTACGACCGCAAGTCCGCCGAAAAAGATCGCGTCAAATGGGTCGGTGAAGAGTGGCATCCTCAAGTCGCGACGCCCGAGAACGTGACGCCGCCACCGTATTACCCCGATCACCCGATCTCGCGCCAGGAATGGGCGCGATACCTGAACTCCGTCACTGGAACCGATGTCCGCGTCGGCTGGATCTTGGACCGGCTGGAAGCAGACGGTTTGGCCGACGACACCATCGTCGTTTTCTTTTCCGACAACGGTCGATTGGAAGCACGCGGCATCCACTGGTGTTGGGATTCGGGGTTGCATGTCCCGATGGTGATTCGCTGGCCAAAGAACTATCCCGCGCCGAAGCAAATCAAGCCGGGCTCCGTCAGCGACGAGCTGATCAGCCTGATCGACTTGACCGCCACGACACTTTGGATGGCCGGCATCGAGCCGCCCCTGGGCATGCAAGGTCGTCGGTTCCTGGGCGACCAAGCCGGGCCGGAGCGCAAGTACGTGTTCAGCGCCCGCGATCGCATCGACGAAACCGAAATTCGATTGCGCAGCGTCCGTGACAAGCGCTACCACTACATCCGCAACTTTACGCCCGGAGCCGGTTTTACGACGCTGAATCGCTACAAGGAAAAGTGTTTCTTGGTCAAGCCGTTGATGAGGAAACTACACGCCGACGGCAAACTGACGGGACCGCCTGCGGAATTGATGAAGCCGTTTCCTGATGAACTGCTTTATGACACGCAAGCCGACCCCTACGAAATCGAAAATCTAGCTGATTCCGGTGACGCATCACATCAACAAGCCCTGACGCGGATGCGTGCCGCGCTGGATACCTGGATCGTCGAAACCGGCGACCGAGGGGAGATCCCTGAACCCCGCGCTGTCGTCGCGCCCTTCGAAAAAGAGATGCACGATTGGTTCGGAACCCCGGACTGGTATTCCAGACGAAAGTGAACGCTGGTGTCCAGGCTTCAGCCGCTCTCTCCGCAGTCGCGCAGCGACTGGCGGAGAGGCGCGATGCCTGACGGCATCCGAAGAGGCGCCTAAAGGCTGGACACCAACGCGTGTGACCTTAATTCCCGGTCGGCTGCAAAATAAACACGACGCTTGATTCGACGCTGGCGTCTACCGAATAACTTCGGCTGAGATCGACATTCAACGTCGGCTGGGTTTCCAGCACGGTGTACCCCTTTGCCCGCACTCCGACCTGATAGACTTCGGGAGCCGCATCCAGGATCGACACTGTCGACGTTGTTTTTTGTTCCAGTGGCAATTGCGAGCCGCGCCAACCGTAGCGTCGCCCGATGTAGACGTAACTGTCGCTCGGCAGCGGCGCCCCGTCGCTGGTCGTCACCGTGACCGACAAGCGTCTCGGTTCAACCGCCGGAATGTCGCCCAGATCGGCCAATTCGCCGTGCCGGGGTGCTTGGACAAAACTCAGTGGCAACACCGCCGATGCAGCCTGGCCGGTGTGCGTGTAGAGGGCGTAATCAAGTTCCGGTGGAAGCTGTTCGAAGGTAAACACGCCGGATTCGTCAGTGAAGACTTCTTGTGGCGTCACGATGCTGCCCATCATGCGATTCTTTTGGACCAAGCCGACTTCGACACCCGCAACGGGTCTGCCACGAAACACCAATCTGCCCCGTAGATCTGCGCCGGCTCCGAGCGAGATGCTTAGTCCGTCGTCGCCCGAACGACTCCACCGAGTTTGTGCCGGCGCGTGGGCCGATGCGTTAATCCGCAGATCGATCCACTGGATGTGATCACCGACCGACATTTCGAAGACGCCTTCGGCATCGGTCAACGTCAGCGGAGTCACCGAGCGGTCGGATCCGCCGCCGATTCCGTTGCTGCGGAGGATGTTATGGGGCCGGACTTGGGCGCCCGCGATCGGGTCACCGTCGAGATTGATCACGCGGCCGCGAAGCACTTCGATCGTTTCGGTGCGCTGGATGGGTTCGAGTTCGAATTTGATCTCGGGTTTCAGGGTCGGGTCAAAGTGCTCGGAGACTTGACCTTGATAGCCCGCACCGCCGGCGGCCAGGCTGAACAGCAAACTGTCGGAGAGATCAGGAATCGAAAACCGTCCGTTTGAATCCGTGGTCGTACGTTTGGTGCAATCGCGGTAGCACGACGGGCAGGTGGTGGCCGGGCCGACGCGCGGTTTGGCCGTGCTGACGACGACGATCGCTCCGGCAACCGGAGCCTCCTCGGAATCGACCACACGCCCCGACAACTCCGCCGTGCCGGCGGTCAGCAACAGGGACACGAGGACCTTGATCGAAAGCATAGTGGGACCGGGGGAGGGGGGGATTGAAAGAGTGGGATAGGCTTCCAGCCTGTCAATTCAGGGGATGACGAGCCTGGAAGCCTATCCCACCATTCCTAGCGTTTGGGCGTGACCTCGATCGGCACCAACCTTGGGATCGCGGGTGCACTTGGCAGGTTCAACGTGATCTCCAAATTCATCTCGCCGGTGCGGACCGGAACCAACGTCGAGATCCGGGTTGCCGAAACAGAGCTCTCGCCTCGGGGGCCACGGACCATCAGTTGGTAGTTTCCTTGCGGGACGTTTTTGAGGTGAAACCGTCCATTCGCGTCGCTGGTCAATTGACTTTCGCGATCATGATCGACCCAGAAGTTGGGGACGACGTCCCGGTCACGGCGGATGGAGACCATCGCTTTGGCGACTGGGTTGCCGTCGGCATCCATGACACGTCCGGCGATTGCTTGATCCCCACGGATCAATTCGAAGTCCTTGACCATCAGCTTTCCGTCGCCGTCAGGATTCGCGTAGTAGCCGATCCCTGATCGGACGTTGAGATTCGGAGCATTGCTCAAGCTGACGCTGACCCGTTCTCCGGCCGGCACCGACGCCCGATACACACCTTCGGAGTCCGTCGTGACGAATTGGTGGCCGCTGGATTGAAAAAACGTCATCGTCCTGCCGTTGGCCGTCCGCTGGACAGGCTTCGTCAGGCTGACTTGCACCCGAGCCCCGGCGACCGGTTCTCCGTCGACCAGCACACGGCCTTCGACAATCGCGGAGGAATTCAGCACCAAATGGACCACGCCGTCCTTGGCTTCGCTCAGCTTGACCGTGCCGTCGAAGGCAGAATCGCCCTTGAGGTACTTAACGTCGATGAACGCTTTGGAGGAAGTGATTCCATTGGGAACCAACGTGGCGCGCCCGAGTGAATTCGTGGTTTCGGTCTCCGATTTTTCCACGATGTGAGGAGTCCGATCAAATTCGGGAGCGCTGGGGCTGGGTGGGATTTCGTCACGCAGGATGACCGACGCGCCGACGGCAGGTTTGCCGTCGGGCAGCGACACGATGACTTGGTACGTGCTCAGCTTGGGGACCACGATCGGTTCGAGTTCGAGAGGAGTAAGATCCGTGATCACGATTCGTCGGTGGGGCAGCGATTCAGCTTGCTGCTTCGTCATTCCGATGACTTCGGAGAAGGATGGGATCGCGTATCCAGAGTCTCGGGTCGCAAAGATCAAGATGTGGTCACCGACGGACAGTTTCAACTGGAACGTTCCGTCCTCTTTCGAGATTGCCCCGAGCGGCGACGGCAGATCGAGCGAACGGATCAGAATGCCTTCCAGTGGGGACGCAGTCGAGTCGACGACTTTTCCGCTGGCCGTGACGGCATCGCTCAAGGTCACTTCGATCGGCTCCCGGCCCGTCATTTGCCCTTCACTGAGTTCTAGCTGTGTTCCTAAAAATGGGCTTTCGTCCGACGGTACGACGGAGAATTTCATCTGGTCATCTCGTTCCAAATACCGGGAAATCATCCCTGTTGGAACACGCATGCGGAAGTTACCTTCCGAATCGGTCTTGGAGCGGTCGACGCTGGAGGAGGGATAGACGCTGATACCAGCGATCGCAGCGTCGCGAGCGTCGCAGACGTGTCCATAGAGTGTGTAACCAGAATCAGCGACGACGGTCGCCGGGCTCTCCACCACTTCACCACTAGGAAGCCAGGGATTCGGACGTTCAAACTTTCCAGTGGCAACGTCATCACTCGTGCGGATTGCGGCGTATCCGTTTTCCCAGTCGGCGTGAGAGGCCTGGATCGAGGCGATCAAACCGTTAGGGATGTTTTTGAAGTCGAAATAGCCCGAATCGTCCGTCGTGGTCCTCGGTGTCAGTTGGCTCATTGACAATTCGAACCGCTCCGGAGCGTCCCATGGATCGGCCGTCGGAGTAAACAAGCCCGCCAGGTTAACGATCGCTTTGGCAAGGGGTTGTTCATCGGGCGTGACAAAACGGCCGCTGACCGAGTTCGTTGCCGTCAGTTGCAGGGCGACGTCTTCGATCGGCGTCGGATTCGACTTTTCGATGATCAATTGCGACGTTCCGACGCCCACACCCGGCATCGCGGCGACCAGCGTTCCGACCCAACGGTCGGATCGATCACGGGGAAACGCTGGGGCCTTGATATTGGAGAACTCAAATTCGCCGCTCGCGTTCGTTTCCGCCCGAGCAATCACGTCTGGAACGCGAATGAGATTTCGGTCTACCGAGAGCAGGTATTTGTTGAGATCGCTGGATGCACGACGCCCGCTTGATTCCCTCAAAACCACTGTTGCACCAGATACCGGCTGTTCGTCCGGCGAGACGACTTTGCCGGAGACACGAACGATCACCGCGACATCCTCCGGCTCACCCGCCGTCGGCTTGCACGTCATTATTCTGTAGATCAAGTCGTTGTCTTCCGGCCGAACCGGCTCGATCACGGGCGTGGCATCATCTGTTTTCGCTCGAAGCGGAATCGTCGCAGCCGGCTTGGTATCCTCGTCCGAAGTCTCTTGTGCGACCGAACGCTCCAGCCGCACCGTCGTTGCGACCGCAGTGACGGCCAGCATCGCGACCATTAAACGCGACGACGCAATTCGCCAACGAGAAAGCCTCGGTGCGCCGTTGAGAATCAATTTCAAGCGGTCTTCGATTTCCGCATGCCGACTCATCGCAATGGCTGCCCGATCCGGTAAACGATTGGCCGTTTCAGCCGTTCGAAAACGCGTCACAATATTCAGCAAACTCTCCGCGTAACGACCCGAAGTCAATTCGCCGTCGATTGCGGACGAGTTTTTCAGCACGTCACGGTCGGTCGCCCATTCCCTCGATTCGGTCAGTCGACGATCGACCAGCCAGACGGCCGGATGAAACCAGTAGACCATCAGATTCAGCGACGCCAGCAGCTGGCCGACGCTGTCATGCCGATGCACGTGCGTTAGCTCGTGGAAGAGTGTGGATCGAATTTCATGTTCGTCCCAAGATTCAAAGTCCGCCGGAACCAAGATGACCGATCGGAACAGTCCAAAGACCAACGGCATCGACGTTTGATCCGTGCGAACGATTGTCGGCGTCCTGGACAAACCAATCGTCCTTGAAATCTCGTTCGCGGTGTCGATGATCGAGCCACTGACACGTTGTCCCTTCGACGCAGCGTTCCTCAACCGAATCATTCCAATCGACAATCGCAACGCCACGAACGCAAATCCAATCGTGTACGCACATGCGAATAGGGCCAGCACGGCTGCCCCGCCGGACCTGGTGTCAGCGGCAACAAACGGTTGGTCAATCACCGTGGCTGTTTGCGGAAGCTCTGTTTTTAGGAAGCCGGATGCCGATCGTGCTGTCGTTGGGCGTGCATGTGAAATTCGCTTGGGTTGCGATGTCTGATCGACGGAAATTGAGCTTTCACTGGGGCCCAGGACGCTTGTCACGGCCGCGTTGTCTTGCAACGCTTCGTCATCGATCGGTCCTTCGATCGGGGCCGACGCAACCGATCGCATCGCCGAATCAATTTCCGCGGAAGCCAACGGAATCCGCCATCCGCCGATCAGCAGGTGCGCCGGCAGAATCGCCAGCGTCAAACCAACCGCCGTCAGCCAGACGGTATACGAGCGTCCGGCGTCAACGTGCTTGATTCGCGAGGCGATCAACCACGCGATGGCCGAAACGACCGCGATTTGGACGATCACGACCAGAAAAAGCGACAAAGGACTTTCAATCAACCAGTGGTTCACGCGATCGCTCATTGCTTGCCGCCTTTGGTTTGATGTTGGTTCAACAATCGACGCAGACGTTTGACCTGTTCATCGCTCAATTCCGTTTTGGGATCGGCCAAGTGCGTGGCCAGCGCATCTTCCACCGAGCCGCCGAAAAAGATCTCCAAGACTTTGCGAAACGCCTTGGCCGCGGCACTCTTGCGCGGCACCGCGGGCAGGTACACGAATCGTTTTCCTTCGCGACGGTGTTTGACGACACCTTTTGATTCGAGCGTGCGAAGCTGTGTCCGCACGGTCGCATTGGCAAGCTCGTCGGGCATCGCCGCGACGATCTCGTTGGCCGTCGGTTCGCCGAGCTGATAGATCACTTCCATGATCTGCCGCTCGCGGCGGGAAAGGTCAGAACGCACGCAGGACTCCGGGCAAATAGGGCGGTCGAATCCAAGTGTTAGAAATCTAACAAGTTGAAAGTCCGTCGGCAAAACCTTTTTTGTTACTTTTCTAACATTTGTAACGTTGGTGTCCAGGCTTCAGCCGCTCCCCCTCCAGCCGCGAAGCGGCTGGAGGAGAGACGCGATGCCTGACGGCATCCGAGGATGCGCCTAAAGGCTGGACACCAACACGTGCGAGTAGGAGCCTTGCACCGATGGAAATGACTACAATGGGCTCCATTCGAACCCAACTCCACTGTTCTTACTTTTTGCCAATCGTTTCCAAATGCATCTCTCTCGTCGTTTCATTCTCGCCGCGTGGCTCGCCTTGGCGTGTTACGCGTCCCCATCTCCTGCCGCCGAGCAGCCCAATATCGTCCTGATGCTGTCCGACGATATGGGTTGGGCAGACCCAGGGTTTCAGGGCGGCAACGCGGAGCTGACGCCAAATTTGGATCGTCTGGCCGGCGAAAGTCTTCGTCTGACGCAGTTTTATGCCCATTCGGTCTGCGCACCGACGCGCTGTGCCTTGATGACCGGCCGTTATGCGTTTCGCAATTGGATGGATTGGCGGTCGGAAGATTTCGGCAAACCCAGCTACCTCGAGAAACTCGGTCTGGAACTCGCCCACACCGCCGACGGAACACCGACGCGGATGCTGCACGGGCTGGATACGAACGAACACACCATCGCCGAAGCACTCAAAGCCTCGGGCTATTACACCGCTTTGATCGGCAAATGGCACCTGGGTGAATGGTTACCCGAACAACTGCCGATGGGCCAGGGTTTTGATCACCAATATGGTCACTACGGTTGGGGCATCGATTACAACAACTACACGATCCCCCACAATTCGCCGGCCACGTTTGCAGTCTACGATTGGCATCGCAATCAACGACCGCTCGACGAACAGGGATACTCGACCGACCTGTTCGCCAACGAAGCGGTTCGGCTGATTTCTGAGCGCAGCAAGGACGTCCCGTTTTTCATCTATGTTCCCTTCAACGCGATCCACGGACCGTTGGAGGAGATTCCACGCTACACCGACACGCTCGACAAGCGTTCGGCGGCGCTGAAATGTCTCGACGACGCCGTGGGACGCATCGTCGGTGCGGTTGACCAACACGGTTTCGCCGAAAACACGATCGTCGTGTTTGCCAATGACAATGGAGGATTGACCGAAGAGGTCAACCGGCCGTACCGCGGAACCAAGAACACGACGTTCGAAGGCGGAGTCCGTGTGGCGTGTACGATGCGGTGGCCCGGAAAAATTCCCGCCGGAAAATCCAGTGACGCGATGATGCACGTCGTCGACTTGCTGCCGACCTTTGTCAGCCTCGCCGGAGGCAGCACGAAACCGTGCCGACCGCTCGACGGCATGGACATGTCGCAAGTGATTTTAAATGGTCAGCCGAGTCCACGGACGGAGATCGTGTACGAGGTCGCCGGCAGCGTGCGTCTGCCGACCATCCGCTCGGGTGACTTTAAACTGATGGGCGACATGCTCTACAACATCGCCATCGATCCGACCGAGTCCACGGACATCGCGTTACAGCATCCCGAAATCGTGTCTCGATTGAAATCGCAACTTGATGCGATCGGCAAACAACGACCACCGCTCGAAAAAGTCCTCGGATCGCCTCCGCGATTGATGCATCCGCCGCAGCCCTTTGTCTATGGTCAAGCAGAAAACCGCGATGCACCGGACTGGCTGAAGACGCGGGTGATGGCGGTGCGGAGCAAGCAGCCCCAGTCGTGGGCGCCCGGCGAGACTCCCTGGCCGCAAGCCCCGACCGGTGCGACGATCAAGTACAGCGGCGACGGACGGTAACCTTGAACCCGAGAGAATTTCGCTTTGAGAATCGAACACCCACCGCTGGCGTTTCGCTCCGTCCTCTGTTTGCTGTTCATTCTCGGCGGCGGCACGACCGCCGTCGCTCAGCAAACGTTCGACCTGAAACCGGCCGCCAGTCCGGTCGACAATCCGCTCAAGGGTTTGGTGCCGTACGCGCGTCCTTACCCGGATCGATTCCCGCACAGTATGGAGTTCAGCTATCTCGCACTCAGTGATCTGATGCGGGCGGAAGACGAATTCGATTGGCAGCCGCTTGAAACACTGCTCGACGACATCGCCTCGCGTGGCAACCAAGCGGTGGTTCGGATTTACGTCGAGTACCCGGGCAAACAGAAAGGGATCCCGGAATACCTGATCAAGGGCGGGTTGAAGCTGCACACGTACCTCAACACCAACACGGCTCCCCTGCCGCCGAAGCAGATCACGACGCCAGACTACGAGGACGAGCGTCTGCGATCGGCGTTTCGTGCCTTCATCGCTGCGTTTGGCAACAAGTACGACGGAGACGCACGATTGGCCTACATCACCGCCGGCTTGCTGGGCACGTGGGGCGAATGGCATACCTATCCCCGCAACGACCTCTGGGCCAGCAAAGAAACCCAAGCCATCGTGCTGGATGCATACGAGGCCGCGTTCTCATCGACGCCCGTCTTGCTGCGTTACCCCGCCGGACCGAATCACGGCTACCAAACCGAAAACGCGTCGCGCCCCTTCGGCTATCACGACGACTCCTTTGCTTGGGCAACAATCGACACCGGCAAACAGGAAGACGACTGGTTTTACATGCCGGCGCTCAAGGCCGCCGGCCGCGCGGCGATCGATAAATGGAAAACCCAGCCGATCGGCGGCGAGATTCGTCCCGAGGCTTGGGGCAAAGTCTTCGATGACCGCGATCAGTGGCCCAAGCAGGTGCAGAGTTTCCACGAATGTGTCAGCCAAACACACGCGACGTGGTTGATGGACACCGGGATGTTTCGTGAAGTCGCATCACCGAAGCGGCTGGAACGTGCAAAAAAGGAAGTCCGGCGGATGGGTTACGACTTTTGTGTCCGACGAGTGGTGTTCGTTCCCGATCGACAGACAGACCGATGTCAAATCACTCTGCAGCTGATCAATCAAGGCGTCGCACCGTTCTACGCCGACTGGCCCACCGAAGTGGCCTTTGTCGATCAAACCGGCGAAATCGCCAAACGCATGATCGCGCCCGGGTTATCGATGCGGGGACATTTACCGAGCGCAACGGCGCACGAGTTGTCGGCGTCGGTCGACACCGCGGGGCTTTCGGGAACGAACACCGTGTTGATGCGAGTGGTCCATCCGCTCGAAGCGGGAAAGCCGTTGCGGTTCGCCAATGCGGAGCAAGGTCAAACGAAACCGGGCTGGTTGACCCTCGGGCAAGTTCGCTTGCCGTGATGAAACGCGTTCCAGCCAAACCACAAAGCCCCGTGCCGTTCTGATACGATTGAACAGTTGCACGGCGTTACCGTGCCGTGTCTTTTGACAAACGCTTGAGCTGAAGTGTCATGAAAAAACTGATCGAACCGCAACTGGGAAACGAGATCGGGATCAACATTCACAGCGCCCACCGGATCGAATCGGCAACGCTGCTTGCCGCCGAAGAGGATTATTTTTCGGTTCGATCCGGCGATGACGCGAACGTGTTTCACGTCCCGTATGTCAACATCGTCAAAGTGATCGAGAACCCGGAGGGGGTGACGGTCAGCGGTTTTTTCAAAAGCCACAAAACGCACCCGTTTGTAATCAAGATCGGCCACGTGGTGGAATACGTCCCGACGTAACCAGCCGATGTAGGTCATGCTGTGCGTGACGTCACCGTGTAGGTCATGCTGTGCATGACGCCAGATGGCATGCACAGCATGCCCTACTTCTTCTTGGGCTCAGGTTTCTCTTTTTTGGGCAACCATTCAGCCAGCTGTGCTTTGATCGGGGTGCTGCTCGTCTCGGCGGCCAGGTTTTTCCATTCGTAGGGATCGGCGACGACGTCGTAGAGTTCTTCTTCGCCGCCTGCGTAACGGATGTAGCGATGCGTTTCGGTCTTGACCGAATGGTTACCGCGTCCGTGCGTGGTGATCGCGGGGAACTCCCATGACGATTGGGGATCGCGTAACAACGACGAAATGTCGCGACCGCTGACATGATCAGGCGTCGCGATCCCTGTCAGCTCACACAGCGTCGGGTACACCGACATCAAATCGACCGAACGGTCACAGCGTGTGCCGGGCGTCGTCAATCCCGGGACGACCCAGATGAAGGCGGTCCGCGTGGTTTCTTCCCACAACGCGAACTTGCGCCAGTGTTCTTTTTCGCCCAGGGACCAACCGTGATCGCTCCACAGGCAGATGATCGTGTTGTTTTTGTTCGGGCTGGCATCGAGTGCGTCGAGCAACCGGCCGAGGTTCATGTCGGTGTAGCTGCATGTCGCCAAGTAGGATTGAATCGCGGCTTTCCAACGCCCGCTTTTGAGGAACTTGGCGTGATCGCCTTGCGGCCCGGCCATCTTCACGCCCGACGGCGGAATGTCGGCCAAATCGTTTTCGATGTGCGGCGGCAGCTGGATCGATTCCAGCGGAAACGCATCGTAGTACTTTCGCGGGGCGACGAACGGCAGGTGGGGTTTGTACAGTCCGCAGGCGACGAAGAACGGTTTGTCGTTTTTCTTGGTGATCCGTTCGATGCAGTAGTTGACGCAGTGCCAATCCATGATGTCGTCGTCTTTCAGGTTCGGGTGCGTCACGTCGTCGTGGTAGCCATCATATTTCTTCACGCCCGGCCCACTGGCGCTCAACCCGTCGTCGGGCATGTACTCGGTCCATTCGCTGGGATAGTACTGCCTGGAGTGATAGATCTTTCCGGCACCGGCGACGTGGTAACCGGCGTTGAGAAATTGCGCGCTCAATCCCTCGCCGGCCGCTTGGTGGTTTTTCCACGTGTGACCGTTCTTATAGCAGCCTGAGACCCACGGTCGGCGTCCGCTCATCAACGCACAACGCGATGGTTCACAGGCCGGCACGGCACAATGGGCGTTCGTGAAGGTGACACCGCGCCGGGCCAGCCGATCAAAGTTCGGCGTGCGGGCCTGTGGGTTGCGGTTCAAATGCGTCAACCAGTGGTTCAAATCATCGACGGCGATGAACAAGACGTTCGGTCGATCGGCCGCCGAGGCGAAACCGGACAGACAGCACAAGGCGGTGACAATCATCAATCGCGACATGGGAAATGGCCCGGGGTGGATGGGAGACAGTCGGGGAGGGTGAGTACCAACCCCTGTCAGTCTATTCGATTGCCCGGATCGCGGTGCAACTCGTCAATCAAGCATTTTTTAACGGTAGGGCGCGAGCCCTCCGGTGTTTCGGGAACGATGAGAGACCGGAGGGCCTGCGCCCTGCCGCTAACACATCGTCAAACGCAGGGAATAAATGCTTCACAGCATTGCCCTTCGGGGTCGCGTCTAACGGGGGACCGGATGTCCTGACGTGTCGCTGCGCTCACCTCCGGCTACTGGCTTTGACCCCGTCGGGGTCAGGCCACCTGCTTAGGCACTGCAGACGCTCGCACCGTTCCGCTAGCTCCTAAAGGCCAACCTGTGGGCACAAGATCAATCAAAGGGGGCGCCCTGGGGCAGGCGTGTATCTGCGGACGCCGAACCGGTGCCGCGCCAATGCGATTATTGCTAAATTCTCTTCGCGACATCGAATTCCGCGGTCGCGAAATTCGCCTGGCGGTCTCAACCCATTGCACCACCCATCGAGTGAACGAGATGAAGATTACCGGATTCAAGGTTTATCAAGTCGACCTGCCCCTGGCGGAAGGCAACTACAGCTGGTCGGAGGGGAAGAGCGTCGACGTCTTTGATTCCACGGTCGTCCAAGTCGAGACGGATTCGGGAGTAGTCGGTTTTGGTGAAGTCTGTCCTCTCGGGCCGGTCTACCTGCCCGCCTACGCCGCCGGAGCCCGCGCGGGGATGCAAGAAATCGCCCCCCAACTGATCGGCGAAGACCCGACCCAGTTGTGGGCGCTCAATCACAAAATGGACCGCGTGATGAAGGGGCACCCCTACGTCAAAACGGCGATCGACATGGCCTGCTGGGACATCCTGGGCAAAGTCTCCGGGCTGCCGGTTTGCACCTTGCTCGGAGGTCGATTCGGTGACGACGTGGTGCTCTATCGCGCGATCTCCCAACGACCGGCCGCGGAGATGGCCGACAACGTGGCCGGGTACCGTGCCGAAGGTTATCGGCGGTTTCAGTTGAAAGTCGGTGGCCAAGCCGATGAAGACATCGAGCGAATCCGCGCGGTCCGCGAGATCTTGTAGCCGGGCGACAAGTTGGTCGCCGACGCCAACACGGGATGGTTGATGCACGAAGCGATGCGGGTCGTCGGTGCCGTGCGTGACGTCGACGTCTACATTGAACAGCCCTGTGCGACGTATCAGCAGTGTTTGACGATTCGCCAAAACACCAACCTGCCGTTCATCTTGGACGAAGTGATCGACTCGGTCGACGCGATCCTGAAGGGCGCCTCCGATCGCGCGATGGATGCCGTCAACATCAAGATCAGCAAGTTCGGCGGACTGACCAAAGCGAAACAGGCGCGCGACCTGTGCGTGTCCCTGGGAATCGCGATGACACTCGAAGACAGCTGGGGCGGAGACATCATCACCGCAGCGATCGCGCACCTGGCACACAGCACGCCGACGGAGTATTTGTTCACTTCGACCGACTTCAACAGCTACGTCACTCAATCGATCGCCGATGGGGCACCCCTGCGGGTCAACGGTCGGATGGCAGCATCGACCGAGCCCGGGCTGGGGATCACCCCCAAGTTCGACGTCCTGGGCGACCCGGTCTGGAGTTGCTGAGCGAGCCCGTTGACGCGAATGCAATCAGAACAGGCGGAGGAGGAGTACACACACATTTGCGTCATGGACGTGGTCTGCGTCATACTGGGATTCTGACAGCCGCAGACGACGCGTTGCGGCAACGGATTTTGAGCACGGCCAAAGACGACGAAGATGGCGACACTGTTTTCCTTCTCACTGCGTTTCAGGTCGAGTCATTCGAAGGTCGTCTCGGTCCGTGTCGTCTCGGTCCGTGTCGTCGCGTGCTGCCTGTTGACGCTGCTGGCCACTCTCTCGCCCTTGTCCGCGCAGCCGCCCGAACAAGAACGTCAGGTCGCGGATCGGTTTCTTGACGTGCTGCTGCGGAACCCACAACCCGGCACGGCACTCGATCGTGTCTATGACTTTCATGTCCAAGGTCAATCACTCGATGCCTTGCTGCGGTCGCTCGATGACGACAACTCGGGTCACCAGCAGATGGTCCGCGGATTGATTCAGCTCAAGCGGGCCGACACATCCGCCGCGGTTGTGTCCTTGCGAAAAGCGGAAGCGCTGCTGGACAGGAATGCCAGCGCCAGTCACCAATTGGCCAAAGCGTTGGCGGCCGAAGGTGAAAACGAAAACGCGATCGAAGCGTTTCAACGTGCAATCGCCAAACAGCCCGATCGTCGGCAAGCACCGGACATCTATCTTGATCTCGGCAGACTTCATTGCCGGACCGGTCAGGCCGACCAGGCGATCACGCTTTGGAACCGGCTGGTCGATCAATACCCCGACGATCATTCGATGGCGGAAAAAGTTGCAGCCGCCTTGGTGGCACAGCAAGCCTACGAACCAGCGCTCGATCACTATCGTCGGTTAGCCGAACAAGCAAAGACAGCGGAAACCCGCGTCGGCTATCAAATCAAAGTCGCCGATCTGACGGCCCGGATCGGTCAAACGCAACAGGCCCGCGATCAGTTGCAATCGATTCTGGATCGACTGCGTCCGGGAAGCTGGCTGCATGCCGACGTCCGTAGCCGATTGGAACGGAGCTATCTGTCGGCCGGCGACACCGATGCGTTGGCGAATTACTACCGGCACCAGGCGGAACGTTTTCCGGACGACGTCACGCTGTCGATTCGCTTGGCAGAAATCCTGGCGGGATCCGGGCGTCCTGACGCGGCCGTGCCGATCTTGTTGCAGGTGATCGAGCAAGCGCCGGGACATGTCGATGCCCGTCTGGCCCTGGTGGAAATTCTGGAAGGCGAAGGCAGGTCCGGCGAGGCTGCTCGACAAATCGAACAGCTGATCGCCATCGATCCGGCCAACCCCGACTATCGGTTGCGGTTGGGAGAAGCCTGTCTCGGTGATTCAACGATGAATCTCAAGCGACGGCGCGCGGCGGCACAGCAGGCCTGGGATCAGCTCGCCAACGTCAAGTCAGAGGATGCCGCCCTGTTGGCGACTCTCGCGCGACACATGCAATCGATCGAAGCCTCCGATCGCGCCGTCGAACTCTATCGGCGAGCGATCGATGCGGCGCCCGACGACCCGCACTATCGCGAATCCCTGGGCGAACTGCTGTACGGTCTCGGACGGCACGACGAGGCCGTCGTCGCGTGGCGGTCCATTGCCGACGGCCCGCGGCGAAATGCGGAGACACTGATTCAATTGGCGGGAATCTTCGCGTCCGTCGAGCGGACCGATCTGGCACTGCAAAGCTGGCAGCAAGCGGCCGACGTGGACCTGTCGTTTGACCAACGCTTGCATTACGTCCGCGTGCTCTCCCAAGCGAATCGGCACGACGCGGCGTTTCGAGAATTGGAAAACGCCTCGGGTTTGGCGGAAAACGCCGAAGAACGCGAGCGACTGATGCGGCATCGCATCGACGCACTGCGGGCGGCGAACAAACTGGGCGAGCAGATTGCTCTGGTTTCCGTCCAAGAACCGACGCCGGAAAACCAGCGGTTTCTCGCGCTGCTTTTCCGGGCCAATGGACAACCGGCGGCGGCATCGCTCTCGATCGACGCCGCACTAAAACTGGATCCGGAAAACGTTGCGATCCTACGCGATGCGGTCGACATCGCCGACGGATGGGGGCGACTTTCCACCGCCGCAACGCATCTGGAAACGTTGGCACGGTTGGACAAACGCTTTCAAGTCAATCATCTCGGTCGGTTGATCCAATTCAGGGAACAGTTGGGCGATTTGGATCAAGCATCACGCGTCGCTCAAGCCATGATTGCCGCCAATCCGGCGTCCCCTGATTCGTATCGTTTGTACGCCCGCATCGCCTTTGCGGCCGGCCAGGAACAAGACGGCGAAAACGCACTACGGCGAGCCATCATGGTGGATCCCCGTGCCATCGACGCACGCGTCACCTTGGCACGACGATTGGCCGAGCGCTATGAAACACTTGCCGCGATCGATTTGTTTTGGCAAGCCATCGAACATGAGCGTCGATTCACCGAACGGACAGACCTAGTCGAGCAACTGGTGCCGCTGTATGCACGGCGTGGAGAAATCGACCAGCTCGTGACTCGGCTCGAACGCGTTGAGATGGACGGACTTGATCAGAAATCCAAGTCAATCTTGATCGCGTCCGTTTGGACACTCGTGAAGGATTTCCGGCAAGCTCACACCGTGATCAAACGGATGCTCGGCAAACATCCGCGGGATGCCAAGCTGCTGCAGGCGATCGTCGACAACTTGTCGCAATCCGGGAATCTGCTTTCGGCCGTTTCATATCAACGCCGTCTGGTCAATGTTGAAAACACGTCGTCGAACCAAAGTCGGCTTTCCTCGCTCGAATTGGAAGCCGGCTTGGTCACGCAAGCCGAAGTGACCATGCGCGAGATGAAAGCGACGAAAGATCCCGCGCGGATGGCGTCCATCATCCGTCGCATCGCGAACACGGATCCCGAGCAGGCGGCCGAGTTGTGTCGCGTGGCATTGGAGAACCATCGCAACTTGTGGGACATCCGCATCGTCCGGGCTCAACTGCTGTTACTGTCCGACGCCCCCGAACGCGCCGAGCATTTGGCGCAAGCCGCGAAGGTGGCTGGCGAAGTCGCTGCGTTGAAGCTCGATGACGACGCACCGGCAAACTCTGGTTTTGCCCCGACGCTTCAGTCCACTTCCGCGTCGCGGGCTTCGTTAAGGACATTCCCTTCATCTGCCCCAATGTCGAATGTTGTCGTGGTGCGTGGCCCTCCGGGGTCGCCCCTGACGCTCAAAGCCAGGCGATTGACGCAAGTTTTCCTCGACCGCGACCACTTTCCCGCATCGGCAGCGGCATCACTGCAAACCATTTTGTTGCTCAATGAGCGGCGAATCACGAGTCGGCAAAACAACGGTTCCAAAAGTTACTCGTTCTCGTTTGGCAGCAACTTTCTCACGCCCGAGAATTACTTCCAGGCCTACTGGATCGCACGTTGCGTGCAAATCCTTGCCGATCGTGAATTGGCGTCCCTGCACGGACAATCCGTCACGACGAAACAACTGATCGACAAACAGTTTTCCGCCCCGCCGAACGACTCCGATGACGTCACCGCGTTTCGCCATGCGATCCTATTGCACTCGATCCAGAATTCGCTCGACGACACCGACACGTTGCCACCCGAAGCAATCATCTGGCGGGTCGCACAGCTCGATCCGGCGGGCGACCACCCGGCGCTGGTAGACCTACTCGCCAGACGATCACGCATTCGGCAGGTACTGGAAAAGACCCAGCAAGAAAAGATTTCTCCACTCGATGATTCAAAGCTGGAGATCCTTTCCACCGTTTGTCAAACACACCAGACCCTGGCAACGAAGCGTTCGGCGCCGATCGAGTCGATCATGCGTGATCTGCAATTGCGACAAAACTTGATCGCCGAGTGTCGTGTGGCGGAGAGAGAATACCCGTTCGCAGAAACGCTCGATCAGTCGGTCGTCCCATCGACTTACCACCGCGCGGTCGCCGAGATCCATGCCGCTTTGTGGGAAAACAATGTTTCCTTTGCAGATAAAAAAGCTGCCAATCTGGTGCAGATCGCCAGGGCCAGTCGGCTCGGACATTCGATGACCGACCAGGTGGTTCCGTGGATCGTTTCGCCGACGAGTGACCCGGAACGAGCGTTCGTGCTTCGCCATCGCGAGCTGCTGGCTGATGCCTGGATTGCGCATTATTCTCGTTGGTCTGTTTTGTCTCGACAGGGGCTGCCACCGTCCGAGTTGTTCGGGGGTGAGCAACTGCAGATTGTCACGCCGCTGTCGTCTCCTGGTGTGAGTCCAACGCGATATGAACTGTTCAAGTTGCAGATGCCGCTTTCGAAGCGATTGATTGAGGCGAATCTGTTGCGGGGGTTGCTGCCGCTGATTCCGAAGCAGATCGTCAGAGGTTCCTCACATGCCATCCTTTCGCTCCCGGACGATTTCCTGGGACGGTTGGTCGAGCCGCTTGAGGGTGCGACGCCACACGAGTTGAAACTGCGGCGGATTCTTGCTGCGTTCGCCGCATGGTGGGACCAACGGCCACTGGATTGTCTTGTCCAACTGGAAACGCTGGCCGATGAGTTCCCCGATGATCTGGATTTACAACTCGAAGCGGCGCGTCTGGCCGTGATCACGGAGCAACCCGCCAAAGCGTTCGAGCGTCTTGATCAGATCACAACAGCCGACGCCCCCTCCCGCCAGCAAGTCGAAGTGGCTCGCTTGATTTTGGCCGCACAGGCGGGCAACGAGGACCTCGTTCGCTCCACCGCCCGACAACTCCTCGCCCGGCCGATCGATGCCGACACGCGGACCTTCCTGACAAAACAACTGCAATCGAGCAATTCAAAAAACCCATCGGTGGCCTCGTTGCAACAGGCGATCGGGCAACAGCCTGTTGCCTCGCCCCCCAGTCGCCGTTCCAACCGCAATCCGCTGAGCGATGATGTCGAGCAAATGAAATTGGCCCAGTCGCTGTTGGAATCCGGTGACTTGATCACGGCGTCGGAGGTCGCCTATTCGGTCATCCATCGCCAACAGGACCCTCGCCAGGAAGACCGCTCCGGCGCACGGCGTCAGGCGATCCTGATCCTCGCCCAGACGAATCGTTTGCAGCCTCTGATCACTTCGACCAAGCGAAAGCTCGAGTCCTCCCCGAACTCGAATGTCTATCGCGAAGAACTCGCCGTTTTGTATCTCGCCGCAGGGAAACCGGAACTCGCCCGCGGTCTTTGGGAACAGAATATCGAGTCCGAACAGCTGACGCCGCGACAAATTATCATGCGAGCGAGTTCGCTGCGGGGCAAACGAGATTTCCATCACGCCGCGGTGCTGTACTTGTACGCGTTCGAACGTGATCCCAAGCTGTGGAAAATTCACTGGAATGTGTTCACCCGCGCCGCGTCGATGTCGACGTCGCAAGAGATCCTCTTCGATCACCTTTGCCGAATCGACATCCGAACGTTTCCACTGGAATCTGTCTGCAGTGCGATCCGGATCCCCGGCTCGAGGCCATTCAGCGAGGCCCAGCGGCGTTTCACCCGACATGTCGTCGTGAACCATCCCCAAGCCGTCGCACAGTTGGACGTGTTGCTGGCCTCGATCCCTGAATCCGAACGGAAGCAGATTCCCGAATTGATCTCAATGATGGTCGATGCCATCACGTCGCCGAATTCCTTTCGCCACGAATCAGCGCTGTGGAGCGTGCGGGGATGGAATAGCGCGGGAGTCGTTCAGGGCGTCTTAGCCGATCTGATGCATCTGTTGCTTCACGATGACCAAGCGTCGCAGCGGTTTCTCCGCGCGGTCGACGGTTCAACCGACAAGGACACTCAAGCGGTTCGGCGATGGCTGAAAGCTGTTTATGAACTACACGCCGAGTCGACACGTGACGCCGCGGCGGAGCGGATTCGTGCGATGGTTCCCGCTCGCCTGAATGACCAGGTCACGACGTCGCCGACAGCGAACCTCCCCGCCGGACTGCTTTGGCAAACCGGCCGGCTGATCGAAACGCTTGATCCGATCGATCAGAAAGCGATGCTGCAAATCGGTATCTTTCAGGCCGCGGTTCGCAATTCGCCGGCGGAGCCCGTGGCGTCACACACCGTCGGTTCTCCGCTGGATCAACTGTTTCGAACCTACGTCAAAGTCGGCCGGAGTGAGCTGGCCCGACGCGGTTGGCTGGAGCGATTGCACACGTGGAAATTTCCGCGAACCCAGGGCGTGCGAGAGAATCGGAAATTGCAGGTCGCGACGCACCTCGCCGAGAACCTGTTCGATTCCGGCTTCCCGATCGATGCCGCCGGAATCTGTCGGCGTTTCTTGGACCAGCCCTTGGTGTTCCAATTGGCCAGGCGTTACAGCCAGGGACGGAATCATCGCCGGATTTTGGAAACCCGATACGAATCGGCGATCCAATCCGTCGACGCCGAAAACTCCATCCGTTACGTCGACGCGATCCGGAGTGACCTGTGGCCGGCGTTCCGGATCCCACATTGGATCTTTACGGGACCAAGTTGGACGCCTTGGCCGAGACCCCACAGGATTGCCTGTTCGAGTTGGCGATCCGATCCGCCTGCTCCACTCCGGCTGGGCGTGATGCATGCCAGAGACTGCTGGAGGAACTCGATCGCATCGCGGATGCCGAAGAGCGTTCCTCGGCGAATCTTCCCGCTCGTCTGGTGCTGGCGTCGGTGGTCCGCCCGGACAGCTTGCACGACTTGCTGGACGAGTGTTTACAAACGTTGCCGACAGGGACGCCAATGGATTCGGGTTCGTTGCATGGATTTGTCATCGCGTTGACGGCGATCATGAGGAGTGACGTCGAATCCGCCGACGCGGCGTTGGAGCAAGTGATCGCGCGGTTGGTTGAAATTGCGAAAGAAAACGATGATCAGGCCACCCTGTCGGTGCTGACGGGGATCAGTCATCCCAGCACCCCCGCCGCTCGCTAACGCGTCCCGCTGGCATTCACATCCCAGCACGTGGCGTCAGCCAGTGGCGCGTGATCTTAGTACGATGAATCGGTACAATCATTGAAAGCGTATTGGTACCGATCTCAACGCGGCACTGTTCGGAGAGTGGTTTCCCACGACGATGACGCAACACAATCGCTTTCGATTCCACTCGCCACGCCGCATGGTGTCGCTCGTCTGTCTGCTGACGATCTGGGGCATGCTCTTTTCCGATCGATGCGGTGTCGTGGCGCAACGCCCAGCCGCCGAGTCCGGCCAGGCGATCGAGCGATTCACCGAGGTCCTGCTGCGGCGGCCGCGACCGGGAATTGCGCTCGATCGCGTGTACAGCCACCATCTCCAAAATCACACACTGGACGATTTTCTTCGATCGCTTGACGTCGCCGAGTCGGCCGAGCGTGCCGGGGAGCGTCAAATGGTGCTCGGGCTGATACAGCTCCGTCGTGGTCTGTACGGCCAGGCAATCGTGGCGCTGGGCAAAGCGGAACGTTGGCTGGAACAGGATGCCATGGCCAGCTTTCAATTGGCAGCGGCATTGCGTGCGACGGGAAAGACCGACGGAGCGATTGAGGCGATGCGACGTTCGCTCGGTCGCGGCCCCAGACGCATCGATGCGGTGGAGATCTATCTGCATCTCGGTCGACTTTATGCTCGATCGGGCAACCAAACGAAAGCGATCCGAACGTGGAAACAACTCGAACAACAGTTTCCCGGTGATCAAACGATCGCTGAACGGGTCGCCCGACAATTGGTTGAAGAAAGGCTGTACGAACCGGCGTTGAAACACTACACCCAATTGGTACGCGGAGCGGAGAACGCCGAACAGAAGCTTCGCTTTCAAATCCAAACGGCGGAACTGCAGCGTCTGCTTGATCGCCCCGACGTCGCGAACGAGCAATTGAAAACCCTGTTAGTTCGGCTACGTCCGGGCAGCTGGCTGTATCGCGATGTTCGTGATCGTTTGGAGGCGGGATTACTCCACGATGGCTCCTTTGATGCGCTGATCGAGTTTTATTCCGCGGAGGTGCAGCGGTTGCCCGATGACCTGTCGTTGCGGATTCGCCTGGGGCAAATCCAAACGCTCGCCGGGCGTTCGGATTTGGCCCAGAAGACGATGCAGACCGCCGTCGAAAGGGCGCCGGGCGATATTTCCGCCCGTCTGGCATTGATCGACGTTTTGGACCGCGTTGATCGTCCGGCAGAAGCATCGCCGCACTTCGAAGCCCTGGTTCGTCTCGACCCCAACAACCCCGATCACTTCATTCGCTGGGGCCGCCTGTTGTTGCGTGACGTGGACAGAGAACTGGACGCACGCCGTGATGCCGCCGCTGGCGTCTGGGAACGGCTGTTGAGTTTGCGGCCCGAGGATCCGGTGCTGCACGTCCGCGTTGCCAAACTGCTGGCTGGCATTGGCCGTACCGACCAGGCCATTGCTCTGTACCGCAAGGCCGTCGAGCTAGCCCCCGATTCCACGCAATACCGCGAATACCTGGGCGAGCAACTTCATACGCTCAAGCGGGTGGACGAAGCCATCGAAGTTTGGCATTCGATCGCGACGGGGCCGCGTCGCAATCGCGAGTCGTTGATTCGGTTGGCCGAGATTTTTGCATCGTTCAAGTTCAACTCTCAATCACTCGAGGCATGGCACGAGGCGGCTTCGTTTGATCTGACCTTCAATCAACGACTCCGCTACGCCCAGGCAATGATGGACGCGAAAGCCTATCGACAAGCCATCGCACAGCTGGAAACGGCGGAGTCGATTGCAGAAACACGAGACGAGCGTCAACAGGTGCGTCGCGACCAAATCACGGCCTACATCGAAGCGGGAATCCTGAGGCAAATGATCGCACAAACGGCCAATCAAGAATCCTCAATCAAGAACCGTTTGCTGTTGGCGCAACTGTACCTTGCCGACAACCAACTTTCCCGCGCTGCACTGACCATCCAAGCCGCCTTCGATCAAGCCCCCGATGATGTTGAAACGCTACTTGTCGCAGCGGAGATCGCACAACGACAGCAGCGGCGAATGGACGCGATCAACTTTTACGAGCGATTGACAGAACTGGATGGAAGGTTCCAAACGGAATACCTGCGTCGAATCGTAACGCTGTATTACGAAATCGGCGATCTGGAACAAGCCGCCCAGACCGCCGTCGCCTTGATCCGCGTCGCTCCGGGTGCCGCAGATTCCTATCGAATCTTCGCCGAGCTGGCGCTCGCTCTCGGACGCGACGAAGAAGCGGTGGCGGCACTGCGAAACGCAATTGATTTGGCACCGCGTGACAATCTCCACCGTTTGATGTTGGCCAAATACTACGCCGATCAGTTCCAGACCGATCCGGCGATCCAGCTGTACTGGGAAGCGATCGAGATGGAACGCGACTGGGATCGCCGTCAGGAGCTGATGCAAATGATGGTTCCACTGTATGACCGGCGTGGAGAATCGGATCAGCTGCTCAGACGATTGGAACAGTTTTTGTTGACGACCAAGGACCGCTACCATGCACAGCGAATGGTCGCATCGTTTTGGCGATCGATCGAAAACTACAAACGGGCAAGCTTTCTGTTGCGGCAATTGGTGGAGCAGCAACCCGACGATGGTGATCTGATCCGGCAAACCGTCACCTGCCTGATGGCGATGTCCGATTTCGAGACCGCTGTGGAGTATCAGCGTCAATTGATCGACCTGGCAGGCACCCCGGACGACTATGATTTGCTGGGAGAACTACTGACCAAGCTTGGCAAGTTGACGCAGTTCGAATTAAGCGCGAGCGAACTGGCCAAGACGACCGATCCGCAACGCGCGATGAGCCTCATCGCGCGCGCGGCCGACCAAAGTTTCGAACAGGCGATCGAACTGTGCCGCATCGCAGGCGAGCATCAAACTGCGTGGTGGGGAATCAAATGTGTGGAATCGCAATTACTCTTCCTGACCGCTCGCGACGCCGATGATGATCGGCTTGCCAAAGCGATCCGCTTGGCCGGCGAGATTGACGCCCTGGACGCCCAGCTCGATATGCCTCCGCCGTGCCAAGCCACGCGCGCATCCGGCAGGGGCTTGTCCGGCAACTACACGATTCGTCTCACTCCGCGAGTCCGCCGTTCCGGCACCGCGAAATTGAGCACATACACGCTCCCGAAACGCAACTTCACGTTTTTCCTAGGCAACCTCCTAGGAAAAGCAGACTCCGCCACGACCGCCCGCGCTCCGGCCGGTCCCCGCGTGCGGCCCGCTCGCCAGGACTATCTGATTCCTGAGGACTACTATCAGGCCCGGTGGATCAGTCGCGCGATCGTTGTGCTCGGCCGTAGCAAACAAAACACACGCGACGGCAAACTGCGATCGGTTCACGAGTTGACCGACGAAATGTTCCCGATGCCGCCGCCGGATCAGATCAAGGACTCAAGCCAGTTGGAAGAATTGCTGGCGCTTTATGGCTTGGAACGATCACTGAGTGGCACGGCGATCCGTCCCCCCGAATCATTGTTTTGGCGAATGGCAGAAGTCGCCCCGGCAGAGGAGCACCCCGAATGGCGATCGATCTTGGAGGCCAGGACGAAGCGGATGAGGGTCGAGGGAGATGGAGCGTCGAGGCGTCTCCAGTCGCTCGACGACCGCCAACTGGGGATTTTGGCCAAGGTCGTTTCGGCCAGACGGGAATTGATGATGCTGGGCAACCTATCGCCCGAGCAGATCGGGCAAGAACTTGAATTGCATCAGTTCATGATCCGTGAGTATCGGCAAGCTGGAAAGGAAATGCCGACGCCCAATCACGACGCGGCAGCTCCCCCACTGAATCGTTTGGTGGTTGCCATCGCGGACATCCAGGTTGCGCTTTGGCAAAACGACCTGCCCCGTGCCGACGAACTTGTCACCCGATTGCCCGACATCGCCCGTCGAGACCGGCAACTCGATTTATTGAAGGCCATGCCGTCCAACAAAGTCAAAATCTGGCTGTTCTCACCCGCGTTGCCTTCGGAAATCGAGTTTCGAATCCGGCATCACACCGTGCTCCTCGATGCCTGGCTGGCCCACTGCACACGTCGAAACACACTGCATCAAAAGACGCTGACCGGCAATGAGTTTGTCCGTCAATACGCGACAGTCGCCACCCGACAGGTGGCAACTTCGATGGCCTCAAGGGGTTTCACATTCTCGCGGCACCAACGGCAAACGACGCTCGCCAAGCAGCTGATCGACGACTATCTGATTCGAGGGTTTGTGCAACTGGCAATGGACGGAGACCCTCAGCGTTTCAGCCCCGCTCCGGAGTCTCAGTCGGATGGCTGGATGATGGACCTTGAGCGTGATTTACCGGATGCGACGGAGCAAGAACTGAAACTTCGCAAGTTGGTTGCCGCATATGCAGCTTGGTGGGATCAACGTCCCGCTGATTGCCACCGAAAATTGAGAGAGCTTTGCCAAACGTATCCCGACGATGTCGATCTGCAAATCGAATTGGCGCATTTCGAAATTGAAACCACCAACGCCGACCAGGGGTTTGCGCGGCTAGACAGCGTGGACACGAGCGATGACCTCTCGGCGCAGAGACTCGAGTTGGCGAAGTTCTACCTGTGGACACAAATCGGCGCCATTGCATCGGCCCGTGCTGCTGCCGATCAATTCCTGAAATTGCAACTCACCCCCTCCACCCGCACTGCATTTGAAAGACTATTAGCGGACCAAGGATGGAGCGGTCCACAGAACGTGGCGGTCGCGACTCGCCGACGCATCACCTCGCCAGCGACGCCCTCGCTGCGACAAAACGATTTGTATCAACTGCGGATGGCCCAGTCACTTCTGATCGACGGCAATCGCGCCACGGCAGCGGAGGTCGCATTTTCGATCATTCAAAATCACATGTCCGATGGAACGATTTTGCGATCCGCGGTGTCTCGCCAGGCGATGGAGACCCTGATCCGTGCCGGTCGGATTGACCAATTGATTTCGTTGTTCGAGCGGCGAGTCGGTTCTGGCCCCACCCCCGACGCGCCGATCCCGGAAGGCTTCGTTGACACACTGGCAGAGTTGTACCAGCGCTCCGACCATGGCGACAAAGCGATCCAGCTTTGGAAGCAGGCCATCGACCAGGAAAAGTTGACGCCCGAATTGATCGTCGCGCGAGCTGACAAACTCTTATCAGAGCGAAAGGATCATCAAGCGGCGATCACCTACCTGTTCGCATTTGAGCAAGACCCCGGGCTGTGGAAACCGCATTGGAGTGCGTTTGCACAATCGGCCGAGGCGTCGAAAGATCCTGCGGCGATTTACACGCGACTGTTGGCTCTGGACGTCACCCCGCATTCGTTGTTTTCGCTCTGCAACGTGATCGGCATCCGATCCGGTAACGCATTCAGCGACAGTCAACGGGCGTTTGCCCGACATGTGATCCAAACGCATCCGGACGTCCCCCAGAAGCTTTCGCTGATGAAGCAATTCATTCCGGAATCTGAGCGGTCGAATTTCCCCCGATTGCTGGAACTGTTGCAGCGGGATTGAGAGCGAGCGGGTGAACCGTTCGATGATTCAGCGGTACCGATCGCGTTCCTTGGCGCTGACTCGGATATTAAATCGGTCTTCGTAGCGGCCGGTTTCGTTGACGAAATCGATTTCGGTGTCCTGGTTTTCGAAGCGGAACCGTTGGATCGGGGGAGGGGCGACGGGGCGAATCGAATAGAATTCCAGCAACGAGATCATCTGGCGTTTTTTGAGCGTCGATCGCAGTTCACCTTGGGGGGCGTCAGAGGTGGCAATCGGGTCGCTGAAGTGCTCGATTCGTATCGGCAGGCCTTTGCCGAAGTTAATTTCGGGGTCGTCGTCTTGGGCGATGGCCACGTTGACGCGTGTCGGAAACATTGCCGGCAACTCGGCTCCGTTGACGATCGCGGTGATTTCGTCGCGTCGACTTTGTTTCAACGTGCCGATGACGACCAACAGGGACCGTCCGGCGAGCGAGCTTTTGCCGAGTTTCAAGTCATAGTCTCGGCGAATGCTATCAAGCATTTCGCAGGGCCCCCCGACCATCATGCTGGGTTTGATCCGGTCGTTCCTGCGCAGCGTCCGGGCTCCTTCGTCCAGCCATCCGACATCGACGCGGCTGAGGGAGACAACGCCGGCGACCTCGATGCGGGTCCAAGCCAGGCGTCCGTCGCTGATTTGTTGCAGACGATGTTTTCCGGTGCCATCATGCATTTCGATTTGAAAAGAAAATTGTCCGGTTCCGCCACCGACCTGCAGATAGGTGCCAACGCCGAGCACTTCGCGTCCGGCGGTTCGGACACGCTGTCGGATTTTGCAATCGAACGCCGCACCATTGGCCAGACGATCGATGACCTGATCGATCAGTGCGGCGGCACGCTGCTGGTCGGCGACGCTGTCAGCCGGGCCATCGCCGGTATTTTCTACAGCATTTCCAGCCGGCGGCGGGCCTGATTCGTGCGTCGGCGGATGTGTGGCCTGGCCGGTCATTGGCGGATCGGCTCGGGGCGATTGTCCAACGAGCGGCTGATTGAAAAACATCGCGACGAGGACACAACCAAAGGCGAATTGGCACAGTGGGGGCGTGAAACGGAGTTTCACGGGGCCTTTCGGCTGCTCGCGGTCGTGTCGATCGATCTTCATGGTCGGGTTATGGCGATTTTTCCAAAGAATCAGGACGCAACGTGCCGATGGGTTTATCACGTGGCCGTCCTGTCCGTTGCGTGGCGCGAATCGTAGATGCGATTCGGGTCACACGTCCAGGCAGATCGTGCACGAGAAACTACCTTTGATTTTTCAGCCCAGGCGGGGACCGACCCGCAAACCGCATTCGAGCGCGGTGCTACCCAAGGAATGGGGGAAAAGATGAAACGATTCGTCACTCACTTGTCGCTGATTGCGGCTGGTGCGATGGTCGCGACCGGATGCGTACCGACTCGCCACAATTTACCGCCGGCTCAACAAATGATGGAGCCCGGTCCTGGAGTCGGAGGCCCCGGCCCCGGCGTCTTGGGACCACCTCCGTACGCCGGTGCCATGACCGCTCCGGCCGCACCCTGCAACACGATTGCGGCCAACAAGGTTCCGACGGAAGTCCCGTCGGAGCTCGCCGCCGCAGGCCGAGATCTGAGCCAGAGCGAAATCCAACAAGTCGGATTCGTTGACGGCATGCATGCCGGCGGTGCCGCCTGCGGATGCAACAGCGGATCCAGCGGAACGATCGTCGGCGGAGCCGGCATGGGCGGCATGATGGTCGCCGCGCCGATCAATCAAGCCGTTCAAGTTACCTTCGGTCGCCCCGAAGGCATGCAGGTTCGCTATGACCAAACCGGCAGCGGCATGTTCGACAGCGAACCGTTGATCGTCCCCGCCCGGCAAAACTTTCCCCAAGGTGGTTTGTTCCGCATCAAGCTGACGAACATCCCGGGACGTGAAGGCGTGGAACTGTACCCGACGATCGAATTGGCCTATGCCAATCCGCGCACCGGCGCTTACCTTGCCCACAACTCGATTCCGCTTCAATTCGATGAAGAGGATTTCGACCAAGTGGTCACCGGTAACTTTGTCACCAAGGTGCTGTACCTGCCCGATCCGGATTTCCAAGGACCGGCACTGGCGGGGATTGATACCCTGGTCAGCACGCGGCTGGATCCGGGCGTGGATCCGATCGTCGAAGCCGACCGACGCGGTTCGATCCTGGCGATCATCCGACTCGGTGACAAAGATATCGAAATGCCCGGATCGGGCGGCATGGGACTGGGAATGTCTCCGCCGATCGCCGGACTGCCCGCACCCTTCGCCCCGGCGTCGACGAGCGGCTGTGGCCCCGATGGCGGTGCCTGTTCGATGACTCCGCCGCAACTGCCGGGCATGATCGCCGGCGTCAACGCACCCCAGTATGGCATGCCGATCAGCGGCACACCGATCGGGTTGCCCGGACCGCCGCACATTCCGTTGGGAGCCCCCGCGGGATTGAAGAAGCACGTGATGCGGAACCGCACCCCGATGCATATTCCCCAGCCCGTCGAAACGATGAAAACGACCGTTCGGCATCAGCCCGGCTACAGCTATCCCAACCCGGTCAGCCGAGTACGGATCACCGAGCAGAACATCCACCCGGGTGCACCTGCGGGACGTCCCCTGTTGCCGGGAAGTCAGCCAGTCGATCCGAATTGCCAACCCTGATCGCAGGGTCCGCATGACGAAGGGCTGAAGAGGTAACTGTTGAAAGCACGTGGCGTCGGCATCTGATATTCGGATGACCGACGCCCACGTTTGAGTGGACCCCATGATGCAAACCAGGCCGAAATCCATGCTTACCAGGCCCAGAACCGCCACCATCACGATCGAAGTGGCCGAATCGAGCAACCGAGCTGAGGCGTTGGTTTGCATGTTCGTCCTCGCCTTGCTGATCGCATTGGTCAGCAGCGTCGCGTTTAATCGTGTCGCCGCAGCGGTCGAACCGCTCGATACCAGCGGGCGACATCCGCTGTACTACAAATCACTGCCGCCGGGTGCGGTTTGGCAAAGTCCGGCTGCGGTCTCAATGCAGCAGGGCACGTTCCAACCGGTCGCCTTCTCGGGACCCGCCGGCACCAAGTTCTCCTTGCCGCTGGCGGGCAGCCACAGCGAAGAGGAACCGGATCTGATGGCCGGCCTGATGGTCGGTGCGGTGTACCGCTTTCGCATCACCGGCATCCCCAACGCCATCGGCGCCGAACTCTATCCCACGGTCGAACTGATCGGGCGAATCTATCCGCCACGCGGACTCGAAACCTTGTACCCGATCCCGATCAACCTGAGCGAATCGGACTTACAGGAAGCGCTCGACGGCAATTTGGTCACCAGGGTCGTCTATCTGGAAGACCCACAAACGGCCATCCCGCTCGCTCAGCAACGCACCGAGTCGCGTCCGATCGATATCCCATTGGACCAAGACGCGCTGGCAACGGCCGATTCGTTCGGCCGACCTGTCGCGATCGTACGCCTGGGATCCAAGTCGCCGCCGCGGAACCCGGCACTGAGCTCCCAGTTCTACTTCGGCTTTCCCGCTTGGGCGCCGATTTACAAGCCAGAACCCATGCCCGAAACACCTTGATCGCGGCCGCGGTACGGTAACCACTCGTCCGGGCCGTGCCGCTGAGCGACAAGCTTTGTTCCCGATACACCTTCAACTTCAACCGACCATGTTTCACTGCTTTGCATCTTGCCGATCTTTCTGTCGGGGCACGTTCGCGGCAGCGACACTGCTGGGAACGATGGTGGTCCTTGTCGGTTGCCAGTCGCCGACGGCGACCAACGGATTTCGGTTGCCGGGAACACCGAACTTGCCAGGGATGCATCAGACACCGACGCCGAAGCTGACTCCCGGCGGTCACACTCCCGCGGTTCCCGGCGTGAAGACCACCGCGGCGATCCAGTCGGAACCAAACGAAATCGCACAGGTCGGCTACTTCGGTCGGCTGAGTGATCGTGCCGACGATCAAGCCGGGGTCTGCCAAGGATGCATCCAAAGTACCGACGCCGGATCATGCCAAACTTGGGCGCCCGCGACTCCCGTCATGGCGATGGGTCAGCGCTACGATCCGCAAGAGTTTTTGTGCAACGGCGGTGACACGCCGCCCGAAGCCCGCGTGATGGTCAATGACCACGTGGGCGGGCTTGATCCCCAAGATGCCGTGGTGCATTACACGACTGAGGCGGGTGACATCGCGGTCCAAGCGAGCAATCCCGTCTGTCTGTATTCGCCCCGTTTCGGCGCGATCCGGCAAGTCAGCGGCGCGGTCGCCGGCGAGAAAGCCGTCGGCCTGCGTGGCACGTTTCAACCGGTCGGCCCCAACGGAATTGGTTTGACGCAACCGAGTTTGGTGGTCGGCGAGAGCTTGGAACTGGCCCGTGCGGACGTCGCACGACGCGTCGACGCGATGCGCGATCGCAATCGCGGTGTTCCGGTCGAAGGCATCGTGCAACCGCTGCTGGCCGAAGACGCCTTGGAGATCCTGGCGACACTCGATGCCATCTCGTTGAATCGTTTGGACGAATCGCAAATCGCCATCCTGAAACAAGGCGCCGTCGCGGCCCGATCGTGGATGATCCGCGATGCCGTGGAAGTGATGATCGAAAGCATCACACCGCCCGTGCTGACACGTGATGCCAAAGTCGAAGGATTCGTCCGATACGATTTCCCGGACGCCGGTCGCCTGGAAATCATGAAGGTCGCCGACAAGGCTCACGCACAGCAGGGCGACGAAGTCAGCTTCGCCATCCATGTCCGCAACGTCGGTGATTCTGCAGTCAGCCATATCGAAATCGCGGACAGCCTGGTCGGACGGCTGGAGTATATCGAGGACTCCCAGCACTGCGATCGCCAAGCCGAGTTCACGACCAAGGGCAACGCCGCCGGTTCGGTGCGGATGCAATGGACGCTGGCCGATCCCCTGGCCGTCGGCGAAACGGCCACGATCGAATTCAAGTGCCGCGTGCGGTAGCGACCTCTCATCACGTCAAGCACGACAATGATGCCGTGCGTCGACGCTCAGAGAGTCGACGCCAGAGAGACGTATGGTCCGCTCTCAGTGAACTCGGCCGCACTTGGGGCAGCGTTTGGAGGTGGAATCGGCGACCCGCGATGCCACACGCGACGCGACCGCCCGCAGCGGGTTGGGGGTCAAGTGCGCCGTCTTGATGATCGGGTAGCGATTGGGATCGATCAACGCTCGGCCGCTTCCGCCTCGCCCGACAAAGACCATGTAACGCTCTCCGTCGGCGCCGATCGCCACCCCGGCTCCGGCGTAACGGAAGTCGCACTCGGTCGCACAGGTCAGCCAACCCCACGTCGCCGTTGCTTCCCCACAGCCCTCGGTCCAACCGGCCGGTACCGAGGGGCCCTGATGTCCGTTCTTCAGTCCCCGTGCGGCGCGGTACTCCGCTTTGCGTTTGGCAAACTCGGTCATCGCGGGGTCTTCGATCAATTCTGGTAACCCGGCAGCACGGCGCCACGCATTGACTTCGTCAAAAGCGCCACCCTGGGCGACGGCAACCGAAGACACGGCAAAGACAACGAGAAGAATCAAACGTGATTTCATCAATACAATCCCTTTTCATCGTTCGGGCGACAAGCGTCCATGAAACGACGGTCGGCAAACCAGAGCCGACCGCCAGCAGCACACCGCCACCGGTGGCTGGGAAGAAACCTAACGCTTCTGCCCTCGTCGACAACCCCGGCCGAAGGGCTGATGCGATGCGGCAGGGCGGGTGACGCACAAGCGAACAGACGCCTTTGGCCAAGGGGACCGACCGGCGTGCTATATTCTTGACCACCACAAATGCCCCTCCACCGAAGCGACTTTCACACCCCCGCATGAACACCCCGTCCGACATGATCCGTTTTCTCGTTTTCCACCAAGTCCTGCTGATCGGTGCCCTGCTCGGCACTGCGATGCCTTTGACGGCACAGTCTCCACCGTACGACGTGTTCCCCGAAGTGGAACCGCCCTATTACCGAGTCCGCTACGATGCTGCGGAGACGTCCGATGACCAGAAGCCCGATGACCCGACATCCACCGAGTTAATTTTCCCGGTCAGCTACACGATTTGGATTCCACCGGGCGTGAAGACGTTGCGGGGTGTCGTCGTGCACCAACACGGATGCGGCGAAGGTTCGTGCAAATCGGGACTGACGGGAGCCTTCGATTTGCACTGGCAGGCGCTCGCCAGAAAACACGATTGCGCACTGTTGGCTCCGGCCTACGAACAACCGCAGGAAGCAGACTGTCAGATGTGGTGCGATCCCCGCAACGGATCGGCGACCACGTTTGAACAATCGCTGGTCGACCTTGGCAGGCTGTCGGGGCACGCGGAACTCGCGTCGGCGCCGCTGGCGCTGTGGGGACACAGCGGCGGTGGTCACTGGTGCGGCGGCATGGTGATGATCCGGCCGAATCGGATCGTGGCGGCGTGGCTACGCTCGGGCGTTCCGCTGTTGGCCCCCAACCCGGATCGCCCCGGCATCAAACCACACACGTTACCCGAGGCTGCGTTGGGTGTGCCGATGATGTGCAATCCCGGTACGAAAGAAGGCGTGACGGTGAAGGACGGACGGTTCGCGAAGGTCTGGCCCGCGAACCTGGAGTTTTTTGAAACGGTTCGCGGTCGCAGCGGGTTGCTCGGGATCGCGATCGATCCCTTGACCGCTCATGAATGCGGCAATCAGCGTTACCTGGCGATCCCGTGGCTGGATCGATGCCTGGAACGTCGGTTGCCGATGGAACCCGGCGGTGCCTTGCGTCCCATGCCCACCGACTCAGCCTGGCTGGCCAAGCCGACCGACACGACCGCTGTCGCGGCGGAGGACTTTGACGGCGATCCGCTGCAAGCCGGATGGCTGCCCGACGAGACGATGGCGACGCTGTGGATGCAGTACCGCAACGACACCCGGGTTGCGGATACCTCACCGCCACCGCCGCCGAAGTCGGTTCAGCTTGAGGGCAACCGTTTGCGTTGGCGGGCGGAAGCCGATTTGCAAAGCGGGATCGAGAAGTTCATTATCCTTCGCAACAGCAAGCCGCTGGCCGAAGTGCCAGCCGAAGGGACCAACCGATTCGGTCGCCCGATCTTTCAAGGCTTGCAATACAGCGACACGCCGACGCAGCCGTTGGTGCAAATGGAGTTCGTCGACCAATCGGCCGAGCGAGGCGTCGACCACCGCTACTCCGTTGTCACGGTCAACACCGTCGGCCTGAAATCGAAACCGACCCAAGCCGGCCCGGCGCTCGGCGGTGATTGATTCCAGGTAGGCAACGCAGGCTGCCCGGCGCAGTCTGCCCGGCCAGAGCAACCCGCTCTACGTCAACACACCACCGGGTGCGACGTGCTAGAATGTCGGATCTACGTCTCAAATCCAGTTGGGGCCAGCCGTGGAACTTGACGAGAGCGTCGAAGCGATTCTGAGCGACGATTCCATCGCATTGGAGGGGTTTTACGAGCGGCTGTTTCGGCGTTATCCCGAGTTCAAATACTTCTTTGCCGGCGCCAACGTCAAACGCCAAACGGCGATGTTGACCATGGCATTGCTAGCCGTCAAGCAATGCCCGGCGCTGCGTCGTTCCTCCATGGCCTACCTGGAAGTGCTCGGAACGAAACATCACGGGCTCGGGATTGCCAACGAGTTGTTCCCGAAGTTCATTGAGGTGCTGGTCGAAACAATCGCCGAATTCCACGGCAACGACTGGAACGCGGCACTGGACAAACAGTGGACCGATGCATTGAACTATGCCGCGGCGATCATGCATCAGTCGCCCCACGAATGAGTCTCGCGCGTGGCGCCCGCGTCGTCGTCTTGATCTTCCACTGACACGCCCTGAACCAAAGCACTTCAACCATGAACCAGTCCGACCAGCCCGATGCCGCGCCGCAACCCCGTTTCCGTGTCAGCATCCTGCCGGTCACGCCGCTCCAGCAAAACTGTTCGATCATCTGGTCGACTGAAACGAAACAGGCCGCCATCGTTGATCCCGGCGGCGACACCGATCTCATCATCGGGGCCGTCGAAGAACTCGGCGTCGATGTCTCGGCGATCTGGCTGACACACGGCCACATCGATCATGTCGGGGCCGCCGGTCCATTGAAAAAGAAGTTCGGCGTCCCGATCATCGGTCCCAACGCCAAGGATCAGTTCTTGCTCGATTCGATCGAAACTGATTGTGGCAAGTACGGCATCGTGGGTGGGACGAATGTGACCCCCGACCGCTATTTGAACGAAGGCGACAAAGTCGAGCTATCGGGAATCGAATTTGACGTGTACGAGTGCCCGGGCCATACCCCCGGGCACATTGTGCTGGTTCAGCCCGACGACGCCTTTGCCTTCGTCGGTGACGTGTTGTTCTGCGGCTCGGTGGGACGCACCGATTTCCCCTACGGCAACACCGATGACCTGATCGAATCGATCGTTCAAAAACTGTGGCCGCTGGGCAAGCAGATCCAGTTCCTGCCCGGCCACGGCCCCGTGTCGACCTTCGGCCAAGAACGTCTCAACAACGCCTTCGTCGCCGACTCGGTGCTGGGCATCGACGAAAACTAGCGTTCAATCTGAAAAGATGCCACGACCGGTGTCCCGGCAATCGAGCTCATTTCTCGGGATCGGGCCGACGAAATCCTTGCGATTCAGACCGTGACTTCACCCGCTGATTTGCGGCACATAAACGCCCATGGAGAAAAGTTCAGGGGTTTTCTGTAACGGGATGGGTGGCTGCGCATACGTGCCGATGAGAGCAGGAATTTTCTGTTCGCGGCGTTAAGGGATCCCTAGCGAATTGACGCAGGATCCGTCGTCCGGCCCCATTCGCACCCTTACAGACCACCGATCCATCAAGGAACACCCCGATGCTGACTCCCCAACGACGCGACAAACGGAATCGACGCCCACGCAAGATGCTGATCCAGAAGCTGGCAAACCGGCAAATGTTTGCAGCCGATCTGGGTGTGATCGACGAAGGTCTCCAATCGGACCTGTTCGACTCGCTTCAACACCAGGTCAACGAGCGGGTGCTCACGAGCGAAGCGCCGTTGATCGGCAGCCAACTCGCGGGCCAAGGTTCGAAAGGCCAATTCATCACGCAGCTCAAGCAACAATTGGTGGACGTCGAACTGGAATCGGGTGCGACGGTGGAGGAAACCAAGACGGCTCTCGAAGCGGCGCTCAACGGCATGATCGCCGAAACGGGAATCATGGTGACGCAGAGTGACGACGGCGGCGAAGTCCGATTCAAGATTCCTGTCGAGATGACGTTGCAAGAATACTTGGATCTCGATCTGGGACTCGGCGACGATTCGGTGGTCGACGTCTTGCTCGACAACGATGACGCGGTCGACACGAAACTGACCGTACGATTCGATCTCGAATTCGGCGTCCGCGAACTTGCCGGCGGCGACACCGAGTTCTTCGTCGTGACCAGCGGCGCCGATGAAATCACCATCAACGTCGACGCCCAACTCAATGAAACTATGGGCCATGGCGAATCCGGCCCGGCACGCGGAAAGATGGGGGTCTTTATCGGCGAGTTTCAATCACACGACGGGAATTCGCACTTCAAGGGTACTTACACGATCGACATCACCGATCCCAGCAAGGACGGTTTCTTGGTGACCGACGAGTTCGGCGAAGTCGGCGTGTCCGGGACGCTCACCGGGGACGGCGTCGTCACCCTTGATGCCGAGGGGAGCTTCCTGCCGACCATCGAAGGGCTAGGCAGCGATTCGATGTTCAACCTCGCGGTCACGAATCTGGTCGAACTGAAGTACACCCTGCGTGAGGCGACGACATCTGGCGAAAACACCGCTGAACAGTCGGACGTCGCGATCGAGTACAAGGACATGCGTCTCGATTTGGGAACGCTCTACCGAAACTTCATCGATCCGATCCTTTCCGGCATTCGCGATGTCATCATGCCCGTCAAGCCGATCGTCGATCTGCTGACCGATCCGATTCCCGGACTGGGATCGTTTACGGATCTGACGTTCCTCGATGTCGCACGCAAAGCGGCCCAGGCGAATCGCAATGCTGATGATCGTCGCGAGGCCTTGCGCAAGATCGATCGCGCCGAGTCCGTGCTTAGCCTGATGAATCGAATCTTGGACTACAAGACGCCGGGTACCGAAGACTTGAATGACACGACACGAGGTCTTGGAAACGTCAAAGCCTCGTTCGACTATCAATTCGGAAAGCAGGAAGAGGAAGACAAACGAAGCAAACTGGATCAATTGAAGAATATCACGACGGAGCAGAAGTCCGCGAAAAAGACGAAGACCTCGTTCGAGACCGAATTCGAAGGCGACCTACGTCTGCCGATTCTTTCCGAGTCGCAGACGCTCGTCGACCTGCTCCGCGGTGACGCGTCCACCACACTGTTCCAAGCCGATTTGAATTTTGACCTGACGGCGATCAAGTACGAATACACCGCCCCGATTGCCGCGTTGGCCTTTCTTGCCAACGGCGAGTTCCAATTCGAACTCGGCGCGGGACTGGACCTCGGGTTCGGTTTTGATGCGCAAGGAATCTACGGCTACTCCAACGCCTTGGACTTCACCGATCGAGAGACATTCGAAGAGAGCGGGAAGCAAAACGAACATTTCCTCGATCGAGGCTTCTATGTCGATGACAACAATCAGTACGGCGCGACCGATGGTGACGTTAGCCGGATCCGCAGTCAAAAGAAGGACCTGCCCGAAGTTTACTTTCGTGCCAAAGCTTCGGTCGGGGGATCGCTGGGGCCTGACTGGAAAGTCCTGACGGCAAAGGCGGGGATTCTCGGAACGATGTCGATCGACGTCAATCTGGACCTGAACGATCTTCCCGACACGCTGCCCACCGACGAGTGGACGGATCCGTTCACCCCGACGCGCCCCCAAATTGAAAAAGATTGGACCTACGACGGGCACGTTCGCTTCGACGAATTGCAAGAGATCGTCGACTACAACCCTGCTTCGATCGTCAACGCGTCCGGCCAATTGATTGTCGGCGTAGATGCCATCGCCAAGGTGTCGATCGTCGGCTTCGACCTGCTCGATTGGAAGTCGACTCTCGCCGAGGTTTCATTGGTCGACTTCGACATCTCGACGCCGGACGACAAAGACATTCTGGCGAAGACACAGACAGAAGCCACGCTCGGAGCGATCGACGAGAACGGAAATCTGGTCGTTCACGCCGGCGAGACCGCCGGTTTACGCAGAGGAATCACGCACACGAAACGAGGCCCCGCCGCAGACGAGAATTTCCGCGTGCGGTCGCTCGGGGAGACCGACCAGGGGCATCGCGTCCAGGTCATCTACTGGTTCGTTGATACAAGCGGCGTGCGACGTTCCTATAGCCAAACCTTTAAAGGTGTGCAGTCGCTCGGGCTCGACGCCGGCAGCGGAAATGACGAGTTATTGGCTGCCCCCGGAATGACGTTGCCGCTGAACTTCAATGGCGGCGACGGCAATGACGTCATCGTCGGCGGCAAAGCCGGAGACACCTTACTCGGCGGCAACGGGAATGACGAAATCCGTGGCGGCGGCGGCAATGATGCGATCGATGGCGGAAACGGAAATGACCAATTGATGGGCGGAACCGGAAACGATGCGGTCCGAGGCGGCAACGGAAATGACAACATCATGGGTGAGGAAGGCAATGATGAAGTCTGGGGCGACCATGGTGAAGACAAAATCCGCGGCGGTGAAGGTTCCGACACGTTACATGGCGGCGAACATCAAGACGTCATTTACGGGGACGAAGGTTCGGACAACCTCTTCGGCGACGGCGGCGACGACTGGCTGCATGGCGATTCCATCGCAAACTACATCTTCATGACCGCAACAAGCAAGGGCGCCGGCAACGACACCATCGACGGCGGCAGCGGTCAAGACAAGGTGATGGGCGGGTTCGGCAACGATCGGCTGTACGGCGGAAGCGATGCAGACTTGATCTACGGTGAGGCCGGCCACGATTACATCCATGGAGGCTCGGGAGCCGACGAACTATTCGGCGACTTCAGCGATCTCGACAACGTTTTGAAGATCGGACAGGCCGGTCACGACACGATCGAAGGTGGCAGCGGAAACGATGTCTTACGCGGCGGCTTCGGAAACGACACCCTTCGCGGTGGTGACCACAACGACACGCTCTGGGGGCAAGATGGGGGTGACACGCTCGAAGGCGATGCGGGCAACGACGTGCTATACGGTGACCACTACATCAGCCTGACCGGCGGAAACGACCGACTCTATGGAGGCTCCGGCGATGACAAACTGTACGCCGACCTGGGTGACGATTACTTGGACGGTGGCTCGGGATCGGATCACGTCCGTGGCGGACGAGGGAACGACACCGCGCGTGGCGGCAGTGGCAATGACAACGTCGACGGCGGCTGGGGCAACGACGTGATCTATGGTGACTCCGGAAATGATCACCTCAGCGGCGACCTCGGCAATGATCGTATTCACGGCGGCAGCGGCAACGACTACGTCCACGGTGGATGGGGACATGACACGCTCTACGGCGATGCCGGACACGACAAAATTTACGGCGACCTCGGCAACGACACGTTGCGTGGCGGTGACCACAACGACCTGGTCGATGGCGGATGGGGACACGATCGCCTGTACGGCGACCGAGGACACGATCGCATCCTCGGAAGCTTAGGCAACGATTACATGTCCGGCGGATCCGGCAACGACTACCTCCACGGCGGATGGGGTAACGACAAAATGTACGGTGGGTCGGGACATGACAAAATCTATGGCGACTTGGGCCGCGACTACATGCGGGGCGGGTCCGGCAACGATCATCTCGATGGCGGGATGGGCAAAGATTCGCTCTACGGTGATAGCGGAAACGACTATCTCGATGGCGGGGGTCTGCTCGGAGGCCGAGATTGGTCCAGCGATTATCTCAATGGAGGCAGCGGCTACGATACCTTGAAGGTCCACCGTTACTGGTGGTTCGGCTGGAAGAACGAAGACCGCTACACCGGCGGAGAACGCATCCGGCACTAGTATTCCGTGTCAGTAAAATTTTCGGGTAGTGGACGAGGCGACGAGTCCTCTGCAGTCGGCATATTGGCAAGGACTCGTCGCCTCGTCCACTTCCGCCTACCCGAAACGCAAGGTGACAAGGAATACTAGGGCTCCGGCCAAACTTAATTTCGGTGTAGCGCAACTCGCGAGCGGCTCGTTGATCGAGTGAGCCGCGACGCGTCAGCGGCCGGGCGCGACGGACTTTGCCCGCGGCGTCCCGGCCAGCGGCTCACCGATCGGGTGACTAGGCTTTCAAAGTCAGATGGTCAGCCGGCATCGACGACCAATGCGGTGGCCTGGAGCTCTGAGATCCGGTTGCGGAATCGCTTGAAATCGTCGGAGTCACTTTTGGCGGTGTTCAGGTTTTTGAACAGCCCGATCAGCTCGGTGAAGAACACGCGGGCTTGCTCTTTGTCTTCGAACGCGTACTCGTCGTTGATCAGCTTCTGACAGAGCAGGAACGTTTCCTTTTGCCGTTCCAGCGGAACCGAAACGTCGACCGGATCAAAGGCGTCTTGTTGCAAGTACACCATGTCCAGGAACATCGCCTTTTGGTACGTCACGTAGTCTTCGATCGAGATGCCTTCTTCGCCGGTGACCTGCATCATCTGGTCGATACTCTCGCCGTCTCGCAATAACTGGTGCATCGCCGAAACGCCCGCAGTCCAACGCGGATCGACTTCGGACTTGAAGAATGATTCGAGCTGATCACGATAGCGAGACCACGAAATCAGCGGATCGATGGCGGGATAAAAACGTTTGTACGCACGGTCATAGGACAGTCCCAAAAAGCACTTGACCGTCCCCAGTGTCGACTGGGTGACCGGTTCTTCGAAGTTGCCGCCGGCGGGTGAAACCGATCCGATCAGGGTCAAACTGCCGGTCGTGCCGTCCGCCATCCGCAACACACCGGCCCGCTCATACAGTTCCTTGATCGCACTGTCCAAATAAGCCGGAAACGCCTCTTCGCCGGGGATTTCTTCTAGCCGTCCGCTGGTTTCCCGCATCGCCTGGGCCCAGCGCGATGTCGAATCGGCCAACAGCAGCACGTCCAGCCCCATTTGCCGATAGTATTCGCCCAGCGTGATGCCGGTGTAGATGGATGCTTCGCGGGCCGCGACCGGCATCGACGAGGTGTTGCAGATGATGATCGTGCGGTCCATCAGCTTTCCGCCGGTCCGCGGGTCGGGCATTTCGGCAAAGTCATGGATCGTTTCGACGACTTCGCCCGCCCGCTCGCCACAGGCCACCACGATCACCACATCGACGGTGCTGTAACGGGCGATCAATCCTTGCATCACGGTTTTGCCCGCCCCGAACGGGCCGGGGATGCAGGCGGTCCCGCCCCGGGCGATCGGAAAGAACGTGTCGATGATTCGCGTGGTGGTGATCAGCGGCTGCGACGGGAACTCCCGTTCGATCAGCCGCTGTTGCTGCATCAGCGCCGAGATCGGTCGACGAACGGGCCACGTTTGCACCAGCGGGATCCGCATCGGGCGGCCTTTAGAATCCGTCAACGTGGCCACCGTCGCGTCGGTTCGCCAGCGGCCCTCGGCGATCGCCTGGACCGTCATCGTGCCGCTTGCATCAAAGGGAACCATCACCTTGTGAACGATGTTCTTCTCAGGGATGGTCCCCAGCACCTGCCCGGCGACGACGCGATCACCGACCTGACACACCGGTGTAAAGTCCCACCGCCTGGCCGGGTCGAGCGCGGCGACGTCGCGACCGCGTTTGAGAAAGAACCCGTCCAACTGGGCCAATTCGCTGAGCGGGTTCTGCAATCCGTCGTAGATCGTCCCCAGCAGCCCCGGGCCGAGTGACACCGACAACATTTCGCCGGACAACTCGACTTTGTCACCGAAACGCACGCCGTCGGTTTCTTCGAAGACTTGCAATTCGGCTTGGTCGCCGTTGACCCGCAGGACTTCGGCCTTCAAGCGTTCCTCACCCACGCACACGTAGGCGACCTCGTTCTTCATGATCCGTCCGCCGGACACTTCGATGCGAACGATGTTGCCGTTGACCCCCAAGACCTTGGCGGTGGCAGAGTCTTGATCGTTAGCGGTAGCGTTCATCGAATCCCCAAGTGTCGGTGAAAAGAAAAGATCGGTGGCGTAAGCTTCCCGCTCGCGTCCGGTCCCGCCTCAATCGGCCTGAGCATGAGCCGGCTTCATTCGGGTCACCCGTCCAACTGGAACAGCGCATCAGCAGTTCACCCCACCGGTTCGCAGGATGTCATCGACCAAGTCGCTGAATTGTTGTCTGCCACGTTGTTCGTTTTGGCTTGCCCAACGATGCAGAATCTCCCATCGCGCCAGGTACAACACGACCGACTCGAACGAAAAATTGAACTGATCGTTCCATCGACTCCAGTGATTCCAGAGTTCTGTGAACAGGTGCCACTGGGCCCGTCGCGGTTGATGGTCATCGAGCGCCTGGCAGAACCGTGGCAACCAACGAAAACGGTCGTTGAGTCCAAAGCAGGGTTCATCCCAGTGCCGTTGGATCCAGACGGCCAAGGGCAAATCGGGAAACACGGGCGTCGGCAACCCACCGCGTTGGCATCGCAGTGCCGCGACCAGCATCCGCATCTCAAATCGATGATGAACCAACTGGGCGACCAACGGGTGTCGAATTTCGGCGACCAGGCGACGGTGCGTGGCGCGGATTTCGGCATCGCTGCGGTCGCGTGGCTGACGGTCCCAACGAAAGAAGTCAGAGACTTGTTGAACGATTTGCCGGTCGTGGTGGTCCAGCATAGAAACCCTGTGCCGCAACGTGGCCGCGGTGATCGGGATCGGCCCGTCATCAAACTCGCGTGGCAGCTGCGGCAGCGATGCGATCAGGGTGTAGTAGGACGGCATGTCAAATCAGGCATCGTTGGCGAGGGAACTGATCCGTTGGCGAAACTTGGGTGCCAAGAAACGCATCAGCGCCGCGGTGACCGCCTCGTCGCTGAAGTTGATCTCGATGTCGTCGTCGACGATCTGGATGCGAAATCCGTGTGTCAACGATCGATCGGCATGCAATTGAACGCCCTGCCGCAACATGTCCGCGGCTTGCCCTTTGACGAACGCCTCGATCGACTTTGCACCGTCCGGGGAGACCAGCAGTTTCAGCTTGGCCGTTTGCTCCGACTGAGCGCCGGCGGGCCCGGCACCGAGCGTCGCGATCGCTTGGGTGGCCATTTCTCGAATCAGCTCCGCGACAAATTCGGCGTCTTCGAATTGCTCGCGCACCAATCCGCCGACCCAGCCGCGGAACTCGTGTTGCAGCTGTTCCTTCAGGTGCAAACTGGCATCGCGGCTGGCCAACTCGAGCGCCCGCTTGCCGTTGGTCTGCGTCCGCTCGGCTTGCAGCTGAGCTTCGCTGGCGATCGTGGCGGCTTCGGCACGAGCCGCGTCGATGATCTTGGCGGCCTGCTTCTTGGCTTCGGCCAACAGGGCTTCGGCCTGATGCTGGCCTTCCTGAACGCCTTCGGATTTGAGCCGGTCGATCAGTTCTTGAACGCCCACACTGGCGTCCGCTTTGGCGTCTGGCTGGGGTTGAGCCGCCTTGTCGACGGGGGATGAAGTTGACATGGAATCAGGAACCTCCAGCCGCTGAGGGCAATCCGCCCGCCAGGATCAAGGCGAACACAAAGGCAAACACGGCGAAGCCCTCGACGATCGCCGCGGGTGCCACCGAAAGCCCGAACACTTCGGGTTTGCTCTTGGTCGCATGAATCGCCGACGCACAGCACTTGCCTTGGAACCAGCCGCTGAACAACAACGCCAGTCCGCACAGCGTGCCGATCGCGAACATCCCCGGCGCCGCTTGGATCTGGAAACTGCCGTTCATCGACAGCATCACGACAATCCCATAAATGGTTTGTGAGGACGGCAGCGCGGACACGCCGATCAGTCGCCCGTAGCCGCCTTCCACATCCAGCATCGCCCCGCACGCGGCTTGACCACCGGCGGCGCAGCCCAAGATGCTGCCGATCGCCCCCAAGAACAGCGGGGCATAGATTCCGATCCTGCCCAACATCTCCACCATCGGTTCGTCCATCACTTGTTCGCTCTCATTTCAAAGGCTTGGAACGGTTGCCCCTCGTCAGTCAGGGACCAGCTAAAGAATTCAATGCAGGTCAAACGCAGCCCGTGGACGACGCCTCCGACCACTGCCAGGACGAAGTTCAGGGTGTGGCCCAACAGAAAGACCAACAAACCCAACAAGATCCCCACGCCTGGTACCTGCGACGCATCGGACGCCATCTCGTTGAACAACAGCGCCAATTGAGCACTGGCCAACCCCAACGCGAACAACCGCAGATAACTGAGCGCGTCCCCGAACGCTTTGGTCACACCGGTCAGACCCAAGGCGCCGTCGAGACAGCGCGCCAGCAGGTCGCGTGGACGGGTTGAAAAGACGGGCCGCGTGCTGGAAAACAAAAACACCAGCAGCAACCCGATGCCCAACATCCACCAGCCACCGGCGGCGATCGTTGACGACCACGCGGCAGGGTCTCCGCCAAAATTTTCCGCCACCAGCGCCATCACATCGGGCTTGGGCAGCATGGTCAATGTCAACAACCACCCGCCGATCAAGGCGACCACCCAGCCGACCGAGGACAACGCATGTCCGCTGCCCAGCCAGCGCCAGGCAACCACCGCGTTGGCCAGCACCAGGTGAAAGACTCCGATCGTGGCTGAAATCAACATCATCGCCTCGCGGTCCTGCATGATCGAGTTGTCACCGCTCTTGATCACCAGTCGGTCCAGCCAGCTTCCCGGTGCCGGGGCGACGCCGAAAAAGCTTCCGATCATCAACCCATAGACAATGGTGACCACGACCATGAACACCGCCAGTTGCAGAAACTGGCGTCCCGCGGCGGTTCGGCCGAGCCGCCGCGCGGACAGCGCCACAAGGCAACCGAGCACGACCCCATAACCGGCGTCGGCCAGGATCATGGCGAAGAACGCGGCGAAGGAAAAAAACATCACCCAGGTCGGATCCCAGGCGCGATAGCCGGGGGTCATGAAGAACGTGACGGCGCCCTCGGCACCGGCGATCGGACGCGGATTGCTGAGCAACGTCGGTGGGGATTCGTCCATTCCGGGAGCCCGCCGATGCAACGCCAACGTGTTTTCCCGGGCAAAGGTTTCCAGCGCCGGCAGTCTGCTGCGTGGCGCCCAGCCTTGCAGGGCAAACACCGGACCATCGACCAACGAGCGCTGCGTCGCATTCATCCGCGCCGTTTCATCCTCGGTCACCGCAAGCTCGCGCCGCAGACGACCCAGCCAACGGGTCAATGCAATGCGCTGCACTTGCAGCCGTTCGCGTTGTTCGCCGATCTCCGTCAATCGCGATTGCAGCTGCGACAACGGACGCGGATCCAGTTCTTCCGGATCGCACGGCATGTCTGCGGGCGGGTGTTCCGCGATGATCACCCAGTATTCATGTTCTGAGTCGGTGTTGACCACACTGACACAGCAGGCTGCTCTGACGCTAGCCGGCACTTGGCGGACTTCGCGATGCAGCAGACGGTAAAAAAAGAATTGCTGTCCCCGCAATTCGTCGGCCGCCGGCAACCGGAAATCGCCCCACGGACGGGTTTGTTCGATCTTTTCGGCAACCTCTTCCTGTTCGTCGGCCAACTCCCGCGATTCAGATTCGGTCCGTAAGACTTCTGCGGCGATTCGCGTGACATCACCATGATCCGACGTCGCCTTGGTCGTACCGCGCCGCGTGGATCGTGACGGCGGAGGACGTTTTTCGGGACAACTGTCCAGATAGGCGATCGCCGCTTTCAAGTCTTCGGCCCCGATGGCCGTCCTCTGGGGCTTACTGCCATCGTTGACCAGATCAATCAGATGGACACAGCCCAAGCGTTGCAATTCCAACAAGACCCGGTCACGATCTTTCAAATCACCGATCAACGTCACTCGCTGCAGGGGAACAATGGCCATCTCTTGATCCTCCGCCTAACGTGATTTGGCAATTTTTGATCGCACGACGGCCGCGCGTTCTTGGTCAGACAGGAAGATCACGATTCGGCGAATATTCTCCTCCGCTTTGGGAATCAATACCTTGTCGAACAAATTCACCCGTTGAGTCACGCGGCGGAGCGCCGCGCCCAATGCGTCGGTTCGCTTTTCCGCAATCCTCATTCGCACCCGCAATCCCACCATCTGCTTGAGTGCTTCGACGAGGGAATCGACCCAGAACGGAATCGCCAGACGCGAATAGGGATCGACTTCCAGACGCAGTCGGCCGAACTTGGGGATGGCGGTGCCGACGACGTTTTCCGTTTTGATTTCAACCTCAGCGACTCGTACCCATTGGGCCATCTCGGTGATGTCGATCGTGGAACCGCCGATCAGCGGGTACAGCGATTGCAACTCCTCACCGACGCGGTGGACTTCGGCCGCGATCCCCGCCAGTTCCTGTTTCGACTGTCGCCACGCGGCTTGCAACTGCTGACGCTTCAGTTCCAACGAAGGCAAGAACCGGCGATACAGTTTGGCTTGATCGCGTTGCCGCTTCAGCGTCGTTTTGTTCAGCGCGAGTGTCATGATGCTGGGTAATACTTGTTCAACAACTTTTCGCGAACCAACAGCTCTTGTGGCTCAAAACATTCCGCCATCGTTTGCCACCCCAAGTCCAGCGCTTCTTCCAGCGGCACGGCGACGTCGAAACGCATGAAACGCTGCGTGAACAGCTCGCCGAATTTCAGCAGTTTGTGATCCATCGCCGACAACTCGAACGCCATTTGCTGTTTCTGTTCGGCTTGGCGGGCACCCGAATACAAACGGATCATGGTGTTCATCACCGCCGAATGATCCTCGCGAGTGACTTTACCGATCACTTGCTGTTTCAACCGCGAGAGCGAACCGAAGGGGTCGATCATCCCGTCATGCAAATAAAATTGTCCTTCGGTGATGTAGCCGGTGTTGTCGGGCACGGGATGGGTCACGTCGTTGCCGGGCATGGTGGTCACGGCCAGCAACGTGACCGAACCGGCACCGCGATAATCACACGCCCGCTCGTAGCGCAACGCCAACTGGCTGTACAAGTCGCCCATGTAGCCGCGATTGGACGGGATGCGTTCCATCGCGACGCCGATCTCTTTCAATGCGTCGGCGAATGCGGTCATGTCGGTCATCAGCACGAGAACGCGTTTGTTTTGTTCGACGGCAAACCGCTCGGCGACTTTCAACGCCAAGTCGGGGGCGAGCAACCGTTCCACGATCGGATCCGACGCCCGATTGGCGAACATCACCGTGCGGGGGAACACGCCTTCGTTTTCGAAGGTGTCACGAAAGAAGTGGAACTCGTCAAAGATCAGCCCCAGTCCGCAAAACACGACCACGTCCGCGTCGGCTTGGATCGCGATCCGAGCCAGCAATTCGTTGTACGGCTCGCCGGCGATCGAAAAGATCGGGATCTTTTGACTTTCAACCAAACAGTTGAAGACGTCGATCATCGGGACCTTGGTCTCGATCATCTTCGAGGGCACGACCCGCATCACGGGGTTGACCGAAGGCCCACCGACATCGACACGCCGTTGACCGAGCAGTTCCGGACCGCCGTCAACGGGCTGTCCGACGCCGTTGAAAATGCGACCCAAGATATCGTCGCAGAAAAGCACCTGGGCGGAGTGACCCAAGAAACTGACCCGCGCGTCCGAACGCAGTCCTTTGCCGCCGGCGAACACCTGTAGCGAAACTCGTTCGTGGTCAATCTCGGTGACTTGAGCCAGCGACGTCGTCCCGTCGCTGTTTTTAACCCACGCGAGTTCTCCAAGCGCGACGCCACTGGCGTGGATCGTCAGAATGTCTCCGACGATCGAGAGCACTCGGGTATGTGAAAACAATTCAGGAAAGGGCACAGTGAGCTAGTCCGCACAGGCGTATGAATTCACCGCTTATCATGTCGGTGTCTTTATGGGAATCGATGTCATTTCTGGACCAGGTACGGCGACAACACTGTGTCGTAACCGCACGCCCGCACAGTGGCCCGTTCGCCACGCATGATCACAGTTTCGTCGTCAGTGCGGAAAAACCTGCCTCACACCTCGTGTTTCGCCACGCCGCATCAGAAAGCTCTGACAACGAGGTGCGAATCGGCTTGCTTTGGTACAGCACCATCAACAGAAGCAAACCGTGGGCCAGACGAGGACGCAGCAGAAAAAACTGCCAATCCCAATCAGGCTTCCAACGAGTTTCGTGAGGGAAATCGATTGTGGAACGGCAGTTCTTGGTAACTCACTTAGATTCTCTCTCTAGGAGAGAGGGCGCCCGCGCAGCAAACAAACACCAGGGACGGCTGCAAAACTCTGAACGCCTTCGGCTACGATCAAATCCGTCACTTAGACAATCGATGTCCCACGCGAACGTTACGAGTTCCCCAACACGTCTTTGTGTGGGAGTCGCCGTTTGTCACATTATTTGCCCCGACCTTTTCCTTTGGACCCTCCGCCCCCAAACCCACCGCCGCTGCCGCGACCGCCGCTGCCTCGGCCACCGCCCCCGGAAGCCTTGAGCCCGCCGAATCCGCCGCCGGACGCTTTGAGTCCGCGATCGTTCCCACGGCCGCCGGAAGCCTTGAAACCGCCGCGGTTGCCAAAGTCGCTGCGGTTGCCAAAGTCGCCGGGATTGATCATCGGTGAAGACGATTGCCGGGGTGTGTACGATCGCCCTTGCGGTATCGAACGCCCCGGCGGCGGGGACCTGAGATCCGGGATCGAACGGAGGTTCGGCACGTCACGGTTGCTGGACCTGCCGAAACCGGACGACGGAATCGACTCGCTGCCACGCGGTGATCCGAATTGACGAACCGGCGGCGATATTTTGTCAGTCGTCGGCGTTCGATTCACTCTGCCGCTTCCCCTGAGGTCAGTGCCCCTGAGGTCAGTGCCCCTGAGGTCAGTGCCCCTGAGGTCGTTGTTCAACAGGTCTCGCCCACGAATCGACGATGGCACGCCGCGTTGGGGCGACTCGTCGCCTGGCAGACGAAAACTGGAAACGCGTGAAGGTCCCCGTGGTGTGGCGGATCGGCCGACCGCTGACGCATCGCTCGCGATCTTCTTTCCTGGCGGCAACTTTTCGAAGTCTCGCCGGGCACTCCGTGTTTTTTCCTGGGACTGCTCCGCGAAACGCCCCAACGACGCGGCTTGGGTATCGCTGATGCGACGGAATCGAATGTCATCGGAGTTCCGCCGGGCATAATCTTCAAGCGAATTGGCCAAGTTTGACGCCTCGATGGGCTCGCGATTCCCCCTGCCCGCCGCCGAACCTATTCCACGTGGTCCCGCGTGATCGGGCGGTCCCACATACGTTCGCGGCGGCCTGACTTCTTGATGCTCGCGGATCTGTTGATGCTGTCGCGCGATGCGATCCAGCGAATACTCTCGATCGTGCAGCGACCGGATCCCATAGTACGAGTACAACGGATCGTACAACCGTGGCCGCTGGTAGTAGCTGATCCAGGGATAGTAACTTGTTCCGTATCCCACACCGTAGTAGTCGCCAAAGTAATAGCGACCGTACCGCGGATTGACGAACAGATTCGCCAGCAGACCAAGACCGCTGTTGATGACGTAGCGCGGCCGATACCAGTAGTTCGCGCGCAAGTAAATCGGTGACCGATAATACACCGGGGTGAACAGCACGCCGCGCCGCTGAAGACGATAGTCCCAATACCCGGTTCGGAAGATGCAGCCCCGCGGGGTCCAGACGTATTGGTTCGGAATCCAGACCCAGTTGGGTTGGGATCTGGCCCAGAAGCCCGGCGTCCACTGGTACTGGCTTGTTTGATAGGTCCAGTTTCCAGGCACATAGAAATAATCGTCCCCCGGAGCAGGCGAGGCCGGACCTTGCTCGAGTGACCCCGGCGGTGGAGGCAGGTAGTCGACCGTTGCCGCTTGTTCGTTCGCCCAAAAGCCTGCGACGCGACGATAGCCGTCCTCGGCCGGCTCCCAGTAACCGGGCACCCAGCGACGTTGCGGTGGGACCTCGCGCCACACACCGCTGATCCACAGGTAGTCTCCAAGCTCTTCATCCCAATCCCAATACCCCGGGATCCACGTCGATTTCTCACTGTCCGGTCGAAGCGTCGGCGGCAATTCCTTGACCGGCGGCGGAGGTTCTTTGGGGACCACCGGCGCGGGCTTCGGGTCGGCCGCGTAAGGTTCAGCGTACGACTCGTGCAACGGGCCGTGAGTCAGGTATTCCACGCCGGATTCATCGACCACCGGATCGCTCTCCGCCGGATCGATCGCCTGGAAGTCGGCGTTGAGCGTTTCGGAAGTTGCGTTGATCGATCCAGCACTCGGCTGCCCGACTTCCTGGGGTTGGAACGGGGGAGTTTGAGCAAGCAGCGGACTGGCCAGTAGAACCGCAACGGCGGTGTGCAGGCAGGAGAAAAAGTGAGACCTTAGGAAATGGATCATCGTGTAGGTTGGCTGTAAGTGATTCGTCGAACGCCTTCGCACTGCTTTCCTCCACTGCAATCCGTGTACCGTCCGCGGCAACCCGATGTCGCGAAGTTGACATTCCGGCGAGATTCAGTCGCTCCATCGATCACCCGGCCACAGGAAACCCGATTCCTCTGGCGAAGTGACGTTCTCAGCGGCCGGCACAAAGCCTTCACGCCGCATCGCTGGAAGATCGATTTGACGACAGCTTGTTGAGAATGCGACGATTCCGGACTGGCTCGCGATGCATCGCTCAATCGAGAAGCGACTTCCCCCAAAATGGCTCCCCTTCTATGGTCCCGGGCTTCTATGGTCCCGGGCTTGCCAAGGGGGTAAGTCGTGAATATTTGTTTTGTCTTTATGGTTAAAAATCGTTGGTCCGAGTCCCTTTTGTCGAGCCGGAGCTCTCGCCGCGGTAGTCGCCGCCTCGTCAAGGCAAGCTTGTTTGCACATCCGTTTGTAAGTCAACACTTGATCCGGCAGGTGTGTGCGGTGCGTTCTTTTTTCAAAACTCGCATTTCTCGATTCAGCGTCCGTTCGTCTTCGTCGATGTGGCTTGGGATATGAATCATCTCTCCCCCGAACAAGCCTCTCCTAATCGCAGCGTTTTCGCTTTCTCAAATCACTTGACACGCATGATCAATCCGAATCAACCAGGAGGCTTGTTCGGGGGAGAGGGGAGCCATTTTTGAGTAGGTCGCTTCTCTCCCGCAAATCGTGCACAAACTTGCTTGTCGCTTAGTGGGGGAGAAGCACTGGGGACGCGCCCACGCGTGAAACTTCACACATCACCCCTTTCCCGCCATGACTTTTTCCCCGCGGCGGAAGTTTTTACAGGCGGGTTTGAAAATCGTTCTACGCGTCCGGCGGTTCTACCGGTTGCCGTTTGATCACTGCGATTGAATTTTCGCTCGGCAATTCGCGGTGATTTCTTGTCCTTCGCTTTTTTCGCCGCCGCGATTGGCCCGGTCGATGCATCCCTCGTCGTGTCAATGCTCGCCGGCATTTGAATCCATCACGATTCCTGGCGGGCTCACGTTTTGAAACGCGATCGCACTGCACGGGCAGGCCGCGTTTCAATGCATCACACCTTGATCGAAGGATAAAAAGGTATGAAACGTTTGAGTGTACAGGCTCTGGAAAGCCGAAAGCTGTTGGCTGCCGATATCGGCGTTGTGGATACGACGTTGTATATCGAAGGCACCGGCGGCAATGACATCGCGGAAGTCTACACGGTGGAAAACTCGGTCGTCGTTAAACTGCAAACCCAAGACGCCGACGGCCAAGTCGCGGTGATGGAGCAGAGCTTTGACGCGGAGTCAATCGATGGCATCATCTTCGAAGCGTTGGGCGGCGATGACTTGCTGGTCAACGACACGTCGTTGGATTCCATCATGCGAGCCGGCGGCGGAAACGATGTCGTTTTGGGCGGTTCCGGTCGCGACATTCTGGTCGCCGGTGGGGGCGACGATGTTGTGCTCGGAGGCGGCGGCGACGACGTGATCTTGGGCGGTCCCGGTGACAACGTGATCATCGACTCGACCAGCGACACACCGACCGACACGGTCGTGGAAGAGGACACGATCGTCGACGAGACCTCCGACGCGCCGTTGGCCGAAGACTCCGATGATCAAAGTTCCGATGTCGATGACACACCGCTGGGTGATCTGTTGACCAGCGACGACTCGGAATCACAGGACTGTGGTGGGGAACCGGCCGCGGAGGCCGATTCCGATACCACCGCCGATCTGAATCCGGATGAAGCCGTCGGCATCCTCGGTCAACCCGATGCCGAAGACGGAGACCCCAGCGACGACGCGATCGAGCCTGCCGGCGAAGTCACCGGTGAACCCGTTGATGAAGTCACGGTTGATCCCGTCGATGAGGTTGCCGTTGATCCGACCGGCGAAGTGACCGGCGAAGTGAGCGGCGAAGTGAGCGGCGAAGTGAGCGGCGAAGTGAGCGGCGAAGTGAGCGGCGAACCTGTTGGTGAGGTCACCGTTGACCCGACCGACGAAGTGTCCGACGAACCCGTTGGAGAAGTCGTCGTTGAGCCGACCGATGAGGTCACTGGCGAAGTGACTGGCGAAGTGACTGGCGACACCTCGGAGACTCCCGAGTCACAGTCGGACATCATCGATCCGCAGCCCGTCGCCGAAGACACTGATTCCAGCGACGGGGAAACCGTCGATCCGGTGGCCGAAGAAACGGGGGAATCCTCCGACGTCGTCGCTGGTGACAGTGACGACACCACCAGTGACGAAACCGACAACGATGTCATCTTCGGCGGTACCGGCAACGACTGGATCTTCGGCGAAAGCGGTGACGACACCGTGTTCGGCGGTGACTCGCCCTTGGGCGAAGAACTGTTGATGCAACTGCTCAGCAGTCGCTTGGCCTGAATCAATTCCTAAACGAGCGTTCGATGCGCTCGCACTGCGTTCGGCCTGGGGCAAGGATGCTCCTATGCCGGATCATACGCACCGCTTCCCAAACCTGGACCGCGTGGGATGAAGTGACACATCCCGATCCCCAGGAAGTAAAGGAACATCAGGGGAACCGCCAGGGCAATCATGCTGGTGACATCGGCGGGCGTCAGCAACATCGACAAAACGAAAATCACCAAGATCGCCACCCGCCAACTGCCGACGTACATTTCGGTTTCGATCAGTCCGATGCGTTGCAAGAACAGCATCACCAGCGGCAACTGAAACGCCAACCCGAAACCCAGCGGCAACAGCAGCACAAAATTGATGTAGTACGTCAGCCGAGGCTCGACTTCCACATCCATGCTGCCGTTGAACGCGAGCAGGAAGTTTAAGACGTAGTGCAGGACCAGAAAGAATGCCAGCACGACGCCGGACACAAACAGCGTCACACTGACCGGCAGATAGACGTAGACATACTTGCGTTCGTGTTGATGCAGTCCGGCGGCGACGAATTGCCAAAGAAAATAAAACACTCCCGGCGACGACAGCACCGCACCGACGATCAATCCCGCCTTGACCCAGATCATGAACGACTCTTCCACCTTGAACGTGCTGAGTCCCTTGGTGTCGCGGATGAACTGGACTTTGGGGCGCAGATCCGACGCCGCGGGAAGGGCGCGCAAGATGTCCGCGATCTCACGCGGTTTGACACGTGCCCCGGGTGTTGCTGCGACCGGACCGGTTGCAGCAGCGATCGAGACCGGGGTCGCGGACTCGACCACCTCAAGCTCGTCGGGAGTGTCGTCGTCGGCCGGTGGATTGGCGGCCGGTGGATTGCGGCCGGTGGATTGGCGGCCGGTGGATTGGCGGCCGGTGGATTGGCGGCCGGTGGATTGGCGGCCGGCGATTCCGGATTCTGCGGCTCAGGCGTTTGCGTCTCGGGTTGTTTCGCTTTCGACTTCGCTGTCTGCGGTTCGCTGACGACGGGCGGTTCGGTTGGCGAGCGGGGATCCGGGGTCAGCTCGATCGATTCGGGGGTCAGGTTTTGCAGTTCGTCGGGGATCTCGTAAATCACCTGCCACTTCAGCGAGCGTTCGGTGATCAACGGTAGCAACGCCTGAACATCTGGATCGTCCAAGTCTTCATAGCCGAGCATCGCTAAACTTCGCTTGGCATTGAAGTCCACGATCGCCGCCTTGAGCGGTTCGGCGACGTAGCGGACGACTTGATTGGCGACCGTCAATCCGACGGCCAGTCCAATGCCGAGGCAGATGATGGCACGGACGAGAGAATGGCGAAGCTCTTCGAGGTGCTCGCCGAAGGTCATCGTCGAGTTTTCGAAAAGATCGTCTTTCGGCCGTGTTGCTTGGGGAGAGCGGGCCGAAGCGTTGCGTTGAGCCGTAGCGTCCACGATTGATTAACTGTTCCAGGAAAGTTGAATGAGCGCGATAGACCGACGCAGCCGTCCACAGCGAGTGACGGCTATCGGACCACCAGAAAGAATTCCATCAGAGAGAATTCCTTGGTTCGGCCGAAATCCATAGCCGAACAGTTTAGCAAAAGCGTCCGGAAAGTCGGACGGTCCATGTCCGCTACATTTGGCGCTTTCAAGCAGATCTTCGTGACCGCGGATTCATCATCCGTATATTTGAACCAATTGCGCCGCCATTTGTCACCTCCAGGAAGACCATGTTTGGGAAAGAATCTCCGTATCCCCTGCAATTCCACCCCCTGATCAAACAAACCCTCTGGGGAGGCTCCAAGTTGGGGCAGTTGCTGGGAAAACCCATCGGTGACGAGCAGAACTACGCCGAAAGCTGGGAAATCGTCGATCACGGCCAGGATCAGAGCGTGGTCGAAAACGGTCCGCTGGCCGGCCGAACCCTCTCCGGGCTGATTCAAAATGACGCAGCCTGGACACTCGGAGAAACCTCCGAGGAAGCGAAGTTTCCGCTGCTCTTGAAATATCTGGACTGCAATCGTGTGCTCTCGGTCCAAGTCCACCCCGACGATGCCTACGGGGCGACGATGGATGTTCCCGACCGCGGCAAGACCGAAGCCTGGTACGTGGTCGATGCGGAACCGGGAAGCCTGATCTATGCGGGGCTCAAATCGGGTGTCGATCGCGATGCATTGGCCGAAGCGATGGCCGCCGGCGAAACCGACCGCGTGCTGCACTCGTTTCATCCTTCACGCGGGGATTGTGTGTTCATTCCCGCAGGGACCGTGCACGCCTTGGGCGCCGGTTTGGTGATCGCGGAAATCCAGCAATCCAGCAACACGACGTTTCGGTTGTTCGACTGGAACCGGGTCGGTGCCGACGGCAATCCCCGGCCGCTGCACATTGAACAATCGCTGGCAGTCACCGATTACGAGTCCGGCCCCGTCGAAGCACTCAAGAGCGACCCGTCGGCCTGCGGTTGGCAGCGATTGGTCGCCTGTGACAAGTTCGTGCTCTCGTCGCTGGAAAACGGCAGCGATGTCGTCGGCGGTGACGGGCGTTTTCACATTCTGACCGTCCCGATCGGAACCGCGACGTTGACGACCGATGACGCATCGATCGAACTGCGACGGGGACAGTCGCTGCTCTTGCCCGCGGCGATGCCCGAGTGTTCGATCGCCGTCCACGCCGATTCGACGGTGTTGCGGGCCGAGTGACAGGGCCGAGTGACAGGGCCGAGTGACAGGGCCGGGACGCAAGAGTGGGATAGGCTTCCAGCCTGTCAATGCAAGAGTGGGATAGGCTTCCAGCCTGTCAATGCGGAGATGACACGCTGGAAGCCTATCCCACTACGATACACACTACTGGGTCAACTCGTCGGTCAAGATCCAGTCCGGTGCCGGCACTTCGCTCTTGGCTCCGTTGGGGGTCAGGATGGCCTGGTAGACGTGATAGTCGATCGTGTTGGAGACCGACTTGGTGGCCCCGTCGGCGAACACCATGTTGACTTGATCGGGGTGGTTGGAAGTCGGACGTGCAAGATCGCGGCAATTGGTTAGATCCATTTCCAGGATGTCATTTCGCTGGGCTCCCGAGCTGCCCACAGTGCCGTTGATCCGGTGCACCGCTGAAACGGTGGGAAAGCTACCGATGTTGCGATCGTCTTCGAAATGCCACACCATCCCCGTGGTGAATTTCGCCTTCAGGTACGCTTCCATGATCGTGGGTGTGCCGCTGGTCGTCGACGTTTGTGCCCAGTCCAGTTGCCCCGTGGTGCTGATCTGCTTCATGTCATTGCCGGCGGTGAATCCAGGCTGGAACCACGCGAGTGCTTGAAGGTTTTCGCTGAACATCGCCGTGTTCGTTTGGCCGTCTGTGATATCCTCCAGCGTCATCTTTGTTCCCGAAACCGTGAAGAACGCGGGAGCAATCGGGTCACCCATGTAACCGCTTCGGAAAAGCCCGTTCTTCTTGTTTTCCGATTGATTGAAAACGAATGCGGCTCCCGTCACGCTTTGATTGTTGATGACGTTTTGCACAAATGTCTTCGGGTTGGCGTTGTTGAGCCCCGAGTCGACCGAGCCGTTGTTGCCGACGTAGCTGTTGTACCCAAACTGGCCTCGCGTCACGGTGCTGCTGGGGCATCGAAACACGTCGACCGTCGCGCCGGATAAACTATTCCAGGCCGCAGTCCCACCGCTGTCGTCTGCCGAAATCACTGGGAATTTATTGGTCGACCAACGTTCGTACAGCGGCTGGTTGTCCAGGTACGGTAATAATTCGACGCCGTAACCCCCGATCTTCAGGTGCGGGGCGATCACAGGACCACCGGGAACCGCGGGGTCGCTGCCGCCGGCGTAGCTGCCGTAAAAATTCGTGTAATGCGGCAACCGCCCCTTGCTGGAGTGGAACGTTGTGGTGGCCAATCCGAGCTGCTTGAGGTTGTTCAAACACTGGACGTTTCGCATCCGCTCGCGGACGGCACCGATCGCGGGCAGCAGCAAGCCGACCAAGATTCCGATGATGGCGATCACCACCAACAACTCCACCAGGGTGAAACCCTTAGATTGACGTTTCATTTGCTCGCGTTCCGAACGAAGAGAGAAGAAGAGACCAGTGATCCGAATCAGGCGGATCTTCACGGCATGCGAACTGGCCGGCGTTGGTTTGCAATCGGTTCCCGCACGATTCGATCAGAACCCATTATCGCGGTATTTCCGAGGGAGTGCAAATGCATCCGTCCTTGAATTGCTAGAAAAATCGCCGCCGGCAGCGGGAGGTTTGGTCAAAACGATGGCAAAAGTCGATTTGACAGTCGCCCAGGCCGCCCGATCGGCGTCGTCGACGGAGGGGGCGTGGCCGCCGGCTCCGGCGGGCTAATACCACCTCCTCTGGCACCGAGGGAGTCAGCGGAACGACTGATCCCATGTCTGATCAGGTCAAATCGACAGTCCGCAAGCCGTCCGGTTTCACTGTGAAAAACCGGAGGGCTCGCGCCCTGCCGCTCACAGGAAACCTCTCTCTATCCCCGCTCCGCGGACCGCGCCGATGGGGGGAGCACCGCTAGGAACCAAAACGGGAACCTGCAAAACTCGGGGATGCTGATTATGGTGTTGCGTCCCCCGTTCCGTTCTTTTCTTCTTTCGCCGTTTCGATTTTCGGCGTCGATGATCCCGCGTTTCAGTGATTTATCTCGACTTCAATCGCACCACGCCCCTGGCGCCTTCGGTTCTCGAGGCGATGCAGCCGTATTGGTCGACGCACTACATGTTGCCCGGCCAAGAACACGCGCACGCCCACGCGGTCGGCGAAGCGCTTGAGGGGGCGCGGGAAAGCATTGCGGCGATGGCCGGTTGCGAGTCCTTCGAAATTGTTTTCACCAGCGGCGGAACCGAAGCGAACAATTTGGCGATCCTGGGACTGCTCGGGGCTGCCGAACCGGGACACGTGCTGGTCAGCCAATTGGAGCACGAGTCCGTGTTGGGTCCGCTGTCCGGTTTGCCCACGCGAGATCCGCGCTGGACGATCGAGACGATTCCCTGTGAGCCCTCGGGCATCATCTCGCCGCTGACCGTCGAAGCGATGCTGCGGCCCGACACGCGATTGGTCTGTCTGCAAGGTGCCAATGCGATCGTCGGAACCATCCAACCGGTCCGTGAAGTCGCCGACCGCTGCCACAACCGGGGCATCTGTGTCCACTGTGACGCGACCCAGATGTTCGGCAAGGTTCCCGTCGACGTCAAACACCTTCGCGCCGACACCGTGGCGATCAGTGGGCACAAGTTTTATGGCCCCAAGGGATCGGGCGCGATCTACGTCCGCCGGGGTTTGCAACTCGACCCCATCACCTTTGGGGAACCACGCGAGATGGGATTGCGTCCGGGGGCGGAGAACATTCCCGGCTGCATCGGCCTGGGCGCCGCGGCGAGTCTGGCCGAGCGATATTGTGTCGAAGCCAACGATCAATTGGCCGAACTCCGCGACCACTTTGTGAATCATCTGTCGGAGCAGCTGTCGACTCCGCCGCTGGTACTGTGCGACGCATCGCCGCGGTTGCCCAACACCGTCGCATTGGAGTTGCCCGGCGACGCGCGGCGGATCCACGAATCGGCCAGGGAGTTGGCGTTGGCGACCGCTCAAGCAAATTCACCGCCGGACGAGTTCACGCGGTCGCTCCGCGCGATCGGACGCAACGATTCGCAAATCGGTCGCACCCTCCGCGTCTCGCTCGGTTGGACCACCAGCAACGAACAAGTCGAACGCGCCGCGGGTTTGATCGCCGAAGCGTTTGATTGTTAAGCAACGGGCGATCCACGACAATGCGACTCTTCCTTCCCGCTCGCTGCTACGTTTCAGGTTTCAGGTTGGCCGTCGCCTACGGCGTTTCTTCGAAACCGACCTGGTTGATTTCCAATAGCGAGGGTTCGTTGATGTAGATGCCGCGGAAATCTGGTGGCTGGGGCTGGTTCTTGATCCGGATCCCACAACGGCTGCAGTCTCCACCGGGGACCGCTTCGGTGGTCGTTCCCGGCAAGGTCAGCAAGTAGTCCGGATCGATCGGACCGGGATCGATCCACAGCCCTTCGGGGGTCAGTTCCATCGTTCCCAGATCCAAGTCCAGTCCGCGTCGAATCACTTCGTAGTTGACGAAGATATTGAGCAGCGAGTTCTGTGCGTCGAGCAAGTCGCCGAGTGCAGAGATCGTATCCCGAGCCGCGGTCGGACCACTGCTCAGTCCGCGAGCGTCGCGGAGTTCGCGGATGTCTCCGTTCAACTCGATCTGCGACGCCGCAATCCGAACCGCCTGACGTCCGTATTCAAAATTGACGCGGTTGACCTGCAGCTGCCGGACTTGTGCCCGCAACAGCAACCAGATGCTGTCTTCGTATTCGTAGTACCCGCGTTTGGCCTGTTCGAATTCGATCAGCGATTGCCGATAGGTATTGCGTTCCTGTAGCCGCGTGATCGGGGCGTCCCACTCCAAACCGACGCTCAACGTGCTCGATTTGCCGCGAAGCGCGAAGGGATTGTTTTCTCCCGGCGCCGTTCCGACACCTCCGCTGACGCGGATGTCCAGTGAACTTTCCAGGTCGTCGGCGATGAATTCGATCGCCCGCCAGCTGTCGACCAGTGCCGCCCGAGCGTTGGCCCAGTCGCGACGATTTCGCCGAGCGATCTCAAAGGCCTCGGCGGGCTGGATGTTGACTTCCGGCAGCAGGGCACTTTCGGTGCGGGCGCGAGCCTGGATCAATTGCATCGTCAGGATGTCATCACCCAGTTCGGACAACAGGTCTTGCGTCGCCAAGATCAGCTCTTCACGAATCTTCTTGGACAGCTCGGTCGGCGAGTCGCCTTGGGGACCTTCTTCCAAGAATCGATCCAATGATGCATTGATGGACGCCACTTTCGCCCGGTACGATTCCAACCGGCCCATCAAGGCGTCGTAGGAATTGCCCAGGTAGGACTGCAGGGTTGCCAGTTCGCTGACGTCGAACACCGACTCGTCAATTTTGTCGACCTGCAGCAACGTGCAGATGTTCTCGCGTTCGACCTCATAGAGTTCGACCAATTGATCGTTCTGTTCGATTCGTTGCGGAATCGTTTCAGCCAGTTTCGCGATGTCGGTGGCCACGATCGGCGCGTCCACTTGCTGTAGCTCGCCGAGGAATGCTTCCAGTGGTTCAAGTTCGGTTCGCAATCGCCCGACCGTTTCTTTAACGACCGGCGTCCATGACAGCAGCGACACCGGCAATCCGGTATCGGGATCGGTCCCCGACTCGGTTTCTTCCAGTAAGGTCAGGTTCAGCTGGCCGACGACGCTACGCAATCGGATCAGTTCTTCGCGACGTGAACGCAGGTCGCGATCGATCAATTCAAACCGCTCCAACAATGGGTCCTGGATGCGTGCACAAAGGTACGGGGGCAGTCCCAGCGTGCCGAGGAACCGATCCAGAGAAGCTTGGTAGGCCGCTTGTCGCGTCACCAGTTGGCTTTGCGAATTCAACAGGGCGCTCTTTTGTTGGGCGACCTGCAATCGTTGCGAAATGATCTCTTGAGGGTCATCTGGAATCGTCGTCAGCAATTCGATCAGGGTGTTCTCCAACACCAGCTGGTTCTCGCTCAACCGCGCGATGTTCTCTTCCAGGTTACGGATCTGAAGTTGATCCTGCAGTAGCCCCATGAACCCGCCGGCGTCTTGGACGCCGCCGAAGCCACCACCGCCGCCGCCGCCGACACCGCCGACCAGACCACTGCCCAGCCCCGTGAAGCCAGACAGTCCGACGCCGAACACACCGCCACTTCGTCGAACCTGGCTTTCCAGACCTCGCCCCACTGTGACGTTCAGATAAAAGCTGCGGCGAAATCGCTCGAAGGAACGAATGTTCGCCAGCAAGGAACGCTCGGCCAGCGTCAAACGCGTCATCACCTTGTCGCGCCCGGCTGCTCGCAGCAAGGGTTGAAACAGCTGAAAGCTCATCAGCGACGTTGCGTTCTGTGTGTTGTTGCCGCTCAGTTCCCAAACGATATTGTTAGCGACACCGGCCACCAGGCTTCCGCCGTGGGCGAAGGCGCGATTGAAGTTAAGTCCCGTGGTGCCGACGCCTAATCGCGAGCTGTCGCCGCCGCCGGTCATGTCATAGAACGCGCCGCTGCCGCCAAAGAACTGGGTGTCGAACTGGAATCGTTCGCTGCTGACATCAAGCGCCGACAGATACAGCGTCTCGAGTTGTTGCTGGTAGTCCGTCGAGTGCAGCAAGGCGATCTGAACGGCGGTGTCGGCGTTGAGCACCAGCACGCCGTCCTTGTCCAGTGGCAAGAACTGCCACCAGTCGGGGTTCTCCACGGAATTGGTGAATCCTGCCGCGTCCCACATCGGGTAGCCGCGACGGCCGTCGACGCACTGCATGTAGCGATGCGATGCGGGATCGTCCATCGGCATCGGTTGGAAATCCAGGTCGAACGGGTTGTACATCCGACTGCGACGGTCGACATCAATTCCCAGGTCGGTGTTCGGTCGCCGGGCCAGGTGGGAGGTTTTTTCTTGCAACAGGCAATTGACTTCCTGGTCGGCCTGCTTGCGGTAGTACTGGCGGTGGCATCCGATCGCGCTGAGCCCGGTCAGGGCGGCCAACGACGCACTGAGTAGTGCTGTGGCGAAGTGATTTCGTTTGCCCGAGGTCTGTTTCCGGCTCGTTCGCACTCTACGCAATGTCTGTTTTGTAGCCACGTTTGATCCGCGATTCCGTTCGAATGGTTACGATGCGGCGAATTGCTTTAAAAAGGCAAATCGCTGCGAGTCAATTGAGTCGTTCAATTGGCATTGCCAGAACAACCCAACCATCGATTCGGACAACAGGCAATGGAATCATCACCGTTTCGCCGGCCGAGTGGGCGGTTTTGGCACGGCAGGGGGGCCGGTTGTTCCGGCTGTGACGGTGATTCGGCCTGGGCGACGGATCCCTGCGACCGCCCCACACCGACAGAACACGCCCGAATCCGGCTCGAATTTGGCGTTTGGGGCTTAGGAAGACTGAATCGGCCAGGCAAGATGCTCCGAAACCATAGAAATGCTTGACGCTCTATCTTGCCCAACTTAGTATCCAACGGTTGGAAACCTGCACCTTTTCCGCACCAAACCCGTTTTCGAGCCTGTTCGAAGGCCTCAGACGCCGGCGCTGCACCGCGCGGGTCCCTAATAATCGCCTCCTCTGACGACGATCTGTCGCCGCCCAACCATCATGAAATTCATTATTCTGGCAGTCTTGTTGGCGATGTTCATCGCCTTCGTCGTGATGGTGGTCAAAGCGGCCAAACAGTGGCGTTGGTACCACATCACCAGCGCGGTGATCGCAATGTTGCTGGCGATCATCTTGCTGTTCCCGACCGCAGGGGTGCTGAAGAGTCGCCAGGCGTGGCACAAGATCAAAGAAGACTTGGAGGGGCGACTGGCCAACGTGGAAGAGGAGAATCGCCAGCTGCAGTACGGCGACGGCGGTGGCGGGACCGGTGGCGAAGGCTTGAAGTCGCTGTCGCTGAAGCTGTCCAACCTCGGTACCGAAGCCGGTCGACGCTGGCGAAGTCTGGCGTTCGGCGGAGCGGATCCCTCCGGTCAAATCACGCTGCGAGCCAACACCGCCCCCGCCGTGCCCGGCCAACCGGCCCCGGCGGCGGATGCGGCCGCCGGTCCCTTGGTCCCGGTCGGCTTGGTCGTTTACGGATTCGCCGAAGGCAAATTCCGCGACCTGGAACAACCCGTCCCGATGGTCTACCTGGGCGAATTTAAAGTGATCGCCAGCCAGCCCAACGTGGTCACCATCGCGCCGACGTTCCCGCTGGAACAAAACCAATTGGATGCCATCAACAGCGGCCGCGCGGTCAGTTGGTCGCTGTACGAGATGTTGCCGCTGGACGGTCACGAGCCGTTCATCGCCGAAGGCAGCAAGGCCGATGAAGACAACATTCTTGGACGCGTCGACGACGAATTGGTCAACATGATCCTGCGAGCCAATCGCGAGGAATCCAACAAGGAAACGATCGCCAATTACCTCCGTGACGGACAACGTGGATCGCCGGAAGACCCCGCGGCCCGTTGGGTCAAAGTCCGCTTCGACAAGAAGTACACGATCGATGTGGACAGCCCCGAACAGCGTGGTGCGCTCGAGGGCGGCTTCTTTGACAACAACGGACGAGCGGTCGATAGCAGTCTGCAACGCGCCGATGGCGGTTCGATCACGTTTGCCGTCGGCGATGAATTGGTCGTCAAAGAGGAAGCCGCCAAACTGTTGATCGACCAAGAAAAAGTCGCCTCGCTGGTCGACACGTATTACTTGCGACCACTGAACGACTATCGCTATGTCTTGCGACGGATTCGTTTGCAAATCAGCGAACTCGATATCCGCATCGCCGAAATGCAGTACGAAAAGCAAGTCCTGGACGCCGCGATCGCCGCCACGCTGGGCATGCTGGAAAAGGGACAGGAAGAAAAGCTGAAGCTCGAGCAGGATCTCGCCCAGCACCAAGTCGAAAACGTCGCGCTGAAAGAATTCTTTGACGAGGTCCGCGAGGACTTGCGGCAAATGAAAGAAGCCACGTCGGTGCTCTATCGCGACAACTTCGTCAAACTCCGCCAAATCCAACAACTCGCCGCCGCCGCCACGCTGACGGATACTTGAGCGGCGTGGCATGACCCCGAATGGGTCAAAGCCAGTCGCCGGAGGTGAGCGCAGCGACACCTCCGGATATTCGGTCCCCCGCCTGACGCGAACCCGTCCGGGCGTCGCCACTAACGTTGACTTCGCGGTACTGGGGCAAAGCCGTGATCGATCCCTAACGCGCCGCCCGGAACGGACGGTCGACGCCGTCGATCACCGCACTGAGGTACAATCCCGCACCCGTCGCGACCGGTTCTTGTTTATTCAGGTGATCGCGGACTTCACGCATCACGTCGCGACGTGAAATCTGACCGAGCAACCGCCGGTTGGAATCCAACACCGGCAACCTGCGGCACGACGCATCCAAGAACGTCTGGGCGATCGAAAGCAAATCCGTACGCGCTTCAATGGTCGGGGGATCGGTGTCGACAAACGCCATCACGTTGTTCGACGGCATCTGTTCGTAGGCCGCGTTGACGACGAATCGGATACAAGACTTTTCCGAGAAGATCCCTAAAAAGCGATCGTCCCGGTCGACCACCGGTGCACCGGAAATTCGATGTTGCAGCAGAACATCGAGGGCTTCCAAAACGTCCATGTCTGGCGAGAGTGTTGTCAGGTTCGATACCATCATGTCGCGTGCACAGGTGTTGGGCGTCATAAGGCTTGCTCCGGGCGAAAACGATGAGAACGGTGGACGATCCCAAGGCACCCTCTCAATGGCTGCCCGGGGATTCCGTTTTTTGCTGAAGCGACGGCGGTGTCAAGAAAATTTCCTTGCCGTGGCGATCCAGCGCATCGGCAAGGTTCGACGTCGATTGTTTCGCGATGATGTTCCCAGGCTCGCAAAAAAGTCGCTGTGGCGTTAGGTTTTCTGCATCAAGGCCGATGTTTCCACCGACCTGGACACCTGCCATGTGATGCCATGTGATTCTTTTCACAACCCCAGGAGAAAATCCAATGAAAGGCCAATGGGTCGAAATCGAATTCGATTGTCTGCCGCTGCGAAGCGTGTCGCGATTGGATGTGCCCCTGGACGCGTCGCCGGCCTACGAGCAGTTCGTCCAGCGGGTCAAGGCGGCGATGAAAAAACACGGTACCCACAACACGTATTACCTGCACCGATGCACGTGCGTGTTCCACCTGACCAACGCGACCAATCGCGGCGAGATCGCGTTCTCATTCGAAGGCACCGCGCTGACGGGCGAAGAAGACCGCAAAACTCGATCGGTGGACCTGACGGTGAAACTGTTACGCGAGACGTGTGGCTGGCTGTCACAGCCGATCGTGGATTTTTTCGCCGAGTCGGTTCAGCATGCGGTGCTGGTCGAATTCGACCGTTACATCGAGGCCGGTGATCTGTCCAAAACCGAAGCCCGCATGCAAAAGTTGGCCGAAGAAAACGAACTCGGCCAGGGCTTTGTCGGGATGTATTTGTAGCGCTCAGAAACCCGAGGCGATGAAAGCGGGTGGCCGGAGTTCGGGCCCGTAGGCTCGCGCCAAACGGCTGATCATCGTTTGAGATCAGCCGGTTCGCGGCAGCGACTCCTCCCGGGGACGCGTCAGCCCAACACGCCGCGGGCCAGTTTCAGATACCCGCCACCGGTCGGATCATCGATATCGATCTCGGGGTAGTTTTTGGGGGGCTGTTTTTTGGATCCGGGTTTCTTCTGGGGCCGCAGCGGTATGTAGGCGCGTTTGGCGTCGACGATTCGAACCGGGTACTTCGAATGCTTGGCCAACAATTCCACGCGGCGACGCTGGGTGTAGTGCAGCACGATGAATCGCGCGTCGCTGGTGATCGACGCGATCTGCCAGGCGGCGGCGTCGAGACGCAGTTCGGCCAGTTCCAGCATCCGCTCGGCCGCATCGGGCAGCGGGCCGAATCGGTCCAACAACTCTTCGCGAATCAATCCGATCTCATCGGCGTTCTCGATCTTGGCGATCCGCCGATACAGATCGATCTTGTGACGCAAATCGGGCACGTAGTCCGGTGCCAGATAAGCTTCGATCGGCAGGTCGATGTCGACGTCTGCGGACAGGGCAGGCGGCAGATTTTGCATCTGGCGGACGGCGTCTTCGAGCAGTTGGCAATACATCTCGTAGCCGATCGCAGCGATGTGCCCGCTCTGTTGGCTGCCGAGTAGGTTTCCCGCGCCGCGTATTTCCAGGTCGCGCATCGAAATCGCGAACCCGGCTCCCATCTGGCTGAATTCTTCGATCGCCCGCAGACGTTTGCTCGCCTCGGGCGACAGGTGTTTGTGGGGCGCCACCATCATGTAGCAGAACGCTTGGTGTTTGTACCGTCCGACGCGGCCACGCAACTGGTGCAGATCGCTCAGTCCGTAGTGATCCGCATCGTCAATGAAAATCGTGTTGGCGTTTGGGATGTCCAATCCGCTTTCGATGATCGTGGTCGCCAACAACATGTCGTACTTGTGTTCGATAAAGTCGACCATGACTTGTTCCAGTTCGCCTTCGGGCATTTGACCGTGTCCGATCACGATCCGAATCTCGGGAACAATCTTGCGAATCTTCTCGGCCACCTCGTCCATGTCACCGATTCGGTTGTGCACCATAAAGATCTGTCCGCCACGGTTCAGCTCGCGGACGATCGCGCTGCGAATCAGTTTGTCATCCCAACGGGTCACGACGGTTTCGACACTGCGGCGTTCGGCCGGTGGTGTTTCCAAGTTGCTGATATCGCGAACGCCGACCAACGCCATGTGCAGGGTTCGCGGGATCGGAGTTGCCGACAGCGTCAGGACATCGACGTTGGAATGTTTGTTCTTCAAGCGTTCCTTGACGCCCACGCCGAACCGCTGTTCTTCGTCGATGACGACCAGACCCAGATTCGAGAACGCGATGTCTTTGCCGGCCACGCGGTGGGTGCCGACGACGATGTCCACCTTTCCCGCCTTGAGATCCTTTAGCGTTTGGCGTTGTTCGGCGGCGGTACAGAACCGGCTGAGTTTTTCGATGCGGACGGGGAATTCGGCCATCCGATTGCGAAAGTTATGAAAATGCTGTTCGGCCAACACGGTCGTCGGCACCAACACGGCGACCTGATAGCCGCTGGTCACCGCTTTGAACGCCGCCCGCATGGCGACTTCGGTCTTGCCGAATCCGACGTCGCCGCAGATCAAGCGGTCCATCGGTTTGGCCAATTCCATGTCGTCTTTGCAGTCGGCGATCGCGGTGACCTGATCGGGCGTTTCCTGGTACGGAAAACTGGCGTCGAATTGTTGTTGCCAGATGTGATCGGGGTCAAACGCGATGCCTTGTCGTCCGGTGCGTTTGGCTTGCAACTCGAGCAAGTCGCTGGCCATGTCGGTCACCGCCGACTCGGCCGCTTTCTTCTGTCGAACCCACGCTTGCCCGCCGATCTTGGCCAGCTTGGGACGGTTCTTGGTGCCGCCGACGTAGCGTTGAATCAAACCGATTCGCGAGGCGGGGACATAGATTTTGGAACCGCCCTCGTATTCGATGACCAGATGTTCGACGTGCTGGCCGTTTTTTTCGATGTGGTCCAGTCCCCGGTAAAGCCCGATGCCGTGCGAGAGGTGAACGACCAGATCGCCCGCTTCCAACTGCATCGACGCGGTGATCGGTTTTCCCGGAGCACGCGTCTTGCCGCGTCGAACCGGACTGCGATGGAACAGCTCGGCGCCGGTGAGCACCAATCGTTTTGCGGCAGTCAGCCGGAATCCGCCGCTGATCTGTGCGACGGCCGGCTTGATGTGTCCGCTGCGCGCGGCCTCGGTTTCGGCTAACAATTCCATCAGCCGCTGGCTGTCCGATGGCGTGTCACCGACCAATAGGATTTCGTGGTCGGCGGCGACCGTGTCGATCCGCGTCTGCGTTTCGTCAAGCGCCAGTGCAAACCCGTCAGCGCTGGTCGACTGCAAATCGATCGTCGTCTCGGCACCTTCGTTCAGCAGCGACGCCGTGACCACTTTCAGATGCGACATCGATGCGAGCAACGCATTGAAATCGGTGAAATGGCTGTGGTCGTCGGTTCGCCCCAGCAGCGTCTCGGCCGACAGCTTGCTATCGTGCGGGTCGACCAGAATCACCAACGTGTCGTCGGGCAGGTAGTCGGTGATCGGCCCCAGGTCGATGTCGTGCAGGGAATCTTCGGACGTCTGATCGTCCGCGCCGACGGCCGTGATCTCGACCTCGTTGATCGATTCGACACTTCGTTGGCTGCCCAGATCGAACTTGCGAATCGATTCGATTTCGTCTCCGAACCATTCGACCCGAATCGGGTTGGATTGATCGACCGAAAAAATGTCCATCAACCCGCCGCGCGTCGCATACTCGCCCGGTAATTGAACGGCGGTGGTCGCGACAAACCCGCTCTGGTCCAGCCAGCGGGCGACTTCCTCCATCTCGATTTCGTCCCCCACGGCCAGACCGCGGGTGGAGGCTTCCAGTTGGGCCGGCGTGGGAACCAGCTGGATCGCACCGCCGATGTAGGCGGTCACCAGCAACGGGCTGGTGTCGTCCGAGTCCCGCCCACGCAGTTTCTGCAAGACTTGTAATCGCTCGGCCAAGTCGCTGTCGGCCAGGGCGTGTTTGCCCGACCGCCCGACGCTCAGCGGCAGGGCCACTGAATCGGCGATCCCGAAAGCGATCGCGTCGCCGGCAACGATATCCGCATCGGCCGCTTGGGGCAGCAGCATCAGCACGTTGGGGCAGCGCCGTGCGGCCGCCGCGGCCAACACCGCGCGCAGCGACCCCCAGACGCCCGAAAATGCCAGCTGATCCCCCGGCGAACACCCCGCGATGACTTCGCTGATCCGCGCATGCTCGTCCAGCAAATCGACGATTTCGTGCAGACGCTGCGTACCGAGGGGGCTGGCGATGGACAAGGTCAATCGATGGGTTTCAGTAGGATGGGCTGTCGTTCGTGTCGTCGGGCAACCATTGGGACGCGCGCCGATGGCAATCCCACAGCCAGGTACCGACCAAGGTACAGATCAGATTCTATCAGCCGATGCGGGCCAGCCCACCGGCCCTGGAGCGGAACTCGCCAAGAGTTTCGACGCCGTCGGCTCACCGCCGAACGCCTCGGCGGCTTCTGCTGCGTCTGCAACCCTGACACTCAATCTGGACGACGCACTCCAGCAATTTCACCGGGCCTATCTATCGGAAAGAATAACCACGGATGGCAGCGCGAACCCACGGATGACTGGGCGGCAATAAACCGTGGGTTCGCGCTGCCATCGGTCGGCACACAGGTAATTCCGTCGCTCCGCAAGTGACAACCCGCTAGCGCCCAATGCCACTTACTTTAGCGTCAAACGGGGTGTTTTTGGTTAGCGGTAGGGCGCGAGCCCTCCGGTCTTTCACGGTGTTTTTAAGCTGAAACCGGACGGCTCGCGCCGTTCCGCTACCTCCCTCAGTGCCATGGTGAATGGCATCGTGCGACCGCCGTCGGCTCACCAAACGGAGTACCAGGGGCGTCGGCCGAAAAGATCGGGACCGCCATTCCGCGGGGCGGTTCACAGGGCACGCGTTTGACGTGACAATCTGGGCTGAACATTGACTGGGCTGAAACCCTGAATCCATTCACCGGGAGAGGACGCTAAATGAGTATCGGAATCGGAATCGTCGGCTGCGGCATGATCGCAAATTTCCACGCACGGGCCATCGCCGATGCCGAAGGCGCCCACCTGGTCGGTGCCTGCAGTCGCCGCAAGGAGGAGTACGAACCGTTTGCCGCCGAGCACAACTGTCGCGGATTCGCCTCGCTGGAGGAAATGCTGGCCGACCCCGACGTTCAAGCCGTGTCGATCTGCACGCCGAGCGGGTTGCACTTGGATCCCGCCGTCGCCGCCGCGAAAGCCGGCAAGCACGTGATCGTCGAAAAACCCCTTGAGATCACGACCGAGCGTTGCGATCAAATCATCCAGGCCTGTGAGGAAGCCGGCGTCCAACTGAGCGTGGCCTTCCAAAGTCGATTCCACGAGTCGAGTCGGTTGATGAAGGAAGCTGTCGATTCGGGACGCTTTGGAAAAGTCACGATGGGAGACGCCTACGTCAAGTGGTACCGCAGCCAAGCGTACTACGACAGCGGCGAATGGCGTGGGACCTGGAAACTGGACGGCGGCGGGGCGTTGATGAATCAGGCGATTCACAGCGTCGATTTGCTGCTGTGGCTGATGGGGCCGGTCAAACGCATCAGCGCCATGACGTCGACCCTGACCCACGAACGCATCGAAGTCGAAGATGTCGCCGTCGCCACGCTGCAATTCGAAAGCGGCGCGCTGGGGGTCATCGAAGCCACGACGACGGCCTACCCGGGAGCCCTCAAACGCATCGAAATCAGCGGTAGCGAAGGCAGCGCGATCCTGGAAGAAGAAGACATCAAGGCCTGGGAGTTTGCCAACGAAACCCCGACCGACGAAAAAATTCGCGCCGAAATGGTCGGCAAGACCGATACCGGCGGCGGTGCGTCCGACCCGTCCGCGATCAGCCACGACGGCCACACGAAGATCTTTGAAGAATCCATCAAAGCCATCAACGAAGGCCGCCCGTCGCTGATCAACGGCCACGAAGGCCGACGCAGCGTCGAAGTGATTTGTGCGATCTACGAAAGTGCCAAGACCGGCAAGATCGTCACGCTCGGCTGAGCCTCCAGCGGCTGACAAGTGGCCGTCCAATCCCCGGCGGGATCGCCGCAAGTCGCGGGCATCGCCTTTTGTAACAAACGGAGTGTTGTTGTTAGCGGTAGGGCGCGAGCCCTCCGGTCCTTCAAGGTGTTTTCAACGCTGACACCGGACGGCTCGCGGGCGGTCGATTTAAGCCCGCATGCGTTAGCAAGGGGCCACGCGGCGCCCCTCGCTCACGCGTCGGGCTAAGATCATCGCGCAGTTTTCAGAACATCGACTAAATCGACAGCCCGCTCGCGCCGTTCCGCTATCACCTTCTGTGCCGTTGTCGCTGGTAGGGTCCCGGACCTGCCCACCTGGCGCGTCCCCGTCCGATACCCGTTGAGGATCGCTCAGCGAGTCTCCCAAAACCGCCGCGCCGCTCGGATGAAGGGCACGTAGCTGCCCAATTGATCCGGCGGCAATCGCGTCAACCGCTGTTCGTATTCGGACAACCAGTCCCGAAAGAACTGAACGCTTTCCGGACTGATCCGCCGCCGGCCGTCAAACTCGATCCACCACGGCGCGCTCATCGCCGCGCGGTAATGTTCGCCGTGCAACGTCATCACACGGAGGATCACCCAGCCGCTTTCAGTAGCCATGATCGGTGGGATCTCGCCGCCGGCTTTGGCAAATTCGTCCAAGCGTGCACTGTAATGCACTCGGTTGTTGTGAATCACTTCCAAGTATTCGACCGGATCGCGCACCGCCAGATTCAATTCCGGTTGGATCCGCAACACTTCACCGCTGCGGCCTCGAAACACATGGCCGGGCAGTTTGCCGCCGACTAGCGGACGCATCAGCGGTCCATTGGTCGCCACGCTGGTGCCGGCCCAGGCGGCGTCCCACCAAGCCTGCTCGGTCTGTGGCGCGGTCGCTGATTCCACGCCGTCACCGCCCTGGGACGGTTTGGAAGTGACGTACAAGCGGTTGTATCCGATCGGTGTTTTCGCCGATCGATCGCCGCCGCCGGCTAAGGGCACCAATTCAATTCCGGCATCGAGTGCGTGTCGATAGATCCGCTCGGCGTAACGGCCGACTTGGGTTGGTTCGGCAAGCGAGAACGACGATGGGGTTCGGCCTTCGCGAACCGACGTGACGCGGCGGTCCAGCCGCAGCCAATCCCCCAGCACGAACAGGCCGTCGACTTTTCCGCTGGCCAACCACACCGGCAATTCCCAGGCGAACGGGTTTTCGATTCCGATTTTGACGTCGGCGGCGTGTTCGCTTCCCGTGACGGCGACCAGCTGGGCCAGCGAATGCTCGGTCGGCTCGAGCGTCGATGTGTGCCGGGAATCAAATCCGAAATAGACCAGCCCGCGGTCCGCTGTCAGGTCGGTGCGAATCCAGGTCGGTGCGTGCTCGATCGGATCGTCTGAATCGCGGCGGGGAATCGGTTTGGCCGGTCGTTTGCCCAGCACCGCGGCGATGTGCAGATCCTCCGACGCCAACCTCAGCGGCACGCTTTCGGACGAGGGGACGACACAGCAATCGCCGGCCAGCCATCCCTCGGCCGCCATGTCGACCATCCTCGGCAGCGCGACCGTTTTTTCATCCAGGCTCGTTTTTTCTAGCTCGAAGGTGCCGTTGATCACCCGGTATTCGGGGCCGCGGACGATGCGAAATCGATACGGCCCGTCGGGCAATTCCAAGACGACGCTGCGATCGACGACGACACCAATCCCCGCCGAGACGGTTTGACGGACGGGCATCTGCTTTTCCTGTGGCCCTGACGGATTGGCACCGCGAAAAAACTCGACCCGCGAAATGACCGGCTCGCCCGTCGATTCGTCTTCCAACTTCAGCGTCAATGAACCGCCTGCGGCCAGACAGGGACTGGCCGACGTCAACAGAACGCCTACAGTAAACGCCCAACGGGCGGATCTTTGCCGTAATTTCATCCGAGATTCGTTCCGATACGATTGCGGCGCAAGCTTTGCTACCTCTGGCCAGGTGGCGCGGACCGTGCCAAGTTTGTCGCGACCTAGTATAAACCCGACTCAATCTGACTGACCGTTAGAGAACATTTTTGCCGTGGCTGAAGACCTTTACCAAACACTCGGCGTCGCCCGAAACGCTTCGAAAGACGAAATCAAGAAAGCACATCGCAAGCTGGCGCTCAAATTTCACCCTGACAAAAATCCGGGAAAGGATGCGCAGGAGAAATTCAAACGCATCCAGGAAGCTTACGACGTTTTAAGCGATGACGAAAAGCGGGCGGCGTACGATCGCTACGGCAAGGATTTTGAAAAGATCCGCGGGGGCGGCTACCCGGGAGGGGCGCCGGGCGGATTCGACGGGCTGGATCTGGAACAGATCTTCGGCGGCGCCGGCGGTGGTGCCGGCGGCCAACCCGGGGGATTTAATTTTGAAGGCGGATTTGGCGACTTTTTCGAGCAAATCCTCGGTGGCGGCGGACGCGCCCCCGGGGGACGGCCCGGCGGAGGACGCACGCGGACGGCCCAGGCCCGAGCGCCACAGAAGGGCGGAAACATCCGCCACGAACTGGAGCTTCCGCTCGAATTGGCCGTTCGCGGTGGGGAGACGGAGTTCTATGTCGGCGACGAAAAACTGGCCGTCACGATTCCGCCCGGTGTGGCCGAAGGCGCGAAAATGCGACTCCGCCAACAGGGCTCCCCCTCGCCCAATGGTGGCCAGCGCGGTGATTTGATCTTGGTGATCAAAACCTCGCCCCATCCACACTATCGACGACGCGGTCAGAACCTGGAATTGACGCTGCCGATCTCGATCAGCGAAGCGGCCTTGGGAACCAGCGTCGACGTGCCCACCCCGTCGGGCGTCGTCACGTTGAACATCCCCGCGGGCAGCAGCGGCGGTCGCAAGCTGCGACTCAAGGGTCAGGGGATTCCTTCCAAATCGGGACCCAGCGGCGATTTGATCGTCCAGTTGCAAATCAAGCTTCCCGAATCGATCGACGAGGATTCAAAAGAGCTGCTGCGACAGTTCGCGGCGAAGAACCCCCAGTCGCTGCGTGATGACTTGGCCTTTTGACGGTCAATCATGAAACCCAATGCCTTTCCCAAGTCGAAACGCGTTGTCAGCGGTCGCTCGTTCACCCTGGCCCTCCGCAAGGGCGGCTGCGCGGCCGACGGCTGTTTGGTGGTGTTCGCGTTTCCCCGCGATCCCGGTGATGATCGTTCTGCTCAGTCGCGCCGTCTGGGTGTGACGATCCCCAAGAAAACGGGCAATGCCGTCGTCCGCAATCGCTGGAAACGCTGGATCCGCGAGTCGTTTCGAACCCAGCAAGCCGCGTTTCCGGTCGGATTTGACTTCGTCGTCCGGCCCAAAAAAGACGCCGTCGCCAGTTGGAGTACGATTCAGCGGTCGTTGCCTAAACTGGCCCACAAAGCGGTCCGGCGGCTGAACGGCCGGTCGATTCAATCCCACACGCGTTAGCAACGGGCCACACGGCCGATACCGCTAACTCGACATTGATGGACGCCGCTCGCGCTGGCCTGAACGCTGGCCTGAACGCTGGCCTGAACGCTGGCCTGAACGCTGGCCTGAACGCTGGCCTGAACGCTGGCCTGAACGCTGGCGCGAACCGGCTGATGTCGATTGATGATCAGCCGTTTGGCGCGGGGCCTTCGGGCCCTGCACTGTCTAGATGGCCGTTGGGTCGTCCGTCTTGGTCTAGCTGTAACGGCGATCGGGCTCGGCTCGACCAGCTACCGGGAATCGACACTGTCTTTCGCCGTGTTCAACTTTGACGGGTTGTATAGTTGAACGATTTCCCCTCTCGGAGGGATGTCACCATCGAGCTGACAGGTACGAAGACGTCGTTAATATCCAGCCCTTTTGAATCCCATGGTGAAGTGCCCCCGCTGTCAGAACCGGCCGAACGAATGCTTTCCGTCCCGCTGGTACAAGCAGGTGCCGTTCTTGCTGACCCTGCGGATTCGATGGCGCTGCATGCGGTGTGGTGCCAGATTTGCGGCCTGGATTTGGAGCGAAGATCCGCCGAACACGCCCTACCTGCGTCCTGATTCATCGTCGGATTCGTCAGGCGATCAGGATGCCGACGACTCGACCGGGGCGGAGCGGACCGTCGACTCGGCCACGCTGCAATAGTCCGGTCGCGACGCGGCCGTCTGATGGCGAAAGGCTTTGACGATTTCATTGTCGCGAACCAGAAAAGCCCCCGGCATCTGAAAACCGTCTCCACCCAATTTGCCGACGCCGTGACGATTTAAGATCGCGCACTTGAATCCCCGCCAAAACACCGACAGGCCCAACAGTTGTCCGATCCGTCCGCGATCTAACTCATAGGCCCGATACAGACGACACTCGGGATCGCTGATCCGATCGACGTCGCCAAGATCGTAGGACTCAAAGAACGCCCGGCTCGATTCGTCGTCCCCCATGTGCACCAACACGATCCTGGTCCCCTTCGCCTCGATTCGGTCGCGTTGTTCGCGCAGGTCTTGCAGGGCTTCGCGGCAGAACGTGCATCCGCTGTGACGCAGGAACACGACCAGCACCGGATGTTGCCTCGACAACTCTGCCAGGGTCACACCACGCTGTGAACGGAATTGCTCGTTCAGCCGGCTGGCGGCTTCAGGAGCGTCACAGGGCGGCGGCGCGCTCGCGGCTTTAAACGCCTGGAACAGAATCACGGCAAACGGCAGCCACCAAATCAAGTCGTTGGTGATGTTCACCAGGCCCCATTGAATCGGTAATCGGCCCGGCGAGCCCGGAGGCAAAAGCAGCCACTGGTACGCCATGCCGATCGGACCGAACGTCTTACCGAGGAACCCGACCAACACGATCGGCCAATGCCGATACGGATCGCGTGCCGCGATCGCGTAGCCCACACCGTAGACACCGACGATCATCCCGACGCACTGCCAAATGCCCGGATACAACGGCCGATCGATCCCCGTCAGGTCGAACAGGTCCATCGGACGCAGCAGCACCCAGCCGCCCCAGACAAGATTGTAAATTGCCGCGGCGAGCAAAACGTATGTCATCCAACGCGGATGCGACGTGGCGATCGTGGCATTGAATCGATTCATCAGCTCGGTTACCAAACGAAGGCGGTTTGCCCATAATGTTGCATCGTCGTCAAGTCATCCGGCGACAAAGCCGTTTACCATCCTACAAATGAACCGCGGATTGCCGATGCGAGAAAACACGATCCAACACCGCGTCCGTTACGACGAGTGCGACCCGATGGGCTTCGTCCATCACAGCGTCTACCTCCAATACTTCGAAATGGGACGCACCGAGATGTTGCGTGCCAGCGGTGGTCGATACCGCGATATGGAAGACGAAGGGTTGCTGGTCGTGGTCGCCCGAGTCGATTGTCGATACAAATCGCCGGCCCGTTACGACGATTTGATCGACATTCACACGCGGATCGCGGAAGTCACCATCGGCAAGATCATTCATGAATACACGATCTCGATCGAATCGAGAACGCTGGTCACCGCCAAGGTCACCCTGGCCGTGATCAACCGCGAAGGCCGCATCCAACGCGTCCCCCAAAGCCTGTTGGATCGGTACGGAACCGTTGCATAGCCGTCAACGTGGCGTGAGCTTCGAAGGGGCGTACGCTTCCAGCTTGCGACCCCCGCCCGGCAAGCAGGATGTCTAGTCCGCTTCCTCGGCCGCCAACACGGCCCGTTTGGCGACGATGCGTTTGACGACGACGTCGACGATCGCTCCGGCCAGAATCACCATGCCGATGATCGCGAATTCCAGCTTCGTGCTGATGCCCAGAATATTGATCGCGTTGTAAAGCACCCGCATCACCGCGGCCCCGATCACCACGCCCAAAATGTTTCCCTCGCCGCCGCGCAAACTGCAACCGCCCAACACGGCGGCGGCGATCGCGTAGAGTTCGTAAAAGTTTCCGAAGCCCGACGGCTGTACCGAATTGACGTCCAGCGCGAACAGGATGCCGCCGAGTCCCGCCGCCAACGAGCAGAGCACATAGGCGACCACGATCATGCGTTTGGTATTGATCCCGCTGTATCGGGCCGCTTCCTCGTTGCGTCCCAGTGCCAACAGGTAGCGACCATACACCGTCCGGTTCAGGAAGATCGATGCGACGATCGCCAGTGCGATCATGATCAACATCGGCATCGGCACCATCGTCGCGGCCAATTGGGTGTGTCCCAGCAAAGCCATCACTCCGGTGGCAACCAATGCAGGCGTCAACGCTTTGGATTGGCCCGATGCCGTACCGGCGGCCGAAATGAGCCAACCGATCGAACCGATCACGCCGCCGACGATCACGAAAACGATCATCATTAGAACCGTTTTCAACAGCTCGCCGGAGACTTCCATCGCGCCGACTTGCCATCGGTCATCGGCCGCCGCACTGCGGAACAACGGCACGAGTTGCCAGACACACAGCGCCAGCAAGATCAGCGATCCGATCACCAACGCGAACGGCTTTTTCATCCGGCCGGCATCGGATTGCCACGCCCAGACCAGAAATGCGAGCAGCGTCGGGACGAATAAAAACGTGCCCGCGTCTTTCATCACCGTCGATGGCATCAACGCTGCGTTCTCGGAAACTTCGATCCCAAGGCTGCGGATCTGATAACCCGCGATCTCGAAGAGCGGTGTCCCCGGGCCCGACTCCCAGCCCAGCCAGAAACGCGATGATCCGGCCACGGCCAACAGAACGCCGATCGCCGGAATCGACCATGCCGAAAGTTTTCGCTCGCTGTCCAGCTCGCGCTGAAGCGGGGCATCGGCGTGCCGGTCGTCGTGGCGGCGCAAACGGCCCAGGTTCCACACCCCGTACAAAAACAGACAGATCCCGCCGCCGAATAACATCGTGGCCCAACTGCACGGTTTGCCGATCGCCAACAACCGCAACCCGTCATAGTCTTGACCGAATCCTAGCGTCCCGTCATCGGTCAACCAGCGCGCAAAGCCGCGGTAGAACAACAGTCCGCACAGCGTGACGACGAACGGTTGCAGGTCCAGCCGCGTGATCAGCAAGCCGTGCAGCAATCCGATCGCGCCGGCGATCAGCATCACGATCAGCACGGCGGCGGTCGGCGAGTACCCTTGTTCGACGACCAGCATCGGCAACAGACACGCGACCAGTCCCACGACGGACCCGATCGACAGATCGATCCCGCCGGTGATGATCACGAAGGCGACGCCGATCGACAGAATGCCGAACAGCGCGCTCCAACGCGTCGTGTTGTACAAGTTGTACTGCCCGACGAAGCTGTCGTTTAAGACCGTCGTGAATAGACAGACGAAAATCAACAAGCCGAAGATGCCTAGGATTTTATTCATCGACTGACTACACCCGTTGCCAAATTCATGATCTGTTCTTCTCCGATTTCATCGCCGACCAACTGCCCCGTCATTTCCCCTTCGTGCATCACCAGCGTGCGGTCGCTCATCGCGATCACTTCTTCCATCTCGCTGGACACAAACAAGATCGCCAGTCCCTCGGCGGCCAGCGTTTCGATCAATCGATAGATTTCTTCTTTGGCGCCGATGTCGATCCCCCGCGTCGGTTCATCCAGCAGCAGGATCTTGGGATTCATGGCGAGCCATTTGCCCAGCACCACTTTTTGCTGATTGCCACCGGAGAGATAACGCACGACCTGGTCGGCCGTCGGCGTCTTGATCCGCAGCCGATCGATGCTTTGGTGCGTATCTTCGGATTCCGCGGCGAAATCGATCCACATCCCGGCGCCGGCTTTGTCGGACAAACTCGCCAAGGAAACATTGCTCCGGACCGAGAAGTCGATCACCAGCCCCTGCTCTTTTCGATCTTCGGGGACCAAACCCATCCCGCTGGCGATGGCGTCTTTGGGATTGTGCAGTTGCACGGTTTGGCCGTTGATTCGCACGCTGCCGCCGAGTGGTTGCGTGACGCCGAACAAACACCGCAACAGCTCCGTCCGACCGGCTCCGACCAGCCCGGCGATGCCGACGATTTCACCCGGCATGACCTGAAACGAAACCTTGTGCTTGGGGTGATCGGGGACGACCAAATCGGTCACCTCCAACGCCGGGGGAAGTTGCTGTTCCGATCCCTGGGCGGCCACATCGAAGCGCGCCGTCCGCTCGTAGAACCGCGAAACGTCTCGGCCCACCATTCGGCTGACCATCGCGTCGTGATTGATTTGGTCGCCGACCAACTCACCGGCATTCTCTCCGTCCCGCATGACGGCGACGCGATCGGCAAGCGTTTCGACTTCGGCCAGGCGATGCGAGATGTAGATGACACTGACGCCGTGGTCTCGCAAGCCCTGAACGACGTTGAACAACGCTTCGGCTTCACGCTGTGACAGGCTGCTGGTCGGTTCGTCCATGATCAACACGCGGGCGTCGATCGAAAGCGCTTTGGCAATCTCGACCATTTGTTGACGGCCGATCGTCAACTCACGCACCAACGTCTGTGGGTCGACGTCCAGACCCACCGAAGCCAGATGCCGTCTCGATTCGCGGTCGATTTTTTCGCGATCGATCAGCCCGAATCGTGTCGGCTCCCGACCCAAAAAAATGTTGGCCCCGACCGACAGGTTGTCCGACAGGTTCAATTCTTGGTGAATCAACGTGATCCCCAACCGCATCGCTTCGGCCACACTGCCGATGGTGACGGGCTTTTGGTCGATCAGGATTTGACCTTCATCGGGCGGCTGAACGCCGGCCAAGATTTTCATCAACGTGCTCTTGCCGGCACCGTTCTCGCCGACCAACGCCAGCACTTCGCCGGGCATCAACGTCAAATCGATCTGGTGCAGCGCGCGGACACCCGGAAAACGTTTTCCCAGCGAACGAACTTCCAGCAAGGGACGCGGATTCTTTCCAGGCGTCTGGCTCACTTGGCGCCCGCGCCCGCTTCGTCTTTCCCGGTCAACTGCTTCAATTCCGCCCAGAACTCGTCGACGTTGTCTTTGCGAATCGCGCGGGCGGGGATGTCCAGGAAACCGCCTTCGGGAATCGCCGATTCGTCGCCCCGAGCCAACTTGGCCAGTAACTCGACCGACTTGTAACCGTATTGATACGGGTTTTGGACGATCGTTCCGTAACAGGATCCGTCTTGGATCGCCTTCAGCGTATCGGCGTCTTCGTCGAAGGCGACGACTTTGATTTGGCCGACTTTGTCGGCACCACGAATCGCTTCCAGAATGTTGGGCGGGTTGTAGGCGAACAGGCCGATCATGCAGCCGATGTTGGGATGCTTGACGATCGCGTCTTCGGCGCGGCTCTTGGCGATCGCAAAATCAAAGTTGTCGGTGCGGGTGTCCAGGATCGTGTACTTGTCTCCCTTGAGCACGCCGTCGGCGGGGTCAAACGGTCGGTCGGGATCGTTCGAGCGGTTCAGCAATTCGTCGATGATGCCTTGCCGCCGCTGATCGGCATTGAGTTGACCCAGCCGGCCGACGAAGATCATCACTTCGCCGCCTTCGGGCATCGCTTCTTTGACCAGTTGGCCGCACATGCGTCCGGCGTCATAGTTGTTCATCCCGATGTAGGCCAGGCGATTGGACTTCGGTGCATCCGAATCGTGGGTGATCAGGTTCGTCACCTTGGCCACCTCGTCCAAGATGCTGGTTTGATTGTCCGGATCAATGGGGCTGACGGCGACACCGGCAACCGAATCGGAGATCAATTCTTCCAACATGCGTTTCTGATCGGCGGTTCCATCGGGCGGCATGCGCACCAGGCATTCGACATCGTAGTCCTTGGCCGCTGCCTTGCATCCTTCTTCGGCGATGTCCCAAAACGACGCGATCCCGTTGGTCACGTAGGCGACACGTATCTTTTCTCCGTCGGACGTCTTGACCGCGGCCGACCGCGACTCGCCGTCAGTCGTCTGGATGTCGGTGGCGTTGGTGTCAATCTTTTCGATCTTGCATCCGGTCAGTGAGATGCCGATCGCGATCAAGAGTGCACCACACAGGGGCAGAAACTTCGGGGGAGCATGATGAGGCATAGGGATGACGATCAAAGGAGGAGCGGGATCGGAAGGGAGTCGATCGGGGAAATCGAACGCCTGTGAGTTTAAGTTCGCCACCGAGCAGTCGCAAGCTTTCCCTCGGCACGATCGGAACATCTGGCAAGGTCTGACGTGCTGTTGGAGTTTCCACGTGCCGATCGGGGCCGGAACGTGTTGCCGCAATCTCGACCTAGCCGATACGCACAACCTAACAGGTCACGTCGAGGCCCTTCCCGGTGCGATCCCCTCCCTCGCGTCATCGGCGTCACCTGTCCCCCCGTTTCTTGGAGAACCCTCACCATGACTTCAACCTTCCCAACGACAGTCGGCTCCGCAACGCTCGAGAGCCGTCCCGTGGATGATCGTGGTGTTCCCTACGGCGGAACGGTCGCATCGCGACGCAAGCCGGGGCAAACGCCTGGGAGCCGAGAAATCGCTGCGGTGGGCCACCAGTCGAGCGCCGCGGACGATGCTCCACTGGAATCGATTTCACGACTGATCAGTGAGACGGCGCACGACCTCCGCGCCCCACTGTCGACGATCCGTGAAGCGATCCGGTTGGTCCGCGATGGCGATCTGGGCAAGGTGTCCTCGGCGCAAAGCGAATGCTTGTCCGCCGCGATCAACCAATGCAACTGCGCCGTCCAGCTGGTCGACGAGATGGTCCAATCGCGTCGGTTCGATTCAGGGTTCCCCAATGTGATGCGTCAGTGGGTCTCCATCGACGAATTGCGAAGCAACGTCGAAGCCACGTTGCAGCCGTGGATTCTGCCGCGGGGGATCCACTTGCTGTGGGATGGTCCGTTTGAGGAAGGCATGCAGATCTACGCGGATGCCACTTTGCTGCGACGTCTGATCGTCAACGTGGCCGGAAATGCGATTCGGGTCACGCGTGAGGGCGGTCCCGTGCTGATTCGTGCCACGGTCAATCGCGATCAGGGCATCATGAACTGGGCGATCGTTGACCAAGGCGCCGGGATTTCGCCGTCAGACATGGAATTGATCGGCGCCGGCAAAGCGCCCGCCAAGAGCATCGGCGGGTTGGGATTGATCATCAGCCGCCAACTCGCCGCGGCGCACTTTTCGACGCTGCGGATCGAATCGCGTGTCGGCACCGGGACCGCCGTCAGCTTCCAAACGATTTTGGGCGGCCCCGCCGCGGTAGCCGCGCGGTGGGTCAAGTGGCGGTCGGAGTTGATCATGATCGAGCAACGCAAGTTCATGAACGAAGATCAGCGGGTTCACGAGGTCCGTCCGTCCCGCTCGTCCCCGCCGTCTCAATCCCCGGCACCGCCGCGCCGCGTCCGCATCGACGTTCCCTCGCAGTTGATCGAACTCGGTGCCGGGGAAATGCAACCGGCCTTCCCGGACCACGTTTATCTGACGACGGTCTCGGTCGGCGCGGCGATCCCGGCGGCGGGTACCGATGCGTTTGATGCCCTGCTGCAACGCACCATGCGAATCACCGAATTTGCCTATCGCACCGGCCGGCGAAGTTGGGTGATCGCTTGGGACGCCGATGGCGAAACGGGGATCGCAAAACGTTCCGAACTCGAGCGGCTGGCCCAAAACGAACTGGGTACCATGCGCATGACTTGGGGGGCGTCCTCTCTCGTCTCGGCAACGCCGCATCCGGAGTTCAGAAACTCGCTGGCAAGCCGGCTGAGCGACCTGATCGTGCGCCAGACCCTGGCCGGTGCTCAGCAAGCGGTCAGCGACGCCGATCAAGTTCGGTTGGGGACAGGCCCGATGCAGTCGACCCCGATGGCCACGATTCGTCTGGAACAAGACGTCCATTGGCTTCGTGAATCACGTCGTTCGCCCCCTGGCGTGCCGATGGAGTGACGGCGCCCGTCGCTGCGTGCGGCGCGCGAATTTGAACGGTAACGTGTGACAATGCGAACGTTTCACAGCGGGGGCACGGATCGATTGGTTTCCGGATCGATTGGCCATAAAAAAATCTCACGGGTCTGGCGCCGACGCGATTGCGATTGACGGCGTTGATGAAGCAACATCGGTGCGGCGGTGCGACGCGCACGGCACGTCGTTTGCCCCTGGTCTTGCTGACCGGTGGTGTTCCCCGCATCGCGCGATCCATCGTGGCGGTGCGCCGAATGAATGATGGTGGCTCGTCGTGGATGCCAGCCTCAGCCGGGTGAAACAACGCCGTGCTAACAAGAGGAGTCTACGATGCCTGATCCTCCCAGAACCGCTCTCGCGGACAGCGCTTTGGCTCGTCACCGCTTGCTCGAACACGCCCGCCGGATCGAACAGTCCGGTGAAGGCGGCGATTCATCGTCCGGGCGAGCCGGTTTGCCGGCGTATCAACCGATTCAGAACGGCACGGTGATGCCCTTCGACAACCACGCCGATCTGATTCGCGCGTTTCGTCGAATTCCCGCTGACAATCGCGGGTACCTGCACAACGCGTCGCCCGACGCGGGCCGGCGGAGAGTTCGTTGCGAACACACCCGCATGCCGTCCCCGTTGGAGGGCATGGTCGCCTTTGCCCAAGATTTGTTCGAAGCGCCGGATTTCCACACGTACCTGATCGAACAAACCGCACTCGGCCGAGCGATCTTTGAAGGCTTCGGTGCCGCTCGCCGCAGCACCACGTCGTCACCGCCCACGCCGGAAGCGGAAGGGCACGTGCCGGCCGCGGGAATGCGGCGGGGAGCAGGAATGAACGCGATCGGGGCATTCCTCGACTACGCGCAAAGCATCAGCATTTCGATCCGCGATCGAGCGCACCATGCCGTGATCGTAGTCACGCCCCCGGACGGTAGCGACTTTGAAGCCTATCACTGCGTGCTGATGCGACCGCTGCTGCCATCGTTGATGCTCGGGGATTGGGTGCTCGTCTCCCCCGATGCTGCGCGGGCTTTCCTGCGCGGTTAAAAAGCAGAGCGCCGACGTGGATCGGAGAACATCGACGAAATCGTCGAACCGTTGACCATCAGCGTTGGCCACCAGCGCTGGCCGGGCATCGAACAGCAACCAGCCCTACAGCAACCAGCCCTACAGCAACCGGCCATAACGCTGGGCCGGGCCGGGCGGCGTTTCGCGCCGACGAAGAAACAGGGTGAGTGACGGGGGTCGAACCCGCGACATCCGGAACCACAATCCGGTGCTCTAACCAACTGAGCTACACCCACCGTGATGGTGTCGCGGCAAATTCAGCATTTGTTTTGACGCTGAATCGGCCAGCAAGATCAAGACTTTATCCGCCGCAGAAAGTTCGGTCAACGGTCTGATTTTTTTCTCTCGGAACCCGGCTTCTTTCGCCGCGGAAAAAAAGGATCAATCGGCTCAGTTTTACGCCAAAACCGATCCCTCTGGCCACGCCGGACCGGGGTTTGACCGCGTTCGCGGCAATCCGTCCGCGATTGAACAATCCATTTTCGGATGCTCCGACAGCAGTTACCCTATCGGTTTAACGCTTCGAACCCCTGTTTCTTTTGCTCGCAGAACCGAATGGCCCGCCGCAAGCCCCCAAATAAAACGTCTCGCGGTCCGACCGCGGACAGCCCTGACGGCGGCATCGAGCCCCCGGCGGCCGTAACCGCGGATCCGGCATCGAACGCCAGCCCAGCCAACGCCAGCCCAGCCAACGCCAGCCCAGCCCCGAACGCGGCCGCGGTCGATTCCCAGGCCTTGCCCAGTTCCACCTGGATCGGGTTGATCAGCGCGGCGATTTTCGTGCATCTGTTCGCGCTGTTTGTCTCTTACACCGCCATCATCGAACCCTCGACCACCCACTCGAGCTTGCTGGACCTGCTTTCGCCGTACCTCCGCTCGACACATTTCGCCGCCGACGGTCGCCGGTTTTATCTGGCACACGCGACGCCTGACGAGCAACCCCACCGATTGCAATTCGCCTCGACCGCGGGCGGGGACACCCTGGTCATCGACCGGCAAACCGAGTGGACCACGATCGAGCCGAGCGGCATCGCGGGGCTGGCAGAATCGGATCGCTACGGCCGCTGGATGGGGTTGGTGGCCACGCTGGCCCAATCCGATCGGCCGAGTCTGGCGGCGGCTCTGTTGATGCCGTTGGTCGCCGCCGACCCTTCGATCGAAGCGGTTCGCATTGTGCGGTTGCCCACCCAACTGACGACGGCCGCCGATGACGCCGCGCCGCCGGTCTACCTGGCACGTGTGGTTCGCGACGCCGACGAGGTCCGATTGGTTTCCATCGGGGCGAAACGATTGTCGACGTACTCTCGAACGCAGGACGCCGATGCCGCTGGAAAAACGTCCGGCGGGGAGGCGGTGGGGCGATGATTAGAGATTGCGTTACACGCTGGACGAAGTTTTGGTTCTCGCCGTCACCGGTCGCCACGCTCCGCAATGTCCGCCGCGGACTTTGCCTCCTCGCGGCGATCTATTTTGTCTCGGCACTGGCTGACGTCGAAACCTGGTTTGCCCGCGGCGCGCCGGCGTCCAGCTCGAATTTGGCGACGTTCTTTCGCACCGCCGAATTGACCAGCGACGCCCGCTGGATGATTTCACCGCTGTTCATTTGGGATGCGTTGGCGGGTGAATCCGCGCTCGGCGAATCCGTGCTGATTTATCGCCTGTATCTGCTGGTCGGCGTCGGATTGGCGTTGTTCGTGGCCGTCGGCGATCGACTGGCTGATTGGAAGGTTCCGGCGAAGCTAAGCGCCGTCGGCGAGGGCAACTGGCCGAGCGTGTTGCTATGGGTTTGGTTTGTCGGCTGGGCCAACCGGATCGTCTTGCTGGCCGGAACGGTCGAGCCGCTGCTGAGTCTCTCCCTGGCGGCGGTCGCGATCGCCCCCGTCGGCCGTGTTCGGTCAGACCGGGAAGGTCCCCGACCGGTCAGTTGGAGAACGACGCTGGCCCATCGGCTGTTGTCCGTCCAAGTGACATTGATCGCGCTGATCACAACGGCGACATTGTTTGCCAGCCCGGTCTGGTGGAACGGCACCGGTGCTTATGCGCTGGTGGCGCCCGCGCAAGATCGCTTGTTGACCGTCACTGGAACGATTTTTGAAACGCCCCTGGTCTACGAACTGTTAACAGCCCTGATCGTGTGCGTCTTGCCAATCGGAATCTTTTTGGCTTGGAAACCCACCACGGGCAAGCTCGGCATAGCGATGGTCGTGGCTTGGTGTGGCATCGTCGGGTTGCTCTCAGCCAACCTTCTCTATGCGGCGACGCTGGCCATCCTGGCAACCACGATCGGCTCGAAAGAAAGTTACCGCGCCCCCGCCGGAGCGATTGGGGCAAAAACGCTCAACGACGGAAACACGGATAACTAACCGCTAGACGCCCGAGACCAGTCAATGTGCTCACCGGTCTGTCAGATTGTTACTTTCTGTTACCATCGTGCCCCGACCGGGCCGATTGGACGCTCGAAATATTATTCATCCTTCCCCATTTTTTAGGGTTTATTCGTGAGCAGTTTGAAAGGAAAGATCGTTGCCATCACCGGCGGAGGCACCGGAATCGGCGCCGGAATCGCCACGATCCTCGCCGAAGCCGGTTGTCGTGTCGCCATCGGTGGCCGACGGCTCGAAAAACTTCAGGCCATCGCGGACTCGGTCCAATCAGAGACTCCGATCCATTGCCATACCTTGGACGTCGCCGATCCGAGCAGTGTCGATGCGTTCTTTGCGGACGTGAAGTCGCATTTCGGCGACCCCGATATCTTGGTCAACAGCGCGGGCATCAACATTCTGAAACGGACGATGGCCGAGATGGTGCCCGAAGATTGGGATCGGGTGATGCAAATCAACGCCACCGGTGCTTACCGCTGCATTCACGCCGTCCTGCCGGCGATGCGCGAGCGACGCGATGGGCTGGTGATCAACATCTCATCCGTCGCCGGCAAACGCGCCATTTCACTCGGCGGGATCGTTTATTGTGCCAGCAAGTTCGCGATGACCGCGCTCGGGACCGCGATCAGCAATGAAGTCCGCGACGAAGGCGTTCGCATCACCAATGTTTACCCCGGCGAAGTCAACACGCCGATCCTGGACAATCGGCCCAACCCGGTTTCGCAGGAACACAAAGATTCGATCCTGCAGCCGGAAGACATCGCGTCGGTCGTGGCGACGATCTGCGCCCTGCCGCCGCGGGCCAACGTCCCCGAAGTGGTGATCAAGCCGACCAAGCAGGAATGGGTCTAGCGGGATTGAAGTATACTGCGGGACGGCCCCTCTCCCTTTACCGACGACATCTCATGATTCGACACCTGTTGCTTTGCCTGGTCTTGGTCTCCACCGTCCCCGCTGTCTGCGTTCCCTGCTATGGGCAAGACAGCCAGCAGGCAACGGAGCTGCGGTTCACCCTTCCGCCCGACGACGCGTTGCCCGGCACCGGGCCGATGCGCCGCTATGACTGGTTCAAGAATGTTTGGAACCGCCGCCGAACCACGTTGAATCCAATCGAGCGGTCAGCGAAGGCGCCGTCGTCTTCCTGGGGGACTCGATCACGCAGGGCTGGCGCGACGATTTCTCGGGCGCGTTGAACGGCGTCCCCAAAGCGAATCGGGGGATCAGTGGTGATACGACTCGCGGGATGTTGTATCGGCTGGAAGAAGACGTCATCAGCTTGAACCCGGCCGCGGTCGTGATGCTGATGGGCACCAACGACTTGGAAGAAAACGCGTCACCGGAACAGATCGCCGCCAACGTCGAATTGATTTTGGGCAAGCTGAAAACGCACAACCCGAAGATGCCCATCGTGTTGTGCGAAATCTTTCCCAGCAGCGCTTCCAAAGCTCGCCCCGCCGAGAAGATCAAGGAGATCAATGAGCTGTACCGCGGCTTGGCACGCGGCGATCAGCAAATCACGGTGATCGACACTTGGACCTTGTTCGCCGATGAAAACGGTGACGCAAAGAAGATTGAGTTTCCCGATCTGCTGCATCCCAATGCGCTCGGGTACGCCAAATGGGAAGCCGCACTGCGGCCGATTTTTGCGACGTTGGGATTGATCGAAACTGAACCCGACGCCTTCGAAATCGAACCCGATGCGATTGCTCTGTTTGGCGGCACCGACCTGACCGGATGGGGCTACCGCAGGTCGACCGACCAGATGCGGAAATCGCGGGACCGCTGGATCCCCAAAACCAACGGCGCCGTCGTTTGGCCGCTCGTCGAAGAAGACGTCGCGTTTGACGGACTGACAGCCACGCCGGACGGGCGTTACCGCGCGATCGCCGGACGTCTGGTGGTGACCACGCCGCCCGAAGGCAGAAAGATTCAACAGTTATGGACGACCAAAGAATTTGGCGATGACTTTCAGCTGATCCTTGAGTTTCGCGCCACCCCGATGGCCGACAGCGGCGTCTTCGTGCGTGGCAATCAGTTGCAGTGTCGTGATTACGCACTCGCCGGACCGTACAAGACCCTGACAAGCTATCGCCAGGGCGACTGGAATGAACTGGTCATCACGGTCACGGGCACTTCGGCGCATTGCACCTGTAACGGCGAAGTGATCGAAGCAGCGTTCCAGGTCCCCGAGTCCGGTCCGATCGGACTGGAGGGCGATCGCGGCCAGGTCGAATACCGGCGAATTCGAATTCGAAAGCTTGAAAATTGATCCGATGAAGAAAACCGAAGTCATCAAGCTGTTGAAGGAATACACTAATCCGCGCGGCGTCGAAAATTGGAACAAGTGCGGCGCCAAAGGCAGTGGGCTCAAGAGCTTTGGAATCGGTTTGACTCAGCTTCGCAAACTCGCCAAACAAATCGGACGCGACCATCGACTGGCTTTGGAACTCTGGAAATCAAACGTCTACGATGCCAAGGTCATCGGGCTGTTGATCGACGATCCCAAACAGGTCACCCGCGCCCAAGCCGAACAGCAAGTCGAGCAATTGCAGGGCGGGTACCTGGCCCATGTGTTCGCCTCCTGTGACGCGACACTCGCCAAGACTCCCTTCGCGTTCGATCTCGCCTGCGACTGGATGGAGAGCGACGATCCGGTTCGCCGCCGCTGTGCCTATGGTTTGATTTACGAGCTTTCCAAGAAAAACCCCAAGGGCATGGATGATGAATTCTTGTTGGTGCTGATCGACCGCATCAAGAACCACATCAAGGGCGAAGAGATGTGGGTGCGAGAATCGATGAACACCGCCTTGATGGGAATCGGAAAACGCAACAAGAAACTCAACCAGGCCGCCCTCCGCGCCGCCAAAGCCATCGGTCCGGTCGACATCGACTATGGAGACGACAACGCCTGTGAACCGTTGGATGTCGTCAAACATCTGACCAGCGATCATTTGAAGAAGAAGCTGGACCTGTGAGCCGGATCGGAGATCGCGGTGACTGCTCGGACCTTTCCCGTCTCATTCATGCGATCAGCCGATTGGCGGGGGGCTACGTGGCTTTATTATCGTGTTCATCGCGTAAACACTGACGCGAACCAGCCGATTTCGTCTGATCCGGATTGACCGCCCTGTTCGGGATCGTTTGCGGCCCAGCAGTTGGAGTCCGACCGCCGATGCGGTCGCGGACGCGGTTCGAACCGGAGGCCCCCATGAACTTCACTTGGTTTTCCATCATCGCGGTCATCGCAGGAATCGGCTTGCCGGTCACGATTCTGGCCTTCGCCGGGGCGTATTTGTACCGCAACCGGCCGAAGCCGGAGGAGCGGACCTATTTCTGGGACGAACGATAGGGCGCGACCCGGGAGGGTTGGAGGCGTGTTACCCGTCGATGTTGCAGTCGGCGATCCAACGCAGCGCCTGCTGATAGGCCGATGTCAGGTGCTCGGCCGACAACGAGTTCGGCGGCGTGATCTCTCCCGCTTCGAAGTTGATCACGCTCTGCAGGATGTGCCCCAGTTAGCCGGCTCGATGGAGCAAGGCGTCGTTCATGTCGTCGGCCAGCGGCAACAGCGGAATGACTTCGTCCATCGGCTTGTCCAACAATGCGTCCATGACCGAAAGCAATCCAAGCGTGTAATAGCGGTCTGGTCGCGTGGCGCGTGATTCGCTCGCCAGCAATTCGCACATCTTGCCGCGAATCATGGCAAGCTTGATCAGTTCTTGCGGCTTGCCTTCGTCGATGCTGGTCATCAGCATCATCGAGGCCAGGGAACGCAAACGCGAGATCCCCATCAAGGTCGTCGCTTGCTTCAACGAATCGATCGTGCGTGTCGTCGCGGCGTTTGCTGAATTGACGAACCGCAGCAACTTGAACGAAAGATTCGCGTCGGTTTGGATGATCCCTTCGACTTCGCCGACCGTGATGTCGGGGTTTTGCAGTTCGGACATCAGTCGCACAATCGAGGCCACATTGACTTGCGTCTTGCGTTGGCTGATGACCTGGGGACGACAGAAAAAGTAGCCTTGGAAGAGGTCGCAACCGAGGCTCTTACAGAGTTCGAAGTCTTCCTGTGTCTCAATCTTTTCCGCCAAGATCGTGCGCACACCCAACGCACGAAGCTTGCCGATGTGATCCGCCAAGTCTTCTTTGGGGATCAGCGGAAACTCGATCTTGACGATGTCCGCGGTCCCGATCAACGGTTCCAGGTCGGGGCGATAGACGAAATCATCCAGCGCGATCTTGTAGCCTTCGTCGACCAGTTTTTCGATCGCCGAGAGCACCTCTTCGTCTGGTTCGATGTCTTCGAGGATTTCCAGGACGACGCGGTCGGGCGGCATGCACGACAAGTTGTGACTGGTCAGCAAGTTGCGTGTCAAATTGATGAACGCCTTTTTCGAACCGACAATCGTATCCAGACCGATATCGGTAAACGTATTGAGCAGCACGTTGGCTGTCGCCCGATCACCATCGGTGATCATCGCGGCGTTCTGCTCCCCCGATCGGAACAGCAGTTCATAGGCAACAACCTCCACTTCAGGAGTGAAGATCGGTTGACGTCCCACGAAGGCGTTTTCGGCGGGGGAGGACGTTGCGCCGGGAGAGGTTTGGCAGGTCGACATGACGGATAGAATTCTGTTGGAGCGGGCGTGATGGTGGGCGAATCCCTATCTTGGCGAGACCAATGCACGTTGCTGTCGCAAGAAAGCCGATGACGGCGCATGACCCCACTGTTGGAAGTCTAAGTCATGTTTTGCATGGCCACCCCGTGTTCGCGCCAATGTCATGTCCGTCGTCCCTCATTCGGGCACGTCGGGTTGCTGCCAGGCACTCATCCCTCCGTCGACGTAAATCGTCTGACCGTGAATGTGCTCGGCCGCATCGGACAATAAAAAGATCACCGTGCCGGCACACACGTCGCCGGTCGGTACGCGTCCGTTGGGGGTATGTAATTCCATCCACCGGCGCATCTTGTCATCGCCGATCGCGCCATCGGTCAGCGGCGTTCGCACCAGACCGGGCGCCATCGCGTTGACCCGAATCCCCATGGGGGCCAGCGACACGCAAAGCGAACGGACCATTGCCGCGACCGCCCCCTTGCTGGTGTCGTAGGCGGTGTGATCGGGTTCGGAGAGCAATCCGTTGATCGAACCGGTGAACACGACGCGGCCCTGAACCTCGGCATCGACCCAACGCCTCGCGATCGCCTGGGTCAAAAAATATCCCGCCGCAACGTTCAGATGCATGGTGGTTTGGTAGCGGTCAAAATCCATTTCCAAAAACGGCACGTCGATGTACGTCCCGGCGTTGTTGACCAACAGGTCGATTCCTGGCATCAACGCATCCACTTCCGCCATCAAGGACTCCAGGTACTCACCCGGGGCTCGTGATAAATCGCACAGCACCAGTTCGGCGCGGACTCCGTGTCGGCGACAGTGTTCCAACGTCTGTTCCGCCGCCGCGTCGCGTCGAAGTCCGACCAGCAACACGTCCGCACCGGCTTTCGCCGCCGCGATCGCGATCGCTCCACCGATGCCCTGGGTCCCGCCGGTGATCAACGCCTTTCGGCCACTCAGTTCGTTCATGATCAATTTCACTCAAGGGTGCAATGGATGGTCCGACGGCACGAACGCGGCGGTTCCTGTCGTCGTCAGCTTGAAACACGACTGAAATACTGACACACTTTGGCTTTCCCATTCACCGCTTCCAACCCCACCAAACCATGTCTTACCAAAAACGTATCGAAGAACTCGGACTCGAACTACCACCTGCGCCCGCACCGGCCGGCGTTTACAAGCCCGTCGTCGTCGTTGGCGGTCTTGCCTATGTTTCCGGGCATGGACCGTTAAAACCGAACAAGACGTTGACCACCGGTCGTTTGGGATTGGACTTGGATGTCGAGTCTGGGTATGAGGCGGCCCGGCAAACCGGTCTCGCCATGCTGGCCACGCTGCAAGACCACTTCGGTTCGCTCGACAAGGTGAAACGGGTGATCAAGTTGCTCGGCTTGGTCCAGTGCATCGAAGGCTTCCCCGATTCGCCCGCCGTGATCAACGGTTGCAGCGAGTTATTCCGAGACGTGTTTGGCGAGGAAAACGGCGTCGGCGCGCGTAGCGCGATCGGCACCAACAGCCTGCCCGGAAAGATCGCCGTCGAAATCGAAGCCATCTTCGAAGTCGACGCGTAGCGAGATCATCTTGAGCGTGTGGCCTGGCGCGATCGGAGCCCCATCCGTTCTCACCAGCTGCCGAACACCTCATCGAGCAGCCGCAACGACTCGTTCCCGCCAATCGCGTGGTCGGTGATCGTGTCGGTCATCAAGGTGACCGAGCGGTCCCTGTTGTTCGATCCGGCCGGCGCATCGGTATCGGCAATCTCCGCGGACGGGGTTGCCGATCGTGCCTGCGGTGAATGAGCAACCAGCAACGAGACCGTGAATTCGTCGCCGGTTTCAGAGTTATCCGCGACTTCTGCCCGCTGCGCCTGCCCTCCCGAACCAGAAGACGAGCCGTTGGATGTCGGCGGTGGTGGCGGCGGCGGCGGGCTGGACGGCCCATTCCAATCGCCCGAGATCGGAGTCCAACCGGCATTCCCGCCGGGGCCGAAGATGAAGAAGTAGTCCGAGGCTCCGGCGGTGAACGAATCCTTCAAGTGGAACCGCGAGACCGCAGGCTCATACAAGCCGATCGTGTCGGTGCCGTCGCCGTTCCAGTCGCCCACCATCGGGAGCCAACCGGCATTGCCGCCGGGGCCGAAACCAAAATACTGGTCCGAAGCCCCCGACGTGAACGTGTCTTTGAGATGGAACAATGAGATGTCGGGTTGATAGAGCCCGATTGTGTCGGTGCCATCACCATTCCAGTCGCCGGCCAATGGGATCCAGCCCGCATTGCCGCCCGGACCAAAGGCAAAGTATTGGTCCGAGGCACCCGACGTGAACGTGTCTTTGAGATGGAACAGGGAAATGTCCGGTTGGTACAGCCCGATCGTGTCGGTGCCATCGCCGTTCCAATCGCCGGCCAACGGGATCCAGCCCGCATTGCCGCCGGGGCCAAAGGCAAAGTACTGGTCTGATGCCCCCGGCGTGAAACTGTCTTTGAGATGGAACAACGAGATGTCCGGTTGGTATAGCCCGATGGTGTCGGTGCCGTCGCCGTTCCAATCGCCGGACAACGGAATCCAGCCCGCGTTGCCGCCGGGACCGAAGGCAAAGAACTGGTCTGAACCACCCGATGACAACGCGTTTCTGAGATGGAACAGCGGAGCGTCGGGTTGGTATAGTCCGATCGTATCAAGCGTGATGCTGCCCGAACCCAAACTGCCGTCGTCATTGGAGATCGTGCCGATCGCCGACGTGACGGCCAAACGCGCACCGTCCGAAGGCCCCGACAAGGTGACCGTGAATCGCTCGTCGGCTTCCGCGACGCTGTCACCGCTGACGTTGAACGTCACCACCTGAGAGGTGGTCTGCCCGGCCTGGAATTGAACTTGCCCCGACGGAAACGAACCGCCAAAGTCGGCGGCGTTGACCGGATTCCCATCGCGAGGCGTCACGGCATAGTTGACGGTCGCCGACGATGACACGTCACCGCTCCGCGTCACCGTGAAACTAAACGATGTCGTGCCGGAATCCCCTTCGGACTGTGTCAGATTTGATGCATTGATCGATGCGATCGTGGTCGCGGGAATCACTTCGCTGATCGCCAACCCGGGGATCACAATCCCGTCGCTTCCCGCGTTGGCTTCGACACGCACGCGGATCGTCCCAAACTCGGTCGCGGTGACACGTTCGGCGTACGACTCCAACGTCCGCGCGTTGCTGCCAGCTTCGTCATTGATCATCAGCACCCCGTTGCTGGTCACCTGGTTGAACGTGATCGGCGTGCCGTCACCGGTGATCGTGACGCGCTGGTCGAAGGTTCCCTGGAAATTCTCGAGCGCAAAGACATACAGGTCATATTCAAACCCCGGTGTCAGTCCGGCCCAAGTGACGTCGATCGGCACTGTCGGTCCGCCGAAAGGACCGCTGTAGAGCAGCCCGTCGATCCCCGCTAACGAAGGTGTGTGGCTGGGCAACGTGCTGCTCGAAGGCGTCGAGGTGCCGCTGCCGGTGTTGTCATCAAACAACAAGTCGATCGTGGTCGCGTTTCCGGCTTCGTCGATCAAGTCATTCAAAACAAACGACGGCGGATTCGAACCGACATCCACCCGCGTCCAATTCGTCGGCGACGAACCCGCGATGGGGTCAAAATCGATGCCCACTAATTGACCGCTGCCCGACGCCGGTAACGCCGTGTCGTTGTCGATGATGTCCGCGGCCACACTTGCAACGGCCAGCGACAGCGGATAATTCGTCGCGTCGTCGGTGGCGGTAATCGCGTGCGAAATGGTGCTCGCGTGCGTCCCTTCGACTGCCAAGTCATCGATCGCACGCACAAAGACATTTTGCGGCGTGGTGTTGTTGAACACCAACGTTTGGGTGCCGGCGAATGATCCGGCCGCACCGGTCAAACTGATTTCACTTTGCGCGTCGGCCGTTACCGTGATCGTCACGTCTGCACCGCCGCTGGGCGCGGCATCCAACGCAATCTGATAGGAATCCGTCACGATGCTCGGCGTTTCGCGGAGCGCTGTGCCCGAGCCGGTTTCCACGATCGTCACGCCTGCGGCCGAAGCGTTGGCGGAGACTGAAAAATCCTGGTCCGAGATGTCAAAGAACACGTTGCCGACACCCTTGGCACGAATCCGAGCCTGGCTGGTCGAGGCGTCAAGATTCGGCACCACAATCGATGCGGAACCGTTGTTGGGATAGTTCCCTAGCAGAATCGGAAACGTGTTCCCGCCGTCCAGAGACAGACTCAACTGGATCGTCGCCGTGTTGATCCCGTTGGCATCGGTTCCCGCGACGGCCCAGGTCACCGTTTCGCTGCTGCCGCCGGACCACGTCACCGAGGTGTTGGGCGACGTGATTGCAAAAGCGGCGCCGGTATCGACCACGGTCACGCGAACATCATCGCTGCGGACGCCACTGATCGTCGCGCCGCTGGCATTGTGATTGTCACGCACCGTCGCGCGGAAATTCATGACGCGACTTTGCGTCGGTAAATGTTCGCCGCGATTGGTTAACGGACTGGTGTTGGCCAAGATGTCCGACAGCCGGGGGAAGATGCGATCCGGGGCGGCTGTCGGGGCAAAGGAGCGGAACAGTGGGCCGACCGCATCGTTGGCGTCGGGAATCGGCACCGTTTGTCCGCTGCTGGGGGAACCGACATCGATCTGTTCCCAGGTGTACGTCAGGCTGTCACCGGAGTCGGGATCCGAGGCGTCGGCGGTCAACACAAACGGCGTACCGGCGGGGATCGTGACATCGGGGCCGGCATCGATGGTCGGGATGGTATTGCCGTTGGCCACCGGCGGTCGCAAGGTGGGGATGGTGGTTGAAATGAAGCGTTGGATTTCGTCAAAGCTACCCGCGTGAAAGTAACGTTCGTCGCCGGGTTCGACCGGCAGATTGTCGCTGCCGCAAATCCCCTGATACGCCATGATCGTCGACCCGCTACCGGGTTCGTATGAACTTTCGATGGCGCGTTGAGAACAGTTCCCCGACGCGCCGTTGAACGAATGCTCGGCGCCGAATTGGTGTCCGAGTTCGTGCAGCAGAATGCCGAGCATCGAATCGGTGACGGTGACGACGCTGTTGGACCCCAAGGTCAGCGGCGACGAGACGCCGGAGACGCCTTGCGCCTTGCCGCTTTGCCCGACCGCCCCCAACGTTGCCAATCCACCGCCGGCGCCGACCGCCAGCACGTGGCCGAGATCATATTCGTTGCGTGCGCCCACTCCCGTGGTCGAGCTGCCGGAAATCGTCAAACGGTCTTCGATCTCCGGGCCGTTTTCAATCAGCAGGGAGTTCGTGTCGCTGTCGCTGTATCCGTCGAAGGACGTGCTGCCGGTGGAAATCAGCAGATCGTTGTCGGGAATCAATTCCAGCTTGATCGCCAATTCGCGCTGAAAGATCGCATTCACCTCGGCAACGATCTGATCGAGTGCATCGCTGGCCACATTGCGCTGCTCCGTTTGCGTCGCCGATTGCGGATTACAGGTCGTCGAGACGGTGCAGGCCTGTTCGGTGAATTCGACCGTGGTGGCCAAAGCCAGCTTGTAGGTCGACACGCCTGCTCCGACGCTCAGATTGTCGACACCGATCGCCAGCAACAGACGCCGTTCCAGAACTTCGAAGACGCGTCGGCGCGACGGCCGGCGGGACGTCACATCACCCCGCCCAGTGGCGGTCAACCCTCTTTTTCGACGTGGTTTCGAATCAACGTGACGTCTGTTTGCGGACATGTAAGGAGCTCTTTCGTCTGGCCTGATCGTGACAACAAATCCATCGCGAGGGGGCCGCCCGTTCGGGGCCGGCCGACGAAGAAGAAGGGCCCCAGATGCAGCGGTCATCGCTCAACACAAACATGTGGAACATCCTCCATCCTTCCTGCCGAATCCGATCGTGAAACGTTTTTCTTTGGTTTGATAAGATCCTTTATGCCGATTATTCCCGTTTCATGAGCCAACCCCAGTTTAATCCTCCCGGGCAGTGCCGCACAATTTTGCCGTCCGTCGCTGCAGGAGTGAGCGGAACGGCGCGAGCCGTCCGGTTTGAGTTTGAACGCAGGTTGATGTAACGGAGGGTTCGTGCCCTGCCGCTAACGCACCCGCTCGGCTGATCCCTAACGAACAGCGCGGTCGCCATCCGTGTGGGTGTGAAATCCGAAATCGATTTCATCAAACCCGGTATTGCCCACCAGAATCGCCCCGCAAAAAGGCGTAGACTGTCAGCCAGGTTCCAGATTCACCATCACGACATTCAAGGTTTTTTGATGCGTCTCCTTTCCGCATACCTGCTCGCCGTTGCGACGCTTTTGGGAAATACCGGCCTGACCGCCCAAGACCCAACCCCCGACCAACGAAAGTACCTGCTCGACCGTGTCGACGACGTCGCCATCGTCCAGCTCTACGTCGACGGGTTCGACCAGTTGTCACTGCGAGAAAAAACACTGATCTATCATCTCTCCCAAGCCGCCATCGCCGGACGCGACATCTACATCGACCAACGCTACCGCTACTCGCTTCGCATTCGCGATGTGTTGGAGGGCGTACTGACCCATCCGCAAGGGATCGACGAAACAACCCTGGCGGCGATCCGGAAATACATGAAGCTGTTTTGGGTCAATAATGGGCCTCACAGTGCATTGACCGCCCAAAAGAATTTGCTGGAGTGCACGGCCGAGGCCCTCGACCAAGCGGTCAAGCAAGCCGTCAAAAATGGTGCCACGCTGCCGGCCTCCGGCGAAGAGCTGTTCACGCTGATGGTGGAACTTCAGCCGGTCCTGTTCGACCCCACCTTTGAAACGCACGTCACTCAAAAGTCACCGCCCGAGGGCGTCGACATTCTGACCGCCAGCGCCAACAACCTCTACCACAACGTTACGACGGCGGATTTGGACGGGTTTCAAGAACGCTACCCGCTCAATTCACAACTGATCAAAACGGACAGCGGAAAACTACGTGAAAACGTCTACCGCAGCGGATTAGACAGCTTGGTTCCCGCCGGCATGTACGCCCAGCCGATCGCCAATATCGTCTCCCATCTCGAAGCTGCCATTCCCTTTGCCACGCCCGAGATGGCCCGTGCTCTGGGCGCACTGATTCATTATTACCGCACCGGCGAAGCCGTCGATTTCTATGGGTACAACATCGCTTGGGTCGCCGACAAAGACAGCCCCGTCGATACCATCAACGGGTTCATCGAAGTCTACATGGATGCGCGGGGCATCAAGGGATCGTGGGAGGCCGCGGTCTACTTCAATGACCCGATCAAAATGGACATGATCCGGAAATTCGCCGACAACGCCCAGTGGTTTGAAGACCGCATGCCGTACGCGGAATCGTTTCGCAAAGACAACGTGAAGGGGATTTCGGCTAAAGCGATCCAAGTCGTGATGGAAACCGGTGACTCCGGCCCGGTCACTCCGATCGGAATCAATTTGCCCAACGACGCAACCATTCGCCAGCGATACGGCAGCAAATCGGTTTCGCTCAGCAACGTCATGGAAGCCTATGACAAAGCCAGCACGCCGTCGGCGCGGGCGGAGTTTTGTTACGACGATGCCGAATTCGCCCGGGCCGATCAATGGAAATCCACCGCACTGGCACTGGAAGTGAACATGCACGAAGTCATCGGACATGCCTCCGGCCAAGTCAACAAAGGCATCGACCCCGCCGTCTCGATCAAGGAATACTACAGCGCGCTCGAAGAAGGACGTGCCGATCTGGTCGCGTTGTATTTCATCGGCAATCCGAAATTGATCGAACTCGGGTTGGTCGAAAACGAAACGGATCTGAAAGAGATGCAGCTGGCGGCCTATGAAGCCTACACGCGAAACGCGATGACCCAACTGCGTCGGATCAAGTCGGGGACCACGATCGAAGAAGACCACATGCGGAATCGGCAAATGATTGTCGGCTGGCTGGCCGCCAACACGGACGCCATCCGCGTCGACATCCGTGACGGAAAAACGTACTTCCGCGTCGCGGACGTTGCCGCCTGGCATCGCGGCGTCGGTCAGTTGTTGGCCGAAGTGCAGCGGATTAAATCCGAAGGCGACCGGGCGTCTGCCGAACGGTTGATGAAGGATTACGCGATCAATATCAATGTCGCGTTGCGCGACGAAGTGTTGCGCCGTTATGCCGATTTGGACCAACCCGCCTACACCGGTTTCGTCCAGCCCGAATTGACTCCGGTGAAGGACGACCAGGGAAACATCACCGATGTCCAGATCTCCTACCCCCAAGACCTGGAATCCCAAATGCTGAAGTGGTCCGGGGCGATGGCCCACTAGCCAGTGCGGCGGCAGACGAGTGATGATCCGTTGACATCTGTCGGGAGAGCGGAGTGCTCGCGCCCTACCGCTAACAGCTCCCTCACTTGATCTCCACAAGCTCGACGATGAAGTGCAGTCGGGCCCGTGGAGGGATCGGGCCGCCGGGGGTGCCGCGCTCGCCGTAGCCGAGTTCATGGGGGATGTCCAACTCGATCATGCCGCCCTCACCGATCAATTGCAGCCCTTCGGTCCAACCGGGGATCACACGTTTGAGCGGAAAGGGGGTCGGCTCTCCACGGCGATACGAGCTGTCGAAGATCTTCTTGGAGTCCAACCAGCCCTTGTAGTGGGCCACCACGCTGTCGGTGGCCTTGGGTTTGGGTTTGTCGCTCTTGCGGAGCACGCGGTACTGCAGTCCCGAATCGGTCTTGCTGAATTTTTTCGGGGCATCGGGATCGATCTTTCCCGGCGAAACCTTCTCCAACTTGTCGGCCGGACCCGCCGTGATCGTTCCCTGGCTGGTTTGGACGTCTTGCTGAAGTTTATCTGCGGTGTTGAGCACGCCGCCGATCGCACTGCCCTGACCCCATGACGTTGCCGCCAACAGCAAGACCGCAACGAACGGAGTTCCGAGCACGAGTGATTGTTTCATCGAAATGAACCTGATTCAGGAAGGGCGAGGAAAGATGGGGGCCATGATTGCATCGATCGGACAGCCAAAATTGTACTCGATTCGCGGATCGGTCGAGAGCCGCAGCCTCTCGGCGGGAATCGGCATACGGTTTGCGGCCTGATTCGATTTTGTTTCCGGTGACCAGATGCTGTGACCATCGGGCACGTGTCCAAAACGGTAAATCTTCCTTGACGCCTGAGGAAAGCTCAATGACGACCATCCATGCGAATTTGGAAACCAAGGTGCAAAGCGTCATGCAACGGCACCCTGTGACCATTCACGACTACCAAACCGTCCACGACGCCGTCGATGCGATGACCGAGCACCATGTTTCGGCGCTGCCGGTCGTCGACGATGGACATTATCTCAAAGGCATCCTCACGCTCACCGATCTCGTCCGTTTGGTGCAAGATGCCGAACGAACGCTCGAAAGCGACTTGGCGATCTACGACACCAGTTATCTGGTCGCCGATATCATCCGCGAAACCCTGGGTACCGATGAAGTCGCCAGCGTGATGTCGGGCGTGATGTTCAAAGTCAAGCAGGAAGACACACTCAAAAGTGCCGCAAAGTTGATGATCGAACATCAACTGCATCATCTTCCTGTCGTCGGCAAAGACATGAAACTGCTGGGGATCCTGTCCTCGATGGATTTCGTTCGCCTGGTCGCCGACGCGACTTAGCATCAACGGCACTCACGACCCCAGCACGTGGCGTCAGCCAGTGGCGCGCAGTGATGTCAAATGAAGTGATCTCAAATGAAGTGATCTCAAATGAAGTGATCTCAAATGAAGTGATCTCAAATGAAGTGATCTCAAATGAAGTGATCTCAAATCCTGCTCGCGCCGCTCGCTCACGCTTCCCGCTGGTAGCGGCGAGCGCTGCCGCCTCTCCGGCTATCTTTAGCTCGCGAGACAACCTTCGACTCCAAGGTTTCCCCGGCAACGGGACAGACGAATCCTGGCGGTTTCAGAGCCAACACGCTGCAAGACACGTCGGCCAACACGGATTCGGCGGTATTGCCGATCAAGAAGCCGGCGATCCCGGTCCGGCAGACGGTCCCCATGACCAACAGGTCCGCTTGCACCTCCTCCACCATGTCCGAGATCACGTCGGCCGCCGGGCCACGTCGGACGTGGAATTCCGGTGATACTTCGGTCATCCCCGTGGCCCGATGGAGCTCGCCAAGATGGGTGCGGATATTTTCCGCATGAATCGAAAACACGTCCTCGAATTGATCTTCGCCAAACGATTGATGAAACGGCGATTCCATCGGCAGTTCGAACGGGACTTCCAATGGCATTTCCCAAGCACTCAACCAATGCAACGTCGCCTCGTCGCTGCGTGCGATCTCCAGTGACAGTTCCGCGATCGCTTCGTTCAACTTTTTGTGCGGGGTGTCCTGTCGGTCGACGTCGATCGCTGCCAAAACCTGGTCGAAATCGCCGTGTACCTGGGGTTTCAGTAGCAGCATCGCGCATGGGCACATCCGCAACAGTGCACGGGCCACGCTGCCGACCACGCGTCCGGCGCCGCGAAATCCGTCGGCCGCTTTAATCACCAAATCGTGGTCGTTGCGGAGCACTTCGCGGATCACTTCCATCGCCGGATCACCGACGGTGACAACGATGTCGATCGGAACAGACGAGTCGTAGAACTCGCTCACCTGTTCTTGCAGCTTGGCACGATGATCTTCGATCAACAACCGCTGTAACTCGTCCGGACTGGCCACCCCCTTGAACATTCGCAGGATCCGGGGCACGGGCTTGATCACGTCCATTAGCGTCAACGAGGCTCCGTTTTCCATCGCCAGCACGATCGCTCGCGCGATCGCGCCCTCGGGTTCCTCCGTTCCCGTGTACACCAGCAACTTTTTGAATCGTTCCATCAAAGGACCCTCGAAATCATCGTTATCGATCGTTCATCGGCCGCTTCGTTGCAAACGATGTACCGTCGAGGCGACGGAGAACGAATCTAAACAGGGACGCTCCAATGCCTGCTCGCCTGCGGTTGGCCGGTACCGTTTCATCACCAATCTGGAATGATGGCCCGTGCGGATGAGCACAGGCGTGGACGGCGACAGCGCGCCAATATGGACCGGCTGTGACAATGCGTCAAATCACCAGTTGCGAAAGACGTCCTCGAGCCATCGCTGTGAAGAATCGTCGCGTCCCCGCGTTTCTGCGTCGCGCTGGTCGTCGTGGTGATGGAGCCGATTGCGCGGAGATTCGGGGCACGGAGTCGCTCGATGGCGTCGAGCGGAAAAGGGGTCAGGTACCAAAAACCAAATGGCCCGCAGGGTGCTCCGCATTTTTGGTACCTGACCCCTTTTCCGCGGCACCCTGAGTTTAAAAGTTGACCGAGCACTAGGATGCGAGCAGACCGTTCAGCTGGCCGGGATCGCCAGCAAGGCTTGGCAAAGTTTGTCGAAACCGGGCGTCGTTTCGGTCGCTTCGATTTGAAGGTCGCGGACCAGTTTGATTTCCGACTGACGGATCGCCCCGCCGGCGACCAGCATGTCGACGAGGATCGTTTGTTCTTCGAGATCGATCTTGCCGTCCTTGAGCAACACATGACGCATCAAGGGCAGAAACAGCTCGTCGAATTCCGGACAAACCTCATTCGCTTCACCGATCAGTTCGACCAGGAACGCGACGTCATCAAAGTCCAACGCGCCGTCTTCTTCGACGTAGCGGCGAATCCGCGCGACTTCGTTTGAGCTGATCTTGCCGTCACTCAGCAATTCGGACTTCAATTGTTTCAGTTGGGCCACGAGTCTTTCCTCACGCGATTGATTCCAAGCACTACAGGAATCTAGATCACAGTCCGGCTCGCCCGGGCGATTTCGAAATCGATTTCGGACCATCCGCATCGCCCCCTGCTGCCGGTCCGATTCTAACCGACAAACCGCTTGTGCCGTTTCTAACGCCGACGATCACCAAGCGGCGACCAACATCCCTCCCCCACAACAGCGACACTGTGCCCGTCATCATTCTGCCCCGAATGATTCTGCCTTCGTCAATCGACACCATTTTCTTGTCACCCGCTTTCGTGTTGTGCTTCTCCCCGGGATATCGATTTTTCAAACATTCGCTGTAACAGGCTGCGACGTGTCACGCTTTGCAGGGTGAATTCACTCCTCTTCACCCTGTAAAGAACTATGAAAACTGCAACAAATGTCATCTTGGTCGCTCTGCTGGCCGTCTCTGTCGGTTCGGCTCAAAATCCCTGGGGTGATTGGGTGCCCCAGCCGGTTCCGCAAACGACTTCCAACCTGAAATATCAACAGCGTGCCGGTTCCACCACGACCCATCGCAACGGCGCCGTCAGTGAATCGTGGTTCAATTCGGGCTTCACACAGGAAGCCGGCGTCGAGATCGGTGTTTCCTCTGGCAATGACAAGCAACACGGCACTAAATTCGGCCGGGAACGGGACGAAAAGTGGTTTGCGGGGGTTCGCGGAGGTGTTCGAGCCGGTTACGCGGCGGACACGGGCGTCGCTCAGACTGGACAGATCGGCAACACCCGGGTCAGATCGTACGCCGAGGCCGAGGCATTCGTCGGCGTGGAAGCGGGCGCTCAAGCTGGTGTGAGCAACAACGGAGTGGGCGTCAATGCGAATGCGTTCGCGGGGACTCGGGTGGGGGCGCGGACGGGAACCGAGGTCGGACCGGTCGATGCCGCGGTAACGGGGGAAGCATGGGCGGGAGTGGGCGTCGAAGCCGGTGCCGACGCGAAGTACAAGAATGGTCGAGTAAAGTTTGACTATGGCGCTGGAGGGGCAATCGGTGTGGGCGGTAAATTTGGCGGTGACGTCTCGGTCGATCTTCGCAAACCCATCAAGGCCGCCAAGGGACTCGACTCGACCCGACGAAGCGTTTCAAACGACGTCGGTAAAACCGCTCGCACGGTCAGCGGCTCGACACGCAAGAGCGTCAAAAACGTCAAGAGCAGCGGCAAGAAAGCGAAACGCTCGATCGGAAAGCTCTTCAAGTAACGAGCATCCATCCGCGGATGATCGACGGGCTGTGATGCGACGAGGGGCGGTCGTGGAAGTTGTTGAACTTCCATTCAGGTAATGGAGCTTTAACAAGCTCCACTACGAACGGGCAATGGAGCTTTAACAAGCTCCACTACGGGCGACTGCGCGTCGTGGAGGTATTGCAACGCTCCGCGTGAGGGCGTAGTGGCTCTTGTTAAAGAGCCATACGCAGTGAACGTTTGATTCACAGGGGGCGGGAGCTTTAACAAGCTCCACTACGAAGGGGGCGTACGACAGCGGAACAGACCTTGCTTTCGCAAGTACGACACGATGCGGTCGAACTCGTCCCAGAACGTTGCCGTGAATGGCCTAAGTTGAGGGTAGCCGGGGACGATGCACCCGCTGAACGCGTAGGTGTCATATCCGTCGATTTCGACCAGGCCGGCTCGCTCTGGGTTGCGAGCAATGTAATCACAGATCTCTCGGAACGCATCGTGCTCGCGCTCCTCTTCCTTCAAGACGTGGTCATACGCTTGGTCTTGCAGTTCGTAGTCGATCCGGCGTAGCGATTCGTTCGTGGATTTTCGAAAGTGTTTCATGGCGAGCAGTTGGTCCGACTCCTCTCGCAATCCCATCCACACCATATGGAAGTGGTCCGGCATCAGGCAGAAGATTGGGCATGCGATCCCATATCGAAACGAAGCGTGTGTGAGCAGTTCTCGGAATCGATAATAGAACACCGCCGTCAACCATCCCTGCTGACGATTTCGGATCGTGGTTGACCAATGCACGATCGCGCTGCCCTGGTAATAGCCCGGCGGAAGTCGTGTCAGGTTGTCACGCCGGACCATGAGTTCACCGTGCGATTGAAGACGTCGTGGCACTTGTTCAAGAGCCATGCCGCCTTACGGCACGACTCGACGCCGTGATCGTATCTCATCGCCCAGCGTTATGCCAGCGTAGTGGCTCTTGTTAAAGAGCCATACGCAGTGAACGTTTGACTCACAGTGGGCGGGAGCTTTAACAAGCTCCACTACGGTCGACTTCGCGTCGTGGAGGTATTTCAACGCTCCGCGTGAGAGCGTAGTGGCTCTTGTTAAAGAGCCACACGCAGTGAACGTTTGACTCACAGTGGGCGGGAGCTTTAACAAGCTCCACTACGGTCGACTTCGCGTCGTGGAGGCATTGCAACGCTCCGCGTGAGGGCGTAGTGGCTCTTGTTAAAGAGCCACACGCAGTGAACGTTTGACTCACAGTGGGCGGGAGCTTTAACAAGCTCCACTACGGTCGACTTCGCGTCGTGGAGGTATTGCAACGCTCCGCGTGAGGGCGTAGTGGCTCTTGTTAAAGAGCCACACGCAGTGAACGTTTGACTCACAGGGGGCGGGAGCTTTAACAAGCTCCACTACGGGCGACTTCGCGTCGTGGACGTATTGCATCGCCGTGCGTGCAGCATCAACAACCTCGAGCGCTCATCCGCCTTTGACCAGATTGGCTCCGACCCAATAACCCCAGTGGCCTCGCGACAACACATTCCGTCCCTGGTAACCCTGATCGGCGATGTGCATGCCGACGATGTTGCCCCCGGAGGTCGAATAGCGGAGGAAGATGAAGGAGTGTCCGATCCCGCGAGGCCGTTTGTTATCGCGGACGAGTTCGTAGTTGGACTTGGTGCTCCAGGTTTGGATCACGGCACCCGGCTTCAGGTTGCCGGCCCAGATTCCCTGCTGCTCGACGAGCGTGCCAAGCTTGGCATACGCCATCGCTCCGGCGGCACCTTTTCCACGATATTTTTCGGGAAGATTAAACCAAGAATTCGTCTTGGTGTTGATGAACGAGCCCCACAGTCGGCCAAAGGACGTGCGACTGGACAGCGATGGAAGGGCGACGCCTACCTGGATCGCAGCCGCTTTGACCCGGTTGTAGGCGATTTGGTAGCACAACCCGTTGGGATACTTTTCACTATCGCTCAAGGCGTTGTACAGTTCGACCACCTTGTTTCCGAATCCGTTCCCCTGCGGCTGGGGAGCACCGGTGGGCAAAAAGATCATCCCGGACTTCTTCGCCGCATCATAGGTTGCCCCACGAAAATGCACGTATTTTTGTCCACGCGAAGGCCGGGGGCACTGGACGTAATTGACCAGATACCAGTTGATCTCGGCTGACTTCAGCGTGCCAAAGTTGAACCGGATCAGTTCTTTGGCGTCGAGTCCGTGGTCCTTGGCAATCGAGGCAAAGGTTTCGCCTTCCTTCTGGCCTACTTGGTAGGGGACCGGTTGTTGGTCGGTCGTCGGAGCGGGTGGCCAGGGCGCCTTTCTCGCTGGTTCTTGAATCGTTGCCATTGTCGTCTCGTCCGTTTGGTTTGGGTGAAGTTCAGAGGGGGACCCGCCCCGTGATTGGGCCGTCGCGTGACCGCGGCCAGCAGAATCGGGCGAAACACACCTCGTTCAGTTTTCCAAGCGAACCGACAATGGTTTTGTTTCAACCATAGCGCTGCCTTGCAAAGATTTTTTGCTCGGCCGAATTTGTTCGACGCGGCGCCCGATGTAACCGCCGCGAGTTCGGTTTCGATTGCACGCTGCTCGCCGGGGCAACGATTCTGCGATGAAACCAATTGGTCTCATCGCACTTATCAGTCCTATCAGTCCCATCGAGCGGGCCCCTTCGGTTGGACCGACTGTCGATGGAGGGCATTGCAAGGCGAGTCGCGTCAGCGAGACGTCGCGTTACGGCTGCTTTTGCTGCAGTGTCTCGATCAGGTAGTCCGTCGGTGTCTCGTGCTCGACGTGGGACACGCCGGGATAGACCAACTCACAGGCGACGCCAGTCGCTTTGCAGTGCTCCTGCAGCTTGATCCCGAAATTGGCGGTGTGCGTCGGGTCTTGCTGGTTTTCTCCGATGGCAGGGGGCCGTGAATAGATCAGATAGACGCCGGGATCGCTTTTGTCGACCAGGGCGAAGGGTGAATATTCGTCGATCCACGGTAGAATCGTTTCGCGACCGGCCAGGAACTTCGCAAAGCTGCCGAAGCCAAAGGCGTGACCGCCGTAACGACTGTTAGGTGTCCACGCTTTCATCTGCTTCGGATCGAGTGTCGTTTGGGCGCCCATCACCGCCGCGCACCAGAGACGCGTGGATTCGCGGCTGACGGGATCGTCGCTATCGGGGTCGGCGAGGTCATCGTGAAAGGCGATCCATAAACTCGAACAGGCGCCGGCTGATCCGCCTGCGGCGCCGATGCGCTGCTTGTCTAAATTCCACTCCTCGGACTTGCTGCGGACGAACTGAAGCGCACGTGCGGCGTCGTGCAGCGGCGCTTTCACCGGCGGCTCGATTCCGGACTGGACCGCCTGCTTGACGTAACGGTAGTTGCACGCGGCAACAGAGATCCCCGCCTTCAACAGCGCGTTCACGTCAGCAAATCGGTGCACACGTTCCTTCGACCCGCCCTGCCATCCCCCGCCGTGGATCACAAAGACGAGTGGTGTCGCGGTGTCCGACTCGGCCTTCCAGAAATCAATGACGTGCCGCGGGTGATCACCATACTTCACCTCCGAAAACGTCGGTTTGGGGACGGAGGCATCATATTGCGGCCCGAGTGGCTTCGCTGCTTTCTTCGATGGGGCCGCGTCTTGACCGAGCAAGGTCGTGGAACCGGCAACGAGGACGGCAAGCAAATAAATAGGCAACGTTCTCATGGAGTCGTCCTGGTGATTGAGATGTTCGAAGAGGGGGCCGCCCACTGGCGATCCGAAACACGTCATGCTTCTTCGATTTTAGCCTGCATGCGTTGCCGCTCGCACCACCGCGTTGAAGTCAGAGCATCGACCAAATCGCCCAATGGGCGGGGATCAGGAACGAAGTTCCTTCAGGCAATTCTGCATGCCGCTGAGGATGGCGCCCGAGTCGGAGCCGAAGGCGAGCAGCCGGAATCCTTGTTCTTTATGATGCTGGACGAATCCGTTCTTGGTCAGAATTCCCGCCGACTTGCCTTGCCGATCACAGCAGTCGATGACGTGTTGAAAGGCGTTGGCGACATCGGGGTGCCCGAAGTCGGCGGGGTGTCCCATGTTGACCGAAAGATCCAGCGGGCCGACGAACAACACGTCCACGCCCTCGACCGCCGCGATCTCCTCGGCCGCCTCGACCGCTTCGGGCGTTTCGATTTGGACGATGACCAGGCTCTTGTCGTTCGCTTCCTGAAAGTACTGCTGCCAGTTCCGACCGTAATCGGTCGCGCGGATCACCCCGGCGACGCCGCGGCGACCCAGCGGTGGGTACTTCATGCAACGCACCGCGTTTCGAGCTTCGTCGACCGAGCTGACATAGGGGAACATGATTCCAGCCGCACCGCTGTCCATCACGAATTTGACCGTGTCGGGGTCAACCGAACGAAGACGCACGACCGGCGCGGCGCTGCCGGCTCGGCAGGCCAGCAGCATCCCGCGCAGATCGGCCAGCGAACCGGATCCATGTTCAAGATCAATCAGCAGCCAATCAAAACCCACGCCGGCGGCAATCTCAACGGCCGTCGCGGAGCCGAGGTTGAGAAAGGTGCCGGCAAGGGGGTCACGCCGCAATCGCTGTTTGTCGATCCACTGCATTTGCATTCTGGTTTTCTGGTCGAAAGATGAAATGGTAAAAAAATGGTGTTCCTTTGTGCTTACAAAATGGTTCTCTGAACGCGCTGATTTTTTGACCAACCCATTTTTTGACCAACCGCTCGCTGACATCTCTTTCAACGTTTCCGACGGCGCCGTCCAGTGACCACCTGATCGGTGTGCGTCGATTACGGTAGTTGATCGAACGTGTAGAACGGCAGGTTCAGCTCCTTCGCTTTGCTAAAGATCTGATTCAGTGCTTCGGGGGTCACGAAGTGGCCTCCGTTGGGTTTCCTCGCGCAGATGCGATGCGCATAGAACACGATGATTTCATTGTTCTCTGCCGCGCGGGTCAACGCTGCGTCGATCTGCTCGAAGGTGCGATCGGGACGAGTGGGAGCGTAGTCGATACCCTTTGCGATCAGGCAACCTTGCTGGTGAATCCGGCTGGCTGGAACAAAGAACGCATCGACATCGCAGACGCGTTGCCCGTCGGCCACGTTCTTTCCTGTCCGCAGATGTCGAAACACCGTTAACAATGTCTCATCGGTGACGGCGTCGTTGCGGCTCATGGGATAAGCGAACGACATCGGGGCGACTCCCGCAGCTTGAAACGCTTCCAATTGCGGGTGGATCTCGTTGCGCAGAAAAACGGCTGGTGAATGATCCCGGCAGTACTCGACGGCTTTCAGATGATGCACACTGTGCGAACCGATCGCGTGACCGTGGCTTCTGAGCTGGCCGATGGCCTCGACTGCCTGTTCGTCAATCTTGCCGCTGATAAAGAACGTCGCGTTGACACCGAACCGGTCAAACAACGGAATCGCATTGACCCAATCGTCGAAATTTCGGTCGTCGAAGGTCATCACGACGCCACCGCGATCGACGTCAAACCCCGATGATCGAGGTGCTTCGCCAGACGCATCAGGTGGCGAGCAGGTCGCAGCCAGCACTGCGACGACAACGAACAGGAAAAGTTTTCGGTTCATGTCCATTCACCCGCTTTGCCGGAGAACTTGGCTTTCACCAAGTCACCAAATTGGCCGCAGGCGTCATCGATTTTAGTCAGGAGTGCTTCCATTGATTGACCGGTCGCGTTTCGGGCGGTCGGGATCATGGTCTGGCATTCGAAGGAATCCATGCTGCGGGCGGCTTCCAACAGTCCAGGCGTGTCCTCCGTCGGCACGGCAAGAAAGCCGTGCTTGTCCGCGTGAATCAACGTTCCTGGTGTGATCCGTGTGCCGAACACTTCGACGTCGCAGCCCCATCGAACCGGGGTGCTGTACGCGTGCCCGACGCTCAAACGGCGGGCCAACGCTTTGAAGCCTGCATTGGTCATTTCATCGACGTCACGAATGGAACCGTCCACGATTGCTCCGACACAGCCGAGGGCTCGATGGATGTTGCTGTTCACTTCACCCCAAAAGGCACCGAAGGTCGCCGGTTTGTCCAGATCCTGCACGACAACGATCTTGGGTCCCGGCATCGATGCGACGTACCGTCGGTATTCGCTCCACGCATTGGTATTTGCCGTCTTGTGATCGGGGTTTCCGGGTTCGATCACGACCGTCACGGCGTAACCGATCATAGGCCCCATCTGTGGCATGAAGTCGTGGGTTTCTTCAAGGTTGAAACACTCCCGACCGGCATCACGCGAAGTGATTTGCTCCCAGCCGTTGTAGATGGTGGGCGTATTCCAGCGTTTCAGTTCCAACAGATCCGCGTGACGAAGCGGTGGGGAAGGTTCGTTCATGGGGTGAGTGTCAGCGAGGGTGATCAGGAAGTCAGGTGCGACGCGCCAGGTCAATGGTGACCGGTCAGTGCTGACTCATGCGACGTTGGATCTCTTCGTCGTCGACGTCTTCGATGTGAGTCCCCAAACACCAATCGTATCCGTAAGGATCAGTCAGTGTGACCATGCGATCGCCGTAAAACTGATCGGCCAATTCTCTCTTGACAGTCATCCCGGCATCGATCGCCTGCTTGGCCATCGAATCGACATCTTCAACATACAGGGTCAATGTCAGCGGACAGCCGCCGAGCGACGTTGCACCTTGGAAACCCCAATCGGGATTCTCTTCGGCCAGCATGATGCGAGTCCTGCCGACGATGACTTCGGCGTGACCAATGTCACCCGTTGGCATCTTCAGCACGATGCCTTTGCGGCCGCCAAACGCACGGACGTAAAAGTCGATCGCTTCCGCCGCGTTCTGCACGATCAGATAGGGGATGAAACCTTCGCTATTGGGCGGAATCTTTTGAACGGTCATCTCGGAAGCTCGTAGTGGTAGACGGTGGCATCACTGCGACATTGTCCCATCGCAACGTGGGTGCGTCAACGATCACGGGCTTCGCGTCCGGTTCGATTGCTTGTGTGGTCGAATAGGTTGGTCAAAAAATGGGTTGGTCAAAAAATGGGGCAAGGAATGGGTGGGGCAAGAATGTAGGTGGGGCTGCTTTAACTCGTCTGGCGATCGTTTTGCATTTCGAGCTTGCACAAAAAAACTCCCGGCCAGTTTCCGTGGCCGAGAGTTTTGATTGATCGTCCGTTTTGCCGAATCGGCGACGGATCTGTTTCAGACTATTGATTCAGTTGTTCCTGAATCGTTTCGCGTGCAGCTCGGGTTCCGAGAGCGCCCCAAAGACCGTAGGGACTTTTTGAACCCGGTGACGATGTGATATCGGCAGGCGCCAGCCAAACCATTTCGTGATGCGAGTCACCGGCTTCGATCGAGTCGGTGATAAAGACCACCGCACCATCGCCCATCAAGATATGAGCCCCGCCTTGGTGTCGACTCGAGGGCGGGAACATTCCGGTTTCGCCGACGCTGCTTCCCCCGCCGATCGGTGCGTTGGGCGGAAGGATGGTGTGGCAGCCGCTGAAGTTCGGTCGAAAGTCGGCCCATTTGAAACCGCGGCCGTTGGTGGAGTTTTCGATCGGCGTGGTCGGAGCCCAGAAACGTGGATTGTCTGGATCGATTTGATTGTTGTCGATGCAATAGCTCGGGTTCAATCGGATCTCGTCGGGAGGATTGCCGTTCAGGCTTTGGATTCCGCGCGTATCCCGATCATTGAGGTCGGTCAAAATCTCCCCAAACGCGATGGTGTTGGATAGTCCGTCCAGGATGTCACGGAACTTCGAGGATTTGTGGGCCACGAACGTTCCGCGGTTGGCGTCGAAGCGAACCCTTTGAATCGATGAACGCCATGTCTGAACCAAAGGTCTGCGCATGTTGGGTGTGCACTGAGTACTTCCGGGGCGGACAAGTGACTGCTTGAACATCGGCATCATGGTGGATCGATCGTTTCGAGCCGGACCCTGTCGTCAAGGGACCAAAGTTTCAGAAGATGTAACGCGAGACTGCATGCTGCCCGTCTCGGCCGCCTTGGTGATCATCCTAGACCGATCGCCATGTGGGTTCTTGTCCGTGTGCGCGTGTCGGTCGATGAATTGCGCACAAACAACTGCGCGCAAAGAGAACCTGGGTTCGGACCCGTCATCGTGTCGATGCCAGGGGAGGAGGACGGTCCGGCTCGGTGGAAGGTGCCGGCCGCTTGGTCACGGTGTTCGATGCCCGGTGGCTTTGGCGAATCCGTTTGGAGGCGCCGGCCGGGACCACGGAATCACAGCAGTGGCAGAATCCACAACGCCAAGCGTTTCACTCCGGCAGATACGATTTCAATCGATTGATTTCGTCATTTCCCGTGAGCGTCGCCTTTTCGTTGGTCAGCATCGGATACCTGCAGCGGTAGTACTCGGCCAAGTCTTCACAAAGTCGAACTGCATTCTTGGCGTACATCGAATTGGGCCCGGGCGTGTCCAATCGACTGTGTGAACCTGCCACCAACATCATTGCGTCCAGGGTGCTCTGCTCTTGAAAATATTCCATCTCCAGACCGTGCCGGATGCCGGCGAGCACGCGGTTTCCATCCACATGCGCATATCGAAAGAACGCCCGCAGGAACACTTTATCAACCCATTGGATGCATCTTGAATAGATAAAATCCCCCATCGGCGGTCCGATTGCCTGGGCGACCGCGGCCGCATAGGCGGACCCGGATCCGGGTGTCCCACCCCAGCGTTCCAGACGCCAAATCATCATTTGTAAATGCAGCATGTCGTCGTGGGGGAATCGTTCAAGATATGCACGGATCTCGTCATAGGTATCGTCGTAGCTGAATGACGCGTCGCGAGCCAGGTCGATGAAGTATTGGTAAGCAACGGCGGGGATATCGTCGGTCTGTTGCAACTTGTTCCAGGCTTCCATCGCCAACTTGTTTTGCGATTCAAACGTTTGCCAGCCGTTCTCCGTCACGGAGCTGGACCAGCCGCTGCCCCTGGCATCCCAGGCTTTCGTGTAGCAGTATTTCATTTTTGCTGTCAGTGCGAGCGGTGACTGACGATCAGCCCACTCGGCGAAGCCCGCCAAACGTTCTTTTGTCACCTCGAGGTCTGCTTCCGTGACTTGATCGTTCCTCAGTGACTGTTCCTTGAAGAACCATTTCATGGCAATTCCCTCAGAGAGCATCTGATAGAGTTGCTCGTTGGTTCGATTGAATCGCTTTTCGGGGAGAGCTCGAATCACGGAGTGCAACGCTTCTAAATGATCGAACTGATTCTGCCATGCCCAACTACTCGCCAGCCGCCCAAGTTCGTTTACATCTTGCGGGGGGAACACGAGGCGGGCGTAAAGGTCAATGGTCTGACCGTCATGCAGCGCGACGACGCGTCCGGAAGCGGCGACCACAAGTTTTCGATCGCCGAAACGTTTCATCGGCATCGGCCGCCCAAACGAGCGATCACCAAGAATGGTGTCGTACATCACACGCTCGGTGCCGCCGTCGGGCAGCGGGCGGTCAGCGAGACAGAGTTGTATGCGCCGTGAGTGGGAATGGTGAAGGTCGATGACGTCCACGATGTCCCAGTAGATTGATGCCCGCAAACTCTGGTGATCATTTCCCGACGCGTTCGGGTCGTTGGGACGTCGATGACACGCATTCTTCTCGATCCACAAGTCATCGTCATGCAAACAACGCACCATCAACGGTTCGCCAGGATCGGTGAGCGGGACTTCGAAATCGTAGTCCAATGCCCCTCCGACGAGCTTGAACACGCGGCCAGTCTGTTCGTCATGCCAAGCCGCAATTCGCGTCGCTTCGGGAGAAATGGCTGGCATCGGAAGGCTCGTCTCGACCTCGCCGATTTTCGCCGCCGTGGCCAATTCCGGGTCGGTCAGGTACAGATTGCCCGCTTGGTCAACGACCGCGGCATGACCCGCTTCGGCTGCCACGCTGAGATGTTGAATGGTCTCGTTTAACGTTTTCGTTGCGGCGACGGAGGCGGTCGTGCAATCGACCAGATGAAGTTGCTTGCCGGCGGCAACGATCATTCGAGAGTCCGAACCGTCCGCTTGCTGCGCGAAAAAACCGACGTGGATTGCGCCGTCACCTGACGTCGGCAATGCAAGATGTTGAAACTTGCTCGCATCACCGGGTTCGTCCAATTCCGTCGGCGGCATACCTGGCAACGCCCACCAGGGTCGCCACGGCAATCTTGAAATCCAAAGTCCGTTGTCGCCGCCGACGACCAGGTGCCGTCCCGTGTTGTCCAGCCAGACCATCGGGTTGGAAACGTCCGCCGGCATTGCAACGCTTTCGCGGAGCATCGGCTGTTCGTCTACTTCATCGAGGGCAATTCTTGCCATTGTCAACGCCTCGCCGCTGAGGCCAGTCGATGCGACCATCCACGGCGGCGGCTGCGGACTGGACTTGGCGTCTTCCATCCGCTGCTGATTCTTTTTGAGAATCTGATCGGCGATTTCGCCAATCGCTCCCGGCTTGATTTGGCGAAGAAACCCACAGTCGGTCGGTTTGGTGGCTTGCCATTGGTCTTCAATCACCGGCCAGCGATATTGGTTCGCAACAGCGGGCGCGGCGACAAGCGTTTCGCCCGCCGGAACGGAAAAGTGTTGCTCCGTTGTCACCGGTTCACAGCCTGTCAATGAGATCACGGCGATTGCCAACAGGCAGCATTTCGATGGGCACTTCATTGTCCTTCCCCCTCTTCTAAATTGTCGGTGTCGTCAACGGATGCACCCGCGGAATTGATCGAACGGAGCAATTGACCGAGTACGGAACGGGCTCCCGGCCCGACCGGCGCGTTGGGAACAACGACGGTCCCGGCTGGGGAGTTAATCTTGGGGGCGGGGCGGAAAAACTCGGGTGCCCAGTCGGGACGCTCGAATTCGCTCGGTCCCTTCTCGTCATCTGGATCTGCGTAGACCGCAAACCCCCGCGGGTCATAGCCCAGCAGTTTCCGCTCTTGCGGCTGGAACCATGTTTCGAAGGCATCACGTTCCATCATCAGCCGGTTCTCGGCGGTCAATTTGGTAATCAATGCCACCGTCGCGTCGACCGGCGAAAGTCGAAACATCAGCGACGGGTGGGTTCGGAGCGCCGGTACGATTTCCGACCAGTCAGCGGTCGCGCCGGTGAGATCGAGTTCGTTCAAGTAATCGGATTTGTCAATGATCGTCGTCAGCCCGCCTGGTTCAATGGTTGCACCGGCGAGTTCCACTCGGCTCAAATAGTCAAGCGGTCCCATGGCGTCAATCACCGATTGATTGATGGTGACACCGCCGAGGCTGACGGCGGTGAGCCCCGGGCTCTTCTTCAATTCGGGCAATGAACTCACGTCGATCTCGTTTCCGCCAAGCAGCAATTGCGTCCAGCCGCCTCGACTGATGATCCGAGATGTCGTCGCGGCCGAAAGTCCACAATTTCTGAGATCCAAATCAGTCAGGGTCGCGGGGATGTCCCACTGTTGAAGCGAGTCGTTGTCGAGATCCGCCCCTGGCAGGGCTAGCTGCTGGAGCGATCGAAGTTGGAGGACGCCGTTGAACGATTTCGATGAAGCAGATGGATAAGCGATCGTCAACTTCGTCAGCGTCTGCGCTTTCAACACCTCCGAGACGTTTTCGTCGGTCATCCCCTCGCCGCCGCCGATAAACCACTCCAATCCGGCGACACCACTGATTCGGATTTTCGAAAGTGGGCTCAGAACCGCCAAACCGGGAAGCTGAGCCGCGGCCTCCACATGCAGGTAATTTCCGACCGGACTGAGGACCAGGGGCGTCCGAAGTTCCGGTACATTGATTAATCGCAATGCAGTGATCTGTGATTTGTTGTGCTGATCAAAAACGATCGTTTCAAGTTCGGGTTGATTTTCAACCCTGATCGCGTTGATGTTCGAATTGATCTGCAACGATTTGAGGTCTGCGACTTGGGCGGAGATTGAGTTGACAAACCCGACACCTACCTCGGCGTTTCGCACGTCGATGCTCGTTGCCGAAAGCTTTGCGATCTGGTCGGCCGCCTGTTTCGCCAGCGCGCAGTATTGAAAGTCCAGTGAGGCGATCGCGGGGTTTTGTTTCAGGGGTGTAAAATCGACCTCGCGAAGATCACATCCTCGCAATCTCAAAAGCGACGGCCCGTTTAACTTTCCGAACTGGTCGATCACTCGTTGGCTGCACTCAGAGCTGATCGCTGGGTCATAGTCCGGATCCCCGACTCCGGGGACGATCATGCTGGTTCCGGCCAGATGCTCCATCGCGTCGCAACCTTCGACTTGGATGGTTTCAAAGTCGCGAACGTAAAACGAGAAGGACTCGATCAGAGGAATCTCTTTCAACGTACAGTTGCGAACCCACGCTTCAACCGGCATCTGGTCATTGTCAGCCATTCGGGTTTGCAGGTTGTGGTATTGCACGTTGATGTTTGCAAGTTTCGGCAGACGTTGTAGATCAAGGTCGACCAATTGAAACGAATCGAAACCGAAGTACTCCAACTCGGGCATGTCGTGCACCGAGATCTTAAACAGGCTCGGGTTGAGTGGTTCGTCGAGTGATTGAAACGCGAGGCGTCGCAGTTGGGGCCAAGATTCGAGCTGGATTTCACCACCGGCTCCCGTTCTCGGTCGAGAGAGGATCAGCGTTTCCAGTTGGTTCTTCAGTTCGCAATCCTGCCAAGCTTGGAACGGGATCATCGTTTCCATGGCCATCAGCCGTGAGAGTTGCGGAAGTTTCGCGAAACGCGGAATCGCGTCCTCGGCAAGATTGGTGTGCGAAATGTTGAGTTGCCGAAGCAGCGAACATTCAGACACTGCCAAAACGGTTTCCGCGTCCAATTCGGCACCCGCGATACGGAGATCTTGCAGATAACGCATCGAGGGCAGGCGGCTCAACGGTTTCTGGTCGTACTGGCCACCACCGATCCGCAGCGCTCTCAGGTAGGGCAGCTTGCACATCAATTGCAGTTGTTCGTCTGACGGCTCTTGGAGATCAACAGCGGTTGTCCTCAGCCAGATCGTTCGCGCCGATTCGGGAACCCATTCGGTCAAAATTGCCGGCATGTACGACTGCCGCAAGACCTGCCCGTTCGTGGCCAGTTGATCGGCAATGACTTTGTCGGCTTCGCTCTGACGGATCAGCCATCGCCAATAGCCCATCGCCGAGGCGATCAGCGTGACGACAAACAACAAATCGGCGAGTGAAACTCGATTGGACTTCCTCACCGATGGCCGTAAGTAGAACAATAGGATGGCCAAACACGCGATGGCAATCGCCAGATTCCAGGCCAGCGCGCGGCCGTACCACTGGACTTGATCGGGACCGTTTGCAAAGGGATGGCGAATGTAGTAGCGAAACGGCCATCCCGCTTCGACCGGGGCGATGGCTTGCAGAGAGTCTTCGGTTCGAAAACCGAAGTCGAATGGCAACTCGGTCCACTTTGCCGGGGTCGAATAACTGACGGAATACTGAAACGGCCAGTTGGCCGCGACCAGCACCGAAATCACGACCGCCGATGCGATCCATCGGGCATGGGATCGCCGGCCAGGTGTGCCGCTAGGCGGTGAAGCCTTTTCCAGCGATGGAGCGTCGTCGCTCGGGGGGGCGGGTGACGACGGGGACGCGGAGGGCTTGCGTCCTGCCGGTAAACGTTGGGAAAACACCGCAAAGAAGCGCTTCAAAGCGTTCGGTTTGCCGGTGGCGGGGTCCGCTGTCGTCCTCTGATCGTCGGTTCTCTGATCGTCGCCGCCGGACTCACCGCTGGTCTGCTCTCCACGAGCAGAATTCGTCTTCTCGGTCACTGCTAGTCTCTGCTTCTCTTGCCGCCGTTTTCCATGCCGCTACATGGTTAGTGCATAGCCACCCGGAGTATACACGGTTCGGCGGTCGCCGTTGCAGAGGCTGCCTCAAATCGTGATCCGATGTTTTCGAGCGGCCTGACAGGTACACGAAGCAGCCAAACGGCATCATGCATTGGCAAGCGAAGCGTTCGTTCGAAGGCGTCTTGGGACGGTGAGTGCCGGCATCTCGCCGTGCGCCGGTTCAGCCACTACCGCGGGCCGCGGGGAAGATGCTCGACCAGGTACCTGGTGATGAGCATTCGGACGTGCAATTCCGATCCCTTGCCTTCACGCAGGCCGTGGTCGCGATTGGGATAGACCATGTAGTCGAATCGTTTGCCGAGTTCGATCAACCGATCCACCAGCCCTTCGATGATCTGAATGTGCGTGTTCGTCTCGCCGGAGCCTGTGACGATCAGCAGGTCGCCCTTGAGGCCTTCGGCGAAATGGAGGGGAGCCGACCGCTGGTAGCCGTCCGGGTTGACCTCGCGAGTGCGCATGTAGATTTCCTGGAACCATGCGTTGTACAAGTGCGGTTGGGGCTTGGGGACGACGGCGATCCCGACGTGGTAATCGTCGGGCTTGCGAAACATTGCGTTCAAGGTGTTAGACCCTCCGCCGCTCCAGCCCCAGATGCCGACCCGCGACAGATCAACATACGGTCGTGTGCGGCCGAGTTCTTTCAGCCCCGCCGCCTGGTCTTCCGTCGAAAGCGGTCCCAAGCTGCCGAAGATCGATCGTCGCCATGCCGCGCCTTTGGGTGCGGGGGTGCCGCGATTGTCGATCGAAACGACGAGGTAACCGAGGTCGGCGACGACGCGATGAAAGTGATTCTGGGCGGCGCCCCACTGGTCCAGCACCGTCTGCGCATACGGCTCACCGTAGACATAAATAAAGACGGGGTACTTTTTCGATGCATCAAAATTCTTCGGCTTGATCATCCAGGCATCCATCGAGACATCTCCATCAATTTCCAGCCGAATGAATTCCATGGGGGGCGTCATGAGCGTCTCAACCCGATCGCGTAGTTCGCGGTTGTCTTCCAGCACACGCACCACCTTGTGTCCTTCCAATTCGACCAAGTCGACGACCGGCGGCTGGTCGATGGTGCTATAGGTGTGAAAGGCCCATTTGGCATCGGGAGAAAAATCGTAGTCGTGCGTTCCCGGTTGATCGGCGGGTGTGATCCGCTCCAGCGTTCCCGAGCCGTCGAGGGGGACCCGGTACAAGTACTTTCTCGGCCCATCGTCCGGTGCGGCGTAGAAGTAATACCAACCGCCCGTTTCATCGACGACGGCCCGATCAATGATGTCGTACTCGCCGGGTGTGAGCAGGGCCAACGCTTTGCCGTCGCGTGAATAGAGGAACGCGTGCCGCCAGCCGTCTTTCTCGCTGATAACGATGAACGCCTGGCCGTCCCGAACCCACGTCAAACCCGAATTTTTTCCCTGGCTGCCCACCGCCCATGCGGAATTGGTTTCGCGAAAGATCTCTTTCATCTGGCCATCGACGCTTGCCAGCAAGAAGACTCGCTCGTCGCGAAAACGACTCTTCTTTTCGATCAGCACTTCGTCTGAATTCCCTGCCCAATCGACCTGCCCGAGATAAAAGCCGTCTGGGCTGGATTCGATCGGCAACCATTTCAGTTCGCCCCCATCGATTTCGACAATGCCGACGCGGAGCGCGTTGATTTTTTCACCGACGCGAGCAAAACGCCGGTGTCGGACGCTCGGATACGAGGGATCGTCTGGCACCAGCATCGTGCGCATTCTGACGTCGGTCGCGTCCGACTCGATGAACACCACGCGTGTCCCGTCGGGGCTCCATTGGGGATCTTGAAACGTGATGTCTCGATCGGGCGAATGTTTCGTCAATCGGGTCCGCTGATCGGTTTTCAGATCGCGGACGAACAGATCCTGGTCTCGAAATTCGAGGCGAAAGTTGCCATCGGGTGACGTCAATCCCCGACCGGACGGCTGCGGCGTGGCCGGCGATTCGACTTCCACCTGTTCGCCCGTCCGGACGTCATACCGTAGCAACCGCGATTGCTCGGAATTCGGATCCTGTTGACGAACGGTGTATCCCGAACTGTCGGGCAACCATTTGCCCTGAAAGTCTTTCGCGCGAAATTGCCCCTTCTCGTAGATCGCTTTCAGCCGTGGTTCGGCTTCCGAGACCCACGCTGAATCGTCGGCGGAGTGTACCGGCAGTGGACCGAGTCCGATCGCAGCACTTGCAATCAGTGAGAAAAGCGTGACCGTGAATCCTTGTCTCGGCATCATGGGAGATCGCTCGCAGTTGGGGCCAATGGCTGATAGGACGCAGGGCCTCGGCGAGCGAGTGAAACGGAGTTGATTGACGCGTTTCGCCCGTCCCTCGGCTGCCTGCGACCGTCATCGTAGTCGCTTGGCGGCGCGTCTTCTTGTTCGTGCGCACGCGTCCATCGGTGAATTGCGCACATCGCGACGCCGCGCGTCGGCATCGATAGGGGGACGGTCAGGCGTTGGCTTGGCCGTGATTCGAGCCATCGGATCGGCCGTTCCGTTGCTCGTGCAGTGCTCGCTGAGAAAATCGACCAGCCGGTTCGGTGCAAAAGGTTTCATCAGGAAGATCACCGCCTGGAAGCTCGCCAGCTGGGCCAAGACGTCTTCGTCACGATGTCCGCTGATCACAACGGTCGGGACGGCAGTTCCTTGTTCGGTGAGTTGAGTCAGCAGATCGATTCCGCTCATTTTGGGCAGTCGCAGATCCAGCACCATGCCGTCGATGGAGCCGCTAAAGTTCCCCAGCAAGAATTCTTCGGCACTTGCGACGCAATGGGTTTCAAAACCGAAGGCTGCCAGCAGTGCCCGGACGGAGTCTTGGACCGCCGGGTCATCATCAACAATGCAAACTTTTGCTTTCGCAACATTCATCGGCGGATTCTCCGCTTAGTGGCAGCACCACGAGAAAGACCGTCCCGCGACGGGTGGATTGTTCAACGACAAGTGATCCGTGATGGGCTTCGACGATAGAACGTGCAATCGCCAAGCCCATGCCCATGCCTTCCGCTTTCGTCGTAAAAAATGTACGAAAAACATCCTGTGTGTCGTCGGACTCGATTCCGTTTCCGGTGTCTTCGACGCGAATCTCGATGTGGTCGGGTGTCGACGCGGTGGCCATGGTCAGTGTCCGCCGGGGGCGTTCCACCTGGTCCATCGCCTGAATCGCGTTTTGCAGCAGGTTCATGAGGACTTGTTGGAGCTGCACTTGATGGCCAAAAACGGTCAGGGATTCGGCGTGCAAGTGAGTGTGCAGGTCAACGCCATGGGCGCGAAGGTCTGGACCCATGATGCCCAGTGAACTTTCGATCAGCTGATGAATGTCGGTTGGTTGGTTGTCGCCCGGGCTGGGTTTAAGCAGACGTCGGACGCCGCGCACGATCTCGGCGGCACGTTGCGCCTGGCCACGAACCTGTCCGGCGTGTTGACGGATTGCAGCGGTCTGGACGGGGGTTTCCGAAGCGAGTTTTTCGAGGACAAACGCGTAATTGGTCGCCGCCGAAAGGGGCTGGTTCAATTCGTGGGCGATGGAGGAAACCAGTTCGCCCAGCAAATTCACCCGGCTGGCGTGCGCCAGCTTGTCGTGATGGTCCTTCAACTGTTTTTCAATGCGCCGTTTCTCGGTGATGTCTTCGGTAATGCTTAGCACATGGAGTGATTCGTCGGATCCGTATCGAATAGGAACTTGGCGAGTCGTCATGAAGCGATGCTCGCCCTTTAATCCGACGATTTCAAATTCCAGACTGTTCGACTCCCCGCGCAGGACCGCTTGCGTCGCATTGACGAAACGTTCGCGATCGTCGTCGACAATCACATCGAAGATGCATTTGCCGAGGACTTCTTCACGATCCGCTTCCAGCATCCGAAGTCCGGCAGGGTTGATATCCACCAGACGCCCCTCACGATCGACCAGTTTGACGCACTGGGGTTCGGAATCAAAAATCAAGCGGAACCGTCGGTTGCTTTCCAAAATGCTGGTCATCGCCTCGTCACGCAGTTGATCGTAGGCGTGAAAGCGACGGAGCAGCAGCACCAGCAACGTCGACGAGAGGACGGCAAACACGACCCCCAGCACGATGCTCTCGGTCCTGGTTCGGTTCCACACCAGGGCGGTGTCCAATTGCGATTTCGCCAAATCGATCTCAAGTTGGTTTTGCAGCACCGAGATGGCCTGCCCAAATTGATCCACGTCATGTTCCAAGGCATGGAAGTCAATCGGATCGACCATGCCGGTTTGGTCGTACCCATCGATCATGCGTTTACCGCTGTCGGCGATGTGACGTTGATGCTTCAGGACGCGATCGAATTGCGCTCGTGATGGTTCATCCAACGCCGACTGATGAATGAAAGATTGGGAAATCTGTTCATAGTCCGCGGTCCAGCTTTCGAAATCCCGTTTCTCGGCCTCGTCGCCAGAGATGACGTACGCAAAACACTCTTGTACGGCATCATGAGTTCTGCTGCGAAGATCCACCAAACGGCCGACCGACGGCACTCGACGATTGTTCGTTCGAGTCGCGCTGTCGACGCGCAAGAACAGCTGCACGCAATAGGTTGACGCCAACAGCAGCAGTCCCGCAAAGGAAAGAATGAGCAAACGAGAGTACGCAGATCGGGGAGCTGTTAATGCTTCGTTGATCATTCGACCGGCCGCCGTTCGATTAGCTGAAGGTGGCTGTCTCGGCGCGTGGTGGGCGGCTCGCTGGCGCGGGACGCAGGATTCCGAAACGCTTGAGGCGGCACAGAGAAACGCTGATCAATTATGGGCTGCGACCGGACGATCGCCAAGGGTGGTTTCCCGGTGCCCGAAAGTACTGGGCCCGGGCAACCGCTCCGTTCTTGGATGGCGTGGTCACGACACTTGCGTTCATCGCGTTGGCCGTCGGCGCGTGATTTGCAACCGTTGGGGGCGGCGACTCCCTCAACCATGACGTCGCCAATTTTGTGTCTGCTCGATCTCGCAGCACCCCCCGCGAGATGACTCAATCTGAATATCGCGTCAGGCGAAAATCCAACACGCACGGAGATCAAAATGTCGGCCGCCACCGGATCAACAACCGAACATCTCAAGGAACTTTCACAACAAATTCGACGCTGGATCATCCGCTGCACGTCGGAGGCCGGTTCGGGCCATCCGACGTCGTCCCTGTCGGCGGTCGAACTGATGGTGGATTTGTTGTTCGGAGGGACTTTTCGATTTAATCCCGAGCAGCCTGACCATCCCGCCAACGACCGTTTGATCTTTTCCAAGGGGCACGCATCTCCGCTTTTTTATTCGTTGTGGGCGGCGGCGGGACAGATCGATCCGGCGGATTTGATGACCTATCGGACGTTTGGTAGCCGTTTGGAAGGCCACCCCACTTCGCGGTTCCACCTGACCGAAGCAGCAACCGGGTCGCTCGGTCAAGGGCTTTCGATCGGGTTGGGGATGGCGTTAACGTCCAAATATTTGGACCATTCGCCCAGCCGAACCTTCGTTCTGTTGGGCGATAGCGAAATGGCGGAGGGATCACAGTGGGAAGCGATTCAGTTGGCCGCACACTATCAACTGGACAACTTGATCGGCGTCTTGGATGTCAATCGGTTGGGACAACGTGGTGAAACGATGTTCGGACACGACCTGCGTGCCTATCGCGATCGCATCGAGCCGTTCGGTTGGCGATGCGTACTCGTCGAAGACGGCCACGATCACGATCAGGTGCGACAAGCGTATGCAACGCTGGACGCTTCGCAGGAGCCGCCTGGCAAGCCGACGATGTTGATCGCGCGAACCATCAAGGGCAAGGGGATTCCGTCATGGGAAGATGAAAACGGGCATCACGGCAAACCGCTCGACGAACAGTCGTACGAACAGGTTTTGTCGCAGTTGGGTGATTCGGACCACTCGATCCGAGGCGAACTGGCCCCGCCGATTCTGTATCAAGGCGACCCGGCTGCATCCCTCGAAGCCGGCCCGGTCGACTATGCGCTGGGTGATCAAGTGGCCCCTCGCGATGCGTTCGGTAACGCGCTGGTTCGGCTGGCGCAAAAGTATCCGCGTCTGGTCTCACTCGATGGCGAAGTCTGCAACTCGACGCGTTCCAAACGGTTTCGTGACGAATATCCGGATCGGTTTTTCCAGATGTTTGTTGCCGAACAGAACATGGTCGGTGCCGCGACCGGGATGGCTGTGCGGGGCAAGACTCCGTTTGTTTCCACCTTCGCAGCCTTCTTGACCCGTGCGTTCGACCAAATACGCATGGCACCGTACTCTGACGCCCACATCAAGTTCGTCGGATCGCATTGCGGCGTTTCGATCGGGCAGGACGGGCCGTCGCAAATGGGGCTGGAAGACATCGCGATGTTTCGAACGATTCAAGACGCCCTGGTGCTGTATCCAAGCGACGCCACATCGACCGAGGCACTCGTTGATCTGATGGCCGGTCACGACGGTATCGCCTACCTGAGGGCCACGCGAGGCAAACTGCCCGTGATCTACGATGCCAGCGAGACGTTCGCGATCGGAGGAAGCAAGGTGCTGCGGGAGAGCGAAGCGGACCAAGTGACGCTGATCGGAGCAGGCGTCACACTGCATGAATGTCTGGCGGCACACGCGGAGTTGCGAGACAACGGCATTGCAACTCGCGTGATCGATCTCTATTCGATCAAACCGCTCGATCATGCGACGGTGAGGCGGGCGGCGGATCAGACCCAGGTGGTCTTTACGGTCGAGGACCATTTCCCGGAAGGTGGTATCGGCGAAGCGGTCTTGACGAGTTTGTCCGATCACGAGACCCCCGTGAATTGTCTCGCCGTTCGCGAACGCCCGCTGAGCGGATCGCCAGAACACCTGCTCGACGCCGAAGGGATCTCGGCTGCGAAGATCGTCGATGCGGTCACGCGTTGGCTGAAGCCGTAGCAGAATTCGGCAGGGAAATCTTGGGTGGCCGTCATGGCCACCGGACGATTGAGGGGAGGATGGAAAGAGGGGGCACTGTTTTCCAAACATGCATGGCCTTCTTTGACCGGGCCCTCTTTGACCGGGCCCTCTTTGACCGGGCCCTCTTTGGCCGGCCACACGGCAAGGCATGGCCGATCAGCAACCATCATTCCGGTTGATTTTCGACCAAATACGTTGTCGCGCCGATCGTGACTTTCGTCGTCGCGATCGATCGCAAGTAGCGATAGACAGGGCGTTGTCCCAATTCCAGCTCGTAAACCGCAGTGATCTCCGGTTGCGGAGGGTTTTGAGGCAAGAACATCCCCACGAGGTGCGAGAGCGTGGAACGCTGAACTGCTTGGACCGGCGATTTGACCAGCACGATCGCGGGTTGGTCTTGGCAAGTGTCGGCACGTAGCCCATCCAAGGGGCCACCGAGAAACTCGATAATCGAAGCACGATCTATATACACGGCAACACCTCTGCTACGCGTTTTACGTCATCCGACAATCCGCCGCCGAGACATCACGCGGCGTTTTCAAGTGAAGGGTCACTTACGCAACTGTCGTGCCAGTAGCGCGTCATAAAATCAAGGTCGAGTGGCGATTACTCGTCGGACTCGATCGGCTCGCGGCCGAGTGAAGCGAAGTAGCTGGCGATCTGTTGTGACTGCTCTTCGTCGAGGGCGTCGGCGATGGAGTGCATTAGATTGCCGCTTCCGGTTCCGCCTCGCGATCGGTTTCGGAACAACGCCAGCTGACGATTCAAGAACTCGGCGGGTTGTCCCGCCAGAACAGGATAGGACGGATCGTTTTCCTGACCATGGCACTTCGAACAGACGGCCACTTTCAGCGTGTCGTCTTGTTGCGAAATCAATCTTCGTCCCGCCTGAACGGATTCGTCGTCTAAGTTAGACCGACCCTGCGACGTCAGGGTTTGCCCTGCGTACCACTTCGCCGCGTCGCTCATCTCTTGCTCGCTCAGCCGCGCCGCGATCGGTTCCATCACACCGCTGTGTCGATTGCCATCGGCGAACGCTTGCAGCGAATCACGCAAGTAGACTTCGTTTTGCCCGGCAAGGATCGGCACGCGATCACTGCCACGTCCCATCCCATCGGACGCGTGACAAATCGCGCATTGCTCCACCACGACTTCGGGTGCGGCGGTGTCTTCAGCGACGTCGACCAGATCCCGGTACTGGGAGACACTCATCTCGCGGAACTGTTGCAGAAACGCGACCAGCGGCCAGATCTCCTCATCTCGCTGAAGGGCCGGCCAAGCGGGCATTCCGGTGAACTTGATCCCATGTTTGACGATGTAGAATATCTCCGCTGATTCCAAATCATGTAGCACATCGGGTAAGTAAGGCGGCGCGGGCGTCATCGCAGCAGGCACGGGCGGGGTCGGTGAGCCCGGCGAGCCGTGGCACCATTTGCAATTGGATTGATAGATGCCAGCGCCTAGCATCAACATGCCGGGTTCGTCCAGCGATGGAACCTCCGTCCCAATACTGTGAAACGCGACCGAACGATCGCTGGCAAAACCAAGCATCCAACGAGTGATCGGCCAATGACCGCTGCTGGCTTTGACGGGCACGATGCCGGAAACCAAGACGATCACACCGATCGCCGCCAAGACCAGGCCGAGCAACGCAAGTTTCTTTAAGAATTCTTTCATACGGATGCCTCCAAAGTCGACGCACGCGCCGCGGTATCGTTTTGCACCGACGGGGGTGCGGCCGAACGACCACGCAACAGATCGCCCGTCAACACCAGCCCGCCAGCTAGATAGACGATGCCGCCGACGACCAACATCACAGCACCACCGAGATGTTGGTCTTCCAACGGCGACAAACCGCTTAGGCCGTGCGGGTGGTGAAACAGCAATCGCGGCGACAGGGAAAGCAACGCACCGAGCAAGGTCATGTGCATCGATGTGAGCAACAAACCGACCACTCCGGCGGCGCTGCGTTGCCGGGTTCGTGGCTGTGTGCCTCCGAATGCCGACAGCCAAACCCACACGCCGGCGGCCAGGAACATGGACTGTTCCACGACGAATCCGACCGTTTCGTGTCTGGCCCAATGGTGAAGCCCCGGACCGTGCCAGGCCCATACGATGATCAGTTCTCCGACCGAGGCGGGGACCGGTGCGAAGAACGCAGGGCAGAAGCGTACAGGGTCGTATCGGCGTCCGGCAGCCGCGAGCGAAAGCATCGGAGCGACGATCGCGACGATCAGCATGTGCAATGTCATGTGCGCCGCAAACGAGTGCCGCGCCATGTCGGGAAGTGGTCCCATCCATGCCGCGGTCAAGATGACCCAACCGAGATTCCAGATCAGTAATCGCATCAGTGGCAAGTCCCCACGAAGTAGAACACCAGGGCGGTGAACATCGTCGCGACCGCGCTCAACAGTGACAACAGAAACGTCGACTGTCCGATCATGCGGCGAAGATCGGCGGTCGTCGCTCCATCGTGCGGGCTGCGATCATGGCTATCGCGATGGCGTCGACGGCCGGACCAGCCGACGCCGGCGATGATCACCATCGCCACCACGGTGTATGCCATCACCGCCATCTGAATTTCACCGGCCGAGCGATCGGAGTCCGCGAACTTGGTACAAAAGATCGCTGCGGTCAAATAGCTTGCCAAGAAATGGACCGCCCAGACCGCAGGTGCGGCAACGATCCACCAGATCGATGTGACATGATCCGTGTTGTTGATCTCGTCGCGATTTCTCGGCTCGGTCATCGCCATCACTTCGCCACCATCGGGAATCCGGCGATCACCACGCATGTAATCGCCGTGGTCAACATCAGGAAATGCCAATAGAGCGTCACATTGACAATGTCGGCGTCACAGCGTGCCGTCATCCGACCGGCGGCGCGTCTCGCGGCACAATACAGGTGCATCACGACCCCCAGCACCACATGCAGCGCCGTCCAGATCGCCAAGACCCACACGATTGCCGGATAGACGTGGGCGGTCGGATCCATTTGATGTGTCCACGGACCATACAGCACTGCCAGGCCGCCGACGAGGCTCAGAACGACTCCGCAAGCGATCGCCCCATAGAACCTCACCGCGTGATCCTGTCGGTTCCACCGTCGCGCGGCCAACGTCGCCAAGGAGGCAAGCAGAATCGTCAGCATGGCGACGGAGGGCCCGATCCACCCGGGGCCACTCGATCCATTGGGCGGGAAATCGTCGTGGGCGGTCCAGTAAAAGAAGTAACCGAAGATCAGCGAAATAAACGCGGTCATGTCACCGAGCATGGTGATGAACATCGCCCACCAGCCGACCGCTTTGGATCCCGAAACGTAAATCGGCAACGTCAAACCGCGTCCCACGTCCTTTTCCTGTTTTTCTGGAATCGGAGCGGTGCCGGTCCATAGCCAGACCAGAATCGTGATGAACGCGAGCACGCCGCTGATCGTTGCGGCAACGTACCAGTGGTAGGTTGACAGAATGAACACGCCGCCGGTAAAGATCGCGGCGAAATGTGTCAGGAACGTCGGTCCCGGAACCCGCAGGCATTGGATCGGCTTGGCGTCGACCACCGACGTCACTAACGTTTCCCGCAGCCCCTCTTCCGCATCGGGAAGATAAAACCGTCCGGCATCGACGTCTTCGACAAAATGCTCTTGATCCCACAGCGGGTATCGACTTTCGACGATCGGAATGCTTCGCACGCCCCAGGGTTTATCGGGAACTTCGCCCAACCATTCCAGCGTGCCAGCGTTCCAGAGGTTTCGCGCCACGAGGGGTTGGTTCTTTTTGGAACGTAGCACGTCATAGAGGAAGACGACGAAACCGATCGCCAGCACGAAGGCACCCACCGTGGAAATCAGATTCAACGTTCCCAAGCCCAGTTCCGCCGGGTAGGTGTAGACGCGGCGTGGCATCCCCAGCAAACCGCTCAGGTGCATGGGAAAGAAGCTGACGTTGAATCCGACCAACATTAACCAAAACGCATACCGTCCCAGTTTTTCAGAAAGCTGTTTTCCGGTGACGGCGGGATAGTAGTAGTAGACGCCGGCGACGATCGGGAAGATGGTCCCGCCGATCAGGACGTAGTGCAAGTGGCCGACGATAAAGTACGTGTCATGGGCTTGGTAGTCGAACGGGGCGACGGCGACCATCACGCCCGTCAACCCGCCGATGATGAACGTTGCCAACCCGCCCAGCGTGAACAACAAGCACACCGATTTGGTGACGCGTCCGATCAGCAACGTGGCAATGAAACAGAAAAGCTGGATCCCGGTCGGTATCGCCACCGCCTGGGAAGCCGCCGAAAAAATACCGATCGAAATTGCCGGCAGCCCGGTTGTGAACATGTGGTGCACCCACAAACCGAAGCTCAGAAAACCTGTCCCGACCGCTGCCAACACGATCCATCCGTAACCGACCATCGGCGTGCGGGCAAAGGTCGGTACGATCATGGCGATCAACGCGATCGACGGTAGAAACACGATGTAGACTTCGGGGTGACCGAAAATCCAAAACAGGTGTTGCCACAACAGCGGGTCGCCGCCCCGCGATGCGTCAAAGAAGGGCCAATCGAGTGACCGCTGAAGTTCCATCAGCAAATCGCCAGCGATCAACGGCGGAAACGCAAACAGGATCATCACGGCGACGACCAGGATGTACCACGCATACAGCGGAATCAGGTTCAGCTGCATCCCCGGCGGGCGGCATTTCATCACGCCCACAATCAATTCGACGGCCGCCGCGATCGACGCCACTTCGATGAACGAGAGTCCCAGCAGCCAGATGTCGACGCCCACGCCGGTCTGGTATTCCGTCGTCATCGGCGGATACATGAACCAACCGCCTTCCGGCGCGACGCCGAAAAAGATCGATCCGCAAACAAAGATGCCGCCAATGACGAAACACCAAAATCCGTATGCGGACAGCCGGGGGAAAGGCAGATCGCGTGCGCCGAGCATTTCGGGCAACAGCAGGATGGAGATCGCTTCCAGAATCGGCACCGCGAACAGAAACATCATCACACTGCCGTGCATCGTGAACACTTGGTTGTACTGATCGGCAGTCAAGAAATTGTTGTCCGGCAGCGCCAGTTGGATGCGCATCAACAGCGCCAGGATTCCGCCAAACAGAAAGAACGTGAACGAGGCGACCACGTACCACAAGCCGACTTCCGAGTTGTTGACCGCCGTCCAGTACCGCCAACCTGTCGGGGTACGCCATGCGTCGAGCAACCGTTTCGCTCGGACATCAAGTCGGTCGTCGCCGGATGCTTCGCCGGGTGCGTCGCTGGATGCGTCCGTATTCAATTCAGTTGCTCCAGGTAAGCGACAATCCAATCCAGTTCGTCTTGGTTGAGCGTTTCGAACGCGGGCATTTGCACGCCTGGTTTGACATCGTGGGTACGGCTGATCCAACGCCGCAGGTTGTCCGCGTCATTGGGCTTGATGGCCGCACCCAAGCTGAGCCGGCTACCGAAGTGAGTCAAATCGGGGCCGACTCGTCCGCCCGCGTCGGTGCCCCGGATCGTGTGACAGGCGCCGCAGCCCTTGCGGCGGAACAACTCGCGTCCCGCCGTGGCGGCCGGGCCGGACGGTTCACTCGCGTCTCGTTGTTGGCTGCGAAGCCACTGTTCGAAATCGGCTTGCGGCATCACCAGCACATCGAAGGCCATTTGTGCGTGGGCGGTTCCGCAATACTCGGCGCACACGCCGCGAAACGTGCCGACACGATTCGGGTGCAGTTTCAAGCGGGTCTCTCGGCCGGGGATCATGTCGACTTTTCCCCCCAGGGCCGGAATCCAAAAGGAGTGAATCACGTCCTCACTGGTCAATTTGAATTCAACCGGTTGATCGACCGGCAAACGAATCTCGTTGGCCGTCTCGACGCGTTGGTTTTCGCCGGTTCGGTAACGTACGCCCCACCACCAACGCACCCCGCTGACTTCGATGGTCAAACTCGCTTCCGGCGGAGGCCGATGCAATTCAGGTAACATCGCGAGCCCATAACACAGCAGTGACGTCAGCACCAACGTCGGAAACACGGCACCGCCGCCGATGACCAATGTCTTGGTCAGCCGGGGACGGTGGCCACCAGGCACGACGACGGAATAAACGGCCAGTCCGACAACGATCAACCAAATCACCACGCCGCCGCCGAGCATCCAATGGAACAGGTCCGCGATCTGCGCAGCACCCTGTCCCGCCGGATCGAGCGTCGATTGTGAAAGGCCGCCGATCAACAAGAAACTCATGAGGGCTGGTTGGAAAGGAATCACGTTGCAAGGAAATCGGCCACCAAGGCACTGGCGTAGACGAACATGTCGTCGAACGTTTCAGACCCTAGACATCAGCGGACAAGTCGTGACGCAGCGACGCTTCCAGCGCGTGGGGGACCGTCGGACGCCCGCGGCACCATGACGGAACATCGGCAACCGCTGGTCGCAAATCGACGTCCACAGGCTCGCCGGATTGCTTCAATCGGGCTGGACCGCAAATGGTGTGCCCGGTCGTCGGCGCGCCGCAGTTCACGCTCCGAGGAATGGTTCTAGTTCATGATCCTGCTGCTTGGAATCTTTAAAAAAAACGCGACGCCCTGCCCGCCCGATGCGCAGATACAATCCAGGCTGTTTCGTTGGAATCGCTTTCGCTCGAGAGAATTGTGGATGGACAGGATCACTGCTCGGATCGCCCGGACATTGGGATTGATGTCGCTGTTGGGCTGTCTGCAATCGAATGTCCAGCTTCACGCCGGCAACTCCGGTGGAGAAGCAACCGCACAAAGTGATGGTGAACAGGTGATGACACCGCGGCGAATCGCTACGCAACACCTGCCGAATCCGATCCAGGTGCACCCCAACGTGATCTCCGGCGGGTTGCCGGGCGATGAAAACGCGTTTAAGGAATTGCAGTCGCTCGGGGTGAAGACCGTCATCAGCGTCGATGGCATGAAGCCGGACGTGGAAACCGCGAGAAAGTACGGACTGCGGTACATCCATCTGCCGCATGGATACGATGGCATTCCGGTCGAGCGTGTGAAGGAACTGGCGAAAGCCGTTCGAGGATTCGAGGGAAAAATCTACATTCACTGTCACCACGGAAAGCACCGCAGTCCCGCGGCGGCGAGTGTCGCTTGTGTGGCGGCCGGATTGGTTCCCCGGTCCGAGGGTTTGGCGATTCTGCAGCTGGCCGGAACCAGTCATCACTATCGCGGACTGTACGAATCGGCGCGTGTCGTCACTCCACTGGAAACCGCCTTGTTGGACGAGTTGCAGGTGGAATTCACTGAGTCCGTTGACCTGCCGCCGATGGCAGAAGCAATGGTGGCGATGGAGCACACCCATGAACACTTAAAACAGATCGCCGAGGCGGGATGGCGTTCTCCGGCGGACCATCCCGACCTGCATCCCGCTCATCAGGCGTTGTTGATGCGCGAGCACTTCACCGAACTGCTGCGCAGCGACGACGTGTTGAAGGAATCGGACCTGTTTCGGCAATACTTACGTGAGTCCGAGCAAGCCGCCGAAGGACTGGAGGCGGCGTTGCGAACCTGGGCATCGAAGTCCGCCTCGGTCGACGCCCAACGGCCGGCAACGGCGCGTCGCTTCTTGGCCAAAATCTCTGCCAATTGCAAGGCGTGTCACCAGTACTCTCGTGACGTGCCGCTGGGCGAGAAGTGAAGCCGTCCGGTCTCGACCTTGAAAGACCCGAGGGCTCGCGCCCAATACCGCTAAATCGAGATTTACTCGCGTCCGGACGCTGGCGCGAACCGGCTGATGGCAAAAAAGTATCAGCCGTTTGGTGCGGGTCCTACGCGCTCTGCGCTTGTCAAAACCTTGTCGATTGAGCGGTATCGGGCGCGCGGCCTGACCCCGACGGGGTCCAAGCGAGTAGCCGGAGGTGAGCGAAGCGACACCTCCGGACATCCGGTCCCCGTCAGACGCGACCCCGAAGGGTGTCGAAGCAAATGACGTCGGCGCCCTCGGACCCGGCCAGCCCGCACGCTCGAGCTCACCGATCAACTTCTTTGCGCATGCAGACTGCCGCACCGCCGGCGGATGGATTC
>WCIL01000015.1:0-196747 GCA_033042175.1 Phycisphaera sp. RhM
CGAATCTATGAACACCCGAGCCATGCCTGGAAAAATCCCGGGGGTTCGGGGGCTGGCCCCCGAGCAGTGTTGCACGAGCAACTAACGCACACCAAAAAGTTGTCTCACTGTCGTTGACACATTCCGCAATTCGTCGTCGATCAGTTCCTGCAGTGTGGTGGCGTAGGTGCGGTTTTCTAGCCAATAGAATCGCTGTGCCGAAGCGATCGAGCGGAGACTTGCGCCGGCCAGGTCGGCGTGCGACTGTTCCATCGTTTGGACGACGCTGGGTGCGGCGAACGTCAGCAAGACGGCCAAGATCGTCATCGTGACGATGACTTCGATCAGCGAGAACGCGTGGCGTTTGGGGTTCCGGTTGCGGGTCATTTGACGTTCCCCGCCATTTCGAACATCGGGATGTAGATCGCCAGCATCACGACGCTGATCACGGCCCCCATGACCATGATGATCGCCGGTTCGGCCAGCTTGGTGACCCGCGACATGAACGCTTGTGTCTTTTCGCGATAGTACGGCGCGATCTCTTCCATCACCCGGCCCAGTTGTGCCGATTCTTCACCGACCCGCACCGCGTTGACCATCATGGACGTGAACAGCCCTGATTCTTCTAGACCGTCGGCGAGACTTCGACCGGCAGCCATCCGGTTCTTGGCGTACTCGATGGCTTCTCGGTACGGCGGCTGGGCGGCAAACACGTCGGCGACGGTTTGCATGGTTTCCAACATCGGGACGCCGCTCTTGAGCAGCAGCGCCAGGTTGGACGCGAACCGATACATCGACGACTGGATGACCAGGTCGCCGACGACGGGGATCGCGACCATGACACTGATCGATCGCCGGCGGCCGGCCTCGGTGTTGAGCCAACGTTTGAAAAAGTACCCGCCGACACAGAAGCCCGCGACGATGTACAAACCATACGCGGCGACTTGATCGCTGATGTCCAACACGAAGACCGTGATGCCGGGCAATTCCGCGCCCATCTCTTTGAACATGTCACCGAAGGTCGGGACGACGAACCAGAGCATCGCGAACACGACCAGGACGGCGACAAAGATCAACACGCAGGGATAGATCATCGAACCGATGAATTTGCTGCGCGTATCGGCGGCTTCGCGGATTTGACGATTCAAATCCACCAGGACCTCATCGAGTTTTCCCGTTGCTTCGCCGGTTGCGATCATCGCGACCCAGTGCATGGGGAACATGTCGGTGGTCGCTTCGATCGCCGTATGAAGCGGCATGCCCGACGCGACCCGTTCGGCGACCTCTTCCATCACTGCCTGCAGCGTCTTGCTTTGGTTCTGTTCGGCGGACACGTGCAGGGCGCGCAGCAGCGGGGTCCCGGAGGCGAGCAGCGATCCGAGTTGCTGGAAGAACGTCATCTTGTCGTCCAGGCTGGCGCGCCCATGCTGCTTTGCAGAGACTCGTGCGCGAGACAAGAACCAGGCGTCGAGGGACATGGCAAGTCCTGGGGTTAGTGATCGTTACACAGGCTGACGGCTTCTTCCAAACTGGTCAGGCCTTCGGCGACCTTGACCGCGGCACTTTGCGAAAGCAGTTTCATGCCGTCTTCGACCGCGGCGCGTTTCATGGCGCCAACTGACTCGCCGGCTTGGATCATGTCCTTGAGTTGTTGGTTGATGCGAATCACCTCAAAAACGGCCAGCCGACCCTTGTAGCCGATGTTGCGACAGCGTTCGCATCCGCCGGCGCGGAACACCGGGATCTCTCGCGGGATCGCATAACGCTGGCTTGATTCCTGGTCCAGTTGGTAGGGCACCTTGCATTCGTCACAGAGCCGCCGCACCAAACGTTGGGCGACCAGCAAGCGGAGCGTGCTGGCCAGCAGGAACGGTTCGATGCTCATGTCTTGCAAACGCGTGATACTGCTGAGCGCGTCGTTGGTGTGCAGCGTGGAGAACACGAAGTGTCCGGTCAGCGCGGCACGCATGCAGATCTCCGCCGTCTCGTCGTCGCGAACCTCACCGACCATGATCACGTCGGGGTCTTGTCGCAGGAACGCCCGCAAGGCGCTGGCGAACGTCAGTCCGACTTTGGCACGCGTTTGGACTTGGTTGATGCCGCCGAACTTGAATTCGACCGGGTCTTCGACCGTGCAGAGGTTCGTTTTTTCGTCGTTGAGTGCGTTCAGACAGGAGTACAGCGTGGTGCTCTTTCCGCTACCGGTCGGCCCGGTGACGAGCATCAAACCGTGTGGGCTTCGGATCGATTCGGTCAGATCCTTGAATTGCCTCGAGTCCATGCCCAGCATCGACAGATCGTGCGGGAGTGCGTTTTTGTCCAACACACGCATCACGATCTTTTCGCCGAACACGGTGGGGCAGGTGTTGACCCGCATGTCCACGCGGTGCTCGCCGGTACGCAGGGCGATCGCGCCGTCCTGCGGCAGTCGTCGTTCGGCGATGTCCATCTTGCTGAGCACTTTCAGCCGGCTGATGACCGAGTTGAGCAGCGGCATCGGTGGCGGTTGGACCTCGGACAAGACGCCATCGACGCGCAATCTGACGCGACAATCGTCTTCGTAGGGTTCGATGTGGATGTCGCTCGCGCCCGTGGTCAGGGCCTGTTCGAAGATGCTGTTGACGTAGCGAATGATGCGTCCGTCTCGTCCCGGCGGTGGCGATTGATCCAGGTGAATCACCTCGGTCGCTTCGGCGGCTTCCTCCTGGTCCAGGTCTTCGGCGTCGTCGACTTCCTGGAAACTGGTCGAGGTGGAAACGGGGATCGACGTGTTCCACCCGCCCTCTTCGTAGAGCATGGTCAGCAACCGTTCGATCACCGACAGCGGTGCGAACATCGGTCGCATTTGACGTCCGGTCAGCAGTTTGATTTCGTCAGCCAGCAACAACGAATCGGGTGAGAAAACGGCGACTTCCAGCACGCCGCCGTCATCGCTCAGCGGCGCGATCAAGTGGTCGCGGCAGAGCCGGTTGGGCAGGACGGACGCGACCGATGTGTCGATCGGCGGCGGCGCGTCGGCCGGTGGGTCAAACAGGGGAACCAGGTAGTGGTCCGCGTACGACTTGGCGATTTGGGATTCCGACGCGACACCGCATCGAATGATCGACTCTTCGATCGTGACGTCATCCTTGCCGACCGATTGCCAGAGTTCCTCGAGTTTTTCCGGATCGAGGTTGTCGATCGAATCAAGCAGCCGAATGATCAGCGGGTTATTCTGTGCTGTCAGAGCGGAGGTAGCGTTGGTCATGGTTTGGTGTCACGGGCGGTAGACGTCTTCCGCCTCGATCGGGAGCGAGGCGTCATTCAATGCGGTGTTAAAGGTTGGCTTGAAAAATGTTCTCGCGCGGGTCGAGCTGATTCCCAGGGCGATCCGACGTGGTCGGTGTGGGGCGGGGTGTGTCTTGTTCGTGTTCGTGTTCGTGTTCGTCTTCGTCCTGGTCTTCGTCAGTCGGGGGCTGCGCCGTCGCTCCTGTCTTGCCTGCTGTGGGCGTTGCGAGGGTTGCGGGTCGGGCGGACGCGTCGGTGGATCGTTTGGGACGCTCTTCTCGTTTGATTTGGATCGTCAATGAGTCAGCGACGACGGTGACGTGGTCGGATGCGATCTCGCGGATCGTCGCGGAGACATTGTCGAGCCCGAGGACCGGGACTTGGTCGCCAAGTTTGCAAACGCGGCCGTTGAGGATTGCCCAGCGGTGATGATCCGTCTGGGCAATGCCTCCGAGCCGCAATCCGTTCCGCAGGTCTTGGTCGGTGGGGCCGAGGGGTTCTTCGGGAGTTGCACCCGATGCATCGGCCTCGGATGCGTCGGCGGAGGGACGCTGGACCAGCACGGCTGCGAAGGGATCTTTGCTGATCACCGTGGGCAGCGGCGGGGTTTCCAGATCGGCGACTTTCCAGCGCACGGATTTGGCCCGCACGACGTCTTCGCCGAGGTCCAGGGGAGCCTCGGGCGGCCAGCCGAGATACAGGGCGATTGCCAGGACGGCGCACGGCGGCGCATACTTTTGGACGTGGACGTTCATTCCTTCTCCTTCAGCATGCGAACGGACAACTGCATCGTGGGTTGTGATGCACTGCGTTCGGCCGGATTGATCTGAAGCGTCTCGACGCGAATCAATTCGGGTTGTGATTCCAGCAGGAACAGCGCTTCATTGAGTTGGGAGAAATCGCCAGCCAAGTCCAGCGTGACGCGGACGTTGTAGATCGGTCCCAAGCGTTGCGGGGCTTCCGCATTGATCTGCAGAAGGTCTGCGCCGGAATCTCGGAACAGGTCGATGAAAAATCCGGTCACCGCATCGTTGCCTTCGCCTTGCAGGATCCGCGGCCGAACCTGTTCGAGTGCGTCCTGCAGCAGCATGACCTCTTCGGCCGTCTTGACCTTTTCACGCAACTGTTGCAGTTCCCGGCGTGTTTTTTTCGTTCTGCCGTGCAAGGGCTCGCTGATCGCGAAGAACATGATGGCGACCATGACCAACGCGACGGCAACGCGCATGCGAAACGGGTCGCGGAGTTGCTCGGCGACCTGCTGCAGTTCTTGCTTCCAGTCTTTTTTCGCTTCAGGATGTTTCATGGTATCGGGCTTGGATGACGCACTACCCCTTGGCCTTGCTGCTGGTGGTCAGAATGATGGAGAACTCTGCACCGGCGATTCCGGTTTCCGCCGAGAGGGTACGGCGCAGGTCGCTCAGTTCGACGCGTTGGAAGTGTTCGGCGACGGTTTCCAGTTGGCCGACGGTCTCGGTCAGTTTGCTCACCGAGGCGGGGAGTTGGCCGTCTTCGTCGAGCACGCATTCGGCGTGCAAGATCAACGTGGTCGGCGCGGTCTTGACGGCTCGTTTTCGTTTTTGGCTCATCGTCGCACTGCCGCGTAGACCGGTCAGCCTTGTGCCTTCGGGCAGAATCGACGTGATCTGTCCCAGCATCGGACTCCAGCGAACACGTTTGTCCACGAAGGTGCTGACGGCGCCGGCTCGGGCGTTCAATCGATCTCGTTCGGGACGTGGGTTGGAGCCATCGGTGACCATCGACGGGGCGCTCGCAACGAGTGCCACGTGGTTGGATTCGGTTGTTTTCATGCGGTCCAACAGAACCAGCGCCAGGGCACAAGCGGCCACGAAATAGAGGGCGATTTCTTTGTAAGGAACGACGCGGTGGAGTTTCAGCGGCTCGCGATACTCCCTCACGAAATCAAACTCGTCCTCTTCGTCGGCCAAGAATCCATCGGCGCAGGCGCGAGCGATGTGGTCCGGTTTCATCGAGGGGGCGTCCAACCAACGGAAGTCGTCGGGCAGATTGTCGCTCAACCATTGGCGATCGATCAGGGACTGAAGCTCGCGTCGGCCGTAGATGCTGACAGCGTCCGGCGAGGTCTCCAGACCGCACGCGGCGTAGGCGGCTTCGACCGAGCGGACGATGGAAACGATGCCCGTTGCTTCGTCGCCCTGTGGCAAGGGCATGCTCTGCCAATGGATCGCCCGGGTGCCCTTGGTCATCACGGCCAGCAAACTGGTTTCACCCAGGAAAACGCGTGTGACCAGTCGGTCGCGACGTTCCTTGCGTTCATTTTCGACCGCGGCGCTGATCAGCGCGTTGGCGGCCGGTTCGAGTCGCTGGAGCGAGTGTTTGGTGTTGCCGATGGTTTCACGGATCGATTCGATGCGATCCAGTGGCGCGGCCACGATGGAAACCAGTTGTCGGCGATGGGCTTGCCAGTTGAGGACATCGATCGCGAGTTGATCGAGTTTCGCGGTTGAGCTTCGCAGCGATTCGCGAAGCAGGGTGCGTGGGCTGGCATTGCCGCCGCCGGAGTTGATCGGGCGGGTTGCGAAGTAGCACTCGCTGGTCGGGATGGCTGCGGCAACGGGGACGGGGTCGCCTTGGATGCCCAAGGCGTCAAACAGTTCAGCCAACGAGTGATCCAGGTCGTCACTTTGGACGGCGACCGAGGCATATTCATAACGCACCGCGCCAAACACGGTTGTCGACGCGTGACATCCATGTAAGTGTTGTCGCCCGAACAGAATCCCAACCACGTGGCTGCGGGATCGATCGCTTGCGGTGTTCATGATGGAAACGTCCCCTCCGGTGACGCGTCAGCGGGGCTCACCGTAGGGTGAAGAATCCGCTGTCGCCTCTGGATACGATAGGCCAGTCAAGCTGGCACAAAAAAAGGGCGGTCCGTGAATGGTTACGGACCGCCCCAGCTGATTGGATCGGTGGTGGCATGATTCCGTCGTGGTGACGGTTCATGCCACGCTTTCCCCCCAGAAAGCGGTCAGGTCGTCAGCCTAGGTGCTTTGTGGATTAATTTCCGCGTCGATGGTGCTGTTCATCGCGTCGTAACCGTCTTCGGTAAACGTCACGGTGTAAGCACCATAACCGGAGCTTGATCCGGATCGCGTCAGCGTCAGCGTCCAGGAATCTTCCAGGCTTCCCGAGCCGCCGGCGGCGGCAACACCAACGCTAAAGTACTTCGGCGGAGCTTGCTCCATGTCCAATTGGGTCAGATCCGACGCGTAGGTCCCTTGGCGGGCCTGATAGCGTTCTTGTGCTGCGCGGACGCTGGCAAGGTACTTGAATGATTCCGAAGCTTTACTTCGTTCAACACTTTGCAGCAATCGCGGGACGCCGAACGCGGCCAGGACGCCGATGATGATGACGACGACCGACAGCTCGACGAGCGAAAAACCCTTTCGGGCGCGACTGGGACGAAAGGCAATTGCGTGAGCCACGGTGGGCCTCCAACTTAAATCAGGTAGTTGTTTTTTAAACGTTTGATCGATCCTGGAGAGACTCCGACCGAATCGGTGGGTTTGTCGCCGTGTGGATCGCGACTAAAGAAACTGATAGGACACGCGCAAGAGCAGGCCGGCCGACCGGTTAGAAATTCAGTGGCGGCGGTTGTGCAAGCAAGGTTGCGGTGCCGCGTGTAGCGATCATTCGGATCAGACGACGCAGGCGGGGCCCAGAGCGACATTTTCGGCGGGCAAACGACAATTCCGACAACGCGATCGCGACGACGATGTTTGGAGGACCCGGGTGGACATGGCCGCCCCGGCGACCGGTAGGATTGTCGGTCATCCCCCACGGATCGCGGAGGGATGTCGATTTTATTACTGCCGGATCTCTATGGAATACACTGGCTCCCCTCTCCCCAAAAAACGCCAAAGATGCGAAGCGTCGAGCGCTTTTTGGGGAGAAGGGGGCCATATCCGTCAGAAATTAAATCGACAGGCCGCGAGCCGTCCGGTTTCAGCGTGAAACCAGGTTGGTAGACCGGAGGGCTCGCGCCCTTCCGCTGACAAAGAACACTGCGTTTGCTGCCGAAGCGAATTGCATAGGGCGCAAGCCAGGGCGCCCCTCCTTGGGCAACACCATGGCGAAGATGCGGTTTGGGTCTGCGACTTAAAAGTGTTTCTGCATGAACGCGAACATGCGTTTGGGACTGATCACACCCTGAACACACTCGTCCATGTCCAACACGGGCACGTGTCGATGACCGGCGACCGCGATCGCGGCAGCCGCAGCGGCCGACGGATCGGACTGGTAAACGATCGTCGGGTTGGTGGTCATAAAATTCTCGACCGGTTGGGCGCAAACCCGCGGGTACTTCTCCACGACTTTTTCAAGCACGTCGCGCTCGGTAAAGATCCCGACCAGGTGTTCGCCGTCGACGACCAACAAACTGGCCGCGCCCGAATCGTGCAGCATCTCAACAGCCTCCTGGACCGACGCATGCGGGCTGATCTGCAGATACGGCTTGGCGTCGATTTCCACGATCGGGTCTTCTGCGAGCGCCCGTTCCAGTTCGGTGTCGTATTCGGCCGGCTCGAAGTTGGAAAGTGGGTCACACGTTTCAGCCGGATCCAATCTAAAAAACGAACTCATCGGTCAAGCTCCTTCGCGCTGCAGCATCCACGGTGCACTACCGAGACGCTGAACGGCGATCTGTTTCGCGTAACAATCACAAACGTATTCCGCCAAGCCCCGTTGACCGGTCAACCCGACCAGGCAACCCTCGTCATCGGTCACGCACAAGAAGCGGTGTCCCTGGTCGACCACCGCTTGCCAGGCTGACAGAATCGGGTCGTCGGCTCGGACGATGCTGACATCTGGATCGGCAAAAGCCGAGATCGGCGTCGTGTCTAAGGAAACGCCCGCCATGAGCATCCGGATGATCGACTGTTCGTTAAAAATTCCCCGTGGGCGGCAACCCGAGTCGACGATCACGGCACAACCCAACGAATGGGTCCGCATCAGTGCGATTGCCGCGCGGGCAACCGTGTGCTCATCAAGGGCGATCGCGTCACGCAGCGGAAGTGTGCGAATCTGCTCACGCGATAGCTGATCTTTGAAGCTCATGGTCTTGGTCTCCAGAAAGAGAAGGACCAGGGTAGCGGTGCACCCGAGAGGCCAAAGTCGCATGTTTCAGCCAGCAGCGAGCGGTTTGCCGAAGATCAAAGCCATGGGGATTCGGTGTTCCGCTGCGGCGGGTAAGGGGCGTTGGGTCTTCCGCAGAAATCGGTGTGGTTGCATTTTCCAGAATGGCAGGCTCAACCGCACGTCCGGGGGCTGAGACTTTTCTGAGCAGGATCTGCATCGAGATCGGGCAGTCGATGTAATTCTAAGCAGGGCCAATTTGCCGGAATTAAGGGGGGGCAGATTGCATTGGTGTCCACTTGGCGGCAGGGGCGGGCCCGTAGGCTCGCGCCCAATGCCACCTACATTGACGCCAAGCGCGGTGTTTTTGTGAGCGGTAGGGCGCGAGCCCTCCGGTCTTTCACGGTGTTTTTGAAGCGCGACCGGACGGCTCGCGCCGTTCCGCTAACACCTTTAGAGCGAAAGTAGATGGCATTGGGCTCGCGCCACACAGCAGATTCTTGTTTGAGATCAGCCGGTTCGCGTCAGCGTCCGGGCCTCGCCATCGACCTCAACTTCGCACGATCAGTCGGATGCGCGATCGTCGGCCAGAAAACGGTGGCACCACGCGGCCAGGATTTGCGACACGAAGGTCAGGTCCTGGGGATGTTTGGCCAACAGGTGATCCGCATCCGGCAGCGCCATCAGGCTGACCGGGGTGATCGTGGATGCATCGGTCGAGCGGTCGGTTTGGATCAGCGACATCATCCGCAGCGCGTGATCGATCCCGACGGTTTGGTCGACCGGGGAGTGCATCAGCAGCACCGGGCAAGAGACTTGGGGCAGCAAATCGGTGACGTTGTGACGGCGAAAGTCCTCCAGCATCTGGCGGCGGATGGTCCATTCGATGCCGCCGATGGTGACCTTGCCTTTTCCCTCGGTTTCGATCGCGGGGTTCATCCGCGACAGCAGCGTGGCGAGGTGGTGGGTGTCACTGGGCGCGGCGAGCGTCGCGACGAAGCGGAGGTTGGCCAACAGGCCGTCGTGATCGGTTTTGAAGGACTTTGCGGCGGTGACCAGCGAGGCGATGCCACCAAAACTGTGACCGACCAAGGCGGTGACCGGACCCAATTCTTCGTTGGCGAATCGGATCGCGGCGGCAAGATCGCGAAGATTGGTAGTGAAATTGGTTGTCGAAAAGTCGCCTTCGCTGCCTCCCAGTCCCGTCATGTCATAACGCAGCACCGCGATTCCGTATCGGGCCAAGGCGCGGCTGATCTTGACGGTCGCCTTGAAGTCTTTGTTGCAGGTGAAGCAATGCGAGTAGACCACGACCGGACGCAGCCGCGTGCGCCCGGCGTCCGTCCATGGATGCCAGACTTTGGGTCGATCGACGATGCCGGCCAAGTTGACGCGTTCGGTTCCGCTGGGAAACCTGACGCGGTAGGAGGTCGATTCGTATTCGTTCACGAGAGCCGTTAGATGCCCGATCCGTTGGGGGCGGCGATGCGGCCGGCTCGGAACGCTTCGGCCATGGCTTTGGGCACTTCGGCTTCGGCCAGCACCAGGTGAGCCTTGTTGCTGGCGACCATTGCGCTCATTTGTTGTTCTTGCGCGACCGCTTCGGCGCGACGGCTTTCCGCTTGGGCCTGGGCGACGCGTGTGTCGGCTTCGGCTTGGTCGCTTTGCAGTCGTGCGCCGATGTTCTCGCCGACGTCGATGTCGGCGATGTCGATCGACACGATTTCAAAGGCGGTCTGGGCATCGAGGCCGCGATCCAGAACCACGCGGGTGATCATGTCCGGATTTTCGAGCACCTTGAAGTGTGTTTCGGCCGATCCGATCGAGCTGATGATCGCCTCGCCAACTCGGGCGATGACGGTGTCTTCGGTGGCACCGCCGATCAGTTGTTCCAGGTTGGTGCGAACGGTCACACGAGCCCGGACGCGCAGTTCGATTCCGTTTTTGGTGATCGCACTGAGCGTGGTCTTGCCGCTGCGACTCGGGTCGGGGCAATCGATGACTTTGGGGTAAACGCTCGTTTGGACCGCGTCCAACACGTCGCGTCCGGCCAAGTCGATCGCGGCGGCCTGGTCGAAATCGAGAGGAATCTCTGCGCGTGCGGCCGCGATGATCGCGTGGATGATGTTCATCACATTGCCGCCGGCCAGATAATGAGCCTCCAGACGACGCGTGCTGATGCCGGCTTTGCGGCCGATGTCCAATCCGGCTTGCGCCGACATCACCTTGGCCTGAACGATCACGTTCGGATTGACCTTGGTGAAGTGCATGCGGATCAGGCTGGGAGCGCTGACGTCGGCGACCGACATGTAGGCCTGGACCCACAGCTTGCCGTAACGCAGTGCGAAGAAGCCCATCACGGCGGCGAACACCAAAAAGACGAGCGTTCCGATGGCGATCAGGGCTGCGTAAAAGGCCCCATTGGCTGCCAACGGCATCGCTGCCCAAGACAGTGGGATCGCAGCGGTGGCCGTGGGAACGGAAGCAGCGGCGATCAAGGTAGACGGGACGAGCAACATGATGACGCAATTCCTTTGAAGCGTGATAAGTTCTCGGGGCGAACGGTTCCGGAGGATGAGGGGCAGCATCCGGAATCAGAACGTCATCATTGTGACGGTTCATCACTGCGTATCTTAAAGCGTGGCGGAGTCCGCTCGCAAGGTTGTGCGGCAACACAATTGAGGACTGCCGAGCGTTTGTGTGTCACCGCAACGCCACCGCGTCATGGCACAATCGATCCCCGACGTCGTGATTCTCCCGAAAAAAACGTGAATCTGATGAAGAATTTGAATTCTCAACATGTTTTCAACTGTCCACCCGCGCAGAATGTGCGTACTGTTTAAAGTGCAGTATTTTCGGGAGAGAGGCGATGCAAAGGATGCAAGTCGGCTGGGTTTGGTCGGCGAGAACCTTTCCGATCCAGAGGGATCGGAGGTCGTTTCTAGCGTTGGTCGAAGGGGAAGCGGATCGGGCAATTTTTTAGGCGAAGCGAGGAACAAGTCATGCAGGCTAATTGGAAAGCGGGGGATTGGGCGGTCTATCGTAAGAGCAAGAGCGGCGTCAATCCGGGGCGTCGCGCGGCACAAGTCGTCGCGTCTCCCAAAGGGGAAACCTACGGCTATGTCGTTGACAAGTTCTGGGTCGTTGACGAAGTGCTTTCCGACGGTCAACTGCGGTTGGTCACGGCCAAGGGCAAGGTTCACACGATCGACGCCGACGACCCCAACCTGCGCCGCCCGAGCTTGCTGCAGCGATTTTTATGGCGTGAGCGTTTTGCGATGGTGGAAGCCAGCCGTCAGCATGCCGGTGACCAGACGCCCAGCAACGCGGTCGGAGCGTAGCGCACGACGCCAACGGCCCACGACGCCAACGGCCCACGACGCGAACGGCTTTCGGCGTTGCGCCGAAGAAATCGAGACGGCTGGCGAGTTCCGCTACTCGGAGTCACGGGTTGACCGACGACGAGCCGAGCGCCATCTCGGCGGTCGATGCAAAGATCACTTCTCCCAGCCCACCGACGGTCCGATCGGCGCGGGTTCGAAAAACGGGCAATCGCTCCAACGTTTGAGTGATCTCTTGAAACAAGTGGTCGGAATACAGATTAAGGAACGCCGGGTCAAACCGGGTGGGGCTGGAAAAGCGTCCCGTTGACTCGTCGTCCAGCTGGTCGGCGTGCCGCACCATGGCCGACGCGTTGCCCAGGATTAGGCTGCCGCGCTTCATCCCCACGGCCAAGCCTTCGCCTGTTTCGCCGCCGACGCAGATGGTTCCCGCGACCATCGACGCGCCGAGCATCGTTCCAGTCGAACCGCTGATCAGCAACGTGCCGCGTCTCATCCGATGACCGGCGTAGTTGCCGACGGACCCGTGGATTTTGATCACGCCGCCGGACATGCCCGATCGGCGAGCACCGTGCGGAGCTGCGACGAAGTCCCCGGCATCGCCTTGGACGCAGACCGTGCCGCCGGACATGCCACACGCCGCGTAGTTGCCGGCGGGACCAATGATTTGAAATTCGCCGCGATCGTGCATGGCGGCCAGCCCATGAACGTTCTGCAGCGGGCCTTCGACGACCACCTGATCGGTCTCTGATTCGGCGATCGTCAACTCAAACCAATCCGCTAATCGGGCCCGGCGTCCGTCCACGCAGATCGCCAGTTTGTTGATCTGAGCGGCTTGTTTGCCCGCCAGAGAGCTGCGTCGAAGGTTCGAGGCGTCAATCGAGTGCGGTGCGGCATCCTTGGCGGCATCATCCCCAGAGGCTTGGGCACGGTATTGGAGGTGCCAGCGTGTCATGACAGAATCTCGTGCAGGTGAAAGTGGTGGCGTCCAAGTTTGCCGCCGTAGTTTCCTGCCGTGACGGCAACCAAGCCGTGTTCCCCACAGCTGTTGCAGGCGGCCTCTATGCCCGCACGCATGGCGTCGGCGATCGCATCGAAACTCAATCCGTCCAACACCACTTCCAGCACCGCGTTGTCTCCTTCGCCCAATTGCGAGTCGGTGATGCCGCGCAGGGTCGGGCAAAACGCATCGTTGGTCGACGCGATCAGTGACTTGTATTTCGAGCCGATCTTGGAACCGCTGCGTGCGACGCCACCTGGAAACGGCGTGATCACATCGGGCATCGATTCGATCGCACCGATGGCGGCGCGGGCGGCGCGACTGGCCGCATGGATGTCACGAGCGACCAATAAAAAGTTGCCACCGCCGATCCCCGAGGTGCGCGGCGCGTCATGCTGGCAGATGAATTCGCCATCCATCACGGGGATCCGCCAGAATCGCTTGCCGTCGATCACCTTGCTGATCTGGTTGCCGTCGCCGAAAAATCGAAGCGTCTTGCCCAACGCGATTCGTTTGTCGCGGGGGACGTCGTCGGTGATTCCCGCGAACAATGCGGTGGTCGGACAGGTGAGCACGCATTGGCCGGCACGGCGGGTGATCTGTTTTTCCAGTTCGCCGCCCGACATCCCGAAGGCCAGCAAGGCGATCCCGGGGCGGCCGTCGGGAGTCTCTTTCGCCGACAGTCGACGTTCGATGTCGATTTCCAGTTTGCAGTCGATCACGCTGGTCCCGAATCCGCTCATCGCCATCGCGGCGTGCTCGGCCCAGATCTCGTCCAACGCGGTGATGATCACCCGCGTCGCTTTCATGTCGAAAGCTTCGGCGAAGGTGGCTTCGATTCGGACACCGTTGATTTCCAACGGGCGGATTGCGTCGGCATTCGGGCCGGCGTTGTCGTGCTCACTCATCGGGCACGCTCCCGCATCGATTGCCTGACCGGGCGGGAACGAAGCACCGAGTGCATTTCATCATCACTGATCCATAGCCGATTCAAGTCGAACGTGGAAGACGCGTTGTATTCACTGCGGAACCGCTGCACCGACTGCGGATCGAATTCGACGTCGGCGGTCAGCGTTTCGTGTCCGACTTGGGTTTCGGGTCTCGTTTGTTTGGGCGTGTAGGTTCCGCGGTTGATGACATGGCGTCCCTGAGCAAAAACATGTCGCGGCGAGCGAAACATTTTCTCCAGGTCATCGTCTGTTTCGTAGACGGTGACGTCGGCGCTGGCCCCCGGAGTCAGCCGGCCGTGTCGGGATAACCCCATGATCGACGCCGGGGCGCTGCGTGTCATCGTGGCGATTTCGGGCAACGTGTACTGTCGCGAAAGACCGCCGAGCGAACTCGCCGCGGCGGCATCGGTGTGGATTTCCGCCAACGCGGTTTCGCGAAAGGAGCGATCGCCGAGCAACCGCAACAGGTGCGGGTACGCGGTGAAGGGGGCTCCGTTGGGATGGTCGGTGGTCAAGAAAACGCGTGATGGGTCGTCGATCATCAGAAACAGTTCCAACCCGATGGCCCATTGCAGCGAATGCACGAATTGGCGGCGGCGGTATCGAAAGGGCACGACCCCACAACCAGCTTCGCATTCGATGTCGACGATCGCGGATTTGCGCGGCGAGGCGTGATGGCGGTTGTCGAATTGATGGGGTTCATCGGCGCTGATCGTCACGGTTTGTCCGAACATGATCTGACCGACGTCGATCGTCACGTTGGGGTGTCTTGCCATCGCGGCAACGAGCTGTTCGGCTGCCGAGGACATCCCGTACTGACTTTCATCGCCGTAGCAATGAAACTGGGCGTGGGTGAGATGAATCGGTAACCCGTCGGCCGCCTCCATGGTCGCGATGGTGGAGCGGATGTTTCCCGGTACGCCCAGGTTGCTGGTGTGAATGTGCAGCGGGTGCACGAGTCCGATTTCGTGGACCGCCCTGGCGAGTCGGCGGATGATCTCAGCCGGGGTGACGCCGTAATGGGGATGGGGCGTGTCGACGTCCAGTTCACGCTGACCGAATTTGAAGGCCGAGATGCCGCCGGGGTTAACGGCTTTGACGGCAATGCTTTGGGTGGCGCGGACCATCCAGGCGACGTAGTCGTTGATTTCGGCTTGGGGCGCCTCGCGCGAGAGCAGGGTCAACAACAGGTCGTCGTTGCCGAGCAAGCAGAAGCCGCCGGTCGCCAAGTCGGGCATGTCCGCCATCTCGGCGTGCGCGGCGCGGGCGTTGCAAGGGATGACGGCGGGTTCGAGCGCGACGGTGTAACCCATTTCCAAATACCGCTGGGCAGCGACGGCGGCCGACGGCAAGTAGTCGCTTTCGGCCGCGCGGCGGGCGGTCGCGCGGGCCTCGTCGTCGATCCGGTCTTGCATCAGCAGTCTGGCGATCGCCAGTTTGCCGCCACCGATGTGCGTGTGAATGTCAATTCCACCGGCCATCACGACGCATCCCCGAGCGTCAATCACGCGATCGGCGTCTTCGGCGACCAACGCATCCCCATCGATGATGCCGTCGTCGTGCAACCACAGGTCGGCGATCTGGTCAACGTCCCCAGCCGGGTCGATCAGGCGTCCTCCTTGAATCAGTGTTTTCATGAATCCTCTTTCTCAGTCTCTGGCTGTGCGTCGTCCGGCTTCGGATTGTCTCCTTTTTCGGGGTCGCTTCCCAGGGCCTTGTCTGACTCGTTGTCGTCCGACTTGTCACCGCGTTTGCGTCTGGATTTTCGTTCGGCGGCGGGTCGGTATTCTCCGTAGACGCGGTCGGTGGTGATGGTGATCCGGTCGGCTTTGACTTGGTTTTCATTGGGGGGCTGGTAAAACCCGGTGACCGAGACGGGATCGTCTTCTTGGGCCAATGCCAGATTGTTGTAGCGGACCTCCAACGTGGTGTTGGCGTCCACCGGGACTTGGACGGGGATTTTTCCCGCCTGGACGGCCAGAACACCGTTGGGTGACAGGCCGATTAGTTGTCCCACGATCGACAGTTTGCCGACCATCGGTTGATTTCGATTGCCGCGGTTGGCGTCGGAGTAGATGCCGGGCGTGAATTGTTCTTTGGTCCGGCCGTGTAGCGACCGCAGATCGACCGCTTGGAACAATGTGATTTTTTCGACCGGGGCCAGCGGCACGCCTCCGGGGCCGAAGTTCGCGGAGAAGCGGACCAGCATGCCGCGTTGTAAAAACGCCGGCGTCGCTTTGGCGACGAATTGGAAGGACGAGATCGTATCTGGCAACGCGACCAGCGCCTCGCTGCCGTCCTCTTTTTCGACCACGACAATGTTTCGCCGCATGCCCTTGAGGGCGCCCTTGAAATTAGTGATCTCGTTGGCCGGTAGCGTGGACGGTCCCTGTCCAAATCCGGCGGCCTCGGTCCCGGGCGGCTGGGCGGCCAGACGATCGCCGGAACCACCGAAGGGCAGGATGTTGGGGGTCAAGATCACCAGGGTTAGCAGGGAGAGGCAAAGGCGGGGCATGGGGCATTCGCTCGCGAAAGACGGGGGACGGTCGCGGAAAAAGGGGGGAGGTAGGGGCATACGTGTTGGTGTGCAGGCTTTAGCCGCCCGGTTTCGCTGCGGAGCAGCGAGTGGGAATCGCTTCAAGGCTGGACACGAACGGTTGCGAAATCGCTTGTTACCTCAGCCTGTGCCATTCGGGCCTGACGCTTTCTCCGCTCATAGTTTACCCCGAGTGGCGCGTTCGTGCGCGACGGGGCGATTCAATCGATCGCCGGTGTCAGCGCCAGTGTCAGTGCCTCCGCCAGCACCGGTTTGGGCCACGGTTTTCGTCGGGTTGCTCGTCTGCTAATCTGCCGCTGAATCAGGCGGATCCCGTTCAACCGGTCGATGGCAAACCCTTTCATGGTCGAAGAAAAAGCTCCCAAACGCGTGACCACCCGATCGCTGCAGCGGCGTCGCGACACGGGCGGCTCCATTTCGATGCTGACGGCGTACGATTTTCCGACGGCACAGTTGCTCGATCAAGCCGGCATCGACGTGCTGTTGGTCGGCGATTCGCTGGCGATGGTCGTTCAGGGGCACGAGACCACCCTGCCGGTGACGATGGACCAGATGATCTATCACGCCGAAATGGTGGGGCGGGCCACCTCGCGTGCGATGGTGATCGTCGATTTGCCGTTTCCCGATGGCCAGCTGGAAATCGAACGCAGCATCCGTTGTGGTGCTCGAGTGCTGAAAGAAACGCGTTGCCATGCGGTCAAGCTTGAAGGCGGCGCCGAACAAGCGTCGCGAATCGAAGCGATGGTCACCGCCGGGATTCCCGTGATGGCTCATGTCGGTTTGCGACCCCAGAATGTCTTCGTGCAAGGTGGCTATCAGGTCCAGCGTGACGAAGCGGCCCTGGTCAAAGACGCCGTCGCGGCCGAACGAGCCGGCGCGTTCGCCGTGCTGATCGAATGTGTCCCCGAGTCGGTTGCCGAAGCGATCCACGCGGCGGTTACGGTTCCCACGATCGGAATCGGCGCCGGGCGGGCGACGACCGGCCAGGTCTTGGTCACCCATGATCTGATCGGACTGACATCCGGCTATACACCCAAATTTGTTAGAACCTACGCCTCGGTCGGCCAAACGATTCGCGATGCCGCGTCGTCGTTTCATCAAGCCGTCCGCGACGGGAGTTTCCCGGGACCCGAGGAAACGTTTGATTAGTCCGGCCGAAACCCTGCGCACCGGATCCCGAAACGCTCGAAACCACACCGCCGTCGAAATTTCGCGACGCTCTCTCCTCCACAAACCACTCGTTTGACGATTGCTATGAATGCCACCTCGACGTCTGCTGCCGCCAAGTCGCTCCCGGAACGTGCTGAGGTGTCCGCGGAGGATTGCTGGGATCTTTCCAGTTTGTTCGCCAGCGACGCCGAATGGGAAACCGCCTTTGCCGAGTTGGAATCCAAGCTTGACACCTATGAAACCTATCGCGGTCGCCTGGGTGAATCGGCTGCGACGTTGCTGGAGGCCCTGCGATTCGATTCGGATTTTTCGCGTCAGGCCGAGCGTGTGGCGATCTATTCGTTCTTGAAGACGACCGAAGATCAAGGCAACAGCGACTATCAGGGCATGAAGGCGCGGTTCCAGAATCTGGCCGTGCGTGCCAATCAGGCGGCGAGCTACGTCAGCCCGGAATTGCTGGCGATCGAACCGGAAAAAATGGACGCCTTGGTCGCCGATCCGTTGCTCAAGCCTTTTCAATTGCAGCTCACCCGGTTGCTCCGCCAGCGGCCGCACACGCTCGGCGACAAGGAGGAGCGTTTATTGGCGATGCAGGGGGAGATGGCATCGGCGGCGGGCAATGCATTCCGTCAACTCAACGACGTGGACTTGCGTTTCGGGTCGATGGAAGACGCCGAGGGCAATGAGCAAGAGCTTTCGCATGCGACGTTCATCCAGTTTCTCAACAGCTCGTCCAGGAAGGTGCGTCGCAACGCGTTCCATCAATATTACAAGGCGTTCGGCGAACACGAAAACACCTTGGCGGCGACACTGGCCGGCAGCATTCATCGCGACGTTTATTACGCCCGCGCCCGAAACCACGAAAGCTCTCTCGCCGGCGCGTTGTTCCCCGACAACGTCCCCGTGGACGTCTACGACAACTTGATCGCTGCGGTCCGCGAGTCGCTGCCCAACGTGCATCAGTACTTTGATGTCCGCCGCCGCAAGATGGATCTGCCGGACATCCACGCCTATGACACCTATGTGCCGATCCTCAGCGACATGAAGAAGGAGCACACGTGGGACCAGGCGGTGGAAGTCGTGATCGAATCACTCGCTCCGCTGGGCCGCGAATACACCGACACGCTCGCCGCAGGACTAAAGAATCGTTGGGCGGACCGCTACCCGAACCGCGGGAAACAAAGCGGCGCGTTCAGCTGCGGGTCGTTCGATGGCGAACCCTACATCCTGATGAATTTCAAGACCGACGTCTTGAACGATGTGTTCACGCTGACGCACGAAGCCGGCCACTCCATGCACAGCTATTATTCCTCCAAGAACCAGCCCTACCAGTACTACGACTACACGATTTTTGTGGCCGAAGTCGCGAGCACGTTCAATGAGCAATTGTTGACCGAGTACTTGCTCAAGAATGCCGCCAGCGACAGCGAACGGGCGTACCTGATCAACAACGAACTGGACAGCATTCGGGCGACGGTCGTGCGTCAGACGATGTTCGCCGAGTTCGAAAAGAAAACGCATGAGATGGCCGAGGCCGGTGAGCCGCTGACGGTCGCATCGTTTCGGGCCACGTATCGCGAGTTGTTGGATGCCTACTTCGGCCCCGATTTCGTCGTCGACAAAGAGCTGGAGCTGGAATGTTTCCGGATCCCGCACTTCTACCGCGCGTTTTACGTCTACAAGTACGCGACCGGATTGAGTGCGGCGGTCGCCCTTTCGCGACGGGTGCTCGAGGGTGGCAAGGCCGAATTGGACGACTACCTCAAGTTTCTGTCGGGGGGATGCAGCAAAGATCCGCTCGACCTGCTGCGTGATGCGGGAGTCGACATGGCCAGCCCCGAGCCGGTGAAGACCACGTTGGCACGCTTCAAGACCCTGACCGAAGAATTGGATCAGCTTCTTTGAGCCGAACCCCACAACGCAAGCCGATTCGTCTGACCCAAACGACGCTTGCTCAGGGGGCGGTCCGGCTGGCCGAGGCGGACCCGGTGTTGCGCAAGATCCATCGCAAATTTGGTCCGCCGCCGTTGCTGCGGCGACCGGCGACGTACGCCACCTTCGTCCACATCATTCTCGAACAACAGGTCTCCGTCGAATCGGCCAAGGCGACCTTCGACCGCGTGGTCGGTCGCTGTCACAATGGAGTGAGCCCCCGGGCGGTCCGTGATTTGGGCGACCGGGGATTGCGCGACTTGGGGTTCAGTCGCCAAAAGGCCCGTTACACGCTTGCGTTGGCCGACGCCTGTCTGGCCGGCGACTTTGACGTCGACGCGCTGGCGCGATTGGATGACGAAACGGTTCGCTCGCACATTGTCGCGCAACTGGGATTGGGGAATTGGTCGGCCGATGTGTTTTTGATGATGGCGCTGCAGCGGCCCGACATTCTGCCCCTGGGCGATTTGGCGCTCGTCAAGGGCATCCAGGAAATCGACCAGACGCAATACGAATCGAGTCAGCAGATTGCCGAGCGTGCCGAATCGTGGCGGCCGCTTCGCAGTATTGCCACACGAATGGTCTGGCAGTGGTATGTTCATCAACGCGGACGCGATATCTTTTAGTGTTCCCTGTGGATGCCTGTCAGGTTGATGCTTGCCAGGACAGGTCCTGGCCTACTCTTTGTAAATCAAGTTCATGGCGAAATTGACTTTTTGCGGGGCCGCCGGCACCGTCACCGGATCGTGTTCGTTGCTGGACACCGGCAAGCATCGATTTCTGATTGATTGCGGTCTTTTCCAAGGCAGCAAAACGACCCAGGAGTTGAACTATCAGGATTTTCCGTTTGATCCCGAGTCGATCGACTTTCTGATCCTGACCCACGCCCACATCGACCATTCGGGGTTGCTGCCCAAGCTGGTCAAGAAAGGATTCAACGGACAGATATACGCGACCGAAGCGACCTGTGACCTGTTGAAATTCATGCTTCCCGATTCGGCGTACATTCAGGAATCGGGCGTCAAGCGTCACAACAAGAACCTTCGTCGTCGCGGCTTGCCGGCCGTCCAGCCGATCTACACGATGCCGGATGCGGAAGCGACGCTGCGGCTATTGAAAAATCATGGGTATGAAGAGTGGTTTTCACCGCGTGATGGAATCCGAGCCCGATTTTGGAACGCGGGGCACCTGCTCGGTTCGGCTTCGGTCGAATTGAAAATCACCGAGCCCGATTCGCAGGAAGAACTCTCGTTGTTGTTTTCCGGTGACATCGGCCCGGAAGAAAAGGCGTTTCATCCCGAGCCCGATGCGCCGGTCGGTTACGACTACATCGTGTGCGAATCGACCTACGGCAATCGGGACCGCGACGATTACACGTTAGAGAATCGGCGCGAGGCACTCCGCGATGTCTTGACCAAGGCGCTCAAGCGGGGCGGCAATGTCGTCATCCCATCGTTCGCCGTCGAACGCAGCCAGGAATTGCTGCACGACATCGGTTATTTGCTGACGCACGGTGAGATCCCCCAGTCCGACGTGTATCTGGATTCGCCGTTGGCGAAGAAGGCCACCGAAGTGTTCATCAAACACGCCGGGGCGTTGCAGGACGTGGAAGTGGACGAAGCGAGATTGTTTCGCCACGAACGGTTCCACTTGGTGCATTCGCTGGAAGAGAGTAAGGCCATCAACGGGATCAAAGGCGGGGCGATCATCATCTCGGCCAGCGGCATGTGCACCGCCGGTCGCATCAAGCACCACCTGATCAACAATATTTATCGCCCCGAGTGCACGGTCTTGTTTGTCGGCTATCAATCACCGGGAACGCTCGGGCAAATCATCTCCAGCGGTGCCAAGGAAGTGCGTATCCACGGCAAGTCGTACAAGGTGCGGGCGGACATTCGCAAGTTGGGCAATTATTCGGCCCACGCCGATCAAGGCGAGTTGTTGGACTGGATCCAAAAGCGTTGTCCGATCACCGGCGGCTTGTTCCTCAATCATGGCGAAGACGATTCACGTCAGGTGCTGCGCGACCTGCTGGTACAGCGAGGCTTGGACGGCGACCGGATCTACATGCCGCAGTTCGATGAATCGTTCGAATTGAGTGCCGGCACCAAGCCGCTTTCCAAGGGCGCACCCAAGCCGCGTCTTGACGTCGCCCATGTGGCCCACGATTGGCACAACGACTACGCCGAGTTCATGCTCGGATTGACCACAACGCTTGAAAAGTCGAGTGAAGACCAACGGTACCAGTTGCTCAAACGGCTGAAAGAAACACTCGGCGGAGCTTGAAAACGCGTTGAGCGCCCGCAGGGCGTGCCACGACTTTCAGTGATCGGCGAAATGAATTAAAAAATCGGCCTCCAAACGCCAGCGAACCACCCATCGGCCATCATCCCCCCCACCGAGAACCGTTTTGAACGTCAGCGACTTTCTGGAACGACATTACCGCCACTTCAATGCCCGCGAAACCTTGGCCGCGGCACGGTCGTACAAGGACCTGATCGAGCAGCGTGGCGGCCGGATGATGGTCACGCTCGCCGGCGCGATGAGCACGGGCGAGCTGGGGTTGTCACTGGCCGAAATGATCCGTCAAGGCAAGGTGCACGCGATCACGTCAACGGCCGCTAATTTAGAAGAAGACATTTTTAACCTGGTCGCGCACGACGAGTACCGCGTGATCGAAAACTGGCGGGGGTTGTCCGAGAGCGATGAAGAGGCGCTATTGGAAGAAGGCTTCAATCGTGTCACCGACACCTGCATCCCTGAAACCGTAATGCGGCACATTGAAGGTCGGTTGACCAAGCTTTGGCAGCACGCCGCCGATTCGAACCAGCCCCGCACGCCGGCGGAGTTCATGTTTGAATTGCTGGACGACCCAGAGTTGCCGCAACACTTCCAAGTCCCGCGCGAAAACAGCTGGGTCGCGGCGGCCAAAGACGCCGGCATCCCCGTTTTCGTTCCCGGCGTCGAGGACAGCACGCTGGGCAATATTTTTACCGCCCGCGTCATCGATGGAACCGTCGCCGGGCACCATGCGATGAAGCCGGGCACCGCGCAGCTGGAAAAATTGGCCGCGTGGTATCGCGAGAGCTCCCAGCAACACCCGATCGGATTCTTTCAAATCGGCGGTGGGATTGCCGGCGATTTCTCGATCTGTGTGGTCCCGATGATGAGACAAGACCTTAAAGAGGACGTGCCGCTGTGGAGTTATTTCTGCCAGATCAGTGATGCCGAGACCAGTTATGGCGGGTACAGCGGCGCGGTGCCGAACGAAAAGATCACTTGGGAAAAACTCAGCCGCGAAACTCCCAAATTCATGATCCACAGCGACGCCTCGATCGTCGCACCGTTGATCTTTGCGTACGTGCTAGGTCTGTAGCGTGTCACGGCTGCTCGTGCTCCGGCAACATTCCACTGTGTGCTGCGGAACTCACCAAGCGTTTCGGCTCCGATGGCGATCCGCCGACAGCCTTGGCGGCTCCCGCTTCGGATTGAACCCTAAGATTCGATCTTGACCAAGCACTCCAGCAATTTCACCGGGCTAACGATCGAAAACAACACCCACGGATGGCAGCGCGAACCCACGGATGACAGGGTACAGAAAATCCGTGGGTTCGCGCTGCCATCCGTGGGCCCAGTCATCGTTTCATTGTTCCGCAAATTACAGCCTGACCGTTTGACCCTCCCCACGCTCCAATCGACCCTCCCAACCAGGGTGGGTTGTTCAGGATGTGCAGGGACCGACGGTCATGGCAGCGGGGTGGATGAAGTGGGGCGGCGGCGGCGATTCGATTTGTGTTTCGACGCTGCTGCGGGCCTGTGCTGTCGTACACCGGCAAATTCGTTAAATTGCGGGTCCGGCGACGGTCCTCGCATGCCCCGATGCCATTCGTGTTCCATCACTAGAACCTGTTCTTCCAGTTGGATTGCTTTTTGATGACGATTCGGCCCTTTCGAAAATTATTGGTTGCCAACCGCAGCGAAATCGCGACGCGCGTCTTCCGAAGTGCCACGGAGCTTGGGATTCGGACCGTCGCAATTTATTCCTACGAAGACCGCTACGCGCTGCACCGGTTCAAAGCCGACGAGGCCTACCAGATCGGTGAACCGGGGGAGCCGATTCGATCGTATTTGAACATCGACGCGATCGTCGCGTTGTGCAAGAAACATGACATCGATGCGGTGCACCCGGGCTACGGATTCTTGTCCGAACGACCGGGATTCGCCGAGGCGCTCGGCAAGGCGGGGATCGTGTTTGTCGGTCCCAGCGTCCGATCGCTCAATCAGCTCGGTGACAAAATGTCGGCCCGCGAGTTGGCCGAGAAAGCCGGCGTCCCGGTCTTGGGCGGCAAGAATGAGCCGCTGCGTGATCCCGATGCGGCGATCGCGCTGGCGGATACGTTGGGCTATCCGGTGATGCTGAAAGCGGCCCACGGCGGCGGCGGTCGGGGGATGCGGGTCGTCGCATCGGCCGACGAGTTGCCGGCCGCGTTGGAAGCAGCGATGCGTGAATCGAAAACCGCCTTCGGCAGCGATGAAGTGTTCTTGGAACGGTTCGTCAAACGCGCCCGACACATCGAAGTCCAGATCATCGGCGACGGCACCAACCTGGTGCACCTGTACGAACGCGATTGCAGCGTCCAGCGCCGGCATCAGAAAGTCGTCGAATTGGCACCGGCCCCCAATCTGCCGCCCGAAGTCCGTGACGGTTTGTGCGAAGCGGCGTTGAAGATCGGAAAGGCGGTCGGGTCGGACGGTTCGTGCTATGAGAACGCCGGAACGGTCGAGTTTCTGTTGGATGTGGATTCCAACCAATTCTTTTTCATCGAAGTCAATCCGCGGATTCAAGTCGAGCATACCGTGACCGAAGAAGTCACCGGAATCGACATCGTTCGCAGCCAGATTCTGATCGCGCAGGGGCACAAGCTGACCGATGAAGTGGTCGGGATTGGTGCCCAGGAAAACATCCGCACCACCGGCTTTGCGATGCAGTGCCGGGTGACCACCGAAGACCCCGCCAATCAGTTTCTGCCCGATTACGGCCGGATCACCCACTATCGGTCGGCGGCGGGACTGGGAATCCGTTTGGACGCCGGCACGGCATTCAGTGGCGCGGTGGTCAATCCGTTCTACGACTCGATGTTGGTCAAGGTCACCGCGCGGGCTCCATCGCTGGCCGCCGCCGGTTCGCGGATGGATCGTTGTCTTCAAGAATTCCGGATTCGAGGTGTCAAAACCAACATCCCGTTCCTGATCAAGTTGATCAATCATCCTATCTTTCTCGCCGGTGAAGCGACGACGCGGTTGATCGACACGACGCCGGAATTGTTCGAGCTGCCCAAGCGTCGCGACCGGGCGACCAAGCTGTTGAACTATCTGGCGGACATGATCGTCAACGGCAACGAGTTGGTCGCCGGGCGTCCGGTTGCCACGCGACGTACGCCCGCGCCGGTGCCCGAAGTCCCGCCGTTGGCCGATCCTCCCAAGGGGACCAAAGACATTTTCCGCGAGTCCGGTGTCGAAGGCCTGGTCAAGTGGATCGGAGAGCAGAAGGGGCTGCTGCTGACCGACACGACCATGCGAGACGCCCACCAGTCGCTGCTGGCCACCCGTGTCCGCACCTATGACATGGTGCACATCGCACCGGCGTATGCGCACCACGCTTCCCAGCTGTTCTCCTTGGAAATGTGGGGTGGTGCGACGTTCGACACCAGTATGCGATTCTTGAAGGAATCGCCATGGCAACGACTGGCCGACTTACGCGAAGCGGTTCCCAATATTCTGACCCAAATGTTGCTGCGGGCCAGCAACGCCGTCGGCTACACCAACTATCCCGACAACGTCGTGCGGTTGTTCGTGCGTGAAGCCGTCCAGGCCGGGATGGATGTCTTTCGAGTCTTCGACGCGCTGAACTGGGAACAGAACATGCGCGTGGCGATGGAAGCGGTGATCGAGGAGGGTGGGATTTGCGAAGCATCGATTTGCTACACCGGCGATCTGCAAAACCCCCGACGCACCAAGTACGACTTGGCGTACTACATCAATCTCGCCAAACAGCTTGAAACGATGGGCGCCCACTTGTTGGCCATCAAAGACATGGCGGGGCTGTTGAAACCCAAAGCGGCTGTCAAACTGATCCGGGCGTTGCGCGAGGAGATCGGAATCCCGATCCACTTGCACACGCACGATACCGCCGGCATCCAAGCGTCGACCATTCTAGCCGCTGCCGATGAAGGGCTTCAAATTGCCGATGCCGCCCTGGCACCGTTGTCCGGCGGCACCAGCCAAGTGAACTTGAATTCGCTCGTCGAAGCCTTGCGAGACACCCCGCGTGAAAGTCCCTTGCGCACCGAAGCGCTGACCAATCTGGCGACCTACTGGCAAGCGGCACGCGAGTTCTACACGCCGTTTGAAAGTTCTGTTTTGCCGGCCACAGGCGACTTGTACGAACACGAGATGCCCGGCGGGCAGTACACCAACCTGTACCAGCAAGCCCGTGCCTTGGGATTGAGCGACCAATGGGCCGAAGTCTGCAAGGCCTACGCCCAAGTCAACGCGTTGTTCGGGGACATCGTCAAAGTGACGCCGACCAGCAAGGCCGTCGGCGACATGGCGCTGTTCTTGGTCGCCAACGAAATGTCGGCCGACGAAGTCCTGACCAGCGACAAATCACTGGCGTATCCGGCCAGCGTGCTCGATCTGATCGGCGGACGGATGGGGCAACCGCCGGGCGGATTCCCCGAAGCGGTGATGAAAAAGATTCTGGGCGACGAGCCGGCCGTGACCAACCGGCCCGGTGAATCCATGCCCGACGCCGACATCGAAGCGGCCAGAAAAGAAGCCGCCGGGCTGATCGGTGAACCGGCCTGCGATCAGTCCGCGGTGACCCATTTGCTGTACCCCAAGGTCTTTGCCGACTTCGCCACACACCAACAGACTTACGGTGATGTCGCCAAGTTGCCCACGCCGAATTTCTTGTACGGTCAGCAACCCGGTGAAGAAATCGCCGTCGACATCGAAAAGGGAAAACGGTTGATCATCCGTTTCCTGACTGTCGGCCAACCGCACCCCGACGGGACACGCACCGTCTTTTTCGAACTCAACGGCCAGCCGCGTGAAATCACGGTTTACGACAAGTCCCTGGAACCGGAAACCAAAGCGGCGGTCAAAGCCGATCCCCGCGACGAAAACCAGGTGGCGTCCAGTATGCCGGGGATGGTGATCACCGTCGCCGTCGAAGAGGGCAGCAAGGTCAAGGAAGGGCAGAAGCTGATGGTGCTGGAGGCGATGAAGATGGAGACCACCGTCAACGCGCCCAAATCCGGTGTCATCAAAACCATCCACGCGCCGCCCGGAACCCAAGTCGAAGCGGGCGACTTGTTGGCCATCATCGAGTAAGCTGCCGACGGAACATGAGTGGGAGAGGCTGCCAGTTTGTCGACGACGGATTGACGACCCTGGAAGCCTTTCCGACTCGCAAGATCCGACGCTTCCTACGACGAATCCCACGCATCGAAACGGTCGAAGTTTCCCGAATGAACACGCGTCAAAGTCAAACGTTTTTGCGTCGGTCGGTGGCCGGTGCTCAACGCACGCGAACCCCGTCGGGCAACGCTGTGAAGCATTTATGCCCTGCCTTTTGCGAGGTGTTAGCGGCAGGACGCAAGCCCTCCGGTTCCTCATCGTTCCCCGAACACCGGAGGGCTCGCGCCCTACCGCTAAAAAATGCTGCACCGCGTGACCCGTCGGGCCTGTGGGCTCGATGCCTGCTGCTCGCTGTATTTTGCACGTTGGGCGCGGTCGGAGTCACTGCCGAGGAGCTTCCCCCCGTGGAATCGGTCGATGCGGCGACTCGCTCGATGTGGCTGATTGATGGTGTCGTCGTCGACTCGGTCAGCTCCCAGCCGATCCCTGAATTCACCGTGACGCCGGGATCCTTGTCGACCGACGAGACGGGCAGGTCGACGGTGCGATGGCGCGACAATTTGAAACGGGAAATGACAGCCGGACGCTTGCGTTGGCCGCGGACCAGCGGATTCTCCGTGATGCGTTTTCGAGTGACTGCCGACGGTTACCGCCCCGCCGTGACGCAACGCATTTGGCGCGGCGGCCCGCACACCCAAATCAACGTCCGACTGGTTCCGGACGACCCGGCAACTGAATAGGCGCCCGGACAACTGGCTCCCTAAGCCACGCGTCTTCCCTAACACCTTCCGCCCCACCACATCATTCTGCCCCGAATCATTCTGCCGTCTTTCCACACGACTCCCCAATCGATCGGCAGAACGATCCAACCAGACCGGTCCAGGCAGAACGGCGATCAGAACGGCAGTGCTTTCAGAAACCGCTGACCGAAGCGGCCGTAGTCTTGACCGTCCACGTCACCGTCTCCGTCGCTGTCCATGGCGGGATTGAATCCGGGATCGCCGCTGGATTTTAGGAACGTCAATCCGAATCGTCCGTAGTCCTGGCCGTCCACGTCGCGGTCACCGTCGCTGTCTCCGTAGAGCGCGAAGAAATCATCCGTGGCCAACGTGCCGTAGCTGTAATCACCGCCTTGCAGACCGTCGTTGTTTCCGTCAAGCGTCACCGACGTCCCCGCGCGACGCACCTTTGATGGATCAATGGTCAACTGGTAGTTGCCGTCGACCAACGCCGCATCCAGTCCACGGGTCAGCGCGCCACTGAACGTCAACGTTGCCACCGAATTGCCATGCGGATCGGTGTTGACGACAAACGACGTCCCAACCACACCGCCCTCGGGATCGCGTTTGCGGACTTCGAACGCGCCGGGATCGATGTCGACCAAGCCGTCAAATGCGACATCAATCTTCGTGATGCGAGAGTGTTGGGGGCTGGCGGATCCGTCACCGATTGCCAGCGGACCGACCTGTCCCAGATCGACCAGTGTTAATCGCACCTCGGTCGGACCGACTGACAGGTCCCAGTCGCTGCCCAGGGGCGGGGTGGGAAAGTCACCACTTGCGAAGGTTCCGGTGATCGCGGATCCGCTCATCAACACGAACGAATCGCCGACGACGGGGGTCACGCCGTCGGGGGCTCGGAATTTCAGTGCGCCGCCGACGGAGATCGGTCCGGCGGAATTGATTTGTCCTCCGGCCGATTCGGTCATCGTGCCCAGCAAGATCGGGTCGGTCGCGGCCAAGGTCAATGTTTCCGCGCCCAGGTCCAAGTCGTCATGGACCTGGATCGATTGCATCGCCAGCACACTGACCGGGCCGACCGAGGAGAGTTGGACGGGGGTGACCAGTCCGTCGTGAGTCACTTCGACGGTTGCCCCGGCCAAGGTGCCATCGGACGATCGAATCGAGGCCGTTGAGGTTCCCGTGCCTTGAACGACCACCGAATCGGAATCGTCGGCGCCATCGATCACGATGCCGTCGGGAAAGGCAAAGTAGCCACCGCTGGTAAAGTCGACGTTGAAGGTGTCGGCGGCGGACGTGCCGGCGATCCGCAGCGATTGCGTCGTCAACACGGGTTTGGAGAGCAGGACCGCACCGCCATTGCCGTTGTCGATCAGTTCGACGTTGGATCCGTTTTGCCGGATCGTGACGTCGGTGGAGGTTGCGGGCAAACTGTACGTGACGTCCTCGCGGATCGTGATCACGTAATCTTCTACTTCTCCGTCGTCCGCCAGTCCATTCGGTTCCAAGTCACCCGCCGTGCTCAGTCGCACCCGCGCGTACGTTTGCCCCAGAGTCATCGTGGTCGGCACGGGGTAGTTGAGCGTTTGAAGTCCCGCGACCACGGTCACGCTGTCGAGGATTTGTTCGCCGGCATCCCACGTTCCGTTAGCATTAAAATCGATCCAGGCGTCGACTTTGGCCGTTTCGCCGCCTTGCAGGTCGATGTTCACGCCTGCGGTGGTTTGCCCAAGCTTGAGGGTCCCGAACATCACGCCGTCTTCGTCGTTACCGTCACCGTCGGCGTCCGGCGACGGAATCGCATCGGTTTCGCTGTCTCGCGTGGCGCCTAGTTGGGGGCCGACCGCCAGGTGCGTTGCGCCGTCGCTGACGAGCAGTGTCGAGTAGGAATCGGGGGCATCGCCGAGATCCGCGAGCACCGTTTCCAGCCAGACGAATCGATAATCAAAACTCGAAACGCCGACGACGTCGAGGTCCCCGTCCCGATCCAGATCACCCAATTCGACCCGCCTTGGTCCATCGACGAAGTAGTCGATCGGACGCTGTCGGAACTTTTCGTTGCCGTCGTTCAAGAAGACGTACAACACGTACTCGTCTCGCGAGGCGACCAGCAAATCGACATCACCATCCAGGTCGATGTCTCCCGGCGTGACGTCAAACGCATAGGATTCTTCCATCGGGACCAGACGCTCGGTGAAAATGCCTGCCCCGTCGTTTTCAAACCAGACAATGTCGTCGGTGAAGGCGCCGACGGCGAGGTCCAGATCGCCGTCACCGTCAATGTCGGCCGTTCGGACGGACGACGCACCGTACGCGGTGGTCGTGATGACTTTCTCGACGAAGTTCTGGCTGCCGTCGTTTTGGTACCAGGCGATCTTGTCATCGTTGTACGAGGCGCTGATCACATCCAAGTCGCCGTCGCCGTCGATGTCGCCGGTCGCAACGCTGTAGGCCATCTTGGCGTTCGTCGTGATTGTTTTGGCGGTAAAGTTTCCGCTTCCGTCGTTGTCATACCAAGCCAGCTTGTCGTCATAGCCACTGGCCGAGAGCAGATCCGGATCGCCGTCGCCGTCGACATCCGCGACGTGGACATCGTTGACCCCGGCCGCGGCGTTTGAAATGATCTGTTCGACGAACACGCCGCCGCCGTCGTTGCGGTACCAAGCGACCTTATGATCGAAATAGGAACCGCCGACGATGTCCAGATCACCGTCGCCGTCGATGTCCGCGGTTTCGACGCTGGTGGCTCCGTCTGCAGAGGTGGTGATGATGCGCGGCAAAAACGCCTGTGAGCCGTCGTTCTCATACCAGGTGATTTTGTCATCATTGAAGGTCGCGCCCAGCACGTCGACATCACCATCCCCGTCGATATCGGCCAGCGTGACGTCATATGGCAAATAGGGCGAGGAGACGATTTCGTTTTCGACGAAGGATTCGTTGCCGTCGTTTTCGTACCAGGCGATCTGGTCGTTTCCGCTGGATGCCCCGAGCACATCCAAATCGCCATCGCCATCGACATCCGCGACGGTGACGTCGATTGCACCGTCCGCGTTGGCGTCGATCACGGCTTCGGTGAAGTTTTCGTCGCCGTCGTTTTCGTACCAGACGATCTGGTCGTCTCCATACGACGTGGCGAGAACATCCAGATCACCGTCTTGGTCCAGATCCGCGGCTGAGATTGCGGTGGGGTAATCGAGCGTCGTCGTGATCGCGTGCTCGGTGAAATTTTCGTTGCCGTCATTTTCGTACCAGGCGATCTTGTCGTCGGACTGGGACGCGCTCAGCACATCGATGTCGCCGTCGGAATCCACGTCCGCGACCGCGACCCCCAACGCGCCATTGGCGTTGGTGCTGATCACGTGTTTGATGAACGCCCCGGATCCGTTGTTCTCATACCAATTGATCGAATCATCCAGGGTGTGGGCGGTGAACACGTCCAGGTCTCCATCGCCATCAACGTCGCTGACCGCAATGCTCTTTGCCGCGCCTGCCGAAGGGTCGATCACATGGACGGTGTAGGGTTCGGCGCCGGTGTTTTCGTACCACAAGATCTCGTAGCTGAATCCGGCGCTCAGGAAATCGCGATCGCCGTCTCCGTCGACATCACCGATCGCGATGCTGAGTACGCCGCGATCGTCAGGCGACACAACGTGGGGCGAGAAGTTTTCGTCGCCGTCGTTCTCGTACCACACAATGTTTTGGCCGAAATAGGAAACCGCGATGACATCCAAGTCTCCGTCGTTGTCGAAGTCCTCGACTTCGATTTCCTCAGGATCGTCACCCTGGTCACTGATCAGACGACGAACAAAGTTTTCGTTCCCGACGTTTTCAAACCACTCGAACCGATTGGAACCGGCCGACGCGCTGAGCACGTCCTGGTCTCCATCGCCATCCAGGTCCACCGATGTGATCGCCGAAACTCCCAGGGCTCCCGGCGAGCTGACGTCGCTGCCGACGAACATCGGTGACATGGGGGCCGGCGGTTGGATCGTCACCTGATAGTCTTCTACTTCGCCGTCGGGGGCTTCGCCGGTCGGGGCCAGCCCGCCGACGCTGCTGAGGCGGAAACGGGCATAGGTGGTACCGACGAGTGCGTCGCGTGGGATTGGAAAGGTCAGCACGTAGTCGAAGATGCGTACATCGGCGGAGTCAAAGATCTGTTCGTTGGGGTCGTCCCAGTCGCCGTCCTGGTTGAAGTCGATCCAGGCGTCCAGGTAGACCCAGCCGGGTTGGTTGGAGTTACTTTGTACGTTGACGGTGACTTCGGCGTCGAAGGCTCGGACATGCAGCGGACCAAACGTCACTCCGTCGTCGTCGGTTCCGTCGCCGTCGGCCGCGACGGACGGCAATCCGTCGACTTCACCATCACGTGCTGCCCCCAACCAATGACCGACCGCGACGTGCGACGCACCACCGGATGCCGCCAGTGTGGGGTAGGGTGCGGGGGCGTCGCCGTAGTCGGGCGAGCCGTTTTCGAACCACAGCACGTTGTCGCCGTACTGTGCCCCGATGGCGAAATCCAGCTTGCCGTCACCGTTGAAATCGTCGATCGCCAGGCTGTCGGCACCGTTGGCCGAATCGTCGCTGATCACGTGCTCGGTGAAGCCACCTGCGCCGTCGCCCAGAAACACGCGAATCTGGTCGTTTTGGGACGAGGCCAGGATATCCATGTCACCGTCGGCGTCGAGATCCGCGGTCGCGACGTCGTAGGCTCGGACGGCGGACGTCGTCAAAATGCGTTCGCTGAAATTCTCGCTGCCGTCGTTTTCGTACCAGGCAATCGTATTGTCATTAAACGACGCGCTGACCACATCCACGTCGCCATCGCCGTCGGCGTCAAACGCGGTCACGGCAATCGCCTTGTCCGCCGTCACGCTGATGACGTGCTCGGTGAAGGATTCGTTGCCGTCGTTTTCGTACCAGGCGATCGTGTCGTCATTGCCCGACGCGCTCAGCACATCGAGGTCGCCATCGCCGTCCACATCGGCCGTGGTCACATCGTAGGCACCATCGGCGGTGGAGCTGATTACATGGCGACTGAAGGATTCGTTTCCGTCGTTTTCGAACCAAGCGATCGTGTCGGAGAAAAAGGCGGCGCTGAGCACATCCAGATCGCCGTCACCATCAACATCGGCCACCGCGACACCGCTGGCATTGGTTTCGATCGAACTGATCACGTGTTCGGTGAATTGCTCGTTGCCGTCGTTTTCAAACCAGCGAATCTTGTGATCGTACTTCGACGCGCTCAACACGTCGGTGTCGCCGTCGCCATCGAGATCCGCGATCGCCCACTTTGGGCTCCGTTGGCGAGCGTGGAAATCGTCTTTTCGGTAAAGACACCGCCGCCCTGGTTGTCGAACCAGCGAATCGAATCGTCTCGATACGACGCGACCACAATATCTTTGTCGCCGTCGCCATCGATATCTCCGCTGGCAACGCCCCGCGGCCCATCCACCGTGTCCCCGATGACCGCATGCTCGACGAAGGTCGCACCGGGCGGCGGCGGCGAGGGGGGGGAATTGAGATCGGCGGCCAGCAGAATGCGTTGTTCCAAGTGTTCGCCGCGAATTCGACCGATTGCCGGTCGGTCCACGGTCCTTGTTCGCCGTCGCTTGCGCGACCTAAGAATCGTTTGTTTCATCGAGATGCAGAGCGGGGGATGAAGGGGGGGAATCATCGCACTGTGGGAGCCGGGTATTCTACTCGCTCGCCCTGCGTCACGCTCGATCACCAATCATTTCCTCCCGCCCACCATCCCGCCGCCCACCATCCCGCCGCCCACCATTGTGCCCACTATCGTTTTGCCCCCATTTTCTTGCCCCAGTCCTCACGTTCCCACACCCACTCCCTACCCACCGGCCGACCAACTCTGCACTCGATCGCCCTCGTCGAACCACACATTGCGTTCAATTTCATCTGTTTTGAACCCCAGCGCTTTTGGCCGCCGCGTGTTGGGCAAGACGACCACGTCATACAGTTCGCCGATCACGTCTCCCTCCATACGGATCCAATGCACCACGTTGCCGCTGCGTAAATCAATCACTTGAACGCCGCAGCGCGGGGCAGCGTCGCGCGAGGCGAGTTCTCGATCAAGATTCAGCCCTCGGAACGATTGCTCATCGTCTCTCGGCTTGGACAATCCGACGACGGCATAGTCGCCGACCAGGGCCAGCCCGCGGGCGTAACCGGGGCAGAACGCGACACGTTCAAACGTGCCCGTATTGACATCGACAAAGCCCAGGAAGCCAGTGCCCGAATCGAGCAGCCACAATCGGTTTTGGTATAGACGGGGTGAGTGTGGCATCGATAAGCCGGCGGCGATGATTTGGTCGGATCGAACATCGATCACGACCCCGCCGTCGTGGCGTCGGTCGCGCCAGCCATCGATCACATCCGACCGGCTGCAGGCGGTGACATAGCGGGGGCGACCGTCTTGCATCGCCATCCCGTTGAGGTGACAGCGATCTTCCGCAGCGAGCTTTGAAATGAAGTTCGGCCGCCAGAGTGGGGTGAAGCTGCGTCGTTGGCTGATCGTCGCGATGCAGTTGAACAGCGTGCTGATGAAGATCGGTTTTCCATCGCCATCGACTGCGACATCATGAATGTCGATATCTCCGGTCGTGTATCCGACCTGAGGAACGAACAGCCGGTCGAACTCGCCGCCGGGTGGTTGCCCCGTCAGCATGTTTTCCAAACGCCACAATTGATACCGGGTGCTCATCCAGATCGTCTGTGCGTCCCCCCAAAGCCCCATGCAACGGTTGAAGGTGCGTTCAAAGATGGCCAGCCCGCCGTCGGGTTTTGAACCGACCAACAACAGTTTCCCCGCCTGATAGGTTGAGATCGCCAGGCTGATCTGGTGCTGGGTCAACCACGTGGTCAAGTTGCGGGATCCGAGGATGTTTAACATGGTCACCTCTGGTCAATGCCGTCCACTCAGCTCGATTCCGTTCCGTCGGAATCGGCGGCGTTGGCAAATTGATACAGCACTTCGCGCCGCAAGCGAGCGATGTCATTGACGTCGTTGACGTCGTCGGGTTTGACGAACAAGCGTTCTTTGCCACCGGCGACGGTGTCGGCATCGTGAACGTAAAACCAATTCGGTGTCGTCACGGCTTTGACGGCTCGGTCCGAATCGGTTCGGATCGACGTCGAGTGGGAATCGTCGCTGCGGCACCATTGGGCCGGAGTGATCAAGGGTTTGTCATGCAGGAGTCGCTGCAACAACTCGGGCAACGCCGCGGCGGATTGCAAGGACGGAACACGCAACGGGCCGCCACAGGAAACCAGCATCGGCAACCGAACGTCTTGGCTGCGCAGTGGTCCGAGATGGTGTCCCAGCCAGCCGTTTTCTCCCAGCGAAAACCCGCTGGTCCCCGCCAAGACGAATCGGGGACGTCGTCGGCGCACGGATTCACCGAGCAAGTCGATCATTTCGTCCAGCAACCGAACCTGGGCCGCGTAACGCTGCATCCACGTGAACAACAAATCGGGATCGTCGTTCTTGGAAAGCTTTAGCGCGGGCGGATCGGTGGTGGGGGGCAAGAAGAACGGTTCCGGCTCAGCGCTGGCGTGGTCTAGCGTTTCGTCCTCGACCGGTTCCCGAGGTTCCTCCTCGTCGTTGTCGTGCGTGACCGGCGCGTCCCAGTGGTCGCGGAGCATGCCGCTGTGGATCCAAATCAATCGCGTCTCGGACGTGATGGCTTGAATGCTTGCCGCGAAAGCTTGCGCCAGTACGGTGGCTTCGACCGTTTCGGCGGGGAGGCGTTTCAGCGTCGGTTGCAAGGCGATTGCCTGGCCAAAACCGAATTGATCATCCGGAATCGTCAGCTTCGGATCGTCGGTCAAAAAGACCGTCGCGCCGTGTTCGGCCTGGCGAGCGATCCACCCGCGTGAATCGTCCAGCCACTGCGTGATCAGGCCGCTGGGCCGGTCGACGGGCGAGGTCCAACGATCCCAAACCACGCCGCTGGCCGCCAACGCATCGATCGCCGGCGTCTGGTTCCATGAGCATCCATAGCAGCCCAGCGGCGAAGTCGCCAGCCCTTCCAGCGTGACGATGACAGTGATCGGTGATCGGAGAGAAAGTTTGGGCACAGAATTCTGTTGAGGGCGATGGGAGGGACCAGGTCCAGCGTAACAACTCCACGGAGCGTCGCCAATCGGCGGATCCCGCGGGTGACCTCGGCCGGCTCGCGCCAGCGTCCGGGCACCCCACAATGTCGATTTATCGACAGGCGGCTCGCGCCCAATACCGCTAACAACAACGGCAGGAGATATCGGATCGGCGCGAGCGGACCGTCGGCACACTCGTTATCTCCCGCACAACTCCACCAAGCCGTCTCGCTCTGGCTGGGCAAGCCGCATCAAAGGCCAGGGTTCTTCACTCGGCGTCCTAGGGTTGTTTTGAAGGAGTCCTCATCCGCCGGCCCTGTTTCTTCTTCACTTCTTCTCCACCATCGCGACTTGCAACGATGTCTGCACACTTCTCGACCACCAATCCGATCGCTCCGGTGTCCCCGGTCATCTTGCCGCCCGCCTCGAACAATGCGGCAAACCCGGAACGCCAGCAGCCGCCTGCCCTGCCACCGCTGCAACGGTGCAACGTCTGGGAGGTGCCATTTGACCGCGTGACGATGTCCGAGGCGATCGACCGGATCGAACAGCTCGTCGAGCGTGGCGAACCCGGCTATGCGATCACCGCCAACTTGAACTATGTGATGCTGCATCACCAGCAAGCAGACATCCCTCCAATCACCGCAGCCGCGGATCTGATTCTGGCCGATGGACAACCGATCGTGTGGCGGAGTCAACTGGGATCCGACGTGCTGCCCGAACGCGTCGCCGGCAGCGAAATGATTCACAAACTCGCTTGTCGAGCCGGCCAGAAACGGTGGGGCATCTACTTTCTGGGCGGAGAACCAGGGGTCGCCGAGAAATGCGCCAAACGACTCGCACGCGATTATCCCGGCATGCGGATCGCCGGAATCGAATCGCCTCCGTTTCGCGCCCTGTCGGCCGACGAACAAGCCGCGCAAGAGAAGCGGATTCGAGACTCCGACGCGCAAATCTTGTTGGTCGCCTTCGGCCAACCCAAGGGCGAACGCTGGATCCACGAGCACTACAAACGCCTCGGTGTTCCCGTCAGTATTCAACTGGGCGCCTCGTTCGACTTCATCGCCGGGACCGCCAAACGCGCTCCCAGAATCTGGCAGAAACTGGGGGCCGAATGGACCTATCGCATGCTCAGCGATCCGAAACGTCTGGTCCCACGCTACGGCAGGAACGCCTGGTTTCTACTGCAAGCTCTGGTCGGCGACTGGAAACAGACGGTCAAACGCTGGGGCATGTCGCTGGACGACTGAATTGTTCGGCGGGCCGCTGGATCGCGGCGTGGTTGGAGCGGTAGGCGGCGAAAGAGTGGGGGCAGAAAAATGGAGTGGGGAGGGGCGACAAGAAAATGGGTGACAAGAAAATGACACAGGTAGGACGTTCTGCCACCCATCCTTCGGCCTTTCATTGTTTTGCCCCCATCTTCTTGCCCCATTTCCCTACTTCATCGTGTCAAACAAATCCAGCAACGTTTCCACGATCTTTTCCGAAGCGTCTTCCTGGACATAGTTCGTTCCCAGCCAGGTCTCATAGCCACCGAAACGGTGCTGCCTGGGTGTCGGCAGGTATCCGAACGACCCGTTGGCCAATTCGATGGTGAACATCTGCTTGGTCGGCGCCTTGGCCTTCAGTTCCAAGCCGGTTTCGGTGAAGGTTTCGAAGGGGATCGCGGCGATCCCAAGGTCCCCGATGCCGAAGGTTTGTAATGGGATGTCTACGGTGTCGGGCGCTTCGTCGAGAGTGGCGATCCGTTTGGCGTAGATGGCTTCGCGACGATGCCGGGGTGATTGTTCGGAACGTTTGGCCAAGGCATCAAAGTAGTCGCGCATTTCTTGTGTCGGCTTGCGAACCTTTAACGTCAACGGGGTCGATGCGGCGGACAGTTTGACCCAATCATGGAATTCGATTCCGCCGTGCGCTTCATAGACTCGGTCGGCGATCTTGTTGGCGACTTCCTGCATCTTTTCGTAGCTGTCGTACCGTTTCGGATTTTTGTCGCGAAAGTCGATATTGTTGACGTCGCCGCTGGTTCCGTTGGAGAGCATGCCGACAAAGGCGGGTGTCGTCTCGGTCGCGCCCAGTCGTTTTTCGATGGCGCGTGCGAAGTAGCCAAAATAATCCGCAGAGACTTCATTGCGGGGGACGCCGCCGACGTAGTGCAGGGAATAGTTTGCCAGCAGTGCGATCGGGCTGCCGTCGAGACTTTGTACAGAGACGAAACTGACTTCCGGGTCCACGGGGCCGGCTTGACGATCGAGTGCGGCGTGTCCTCGCGGCGGATTCATGCGGACTTGATCGATGCCACCGAACGGATTGGTTGCTAATTGGGGATCGGTCACAAACCAACGGCGATTGAAGACTTCAGACGGTTCGTCGACGCTTCCCCAACCAATCTTCGCGGGTTGCAAATGATTCAACGCACAGCGGACACCGTCGGCGATCCGGCTGGCCAGGAATTTTTGGTACTCGGTCAATTCGCTCTGTTCAATGACCTTGCTCTCCCCGCGCGCGGTCGTGGCCGAGTGGGTGTGTGTCGAAGCCATCATCAAATTCGCGATCGGAATCTCGGTCGCTTCGTGAATCGCTGTTTTCGCCGCGTCAAACACTTCGTGGGGAATGCCGACGTTGTCGCAGATCACGATCGCCAGTTTCGTCGTGCCGTCATCGAGTACCAGGCAGCGGGCGTGCAATTCGTCGTGAATGTGTTGTGCCGGCATCGGTTCCCAGCCTCCGACGATCATCTGCCCCAGCGGAGGCGTGATGTTGCTCGTTGCGGCTCCGGCGCGAAATGTCTTGCCGTCTCCTTGCGCGGAAACCGGAAGGGCGGTGACGCAGAGCGCTGCGATCGCGGTCGCGGTGATGGCGAGACGAGTCAACCGGTGGAAGCAATCACGACGGGAGGCGGGGAAAGTCGGAAGCATCGATTGCATGATGGCGTGCCTGTGGGGAGATTCGGTCGGGAAGGGTGGTCATTGTAATGGTCTCGTCAGCACGCTGCCCATCAACGACGACAGTTTTTGACGGAGACCATGAACGAAGCACCGAGCAACGAAGCACCGAGCAACGAAGCACCGAGCAATGAAGCACCGAGCAATGAACGATTGTCCGGTATTTCGTCGCTGACGTCGCCGGATGCCGGATCGCCCACCTCGACATTTCACATTTCGCCACGACAGTCCGTTTGACGGGACGTTATGATGGAGGCCACTCGTTGCGATTGAGGGGACGTGAAAAGTAGAAAATGTGTGACGCCATCACCGCTCCATTCCGAGTCGCGTTTGCGCTGTGTTGCACAGTTGCGATGGCGATGCAGGTCCCAGCCCAAGAAATCGCATCAGCGGTTCTCACGGATGAATCGCAAGCGACTGCGCGGGCTGATGTTGCCCCGGCCTTTCCCAATCGTCGTCACGCGCTGATCGTCGTCGGGCTTCCAGGCGGCCCGACGCATCGTGAGCGATTCGAAGCGATTCTCCAAATCTGGCAGGATTGGTTGGTGGAACTCGCAGGTGTCGACTCCGCCGACATCATAGTGCTTGACGGCCGCGACGCGACCGAAGACCGATTGCCCGCGACTCAGGAGAGCATTCGATCGGTGACCGAGCAACTCGTCGAGCGTCTTGGCGATGACGAATCGCTGTGGGTCTTTTGGCTCGGGCATGGCAACCAGGACCGACGGCACGGTTGGTTTCATCTACCCGGACCCGACATGAACGCCGCACAATGGGCCGCGATGTTTGCCGAGTTGAAAGCCGGCGAACAGGTGTTTTGGATGACCCATTCGGCATCGGGCAGTTTCATAAAACCGTTTTCGTTGCCTGGGCGGATCGTGATCAGCGCAACCGACGACGGCGAAATCAACGAGCCGCGTTTCTCTCGTCAACTCGCCGATGTCATGACGCAGCAACTCGCCGCGAACACGAACGCCGAATCGACAGCCGAACCCACGGTGCCGGCAACGGATTCGCCCGTCAGCGTCCTGGACCTGTTTGGACGCACCGCGGACCGAGTCGGTCGCTCGTTTGACGAAGACCAACTGTTGCCGACCGAACACGCTCTGTTGGACGACAACGGGGACGGCGTGGGCACCGAAGTCGCCGAGTTGGCCGCGATTGATACGCAATCGATTCACAGCACCGCCGCCCAGGCCGTCATCGACGGACTGCTGGCGGCTCGAACGATCATCACGACGCCTGAACCTCCACCGACACCCGACGATTCGGCCGACCCCGCGGCGACGCAACAACCATGAATCACCAGATGCCAGAAGCGAACGACTCGATGGGCCAGCCAACGGGCCAGTCAACGGGCCAGCCGGCCGCCGGTGACCATCCCGAGATCGTGGCGCGACTGCAGCAGGCGCGCACGCAACTGAAACAAGAGATCGGTCGCGTCGTGATCGGCCAGGAAAAGGTGATCGACAGCTTGTTGATCGCCATGCTGTGCCGCGGCCATGCGTTGATGATCGGCGTGCCCGGACTGGGCAAGACGCTGATCGCCAGATCGCTGGCGAAAATGCTGGACATGCAGTACAGCCGGATCCAATTCACGCCCGATCTGATGCCTTCGGACATCACCGGATCGGACATCATCGAAGAAGACCCCGAAACGGGGCGCCGCCAGCTCGAGTTCTTTCGCGGCCCGCTGTTCACCAACTTTCTGCTCGCCGACGAAATCAACCGGGCACCGCCAAAAACGCAAGCCGCCCTGTTGCAGGCGATGCAAGAACGTGAGATCTCGGTCGGCCGCGAAACGTACCATCTGCCGCCGCCGTTCTTCGTCGTCGCGACACAAAACCCGGTCGAGCAGGAAGGAACGTATCCGCTTCCGGAAGCTCAGCTGGATCGATTCATGTTCAACATTCCGGTCGTCTATCCATCCAAGCAGGAGGAGGTTGAAATCGTCAAAGCGACCACCGGGGATGCCGACGTGCAACTGCAATCGATTTTGTCGCTGGACGAAGTCTTGCAATTGCAATCCTTGGTGCGTGGTGTGCCGGTTGCCAACCATGTCATCCAGTACGCCGTCGATCTGGTCGACGCCTCGCGACCGACTTCACATGACGCCGCGTCAAAAGGCGCGGCGTCTGAGCTGCATCGATACATCCGCTATGGAGCCAGCCCACGGGCGTCGCAGTGCCTGGTCCTCGGTGGCAAGGCGCGGGCCGTCTTGCTGGGGCGGTATCACGTCGATTTTGAAGACATCCGCGCCGTCGCGGCTCCGGTGATGCGACATCGCCTGGCGCTGAACTTCCAAGCCCGCACGGAGAGCATCACCGTCGATCACGTCATCGGTCAACTCGTCCAAACGGTGCCGACCCCGTCATGAACAGCGCGTTCGTCACACCGACACAACTGACGTCCTCGGAGCTGCTGGGGGCGACCGATGATTTGGAGTTGATCGCCCAGCGGGTGGTGGAAGGCTTTATGCATGGATTGCACCAAAGCCCCTTTGTCGGGTTTTCGGTCGAGTTTGCGTCGCATCGCGAATACATGCCCGGCGACGATCTCAAGCACATCAATTGGCGGCTTTTCGGACGACACGAAAAATTGTTTGTGAAGGAATACGACGCCGAGACCAACGTCGAAGTGCATTTGATCGTCGACGCCAGTCGATCGATGATCGCCGCGGGAAAGTGGTCGTGTGCCGCGATGTTGGCCGCTGCGTTGGGGCACTTGGCCATACGCCAACGTGACGCGATCGGATTGACCCTGTTCGCCGACAAAATCCAGACACACCTGCGACCTCGTTCCACGGCGGATCACCAGCTGGAGGTGTTACACGCACTCGCTCGGCCGCAAGATCACCCGGCGTGTGAAACGGCGCGTGTCTTGCACGAGGTGGCCGAGCTGTCACCGCGGCGCGGATTGAAGGTGTTGATCAGCGATTTTTATTTTCCGCACGATGAACTTGCCGACGCCTTTGCCCATTTCCGGCATTATGGACACGAAATGATCGTGTTCCATGTTCTGACGCCGTTGGAAACCGCCATGCCCGTTTCCGGGCCGGTGCGATTTCGCGATCTGGAAACCGGCGAAGAAATTGTGACGCAAGCCGAAGCGATTCGCGACGAGTTTGTCAACGCCGTCAACCAGTGGCAGACCGAATTGAAGACGCTGTGTCAAATGCACGAAATCGACTACCTGGCGATCGATTCAGACACGCCGCTGCCGATTGCGTTGCGTGAGTATTTCCAGCGTCGCAGCGAACTGTTTTGACGCCCTTTTCGCCTGATCTTCCCAATCCATGAACTTGATGCACCTCGGATTCCTGGCGGCCGGCGCCGCGGCAATGACGTTGCCGTTGTGGATCCATTTGTTGCTGCGTCAGAAGGCGACGTCGATGGAGATCGGCTCGATACGGTTCGTCAAACAAGTCGTCCGACGAACGAAGAACCGACAACGGATTCAACGCTGGATCCTGCTGGCGTTGCGGGCGCTGGCGGTGTTGTTGTTGGGATTGTTATTTGCACGACCGTTTTTTCCTGAAACGCCCGCCGATGGAAGCACGCGCGAGGTGGTGATCCTGATCGATCGTTCGGCGAGCATGAGTGCGCGGCAAGAGAACGGCGTCGCGGCGATTCAAAAGGCGATCCAGCGGGCGAAAGCGTACCTCGGCACCCTGGGCTCGGAAACTCGCGTTCATCTTGGGCTGTTCGATTCCGCCGGTGTTCAACCTCTCTCCTTCACCGAACTCGACGCGGCCACGACATCCTCCATGTCAACGCGTTATGACGAAGCGTTTGATTGGGCGGGCGATCTGTTGGCGGCGTCGACGCGTGCCGATCGCAGTCTGATGGTGCTCAGCGACTTGCAGCAACTGGGCGCTTCGCCGGCCAACCTGTCCGTCTTTCCGGCGGATGTTTCGGTGCGAATCGAAGACCCCGCCCCGGCGATCGCCCAGAATCTGGCCATCGAATCGGCCCTCGCAACCCAAGTCGAACTTCGCCCCGGCGTTCCCGTTGCGGTGGAGATCCAATTGGTCAACCACGGCGCGTTTCCGGTGATCGGTGCGCCGTTGCGGATGGAGCTGAGCGGCCCGGGAAGCCCGATCGTCCTCCAACGCAGCGTTTCGCTGGCCGCAGGGCAACGGAATTCCGTGCGGTTGCAGTTGCCGATCGAAACAGCCGGCCTGTATCGCGGCTCGGTCTCGGTGGATTTCGATGACCCCATGGCCTGGGACAACCAACGTGCGGTCGCGTTGCAAGCCCGACATCCCGACCGGCTATTGCTGGTTGATGGAGATGCGGGGAGCAAGGCTTGGGAAAACGCGACCTATTTCATTGAAACCGCACTGCGATTGCGAACGCCGGTGGGTGACGGACCGGCCAGAACGTTTGAGGTGGAGCGGTTGGTTTGGGATCGTGGGTCCGGTTTCCCCGACCTGGCCGGTTTTCGATTGATTGTCATCGCCAATGTCAGTCGCTTTACCGAGCGAGATGCCGGACGATTAAAAGCGTTTGTTCAAGGCGGCGGCAATGTGCTGTGGTTCCCCGGCGACCGTACCACCGACGCGGTGCATGAGCGGTTGACGGCTGCCGGCTTGCTGGGCAAGACCAGGCTTGGCCGTGTCACCGACACCGTCGCCCGCGTGCAGGAATTTGCCGTGGATCATCCCGCACTTCGGCCCTTTGCCGATCCCCAGCATGGCGATCTGCGACGGTTGACGGCCAGCCGCGTGTTGCCGATTCCATCCATCGATCCCGATGCGGAAGTCCTGATTCGAAGCCGCCGATGGCCGTTGGTGATCAGCCATCCGGCCGGTGCCGGACGCTTCGTGTTTGTGGCAACGTCGGCGGACCGAAGTTGGAATGACTGGCCCCAAAATCGTTTGTTCGTCCCACTGATTCGCCAGTTGGCCGCATGGTTGACCGGCCAATTGGATCTCCGGCAATCGGTGCAAACGAAAAACATCGATCGCCCCGATCAGGTTCCGGGCATACAGATCGATGGCGATGCGGTGGTGGTCCGTCACGTCGAACCCGCCGAATCTCAGATCAATCGTTTCGCCGTCGAAGCCTTCCGTGAAACGCTCGGATTGTCGGAGGATGCTGTCGTGACCGCCGAAACGGATCGCCGCCAAGAGTACCTGCCCGAAGGGATTGCCCGGGCCGATGAAAAGTGGCCCTGGGTGGTTTGGATGCTGATCGGTGTCTTGAGTTCAGAATTAATCCTTGCAAGTCGCGTGCATGAGTGATGAAATGGGCCAACGCCATTGTTGATGGCCGGGCCGAGAGTCGCGTCCTTTTTCGAGTGTGATCGATCATGAGCATTGCCGAACCCGCATCTCGCTCTTCCACCCGACCGGTCGCGGTTGCGACGCCGGGAACGCACCATCAGCAGCTGGATCGTCTAAAGAACCAAGAACGGCAAAGACGATTTGTCATCAGCGTGTTGGCGTTGATGTCGTCTCTGGCGGTCTTGATCGGCCTGACCGCAACGACGGACTTTTACCTGGAACTCGCTCCGTCGCTGCGATTGCTCTTCTGGGGCTGCAACCTGATGGTGATCGCAACCGTGTGCGTCCTGTTTCGGGGCTGGCTGAGCTTTGATTCGATCGATGCGGTCTGCCAGACCGAAAACGCTTGTCCGGAATTGGGGCAACGCCTCCGCACCAGCTACGACTACCAACATCATCCCGACTCGGTCTCGGCCGCTGATCCCGAGTTGCTCGGTGCGCTCGAAACGCAGACACAGGAACAGATCCTTCGCCGTCCGTTGGCGCCACTGGGAAACTCATGGCCGATCGGAGCGCTGGCCGGATTTTGTCTGATCGCGGGATGCTTGTGGCTGACGCTGTTTGTGATTTCTCCCTCCTGGCGCGTCGCCAGCGGACGCTTGCTGTTCCTGCCACTGCACTACTGCGACGTTGAACTTGAAGCGTTGCCGCAATACGTGGACCGGGGGGACGATTTGGTGGTGCGGCTTCACGTCGCCGGACGCCCGATCGAATCCGCCGTCATTCGATATCGAACCGACGCTGCCGGTCAGTGGAACGAAGTCCCGGCGACACCGAAAACTGAATCGCTCTTGCTCGGTGAATTGACCGCGGTGGTGCCCGATTGCCAAGATGATATGGAACTGCAGGTCTTGGCACGGCCGCTGGAATCAGAGATCCAGAAAATCGCGGTCCGGCTTCCGCTGGCGGTGGAACAATGGAACGCTTCGGTCACGCCGCCGGCCTACACCGGGTTGCCGGTCGAGGAGGGGCCGGCCGATAGGCTGCGGATCCCCGCAGGCTCCCGCGTTGAGCTGAGTGCCCGCTATAACCGATCGCCCGCGTCCGTCCGGGTTGAATTGACCCCGACCAACGCGTCATCCCCCGTCGCATCCCTCGACGAATCGACAGCCAAATTCGCGATCGACGCCGTAGCGGATCCGATGGATGTCGCCATCCGAGCCCGAACGACCGATGGCGTTTCCGACGATGCGTCGATGCATCTCAACGTGCTCCGCGACCGCGCCCCGGTGCTCAAGTTTCTCAGTCCGGAACCGGACGCCGAAGCGATTGCGACGAGCGAATTGCGATTCACGCTCGAAGCATTCGACGACTACGCCGTCGGAACCGTTGAGCTTCGTTACCGCTTAGACGATGGTCCCGAACAAACGCTCTGGAAGAGTTCCGCTGACGAGTCGGCCGCCGCAATGGCTCACAGCGTCACGTTGCCGCTGGAGGATCTAAATGTTTCTTACCCCCAGGCGATCACCTATTACGCCGTCGCGGTCGACAACCGCATGCCGCAATCGCAACGCACCACGAGCGAATTGCGATTCATCGACATTCGACCGTTTTCACGCGATTACGAAATCATTGACAGTCAGTGCAATTGTCAAGGCGAGTGCTTGACGCTGGAAAAGCTGATCAAGCAACAGCGTCAGACCCTGGGGCAAACCTTTGTCGTAACGCAGACGACGGATCGGCTGCCGGCGGACTCGCGGCGCGCTGCCGAGCAGTTGTCGTCGCAGCAGGCTGCATTGCTGGAGCAGACCGAAACGTTGACCGTTGCATTGGAGCAAAAGCTTGGCCCGATGCCCACACTGGCCACCGCGATCGACTGGATGACCGATGCGGTCGAAGATTTGCAATCGGAGGCATTCGAGTCGGGTCTGACCGACGAAGAAAAGGCGCTGACCAACCTGATCGCGGCGCGACGAAATCTTCGCAACATTCTAAAGCAAGGTAGTTCGCAATCCCAAATGGTTCGCCAAGTCGATCAGAACCTCAAGGACAAGGTGCGCAAGCCGCCACAGGATCGCAACGAAAAACACACCCAACAGCTTTCCGACGTGCGCAAACAACTGGAACAAATGGCCAAGCGCCAAGAAAGTTTTTGCCAATCGGCTGGTGCATGCAAACAAGCCGCCTCGTCGGGCCAATCAGCCCAATCAGGGAAATCGACCGAGTCACCGCCTTCAGTGGACGATCTCGCCAAGCAACAACAGCTGGACCACGCCAAGGCACGCGAAATCCAGCGACAGCTCTCCTCGGGACGGTTCGGTGAGCTTGCACCGCAACGTGTCGGCCAGGCCGCCGCATCGATTCAATCCAGTGCCGAGTCCCTGTCCGATGAAACGCTGAAAGAACAAAACTACGACGACGCGATCAAACAAGCCGCCACGGCTGCACAGCAATTGAGACAGCTTTCTGATCATTTGGCCCAGCGACACGGCCCGAATTTTGATGACAAACTTGCCGCGGCGAAACGCGAAGCGGAACGGCTCGCCGACGACCAAAAACAATGGAGCGAATTGTTGGCCGATGGACAGTCCCAAAGCGGCACTCCTTCGGCAGCCGAAGCCGAGCAACGCAAGTTGGCCGCTCGCGCCGAAGAACTCGCGGATTTGACCGATCAGTTGCTGGCCGAATCGACCGACCAGGAGTGGCACGTCCAGGACACGCTCGCCAAAACGCTCGCCGAGGATCCGCCACAGCGTTCCGCTTCGACGATGAAATCGGCTGCTGATGCGGCCGGACGTCGTCAGCTCGACGCCGCATCGTCTGACGGCACGCGGGCGTCGGAGTCGTTGAAGCGTCTCGCGACGGGGCTCGATCGTGTCCAGCAAGCGATGGGGCCGGCGCAGCTCGAAACGCTCAAGCAAGCGGAGCAACGTGCCGCGAACTTGTTAAAAGAATTGCGACGAGCGAACACCAAGGCACAACAGGCGATCGCCGTGGCGGAAACGAACGGCTTTGCCCAATCGCTTTCTTCCCTGGCCGCCAACGACGCGGAACTGGCCGAGGCCATCGACGCGCTGCCCGAATTCGCAACCGCGCCGACCAACCTCGTCGATGGGTTGCGGGCGATCGATGAAGTGCTGCAGCGGAGGATTCAAGAAGCCGTTTTGAGCGGCGTGATTCAGCAGGCGAGCGGACCTGTGCCGCCGGAATATGTCGACATGGTGGACGATTACTACCGTGTGCTTTCCGAGGACGTCGAGTGACCGTGTCCAGACGCAAATTCGCCGTGACGTGGGGATCACGCTGACATGCCACATTGGGAACCGCTGTATCCAGTTGTGGTGTATCCGGTGATCGTCGTCGCGATCGTTGCGCTGTTGTGGTTTGCCCGTCGCATTGCGGTTGCACCCAAAACCGGCAACCCGTTGCTATTGATGTTGCGAGCCGTCGTGCTGCTGGGGTTGGTGTCGCTGTTATTGAATCCGATCGACCGCCGTGAAACCGTCTTGCCGCCACGTCCGCCGGCCGTCGCGCTGCTGGTGGATTGTTCTCAAAGCATGGGACTCGGTCAGGAGGAATCTCGCATCGACCAAGTGAAGCGAACGATCGGGGCGGTGACACAGGGGATCCAAAACGAACGCGACATTCGTTTCCCGATGTTTCGTTTCGGTGACCGCCTGGCCAAGGTCCCCGGACTGTCGGAACTGTCCGCCACTGACGAGAGTTCTCTGCTGTCCGATGCGTTGCAAAAGCTGCCGTCGCGTGTTGCCGACAATCGAATGCAGGCCGTCGTCTTGTTTTCCGACGGCGCCGTCGACAAGGCGGACCAACTGGTTGAATTGGCCACGGCCTATCGCGAGTTGGGCATTCCCGTCCACGCCATGCTTCCGCAACAGCAGGACTTGCGAGGTGACATCGCGATCACCGAATTGTCCGTGCCTCCGCGTGTTGCCAAGGGGGACCGTGCGACGATCCGGGCGGTGATCGAAAGCCGCGGGTATGAGAACGAACGCGCGATCGTCTCCATTCGCCCTGCCGATCGCCCCCGATCAAAGCCGCTTGCTTCGCTGCCGATCACGCTGACCGAGGGGGCGACGTCCTGTGAATTGGTCGTGACCGCCGATCCGGCACTGGGCGAATTGGCCATCGATGTTCCTGTGGATGCTGGCGAAGCGGTCGCCAAGAACAACCGCGTGCCTTTTCAGTTGACGGAGAAGGATCGCACGCTGCAGGTGCTGTACATGGAAGGCACCTCGGCGCAGGAGAGCCGGTGGCTGCAAAACGCATTGCACGCCGATTCGGACATCAAGTGCGTCGCCATGACGGTCAACAATCAATACGCCCAGCGGCCGAGTCTGCAACGGATCGATGATCCGTATCGAGGATTTCCGACGACGCGTGCGGAACTGTTTCAATACGACGTCGTGATCTGCAGCGACATCTCCTTCCAAGCGTTCACCCCCGAGCAAATCGATTGGACCGTCGAATTGGTGGATCGGCGCGGCGGCGGTTTTGTGATGATCGGCGGCTACACCAGCTTTGGTGCTGGCGGCTGGGATCGCACGCCTTGGGAGGGGCTGATCCCGTTCGACATGACCGGTCGACGCGACTTTTTGAATCAGGGTTTTCAGGTCGTTGTTCCCGAGCAGGCTCAATCCCATCCGATCTGGAATCTGCTGGACGATCCGGCGCGCAATCGTGCGGCGCTCGCTGCGATGCCCCCGTTCGGCGGAACCAATCTGATCTCGCGTGTGAAACCGGCCGCGACCTTGTTGGGGCAAACGCGTACACCGCTGTCCCGCGTCGGCGTCATGCCCGTTTTCGCCTGCGAGAGTTTTGGACGCGGGCGTACGTTTGCCATGTCGACCGATACGACCTACGGCTGGGGCAGTCGATTTGAACGAGAATGGGGTGAGGGCGACAATCGCTACTATCAAAAATTTTGGCGAAACGTCGTGCGTTGGCTGGCGGAGAATTCCCAGGCGTCGCAGAAACGTTTGACACTGCGAGTCGACCAGGTCATCTATTCGCCGGACGAATCAATTCAGCTGGTGGTTGAAGCGTTTGACAAGCAGTTCAAGCCGACGACGGAGTATCGCGTGACGGCACAGTTGGTCGCCAGCTTGGGCGATGTTGATTCGTCGCCCGACGGCATGAACCAATCTTCCGGTTCTGGTGCGAGGATGGTCGCGTTGGACGCCAAGCCGACCGCGGCGCAATACACCGCATCGATCCCCGCCGTCCTGCCGGGGGCCTCTGACGACCGATCCAGTCCGATGCAGACGGCTTACCTGGTCGTCGACGCGTGGCAAGCCGGTCAGAACGTCGCCCGCGGTTCTCTGGAAATCCAGTTGTTGCATCGGTCCAACGAATGGCTTCGTCCGCAAGCGAAACCCGAACGATTGCAAGCGGTGGTCGAGGCCGGGGGCGGGCGAATGGTGTCGTCCAAAGACGACTTGGACGCACTGTTGCGGTCGGTCGAGATCGCGCCGGGCGAGGTCCTGATTCATCAGTTGCCCCTCTGGGACCACTGGATATTGTGGACGTTGATGCTGTCCGTGTTAGCCATCGACTGGATCCTGCGTCGACGCGGCGTACAACACACCTGAGTTTTTTCCACCTATTGATCTAGATTTTCTAAAGTCCCCTTGTGTAATCTCCAAAAGTCGTCGCCAGGGGCAGCTGAAACACGGCGCATCACTTGGCAACCACCCTTCCATTCCAACGGGAACGATCCGTAGCACATTTGAGCTAACCAGCATTTCCGAAACCTAACTTCGATCAAGGGGCAACAATGATCAAGGCTAGTCACGACGGTAATCCGTCGCCAGGAATCCGTCCGTTTACAGTCGTTCTGCAGAGCGAACGACTCTCGATTGCAACCCTCCCTGATGCGCTTCCATTTCAAACGTTGGAAGTCGACAACTGGGAATCCGTCTTCAAGAAGCTGAGCTCATTTCGACCGGGATGCCTGCTCGTCGACTTTGACAGTGTTCGCGACGAGACGCTCAAACGCGTGCGAAAATTTGCCGACCAGGGCATCCGGTTCTCGATTGTCGGACTGACGGCCGACCGCTCGCGACGGACGTTGCATCAGGCACTCAAGCACGGTTTCGTCGATTTGGTTCCCCATCCGATCGAAAGTCGGCTGTTGATCGATGCGGTCCAAGAGGCCTTTCAAGCCGACGCCGCCGGACCGGATTCGCTGTGCGATCTACGCAGCGGATTTGGACGACTGACCCCGAAAGAACGCGAGGTGCTGCCTCAACTGCTGCTGGGAATACCATCGCGACGTCTCGCCGGCAAGCTCAATGTCTCCTACCAGACGATCGATCGTCATCGCAAACGCGTGATCGAAAAAATGAACGTCGATAACATGACGGAACTGGCGATGAAGCTGTACCGGCAGTACTAACCGCCAAACACGACGACCAGGTCGATCGCTTGGTGATTGCCCAGCGAGAACGTGACCACGCCGTCTTCGCAGACGACGTCCTGGGGCAAGTCTTCCAGCGACCGTTCAATCCCCGAAGTGTCCGCGATGAACGCGGCTTCGGCGGCGGCGCAGAATTGCAGCTTGACCTTCGACGTTTTCGGCCGCGTTTGAACCACCTGCATCCGTGCGGCAAGTTTCCCGTCGCTGCGGCGTGTGGTCTTCATTTCGGTGACCAAGACGTCGGCGGACGATACGTGAACCAGCCACGCCTGGGACGTCTCGCCCGTGGCCGATCCGCGGTCGGGGGTTTTCGGATCGATGGCGAAGACTTCCGCCGGCGCGATGCAGGACCGTGCCACCGCGACCGGAGACGGGCAATCAAACGCGAACGTGACACGAAACGGAATCGCATCAACGCCGGTGGGGATCCCGATCACAGTGTCCAGGAATCGGTCGGCGACCTTGCGATGCAGCGGCAACCCATAACCGGCGACCAAGGTTTGCTTTTCCGCTTCGTCGATCAAGACGCCGAGTGGCGCGATGAACTTTTTTGCCGACGCGCTGTGAACCTTGTCGCGGACCAGGGGCCGCAAGATCGCCGCCTCGCCGGCGACGGCCGTCCGTACGGCAAAATAGTTTTTCCAAAACGCGGTTTCGGATTCGATTGCAATGTTTGTCTTGGGGTGCAAGGTCCCCTCGACTTCCAGCAAGCGGCTTCCCCGTCGCAACCGATAGTGAATCGAAAACTCGGCAATCGCGTTACCAGCGTTGTCGTGCAATTCGCCCGAGGCGGTGATTTCGCCGAGCGCCAAGTTGGATTGCGTGACCTCCATGCGTTTGCAAACCATCGTTCCGCCATCTGTTTCACCCGCCAGATCGGCGGCCGCCACCAATCGCATCGACAGCCGGTTGCCGCGTGAGGCGCTGAACACGCCCGAGAGGCTTCCGGCGGTTTCATCCAACGCGACGGCCATGAATTCGTTCTTCAAGACGGCGTGTTCTGCAATCCCCTTTTCGCCGCCGGTCAATCGTTTCAGCAGCCCCTGTTTCTTGACCGGTTGGGTTGCCGACAGACGCGTCAGTCCCATCGCGGGCACGTCGAACGTGACGTCACAAGCGCCCCCGCCGGCCGCGGTCGCCGCGTAAACGAATTTTTCGTTCGCCGGGCTGCCGCCGTGCAGTTTCGTGTGCCGTCGGGTCGCGACACCCTGGGCATTGAAACACAAGGCGTCCTTGACGATCGTGTCATCGGTTGACGGCGAGACACCGACCACCTGAGCAATCAGTTTGCGGTCATCGGCGCGGCCGTATGCATCGGGTTGCTCATTGGAAGATCCGGAATGTTCGTCGTCTGGTTGTTCGTCGGTGAGCAGCTTCGCATTGGCCAGCGTCGCAATCGCTCGCAGGGTTCGGCGGGCTTCGATTCGGACCGTGCCACAAAAGGCATCGGCCATCGCGCTGAGCGAGGTGTCGGATTTTGGATCGATGAGCTGTTGTGCGATCTCGGATGCGGCGTGTTTGGAAATCGCATCGAGCGTTCCTTGGTGGTAGGGACGTTCGCCATCACTGAAGTAGCGTTCCAGAGTCCAGAAACGGCCCATCGCGACACTCCACGTCGCCGCCCGGCAGAGGTCTAGAAAACTGTCGCAGACGCGGTCGGGCCAATGGACCAGCAGTGCCGTGGCGACTTCGCCGGTGTCGATCATTTCGCCCAGGTGGGCACCCAGGGCCAGGAAGGCGGAATCGCTGGCGGCATCGATCGGCTTGGCCGTCAATGCTTCGACTTCCTTGTGGCCGCCCGAGACGATCACCTTGGACTCGTCACCGAACCCTGTGCCGGCGGTGAAATCGATCGGGATCACGCCCCGGTATCCGAGTGCCGCCAGGGCGGGGACCAAGTCAACCGGTGTCATGCCGGAGAGCCGCGCGTAAACCGACGGGGCCTGGCCGATCGCGGCGGTGGCCACGGCCGTGCCGGATTCAAACAGGTGACGCGCCGACGCCATCGTCATCGCATCGAGGCAGCTCAGATCACCCGCCAAACCGCCGCCCGCCAAACCGCCGCCCGCCCAGCCGCCACCGGCCCAGCCGACGGTGTCCAGGGAAAGTAATTGGCGAATGCGATCGAAAGACTTGTGATGCTGCGAGGCGTCCTTGGCCGCGCACAACTCAGCCGCCACGGCACCGTCGACCAAGACATTGCGTGGCGTCCCTAGCACTCCATCGCCGTCGTCGTCTATCGTCGCACTCGCTTCGAAACGGTCCAGCCAACCGGCATCGGTCGCGGACTTCAGTACGGCCGGTGTCAGCAGCGTCAGGTCGACCAGGTGGGGATCGCTGGAGAAGTAGTGGTCGCGTTCTTCGGAAAGGGCATCAAAAACATCGTGCAACGCTTCGGCGGTCGCGGCGGCGTCCCGATCGAGGAACGCTTTGGCTGCCGCGACGATCCGGTTCTGTAGGTGCAACTCGTCCAAGTTGCTGGTGTACCGCAGTCGCCGCGTCATGATCTGGATCTGCAGCGACAGGTATCCGGCGGCGTAAAAATCTTCGACTCCCAGCGAGCGCGTGGTCGAGGGCAGCGCCGCGCAGCGGGCGTCGGCCGGGTCCAGCCCCAGCGCGGTGAGCATCTCTGCGCGGTCCGCCCCGGTCACAAAGGTGCACTCGGGATTGGCATCGCACTTGCGACGAAAGTCAGCAGGGATCTGTTTCAACGAGGGATCCGGGACCACGATCACGCGCGGTCCGTCGGGGTTGGGGGGTGTGTCGGCGCGATACCAAGTCGGCAATTGTTCGGTCTGGGCCAACAACAGCGGATGCCACAAGATCGTCCAGCCGGCCAACAAGCTCCGCGCATCCGAATCGGGACCCCCGACGGGAAAATCTTCCAGGGTGGCCGAAGGGAGCAGCACGGAACACTCGTCAAACGGGGCCATAACGCGGTCGCAACTATGAGGGAAGGGAAGGGGACGGTGGAGTCGGGGGACGTCACAGAGTGTGATGGAAACTTCCGTGGGATCAAAGCCGTCACGCCAGACCGGTAGCGAAAGGCAGCCAGTGGCTGGCCGAAGCGGGCCAAAGCGACTGATCCGGCGGACAAATAATTTGACGCCGGATACGGTCGACGGATAGACTAGTAACGCGACGGGGAGCAGATCGGCCGCGGCGGAGTGTTATTTTTCGCCGCGACGGTGTCTTCTCGGCGGTCGCCGGACCGCACCGTGCCGTCAACGGTTCGGGTTCCTGAAATCATTCTTGTCTCTTATCTCCTCATCCATCCCCTCTCGCGAAGGTGCAGTTTGGAAAAGTTTGCCGTAGAAATTCATGGTGCAATTTTGGGGCAATCAGCACATTCGGAACGCACAGGGGGGTGTAAATTCGACAACGTACCCGGCCGAGCGTGGAGAAGACGGCAGTGTCGGAGTACCCTGCCGGAACGGGATGCATTGCATTTTTCGACGTTGATTCGCAATCGGGTCTAAAAATCTGTCACAATTCAGCCAAAGATCGCCCAAGGATTCTCGTCATCCATCGTTTATTCCATTGTGCCGCTGGCACGTTCGTGTTCGACCCGGTCGCCTGCCGAAGCGGGTTGTCGGCGAGCGGTTCGAACGGTTCTCACATGGGACAGCGAGACCGGTGGGGCACGAGACGGGCCACCAGTCGGGCCACCAGCCAATAGCAGGATGTCGCATGAGCTGCTCCCGATGCACAGTCAATCGCCGATTTCACTCATCACTTTTTCGTTAGCGTTCAACCATGGCCAAGAGCTCTTCAGTTTGGGGAATCGAAATCGGACAATCAGCGCTCAAGGCGTTGCGTTGTTCGCTCGTTGATGACGAAGTTGTCGCCACCGCGTTCGACTACATCGAGTACCCCAAAATCTTAAGTCAGCCCGAAGCGGTTCCCGAAGAATTGATTGCCGACGCGATCAATCAGCTGCTCGAACGCAACGAGGGGATGACCGACAAGATCTGCATCAGCGTCCCCGGCCAGAGCGGTCTGTCGAAGTTTTTCAAACCGCCGCCGGTCGAAGTCAAAAAGATCGCCGACCTGGTCCGCTACGAGGCCCGTCAACAAATCCCGTTCGAACTGTCCGACGTCGTCTGGGATTACCAGATGATGCCCGGCAGCATGGTCGAAGACGGTTACGCACTGGACAGCGAGGTCGGTTTGTTTGCGATGAAACGGGAACAAGCCAATCGCCAGTTGGCCCCGTTCGACACCGCCAACCTGGAAGTCGACGTCGTCCAATTGGCTCCGATCGCGCTGTACAACATGGTCGCCTATGACCGCATGGGCGATCGCCTCGACGGCGAAATCTTCAACTCGGACGAGCCGCCATCGTCCAGCGTGATCTTGTCGATCGGGACCGACAGTTCGGACTTGATCGTCACCAACGGGTTCCGAATTTGGCAACGCAGCATGCCGATCGGCGGGAATCACTTCACCCGCCAGTTGACCAAAGACTTGAAGATGACGTTCGCCAAGGCCGAACACATCAAACGCAACGCCCGCGAGGCGGTTGATCCGAAGCTGATCTTCCAAACGATGCGGCCGGTGTTTAACGATCTGGTCACCGAAGTCCAACGCTCGATCGGGTTCTTCCGCAGCATCGATCGCAAAGCCGACATCACCGAGCTGTTGATCACCGGCAACACGGTCAAGATGCCGGGGCTGGCCGCCTATCTGGGCAAGAATCTGGGCTTCGAAGTCCACACCCTGGACCGTTTCAATCGCTTGGGTGGCGACGACGTACTGGCGATCCCGACGTTCCGCGACAATGCGACGACCTTTGCGGTGTGTTACGGATTGTGTCTGCAAGGCTTGGGCATCTCGCAAATCCACGCCAGCCTGGTCCCGCAGGAAATCATCACGCAGCGGATGATTCGTGCCAAGAAACCCTGGACCGTCGCCGGGTTGGCCGTGTTGATGTTTGGGATGTCGGCCAACTTCTACTTCGCCCAAAACAGTTGGAAAGAAAGCCACGAGGACCTTTGGAAACAAGCCAATGTGGCGGTGACCAGCATGGAGAGCTATGCCCAAGATCACCGCGGGACCGATAGCGAACTGGAAAAGAAACTCACGTACCTCAACGCGGTCGGCGAAGAGATCACCGGTGATGCGGAAAACCGTGTCCTGTGGATGGAGCTGATCCGCGGCGTCAATCAGATTATCCCACGCGGGGTCTACGAAGGCGTCGAACCCGGCCAGATGCCCACCGCCAAACAGGTGCCTTACGAAGATCGGATCGATTTCCAGATCACGTCCTTCGAGACCAAGTATTTCGACGACATCTCCGAATGGTACGAAAAGCGAAAGAAGCGATTCGCCGACGAGAAGGCTGACTGGGATAAACTGATGAACATTCCCAAGGAGCCTGGCGCTATGGCCACCGAACCCGAACCGCCCACGGGGCCGTATTGGGTCGTCGAATTGCAAGGCTACCACTACTTCAACAATCCCGACCGGGTCGGGTTGCACGGCAACAACCACACCCGCAAGTACTTTACGACGGCGTTCCTGGATCCCAGCCGATTGCCGCCTGATGTCGCCAACCGCGTCATCCGCCTGCCCGATCCGAACGATCCCTCGGCCGAACCGATCGAATACACGCCCGCCGAACTCGGCATCAGCTACCCGTTGATGTTGAACATCGAAGAGGCGATCGAAACGTCGATCCCGAACCCCGATTATGAACCCCCGGTTGCCGGCACGGCGGTCGCGACGACGAAGGTCGATCCCGATGCCGAACCGGAATTTTTCAAGGCCCGGCGGATGGACTTTGTGTTCCAATTCCTTTGGACCCCCACGACCCATTCGCAGCGGATGGAAGCCAAACGCTTGAAAGCCGAGGAAGAGGCGGCGTTGCAAGGCGACGAGCCGCCTGCCGAGGAAACACTGGACGATACCGTCGCCGCCGCTCCGTAGTCCCGCGCCACACCACGCGTCCGTTCCATCACTATTTTCACTTTTCGCAACCCACGCAATCATCATGGACCAAGTCAAAGAGTACCTGGCCGTCGCTATCAAGCATGGATTCTGGATCGGCAGCTCGATTGTCCTGATCGGGGCCCTGACCGTCTGGTATCTGTCGACGAGTGATCTGAACGACAAGACGGAATCGCAGATCCGCAAGATCGAAGGTGACGTTCAGAAAGTGTCGCAGTATCGCAATGAGCTGCCGACCCAACCGAACGATCTGTCTCATCAGTGGATGAACGAAAAAATCGAGATCCGCAAAGAGGAAGTCCTGCAGGCCTGGCAAAATGTGTTCGACGCACAGCGAGATATTTTGACGTGGCCCACCAAGTTGAAAGATGACTTTCTGATCGAATTCAAGTACGTCAAAGACCCCGAAACCGGAATCGTCGATCGCAACAAACTCAAACTGCCGTTCGAAAAATACGAACCCTTCCCGCCGTCGTCCGATCCCGATCAGGTCAACCCCGACCTGCTGCGTCGTTATGAGCAGTACATCGGGGAGACGCTGCCGAGTTACGCTGAAATTGCCGGTGCGAAATGGACCGCCGATTTTTCCAAACGCGCCGGCGGAATGGCGGAAAGCTACGGGATGGACGACATGATGATGATGGGTGCGGGACCGTCCCGACAGGCCAAACGCAGCATCACCGGCGCCGTCGAGGAACCGGTCGTGATCTGGAGTACGTCCAGCCAAGAGGCGGTGCTCAAGGATCTGTTTCCCTGGCGCGGGGTCAAGGAGTATCCGTCGGAACTTGATGTGTACTACTCACAAGAGAACCTTTGGATCTTACGACAGTTGCTGCAGATCATCGCCGCCGTCAATGGAGGAGCGCAGCAAGCGTTCGAAGCCGAAATTCGAGAAATCAAAAAACTCTCGATCGGAAAGTCGGTCACCTTCAACCAGGGCAGCATCTCCGATCCGGGTTCACGCGTCACTGCCGGCTTTGGCGGGATGGGGATGGATGACATGGAAGGCTACGGCGACATGGATATGTATGAAATGGATAGCATGGGACCTGGCGGCAGCGGCGGCATCGAGAGCGAAGGCTCCGACCCCGGCGACAGCCGTTATGTCAACACCGCCAACGAACCCATCGATGCCGCATCGCTGCGGAGCGCCTTCAGCAGCAACGACCCGGGACAAGTCGCGATCGCGGTCGCCAAACGCGTTCCCGTCATGCTGCACTTGCAAATGAATCAACAAAGTGTCGCCAGGCTGCTGGCCGCCTGTGGTAGCGCACCGCTGATGGTCGATGTCCGCCAAGTCCGCGTCATTCCCAAGGGAGGCTCCGCCAGCGGAGGCGGAGGCGGAGACTACAGTGACATGATGGGTATGGAAGACGAAATGATGGGCGACATGGGCATGGGAGGCATGGGCATGGGGGGCATGGGCGGTGGAGCGACCGTCGGAGCCCCCGAGGAATACCCGATGGACATGGAAGTGGAAATCTATGGCCTGATCTACTTCTACAATCCGCCCAGCGAAGAGTCGCTCGGTATCGACAAGGTGAAAGACGATGTCTCGATCGACGAATCCGCCGAAGTGATCGACGCGTTGCCAGGCCCGACCGACACCGAACCGGCGACAACGGCCGAACCGCCGGCGACCACACCACCGGCGACCACACCACCGGCGACCACACCACCGGCGGCAACACCGCCAGCGGCAACATCGCCGGCGACTACACCACCGGCGGCAACACCACCGGCCGCAACACCACCGGCGACCACACCACCGGCGGCAACACCACCGGCCGCAACACCACCGGCGACCACACCACCGGCGACCACACCACCGGCGACGACACCACCGACCGCGATGGCGATTCCCGTCGCGTCACCCTAGCATAGACACCCCCTTCTCCCTCGGCCCGTGAAACGATTGCGGGCCTGATTCTCGACCAATACCCGATGAACCAAAGTACCTGCTGACAGGGGAACATCATGGACGCCGATAAACTGAAAGACTTTGCCGTCTACAATTTCGAAAAGCTGATCGTTGCGATTGTGGTGCTGCTGTCCGCCTTCTTGGTCTACAGCGGACTTGGCCAGCCGATCATCACGGAGAAGCACGATCCGGAGCGTTTGGCCCAGAGTGCGACCGAAGTCAAGCGGCAGGTCGATGACGACCACACCGATGCGATCGTCAACGACGAGGAAAACCCCCGCGAGCCGAAATTCGACATCGCGCTGGAACAAAGCAAGTTTCTGCAACCGATCAAATCCAGCCTCTATCAACCCGATCCGTGGGATTTGTCCAAGGCGAGCAAAGAGAAGGTGCGCCGCAAGGATCCGGTGCTTGCCAAGCCGGCAGCGGTTCGAACGACCGGTGTGATCGCGTCGCTGGCCTATCGGTCCCAAGACGGCACCTATGCGTTAGCCGATCTCGAGCCCGCTGACGAAGTGGAAGTGGTGGAAGTCAAACCCAAACGCTCCCGACGAAGTCGTCGTCAGAACTCCATGGACATGATGATGGGGGGTGGGGAAGGCGATATGGACATGATGGACATGGACATGATGGGCATGGGCATGGACATGGAAATGAGCATGGACATGATGGGGATGGATGCGATGTCAACGGCCGGCGCATCGGGACCGATCCGAAAACTCGCCGCCGACAAAAACCTGGGCACGACGGCGAAGTCGACAAAACACCTGACATCTGGTGCGGATCAGCCCCCGGTCCCCGGCATCGGGTTGTTCATCGCCGGGACGGCGGTGATTCCCCACAAACAGTTGATCGATGCCTATCAAGAAGCACTCTCCTACGCGGCCGAGTATGATCCGGTCAAACGTGACCTGCCGCGTTACGTCGCCTACCAGGTTCAACGGGCCGATGTCACCAACAAGTCCGTCGATCAATTGACCGATGCGGACTGGATCTTGCGCGACAGCAACGACACGACGATTTGGAATGCCGCCAATTACTGGTCCGGTTTTGCGCCCGAGTTGGTTCCCGATGATTACCGAATTCCCGGCGTCACAATGTGGGTTCCCCCGGTGTTGCTGGACCCCTACGCCAGTTTCGCCAACCACCCATTGATTCCGTTGAAGACCAAACGTGCTCTGCTGGCCGAGCAGATGGAAAAAGAAGCCGCGGCCGAATTAGCAAACGCCGGACCAGTCGATATGGGACAGTTTGAAATCGATATCGCCGGCGGCCAGACGCGATCCTACGGTGGCGGCATGGACGAGGGTTACGACATGGACATGGGCATGGACATGGACATGGAGATGGACGATGACATGGGGATGGGTTACGGCGGCGGCATGGGCAGCGGCAGGTCGGCCAATGAAGGCAAACCCGCCGAAGAAAACCCCGTCGACTACAAACTGCTCCGTTTCTATGACTTCGCGTACATCCAAGGCAAAACCTACAAGGTGGGCGGCAAGGTCGTGGGGATGGATCCGAGAGCACCGCGGATGAATCGCCAGTACGTCTATCGGGTGCGTTTCGCCGTCAACGATCCCAACTTCCCCAAGTCGCCAGAGCTGCAACCGAAGAGCCGCAATCTGGATCCGGAAGCTTACAAGCGGTACGTGACGCTGTCGGCCGAAGCCGAACAGACTCAGAAACGAAACTACAAACGTTGGAGCGAGTGGAGTGATCCGAGCGCCCCGACGTCGCTGCCGCCAGTCGATCGCGTCGCGTTTGGCAGTGTGAAACCCTACAAGCCGCGTGTGGTGAACGCCGGCAATCGAAGGATCGAGATCGAATCCGATCCGCCCAAGGCGGAAGTCGTGGCATCGAGTTTCGATCCACGTCTCGGCGTTTTCGTGCCGGCACGGATGGAGGCAACCGAAGGCACCGTCTTGAGCACCGAAGTCGAATCGGCCGAAGTCGTCGATCCGATCACGCTTGAAGTCAAGAAGACCAGCGAACCGAAGGTCATTAAATCGTCCGCAACCGTGATCGACGTCGAAGGCGGTGCGCCGCTGGAAATCGTGGATGACGAAACCATCATCGAACCCGGAATGTTCTTGATGGTCGACAGCGATGGAAAGCTGAAAGTCCGGGATGCGACGGAAGAGCAGCGGGTCTATCGGATCCAATCCTTCGCCGAAGAACGTGGTCTGTAACGGATGAGATAGAAACAGGATGTACGATTTTGCACGCGGGCCGTTCCCGCGAACACGCCCGCGACGGCAACGCCGTCACGAATGGTCACGGCGTCTGGTTGCCGAATCCTCGCTCACCCCGAGCGACCTGATCTGGCCGATCTTTGTCCATCCGGGAACGGGGGCCCAAGCGATTGAGTCCCTGCCCGGCGTCGAGCGGTTGGGAACCGACAAGATCGTGGATGCCGCCAAGCGCGCCCGCGATTTGGGGATCCCGGCGATCGCGGTTTTTCCGGCCACGCCCGCGGAATTGAAAACCTCTGACGCCGCCGAGGCGACCAACCCCGATAACCTGGTCTGCCAAACGGTCCGCCAAATCAAAGCGGCGGTCGGCGACACGCTGGGAATCATTTGTGACGTCGCCCTCGACCCGTACAGCAGCCATGGTCACGATGGGATCGTGCGTGACGGAGACGTCGTCAACGACGAAACCGTGAGCATTCTGACCCAACAAGCGGTGGTGCAGGCCGATGCCGGATGCGACATCATCGCGCCCAGCGACATGATGGATGGCCGCGTCGGCGCGATCCGCGACGCGCTGGAAGCGGCCGGCCACGTCAATGTTCAAATCATGTCCTACGCGGCCAAGTACGCCAGCGCGTTCTATGGCCCGTTTCGCGAAGCGGTGGGATCCAAGGGCAACTTGGGTGGGGCCAGCAAGAAGACGTATCAACAGTCCCCCGCGCAAGCCGACGAAGCCCTGCACGAAGTGGCGCTTGATTTAGCCGAAGGCGCCGATTCGGTGATGGTCAAACCCGGCATGCCTTATTTGGATATCGTCACCAACGTCAAACAAACTTTTGGCGTGCCGACGTTCGTGTACCAGGTCAGCGGTGAATACGCGATGTTGTCGGCAGCCGGACAACTCGGCTGGCTCAACCGCCGTGACGTCGCGATGGAAAGTCTGTTGGCGTTCAAACGCGCCGGGGCCGATGGCATCCTGACCTACTTCGCCCCCGAGGCCGCCCAGTGGCTAGGTGAGTAAGTCACGCTGTGCGTGACGGACGGAGGTAGGTCACGCTGTGCGTGACGGGACTGGCATGCACAGCATGCCCTACGGTTTAGTCGGCTAGTTCTTTGATCGTCTCGGTCCCCAAGCGAACAATTCGCCAGTCGGGCAGCACGTCTCCGCCGATCGACTGATACACATCGATTGCGTTTTGGTTCCAATCCAAGACGGCCCATTCCATCCGCCCGCAATCCCTCTCGATGGCAATGTCGGCCAGTTTTCGCAGCAACGACTTTCCGATTCCCAACCGACGAAAGTTGGGGCGGACGTAGATGTCTTCCAGGTAGATGCCGGGTTTACAGAGAAACGTCGAGAAGTTCTGGAAGTAAATCGCGTACCCGACCAGTTGGCTTGCCGCATCGTCTTGGTGAACCGTCTGGGCCACCAAAGCTTCGGCGCAGCGGCGGACGAACAGCGCATCGTGCATGTCGTCTTCACTGGCGGTCAACTGATGCTCCAGCTTTTCAAAGACCGCCAGTTCACGAAGCATCTGGAAAATTTCTGGAACGTCGCTGGGACGCGCCGCACGGATTTCACAGGCAGGTTCAGACATTACGGTTCACAAAGGGTATGTCAATTCGATCGCGGTGGGGGATTACCAGAAACGCCAGTCGAAACGTTCGGGGGCGTCCTACGATTACGTAAAGCATCTCGATGATGCAGTCGCAGTCAACCGTGAAGCCCCCCAAACCGATTGATCGATACGTCCGAATCGATCGACAGCCAAAGCGAATATGGAAACGATCAACGGCCGCTTCTTGCCAGACGATTCAGAAGGGCCCCAGCATTCGCCCGTCGCTCCGTCCACGCCTGAGCTTTCCGAAGACTCGCCCCACCACGCCGATCCGGATCGAACCGCCCATCAAGCACCGCTCGCCGACGCAGCTGCGGAGGCTGATTCGTTGGCAACCGTTCGGGGAACGGGCTCGACGTCCGAGCCCGAGCAGCCATCGGGTGAGCGTTCCGGACGCTCGGGGGCCGCACCTCGCCAGCGGGAAACCGGCCTGTCCGAGGCCGAATGTACACTCGGTTCGGCTTCCGACGGACTCCGCGAAACGGCAGGATCTGGCGAAGACGACCGACGTCGCCGCGATTGCGAGCGCTACGTCGAACTCGGGGAGCTCGGGCGTGGCGGCTGGGGTGTGGTTCAGCGCGCCCTCGATCGGCAACTACAACGCGAGGTCGCCGTCAAACGCATCAGCAATCCGGGCAAGATCCAGCCGAGCGAACGAGAGCAGTTTCTGCACGAGGCGCGGATCACCAGCGGGCTTCAGCATCCTGGCGTGGTCCCGGTTCACGAGTTGGTTGCCGACGAATCGGGCGACACCTACTACGTGATGAAGCTGCTCGAAGGCGACACGTTGCGTCATCACATCCGCACCGCACACGCCAAGCAATCCCAACGCAAGTGGCTCAGGCACGAATTGCTCGAAGCGATCACTCCGCTGTTGCTGCGATTCATCGATGTGTGCAACGCAGTGGCCTATGCTCATCGACGCGGCATCATCCATCGCGATCTGAAACCCACCAATGTGATGGCCGGTGCCTTCGGTGAAACAATCGTCGTGGATTGGGGGCTGGCACGCTATATCGACGACGACGACGGCGGTGAAACGACGGTTCAGGGACCGGCAAAACAAAACGATCAATCGGGCAGCTCTCGTTCGTCGTCGCCGATGGAGTCCGAGGGCAGCGTGGTCGGCACGCCGACCTACATGGCGCCCGAACAGGCGCGGGGGGAACTCGCCTCGATGGGCAGCCACAGCGACATCTATTCGCTCGGGGTGATCCTTTACGAAATCATCGCGGGCACTCATCCGCACAAGGGGCTGGACGTCAAATCGGTACTCCGCCGCGCGCGCGAAGGTGAATTCACGCCGCTGCGAGAGATGCAGCCCTGTGTCCCGAAACCGTTGGAAGAGATCGTCCACACCGCGATGGATCCTACCGCGGAGCGACGGTATTGCGATGTCGAAAGCCTGGCTGATGATGTGCAACGTTTCATGACGGGTTTGCGCGTGTCGGTCCACGACGAAACTCTGATCGAACGATGTTCCCGTTGGTGCGGGCGACACCGTGCACTCGCATCCACCATCGGTTTGGCCATCGTGGGGTTGATGATCGTCTCGGTGATCAGCGCGTTGGTGATCCGCTCGGCGCACCAGGCAGAGCGGCTCGCGAGAATCGAAGCCCGCGAGGCACATCACGAGTCCCTTGAACGTCTCGTCGATGCACGCGACACCGCGGATACGTGGTTAGTCGATCTGAGTGGTTCCTTGCAATTTCATCCGGCGATGACGCCGCTGAGGAACGAATTGATCGGACAAGCGCTAAAGCAATACCAACGGTTGATCGAACAGCCGATCGCCGATCGATTCAGCGAAGAACTCGACGCCGATGCCTTCAAAACCAACACCCTGGTCTGGTTGGAACGCGTCAAGTGTCATCTGCGTCTAGGCGACCTGTATCGGATGCGTGGACAGGCCGAGCAATCGTACGAACACTTTGCAAAGGCGGAGTCCATTCTGGCCGGCTTGGGGCACGCGGTTGATACCATCACTCCGGTCTCCTTGCACCAGTCGGGAGCCGCTTCGAAGCTTGGCGACAACTGGTTCCGCCACGCGCCTTCCCTGCATGAACTTGTATGCTTGGAAAAAATCAACACGACGATCGGCCGGGCGTTGGCGACCGAATCGTCACCTACGCTCGCCGAAGCGATCGGAGCCCGCGAGCAGATTCAACACTGGTTGCCTTTTGAACCGCCGCCGGTTGCCGACGCCGCACCCTCCACGTTCGTCGCCCGTGCAATTTCAGCGTTGGTACGATTGGAATTGGTGATTGAACGGACCCAGGCATCGACATCCTCGTCGGGCAGACGCGTGTTCTCAGTGGATCGCTATCAGAACGCCGTCGGCTGGGCACGCTGGCTGGCCGATCATCGAGGTGATCCCAGCGACATGAAACTGTACGAGACGATCGCGACCGAGCACGCCCAACGTTTTACCCGACGCGGCGATTTTGCCGCCGCACACCAAGCGTGGACGCGATTGATCGATCATCTCAGTGAGCGTCTGGAGTCCGCCGGCGAACGATCCGATTGGATGCAATCACTCGCCCACGCCAAATTGCGTCGGGCCGAAGTGGCCGTCCAGCTGGGGCACAAGGACGAGGCGGCGGAGGACTACGCCAGTTCGATCGAGGATTTGGAACGGACCTGGTTGTTGGCCGACGCCGACGAGTTCTTTCGCGTCAACTTGGCCACCGCGGAAAACAACCTGGGGCGATTGTGGGTCGATGGGAACGATCAGCAACGCCAACAAGCGAGGCAATTGTTTGCCCGATCGATCGCCACCTATCAACAACTGCTCAGCGAATCGGCCACGCCGGACATCTTGCGGCGGCTGGCACAAACTCACACCGCGATGGCCGAAGCGATCGATGCATCCAGCGACGACAGCGACGGAACGTCCGCCGCGAAACAGCTCGAACATCTGCAATACGCCAACCTGGCCTACGAGATCTTGCGTGATCAAGAGCTGCTCGTGGACACCGATCGACTCAACTGGGCCACCACATTGGTCGATCGACGCCAGATCGATCCCGAGGCGGTTGATCCCCAAACGATCCGCACCCTATTGGAAGAGATTGATTTGGACGCCCTTTCCGGACCACAACGCGGCCAGTATCAATCGTTGTTGGCGACGGTGCGTTGATCGGTTCTGAATGGCGGTGTTGAATGATACAATCATTACCAGCGCAATGACTGATCTTGAGAATCGTGGATTCGCGGACGAAGCTTCCATGCTTGGCAAGATCGGGTGCGGTGGATGTTCGATTGTGACCCATCTTTATGGGCCCCATTGACACACTTCAAAGCGCCTTTCCAACTTGATGAATTGACATGATGCCCGCTGCGATGAATCCAGATCCCCTCAAGGGCGACACAAACCCCGATTGCTTGCTCGGTTCCCCCCAGGGTGTCGCCGGCGCGCGCAGTGGTCAGCCGGTGCAGTTGGAACCGGAAGCCACATTGCAGCGTTCGCCTGATCAGTCGTTGGGGTCGCGCAACGATCAATCTTGTCTGGTGCAGATTTATCCTGCCGACGTGGTCGATGGGATGTTGCTGATCGAGAAAGATGAATTGACGATCGGCCGCGAAGCCGGTTCGGACTTGATGCTCAGCGACACCAGTGTTTCGCGTCAACACGCCGTCATCGTCGCAGCGAGGCAGGCTTCGAACTCGAAGACTTGGGCAGCACCAACGGAACGTTCATCGGCGGCCGTCCAGTCACTCGCGTCCGATTGAACTCCGGCGACACCATTCGATTCGGCAGTTTTCTGTTCAAGTTCCTTTCGGCCGGAAGTGTCGAATCGCAGTATCACGAAACGGTTTATTCAGCGCTCACGCGCGATGCGTTGACCGGGACGATGAATAAACGCTACTTGCTGGAAACACTCGGTCGTTCGATCGCCGCCGCGGTTCGCCAGCGTCAGCCGGTGACCGTGGTGATGTTGGACATCGATCATTTCAAGAGCGTCAACGACACCTATGGACACTTGGTCGGCGACGAGGTGCTACGAGAATTCGGCCGGCGTGTCTCCACCGGCTGCCGCGAAGACGATTTGCTGGCGCGTTATGGCGGCGAAGAGTTCTGTCTGTTGCTCTCGGCGACCGGTGCCGAGGAAGCTTTCGACGTCGCCGAGCGATGTCGCAAGGCCGTCTGCGACCAGCCGTTTCAGACCGCTGCCGGACCGCTCAACATCTCCGCAAGTTTCGGATTTGCGGTCCTGAATCAAGAGCACAGTGAAACGGGTTTGGAACTGATCCACCGTGCCGACGAGAAACTCTACGAAGCCAAACGCAACGGACGAAATCGCGTTTACGGCGACGGCGTCGCCTAGCGGCTTTGTCACGGATTTTTAACTGGGGAAAGCTGCCAGCTTGCCGTCTCGTTTCACTCGTCAAACGCAAGCTGGAAGCTTACACCACGTTCAAACATCACAATCTGACGGACGGTTCAATCGCCGACGCCCAGGTCATCGTCAAAGCTGGCCAGAATGAGTTTCAATTCTGATTCTTCGTGGCTTTCAAAACTCGATTTAAACGCCTTGAACCGTCGCGTCAGTTTGTTGATGTGCTCGACGGCTTCGCAATTCAACTCCAAAATCAGGTCGGCCAGATCACGGATTTGTGAAAACAGGGTTGAGTGTTGGGCCCGCAGTGTTTCGGCGGTCAGACTCAGATGTGGCGCGATGTCGACGGCATCATCAAAGTAACCATAAGCCTCTTCGAGAGAAAAGTGGATTGCCAATTGGTCTCTCAACTCGGCGAGTCCGGCGATCAATTCCGGCCAATGATTCTTTGCCGTCTCGGGGTGCGCAAACATCGGAATCAGGCGATCCCAGAGTGATTTCAACTGACGGTTGTCGTCTTTGATCTCTCTCAGAAAAGCCGCATTGACGGTCAAACGCCCGACCGGTTTGCTGGCTAAGCCTTCTCCAGATGATTTCCCAGCGGCGAGCTGGTTACTTGGCGCGAGCGCGTCAGACATCGGCATGATCCTTTTGTTTTGAGGCTACTATCATTGTAACCACCAATTCGAACTCGCGAAGTTTTTTGCATGCTTTTTGATCGATCTTGGCAGTCTGTACGGCCCGCCCTCGACGGGTAGGCGCGATTGCCCAAGCTGGTCATGCATTCCAGATCGAAAACGGCATCACGTCTTCGATGCGATCGGCACCGACCTGCAGCATCAGCAGACGGTCCACCCCCAATGCCACGCCACTACATGGGGGGAATCCCGCACGCATGGCATCGACCAGGGTTGTTTCGGCGGCGAGACGACTGCGTCCCGATGCAGTCCGCTTACGGTTGTTCTCGGCGTACCGCGCCAACAGCACGTCGGCATCGAGCAGTTCGTCATACCCGTTGGCCAATTCAACCCCGCGGACATACAGTTCGAATCGGGCGGCACATTGAGGATCGTGCGTCGACGGTTTGGCCAACGCGGCTTGCGACAGTGGGTAATCGGTCAACAGCGCCGGACACCGTTGCCCCAGCGTGGGCGCGATCCGTGCGGACAACAGATAGTCGAGCATCTGATCGCGATCCTCGGCGATCGTTGCCGCCAGCGAAGCGTCCAGTTTCGCCACCTGCTCGCATAAGTCGCCGATGGAAACATCGATCGGATCGAATCCGAGATGTTCGGCAAAGGCATCGCGGTAACGAATCGAATCATAGCCATCGGCGTCCAGCATTTTGGAAACGAATTGGCCGGTCAGTCGCATCGCTGATTCAAAATCACCGCCGACTTCGTACCATTCCAACATCGTGAATTCGATGTTGTGTAACGCACCGGTTTCGCCGCCACGGAATACCGAACCGATGCTGTAGATCGAGGGGGCTCCGCTGGCGAGCATGCGTTTCATCGCTGACTCGGGAGACGTCTGCAAATAAAACCGCTCGGGAAGTCGCGGACCCGAAATGCCCAGCGTGTTCGAGTCTACGGCCAAGGGATCCAAATAGGCATCGACCACACAATCGCGCGACAGGCAAGGCGGTTGCGTTTCCAGGAAGCCGTGCTCATCGAAAAAGCGACGCGTCTGGCGAAGCAACTCGGCACGCGCCGCAAGATGGTTTACATTGGCCATGACCACACTCATGTTCTTCGTGGCATCACGTTCGTCCTTTCCACACGACACCCTTTGTGAATTCTTCTTTGCCAGATCGTTACGCACGCCAGCGCCAATTCGCCCCGATCGGCGTCCAGGGGCAAGACCGGATCGAACGAGCCGAGATTGCCATTCTGGGGTGCGGCGCACTCGGGACGGTGGCGGCGGAATTGCTGTGTCGCGCCGGCGTGGGCCAGATTCGAATCATTGATCGGGATGTTGTCGAGTGGACGAATCTGCAACGACAATCACTCTTTGACGGCGAAGATGCCCGTCTGGGGGTCAGCAAGGCCGAGGCCGCCTGTCGCAGGCTGCGGCAGATCAACGACCTGGTGCAGACCACTGCGGTGGTGACCGACGTCAACGCCGGCAACATCGAATCCGTTTTGGCCGGCGCAGAACTGGTGATCGACGCGACGGATAATTTTGGCATTCGATTTCTGCTCAATGACTGGGCGCTTTCGACCGGCACCGCGTGGGTGCATGGCGGATGCGTCGGCGCGAGCGGTCAGGTGCGACTGTTCGATGGAGCCGACCGCCCCTGTTTTCGCTGCCTGGTCCCCGACCTGCCGCCGGCAGGCGTCGTCGACACCTGCGATACCGCCGGCGTGATCGGACCGGCGACACACGCGATCGCCAGCGTGCAGGCGGCCGAAGCGCTCAAGTGGATTTCTGGTAATCGACAAGCCGTTTCCGAAGACGTGTTGTCAATCGATCTGTGGAACAACCGAGTCCGCCAAGTCAAACTGGATCGGGCCATCGCTCCCGAGTGCACTGCCTGTGTGCGCCGCGATTTTGAATTCCTCCGTGGCGACGCCCTGGGTAGCAGCGAAGGGGCCTTGTGCGGACGCGACGCCGTGCAACTCAATCCACAGGGCGACAACGTCCAGATCGACTTGCAGGCCATGGCGCGACGTTGGGAAGCGATCGGGCCCGTCCAATCGACTCGCTTCTTCACGCGATTGCAGATCGATGAGACGACCCAACTGACGTTGTTCCGAGACGGCCGCGTCGTCGTTCAAGGTACTGATGATCTGGCACGCGCCCGATCGCTTTTCGATCGGTTTGTCGGCAACTGAGACGTCCCCCCGGCGTGATCGGACTGGTATAAAGGCATCTTATCGCTTCGGACGACTTCCATCCCTCGATCCCCCAATCCCATCAAAGGCTTCTCATGCACGGAAAAGATGCGATTCGCAGCGCGTACCAACTCAGCCGAATGGTGCTCACGTCCTACGTCAGTGACCTGACCGATGAAGAGCTGCTGACGCGACCGGCCAAAGGCTGTAACCACTTGGCCTGGCAGCTCGGCCACTTGATCAGCTCGGAGTGCGGATTGCTCAATTCGGTCGCGCCGGGGGCTGCCCTCGAATTGCCCGAAGGCTTTGCCGAGAAACACGGTAAAGCAAACACGGCGAGTGACGATCCGTCGGACTTCGCGAGCCAGGAAGAGTATTTGGCGTACTTCCCTAAGCTGCAAGAAGCGGCCTTCAAAGCGTTGGATGCCCTCTCCGACGAAGACTTGGCGAAAGAAGCCCCCGAGCATCTGCGTCAGATTTGTCCCAACGTGGGAGGCGTGTTTGTGCTGATCGCGACGCACCCGATGATGCACGCCGGCCAGTTCGTGCCGGTGCGGCGAATACTGGACAAGCCCGTGTTGATTTAATCACGGACGGAGCGTGGGAACCCAAGCGTGAGCCACTTCAGCATCCCGGAGGGATGCCAGCGAGTAGCCGGAGGTTAGCGCAGCGCCACCTCCGGGAGGCACGCCTTCAAGTCCCATCGACCCCGGCGGGGTCGCGTCCGGCAGGGGCCGGATGTCCAAAGGTTTCGCTGCGCTCACCTCCGGCTACTGGCTTTGACCCCGTTCGGGGTCATGCCTGCGAATCCAGCATCCGGGCGAATCCAGCATCCGGGCGAATCCAGCATCCGGGCGAATCCAGCATCCGGGCGAATCCAGCATCCGGGCGAATCCAGCATCCGGGCGAATCGCCGGAGGGCAACGCAGTCACCCCGGGCAACCTACAGCCGCACCGGGATGCCGGCGTCGCGCATGACCTGCTTGGTTTCGGCGATGGTGTATTGGCCGAAGTGAAAAATGCTTGCTGCCAGTGCCGCGCTGGCTTTGCCTTTCAGGATGGCTTCGGCCAAGTGGGTCGGGTTCCCGGCCCCTCCGCTGGCGACGACCGGGATGTTCACCGCCTGGCTGACCGCTGCGGTGACGGGCAAATCGTAACCGTCGCAGGTCCCGTCGGCGTCCATGCTGGTCAACACGATCTCGCCGGCGCCGAGGTCTTGGACGGTTTTGGCCCAAGCGACCGCCTCCAGGCCCGTCGGTTTTCGCCCACCGTTGATGTGGACCTCCCAGAACTCCTGGCCGTCTTTGAGCACCCGCTTGGGGTCGATGTTGACGACGATGCATTGGCTTCCGAAGCGGTCGGCGGCCTTGCGGACGAATTCGGGGTCTTTGCAGGCGGCGGAGTTGATGGACACCTTGTCGCAGCCGGCATTGAGCAGATCGCGGACGTCTTCGATCGACCGGACGCCTCCACCGACCGTTAGCGGCATGAAAACACAGTCGGCGGTCCGCCGAACGACGTCCAAAATGATGTCGCGTTCTTCGTGGCTGGCGGTGATATCCAGAAAGACCAGTTCGTCAGCCCCTTCGGCTTCGTAACGGCTGGCCACCTGGACCGGATCGCCCGCATCCCGCAAATTGACGAAATTGGTTCCTTTGACAACGCGTCCGCCATGCACGTCCAGACACGGGATCACTCGGGCAGCTAACATCGATCGGGTTCGAATTTTGTTTGGTGAATCAGAAAATACGGGGTGGGATCGACGTGTTATAGGTCAATCAGCGGTCGGCTCGAAGGGTGGCAACGGTGCGTCCGGTTGACCTTGAGGGATCGCGAATTTAATTTGCAACAGCGGTTTTGAGCATCGGATCCAAAACCACGTCGTTCCCCGTCGTCGCACCTTCCTCTCTCAGGCTTCCCCCCCGTGTCAAACGTCACCCCGGTTCGAAACGCGCTTATCAGTGTCAGCGACAAGCTGGGCCTGGCCGATCTAGCGGCCGGATTGCAGCGAGACGGTGTGACGATCTACAGCACCGGTGGAACGCGACGTCACTTGGAACAATCGGGCATCGACGTACTGGACGTCGCCGAGTACACCGGTTTTCCCGAAATGCTCGACGGTCGCGTGAAAACGCTGCATCCCAAGGTGTTCGGCGGCATTTTGGCGATCCGCGATCGAGACGACCACATCGATTCGATCGAAGAGCACGACATCGTGCCGTTCGACCTGGTCGTCGTCAATCTGTATCCCTTTGCCGCCACCGCCTCGCGGCCCGGTGTCACGTTTGAAGAGTGTGTCGAGCAAATCGACATCGGGGGGCCAAGTTTGGTCCGCGCGGCGGCCAAAAACCACCGCGATGTCGCGGTCGCGACCAGCCCCGAGCAATATGGCGAGTTGCTTGAGCAGCTCGATTCCGGCGGCACGACGCTGGAACTGCGGAAACAACTGGCCGCCGATGCCTTCGATCATACCGCGGCCTACGACCGAGCGATCGCGGATTACATGCGTGGCGATTCGATCGCCGGCGAGTTCCCCTCGTCGATGCACCTGGCACTTCGTCGCAAGAGCCAATTGCGATACGGCGAAAACCCGCACCAGCGCGCGGCCTTGTATTGCGATCCGACGATCCGCAGTGCGAATCTGGTTTCGGCCCGTCAGATCAGCGGCAAAGAACTCTCTTACAACAACTTGCTGGACCTTGATTCGGCCCTGGAGATCGTTCGCGGCTTATCCAACCCGGCCGTTTCGGTGATCAAGCACAACAACCCATGCGGCGCCGCCAGCGACGTCAAACTCGTCGACGCCTGTCGCAAAGCCCTTGCGGGTGATCCCCTGAGCGCGTTCGGATCGGTGTTGGGCTTCAACAAGACCGTCGACATGGCCACGGCCGAATTGCTCTGTGAACCGGGATTGTTTATCGAAGCGATCGTCGCGCCGGACTTCGAAGCCGGTGCGGTGGGATTGTTGACCACGCGTCCGCGTTGGCGCGAGAACGTGCGGCTGATGCAAGTCGGCATCCTGGATGATCCGCCACCGGCGATTCAACGTCGCTTCATCAGCGGCGGGATGTTGGTGCAAGACGCCGACCGCATGACCAGCCCGCGCGTGCAGTGGGAAACGCCCACGCAAACCAAGGTCGACGAAGAACTTTGGGATGACCTGGTCTTCGGCTGGGAAATGGTCCGGCACGTCAAAAGCAACGCCATCGTCTTGGCCAACGACACGTCCTTGGTCGGTGTCGGAGCCGGTCAGATGAGTCGCGTCGATAGTGTGGAGATCGCGATCGAAAAGGCGGGGGATCGCGCCAAGGGTGCGATCCTGGCCTCCGATGCGTTTTTCCCCTTCCCCGATTCGATCGAAGCGGCTGCCGAGGCCGGCATCGTGGCGATCATCCAACCCGGCGGTTCACGCCGCGACAACGAAGTCGTGGAAGCCTGTGACCAATATGACCTGCCGATGGTGTTGACCGGACGGCGACACTTCAAACACTGAGGCGTTATTCCCAACTCAATACGATCATTTCAGACGCGATGCGGAAGCGAGGGACGCCGTGTCTGCGAGAAACGCCGCATGGCCCCTGGCGAACGCATGCGGGCTAAAAAACGACAAACCGTTGGGGAGAAAACGCCTGAAGGCTGGATACCAACGATTGCTGGACAGGTAGGCTTTCACCATGACGATCCTTGATGACATTCTGGTCAAAACCCGCCAGACGATCGCGCGCGAGCGGGCCGCCGTTCCGTCGGATCGATTGGAGTCCGAGCTGGATGCCTTGCCGCCCTGCCGTGATTTTCATGGTGCCCTGGCGGCCGGCCAGCGCGTCAATCTGATCGCGGAAGTCAAACGCGCGAGCCCCTCGGCGGGCCTGATCCGTGAAGACTTTGACCCCGCGGAAATCGCCAAGTGTTACGTCGAGGGTGGCGCCGCCTGCATCAGCGTGCTGACCGACGAACCGTTCTTTCAAGGTTCGCTGGATTACCTGCGGGACGTTCGCGCGGCGGTCGACATTCCAATTTTGCGAAAGGACTTCATCGTCGATCGCTACCAGTTGCTTCAGGCGCGTCACGCCGGTGCCGATTGCGTGTTGTTGATCGCCGAATGCTTGCCACCGGATGAATTGAAACAGCTTCACGAGTTCGCCACCGAGCTCGGCATGCAGACCTTGATCGAGTTGTTTGACCCCGAGAATTTGGACGCCGTGTTGGCCACCGGGACCAAGTTGGTCGGAGTCAACAATCGTGACCTCAGGACGTTCAAGACGACGCTTCAGCACACCTTGGATCTCTGCCCATCGATTCCACCGGATCGCTTGATCGTCGGGGAAAGCGGCATCCGGGAGCACGCGGACCTGTTGCAGTTGGCCAGTGGCGGCGTCAAGGCCGTGCTGGTGGGCGAATCGCTGATGAGAAAGCATGACATCACCGCTGCGGTTCGAGAGTTATTGGGATGAACGTTCGCAACAGACGTTTTGTGGTGCCCCTGGTCGCCTGTCTGTTGTTTGCCATCGGCGTGACGTTCGCGGCGGTACGGACCGCCACGCGTTATCAAACGCCCGGTTCTACCAATCCCACGACACAAGGGATGTGCGACTTTCACAACGGGCTGTACTTTCCCGCCACCGCGCTGTTGGCGGGCAAAAGTCCCTACGGCCAGCAGTACGCCGATGAGTACCCGGTGTCGCGTCAGATCCCGTTTTTCTCGCCCGTCATTCTGGTGCTGCACGCGCCGTTGACGTTTTTGCCGCTGCCGGTCGCGGACGTCGTGTTCTTTGCGCTCTCGGTGGTGCTTGTGATCGTGTTGGCGACGTTGTGCGTCAACGCCGCCGGCGTGAACACTTTAGGCGGTGTCACTGACGCAGGCGGGCGTTTGACATGGATCGCATCGATCGCCGCGGCGATCGTGTTTTCCCGCAGCGGTCACATTTCGCTGTACAACGGTTACTTCACGATCGAGTTGGCGTTGGCGACGATCGCTGCAATCCACTTTGCGAAAGACCGCCCTGTGATCTCGGCCGTCGCGCTCGTGCTGGTGTCGGCCAAACCGACATTCATCTTGCCGCTGGGTTTCTTGATGCTGGCACGCGGAAACTACAAAGCGTTGGCGTTGGGCGCCTCGATCAGCCTGTTGGGCGCGGGGCTGCCGATGACCTACCTGGCCTATCACGAGGGCATTCGTGCGACCGGTTCGATCGACATAGCCGCCGGATTTGACAAGATCGTCGACGACATCGGCTCGGCACAACAGGTCCACATGCAAACCCAGGATGAATCTCCGGTCGATTCATGGACGCGTTTGGACGCCTTGGCAACGGTTTGCAAATGGACCGGCAGCGATCCCGGACAAATCGTTCACCTGGCTGTGATGATGCTGATTTTGGTGTGGCCGATGTTGATTCTGTTTTACCGATCTCGGCGTGGTCTGGACGACGGTGTCGCCGGGGGGACCGGTTGTTTGATGCTGGTCACGATCCTGACGAGTCTTTACCACCAATCCTATGACGCGATGATCATCGTTGCTCCGACGGTCGGCTTGCTGCTGGCATGTACCGATTTCTGGAGGTCGGTTTCGCCTTCGACCCGCGGGGTGCTCGGCGCCCTGATGGTGTTTCCAGCGTTCAATTACCTTTCCACGCGAAGCTTTCTGACGCGTTTGGACTTGGGCGACGTCGGATTCGGGTTGATCACCAGCCTGAGCGGAGTGGCGTTGATGATCGCGTGGGCGGTGATTTGCGTGCTGTTTACGCGTTACTCCAGGGGACGGTGGCCCGCTCGCTGACGCTTTGGCGTGAAAAGGGGGGGGCGCCGCACGTATAATCGCTATTGCCCCGTTCAATTGCCCGACCAAATCGCTTCAACTGGCTTGTTGCCGCCACGGGCCTGTCTAGACTGCCTAAAACAGCATGAATCCGCACCAGGAACCTTCTCCGATATTGCCCGATGGACGATCTCTTCCGCGCCGAACCCGATCCCCAGGTTTCTGAGTCAGCCAGACCGCTGGGCTCTCACTCCCCAGACACCGGTGGCCCTCGATTCCGGCCCGCCAAAGTCTTTCTCGCGCTCCCGGCGTACAACGAACAGGAAGCGTTGCCGGAGCTGTTGGAACGAATCGGCGAATCGTTTGCAGACACCGGCCTGCCCTACGAAGTCGTCGTGGTGGACGACGGCAGCACCGACGACACCGCACAAATCGTTTCACAGTTGTCGTTCCAGATGCCGTTGCATCTGGTCCAGCATCAGCAGAACCAAGGCTTGGGGACGACGATCCGCGACGCGCTTCGCGAGGCCGTGGATCGCGCCGGCGAGCGTGACATCATCGTCACGATGGACGCCGATAATACGCACCCACCGGGCTTGATCGATCGGATGGTGCGGATGATCCACGAAGGCTGCGACGTCGTGATCGCCTCGCGATTTGAGGCCGGCGGCTGTGCCGTCGGCGTCCCGATCGAGCGACATTTTTTGTCCATCGGCGCGCGGTTGTTGTTTACGGTTCTGTTTCCCACCCGTGGCATCCGCGATTACACCTCTGGGTTCCGTGCCTATCGAGCTTCGGTGATCCGTCAGGGATTTGCCGATCACGGCGATGCATTTGTCGGTGAAAAAGGCTTCTCTTGCATGGCGGACATCTTGTTGAAACTGCGCAAGCAAGGCGTTTTGTTTGGCGAGGCACCGTTGCGTCTGCGTTACGACCGCAAAGGCGGCGCGAGCAAGATGCAGGTTTTTAAAACCATCTGGTTGACGCTGAAGCTGCTCACCCGCCACCGTTTGCGAGGTCGCTAGTCGTGCCTGACAACGACGAACACGCGTCACCCAAGAAGCGTTGGTTGGTCATCGGCGGAGGCGTGATGGGACTGAAGATCGCCGACGAACTGGCCGGCAAGGGCCAAGACGTGACCATCGCCGAAGCCGCCCCCAACTTCGGCGGGCTGACCAGCGCCTGGCAACTCGGCGACGTCACTTGGGATCGTTTCTATCACGTCACGTTGCTCAGTGATTCGGTGCTGCGGAAACAACTGCAAACGCTGGGACTTGAACAGGAACTCCGGTGGGTCGAAACCAAGACGGGGTTCTTCGCCGGCGGCAAATTGATATCGATGAGTAACACGCTGGAATTCCTGCGTTTTCCCCCGCTGTCCCTGTTCCAAAGGGTTCGATTGGGCGGCACGATTTTCCTGGCGTCCAAAATCCGCGACTTCCGCAAGATGGAACAACAGTCCGTCGAATCCTGGTTGCGGCGTTGGTCGGGCAAGGGCGCGTTTGAGAAGGTTTGGCTGCCGCTGCTCAAGGCAAAACTCGGTGACGCCTATCGCCAGACCTCCGCCGCGTTCATTTGGGCGCACACCCAGCGGATGTACAAGGCGCGTCGAAGCGGGGCCAAGAAGGAGATGTTCGGTTACGTCCCCGGTGGCTACGCGCGGATTCTGGACGTGTGGACGGGCTGCCTGGCCGAGCGTGGCGTTCGGCTGTTGAGCGGTCACGGCGTCAAAACGGTTCGCAAGACCGACGATGCGGTTTCAGGCCGATTGGAAGTCGATTTCGGTGACGGGCGTGTCGAGACCTTTGACAATGTGGTTTCCACAATTGCCTCGCCCTTGATCGCCGATCAATGTGATCAGTTGCGTGGTGAGGAGAAATCGAAACTACGAGCGATTAAGTACTTGGGCGTCGTCTGTGCGTCGATGTTGTTGAAGAAACCGATCAGCCCGTATTACGTCACCAACATCACCGACACCTGGGTTCCGCTGACGGGGATCATCGAGATGTCGACGATCGTTGATTCGCAGTCCCAGTTGGGCGGGAACCACTTGGTTTATTTGCCCAGGTACATGACCGACGATCATCCCGACTTGGCCGAACCGGACGAAGACTACAAACAGCGCTGTCTGGAAACGTTGGAGCGGATGTACGATCACTTTTCTCGCGACGACGTGTTAGAGTTCAAGGTCGCGCGGGCGAAGTACGTCGCGGCGCTGTCGACGATCGACTACAGCACGCGTTTGCCGCCGGTCGTCACCAGCGTGCCGGGGTTCTACGCGCTGAATTCCGCACACATTCTCGAAGGCAATCTGAACGTCAACGAGACGCTGGCCTTGGGCGAGCAAAAGCTCCGCGACGAGGTCTGGCCGGATTTCCTGGCTCGGGGGGCGGTCTCCAGCAACCGCGATGTCCCCGAACCCGCCCGATAGCGGAACTCGAGGACGGTTTGTCGATTCAATCAGCCGTTTGGCGCGAGCTCTCTGGTCCTTCAACGGGCTTGCGGGCCGTTCTGCTAATGCCTTCGTTCCGTTGCAACGGCAACGAATTCTCTGCCTGACCTCGCCTAAGCGGCGGTTCCTGGTATCATTTCTGCCGTAAGGGGCTTCGCATTGAGGCCCGATTCCGTTTCTTCCCTCGTGATGAACGGCGATTGCTTCCACTCAAAGGACACTCCAAATGTATCGTTGCTTGCTGGTGATCACTGCCGTCTCAATGATGACGCTGATGACCGACGCACAAGACCAAACCGCCCCTGACGCCTCGAAAGAAGGTCTCGCCAAGAAGGATCCGATCGGCTACTTCCTGGGACTTTCGATGGGTCAGCAGATGCGGCAACAAGGTTTGAAATCCGAAGACTTTGACCCCCAGGCATTTGCAGTCGGGGTGACCGATGCTCTGGCACAAAACGAGCTTCAACTCTCCGAAAAGGAGCTGATGGCCGTTCAGCAGCAGCTTCAAGGCATGCTGAATAAACGCCACCAAGAAATGGCCGCGGCGATCCAAGCCAAAGCCGAAGCCAACAAGGCCAAGGGCGCAGAGTGGTTGCAGGCCAACCTGAAAAAGGAAGGAATCAAGGAGCTGGCCGGCGGCATGCAGTACAAGGTGATCGAATCGGGCGACGGTGGAAGCCCCAGCCCGAGCGACACCGTTCGCGTGCACTACACCGGCACGTTGATCGACGGTGAAGTCTTTGACAGCAGTGTCAAACGCGGTGAACCGGCCGAGTTTGTGGTCGGCGGCGTCATCAAGGGCTGGCAAATGGCCCTGCAAAAGATGAAGGTCGGCGACAAGTGGATGCTGTACATCCCGCCAGAATTGGCGTACGGCGATCGTGGCAGCCCAGGCGCGATCGGACCCAACGAAGTGTTGGTGTTCGAAGTCGAACTGTTGGAAATCCTCTAACAGCCGTCACAGGTCGGACGGATCGATGATCCGTCCGCTTCTACACGCCGCAGCCGCTGCATCCGGCACAGGAGCCCCCGCTGCTTCCGCATCCGGCCGTGGTCCCACACTCGGGGCCACAGCCGTCGGTCAGCAGTTCGGACAGGTGGTTGGTGCGGACGACCGACTCGTATTCCTCGGCGATTTCGTCGGCAATCCGTTGGGCGTCGGTGTCCACGTCGCCGAGAAAGTGCATCCGCAGCGTGCCCCCGTCCAACAGCTGGTCGACGTCCAACAGCATCGCACCGCTGGCCGATCGGTCCAGCCGCGTCCGACAGGCCTCGATGGCTTGGGTCTTGTAGCGTTCCAATCGGGCCACCAGCAGCTCGTCGGAATCCGTCGTCGGCCGCACGATTCGATAGCCGGGGGGATCGACCATGCTCGAGCCGGAGTCACTGTGCTGTCCGGAATTAGTGCGGCGCTCGGAAATCACCTCGGCGACCTCGATTCCACGCGGCGAGCGGACCACCACTCGGCGTCCACGCCGGACCGGGGCCAACGCCGAAGCGAGCCGTATTTCGCCTAAAACACCGATCCGAACGAAGTAGTGGATCAAAGCGATCCCTAGGGATTGAGAGTGATTCCATCGTCCCGGCTTGCCGACAAGCCGGATCCATAAGAATATAGTGACCGATTCGACGTTACTTGGCAAACCGCTCCCGATTGACAGAACCGTTATGGCGACCGACCTAACCGCTCCCGGCACCAGTGCCCCTTCGACATCTTCCCCTGCTGCGTTTGACGCTTGGGCGGATCGAATTCTCGACGGCGGCGAACTCTCGCGGGATGAAGCCCGACAGATCCTTGAATCCTCTGACGATGACCTGCTGCGGCTGCTCTCGGCCGGATTCCGACTGCGCCAGAAATACTTCGGCAAGACCGTTCAGCTGTATTTCTTGATGAACGCCAAGAGCGGTCTGTGCCCCGAAGATTGCCATTACTGTAGCCAGTCAAAGATTTCCGAGGCTCCGGTCCCCAAGTACAACATTCTCAAGCGAGACGCGTTGATGGAGGCGGCCAAGGTCGCCGCCGAGCGTGGGGCGAAAACCTATTGCTTGGTGATTTCGGCCCGCGGACCCAATGAACGCGAGCTGAAAGCGGTTGAAGAGATCGTCCCCGAAATCAAGAAACAGTACGGCTTGGATATCTGTGCCTGTTTGGGGTTGCTGTCCAAAGAGCAAGCGGACCGACTGAAAGCCTGCGGCGTCGATCGGGTGAACCACAATCTGAACACCGGCGAAGAGTATTACGCGGAGATCTGCACGACGCACACCTACGCCGACCGTGTGCAAACGCTTCGAAATGTTCGCGACGCCGGCATGGAGATGTGCAGCGGCGGCATCATCGGCATGGGCGAAACGTACGACGATATCATTTCGATGGCGTTTGACTTGAAGGAGTTGGGCGTCCAATCGATTCCGCTGAACTTCTTGAATTCGATCGACGGAACGCCATTGGAAGGCAAGAAGGACCTGAGTCCGCAAGATTGTTTGCGCGCCCTGGCGATGTTCCGGTTCGTCAATCCGAGTCGCGAACTACGGATTTCCGGCGGTCGCGAAATCCACCTCCGCACGCTGCAACCGCTCGGGCTGTATGTCGCCAACAGTGTCTTCGTCGGCGACTACCTGACCACCCAAGGCCAGGCGCCGGACGAGGATTACCAAATGATCAAGGACCTCGGGTTCGAAGTCACCACCTCGGTCGGCGAGTAGCCGGCGTTCGAAGGTTGGTGTCTAGCCTTCAGGCGATGAGCCGAGCATCCCGGAAAGGATGCCAGCGAGTAGCCGGCGGGCTAGCGCGCATCTCCGGGGAGCCCGTCGTCGGGATCGCGCCCGCGAGCCGAGCATCCCGGAGAGGATGCCAGCGAGTAGCCGGCGGTCAGCGCAGCGCCACCGCCGGGAAGCACGTCCCGAATTCCCATCGACCCCGGACGGGGTCGCAGCGAATCGATTTTCCGACGTTGGGGCAGGCGGGCTTCGAGGGTTCCCACGTGATTTGCTTCGACACCCTCCGGGGTCGCATCAGGCGGGTGACCGGATCTCCGGAGGTGCCGCTGCGCTCACCTCCGGCTACTGGCTTTGACCCCATTCGGGGTCATGCCGCTGAATCGCCGGAAGCGAGCGATTCCTCCGGGGAGCCCGTCGTCGGGATCGCGCCCGCGAGCCGAGCATCCCGGAGGGGATGCCAGCGAGTAGCCGGCGGTCAGCGCAGCGCCACCGCCGGGAAGCACGTCCCGAATTCCCATCGACCCCGGAACGGGGTCGCAGCGAATCGATTTTCCGACGGTGGGGCAGGCGGGCTTCGAGGGTTCCCACGTGATTTGCTTCGACACCCTCCGGGGTCGCATCAGGCGGGTGACCGGATCTCCGGAGGTTTCGCTGCGCTCACCTCCGGCTACTGGCTTTGACCCCATTCGGGGTCATGCGAGCGATCACAGCATGCCAAGCGGCGGATTACCGTTTGACGTCCGCCGTGATGCCTTTCCAATCGTCGGTTCGGAAGGGCGTCATCGGCAATCCCTCTTTGCTTTGCACGTTGCAGACCGGGTTGTCGGCCCAGGCGTAACGGACCGCGACGGGATCGGTGACGGCGTCGCTGCTGACTTCGATCGTGGTCTTGCCGGTGATCTTGGCGTCGGCGTCGACGAACTTTTGGTCCTCACCGGCGATCGTGAACCCGAGCGGCGTGGGGACGTCAAAGGTATCCAATCCGCCACCGACGTGATCAAACTCCAAGACAATCTTGCCGTCCTTGATCGTCATGGATTTGTACGTCGGGCTGCGATAGGGAATCTCATAGCCATAGTCTTTGGCCAGTGCCCAACGTGCCAGACGCTTGCCGACGTCTTGTTTGTTCTTGGGGTGAATGTCTGAGGCCTCACCCAAGTTCAAAATCACCGCTTCGCCGGTGTTGGGCAACTTGGACATCGTCATCGTCTGAGCTTCGCGGAGTTCCGCCCAGGCACTGTTGCCCGGCTCTGACGGCTCTTTCAAGTAATCGGCCAGCTGGACCCAGTAGAACGAGAACTCATCTTGTCCCCATTCGTCGCGCCAGTTTTGAATCATGGTCGGAAACAGATCGCGATACTGATAGGCACGTCCCGCATTGCTCTCGCCCTGGTACCAGACGACACCGCGGATCGTGTAACCGATGATCGGGTAGAGCACGCCGTTGTACAGGTTGGCCGGTCGGTGCTGTCCGACCAGCGGATTGCGCGGCGCCGACGGTCTGCGACCCTTGCCCGATTCTTTCCACGCGGCCAGTTGTTTGTTGTACTTGGCCAGCTCCTGCTCGTGATCGTAGGTCGATTCGGTCTCGCGCCAACGTTCGAGCAACTCGTCAAAATTGCCTGATGACTTGAGCACGTCGCGGTTCACCCAGGCTTCGGCCGCCGAACCGCCCCAGGCGTTGTCGATCAATCCGATCGGCACATCGAGTGTTTGGTGAAGCTGGCGGCCAAAGAAATAGCCGACGGCGGAGAATTGTTTGACCGTCTCGGGCGTGCAGCTTTCCCATCGGCCTTCAAAACTCTGTTGGGCTTCTTGGGTCCCGACGCGAGGAACGGAGATCAGGCGCAGGTTGGGGTAATTGGCCGACAAAGCTTCCAGGTCCGCATCGTTGGCCTGATCAACCGCCCATTGCATGTTGGATTGACCGCTGCACACCCAGACTTCGCCGATCAAGACGTCGTCGTAGGTCAGCATCTCGCCGTTGCTGGAAATTTTCATGGTGTGCGGACCGCCGGCCTGCAGGGCAGGCAGTTTGGCATCAAAACGACCGTCGGCATCGCTTTTGACGGTCACCGCATTTCCGGCCAGGGAGACTTCGACGCCACGATCCGGCGCGGTCCAGCCCCAAACGTGAATCGGCTTGTCACGCTGCAAGACCATCGAATCGCCCAACACGGCGCTGGTCCGAATTTCGGCCAAACAGACCGGTGATGCCGCGACCAGCATCAAACAGGCAAACAACAACTTTCTCATCAAGGGGCTCCGGGAATCAAAGGTGGGAAGTTGGTGAAGGAGTCGTTTGGTCCTTCAGAACTTGCCCGGCATGATAGCCAAAGCCCGCGCCGCGTGGGATGCAACCCGGATGAGATGTCGGCGAGTGTCGTGACGTGGAAGCTCAGTTCATCTCCTAGTACTCTATCGCCGCTCAATGATCGGGTAGTGGACGAGGCGACGAGTCCTCTGTCGTCGGCATATTGGCAAGGACTCGTCGCCTCGTCCACTACCGCCGACCCGAACACCAAGGTGCTGCGGAATCCTAGTGTTCGATCTCGGGCCAGTACTCGTCTTCGAACGCCCCGTCGTCGTGGAAATCAGGGCTGTTGTCCAGGTCATGGCACTCCATGCAATGCTCTCTAGCCTTGTCCAGCGGTAACTGCATCGCCAGGCGGAGACTCTTCTTGCGCTCTTCGCTGACACCCGAGTTGTCTGCTTCGGCAGCAACGTGGTCGGCGCCTGGTCCGTGGCAGTTTTCACAGCCGTTGCCGGTCAGGTGGGCGGATTTTTCCAGTGACAGGTACCCGCTTTCATAGGGGTAGTAGTTTTGCGGGTTCCAGCCGGTGACGTGACAACTGAGGCATTCGGGATCGAAGTGCCGTGGGATGTCACCGCGTCCTTCGGTCGGTTCCACGATGTGCGCGGTCGCTTCGGCGTGGCCCGAGCTTTCCCAGATTTCGAACGCCGTGGTGTGACATTTTCCGCAGGCTTCGGATCCGACAAATTTTCCGCCGGACGGGTGTGGAATCGGCGAGATTCCGAGCCCGGACAGACCGAGTTGTTCGAGTTGCTGTTGATAGTCCGCCATCAACTTTCGCATCTCCGGCGCGTCCTTGTATTCATCGGTCAGCGGAACACGGGCGTACTTCATCGGTTGGTTTTGATACAAACCGACCAGCCCGACGAACATGCCCTTGTTTCCCGTCACGATCAGTTTGGCTTTGCTGCCTTCGATTGATTGCGGTTGATACGTCGGCTCGCCGTAACCACCCGAGGCGACGATCAAGTCGAACCCGGGAACGTCCACCATCAACTGTTTGGCCACTTCCTCGTCGCCGAAAAATGTCAGCACGCGGAAATTCGCTCCCGCCGCGTTCATTTCTTTGAGGACCGCTTCGGCGGATGCCTTGATCGGCTTCAGCGTCACATCGGATCCCAGCGGCGCTTCGAGTGCATCGGGATCCAGGATCGACGTCAGGCCGATGTTCCACTCGCCGCTGCGAACGATCTTGTGGCTGGGCAGCAATTCGGGATCCAGCAAAATCAAATTTGCCGAAACGTACATCGCGTTTTCGGGTGAATCGGCATAGGTATGCGCGATCAAATCCGTCGGGCTCAGCCGCAGGTCATCGGGACCAAATCCGACCGCCTGATACTTCATTTGAGTCAGCGCGCTGGACGATTTTTCGAACTTGATCGCCGCTTGTTGGCCGATCCGGCGGATCTGGTTGCCGGCATCGATGGGCACCAGCGGCCAACCCATCTCACGCAGTTGGTTGATGAACGTGAAGCGACGGGCGACGCCGCCTTTCTGGCGATCCAGTCCCGTGCAGCCACACGGTTCGATGTAGCCGTGTTGGTCGCCGGTGACAAACAGCACCGCATCGGGCGTCTGCCATTTGCGGAAATCTTCGGGGCCGTCTGCTGCTCCGACCAACCCGATCTCCGTCGCCGGGTCGATCAGCGCAGGCCGTGCGGCGATTTCCTCTTTTCCGGCGACGGATTCCATCGCCGCGTTGGGGGGCTGCTTTTGAGTGTTCTGGGAGCCTTCGATTTCGGCGGCAATGCGGGCCACCGGCGCCGACTTCGGATCGTCGTTCCGCTCCGAGCCTTCGCGGATCCCTCGAGGGGTTGGAATCAATTCGGCCTTCACCTCGGGACGAGCCGGGGGCGTCGGGATCACTTCCACCGGACCGGCATCGGAGGCGCTTTTGCCGGCCTGGGTGTTGTCCGCTCCGTCGCTGCCGTCGCCATCGGCGAATCCGGCGGGAACATCGGGTAGTGCGGGGGCCTGGACCAACAGAATTCCACCCTCGGGCCGGTCTGTGGTTTGATCTCGGTTTCGCGCGGAATCAAAACCCCCAAAATCCCATTGGATCGGCGTGCGTGAGCGGTTGGCAAAACTCGCCAGCCGAGACTGACCGCCGACACGACGCGATGGCGTCTGTGACTGGATCGGCGCGTCGATTCGCAAATCGGGGCGAGTCGTGCCCTGGGTGCGAGCGGCCAAGGCAGCTTCGACCTCCGCCTGAATCGGGTAGGCGGTCACCGGCGAGACGTCCGGTTCGCTACAGCCACTGGTCGCGAGGATGCCGGCGGTCAGAACGCCGGCTGATAAAACCAAGGCCTGACGAAAAGCGAAACGTTTCAATGCGGTGACGCCGCGGCGTGGGCTGGGGAGCGGAAAACACGTCGGCAGGAAGTGGACTATAGGTTTCACAACACCATCCGAAGATTTGCCGCAGCCAGGCTGCGACGGAGGCTAGGGTCTCGGTTCGATCAAAACTTTTATAGCCACTTTCATGCGGCTCACCTTCGGATTATCGGACTCTATCCATAGCCAACCGAAGTCGTCCTTGTTTTTACCCAGCAAGTCGATTGTCTGATCGCCGGGTTTTAGCGTCAGAACGAGCGGGAAAAGCCTCATTTGGCCTTTGCCCAGGGGCGTGGCAAACTTTGCCTCAATCACGTCACTTGGGTAAGTCTCCCCAATCGTAAGGTTTGTCGAGTCTTTCTCGCTACCCTTGAGTACCACAAGACATTTTTTCTCAAGATCGTCATTGGCATCCAAACGGCCCAGGCTCCAGATGTACCCCCCGCCGTCGGTGCTCTTCATCGCGGAAGACTCGATGATCGTCAGCGCCCCCATCACCCGACCGGCGCACTCGGCGACCGCAACATAGGTGTCCTCTGAAGCTTCGGGTTCCGTTTGACTGTCCGTGGCGGCGTCACTCGATTCGTCGCTGAGTTTTTTGAAGCTTACCTGGAGATTGGTGACCAGCGGCCCCTGACGCAGGCCGGGTTTGACGCGGACGTTAACGCGGAAGCCTTGACGGGCGTTTTGGTGAGCGCCATCGGCTTCGGTCACTTCGAAGGGCTCAAACTCGACTTCGGACAGTTCCGTCAACTCCTCGCTACCAAATTTCGCCGACAGGGGCTCAATGTCCATGGCGTAATAGTTGTACATCTTGGTCGAGAATTCGAACGGTTCGGCCGCCGGCACCTCACCGAAGGCAATCTGCTTCGGATCGAATTCGATGTCGCTGATCACCAAGCCTTGAACCACCAGACGAATCGCGGGCTGCAACGGATCGTTGGTCCGCAGCTCCGCCGATTGCTCAAACGAGGTTTTGTCACCCGAAACGGTCCATTCCAGTTCCACCGGTGTGGATTCACCGGGAGCCAGTTCGTTGTTTTTCAAGGACCCGAGTGTGCATTTGCACGTCGACGCCCCGAGTTCCAAACGCAGCACGCCATCGCCGACGTTCTTGACGATGAATTGGTGCGACCCCTTGGAATTCGGTGACATCGCACCGAAATCATGCACCCGCTCGCCGGCCAGTTCGGCTCGAGCGGCCGAATCGCTGTGGTATTCCTTCAGCTTTGCCATCACGTTGTCGGCCGTCACGCTGCCGTCCATCGTGATTTCACCGAAATACGCCTCGCGGTGGCCATATTCCATGTAGTTCATCGTCCAAGCACCGGTGGTTCCGATGACAAACGCGAGACCGAGCAAGAGCCAAAATTTATTCACGATCAAACCTATTCGACGAGATTCTCTATTTCGAGGTTTCGTTGTTACGGTTTGGCTGCGAATCTGGTTCGCCAAAGCCCTCAAGTCGTAGGCGAAATCGATCTTTGATCGATGCCGCGACCGGACGCCGCCGTGCGGCCAGACCAATTTTTTCAACCACCAGAATCTGTTGCAGTCCTAAATCGCGGACGACGTTGCCGCCCAACGCCGACAACCACCGTGCCTGCTCGGCCAATTCACGCGCCCGCGTCAGGTCGGAACGCTCATGGGCGATCATCGCCGCTTGGGCGACCAACGACAAATCGGTCGGGCTGTTGACCAGCGCCAGCGAGATCAGACGCTCGGCGGATTCCAAATCGGCCGTTTGACCGAAACATTGATACAGGTGCAGGTACTGCTCGCCGGCCGCCCGCAGCATCGTTGGGTTCACCCCCGCCCGATCCAGGGAGGTCTCCAGCGAGGTAACCCACTGCGCGCGAATCGCCGGATCGTTGCCGAGTTCCACCAACCGGCCACGCAAAAATTCCGAACGCCAACGCGGGGCCTCAAATCCCCAGTCGTCGGCTTCTACCGCACGACGACTCTCCGATTCCACTCGGGAAAGCAACCCACGCCGCGCCGCATCCTCGGCACGCAGCAGGGCGAGCTGAGACTGTTGGACGGGGATGATTGATTCGAATCGAAGGCACAGCAACAAAACCCCTCCGACGCTCCAGGCAACCAGCGCCGATTTTCCTCGCCGATTGGCACCGCCCGCCGCAGTCGCCTCCGACGAGTTGCCGCAATCACCAAGCCGGCCGACGGTGCAGAGCGAACCGGTGGCCAACCAGATCACCATCGCCACGCCCGGAACCGTCCAGCCGCCCGAGACAGTCAGATGGGTCATCATCGCCAACAGGATCGAACTGCCGAGCAGACGCAGCTGCGCTGTCGACGCGCACCGCAACGATCGATGCGTCAGCCATCCCGCCGCGACGGCAACCGGCACGGCAAACACACTGGCCTGCAGGTCCGGCAGCTGACCCGAAATCAAAGCAAAGCTCCACACCAATCCAAGCGACAGGCAGGCACCGCCGATCATCCAGCGCGAAACCGCATGCGTTTCGCCCGCCAAGCTGTCTTCGATCACCTCATCACTTGCGTCCGTCCCAGAAGTGCCGGCATTCGTCGCAGTGCGGCGACCCGTCATCAGGCAGGCGATCGACGCCAATGCCAACAGCCAGCCGCCGATGAAACCGCCGGCTGCCAGCGTCTCGAACAAAAAGTTGTGCGGGTCGGCGATCGACTCGTTGGCGATCGGTAGTCGATAGCGAAGATACATCGCCTGGAATCCGCCCGGGCCGGCGCCGACGATGGGATGGTCCCACAGCAAGTGCGCCGTCGCTTTCCAGTACTGCAATCGAAATTCAAGCGATGCCGGCGCCGCGGCCATCCACTCGTCGTCGCCCCACAGCAGCAGAGCAACCAGAACAACGCCGCTGATCGAGAGGGCCAACAGCGCCGCGCCGGCAAGCAGCTTGATGCGTTTGACTTCGCCGGACCGTCCGCCGCGAATCCAGATCCACAGGCCGGCCAACAGGCAAACGACCAACGCGCTGCGGCTGCGGGTGGCAAATAACGCTGCAATGCCGAGCACCGAGAGGAGCAGCAGGAACGCACGAGCCCAGCTTGAGCCGGAGTTGGCCCCCGATTGATTCGCAGCGCTGCCGCCGCGGAGCATGGCCAGCGGTGCCAACACGGCAACTAGCAACACCGCCGCCAACGAATTGGCCAACGCGAACGTGGCCGTCGGGCCGCCGTCGAGCAATCGGTTGGCAAACACCATCCGCTGTGCCGATCCGGCCGGTGCGTCGACGCCTGCGGCCCGCAGCACGGCATCGGGGTCGGCCAAGTACTCGGCCCGGATCTGGGGCAAACTGATCCATTGCTGATGCAACGCGTGCACCGCCATGCCCGTCGCGACGGCACAGCACAGCGAAAACAGGGCAGCCCGGTTGGGACGATCAACCAACAAACGTCGCGCGGCGGTCAAAACGGCTGCCGCGGCAATCCAGACCCACGCCTCATTGGTCGCCTGACGCAGATTACCCGGCGGGCACGACGCCAACGCCGCGATCATCATCCAAGCCGCCAGCGTCCAGGCCAAAACGTCCAGCGTCAATCCATTTCCGAACAACGCCGAGACCGTACGTGGTTCCTCCGCCGAACCCGGCGGCCGCAACGCTCCGCTGTAGGGCTGTGTCGCCATCGTCAGCGTCCACACGATCAGCGACAGCGCGCAAAACCACAGCGCATCGCCGGATTCAACCAGCACACTATCGCTGGGAAAGTACGCGACATAGATCACTTGCCCGCCCAACACGGCGGCGGCAATCCGGCGACACCAGATCGCCCACATCGGGGGCTCGCCCGCCAGACTCTCACCCGTCGGCGGCGGCGAGGCTGGTGGCGGCGCGGACGCGACCGCTCCGGCCGACGACGGTTTTCGCGGTTTCAATCGTTGCTTTGTTTTTGCCATCCGGTCGATTCCAAAATCACGACCAACAACAACATACAAGCAACAATTCCCAGCACCGCGACCGCTTGCAGCACACTGACGTGCACCAGCAACAACGCCGCCAATCCGCAGGTCGCGGTGACCAGATGAACGGTCAGAACGGCTTGGGTTCGGGAAAGCCCCAAGTCAACGAGCCGATGTGAAAAATGGCTGCGGTCTCCCACGAACACACTACGGCCTTCGCGGATGCGAATCCATAGCACGGTGGTCATGTCGTACATCGGAATCGCCATCACGCACAGCGGCGCCAGCACCGCGTGCGGACGCGGCGGGCTGGCAAAGGTGGCCATCAACATCGAAACGGCGATCAAAAAACCGACCAGATAACTGCCCCCGTCGCCCATGAAAATCTTCGCCGGCGGGCGGTTGTGCCACAAAAATCCCAACAGTGATCCGGCAACCGACAACAGCAGTCCGGCGACAAACAGCTGCGGTTCGGTCGAACCAGGGCTCGGCGTGGTCAGCATCACCGCAGCCATCGCGGTGGCAATGATCGCGGCCACACCTCCGCTGAGCGCATCCATGTTGTCCAGCATGTTGAACGAATTGATCACCGCCACGATCCAAACCACCGACAACAACTTGGTCAGCCAGGCCGCGCCGATGAACGCCGTGAATCCGAAATCCAAGTAATACACCACGAACGCCGCGACAGCGAATTCGACGCCTAACCGCAACAGCACGGGGGCGCCGCGTCGATCGTCCCAAATCCCTAGTGCGAACAGCACCGTGGCCGAACCGAGCAGCCACCAGAGCTGCCCCAGACGCGACGAGATGCCGTCAAAATAGCCCACGATCGATTCGGGCAGCGTGCCCGCGACCATCGGCATGTGATTGGAAAACAAGACCAACGCGGTGCCCAGCGTCATCGGGATCATGATGCCCAGCCAGATACCGATGCCGCCGCCCAGGGGCGTCGTACGGGTGTGGGTGCTATGGCCGACCGGTTCGGCGACCAAGCCGAGCCGCACGGCGTTGCGACGCACCGGATACAGACTGACCAGACTGATCGCCATCGGTGGAATCACCGCCAATGCAATCAGCCATCCGATCAGTGCGTTTTCCAAGAGATTATTTGCCCGTGAATTCGCGTTCGACGAACTTGGTGTCGTGCTTGCCCGAAACGAACTCGGGATGCTGGAGCACCTTTTCGTGGAAGCTGGCCGTGGTGGAAATTCCCTCGGTTTGGATTTCGGCCAACGCGCGGCGCATCGTCGCAATCGCCTCTTCACGCGTCGGGCGATGCACGATCAGTTTGCCGATCATGGAATCGTAGTGCGGCGGAACGGTGTAGCCACCGTAGACGTGCGAATCGAATCGCACGCCCAGGCCACCGGGCGCATAGAACTTCGTGATCTTTCCGGGGTTGGGCATGAAGTTCTTGTCCGGGTTCTCCGCGTTGATGCGGCACTCGAGCGCGTGTCCAGTGACGACGATCTGATCTTGGGTAAACGACAGTTCCTCACCGGCGGCGACGCGGATCTGTTCTTTGATCAAATCGACGCCCGTGATCATTTCGGTCACCGGATGCTCGACCTGGATTCGCGCGTTGACTTCGATGAAGAAGAAGTCGTCGTTCTGGTCGACGATGAATTCGACCGTCCCGGCGTTGCTGTAATTGGCACCGCGAATCATGCGGACGGCGGCCTCGCAAATCGCCTTTCGCTTCTCGTCGGGCAGATTCGGACTGGGAGCTTCTTCGATCAGTTTCTGGTGACGACGCTGGACACTGCAGTCCCGTTCGAACAAGTGACAAACATGGCCGTGTTGGTCGGCGATCACTTGGACTTCAACGTGACGCGGGGAGCCGATGTAGCGTTCCAGGTAGACGCCGCCATTGCCGAACGCCGCTTGCGCTTCGGTGCGGGCCTGGGAGAGTGCCTTCGCCAACGCTTCGGCGTTTTCAGCGACCCGCATGCCCTTGCCGCCACCACCGGCGGTCGCCTTGATCAGCACCGGAAACCCGATTTTGTTGGCCGTCGCGATCGCCGCCTTGTCGTCTTCGATCAGTCCATCGCTGCCGGGCACCACGGGCACCTCGCTGGCAATCGCCATCGAGCGGGCGGTGTTTTTGTCGCCCAACTTTTCCATCGCCGCCGGACTCGGGCCGATGAACTCAAAACCGCTCTCGCGGCAGACTTCATTGAAGTGCGCGTTCTCGGCCAGGAAGCCGTAACCGGGGTGAATCGCATCGACATTGCTGACCTCGGCCGCCGCAATGATCTGGTCGATCTTGAGGTAGCTTTCGGAGCTTTTCGGTCCGCCCACGCAATACGCTTCGTCGGCCAACTGGACGTGCATCGAATCGGCGTCGGCGGTGCTATACACGGCGACGGATTTAATACCCATCTCGCGGCACGCACGGATGATTCGAACCGCAATTTCGCCGCGGTTGGCGATCAATACTTTCTGAAACACAGCTTTCTCTGACGTACCCGGAGGTGGTGCGGCGGGGCGACGTGGGGGAATCGCGGTCGCGTTGAATCCGACGGTTGGCACCCCGAGGACCCGCTGGCGACGGGCCGACGCGATGACTGAAAGGCCGAGGGGGTTGACTAGGGGTTGGGTTGAATTCGGAACATCGGCTTTCCGAAATCGACCGCTTGTTGATCGGCCACCAGGACTTCGAGGACCTTGCCGCTGCATTCGGCGGGGATCTCATTGAACACCTTCATCGCCTCGACGATGCAGACGATCGTGTCGGGGCTGACCATCTGTCCCACTTGGACGAACGGTTCTGACTCGGGGTTCGCTTTGGAATAAAACGTCCCGACCATCGGCGCGTTGATGGTGATGGATCCGTCGTCGATCGCTGCCGCTGCCACCGGTGCCGCCGCCGCGGGGGCTGGCGGTGCCGGAGCCGCCGCCGGGGCAACCGGCGCCGGGCCACCGCGACCGAGTTTGATCCGGTCGTCACCCTGTTGCAAATCCACCTCCGTCAAATCGTGCTCTTCCATCAGCTTCACGATGTCACGGATGCGTTCCAAATCGAAGACGTTGTCGCCCGGTTGTTTGCCTTTGCTCATGCCTATCTCGATCGCGAAAAAAAAAGATTGGGCGAGGTTTTACAGGATCAGCCCACAATCATCGAGTCCCTTTGGCATTTGACTGAGAACCTCGTACCCAGTCTCTGTCACCAAAACGTCATCCTCGATGCGGATTCCGAATTCGCCACCAAAATACACGCCCGGCTCGACCGTGATCACCATGCCTGCGGCAAGAACGTCCTCGCTGACCGCCGAAAGTCGCGGCATTTCATGGATTTCGAGTCCCACCCCGTGGCCGAGTCCGTGCACAAAGTATTCGTCTAGTCCCGCCTTTTTCAGGACATTTCGTGCCGCCGCGTCCACTTTTGACGCATCGACGCCAGGACCAATCGCATCAATCGCTGCAAGCTGAGATTCCAAGACGGCTTCATAGGCGGACAAAAAACGCGCCGGCGGTTTTCCGAAATGGAAACTGCGGGTCATGTCACTCGCGTAGCCCCCCAGCTTGGTGCCCCAGTCGACCAGCAGCGTCGAATAATCGCCGATCACCGTCTGGGTACTGCGGTAATGCGGTTTCGCACCCCCAGGCCCGGCACCGATGATCGGCTCAAAGCTGAACCCGGTCGCACCCAGACGCCGAATCGTCGACTCCAGCTCATAAGCGATCTCCTGTTCCGTCCAGTCTGGGCCCAGCTTGGCCAAAATCGATTCCAGCGCCCGCTCGTTGATCCGCACCGCGCTGCGCAGGATCTCGATCTCTTCGGCATCTTTGATCATCCGATGGCCGACGATCACGCCCGAGGTCTCGATCCACTCGACATCGGGCAGGTGCTTCTTGAACTGACTCAGCTGGGCAACGGTCAACTGGTCGGCCTCGACCGCGATGCGAGTCGCCCCGGATCCGGCCACGACTTGGGTGAAGAAATCGATCGGCTTTTCCGCCGGCGATTTGATTTCAACGGCCAACCCCGGGCACTCCTCTTCGAGCTGCTCTTTGTAACGACCGTCACTGAGCATCGTCTGGTCGGTCGGTTTTACTAACAGTGACGAACTGTCGCCGGTAAAACCGGTCAAATATGTGACGTTGATCTCGTTGGTCACCAAGAACGCGTCGGCTTGCAACGTCGAAAGCTGGCCACTGAGTTTCCGGATTCTGTCGTTCATCAATGATTCTGATTCACACGGTCGAGATGTTGTTGGTTGACGTGAACGTGCAGCCGCGGGTGTGTCTCGAACAACCAATCCCACCCCGACTGCGTCACCGCGCTATCATCCAAATAGAGCGACTGGAGTTTGGGCAGCGAAGCGATCTGCCGCAATCCCTGGTCGTCGATCGGTACACCGATCAGGTGCACGTTTCGCAGACTTTTGAGCCCCGCGACCGAGGCGGCCGTGTCGGATCCCAGTCGCGTCCCACCCAAACGCAGGTTGCGTAGATCCGGCAACGACGCCAACTCGGCGACGCCACCGGCCGTCGCGTCGCAGTGGGGCAGGTTCAGAATCTGAATCGAAACGCACCGGGCAATCGTCTTCAGTCCCCGATCGGTCACCGGCGAATTTCGCAATCGCAAGTGCCACAGTTGGGGCAACGCGGCGATCGATTCGATCCCCTCGTCGCCGATCACGCCGGCATCCAGTTGCAGCACCTCCAGCCAATCGTCTCCGCGGGCCAATGCCTTCAGCAGGCTGTCGTCGATCGACGTTTGCGACAGTGCGATTCGATCGGAATGCCCCGAACGTCCGCGGGCGAGTTGGCCGGCGAAGTCGACTTCGGCTGCCGCGGCGACTGCCGCCTGCTCCGCTGGAACCGGGGTTGCCGATTGATCACGACAGCCGATCGACGCCGGCAACGCCATCAGGCTGACAGCGACCAGGGGGACGACCCATCGTTGCGGTTGTCTGGAGGCGCGTCGTCTGGAGACGCGTCGTCTGGAGGCGAAAACCGTCCCGTTCATGATCGACCCGGAGAGTCCGTTTCTCCCAACACCACGTCCTCGTAAAGTTCCCCAAGGACAAGTTCCAGTGGGATCTCCTCAATCCGGATCACGGCATCAAGCCCGCTGACGATCGATCGGTGAAACGCTTGATCGCCACTCGCTTGCCCGTCGCGCTGATAGACGACCGCTGAATGCGACGATTGTTCGACCAAGACATAACCGGCTAACGACGGAATCTCCAGATAGGCCTCGCGTTTTTCGCCCTCATCGATTCGTCGAGTGGTCTCCGAGATGACCTCGACGATCAGCACGGGCTCGTCTTGAAACGATTCACCCGGGGGGTTGGTCCGGCAAACGACCATGGCATCGGGATAGTAAAAACGTGTGCCCGCCGCGTTTCGGATTCGTACTTTGGTGTCCGAATTGAACGCCCGGCAGGCGGTTCCCCGAAGTTGGTTCGCGAGCACGACGGTCGCGTTCGTCGCGATCGCATTGTGGCGGTTGGTCCCGCCGGCCTGGGCGTAGACGATCCCTGCGACATATTCATGACGCTGGTCAGCAAGCTCCTCACCGGCCAGGTAGTCTTGGACCGAAATGAAATCGTGTTTTCGTGCCGTACTCATGTTGTCGAGTCTAGGCTCTCGGTGCGTTGGCCGCAAACCATGTCCGCGACCGGAGCCGATACCGCGATGGCGTGTTTGAACGTTACGGCATACCGAAAAAAACGGGGCGAAACACGCGCGCTGGCTGGGCGGGATTTTAACGGTGAGCTACAGTTTAGGGACCACGCTTTTTGCCCTCACCATCTGATCTCTGCGGCGCTATGGCAACTCTCCGATTGACCAAACACAACACGGCGATGCTCACATCGGCGATGACGTTGGTCAATGCGATTTCTGTCGATGCGATCGTGTTGCTGCTCGAAGGGGCGACCGATTGGCAGCGTTTGGCCGAACTGATGGCCAAGAATGGATTTGATAAACCCCTGATCGTCGCCGTCGACTCGATCGAAGAACTCGACGGGGCCGCCGAAGCGGGGCTGAAACCGGTCGCGCTGAACAAGGAAAAAGCACCGCTGTTGGAGCGGTTGCAGCACGCCCTGCTGGAAGCGGCTGCCGATGAATTCATCAAACCCAACGACGAAATCGTCGCGATCTATGGCGGGTTCACCTCCGGCCGCCTGGACTCGATCAGCCATCTGAAACTCGACGAGCGGATGCGTCGGCTGACGACACGCGACCTGCAATCACTCGAAAGCAGCCTCCCGCTGAAGACATTGAAAGTTGTCGTCGATTTGGCCGTCCAGATCGGTGTGGAAGGTCGCGAAGGCAAGCCGGTCGGGGCGTTGTTCGTTGTCGGCGACACCCGCAGCGTGCTCAAACATGCCAGCGATAGCGGCGTCGATCCGTTCCGCGGCTACAACAAGAAATCACGCAACCTGTTTGACGCCAGGGTTCAGGAAGACGCCAAAGAACTCTCCCAGTTGGACGGCGCCTTTCTGATCAATTCCGATGGGACGATCGAACGCAGCCGCCAAATGCTGGAAGTGCTGCACGAAGATCTGAACATGTCCAAGGGTCTGGGGTCACGCCACTGGGCCGCCGCCGCGATCACGCGCCGCACCAAAGCCGTCGCGATCGTCGTCAGCCAGTCCACCGGCACCGTCCGGCTGTATCAAAACGGGTTCCTAAAGATGCAGATCGAGCCGATGGACAAGGGCATCAAATGGCAGGAAATCTCGTTCAAACCTCCGAGCGCCAGTGGCGATGACTGATGTCTCGCGACAACCTCTACTCCTTGCCGCGTGACCGTGTCGGGCAGTTTCAGTTCGACGCGGATGTTGCCGACGTTTTCCCCGACATGATCTCACGATCGGTCCCCGGATACGCGTCCATCCTCTCGGTCATCGAACAATTGGCCGGCCGATTTGTTCGCCCCAATACCAACGTCTATGACCTCGGTTGCTCGCTCGGCGCAGCGACGCTGCTGATTCGCAACCAGGCCCCATCGAGCGCGACGATTCACGCGGTCGACAACTCGTCCGCCATGATCGACCGGCTGAGGAAACGGCTGGACCAGGAATCCGGCGGCCCGGATGCCTGTGCTATCGAACTTCATCTGGCCGATCTTTGTGACATCGCCCTGTCCGACGCCTCGATGATCGTGCTGAATTTCACGCTGCAGTTTGTCCCCGCGGCAAAGCGTCACCGATTGCTCCAAGCGTGCTTCGATGCGTTGGTTCCCGGCGGCGGCCTGTTGCTCAGCGAAAAGGTGTGCTTCGATGATCCCGGTCAACAATCCCTGCTGACCGATTTGCACTTGGATTTCAAACGCGCCTGCGGTTACAGCGAACTGGAGATCGCCCAGAAACGAACCTCACTGGAAAACACGCTGATCCCCGAATCGATCCCCACGCACACGGATCGGCTGAAGGACGTCGGCTTTGACGTCGTCGCGCCCTGGTTCCAATGTTTTAATTTTGCGTCCATCCTGGCCGTGAAATCGACGACCGCTTCAACCTGACGCTTGCGTCCCCGATGCCCCGCGACACCCCCACGCTCCCCGACTGGTTCGATCGCCGGCCACTGGACCAATGGCTGCGACAGCGCGGGCACGATGCCTTTGCGGATTCCGTTGCTGAGATCTGTGCGCGGCGGTTGGATCAGCCCACCAACGGGGATTTGAAACGCTGGCTGGCCGCGCTGGCTGAATTGCCGCCTGCCCAAGGTCGCCGGCTGGATTACCGCGACGGTCAGGTGCGGGTCGTCGGGCCGGGCGTCGATCCCATCGCGCTACGCGAAACCCTGATGCGGTTTCATCCCTGGCGCAAGGGCCCGTTCGAGTTTCTGGGGTTGCCGATCGACACCGAGTGGCGTTCCGATTGGAAATGGAATCGGATCGCTCGGGCCGTTGATCTGAAGCAGAAATCGGTGCTCGACGTCGGCTGTGGCAACGGCTACTACGGCTGGCGGATGCTGGAGGCAGGGGCTTCGATCGTGATGGGGCTCGACCCGATCCTGCGGTTCTTGATGCAGTTCGAAGTCTTCGATCGATACGAGACCGGGCCACGTCGTCATTTCGTGTTGCCGTTGGTTGACACCGATTTGCCCGAAAAACTGAGCGCGTTCGACGTCGTCTTCTCCGCCGGCGTGCTCTATCACCGGACCAGTCCGATCGATCACTTGAGAAGTCTGGCCGGTGCCCTGGTCCCCGGCGGCAAACTGGTGCTCGAGACGCTGATCATTCAAGACGACCGGCCGAGCGTGCTGGTTCCGGAAGACCGCTACGCGCAGATGCGAAACGTTTGGTTCATCCCTTCGCTGCAGATGCTGCTTCGCTGGTTACGTCGGACTGGTTTCGAAGACATCAAAACGATTGACATCACCCCGACCGACACGAGTGAACAACGTTCAACGGACTGGATGACCTTTCAGTCGCTCGCCGATTTTCTGGATCCGGAAGATCCGTCCAGGACGATCGAAGGCTACCCAGGACCGGTCCGCGCGACCGTCGTCGCGACGAAGAAGAAGGCAGAATGATGAAGACGGAATGACTTGCCCCAACAACCCCAAGCTCACGAAGCTCGCTGGGCGTCTTCCATCGCCTGGATGTACTGTTGCAATCGCTTCAGTTCATCGTTCATGCCCTTGAGCTTGAGCATGTTCTCGACACGCTTGAGCAACTCGACCTTTTGGACCGGTTTGCTCATGAAATCATCGGTCCCCGCGGCGACGGCGCGTTCGATGTCGCCCAGCTCGTTGAGCGCCGTGACCATCAGCACCATGACCCGTGACGTGTCGGGGTTGTCTTTGATCTGTTTACAGACCTCGAAGCCGCTCAACTTGGGCATCATCACATCCAACAGCACCACGTCGGGCTCGAAGGAAGCGATCTTGTCGAGCGTGTCCTGACCATCGACGGAGGTTTCGATTTCGCAATCAATCTCAGCCAAGTAGGCTTCGAGCAACTCGCGATTGGCGACATTGTCGTCGGCGATCAGGATGCGATGAGTTCCCTCCGGCAAGGTCGGATCAGTCATGGTCAGCGTGCGGGATGTCGGGGCGATGGAAGTGACGGGTTGGGGGCGCCCAGCGGCGGGCTAGCGACGACCGCCTAAGCGATCGTCGCATGCGACTCTTGATCCGCCGGAACCGGAAAGCTTTCGCACATTTCGCGAATTTCACCGCGGATCCGGGCATGCAGCTCGGTGTCTTCGGCGTTGGACAGGGCGCTGTGGATCCAGGCACCGATGCGACGCATTTCGTTAGCGCCCATGCCCCGCGTGGTCAACGCGGGCGTGCCGATTCGAATCCCGGACGGGTCCATCGGCTTGCGTTTGTCAAACGGAATCATGTTCATGTTGACGGTGATCCCGCAGCTGTCCAAGACGGATTCGGCGACTTTCCCGCCCAGGCCGACCGACGTGACATCGACCAACATCAGGTGGTTGTCGGTGCCGCCGCTGACCAGCGGCAATCCGGCCGCGATCAGCGTTTCGGCCAAGACTTTGGCGTTGTCGACCACGGCCTGGGCGTACGTCCGATACTCTTCGGTCAACGCTTCGGCGAAGCACACCGCCTTGCCCGCGATCACGTGCATCAGCGGACCACCCTGCGTGCCGGGGAAGACGTTTCGGTTGATCAGTTTGGCGTGTTCTTCCTTGCACAGGATCAAGCCACCGCGTGGGCCACGCAACGTCTTGTGGGTCGTCGTGGTGACATAATCGGCCAATCCGACCGGGCTGTTGTGAATCTTCGCCGCCACCAATCCGGCGTAGTGGGCCATGCCACCATCAGCCGTGCGCCGACTTCCTCGGCGATCTCGGCGAACTTGTCGTGGGGGATCTCGCGGGGGTAGGCACTCGCACCGGCAACGATCAGCTTCGGCTTGTGCTCGCGCGCCAGCGAGGCGATCTGGTCAAAATCCAACCGATTCGTGTCCTGGGTCACGCCGTAGGAGTGGAAATCGTACAGCTGGCCGCTGATGTTCAGCTTCATGCCGTGCGTCAAGTGACCGCCTTGGGCCAAATCGAGGCCCAAAACCTTGTCGCCGGGTTTCAGGCAGGACAGGTAGACGGCCGTGTTGGCTTGGGAACCGCTGTGTGCCTGGACATTGGCTACCTCGGCACCGAACAACTGCTTGGCCCGCTCGATCGCGAGCGATTCGACCACGTCGACGTGGTCGCAACCGCCATAGTAGCGGCGACCGGGGTAGCCTTCGGCGTACTTGTTGGTCAACACGCTGCCGGCCGCCTGCATGACCGCGAAACTGGTGTAGTTCTCACTGGCAATCATTTCCAGCCCATCGCGTTGACGGCTGGCTTCGTCCTGGATGGCGTCCCAAATTTGGGGGTCTTGTTGTTGGAGCGGATTCATCATGGCCTTGCAGTGAGAAATGCCTGTTAATTGGAATTCGGGAACAACGTGTGGCCCCGGAGCATCTAAGGGATTGTTGATGGGGAACCAAAACCAGTCAATCCTTGGCATTTCGGAACGAACTGCCCGGGCGGCGGTTTTCGCGCCCGACCGGCAAGACCTGTCGAAGCCACAGCGAAGGATTTTGAAGCCGAGGCGGCCCCAACCAATCACAACGCCCAGCTGCTGTGACCGCAATGCGGGGCCCGGGAGAACCGATCTCGGCCGCAGATTCGTAAAAACTATCCCACCTTCCATGTTCAAAACGGTACAATCAATTGTTTGGTCTGGGCAGCTTTTGCCGGTTCGACCTGAGAGGGTTTTTCACGGTCCGCTACCCGATCGCGCCCCGGCAGGTGCCTGATGGCCCTGGCTTGATTAAAACCGACCCTAATCACCGCCGGCCCCAATCAACCCGGCCCCAATCAACCCGGCCCTAATTAACCCGGCCCTGTATCGGCCTGCCGGCGCCCGCCAACCCCAACCCCACCCAAAGCGTGACCTACGCTTGCTTCGTTTCCATTTTTACCTGATGCTCGAGTGCCTGGAATGAAATACGCCGTCGCCGGTTTTGTTTTTTTGCTGACTCTATCTGCGGCTGAACGTCGCGTTTCAGCGGCCGAATTGCCCACGTTTGACAGAGTTTCCGAGGGCTACGAACAAGTCCCGGTCTCCGACCAGGAGAATCGCAAGGGATTCTTTAATGTCTGGCAGCGGACCAAAGACGCCCAGCTGTTGGCCGAACTGCCAAAAAATTTCGCGACCAAAAGCTACTTTATCGCCTTGACGGTCAGCAGCGGTGACACCTATGCCGGATTGCAGTCGGGCGAATTGGTCGTCAAGTGGCGTCAGTATGACGATCGGCTCGCCCTGATCGCGCCGAACCTGTCGATCCGTGCCACCGGCGATCCGGAATCCAAGGCATCGGTCGCACGCTTGTTCACCGACAAAGTCCTGCTCGACATCCCGATCGTCGCCAAGGGCGGCGCGGGCGGTCCGGTGATCGATCTGGACTCGCTGTTGTTGGGCAACGCGAGCACCTTCTTTGGACGAAGTGTCCGCATCTCGAATTCGCGAATCAAAAAAATTGAGTCGATCAAAGTCTTCCCGTCCAACGTGGAAGTCGCCCTGGAGACGGTCGGTGCCGCCGGCCGCTTCCAAACCCTGCACTACTCCTTCAGCGAAGTCCCCAGTCCGTCCAACGGCTTCAAACCTCGGACGGCGGATCAACGCGTCGGGTTCTTCACCACCACCTTCTCCGATCTCAGTAAGTACACCGATGACGAAACCACGATTCGCTACATCAACCGTTGGAATCTGGAAAAGCGGGATTCGAAACTGAAGCTCAGCCCGCCCAAAGACCCGATCATTTTCTACGTCGAGCACACCGCCCCGGTCCGCTATCGCCGGTTCATCCGCGCCGGCGTCGACTACTGGAACAAAGCCTTCGAAAAAGTCGGCATCGTCGACGCGATCGAAGTCCGTTATCAGGACGCTCAAAGCGGCGCCCACATGGAAAAGGACCCGGAAGATGTCCGCTACAATTTCATCCGCTGGCTGAACAATGACATCGGCACCGCGATCGGTCCCAGCCGCGTCCATCCGATGACCGGTGAAATCCTCGACGCCGACATCATTTTGACCGACGGTTGGATCCGCCACTACAACTTCAACTACGACGAATTGCTGCCCAAGCTGGCGATGGAAGGGGCCAGCCCCGAAACGCTGGCATGGCTCAGCGAGCACCCCTCCTGGGACCCCCGCGTCCGAATGACCTCCCCCTCAAAGGTCACACAAGTTCGTCAACAGATCGCCCAAGACGCACAGAAACCCTACGCAGGTTTCTCGATGGCCGCCGCCGATTCGGCACTGATCGGCGACGATGAGTTCGACGGACTGATCGGGCACCTCAGCCAAAAGAATGGCATGTGCATGGCCGCCAACGCCCGCAGCCTCGACCTCGCGGTCGCACGAATGGATTGGGCACTGGCCATGATGGAAGACAAACCCAAGGCCGACGCGAAAGACAAGAAGGACGACGAGAAGGAAAAAGACGAGGAAGCGTCGGACAAGGACGACGCGGATGACGCCGACGACAAGGACGGCGACGCCGACAAAAAAGATGACAACAAGGATGACGACGCTGAGAAGAAAGACGACGACAAGGACGACGATGAGAAGGAGGACGACGAGAAGAAAGACGACGAGAAGAAAGACGATTCGGTGGACATGCTCGACGGCATGCCGGACTGGTTCGTCGGACCGCTGTTGGCCGATCTGGTCGCTCACGAAGTCGGACACACGCTCGGATTGCGTCACAACTTCAAAGGCTCGGCGCTACACCCGCTCGACAAAATCAATAGCGAAGAACTCAAGGGCAAAGAAGTCTTCACCGCCTCGGTGATGGACTACATCCCGATCAACTTCCGCTATGAAAGCGGCGACGTCCAAGGCGATTACACCATGATCGACATCGGCCCGTACGACTATTGGGCGATCGAATACGGTTACACCTTTGACGAAAAGGCGTTGCCCACGATCCTCAAACGTTGCGTCGAACCGGAGTTGCAATACGCAACCGACGAAGACACCAACGGTCCCGATCCGCTCGCCCGCCGCTACGACTTCTCGGCCAATCCGCTCGACTACGCTCAAGAGCAGATGAAACTCGTGAAGCTCTATCGCGAGCGTATCTTGGACAAGTTTGTCAAAGACGGTGACAGCTGGGCCAAGGCACGTCGCGGCTACGAATTGACGCTATCGATCCAAACCCGTGCGGCAAGCATGATGGCCAATTGGGTCGGCGGAGCGTTTGTCAACCGAGACAAGAAAGGGGATCCGAACGATCGACCCCCGGTCGTCGTCGTCCCGGCAAAACAGCAACGCGAAGCGATGCAGTTCGTGATCGACCAGACGTTCAACGACAGCGCCTTCGGCTTGACGCCCAAGTTGCTCGAGCGAATGACGTCCGATCAATGGCTCGATGGCGGTGCCCACTTCGGTACGTCCGGTGAAGCGACCTGGCCGATCCACGACCGTGTGCTCGGTCTGCAAGCTTCCGCGCTGACCTGGTTGATGAGCCCCACGACGCTGCGTCGCGTCTATGACAATGAACTTCGGCTGCCCGCCGAAGACGATGCGTTGACGCTGCCCGAGTTGCTCACCACGATCAGCAACGCCGCCTGGACCGAACTCGAATCCGATTGCCCCGAAAACCGCAGCAATCGCCAGCCGATGATCAGCTCGCTCCGCCGCAACCTGCAGCAAGAGCATGTCCAACGGTTGATCGATCTGATCCTGGAGAAGAACGATGGCGCGGCGGCCTACAAGCCGATCGGTGACCTGGCACGCATGCAACTGGTCGATCTGATGAAGAACATCAACATGCGACTGAAGAAGTGCGAAAAGAAAATGGACGCCTACTCACGGGCCCATCTTCATGAAGTCTCCATGCGGATCGAGCAAGCGCTCAAAGCCGGTTACACCTACAACTCAGCCAAGGCGCCCAGCTTTTCGGGCATGCTGATTTTTGGTGAAACGCCAGAGCAAGAGTAAGCGGTTTCCGCCACCGATCGATCACCACGCGACCTCTCCTTCGGGAGAGGTCGTTTCGTTTGTGCCGAGCTGGATGTGCCCAGCATTCGCTCGAAAACGCGAATTCGGTCGATCCAATGACGATCACTACTCGCCGCGCCGCTGCACCAGAAACGTCAAATGCGTTTTGACCGCCGGCCATTCGCTGGCGAGGATCGAATAGACGCACGTGTCTCGCAGCGTCCCGTCGGACAAAATCTGGTGGTTGCGTAAAACCCCGTCCAGCTTCGCGCCAAGGCGTTCGATCGCGACACGACTGCGGCGGTTGAAGAAGTGCGTGCGAAACTCGACGGCGATGCAATTCATCGTTTCAAACGCCTGTGTCAGCAGAAGTCGCTTGCAGCGAGTGTTCAGTCCGCTGCGCCAAACGGATTGGCGATACCACGTCGACCCGATCTCCAAGCGTCGATTCGCTTCGTCGGCGTTCATGTACGTGGTCATTCCGACCGCCCGGCCCGATGCCTCATCAACGATCGCAAACGGCAACATCGACCGCCGCGCGTATAAATCAAGCCGACGCTCGATCTCACCAGCCATCGCGTCGGGTTCGGGGACGCTCGTGTACCAGAGTTCCCACAGACGACCGTCCCGCGCCGATTCAACAAGCTCGTCGTGATGGCGTGGATCGAGTAACTCGAGCCGAACCCCATCGCCGCTGAGCGTTACCGCATCCAACCACCCCGTCGCCCTTTCTCCCATCATTCTGCCATCCCATCATTCTGCCATCCCATCATTCTGCCATCCCATCATTGTTCTGCCCCTATCGTCTGGCCTTCCATCGTCTGGCCTTCCATCGTCTTGGATTCCCGTGACCCGATCCCTCAAGCCGCCGCTTGGATCTGGTCCAACCCCTGTGGTGCCCGCGTGATGCCGAGTTTCCGGACGCGTTGGCGGATGTCTCGATTGCGCTGCCAGTCTTCGTCGTTGACATAGCCGCGGTCATGGTCCAGGTGATAGCAGACCGCACGGTGGCGGATTTGCATGCCCAACACACCGGCATTCTCCAATCGTTCCCCGAGTTCGCGATCCAGGCCGCCATACCGCATTTCATGGTTGAACCCGTTGGCCGCGACGACATCCGCTTTCCAAGCTGACGCGTTATGGCCGTTGAAAGTCGGGCGCGTCGTGGTGGCGAGGTCCAACACCTTGGCCAGAACCGGTCGGTTTTGGATCCACAGCCATTTGGCGGGAACGTCGTCGCCGTTCTGTTTCAGCCAAACCGGGTCGGTGAAATCGTGGTACGCGACGTCGCCGGCCAAAATTCGATCGGTCAACGCACGTTTCAGCCGATAGCAGCCGCCAGACAGGAATCGGCCCGGCGCGGCAAGCCGCAGGTGCTCGGCTACAAAGTCGCGGCGCGGGACACAGTCGCCGTCGGTGAAGATCAAGTAGTCGCCCTGGGCCGCATCGATGGCACGGTTCAGGATCCGCGTTTTCCCGAATCCCTGGTGGGTCTGAGAAACATAACGAACTCGAAAGTCCGTGCGTGTGGCAAACTCGTCGATCACCCCGCGCGTCTCCTCCGTCCGGCCATCTTCGCCGACGACAATCTCAAAGTCTCGACAGGTCTGGTTGGCAAACCCCTGGAGCACTTGGCGGAGATATTGGGGCGACCGAAACGTTGTCATGATCACAGACGCTGAAACGGAAGCGGGCTGGTGGGCGGGCTGGCTGGCGGGCTGGCTGGCGGGCTGGCTGGCGGGCAGACGGTGCGAATCCATGCGTCGACACTCTTAGGCAGGGCTGAGAAGGCGGTTTGGCGTAGTAAACAGAAAGACGTGCAGGCGGGTAAAGATTGATCTGCCGCAATTGCCATCGACCTGGACCGTTTCGGCAGAGTATCGAAGGCCTGACGCCCGAGCACACGGGCAAACCGTGCAATGACCAATCCCTGCCCCAGGTCACTCCATCATGCTCTCTGACCCGATCGATCCTGCACCAGGCGATTCCGCCCGACTAAAGGTTGATTCCAGCGACCGCATCGCCCGCGAGGAGGAGTCGCAAGGCCTCTTTTCACCGCGATTCTTTCCGTTAGGCTTCGTCTTGCTGGCATTGCTGACCCTTTCCGGCTGCTCCGGCGAGCGGGGCGGTCAGGCGATGGAGCAACCGGATGCCCAGCCCGAAGCGATTCAGCCGGCTCCGCAGGTCGATCCCGACGTCACGGGGGCCCCGGAAGTTCCGCCCGCATTCAGCGTCCTGCCGCGCACGATCGACCAGGGCGATCCGCAGCTCGCCGATTCGGCGTTCGACTCAGAACCCGAGCCGTCGATGGCGTTTTCGTCCGAGATGGCACCCCGACCACTTGCACTTCCGCCGCCCCCGCCGATGGCCGCCCGGGTTGCCGATTCGCCGCCGACGGGCCCCTTTGGGACGCTTCCCGCCGGCGCGACCCACGACGCCGACCGCGCGTTCGCAACCGTGGCCGTTTACTATGCGACCGATCGCCAGCGAGATTCGGTTGCCTTGTCCGCCTACAACGTCACCGGCAACCGCGACGCCCTGGTGTTGCTGGGCGGTTCGTCGATCGTCTTTCTCGCCCTCGCCGGATTCAGCGTGCTGCGACGCCGATCCCAAGCCGCCTTGGGGCTCTCCGCGTTCGGCGTTGTTTCCGCCTTGGCCGCGTCTGCCGTTTTGCTCTCCGGCACTGCCAACATCGAAAAACATGGCGTGACGTACAACGCAGACCGGGGAACGCTGGTCAAAGGGATCGCCGAAGTGACGGTGCCGGACACACACCAACGCGGCATGGTCGAGCGACCCAGCTTGCTGAGATTCGAAATTCGCGAAGACCAACAGGAACACATTGTCCTGACCAGTGCGGTCGAACTCTCCGATTCCGAGTTTGAGCGACGACTCGCCGAGACCGTCGCGTTGTCGCCCAGCCAAGACTTGCTGGTCTTCATTCACGGCTACAACGTCGACTTCCAATCGGCGATCCGGCGGACCGCCCAGATCGCAGTCGACCTTCCCTTCGAAGGGGTTCCGGTGTGTTACAGCTGGCCCAGCCAAGGCACACTGCTTGGCTACACCGTCGATGAGAACAACGCCGCCTGGACTCAAACGCACCTCAAGCAATTCCTGCTCGAGCTGGCCCATCAAAGCGGTGCGAGTTCGATCAACGTCGTCGCCCATAGCATGGGGAATCGGCCGACGACCGGCGCGCTGGTCGAAATCGGATGGCAGCAACGGCAAGACGACACCGAACCGTCTGCCCTGTTTGATCGCGTCGTGTTAGCCGCGCCCGATGTGGACGCCGATCGGTTTCGCCGCGACTTGGCACCCGCGCTGACGTCCATCGCGGAGCACGTCACCCTTTATGCCTCCTCCGACGATCAAGCACTGATCGCATCCAAGCAAGTGCACGGGTACCCCCGCGCCGGTGAGAGTGGTGCCGACATCGTGGTGGTCCCGGGCGTTGAAACCATCGATGTCAGCGGCATCGACCTCAGCCTGCTCGGACACAGCTACTACGGCGACGCGCCGTCGATGCTGCAGGATTTGTACCAGCTCGTCCGCAACCGACTGCCGGCGCCCCAGCGGCCCCAGCTCGTTCCGCGGCCCCTCGGCGCGCTGACCTACTGGCAATTGATCGGGCAACAGACCGTGCAGCAACGCGTCTCCGCTGAGCCCTCGTCGATCAAGTAGCAACGTCGCGTTGGTGTCCCGTGACTGCGCCGTCAGCGCGGATGTCAGGTTGTTGGATCGTGGGCCCGTAGGCCACTCGCCAGACGGCTGATCTCCATCCGACAGTCGATGCTGTCAGGCGTGACACGTTAGCGAGGGACGCCGGGTGGGCCCGCGCTAACGCGTGCGGGCTTAAAATCGACAGCCGCTCGCGTCGTTCTGCGAATTCCGTCAGTGCCTTCGGGGGCCATCTTCCCCGGCAGCGGTGGTCAAATTTCAGACAGCGCCGGCCCAATTTCAGACAGAGACCGGTGTCTGCACCGATTGGTCGTGATCGAATTCGACTGCGGCAGCCACGGGCACCGGTTCGATTACCGGATTCTCATCGAATTCAAAGATCCGTTCCAAGCGTGTGATGCGAAACACATCCCGAACGGCTTCATTGAGTGAACGCAGACGCAGATGGATGCCTGAGGCCCGCGATTGGGCCCGCAGCCGAATCAATTCGTTCAGCCCCGCGCTGCTGATCCAGGTCACCTGTCCGAGATCAATGATCACGTCGGTCACCGTGTGCTCGCGCGGTTGATCCAGCGCAGCGTTCACCTTGGAGGAAATCTTTCGGGCCGATTTTCGACGGTTGATCACCTTCAGCGAAGGCGACACGACCAGGGAACAGTCGTGGAAATGGATCTCAACTGCCGTTGCTTGAGTCATCGGTGCGATGCGTTCTCACGTCTAAGGGCAAGGAACTGGACCAAGTGCCAGAACTGTGGTGCCATCGGCACCCACAGCCATCTCCGACTGCTTCATTCCACACGATGTGGTTGCGAAAACCCAGTGTTTTCCGCACTCAACTTCATGCAAGCATATCAAAAAAGGAGACGCAGGGCAAACAAATTCGGATCGCCCAAGGCCTGCGTCCGAGGCGTCGGTGCGCAGCGGCCACGCCTCACAACGGCGGCCTTCGTCCATCCCCTATTGGGTGAGGCGTGAGCAAGAATCACAAGACGTCTCAATCGACGCTCGACGCTTGATCACCCAGTGGCGACGTGCCCTCGTTCTTTCGAAGGCGTCGTTTTCGCGTCCGCTGCCTGCTGCTTATCCCTCACGGTGGCGGGGGATCACGAAAGAGTGAAACGTGATCACGCAGCCGAACGCGATCATGGACAGCCCCAGCCAACGCGGGGGGGTGACGCGTTTTCTTGGCACCGGAGTGACGGGCTCGAAAATCGAACCCAGCGTCGTGGAATTGTCGACCAATGGGGTATTGGTCATCCGCGCGACGAACCGCGTGGAGCGTTCGTTGAGCACGAAGGATTCGACGCGACGAAACTGCAGCCCGAGCAGAATCAGCAGGATTCCGCTGAGGAAATATCGATTTCGATAGAAAGACATGGATCGAGCTCTGTGTAAATCGCCTTGGGGGGTCGTCCAGCAAGCGGCAAACCGTGATAGATCCATCGGCATAGCGTCCGGCCTGCCATCAATGACGTCGCCCAACGACGGGTCGCCAAGATCAAAGCGAACGTGCTAATCGTGCCGACCGCGCGGCCTGGCGTTGCGACTTACCCGCCGAAAACGTCGTCGACGACGCGACGCATTGCATCGCCGAAACTGCGGTGGGCAGAATCTTCCAGCAGATCGGCTTGATTGCTGCGCATGATCGCCGCCGCCAACGCCTTGTGGCTCTGCCAGTCCTGCAGATCAAAGGCGCGGATGTCGGTGTAGATTCCCGCCAGGTTGTTGCTGATCTTGGGCACCAAAACGACGCCGTTGTTGCCGCGCACGATGTGGTAGTGCATGACGACGAACAGCAGCAGCGCGCCGCAGAACATTCCGGCAAAAAATCGAGACATCTCGGCGGCCAGGGGAAGACGAAAGCGGGGTCGGAGGCGGAACCCTCGAATTCCGCGGTTCCATTTTTAGGCCTGCACCACTTCCGGGGCAAGTCCGAAGTTTTTTCGATCCTTCGCCAAGGCGTCTTGACGACGCGTCGCGATCGCTACAGACTACGCAACCGATTGGTTGACCGAGAAAGCTGAAGTTTCAGCTCCCGACGTCCGATCCCAACCGTTACCGCAGCAGACCGCCGCACGACACACCGCCTCGGCGGCCGTGCCGGCTGCCCCAAAAAAACGCGGGCGATTAGCTCAGTTGGTTAGAGCGCTACGTTGACATCGTAGAGGTCACAGATTCGAATTCTGTATCGCCCACTCCCGAAAACCCCGTGAAACCTAGCGTTTTCCGGGGTTTTGTCGTTTCGGTCGGCGTGTCGTCCGGGCGGTCGCAATGGTCAGCAATGGACCCCATTTGACCCTCTTTTCCTGTCTTTGGTGCAACCAGTGGTGCAACCGTTCGCGGCGGATCCTTGGCGATGGGAAGCGACGGCAACCGCTCGACCGCTTCGGCGGTGTCCAGTAGCCGGGCGTCTGTGTAGGTGCCCATCGTCAAAGCGATATTGCTGTGCCTCATTGCCGCCTGGGCGACCCTGGGAGCGACTCCCGCTTTCGATAGGTGGGTCCCGAATGAATGCCGCAAGCCGTGGATATGGACGACGCAACCGTCGTCGTCTTTTTTGGGAATGCCGGCGGCTTCCAAGTCGCGGTTTAGAATCCGCAGAATCCCAGCGGGAACATCGAACACCCTTTTGCCCGGTTCGCGTCCCTGGATCCACTCCCGCAACTCGGCGGCCAAGTCCGACCGTAGAGCGATCGTCGAACCCTTGCGGCTTTTCTCGTTGCTGTGACGCAGCTTGACGAACGGAACATCGCCGAACGAAAGGTCGCGGCATTCCAGCGTCCGAAGTTCATTCGCCCGCAGTCCCGTCAACACAAGCGTCTTGTAAATCATTGCCCGTTCAAGCCCGAGCCGTTCAAGTTCGCGGCGGCGGCGATCCGGAATCTTGGCCACTTGCTTGCCCTTATTCTTTCCCCGGTAAACGGTCGTCGCGTCTGTTAAAGGTCGCGACCGGGCGGCGTCCAGCAATCGCAATAACTCGGATTCCGTCAGTGCCCGTGCCTTGCGTCGCCTCTCGGCTTCTGGGTCCAGTCGAGCCATTCCGTCGAACGGGTTAGCGATCAATCGTTTCTCGCCGTTGTATCGGGCTTTTCTGCCTTTAACCCGCTTTCCGATACACCAATTCCCGAACGCCAACCACGCTTCGCGGTAGCCGTTGTAAACCGATGCCGACATATCGCGGTCGCCTTCGCGTTCGTCAGATAGCCACTTTTCCAACTGATCGACCGACAAGTCGCACAAGAAACGAAAGCCGCAAGCGTCGGCGGTTTCGTTCAGTCGGTTCTCGTAGGTATTGATTCGGTCCGGGTGTGTTCCCTTTCGCCGTTGGTAATCGACGAAAGCGTCGATGTGTTCGCGGAGCGGCGTTTGTTGGTGGTCCGCAATTCGGTCTTGTTCCGGTGTCCGGATCTTCGCCTTTACGTGGTCCGCCCGTTGTTCCAGTTCATTCAAGACCGCCCGAGCGGCTTGTTTGTCGCGGCACCCTGTCGAGACTTCACGCACCACGCCTTCGCCGTCGCGATACTTTGCCGTCCACGTTGCCGCCTCGGTCTTGATCCGCAACGTGCCGTCGCGTCCCTCGGTCACCTCGGCTTGCCGTTTCTTGCCCGAGCGGTCTTTCCACTGGGCGAACCGAACACCCTTGCGGGTCACAATCGTTGCGTCCGCCGGCATCGACCGGGTAACGACTTTTCGAATCAGAGTTCCCATCGTGTATCACCTTTCCACGTTCACCAATTGAATTGAAAGAGCGACGGCAACCGGTGGTGATGCCGGGTTTCGGATGTACGGTCCTAGCCGTCGCTACTGAATCTATTCGCCTGCCAGTGGCAATCGACAGCCCGCTACAACTTCGGTTTATTTAGTGCGGGCCAGGGTGCAAACGCCAAGTAGAAAAGTAGTATCAGGTTTAATACCGGAAAAAAAACAGCAAGGCTGATCCAGCCCGGAAACCCGGCCTTTTTGCAAATCAGCCACAATGGAAAAACAACGAGAACAGATAACAGACTTCCCATTACCGTAAGGACAAGCAACTCGGGCATACCAGGGAAGCCAATCGCCAATAATCCAATCATGCTTCGCTCTCAAAACGCGGTGTTTTTGGTTGATTCGGCCGCACCATGACTTTGCCCAAACAAAAAGAGGTTCTTGCGATCGGATCAAAGCCGCACCATATCATATCGTTCTAACTGACGTGTCCCGTCCGGTATCCGATGAAACCTCCACAGAGCCGACACGTCGTGCGAATCCAGCCCGTTCGGATCCGATCCGGCCTATCGATCCACACCGAGCGGTCGCGGTGCCAGCATCGCGGCTGCGGTCGCAGCGTCGGCCGAATCGGCGGTGTCGCCAGCGGCGGCGGTGTTGTCCAAAGCGATTGCAATTGGTCGGCGGTCGGTGTCGTCATGTTTTGAGTCTGTCTCTCGGTCCGTAGGACCATTAAGAGAGACAGACTCTCTTATGGTCCCTTATGGGAATGGCGACATTCAGGTGTCGCCTGGGATCGCCTCAGAATGTCGCCTACGTGGCGACATAGCTTTGTCGCCTGGGAATCGCTCAAAATGTCCCCAAGCAATCAGGAGGTCAGCGTCACAATTTGTCGAGCCGATCGCGGCTTACCGGCAATGCGATGTAACTTGCCGAGCCACGCCGAAAGCCGCCCGGCTTGACGACGCGAAGCAAACCGCGACCGACCAGACTTTCGACCGAGCGTTCTACGGTCTTGCGACTCAATCGGCACCGTTTCGCGATGTCGCGTTGTGATGTCGTCGCGGTCCCCTTGCGGGTGTCGCGGTAAAGCGTCATCCACACCAACAATTCCGAACGCCGCAACTCGGCGGCCGAGAAGTCCACAAACGCATTCAACACAGCGAATCTGTCGGCCGTGCTACGCTTCGGCTTGCTCCCTGTGTTCCGCGTCATGAGTCACCCCACAAGCCTTTCAGGCGGTCGCGTAGGTGCCTTGATTCGTCCGACATCATCGGTTCGGCCGGTTCGAACGATTGCCGCGACCGGTCGAACGTCAAATCAACATCGGTCGGCTTGCCGTAACGCGACTTCAATTGCCGCAACGTCACGTCGATTACCGCGTCGTCTGGGTCCGCGTCGGAATCCGCAGCGGGAACAATCAAATACGCATCGTCGGCCCCATATTCGAGCTCGGACGACTCCCGAAACGATGCCAGCGACAAGCCGTCCCCCGAGTAACTGGACCGGCCTTTCGAATCCTTGGACCGACCGACCGCGGACAATGCGACCACGCAGCAACCCGCGTCGGCAAAACGACGTATCGAATCCATGGTCGCATCGACCGAGCCGCGTTTGTCGTCGTGCTTGCCGACCGGTCGAATCCGTTGGATGTAATCCAACAAAATCAAGTCCGCGTCGATTGAGTCAGCCGCCTGGGCGACGTTTTCAAGCGACATCGGTGCCCGAACGAACACAAGCCGTTCGGCGATGTCGTCTAGCGTATCGAACGCGTCCGAAAGCCGTTCGCGTTGCCTATCGCTCAGCGTCCGATTCTGGATGTCGTCCAACAAGACATCGCCCAAGCGGCTTAGCTGGCGTTCTAGCAGCCTTTCCGGCGGCATCTCGACATTTGCCACACACACCCGCAACGATTCGTCGTTCGTCATTGCGGTGACGACGCACTGCATGACGAAAGCGGTCTTTCCCGCCCCCGGCGACCCGCCGAGCAAAGCGACCGTGCCAGGGGAGAACCGGACGTGTTCCAACCCTTCGCCAATGTCGAACCGTCGCGGCGGTTCCCCGTGCAAAACGTCGTCGTGCCAATCGTCGAACAATCGGTCGCAACGGATAAATTTTTGCGATGTCATGCTGTGCCTCTTTTGTTCAGTCCGTTGTCAATCGCTCGGCGAACATCGGCGGGCGGTAGTCCAGAATCCAAAGCGGATTCAGTCAGCAACGCATGGGCAAGCCGAACCGAACATCCCAGTTCGGCCAAGTTCGCAGCGGCCGAATACAACATCCGGTGCCGGTCGCCTTCGTCCGCACCGTCGCGGATAAATTCCAGCGTCGAACGATTCAGTTCGGTTCGGTCGGTCCCTGTCATGGCGACCGCTTCGGCTTGTCGTTTCACCGACTCGCAAGCCGCCCGCCAATCTGCGACCGCCCGTTCGTCGATTGTCGGTTCGTCCGGCAATTCGAACGGCAACGGTTCGGCCGACTTGGCGACGATTGCAGCGGGTTTGACGTGCAGCAATTCGCTGAGCGTCACGAACCGTTTATGTCGTCCGGTCTTGCCGTGTCGGCTATTGGGTGCCCGCAACGGCTGCACCTTGCCATAGACGACCGGATCCACAGCAACACCGACCGAAGCGGCCAAGCCCTCGGCAAACCGCCGAACCGCTTTGTTGAAAGTCCGCGTCGGCGACGGATTGAAAAGCGATGTCGGCAACCCGATGTGATAGCCTTTCGACCCGGAGAAAAACACAAGCAATTCGGATTCGTCGATGTCGTATCGTTCGACCATTGCCAGGGACAAACGCCGAGCGTCTTTTGTTGCCGCGTCGATGTCGCCCTCTCGGTCGATGTCGAACCAGACAAACCGCGACCAGCAAGGGCCATCGAATCCGCGAACGTCAAGCCGACCAACCCCGTCGTTGATTCGGTCGCGGATCGCGTCGTTGTATTGGAAGGGAGAAAGAAAACTTTCGTTGTCAGTTTGTGCCAGGTCATCGCAAGCCGCGTAGGCCGCGAACGCTCGGTCGTAATCGACCAACCGGCGTTCGCGGTCACACGGGCCAACAATGCGATACCCAAGCGGCATCGCATCATTCACTAGGACGACTCCCCGTTGCTGGCGTCGTCGTCAGTGGGAAAGCCAAGGTCCGTTTGCTTTCCGCCATCGTCGCCAGCGTCACCGCCCGCCGCGTCGGTCACCGGATCCGGTGCAAATTCGTCGGGTTCCGGTTTGACGACTTCCAGAACATCGAAACGCCGAACACGGTTTCCCTCGTTGCCGTCGTCGTCGCGACGAATCGCCAACTTGACTTTGCAGCGGAACACAGCCGGCAATGGTTGATCTAATGCTGCGAAGGTTTCCGCCTTGGTGCCCGTGACTGGGACACCCAGTTTTGCCAAATCGCGAAGTGCCCGCCCCTCTGCCTTTGCCGAAAAATAGCAATCGTGCCAGAATCGTCGGCCTTTGAAGTCGCCGTCAGAAACTTCAAAAGTCAACTTGTAAGCCGGGTGTCCACTAGATGACTCATACGGTTCGCCCTTCACGATGTCGGCGATGTATTCGCCTTTCGGCAACACGTCGTCCTCGGGTGCAATTTGGGTATTCCATGCTGAGTTAATGTCGCCGAGTCTGCCTTGCTCTCGTACAATGTCAGTTAACTTGCCCATCGGTTTTTTCCTTGCTGTCGGTGTGAGTTTGAGAATTTGCCGGTTCGGTGGATGCCCCCGCCGAGCCGGTTTTTTCGTGAAACGTCAAGCCGCGTTTAAGCCGTTTGACTTTGAGTTTCGCCGCCTCTCGGTCGGCGATTTCCCATTCGCTCAGCAGTCCCTTGCGACGTGGCGTTCGGCGGCTTCGGGTTGCCCCACAGCTTTGAATTAACCCGTCCTTCGCAAGCTGAGAGACTGCGGGACCGAGCCACTTACCGCCGCCTGGGAATGCCTTTGACGAATCCCGAACGATGTCATCGGTCGATGCCGTGCCGCTTCGGCTTTTTAGTAGGACCGTCAAGAGAGCCAGTTGAGCCGCCCGGCAACGGTCGCCAGCGGACCGCGTTTCAATCGGTCGGCCTACGAACAAATCGCAGACCGTCAACCCGATGTCGAATAGTGTTTGTTGCATCATCGTCGGGTCCCCTTGTTCGCGTTGCGGACATTGGGGCAACCGTCGCCGATCCATCGTTCGACAACCGCTCTCGGCCATCGGACCAGCGACCCGAGCTTGATAGGACGGGGCATCCGTCCAGAGTCCGACAATCGGCGAACGTGCCGAGCCGAACAATTGAGTTCGTCGGCGACATCATCGACCGACATCATCGCCCGTTGCCGTCCATCTCGGACCGACTCGGCGACCGTGTAAGCATCCATTGGAAATACCCATGATTCCGCAGGTAGAACCGTCCGCGTCAGGCACCCGTCGTGCCTGTCGGACATGCGGAATCATGCGGATTCAATCCGTGTTGGCAATGAAAAACCAAAGCGTAGAATCCACGCTTTTTCTACGGTTTCGGAAGGCTTGAACGTAGGTAAAACACCCGCCCATCTTCGGGATTGTTCTTGCCCGGCTTTCGTCGCCAAATTCGCCCATCTCGATCTACGCCGAACATCTTGTCGGGTGCAACATACAGAGCGTTTGCAATTTCGCGGTACTTGCGAAGTGTGCCCGAACCAATCTTAAAAATCTCGTAATTTCTACGGTTTGACTCAATCCATTCCACGCTTTTGTCGTCAAGTTTTGGCGTCAGCAATTCGAGCCGTAGATACTTCGCGTTTTGTTCATCGTGCGATTCCGTGCTATCCGATCCGTCATCAGCGCTTGATTCGTTGCTATCTGCAACCAACCCCGCTTCGGCTTGTTTTCGACCAGCCTTTCCCGTCAGCTTGCCGTCTGTTCCGGCCGCGATTCGCATTTCGGCAAATCGCAGCCACGCACCGACCACCCTTTTAATGTGAAAACGCAACTTGTCGTTTTCATCGGGAGTTAGTTTCTTTGACGCATCCCACTCCGCATCGTAGTGCTCGTCTAGGTGTGGATGCTTTGTCGCCAACTGAAAGTAGCCGTCCCTCAGCCGAATTAGGCACCCCGGCCAAGCCGTCTCACCTAACACCGTCACCCGCAATGCTTCAACCCTTCGCAGCAGCGGATACAGCCCTTCAAACGCAACCCCTTCGTCTAGTGCAATTAGGATCTCGTTTAACAACTGAGGTAGAGAAAGTCTGTCAGTATTTGCCGCCTCGGCTTGCTTGGTCTGTAACCAACGAATAGTGGTAACAGTTGCCATTCGGATGTCATGGAAGTGAGCATACCAGCCATGCTTCTCCGCAGACTCACGCATCAGCTTCTTCATGGGTGCGAGATTCTCTCCGCCGAAGCCGTCGATGTTAAACCGAGCATCTGTCAAAGTCGCCCCGCCGACTATTACGCTTAATCCAGGGTCTAGGCTCATTGGTTTGCCGCCTTGAACTCTATCAAACGCACCCACTCGTCCTAGATGAAAGAGCGTGAGAGCCCAGTGGTCTAGTGAGTCCATGCGGTCCATATGGTCGCTAGGTTCTAAGCGAACGAGTAAGCGGGACGCCTTGTCGATTTCGCCGAACAAATCTCGCCAGCCGCCCATATCGCCTCGATACGCAAAAGACATAAATCGGCCTTTTGCGAGTCGATGATTCGATCGTGCAGTACCGCCGAAGTGACTTCGCAATTTCGACGGCAATTCGTCCCAACCGCGCCCTGTCGCCTCGCCACGTTCATTCAAAACATATTCGAGAATCAAAACCTCGATTGGCTTATCGCGGTCTTGTTCAATCCACCGGTCCGCTTTGAGTAGCCATGAATCAACCAGCGAATCAAATCGTGAATGCACAACCAGTCTCCTATCCGTAGTAGCTGGGCGGAGTCCGCCTCGGCCGTCGGATAGGAAACAGCCTCGGCAGACTCCATCGGCGGAAGCGATCCGCCTACCCGTGTGATGATCGCGGGACCAACCGCGACCGTTCCGATTCGGGTGGTCAGCCCGAATGCCGTATTGTGCCGCATCGAGCCGACTACGGAAGCGGAAGGGAAGCCAGTTTTTCAAACTTGCAATCCGAGACACACCGCCCGGAAGCGACCCGCGTCGCTCGGATCACCCGCAAGGACCCGAAAACTCATTTCGCTGCACCCATAATCACGCTGAGGACCAGTGGGTCGTGTCCATATTGGCGGCGACAAAAGACCCGCCCCCCCTGTAGGGGCAAGGGGTCCTCAATACTGGTGCCCGAGATTGTTCCCGTTAGAGTCGCAAAGCTGCGACGGTCAGGAAGGACCCGACACACCGCCCCCAAGCCCCCTGCATCAGCAAACGTGATTTTGTACCGCCCCTTACCCCGCATGTTGGTGACGGACGGATTCTTTCGCGTAGCAGTGGGCCTTATCGCAACCGGACCCGCAAATGAACGCTCAGAGGGACCCGCGTTTTTTCGCGGGACCCGCCGGACTCTCTTTGCGATCCGGTGGGCCTTGAAACCTCCGCATCCTAGCATTTAGGCCGTAGAGAACCTAATAGGGGGCCCCTACTGTCGGACCGCTTCGGCTTGTTCTTGCACCGCATCGACGAACCGCCCCACGGCATCGCCGCCGAGCGATTCAGCGACCGCCGCGACCAACACGGAAGCGATATCACGTTCGTCCGATTCTGCGATCAGGTGCAACCAGTGGTGCAACCGTTCGGCATCGTCGCGATTCGCCCCGCAATTTACGGCGTTTTCCATCGGTCGCCCGGACGTTGACATCGTAGAGGTCACAGATTCGAATTCTGTATCGCCCATAACGCAAATCCCCGATAGGCCCACCGTCTGTCGGGGTTTTCTTTTGGTTCCGTCGTCGGCGGCGAGTCTGGGCAAAACGATCCAGGTCTGTTTAGCACCTACCTCGAGAACGTTTTGCCGCTCACCGGTTCGCTGCGTGTTGACTCCGTCGAAAGTAGCCACTGAGTCAGACGGTGAAAGCGAGCTTCAACCTGATAGGTGTAGGTGATGCCCGGATCGACATCCCGGTCGACATATTGACCGTCGGTCGCTCCGCCGGGGAGTCGAGCAATCTCGACCATCGCGTGGTCAGCGGAACCGCGATAGACAATGTATTGGAGCGGATCATCGATTCGGTCCGGGCGACGCCAGTAGACCAGGAGGGTTGCCGGACCGTCGTGTTGGACAGAGGCGATCGTCGGCTTCCGTTCCGCGAACACGTACTGTTGGAACCACCCCATCCAAAGCGCAGACGACACGAGCAATGTGAAGATGGTCTGCTGCAACATAAAGCCCCAAAACGCGAATGGTCTTTCACGCCTGTCAACGCTGACAAAAAACGATTTTCCTTTGCCGCCGGCAAGGCCCGTCACTTTTCCATTGCGAATGCCGCGACAGAGTTGCTGGAGGCACAAAACAAGGCAGTACCCAAAAACACAGGTGACGAGAAAGAGCTTCCACATCGCAGTCGTCTCGTGAAATGGCAGACGTACGCATTCTGTTTCGCGGCCATTCTAGAGTCGTGTCGATTGAACACAAAAGCAGTCGCACGTCCTGCGGCCGAGACGCCCGACCTGTTCTGCCGAGATCAAAATGGTGGTGTGTCCGCTGAGTGATCCGGCGAGGTGGTGGATGGTGTGTGTCTTGCCTGTTCCGCGCGGCCCGTAGAAAAAAATTCCCTTCTTTTGAGACAGCCCGAGTGCTGACAATCGCTCGCGGCTGCGTGCGAACGCGATGACGTTGCGTTCCAGCAGTGTCAATGTATCCGGGGGCAAGATGACTTCGTCACGGGCGACCGTTCGCAGTTGATGGACGGTGATCCCAGCTGCCGCGTGATCCAACACGAGCTCATCGCGGGACCGGTGGGCTGGGACGTGATGTCAACGATTCGCGGAATAGACCGGTCAGGCCGTTGTTGCGGGTGGTTTGAATTTGCGAAGGGGGAATTGTCCGGTGCGGAGCCGCTTTAGCCCGCCTGTTGCAAAGGGCAAGCTATGCATTGAGCGATGTCTGAAAACCCGCATCCAAACTCTGCTCCATCGAACCACAATGACCGACTTTTCGGCACAACCGTTCTCCGCATTTACCCAGTTGATCTCGTTCAACTCCGCGCTGGGTCTCGTCGTGATCGTCGGGGCGGTGCTCGTCACGATTGCTTCGTACCAGAGATGTATCACGTGGTTTGGTGACGCAACGCCAGGTTACGTTGCCTGCCTCGGGTGGATCTTGGGCATCTCCGTTTCCAATTTCGTGATGGTCTTCGCCTTCTCAGCCCTGATGGGGCCCGCCGGCGGAAGCGTGCTGCTGGTGTTCGCCTGCTTTTTGGCGGTGTACTGGACGTCTTGCGCCGCCAAATGTGGGCTGATGCAGTCGATCTTTATTCTGTTTGCGCACTCGATCCTTTCGGGACTCGCGACGGTGTTGATATTTTGGGCCGCGGTGGTGTTCCAATACTTGGTGGTCACGACCGAGCAACCCGTCACGTCGTCAGCAACTGCGACCCCGGCGATGTTGCGACCGCGCGACGCCTCGACGGCAGCCAATCCAGTCGGACTCCGGCCCGCCCAACCGGATTCGGGGCACGATTCCGGGTCTCAACACCGTGCCGTGCCGGGAACCAAGGCGAATCCGTTTTTTCAGTAGTGTGATCGCGTGGCAGGTATCGCTGTGCCATTGCCCGGTTTTGCAGGACCCCTACCCACCCACCCGGTCGGTCCGCCCTGAACCAGTTCAACGCTCTCCCGAGGCCGCGAACTTGGTCAATGGCGGTGGCGAACCGTTGCCATTGAGGTGCCGACGCGATAGCATCGAATGTTCCGGGGGTCGCTCTCCCGATCCACATGCTTTACGGGAGTCACGGTGTTATGGGATCTTGCAGTCTTACTTTCTGTCGACGATTGATTCAATCGAAGGCATCCGTCTGGGCCTTCATGTTGCTCACGCTGTTTGCCGTCTCCAGCGGCTGCAAAGAATCGAGTCGGGACGAGGCGACCGATGGCTTGGAACCGCCGGTGGTGCACGATTCCATGGCCGCGGATTCGGGCGATTCACCGGCTACGGTCCCCAGCACCTCGGATGATTCTGATTCAGATCTGCCGGGCCTCAAATCACCACCGGAGAAGTTGGCTGTTGGAGACAAGAGTCCGGGTCTGGCGATTGCAAAATGGGTCCGTGGCGAACCGGTCGAAGAACCACTTCGTGATCGTGTCCACGTGGTCGAATTCTGGGCGACCTGGTGTGGCCCCTGCCGTGCCGGTATGCCGCACATCACGGAGCTGCAATCCGAGTTCGCCGACGACGTCACCTTCATCGGTGTGACTCGCGAAGATGAAGCGACGGTCGAAGGCTTTCTTGCCGACAACGCGACCGCCGAAAAAACCTGGGACGACATCATCGGGTATCGACTGGCGATCGATGAGAACGACTGGATGAACTTGGCGTACATGAAGGCCGCCGGGCAAGGCGGAATCCCCTGCGCGTTCATCGTCGGACGTGATGGAGTCGTCGAATGGATCGGGCACCCCGGGACCATTGATGAACCGCTCAAGGAAATCGTCGACGGTACCTGGGACCGCGAAGCTGCGATCGCCGAATACAGACAGCAAGAACAGTTGCAGCAACTGTCCGCAGAAGTCGGGAAACTGCTGCGAGCCCAAGATTGGGATGCCGCGTTGGAGCGACTCAATCAATTCGAAAAAGATTTCGGATCCTCCAAGACGCTGCTCAACTATCGCGTGAGGGTTCTGGAAATCGCCGGACGTACCAGCGAAGCGGCGGTCGCTCGTGAAGCGCTGGTCGAATTGGCCTGGGATGATGCGATGCTGCTCGGGCAAATCGCCTGGACCACCGCGACCAATGGAGACCCCTCGGATCTGGAACTCGCGCTCAAAGCCGCCAAGCGGGCGTCCGAGTTGCAAGAAAACGAAAACGGACCGATCCTCGATACGTTGGCGCGATGCTACTACGAGCTCGGACAGCTCGATGAAGCCATCAAGTACCAGCGGATGGCCGTCGAGCATGCCAACGGACAACGGCAAATCGAAGCAACGCTCAAGGGTTACCTGGACGAAAAGGCCGAAGCCGAAAAGACCGATGCGGCTGAAAAGCCAGAGGAAATGAAGGCGGTGGAAGAGGAAGCAAAGGAAGCGGAAGCTAAGGAAGCGGAAGAAGCAGAAGCTGATGACGCCTAAAGGGGCATGACGTCGGCGTAGCCGTCTCGCGGTAGGCACGCTTTGCTCCTGGGGCGTGGATTCTGTGAAAGCTCCCCCACGCCCTATGAGGTCGTGCCGTTTTTAAGTCGTTGATCAAAAAGGGTGACTTTAAAAACCGCACGACCACCTACCCGAAGATCGAGTTGCGGCGGAAGAGTCGGTACGCGGACGACGCGAAAACAGCGGACCTGTACGCCCGCTTCAGCGGTGCCATACACGCCCCTTAGGGTGAAACTGGATGCCGCTATCGGGTCGGACCTCGATCCTCACCGAGATGAGATTGACGGGCGGATCGTGAATGGAACAATCTGCGTGTCCATCGAGTCGTGGTCGTCACCAGTTCGCAACTGTTGGTTGCCATCGCTCCAGCGGGCAATCCGTTCCATCCGATCAAGTCAAGGAAGCAAATGATGCCTCACGCTCCGTCGACACTCTCCGAAAGTGAAATCGCTCAAATCGAGCAACACAAGTATTTCTTAAGCGAAAAGGCCGGCTATGACGTCGGCTGGGAACACGCCGAACAGGATTGGCGTGAACACTTTGGGCCACAGTCCGCCACTGCCGAGTCCTCCACTGCCGAGTCCTCCACTGCGACGGTTCGCCCCAAGGGTCTCGGCGGGTTCTTTAAACGGTTGATGTCCCGAGCAGCCGTCTAGCGTGATGCCAAGGGAACTTGCTCCGAGGCGATGCTCGTTCCCAGATTCAACCTGGGAGCGAGTCAAAATCGCCGGTCGCGCGGTGCGTGACATCTGACGCACCTCGCACCGACACTGTCTCCACGGGATCACTCACCGTCGTTGTGTTTCGCACTTATGAGCCTGCGATCCCGTCGGGCGCTTGGTCGGGGCGGGGTGGCGCGGCCGCGGCAGAATCTTCGGCGGCAGAATGATTCGTGTCAGATGGATCGGCCGGTTCGGCAGGAGCTTCGTCGTCGGCCACAGCGGTTCGATCGAGTTCGGAAATCGCGTATTGGACACGTCGCTGGACGAACTCGACGTGCAAACGCAGATTGTAGAATTCTTCCATGTAAGAAAGTGGAACGGATTTCAGGTCATCCAGTTCGCCTTGCATTTGAACCAGCGTCGTCACATTTTTCTGCAGCCGCTGGAGATCCGATTCGTTGCGCAATTCGGACTCGATCCCCCGCAAGATCTCGTACCAGCGATAGATTCGTGAGCGGATTCGCCAGCGATACAGCGGCGGTGCCATGCGGAACAACGGCAGCAGCAACGTCAACGCCGGCAACAACAAGATCTTTCCCCGACTGATGGCCGACGCGACCCAAAAGGGCAGGTACGTTTGCAGGAAGGGAGGCCCATCTTCAAAGTACACGCGGGCCGATTCATTCAGTGGAAACTCGATGAATTCGGTCGATGGCAGGCGGCCCGGTTGCAACAGGCTTTCATGCCCGCGATGGGTTTGCGATGCCGCCCGCAACAGCAGGGGAATCAGCGCGTCGTGCAGCGACCGGGTGGCGATCAAGTTCGCCGCCGGAGCGATCAGTTGAACGTCCTGGTTGGGGTAATCATGTTCCAAATCGATCACGCCGCGTTGCAGTGTGACGGCGGTCAGAAACGGGTGGCGCCGAACGTACGCATCGTCCCGTTGAAAGCTCAGCAGATGGATGTCGGGCGAAGCGATCATCTCGCGGATCAACGTCGATTGCGGGGACAGGACGAACATGGCGACGTCGACCTGACCGTTTCTCAGACGCTCGACGGCTTCACGACCTCCCACTTGCACCCGGGTCGAGCCGGCGTCGGCATCGAGCCCGTTTTCGTCCAACAACAAGGTCGCGATCGATTCGGTTCCACTGCCGCTGCGGCCGATCGCGATCGTCTTCCCTTTCAGGCCTCGCAGATCGGCCGTCGTTTCGTCGCCGCGGTAAAACACCCAGAGCGGTTCGAAATAGAGGCTGGCCAAGGCTTCGATTTCGACCGCGCCGCTAATAGATTTTGGTGCCGTGCCGCCTTGGACGATCGCCAAGTTGACTTCCGGATCGGATTGCAACAGCCGATAATTTTCGATCGAACCGGCCGTCGGACGCAGTTCCAGCGTCACGCCCTGGCGTCCCAGGTAGTCGCGGTATTGCATCGCGAACCGGTGGTACGCCCCATCGTCGGACCCGGTCGCCATGACGATGGTGCGTGGCGGAGCCGGCTGGATGAAAAACCAGGCCAGGGCAAATCCGAACAAGACGACCAGGAATCCACCGCCCCAGATTTTTAGCAACAAGCCACGCAATTGGCGACGCGTTTCGCGAAAGTGCTCGGTCAGCAAACTTTCGCGGTGATGGTTGGTGTTCTCAGTCAAATGCTCGTTCCCGACTCACTTCGTTGGTCCATTGGGCCATTCGGATACGACCGAGCAGCGCGCGTTCAGTGTTGCTTGATCGAATCGATGGTCGGTGGGGCGTAATTGCCGTGCCACATCTGTTCGAACGTGTCATGGTTGGCGGCATGTGCCACCGCCTCATCATGAGTGATCACATCCTGTTTCGCCAGATCGACCAAATACTTCTCAACGATAAACGATTCCGACATCACTTGCTGCATGCCGGCGCGAATCCCCTGGGCATCGCCTGACATGATGCAGTCGGCGATTTGTTTGGTGTCGTTGAACAGAAACTCCAACGCGGGAATCCGTCCGCCCTTGACCTTGGCAACCAGACGCTGGCAAATGATGCATTTGACGCAATCGCGCAGTTGAAGCCGCACCAGGTCTCGTTCGATCGGGTCAAAGAAACTGACGATCCGAGTGACGACTTCCGAAGCCGTGTTGGCGTGCAGCGTGCTGATGACCAAGTGGCCCGTTGCGGCGGCACTGATCGCCGAACGGATCGTGTCGCTGTCGCGCATCTCGCCGACAAAGATGACATCCGGGTCCTGGCGAAGTGCCGCCCGGACGGCTTCGTTGAACGATTCCACGTCTTCCCCCACCTGACGCTGGGAAATGATCGACTTCTTGTTCTCCTGTGCGTACTCGACGGGATCTTCGATGGTCAGAATGTGCCGGGCTTGATTTTGGTTGATCCAATCAATCAACGAGGCGACCGTGGTCGATTTCCCGCTGCCGGTCATCCCGGTGACCAAGACCAATCCGAAGTGCAGGCCGCCCAACTTTTTCATCACATCGTTGGGAATCTGAAGATCATCAAACGACGGGATCGCCTCGGGCAAAAAACGCAACGTGCAATGGGGAACTCCACCACGAATGAACGCCGAAACCCTGGCAAATCCGACACCGACCTGATGGTATCGAAAACTGCATTGCGAATGTTCCTGGTACTCTTTCCAATCCTTTTCCGGCGCGATCTCCTTGATCAACGCCGTGATCTGCTCGGCCGTCAGGGGATGTCGCAAGTCGGATCGCCGGATCGCATTGTCGACGCGGAACACGGGATCCGCGTCGGGGTACAGATGAAGATCGCTGGCGCGGAACTTCACCATCGCTTCCATCAATCGATGCGGGCGAAGCGTCTCGCGACGAAACCGCTCGCCTTGAAAACGCCAGACGTCCGGCAACAGCATCTTTGCGGAGATCTGCTTGATCGCATCCATGGAAGCGGTGCTGTGATGCGCCACCTTGAGAAACTCAACACAGAAAACGCCTTCGTCTTGAGTCACCGCGGCGTTGGGTGGAAATGATTGGGCGGATTCTCCGAGTGCCGCGAGCGTCTCGGCATCTGCGCAAATGCGAATCTTGTATGAGTCGAAGGGGCCATCGAAACCCTTGCGCAGGGCTTGCAGTTCGATCCCGCTGGCGTGTGCGACGATCTTTTTCGCCCCTCCGTACGTCCGGCGAACTTCGGCTTCGATGATCTCGGCAATCACCGCCAAATCAGATTGCTGTCCGACGCCGATAATCTTCTCTGCCATGGCGTGTCCCCTGTTCGGTTGGCCATCCTGTCCGTCTGCGTGACCACTTGATTCTCGACCTGACGATCGCCCCGGTCAATCGTCAGGCCTGCTGTGGCGGTGACGAAAGCACAATTCGGCCCCTGGCGACTTGGCGTCACCGCGGTCGCCGCGTGATGCGTCGATGGCCGCCGCTGACGGATAAAAGGTGGTTGACGGACCCGAACAGCCTCGTATACTTTGCAATGCAAAGTAAACCGATTCTCTTCGATCCGGACCACTGTGATGGAACTTCGCGAGGCGCTTCGCCAGATTTCCGAAATTCGGGCGTGTGTCGCGCGGAGCGAAATGTTTCGCGGCTACCGATCGGCAACCGTTGGGTTTTCTGCCGTGATCGGGATGATCGCTGCGGCGTTTCAATCACAATGGGTCGCATCGCCGGCAACGGATTTGGGGCGTTATTTGGTCGGCTGGGTTTCTGTTGCTGCGGTCAGTGTGATCGTGGTGGCGGCCGAATTCATCTGGCGTAGCGAGATCAACGGCGCGGGACGATCGCGTGAGATGACGCGTCTGGCGGTCGAACAATTCGCGCCATGCATCGTCGTCGGGGCGTTGATGACGCTCTCGATTTATCGTTACGCCCCCCAGGTCGGCTGGATGTTGCCGGGGCTGTGGGCGTTGATCTTCGGCCTCGGCGTGTTTGCCTCGTATCGTCTGATGCCACGTCAGGTGTTTTGGGTCGGCGCCTATTACATCGCCTGCGGTTGTGGATGCCTGCAATGGGGACAGGGCGAGAACGCATTTTCTCCGTGGCTAATGTTCATCACCTTCGGTGGCGGCCAACTGTTCAGCGCCGCGATTCTGTATTGGTATCTGGAGCGACCCGATGCCCGCTAAACGAAACTCGAAATCGACAAGCTCGCAGCCTGCCCCTGCCGGATCGGGACGATTCGCCTACGGCGGACTCGATCGCGTCATGCATGAAAAGGCTCGATTGGGCATCCTTGCCTCACTGGCCGCGCACGACGGTGGTTTGCTGTTTAACGATCTCAAACAACTCTGCTCACTCACCGACGGAAACCTGAGTCGTCATCTGGCCGTCTTGAGCGACGCGGGACTGGTCGAAATCTGGAAGGGCACCGGCGGAACACGGCCCCAAACCATGTATCGCCTGACCGACGTGGGACGCTCCCGTTTTGCCGACTACATCAACGAACTGGAACGCGTGATCGCCGACGCGCAACTCGATGCCGCGCCGCGTGCCGAAGCCTCCAGTCGCCGCCAGCGGGATGCTCGTGGCTGGTCCTCGGCCTGAGCGACGTCTCTTTTTTTATTTGTTCACTTTGTATTGCAAAGCTAGTGCAGCGGGACCTTCCATGAATGTGATTCGAGCCGACGAGATGGGGATGTGTTTTGGTGTACGCGACGCGTTGCAGATCGCCGCGGAAATCGAGGATCCGACTCAGGTGACGATTCACGGCGAACTGGTGCATAACCGGATCGTCAACGAGCGGCTCGCCGATGCGGGGTTTCGACGGTCCGATGAACAGCATCGTGACTGTCGTGCCGAAACGCCGTTGGTCTTGATCACCGCACATGGAGTCAGCGACGCCGAACGCGAACGATTGCGGTCCGCCGACAAGCAATTGATCGACACGACCTGTCCGCTCGTTCGACGCGTTCATGACGCGGCAGCTGAACTTCGGGCCGAGGGTCGGCACGTCATCGTGATCGGAAAAAAGGGGCATGTCGAGGTCCGGGGGATTGTCGACGATCTGGACGCCTACGACGTGGTCGCCGGTGTCGCGGACGTTCGGGTTTACCAGTCGAAACGGCTTGGCGTTTTGAGCCAGACGACGATGCCGAGCGATGTGGTAGAATCGATCACTCGGGAGATTCATCACCAGAACCGCGGCGCCGACATTCGTTTCATTGACACAGTGTGCCACCCGACCAAGCGTCGGCAAGCGGCGATGTTGACCTTGCTCGATCGTGTCGACGCCGTGGTTGTCGTCGGCGGAGAAAACTCCAACAACACGCGGCGGCTGGTCGAACTTTGCCGCCAATATGACAAGCCGGCCTTTCATGTCCAGTCGGCCCAAGACATCCGGCCGGAATGGTTTGACGCCTATGAAAACGTGGGATTAACGGCCGGCACGTCAACGCTGGACGAGACCATCGATCAGGTTCACCGGGCGCTGTTGCGGCTGGGACATTGCCACGAAGAAACAGGATGGACGACATGAAACGTTGGGTCCCCCACGCGATGCGGATCGCTCCTGGACTTGATCCGCAGCTGCCCACGCCTCCGGTCCGCGAGCGGCAGGCGTTGTTAATCAACCCGTTCTATCCCAAGGATCCGCACGCCAGTTTTGGCAAACACGTGTTGACGCCGACGCTGGCGTTGACCAGTGTCGCCGCCAGCACGCCGGCGGATTGGAACGTCCGGTATTGGGATGAGAACCTGCTGCAGGGGCCGCCGCCGAGCGACCCGATGCCGGCGGTCGTCGGCATCACGGTTCATCTGACGTTTGCCGAGCGCGCCTATGAACTTGCCCGCTGGTATCGCGCACGAGGCTCCGTCGTCATCCTGGGCGGGTTGCACGTGATGTCTTGCCCCGACGAGGCCGCACCGCACGCCGACGCACTGGCGATCGGTGACGGCGTTGCCCTGTGGGGGCAAATTCTGCGTGACGTTGAAAACGGCAGTTTGCAAGCCACCTATCGCGCCGACTTTCGTCGACCCTATCGAGATGATCCGCCGCCTCGACGTGATCTGTTGCCCCGCAACAGTTTCTTGACGACATCCAGTTTGATCGCGACTCGCGGCTGCCACAATCGCTGCGGGTTCTGCTACCTTTCGACCAAAGGCTTGCACATGCCCTACCTGATGCGGGATGTCGAGCAGATCGCCGAAGAGTTTCAACGTGACGGGCAACCGTACGCCGTGTTCACCGACAACAACCTGGGATCAAAGCCCGAGTATTTGAGACAGTTGTGTCGCGCGCTGCGACCGCTGGAGAAAATCTGGAGTGCCGCGGTCAGCATTGATGTGACCGACGACCCCGGCTTGGTGCGCGAGATGGCGCTGGCGGGATGCACCGGCGTGTTCATCGGGTTCGAATCGTTGCAAAACGACAACATCACCGACGCGAAGAAAAAAAGTCCAAACACCGAAGACTACGCGCGTCGTGTCGCGCTGTTGCACGACAACGGCATTCAGGTCAACGGAAGTTTCGTGTTGGGGTTTGACCACGACCGCGAAGACGTTTTTGAGAAGACGATTCGCTGGGTCGAAGAAAACCGACTGGAGTGTGCGACGTTTCACATCATGACGCCCTATCCGGAAACACCTCTGTTTCGGCAGTTGGAATCCGAGGGGCGGCTGCTGCATCGCGATTGGAGCAAGTATGACACGGCCAACGTCGTGTTTCGGCCCAAGCACATGAGTCCCGAGCAATTGGCGGCCGGTTACGAACGCTGTTATGACCGACTGTTTTCCCACGCGTCGATTTGGCGTCGGCGTCCGAAAGACTGGCGTGCGGTGCCCGCCTATTTGGCCATGTCATATTTGTACAAACGCTCCAACTGGATGTGGCACCTGCTGATCAAGTATCGATTGACCGCGGCGGTTTGGCGACCGCTGGTGGAATGGACGCGGCGGCGACACGTCCGATTTCGTCGCCGTTTGGAGGCCAAGCCCGAGACGTCCCACCGCGGCAGCACCGTCGTTTCGGCCGGGGTGTAGCGGAGTGGAGTAGGTCACGCCGTGCGTGACGGGTGTCTGCGATCAAGATGTCACTGGAACGATCTGATGCCGTCCCAGGCAGCGAACCATTGATCCACCGTTTCCGGTCGCAGACGATCGTCGTCATCGTCGGGATCAATCAGTGGACTCGGCACAGCGACCGACACCATTGCGGGCGACTGCAGCGACTGCGAGGCGGCTGGCGGTGGCGGTTGCAGGGCCAAGAAATTTAGGACATGCAGCGCATCGCGTGGTGTGATGTTTCCATCGCGGTTGACATCGAAACGCCAATCGGTCGCCGTCGCAAAACCCGATGCGAGACGATTGATCACGTTCAAAGCATCCAGCGGAGAAACCTGATCGCGACCGTTGACGTTGAGCGGATTGAGCACCGAGGTGAGCGCCCGATCGAGTTCCGTCTTGCTGACCAGATCTGGAGTCACCGGATCGGGCGCGCCGGGCAGCGTCACCAGGTCGGCGTACTGGTTTTCAAAGGGGGCAAAATCGCCGATATCCACGATGCCGGAGTGATTCAAATCGACGTACGGTGGCGCCAGGCTGGTCGAGTTGCCGAACCAGTACGCGAACGTCGCAAAGTCCAACAGGTCGACCCGGGCGTTGCCGTTCCAATCACCCTTCAAGACGAAGAACCGGTTGATCCGATCGCCGGTCCATGTGAATTGGGGGCCGGAGGTGACGGCGGGTGAAAGCACCAATCGGTAGCGGCCATCGGGTAGCTGTCCCTGGTCCAGCTGGATCGTGATCGTCGTGCTACCGGGTTCAAAGATGACTTGATCGTTCCGCAGCGCAATCTCGACGGGCGTTTCGAACCCCGTCACTCCCAAATTGGTCAACACCATCCCGCCGGAGGGAATGCTCGGGATGCTGGCTCCAAGTTCGATCACGATGTCGCGCAACTGACTGCGTTGCCGGATCCAAGATGTGGGTTGCGTCCCATGCGGCAGGTTGCCGGGGTCGCTACGAAGCGTATTGAGCCTGACGACTGGGGGATCGGCCGGGTCGCCGATGATGGTTCCGACTGCCGAGGCCATCGCGCCGACCAAGTAGGGGCGCCCGGTCATTTCCAATTCACGCGACGTGTCACGGGTGAACTGGTTGACCGTCAGGAGCGTGTGTCCGGCAAACGCGAAGCTGTCGTTCCCGTCTAGCGCGAGTCCGTAAACGTCGATAAAATTCTCGCCCGGATCCTGGGCGGGCTTGGGAGCGTTCTCGATCGTGCCACCGGTCCCCGGCGTCTGGATTTCGATCAGGGAATCAAAACTCTCACTGGGCCGTCTTGCCGTGAGGATCAAATGCCCCGCCGAAAGGTAATCGAGATCGCCACTGGACTTGTAATCGCTTGCCAGCAGACGGGCCGCCAGGGCGCCGTCGATATCGAAGACTGTGGTCACGTTGTGAAGGACGAGCAGATCGCCGGACTTTTCCAGATCCAAAAGTTTCAGGTCGAGGAAATTGGCGCCGACGGCAAACAGGTCACCCGATTCGCTGCCAAAGTCGCCGTTGCGGCTGTCGATCAGGGCATTGGCGCCGGGGATGCCGTGAAAGTTGATGAAGGTCGATGCGATCACGCCGGCGTTGATTTGGTCCGGGTGCACTTCGTACAGGCGGTCCGCCGTGAGCGCGATCAGATCACCGTCTTCGGTGAACGCGATGTCGGTAATCGTTTGGGGACTGGCAATCGTGCCCAGGACGTGCACACAACCGGTGTCGACGTCCACGGTGGCCAACCGATTTTCATCATCGACGACATAATAATCGGTGTGCCGTCGGGTGACGAAATGAGCGGCGGCACCGTAGACCGGTCCGAACTCGTCCGCCGCGACGATCGTCACGACGATGGTTTCGTCCCGTTCGATCAGGGTGTCCCGGATCGGTTTGACCGACAGTTTGACGGTCGACTCGCCCGGATAGAACGTCGCCGTCGCCGTCACCGGTCCGGTCGCCGGAGGATCGTCGGGAAAGAAAATCGTGTCGTTCTTGATCTCGCGGGCGGTATAGTCGACGTCGTAGATCGCGTCACCGGAGAGTTCAAACTTGACCGTCAGAAAGTCCTCGGTCTCATCACGCGTCATCGTGTAAACGATGCGTTTGAGCGGGTCTTCGGCGATCGCAACCGGCGATTCGGCGGTGACCGAAATCGTCGCCGCCAGCAATCGACGGTCCTCCAACGTCTCCATGTGGTGACATCGCGAACGGATCGATGGCATCGTGGACTGATTTCTGATCGGTCGTCTGCGTTTGCCGGTCAGGCTACGGGGCCACATGGAGCTCGCTGCGGGAGGGGGGGGATGCAACGCTATGAAGCATTTATTAGCGGTAGGGCCCGAGCCCTCCGGTGTTCGGGTAACGCTGGTGCACCGGAGGGCTTGCGCACTGCCGCTAAAACCTCGAAAAAACACGGGAAATAAATGCTTCACCGCGTAAGGGGGAACAGGTTCGGACGCAGCCAAACGACCACTGCAGAAGGCGTAACGTGCACCAAAACCCCGCCCAGAGTGTCATTTTCAGGCATTCCAAACCGCTCGGTGAGACTGGTTTGACGCGCCATTGTGCTTGGAGGTGCCTGTCAATTCAGCCGGGAAGGGTATTTTTTTAGGCTGCCCACCCAATCGACGGGTGTGTCGCACCTTTTATGACCGGCGGATGGCCTGGGGTCAAAAGATGGATTGGTCAAAAAATGGAGTCAATGAGCAGCAGCCACCCGTCCATCACCAACATAGTTTGACCACCCAATTTTTTGACCATTCTTCGAAGTCAATGCGGCCAAGACCAAAACGGAATCTTGGAAACGTCAGGACAAACGAGAGCGGGCCGGACTTTGGGTGGCAAACGGCCTCGGTTGCACTGCCACGATCGCCGCGAGCTGACGAAGCGGGGGGCACGCCGATTCTTTAGAAGGAGCGAGATCTTTGTGGGTTTGAAAAGGTGCTCGATGAGGCGTTGGTCGCGGACTTCTGCATCAAGGTCGCTTCAGAATTCTTCCCATTCAAGACGATGTTGTATCGAGCATCGGGGCGCTGCGGTGCAGCGCCCCGATGCGGGCGGATGTCCGAAGTGGAGCAGCTTCCGAAGACGGTTGACCCAGAAACCGTCGTCAGTCGCATTGAACGCTCCGACCTTTCGAGTGAAAGGACAGGAAACGATTCCCGCAAAACGTTTGCCTACGTTCGAATATCCGCCGGAGTTTCAGTGTTTTCGTTGAGTTTTGGCCTGGATCGGTCGCGTCAGCCACCGTCAGGTCCAAGCCATAAACGCCGAGATAGCCGCCCGGTGTCGCCGCTGTCAATGGCGATCTGAACTTGGAAACCACTGGCACCTCTCCGCGGAAAACGTTCCGGCTTGGTTGACCGAGAGGTTAGCTCGCTTTCGGCGTGTCGATGGCGCCCCGAACGTGCGACTGATCTTGTTTTCAGCCGTTGGTGCAGCTTACAAGGCAATTCAACCCGTTCACCACCACCATTTCGCTGCGGGCGGATGATGCTTCCCAACCAACCCTCTTCGCCACCACGATCGGTGACCACCCAGTCAGCGCTGCGACTGTTGGCGGTTGCCGTGTTGACTTGCGTTTCCTGTCCATCGACCTGCCCGGTGCACGGTCAAATCCCCGCGCCGTCGCCGGCGGATCTCGCACCGCTGCCCGACGACCCGGCTACCATCATGGCCGTCGTCGGCCAATCGCCGATTTTGTGGGGTGACATCCAGCCGAAAGTCGACGGCCGAATCCAGCAAGTGCTCAAGGAACAAAACCTAAAGTTACCCCCAGAGCAACTTGCCCCGGCGAGAATGAATCTGGCCCGCGGTGCGCTGACCCAAGCGATCCAAACCAAGATGATGAGCGAGTCGTTCTTGCTGGAACAAGTCGGCACACAGGCCGCGTCGAAACGACGCGAAGTCAGCGAGATGATGACCAGCCGCGCACGCCAGATGTTCTTCGAAAACGAGCTGGAAGGACTCAAAGAAAAACACGGGACCGAAGATCTGACGGAACTCGATGCCAAGCTGCGCGAGACCGGGACGTCCTTGCGGGCACGCCAGCGTGAATTCACCGACATGATGCTCGGTCACATGTACATGCGCAGCAAGATCGAAAAAGATCCCACCGTGACGATCGCCGAAATCAACGCGTCCTACCAACAGGACATCGATACCTATCGACACCCCGCCAAAGCCCGCTGGGAACAACTCTCGGTGCTGTTCGCCAACCATTCTTCACGCGAGGAAGTGCGGAAATTGATCATCGAAATCGGTCGTGAAGTCCACTTCAACGAAGGCTGGAAAGAGACCGCTCGGAAAAAGAGCGAAGAACCCTTTGCGGCCGATGGCGGGCAACATGACTGGACGAGCAAGGGTTCGTTGGCGTCCAAGCCGATCGAGGAACAAGTGTTTTCGATTCCGCTCAACAGGATGAGTGAAATCATCGAAGACGAGCAGGGGCTGCACATCATACGCGTGCTGGAGCGGAAGGAAGCAGGCGTGACCGCGTTGGCCGAAGTGCAGGAAGAGATTCGCGAGCAGATCAAGAAAGAAAAGATCGCGGCGTCGCAGACCAAGATGATGCAAGAGATGCGCAAGAAGGTCCCCGTCTGGTCGATCTATCCCGAGGACGTGCCCGGCGCGAAACCGTTGCGGCCGACCAGCACGGCAACACGGCCGGCGTCCGATTCGCAATACCGATAACCATCGACAAACCGCCTGCGGTTTCCGCTACGCTCCATTCCATCCATTGGCAAGCAGGATGCTTACCCCAAGACTATCCCACGCCGCCGGCATTCTGTTCGCCCTGTGCGTGTGCGCGTTGTTTGGTGGATGCGGACAATTGGCTTATCGATTGGATCGACGGGCGCCGGAGCAATTCATTCCCAACCCGTTGGAGTTGCCGCCGCTGGACGACCAGTTCGTCTGGTCTCAGGTGGTCGACACGGTGGACGATTACTTTCGAATCGCGCGTGAGCAACCCGTTCAAAACTCCAACAACTTCTTGTTGGACGGGCGTGTGGAGACGTCGTATCGCGTCGGATCTTCGGTGTTGGAACCGTGGCGGAAGGACAGCACGGCTGGGTTCGAAGCGTTGCAAAGCACGCTGCAATCGATCCGTCGCAAGGCGACCGTGATCGTCCGGCCGCGCGGTGCGGGATACAGCGTCGAAGTGATCGTGCAGAAAGATCTCGAAGACACCGATCGGACGCAATACGCAACCGAAACAACGGCGACGCGACGTCACGACGGTACGATCGTTCGGCAGGTCGGCGGGTCGGGTGATTCCCCTCAGACCTTAGGTTGGATTTCGTTGGGCCGCGACACTTCACTGGAACAACGGATTTTGCGGGACATTTTCCAGCGGGTGACCGAACAAGACGCTCGACGCGCCCACCTATAGCTTTTCTTGGAAACTAATTTTCCGTACCGTCGCCGCCGATACCAACGCTGCTAAGCGGTCGAGTCGACACCGAGCGTCGGCTCGCGGCCGGGCCATTTGTCGCCCCACATCCGTCCACTTCCAAGTGAATTTGCCTATATGATCGGGTTCTCTTCGCAAACCGTCTCATTCGACAGATTTTGCCGACACGTCGAAGCTTACTTGTGCCGGATCGGTCAATTGGAACCGGGACAGTTCCCGATGACCCGTCGTCAGGTGCTGCGGGGCGGAGAATCGTGTGGTCTTTATTTTTGCGTGCACGGTCCGCGGAGTGTGAAATTGACCGCCGTTTACGATCATCGAAAAAAAACGACGATCTACTACGGCACCGACGGCGTGCGTCGCAGCCAAGAATCGATCAGCGTGAAGCTGCCTTCTCCTCAGCCGCACTCAGCTTGAGATAGCGGGCGGCCAAAGAAAACGGATCGGCATAGCAGGCCGGCGGCTGGCTAGTCGATCCGGCGACCAGACCGGCCGCGACCCACCCGACGCCAACCGCGTCGCAAGGTTCGACCTGGCGCAACGTTGCGGCGACCTGATCGGAAACAATGGAGCGATCCCCCGCGATCGCCCAATCGGAACGGTCGAGTTTGTCGGCCACCCGCAGGTCCCAGTCTTGCCTGGAAACCACCTCGGCGCGATCATGGCAGTGGTGGATCAAATTGTCGCGGCACAGTTCCTCGCGGGAGAATTCAGCCGCGAAGACTTGGCGACGGTAAGCGTTGAGTCCGACCAGGACGTTCGCGGCGCCGCTTTCCCCCAGTTGGCGGTCCAGCAGGTTCACCGCAGCGATGGCCGCCAACGATCCGACCGGAATCACGGGCAGAACGAGCGCGTAGGCGAGCGTTTTCGCCGTGGTGATTGCGATTCGCAGGCCGGTGAACGATCCCGGGCCCACCGCCACCGAGATCGCGTCCAAGGCCAAGCCGCGGTCCTCGCACCAGCGAAGCGAGCTGTCCAATTGGCAGGCGATGTCTGCGGCGGTCCGTCGCAGGACACCGAATCGGCAATCCCACAGTACGGATTTGCCGTCCAATACCGCAAGCGATCCGTTGGTTCCGGTGGTTTCGAGGGCGAGCTGAATCATCAATGGTCGTAACGAAACTAGAAATAATGCGGCGTCGGATGCTCCGATTCGCGTCTCTGCCGTGGGATTGTCGCGAAAATTTGATTACCTTTACAATTCGCTGACCCGATGGATTCGTTTAGTAGAACGCCATTTTAAAACGTCAGCCCTATTTTCCCCGCCAGGACCAACACAGTGAAGCGAGCCCTGATCAGCGACATTCACGGCAACCTTGAAGCGCTGCTCGCGGTTCTGGCCGATATCCGTTCCCAATCGGTAGATGAAATTTACTGCTTGGGGGACATCATTGGCTATGGGCCCAATCCCTGCGAATGCCTGGACCAAGTGATGAAGAACTGCAAGGTCACGATTCTGGGAAACCATGATCAGGCGGCCTTGTTCGATCCCGACGGCTTCAACCCGATGGCCCTGCAGGCGATCTACTGGACACGTGACCAATTGGATAACGGTCCCGGCAGCGCCGCCCAGGTCAACGGACGCTGGGACTTCCTCGGCGAATTGCCCCGCTACCACGACGACGATCAATTCAAGTTCGTCCACGGTTCGCCACGGGACCCGACCAACGAATACGTTTTTCCGGAGTACATCTTCGATCAGCGAAAAATGGAAATCCTGTTCGGCAAAGTCAAGCAATACTGCTTCATGGGACACACGCATCTGCCGGGGATCTTCACGACCAACTGCGAATTCATCCAGCCCGATGAATGCGACTACCATTATCAGCTGACCAGCGAAAAAGCGATGATCAACGTCGGCAGCGTCGGCCAACCGCGGGACGAAGACAATCGGGCGTGCTATGTCATTTTGGACAAAGACGCCCCCGGTGGTCCCACCGTGACCTATCGCAGAGTCGAATACGACATTGAGACGACAGCCAACAAGATCTACGCCGAAGCCGATTTGTCAGATCAACTCGGTGACCGCATCAAACACGGACGTTAAGTGACCCGAACCGCGATCCTAAGCGATATTCACGGCAACCTGACCGCACTCCAGGCCGTGTTGGCGCACGTTCAAACTCAACAGGTCGATCGCATCGTGTGCTTGGGCGACGTCGTCGGATACGGCCCCCAGCCCTGCGAGTGCCTCGATGTCGTGATGGAGTTCGGGTTCTGTGTGCTCGGCAACCACGACAGCAGCGCCCTGTTCGATCCCGAAGGCTTCAATGCCGCGGCCGAACAGGCCATCTTTTGGACCCGCAGCAAACTGGAAAACCATGCCGGGGCTGCCGCAGGGGACGACCAACAGCCCTCTGCCTCACGACGCCGGCTGGATTTCTTGTGCGCTCTGCCACGAACGATCCGCGAGGAAAACGTCCTGTTCGTGCACGGGTCACCACGCGGGCCGACCAACGAATATGTGATGCCCGAAGACATTCAGAACAGCAAGAAAATGGAAAAGCTGTTTTCGCTGGTCCCCCATCTGTGCTTCCAAGGCCACACCCACGTCCCCGGGATTTTTACCACCGACCTGAGTTTCATTCGGCCGGGCGAGGTGCCCGAAGGCTACGACGTCAGTGATCCGTCGGCCCGGCTGATGATCAATGTCGGCAGCGTCGGCCAGCCACGGGATCTGGACCCGCGCAGCTGCTATGTCATCTACGACCAGCAGCAAGTCTTCTTTCACCGGGTCGAATACGACATCGAAGACACGATCGCCAAGATCGAAGCCGAAACGGAACTCGACAATTTCCTCGGCTATCGACTCCGCGACGGTCGCTGAAGGATTTCAACGCACAGGAATCCCCGCCTGGCAGTTGCTCACGAGATCTGCAACCGGTCGCGGGACTATTGCCAAATCATGACCGAATTTCCATAAACGCGGGGCTCTTTCACTTTAACCTGAACTTTTTGACGGTAGAACCACCCCTAAAAGGAATAGATTGGAGAAGTACCCGTTCTCTTTTCCCTTTTTTCTTTTTGGAGGTTCACATGAAACGGCATGTGAGATCTGGCTTCACGCTCGTGGAGCTGTTAGTTGTCATCGCCATCATTGGCATCTTGGTTGGACTGCTGTTGCCAGCGGTTCAAGCAGCCCGCGAAGCCGCTCGGCGGATGAGCTGCAGCAACAACTTTCGGCAAATCGGTATCGCCGTGCACAATTACCACGCGGCCTACAAAGAATTGCCGATGCACGGCGTGGGAACGACCAGTGCCGGGACCTCTGCTGCTCCACCGTTCGGCCAAACCGGTCCCAACCATGACTGGTGGCGGAATTATTCCCACTCCAACTCCTGGCGGCTGAGTGCTTTGGTCGGTTTGACGCCCTTCATGGAGCAACAATCGATCTGGGACCAAATCTCCAATCCCAGCAACAAAGATGCCCTCGACCCCGCGGTGGTTTACAACCCGCCCTGGCCGGCGATGGGACCGGTTCCAACCCAGGCCAGGTATATTCCTTGGTCGACCGAGATTCCGACCTTGCGTTGTCCGAGTGACCCGGGCGTCGGTTTGCCGGCCTTGGGGCGGACCAACTATGCCGTCAATCTCGGTGATTCATGCTATTGGTCGATTCGCGGTGGGCGACAATTCCCCCGACCCGAGGACGGAACGTACCCCGAAACCAGCGGCTGGATGCGACACTCTCAGGCCGCCGACCGCGGCATGTTTGTCCAACACAAACGGGCCAAGTTCCGTGACGTGATCGATGGCTTGTCCAACACCATCGCGATGGGCGAAATCGCGACCGATTTGGGTGACCGAGACAAACGGACCTTGGCCGACCACGAATCGACCCAAGCCTGGGCACTGATTCGCGACAATCCGAAATGGTGCGAGGATCAGGGCTACCTCGATCCCGATCGTCCGCGATTTTGGGAGCCAAACCTGCGGATGATGAACCGCACCAACGGACGTGGATTCCGCTGGGCCGATCATCGCGTCGAGATGACGTCGATGCATACGATCCTGCCGCCCAATTCGGAAATCTGTGCCCAACGGAACCCCGGAGGCACGTTCCTGGCGCCCCCGAGCAGCCGTCACCAGGGCGGTGCACACATCCTGATGGGAGACGGAGCGGTCGTGTTCATGACCGACTCGGTCGAAGCCGGAAACAGTCGAGCCGGAATGGTCTGGCGAAATGGTACCGGTGGGCAATCGCCCGGCAACATCAGCCCCTACGGTTTGTGGGGTGCACTGGGGACCCGAGCGAGCAACGAAACGATTGAAGAACAGCTCAATCAGTAACGTTCCCGATCAACCACAGGATGATTGCAATGAGAAAGCGGTATTCATGGCTCGTCTGCTTCGTCGGCGTGACGTTGCCGTTGGCCGGATGTGGTGATCCACAACCGTCCAACGTGATGCAGAACGCCGACGAGCAGGCGTTTGCGGATTATGAACGAATGATCGCCGAAGACGCAAACGTTCAAAATGACGCCGAGCCGGACGAGGATCCGGCCGAATAGATCGGTGTCAATCGAGACAGCACCCGTTGCTGACCGGCAAAGCCCGTCGCGCACCAGCGCGAGGGGCTTTTTTCTTTGCAGGAGCCATCGTTCGACGGCAGAACCCTGGGTGGCAGCCGGCTACAATAGTGACCAAGTGAAATCCGACCCCGCCGTCGCACCCCTCACGTTTGATCCGTCCACTCTATTTCTGACCACTCAGCAACGCTCGGTCAATTACAGGCGTAGTGGACGAGGTTACGAGTCCTATCACGAGGGACTCGTAACCTCGTCCACTACGAAAACCGACACTTATTGATCGTGCGTTGCTTAACCCTTTTCACGTACGCCATCACCATCATGATTCGAGTCACTCGCCGCGCGCTCTGCGTCGCACTGTTGCCCATCTTTGTCGTCGCCGCCCTTCCGGGATTCCTCAGCCAGGCGGACGCAGCCGATGCAAAACTGCGGGCGTTGATCATCGATGGCCAGAACAATCACACCGCTTGGCCGCAGACGACGATGATGACCAAGAAGTACCTGGAAGATTCGGGACGCTTCACCGTCCAAATCGAGCGGACTCAGTTCACCTGGAAAGGCGGCAAACTGCTCGAACAATTCCCACTCAAGGACGGCAGGACCTACCAGGATCTGCCCCAGCCTAAAACGGATCCCGACTTCAATCCAGCGTTTTCCGACTACGACGTCGTGATCAGCAATTTCGGTTGGAACGCCGCACCGTGGCCGCAAGAAACTCAAAAGGCGCTGGAGGACTTTGTCGACGGCGGTGGCGGGTTAGTCGTGATTCACGCCGCCGACAACTCGTTCGCCGAATGGAATGAATTCAACAAAATGATCGGCATCGGCGGATGGGGCGGCCGAAACGAACAGTCGGGCCCGTATGTGTACATCAATCTGGATGGCGAGGTCGTTCGTGACACCACCGCCGGACCGGGCGGAAACCACGGACCGGCACACGAGTACCAAGTGATCGTGCGAACCCCGGACCACCCGATCGTCAAAGGTCTGCCGAGTGCCTGGATGCACACCAAAGATGAACTCTATCAAAAACTTCGCGGACCAGCCGTCAACATGACGATCCTGGCGACCGCCTACGCCGACCCTCAATACAAAGGGACCGGTCGTCACGAACCGAAGCTGATGACGATCGATTATGGCAAGGGACGAATCTTTCACACGACGATGGGCCACGACGCCGTCTCCTTCAGCGGCGTCGGATTCATCACCACCTTGGTCCGCGGCTGCGAATGGGCGGCCACCGGCGAGGTGACCTTGACCGATGTGCCAGAGGATTTCCCAAGTCCGACCGAAAGCAGTGCCCGCGAGTTCTGAGCGTTCCCGGTGGCGTAAGCTTCCAGCTTGCGAAGGCGGCGGAAAGATTGTGATGCCGCTGATTCGATCGACAAGAACATGGGTGACAAGAAAATGGAATGCCCGGAAGGGGGCGGTGGGATTCCGACATTTTCTTGTCAGCCATTTCCCGGGCGTTGTTCCGACCCAATCTAAAGTCCGGGGATCCAGACCAAGCGATATTGATGACACAGTGGCCTGACGGCGCGTCGTTTTTTCACCGGGCGATAGACTTCAAAACTTTGGTCGGCCACGATTTGGCCCTCCAGCGTTAACGTCATCCGCCACGTGCCGAGCTTGTCGTCGATCGGTTCCCAAATGGTATCGCCCAGGTAAAAATCCCAGTCGTTGGTCTTCACATACACCACGTCTTCAAAGGGCGGACGTCGTTTGCCCTTTGCGTCACGGATGCCGGGATGATCGATACAGTAGTGAAGTTGTAGATTCTTGCCACCGACCACGTTGATCACCAAACCGAATTCCACGTCGACTTCGGCAGGGATGCGTGTGGTGGACTCCAGAAACGCAGGCAACTCCTTCGAACCGGAATCCCATTTCGAATACAGTCCATACGTTCGGACGCTGACTGCGGGTCTTTGTTTGGTCATCGAACCATTTTAGCCGATCACGGTTCACGCTCAACAAGCAGCAGTCGCTACATTGCGGCCTATCGCTAACACAAAACGGAACAGCAATTGATGAGCGATCCAATGGCGCCTTCGAAACGACCTGACGGAGCGAACGCGGGAACGCAGCGTTGGGAATCGCTGTTGTTTTGTCATTGGGAGATCGATGCCGAAACACTTCGCCCGCATGTGCCCGCTGCGATGGACTTGGATACGTTCCAGGGCCGCGCGTACGTCGGCATCGTTCCCTTCAAAATGCGGAGCATTCGACCGTCCTGGCTGCCCCGCCGGTTCGCGTTTAACTTCTTGGAAACCAACGTCCGAACCTATGTGACGCATGACGATCGTCCGGGCGTTTATTTTTTTTCGCTCGATGCGAGTTCCCGATTGGCGGTGATCGCGGCACGCATCGGTTGGTCCCTGCCCTACTATTACGCGCGGATGTCGGCGGATCGTTCCGGTGACGCTCACTGTTACCAGAGCGTTCGGCGTGGCGGAGCGGCCGAGCACCGGGTGTCGTTCCGGGTAACAGAACAGTTGGGGCCATCGGTTCCAGAATCGCTGGAACACTTTTTGTTCGAACGTTACCTGCTGTTTGTCGAAAAGAACGGACGTGTGTTTTGTGGCCAGGTTCATCATGAACCCTATGACGTTTGGGCCGCGGAGGTCACGGAGATGGCCGATCAGCTGATCAACGCGGCCGGTTTGCCGAATCTTGGTCAACGCCCAGCACTGGCGCACTACTCCCCCGGCGTTGACGTGGAAATTTTCTCGATTCGGGACACCGGCGTGATGCGTTAACGCTCGGTGCTCCTTTAAAGTCACCACGCTCTCCAGAGCGTGGCAATCACTTTGTAGCGTGCTACGCTCGCCAGAGCGTGGGGAAACAAGTCATGTTGCGTTCGGCGTTTCGAGAGCAACCTCACGACGTTCAGGGACGCTGCGTCAAATCGACGTCCGCCTGTCACTTGCCGATCGATTTCAGGTACGCCGCCGTCAAATCCCGGTCCACGCGGATGTGATGGTCTCGTAGTGACGGAAAGACTCTGCCCTGTGCGGTGTTCATGAACATGTTCTCGGTCGCGCCGGCCGGCATATGGCAATCGATGCAATTGTCGCTCAATTGCTGCCCGAGCGTGGGTTCCATGCCGCAATCGGGCGGCTGGTGACATTGTAGACAACGCTGCGAAAACAGTTTGCGGTTTCCCCGTTCACTTTGATGGGGATTGTGGCACGTGGTGCACGTCATTTCGGTTTTGTTGAAGCACGGACTCTTCGACAATCGGACCAATTGGTTGCTGGAATGAACTCCGCCGGGAAGGTTCGCTTGCGGAGGGTGATAATGATCCATCAAATCATCACCGGGCCGAAACTGATACGGGGCGCCCTTGAGTTTTGGGTTTCCGAAATGGCACTGGCCGCAGATGTCCAATTGTTGCTGCCTCGAGAGTGACGCGGGGTGTGTGATGAAGCGTGATGTCTTTTCGTCGGGATTGGATTGATGGTACTGGACGTGATCGCGCCCCGGTCCGTGGCAACGCTCACAGGAGATTCCTAGGATTAGGGATTCGGGGGTGTAGTGGTTTGGGGGGCGACGCACGTCCGCCCACGTGGTGTGGCATTCCAAGCAGCGGTTGGTGACCGGCCTGTTGTAGATCGCTTGACCGTCCGGATACCCCGGGCTGTTGACCCAATCGTCGGTGCCGGTGATGTACGACACATTCATTTGGTACAGGCCGTCGTCGTGCCAATACAGGTATGACTGCCCGAGCTTCGACGATCCGGTCACCACGTCGAACGGGACGTCGCATTTCCACCCGTAAAACGAAACCTGTTGAAACAACCGTTCGTCGCGCTCCACCATTCTGAACCACAATCCTTGGCTGTTCGTTTTCAACACGTTTTGCCCCGGCTGAAATGAACCGGCGATCGACGTTGGGTTGGCCGCCGCACTGGTCCGGTGGTGCGCGGTGTGGACAAACGAGGCGTGGCGGTCTTGATGGCATGACTGGCACGCGTCGGCACCCAGAAAACCGGGGTTCTCGTTGACCGATTCCAAGTCCTTGCTGGGGCTCGGAATCTGCACCGGTCGATAGGGCAGCAACAGTTCGCTTTCGGCGCCGCGTTTTCCGACAAACCACGTGCCGCCCGGTTCCAGATCGACGATGAAGTCTCCCGGAGGGGGCTTGTTTTGTGTCCGGGCGGTTTCCGATGATGGGTCCAGATTCGGTTCGTTTTCCCATCCGCCAGACCGGTCCATCTTGTCCAACAATCGCTCGGCGTCCTGCTCGGCGTCGTTCCGCACATTGACGTAAACGATCACTCCGATCAGCAGAAGCGACAATCCGAGCAGCAGGCTTTTTCGCATGTTGATTGAGGCTTCCGGTGAATCATTCGTGACAGGGACAGGCAATCGGACTGTTCATTGTATCGGCCCGATCGCAACCGCGCGTCGCAAAAGGGCGGTGGGCACCGGCGGTCAGAGCGGGAAGTCCGGCGGCTCGTCGTACAGGGGTAAGAACCGGTAGTAGACCTCCAGTGTCAACGCACACATCGCGGTCGTGTAGACGCGTCCCCCGACATCGCCCCATTGATCGCGGAAGTGCCAACTGCCCGCTTCATGTCCTTCGGTCGCCTGGGTGCGCACCAGGTGATCGCGCAATTGGTTGTTCCAAGATTCCCAATCGCGATGCCGAAAATGGTGCAGTGCCAGCGTCGCGTAGTAGTCGTGGTAAACGTTGGTCAGCGTCGGGCCTTGCTCGGCCAGCTCGTCGATCGCTTCGTCGAACAGGGTGTGTCCGGGCGTTTGTCCCAGGTAGATCAACAGCGTCAAGGCAATGGCCGTCGTTGTTTTTTCCGCTTTCGGCGTGCGATAACCGAATTGAAACTCCGGCCCCTCGCGAACGCTCATCAAAAACTCTTTCGCGCGGGTGAATGTATCACTGCGCGTTTCAATGCCGGCCTTGCGGGCCCCGATCAGCGACAGAATCTGCCAGCCGGTCAGGGTCGTGTCGCCGGGGCTTCCCGGGGTGTATCCCCAGGATCCACTGTCATGTTGTGCGATGACCGTAAACCGTGTGCCCCGCTCGGCGTAGTGATACAAGTCGCTATCGAAACGGTCCTCGTGTTTGGTCATCCCCAGGGCCTCGGAAAGGGCCATCAACGCAATGCCCTGACCATACATGCTGCCACCTTGTTGCCAGTCGTATCCGAACTCAGATTCCGCCGCGGTGCTTCGCAAATAGTACAGACCACGCTGGACCACCTCCTGATACGGTCCGACCTCGGGGGTGTACCCGGCGCCTAAGAACGCCAGCAGGGCCAGGCCCGTCGCCGCGGTGGACGGTGTCGGCGTATCGTCGTTCGCTTTTTTGCCGTTTCGACAGCGCCCGTCGCACGGCGACAGACGCAGATCGAATGACCACGACCCATCATCGCGCTGATGTTCCGCCAACCAACGCAACGCGTTCTCGACGGCCATCTCGCTCTGTCGTGTCGCGCCGTATCGATCGCCGTACTTCTTCCTGCCCTCCGGTGTCCGCGCCGACAGCCCACCTCCGCCCAGAAAGACGACTCGCTCGGCTGCCGTCGTGGCGCCTCCGGTCTGCAATCCCACCAACGCATTGTCCTGCACTGCAGACGCTTGGCGGGGCGCGATGATCGACGCGTCGGCGACGTGCTTGCTGACGAGGGGCAGATCGACTTCCACCGGCAAGTCCTGTTGTTCGCTCTGATGGTCCGCCGTCGCGTCGGCCAGCGTGACGCTTTCCAGTGGCGTGGTGGAGTCGGGCCCAGACCAGGCGCCTTCGATCAGCAGACCACGCTCGGTCCCACCCAGCCGGTACGTCAACAAAGCGAGAACGATCAAGAACAACAGGTGCAATGCCGCGCTGGCCAGCCAGGACGAGTTGCGAACCGTCGCCAGCCGCGCAATGATTCCGCGGGGACCTTCATCGCCGGGCGCATTCGGATCGATCGCCGGCCCGACGGCATCCTTGTCGCGAAGCGACGCGAGCGGTGGGGCTGCTGTCGGTGGCGGTTCAGCCGCAGGTGATTCAGCCAGTGGCGCAGCACACCGGTCCGATGACCGCTCGCCGCCGATCGGAGCAATCGGGGCATCACGCCATCGTGCAATGGGATCGGTCAGAGCGGTTTTGCGGGTCACGGCGGGCCGAACTGGCTGACGGAGTTGGCCGCAAGGAACGAACCGCGGCCGCGCTCCATTATAGCTCGCCGCTAAAACAGCCCCGTGAGTTCCCGTGCGAGCGTCCCCTCGCGGTGGTCGACCCTGCTTTGGGGGTGTCGATTGAGCGCTGCCGTGGTGTTGCCCGGAGGGTGTCAAAGCAAATGGCGTCAGGACCCTCGGACCAGACCGGCCCGAATTGAAAAGCGTTCCAATCAGCTCGTGCACAATGGCGGTCTGCGGCACAGCCGGTAGACCGATTCGCTGCGACCCCGTCCGGGGTCGATGGGAATTTGAGGCGTCCTTTCCGGAGGTATCGCTGCGCTGACCTCCGGCTACTCGCTGGCATCCCTCCGGGATACTGGAATCGCTGGCGCGATCCTGATGCCCCGCTTCGGGAAGGCACACTGGGGTCGCGTGCATGCCCCCCCGGGGCCGATGGAGCCCGCTACAGCTCGGCGGGAGCGGACACGACCGCGTCATCGGTCACGGGGATGTCGTCCTTGGCCGTTTGGCGGCTGTCGAACAAGGTCGCCATGATGAACAGTCCGACGAAGACGAACGAGCCGATGAAGCAGATGATGTTGAAGGGTTTGTCCCAGGCCAGGTGCATGAAGATCGCACCGACCAGAACGGCTTTGATCGTCGCGATCACCATCACGATCAACACGTCAAGGCTGCCGAAATTGAAGCTTGCCTGAGCGACCGTGAGCACCGTCAGCAGTGTCAACACCAGGAAGGTGCCGGCCAACAGCGGGAGCGGAAGCGGGTGTGCGAAGTCGTATCCTTCCTGAGCGTTTTCGTGAGCAGACATGACAAAAGGATCTTCAGAGGGTGTTTCGTTGATGGTGGGGCCCGTCGGCGGGCATGGATAGTCATTGGTCGCCGGCGATCGTCGGCGACTCTACGCGGAAAAGACGTTATCGAATCAGATACATCAAAGGGAACAGGTAGATCCAAATCATGTCGACGATGTGCCAGTACAACCCGACGTAATCGACCGGACCGAAGTAGTTGCGGTTGAAATCCATGCGAATCGAACGAACCAGCAGCCAAACCAAGACGCCGATCCCGGCCAGGATGTGGATGGCGTGAATCCCCGTCATGCAATAGTAAATGCTGAAGAACACACCGGCTCGACTGGGACGCAGCACGTTTTCGGGAGCGGAAGCCACTGTTGCCGAGGCGTCGTCGCTGACGTCGTAAAGGATGCCACCGCCGGATCGCTCCGACTGAGCTTTGCGAGCGGCCAGTTCGTCTTGCAATCCGGTGTTGGTCGCATCGGACGCCAAACGCTCCAGCACGGCCAGATCGGCGCTGTCGTTGCTCATCGCGCCGGCGGCGGGCAAGCTGGCGACCGCTGCGGCGGCTGGTTCCTCGTGATCGGCGTGTTCGTCACCGTCGGCGTGGGCATGCTCTTGACCATGCTCGGTCGCCGTGCCATCGGCGGACGCCACAACCGCGTGGTCGTCTTCATGATGCCCTTCCTGGCCACCGCTTTCCAGGATCGTTCCCAGACCGACGCCGACGAAAAAGCAGAGGCACACCACCAGCAACGGCTTGGCACATTCCAATTGAAACTTTGCCCCGCGAAGGAAGCTGACGACCAACCAGATGGCCACGCCGATCGTGATCGCCACGAACGGGGCACAAATGTAGGCCAGGTAATTGGGGCCACCGACCGGGTGCGGATTGCTGGGGTCGTAGCTGAACAGGCCAGCGGGCAACAGTCCCAGGTGCCATTTGTGAGAGTATTCGATCGCTTTGACGCCCAAGAAGACGGTCGCACACGACAGCGTCGTGGCCAGCATCACCGTCAGCAGCTTGTGCTGTTCCTTTTGGGCACAGCGAACGCCCCACGCCATCGTGAAGGAACTGAACAGCAGAACGCCGGTGTTGATCGCACCGAGCTTGGTGTTCAAAAACTGGCTGCAACCTTCGAAGACCTCCGGCCGCCAAGCACGAAAGATCGCATAGGCACAAAACATCCCGCTAAAGAACAGGACTTCCGTCACCAGGAACAGCCACATGCCCAGCTTGCCGCTGTCAAATTGCTGCTCGGGCGTGTCGAAGTGGTGCGCCAGGTACGACGGGTGATCGTGATCACCGTGGCCGTGGTCGGAATGCCCGTGACCGGGTTGTTCATGCGCGTCGGACGCGAGCCCAGCGTCGGTAGTAGCCATGGATTGAATCAAGCAAGCGAAGGAATGAAAAACAAGTACAACTCTGACAATATCAACTGGTCGGATCGCCCGTCATCCGGATGCGACGATCCGATGCACCACTACTCACTCGCGTGAGCCGGCGTCTCGGCAGGAGTCTCCGAGGGTACCCGTTCACGCTGCGGTTCCACCTTCACATAGCGATCCAATTCGGTGTCCCAGCGGATGTCGCCAAACTCATAGGGATCACCCACCACCGGCGGACGCTCGAAATTGTAAAACGGCGGCGGTGACGTGCAATTCCACTCCAGCGTCGCACCGCCCCACGGGTTGGCCGGGGCTTTTTTGCCGTTGAACAGCGACATCAGCAACACGAACAACGCCACAAACAAGCCGACACCCAGGATCAGTGCTCCGTAGGTGCTCATCTGGTGCAGCGGGGCGAATTCCGGATCATAGGTCGCATAGCGACGCGGCATGCCTCGGCTGCCCAAGATGAACTGCGGCAGGAAGGTCAAGTTGAATCCGATGAATACCAATGCCGCCGAGAGCAACCCGCCGGCTTCGCTGTACATCTTGCCGACCATCTTGGGCCACCAGTGGAACACGCCGCCTAAGAACGCGACGACCGTGCCGCCGACCATCACGTAGTGGAAGTGTGCAACGACGAAGTACGTGTCGTGCAGGTGCATGTCGGTCGCCAGCGTGCCGAGGTGCAACCCGGTCAAACCGCCGATCGTGAACAAGAAGATGAATGCGATCGCATACACCATCGGAGTCGTCAGACTGATCGACCCCTTGAACATGGTCGCAACCCAGTTGAACACCTTGATCGCCGAAGGCACCGAAACGGTGAACGTCAACGCACTGAAAATGATCGTCGTGATCGGGCTCATTCCGCTGGTGAACATATGGTGTCCCCAAACGATGAAGCTGAGCAGGGCGATCGCGATCGACGAGTAGGCGATGAAGCGATAGCCGAAAATCCGCTTGTGGCTGTGCACGCTGATCAGTTCACTGATGATGCCGAAGGCTGGCAAAATCATGATGTACACGGCCGGGTGGCTGTAGAACCAGAAAAAGTGCTGGAACGTGACCGGGTCACCGTTGTATTCCGGGTCGAAAATCCCGATGTGCAAGGTTCGCTCGGCGATCAACAACAGCAACGTGATCCCCAACACCGGGGTCGCGAGCACCTGAATGATGCTGGTCGAGTAAGTCGCCCACAGGAACAACGGCATTCGGAACCAGGTCATTCCCGGCGGCCGCATCGTGTTGATCGTGACGATGAAGTTCAACCCGGTGAAGATCGAACTGAATCCCAGGACAAACGCCCCGGTGGTCGCCAGGATCACCGACGAGTCGGTCGTGGTACTGTAGGGGGTGTAAAACGTCCAACCCGTGTCCAACCCGCTGGCCAACAGCGCCATGACGAAGAACAACGCACCGCCGACCCACAGATAAAAACTGCTCAGGTTCAATCGCGGGAACGCGACGTCCTTGGCACCCAACATCACCGGCACCAAGAAATTTCCCAGTGCGGCCGGGACGCTCGGGATGATGAACAGGAACACCATGATCGCACCGTGCAACGTGAACACCTGGTTGTAGATGTCGTTGGGGGCCTTGTCCGGGGCCAGCCACTGGAACAGCGCGTTGTTGAACAGGATGCCATCGGGGGCAAACAGGTGCAGCCGGATTCCCAGTGCCAATAGCCCGCCCAACAGGAACGCGCTGGTGACACCGATCAAATACATCATGCCGATGCGTTTGTGATCCAGCGTGAAGGCCCAGCTCAAAATTCCTTTTGAGTTGGTCAGGTAGTTCTCTTGCGGAGTCGGATAGCCAGGGTCATTGACTTCGTAGCCCGACGGCACAGATCCTGCAGACATCTCTCACCTCGATGGAAACTTCATTCGACCAGAGCTGGTGACCGGCTTCGGCATCCGCGAGATGCGATCCCGGCGATCCGATCGAAGCCCGACCTTACGGCACGGCCTGTTAATGAACGTTATCTCGTTTATTCACAAATGGGTTGGTATTGGTTTCAAGGTCAATCACCGTTGTGATTGTCCCAAAATTCCCGACGGTTCGGGAGTCAAAATGCGGAGATCACTCCGGCTTCTTCTTGATTCGGTTTCGGCGTGACCGCCGTTTGCTCATTCGACCGAGACGGGTTCGACATCCGCCGACGCTTCCGGTTCCGCCGCGGACGCATCGCCCAAGCTCTTGATGAATTCGATCAAACTGTAAATGTCGTCCTCGGACAGTTGGCCCTTGTAGCTGGGCATCACCGGCTGGTAGGCGACGCCTTGCTCGATGGCCACTTTCGCTTTCGGATTCAAAATCGATTCGCGGATGTAGTTTTCGTCCACCTTGACCTGGCCGCCGCCGACGATGTCTCGCATCGTGCCATAGCTGCCCTTGTAGGACGGGCCGACCAATCGCGAGCCGTCGATGGAGTGGCAGCTTTTGCAACCGCGACGCTCGTACAGTTTGGCGCCGTATGCCGCCGGCGGTTCATCCCCGCGGGAGCTGTACTTTTTGATCCAGGCGTCCAATTCTTCTTGGGTTTCATGGACGACCACGACGGTTTGCATCTCCGAGTGGTTGGTCCCGCAATATTCGGCACAGTACAAGTCGTAAAAGTTGTAGCCGTCGGGGGTGCACTGACGTGCGTCGTAATCCCAGGACAGGTTTTGTTCTTTGTCCTTGTCGGCGAGTTGTTTGCACTCCTCGTCGGTCATCACCTTCTCGCTCGGCTCCATCGCCTTGAACCAAATGTAGTTGTAGCGGCCGGGCACGATGTCCTTTTTTACTCGGAACGCGGGAATGTACAGGCTGTGGATGACATCTTTGCTGGTCATCGTCAGCTTGGTCGGTTCACCGGCGACGACGTGCAATTCGGGGTGAATCACACCGTTTCCGTAGTTCATTCCCCAGCCCCACTTGTAGGCGTCCACGCCGATGTTGTAGGCCCCCTCGGGGATCGATCGCATGTCCAGGTAGCCGCGGGCACCGAAGTAAAACATCACCACCAGCAGGAACGATGGTCCGATCGACCAGACCAATTCCAAGGTGGTGTTGTGGTCGAGTTGGCTGTCCGCCGGTTGCCCTTTGGCCTTTCGGTATTTCCATGCGAAGCCGAACAGGGCGACCGCGATCGGGATGAAGAAAATGACACAGACGATGCTGATGAAGTGGAACACCCAATCGGACTCGCCGGAAAACGACGACGCAGACTTGGGGAAAACCGAGAGCTTGCTGCTGGTGTAATCGCCTAACAGAGACATCATCGCGGGAGCTATTTGTGTCATTGAATTGGAAAAAACTATTCGTAAAAACGACTGCCCGATGAGCAGTCCCTGCCTATCTCGTTACTCGTTCTGCGACGGGGCTTGCCCGTCGGTCGGTGATTCATTGCCGGTCAATGTCGCTACCGATTCGCCTTCCTGGCCCGCCGCGGGATTCCCCTTGCGACCGACCCAGTAGGGAACCAATGTCGTCAGCAAGATTCCGATGAACCCCAATCCGCACAACCGCATGATTCGCCAGGCGTGCGGGGTGTAGGAATTGGAATCCGGGTCGTAGCTGTAACACCACAAAATGAATTGGTCGACCGCGTTGCCCACGGTCCCTTCGCCCGCCTCGACCAACGCCAACTTCAATTGCTCCGGCGGAAAGTCGATCGACAGCGAATATCGCGTGATCACTCCGGTGGGCGAAACAAATGCCAGCATGGCCGGGTGGTTGTATTGTTTGTTCGCCGCGTCGTATCGGTATTGGAAACCCAGCGTGTCGGCCAACTTGGTGATGATCGGTTGCTTCGCCGTCGCGAACGTCCAACCCTGCTCGGCGCCGGGTTGATTGGACAACACCGACACGTATTTCTCTTTCGTTTCCGCCGCGCGTCGACTGGTTTCGTTCGGGTCGATGCTGACGGTCAAAATCTTGAAGTCTTTGTTCAGCTGAAGGTCCAACTGGTTCAGCGATTCGGTCAGCTTGTTCAACTGAACGCTGCACAGCATCGGACAATCGCTGTAGTTGAGCGTGACGATTGTCGGCAGATTTCCGTTGAAGACGTATCCGGTTTTGATCGAGTTCCCTTCGGAATCGGTCAGCGGCAAGTTGGTCGCAATCACGTCTCCCAGGTTCTGAACGACCGTGATCCCCCGTGCTTCGGGTGGCAGGTTGTCGTTCAAGTCGACTTTCGCGCCGAGTCGGACCGCATCCTGAGCCAGAGACTCGGTCCGTGGGCCCAGCACCGCGATCAACGTCAGCGCAGCGACAGCGGCAAGCCACACGATGCCCCCGTTGCTCGATGGTGTCCGCGGTTCAGGTTGCGTCTTTGGTTTCAGCATTGTCTGAGTGGTTGTCGGATTCCGATTGGCTTTCCTGTGCCACCAATTCCATCGCTTTGGAAATCGGAATGGTGACGTTTCCGGTCAACGGGTCCGCCCCGTACTTGGAAATCGAGCCAACTTGGTCGTTCAAAACTGCGTTCTGCCGTTTGTAGCTGCTCTGAGCCTGGAGGCTTTCTTTGTGAGCATCGACAAGCAGGAAGTACACGTACTGAACCGCTAAAATGGTCACCGCCGTCACAACGACGGAAGCAATTCCGATGATGAAAATCTGTCTGGTGTTCAGATCGTCGTATTTTGCCATGGCTCTACTTCGAAGTTTATCGAGCGGAGGGACTCTGGAGTGCTAAAAAACAGGGACGTGCGACGTGGTGTCCCCCGGGAACGCTAAATATTTTCGAAAATGATCGATTCACGCAGCCGTGGATCGCGAACGGGGACCACACGATTGCCCCCCGCCACGCGAAGCACCAACCCGATCACCAGTGTCGACATGCCGACGACACACAGCAGACTGGCCAAAATCCCCAGCGGGCCGCCGAAACCGGGCACGGTGTGGGTCTCGACCACGCGAGCTTCTGGCATCACGATCCAGTAGATGTCGATGAAGTGCATGACCAGGATGTAGGCCGCCCAAAACGCCATCATCCCCGGACGACGACGCACGTGGCGACTCATCGTGCCGAAGAACGGAATCAACCAGTGGAAAATGATCAGACCGATCGACAGGTATCCGAATCCGCCCTCCTGGCGGCTGTAGAACCATTCGGTCTCTTCGGGAATGTTGCCGTACCAAATCAGCATGTATTGACTAAACGAGATGTAGGTCCAAAACACGATGAACCCGAAGATGTACTTGCCCAGGTCATGGTAATGCTCCGGCGTGACTTCTTCCTTCAACGCCCCGGCACGTTGCAGCAGATACGTCAGCAGCGTGATCACGCAATGTGCCGCCAAGATACCGCCGGCGAAGATGTAAACGCCGAACATGGTCGAGAACCACATCGGTGCCAGACTCATGCCCCAATCGAAGGCGGCAAACGTCAGCGACAGCGAAAATGCCATCACCGCAGGCCCGGACCAGTATTGCATGCGGTCGGTCGCCGCTCGCTCACCCGTTTCGTCCTGGTTGACGCTGCCACGCCAGTAATAGACCGCCAGGGCGCCCCAGATGCCGAAGTAAATCAACGCACGGATCACGAAGAACGGAGCGTTGAGAAACAGTTTCTTGTTTTCCCACATCTGCTCGTTGAGATGCAGCTTGGACGCGAACTCCGGATCGGTCCAGACGAACAGAGCACCTTCGCTGAAGACCGAAAACAGGATCGGTAAGAACAAGAACGCCATCGGGACGATCATGATCATCATGCACTCGGCGACCCGGCGGACGACGACGCTCCAGCCGGCTCGGACCAGGTGTTGGATCAAGACAAAGAACAGGCAACCCAGCACGATCGTCAGGACGTACAGGAACGCTACCAGGTAGGCAGACATCCCGAACCGCGGCATGTCCGCATCGCTGACGGCGAAGGCCATGCCCATGCCGACCAGCAGGGCAATGAGTCCACCGCCGAGCAGCGGCATCTGCAAGCCGCGAAGTGATGCAGGCAGCTGGAAGGCCGGGTCATCGGCCGGTTTGACAGCGGGAGCGGCGTGTTCTGACATGGTCAAATCGGTTGTCGTAAAGTGCGGTGACGGTGGTGACCGCGTGGTCGAGTGATATGAAAATTTCGTGATCGGCGTGGCCGCAAGCGGCCGCGACGCCGAGTCGTTAGGATTGAGTTTGTTTGCGAGCGGCCGCGGCCTTCTCCGCCTCTTCGGCTTGACGCTTCAATTCGGCTTTCGCCTCTGCGACCGCTGCTTCCACGGCGGCCTTTTCGGATTCCGGCACCAGGTCCAGCGACGCGTTCTGGCTCTTCTGCAAGGCTCGCACGTAAGCGACGATCGCCCAGCGGTCCTTCAGCTTGATCTGGCCCGCATAGCCGGGCATCTTGCGGATCCCGTTGCTGATCGTTGAGAACAGTTTGCCATCGGGGTACTTGTCCGCGTACAGGGTTTCCTGGTGCATCGATGCCGGCGGGACCCAGGTCGGGGCATTGATCGATTGGGCACGTCGGTTGACCAGGCCGTTTCCGTAGCCGTCCATCCCGTGACAGACGCTGCAGTAGATCGCGAATTGTTGTTGGCCTTGGGCCAGCAGTTCGGCGTCGATGGTCAGCGGGTTTTTCTCCACCCAGGGCGTGGTGTCCATCACGCTGGCCGGTGCCGCTTCGGCTGCTTCGACCGCTTCCTTTTCCTCCGCCTTGGCTTCGTCGTCGGCCAGCATGTAGGCCCGGACCAATCGCTGCACTCGCGGCGGATCGGACATCGTCAAGGCTTCGACATCGATGCCGGTCAGCATGTCGAGCGATTCTTCCATCTGCCCGCGGGCGACGGTGCCCGGGACATCGGATCGCATCGCGCGGTTGTCGGCGAACAGGCTGGTCACCTGTTGAGCGTCTTTGGAAGGCGAGAAATCCATATCAAAAAAGACGTGGAATCGCGGCTTGGAACTGTTGGTCACTCGCATCGTCAAGATGCAGATCAACGGCACCAGCGACGCGGCGACGGCCAAGCCCCAGATCAGGAACACCGGCTTGGGCACTTCTTTGGGCGAATCGTCTTCGACCACCTCGTTGATGTAATCGCTGCCGGTGTCGGCCAATAGATTCCGCACTCCGTTGGCGTCGTAGCGTTCGTCGCTGGCATCGACGTACAGGAAGAAACGGTCATCGGTCGCGCGGTCGAATCGCGGGTCAGTGAACATCGGGTTGCTGAACTTCGGCAAGCCGTTGAGCGCCCACATGCCAAAGAATGCGCCGAAGGACGCCAGCAGAATCGTCAACTCGAATGCCACGGGGATGAACGCGGGCAGCGAGATGTAAGGCTTGCCGGAGATGATGTATTTGTAATCGATGCTGTTCATCCAGATCTGCATCACCAACGCGATGCAGGTGCCCGTTGCACCGGCGATCAGACAGATCCACGGCAGCGCGGTCGGTTTGATGCCGAGTGCCTTGTCGATCCCGTGAACCGGGAACGGCGTGTAGGCGTCGGTTTTGGTGTAACCGGCATCGCGAATCCTGCGACAGGCGCTCAGCAATGAATCGACCGTTGTGAATTCGGCCATCATTCCGTGAACGGTCGTTTCTATTTTCGTTTCCGACATAGTTTTCTGATCCATCGAAACAGATCGTTAATGCTTAAAAGAATGAATGATTCAGTTTCTCAGTGACCTTCCGCAGCTTCTTCACCATGGCCGTGCAGGTGAGCCATGTGCTCCTGCTTGGCCAACGTCGCCTTGACTTCCGCCATGTTGATCACCGGCAACGTGCGGCAGAACAACAAGAACAGGGTGAAGAACAATCCGAAGGATCCGATCAGCATGCCCCAGTCGACCCAAGTCGGCGTGAAGTAGGCCCAGGCACTCGGCAGATAGTCCCGTGACAAACTGCTGATGACAATCACGAATCGTTCGAACCACATGCCGATGTTCACGAAGATCGACACGACGACGATGATCCAGGGCGTCGTGCGAGCTTTCTTGAACCAGAAGATTTGCGGGCTGATAACGTTACACGACACCATCGTCCAGTAGGCCCAGGCGTACGGTCCGAAGGCTCGGTTGAGGAACGCAAATTGCTCCGCAGGCACTTGGCCATACCAGGCGATAAAGAATTCCGTTCCATAGGCCAGACCGACGATCGAGCCGGTCGCCAAAATGATCTTGCACATGTTTTCCAAGTGCCGGATCGTGATCAGTTTTTCCAGGTTCAACATCGCCCGCGCCGGCACCATCAGCGTCAGCACCATCGCGAACCCGCTGAAGATTGCCCCGGCGACGAAGTACGGTGGGAAAATCGTGGTGTGCCAACCGGGCACCTGCGAGACCGCGAAGTCGAACGAAACGATCGTATGGACCGACAAGACCAGCGGTGCAGCCAGCGCGGCCAGAATCGCGTATGCCTTTTCATAACGCATCCAGTGACGCGACGACCCGCTCCAGCCCAGACACAATATTCCATAGGCCATGCGGCGGTACTTGTTCTTGGATCGGTCGCGGAACGTGGCCAAGTCCGGAACCATTCCCATGTACCAGAACAACAGCGACACCGTGCCGTAGGTGGAAACGGCGAACACGTCCCACAACAGCGGGCTGCGGAATTGTGGCCACATCCAAAGATTCAAACTGGGGTAGGGTGCCAACCAGAATGCCAACCAGGCACGGCCGACGTGAATCCCCGGGAACGTCCCCGCACAAGCGACCGCAAAGATCGTCATCGCCTCGGCCGCGCGGTTGATGCTGGTTCGCCATTCCTGACGGAACAGAAACAAAATGGCACTAATCAGCGTTCCCGCGTGACCGATCCCGACCCAGAACACGAAGTTCACGATCGGCCAACCCCAGAAAATCGGCGCCCGGTTGCCCCAAACTCCGACCCCAGTGTAGATCAGATACACGATCAGCAAGCCGAGTACCTGCAGCAACGCAAACGCGACCAGGAAGCCGCCGATCCAACCCTTGCTCGGTGGGCGTTCGGCAACTTTGCAAACCGCTTCGGTGATGTCGTGGTACGTCGTTTCGCCAAGGACCAGCGGAGCTCGCTCACCTGGACGTTCGACGGTGTTATCCAATCCGTTTGGAATGGCAAGTGACATGGTCAGTGTTAGCTAGAAAGTGGAATCGGTTTGTTTGGCTTGGTCGATGCGGGCCTACGGCACCGCGTGCAGTTTGTCGTTTGCTGAATCAATGCAGCAAACCCGCTGTCAGCGAACTGACGTCAGTGAGCTTCTTCTTTTTTGTGTTCGGCGTCTTCATGATCACCGTGATCGTCATGGCCTGCGTGGTCATCGTGGCCATGGTGCGAGGTGATCGTTGCCAGGTCTTCCAACTGCTGGAGGGTCATCAGACGCGGGTGGGGGTTTCGCACCCGGGCCAAGTACTCCGTCCGCGGTTTGATGTTGAGTTGCTCCAGAACGCCGTAGGCTCGTACATCCTTGCGATTTTTGGCCACGATCGAGTCCGGGTTGGCGATGTTGCCGAACTCAATGGCGTTGGTGCCGCAAGCGGCTTGGCAGGCGGTGATGACGTCGCCATCTTGAATCTGGCGGCCGCCGTCCTTGCGGGCTTCGATCTTGGCCTTTTCCACGCGTTGGACGCAGTAGGTGCACTTTTCCATCACGCCGCGGCCCCGCACGGTGACGTCGGGGTTGAGCACCAGGGCTTGCAGTTTTCGGTTGGCCGATTCGATCGCACCCGGGAACGCCTGAACCCCATAGCCGACGCCGACTTCTTCGTTGTAATTGAAGTAGTTGAATCGGCGGACTTTCAACGGGCAGTTGTTGGCACAGTACCGCGTTCCGATACAGCGGTTGTAGGCCATCGCGTTGATGCCCTCGTCGGTGTGGACGGTCGCGGCAACCGGGCAAACCTGTTCGCACGGAGCCGTTTCGCAGTGCACACAGGCGACCGGCATGTGAACGATCTGGGCATCTTCGGCATTGCCTTGGAAATAGCGGTCGATTCGCAGCCAGTGCATTTCGCGGCTGTTTCGGACCTGTTCGGCACCGACGATCGGGATGTTGTTTTCGCTTTGGCAAGCGACGACACAGGCGTTGCACCCGGTGCACTTGGTCAAATCGATCGACATGCCCCACTGCGGCAGATAATCCTTGGCCGGATCGGCTTGGATCTCTTGAATCGGTTCGGTACCCAGCGAGCCGTACTTGCCGACCTTGGGCACGTGTGGGGCTTTGGGTTGCTCGGTGGCAAACGTGGGGACGTCTTCGAGCAGCTTGATCGTGCCTTCGCGAACCAGGTTGTAACTGCGACGCTCTGTTTCCTCGCGTCCGATGTCATCGATCGCCCAGTGATTCTGCGTCGTGGCGAAATCGAATTCGTTGTAATTCGGTCGACCTTCGACTTTGTAGGCGACCAGCATTTGATCGCTGGTCCGCAGCGGCGAGACGTCAAATCCGACGGCCTCCAGGCCTTCGGCGATAAAGCCGCCGACCTTGCCGACTCGCGAGCGGCCGTATCCGATCGAGGTCATCACGACTCCGGGAGCCACACCGGGCGTTTCGAAGACCGGCAATTCGATTTTGCTGCCGCCCTTGCGAAGGGTGATGTACAGCCCGTGGTGCAAGCCCAGCGCCTTGGCGGTCGCGGGGCTCATCATCGCCGCGTTGCCCCACGTGACCTTGGTGATCGACTGTGGCAGTTCCTGCAACCAGCCGTTGTTGGCGAACCGCCCGTCGTACAGACCGTCGGCGGGGGTGAAGACCACTTCGATGTCGTCTTGGTCGATGGTCTTGGCCGATGCGACTTCGGGGTCGGTGCTCGGCAGTTCTGGTGCGGTGCCGGTCACGTCGGCGGTACGGGCGGCCGTTTTGATGTCGTCGGCATAGCCGTCATGGAGTAGCTTTCGCCATTTACCTTCGCTGAGCGTTGCTCCGGCGACCTGGTCTGCGGTTTGACGCACGATCAGCATCGGGTCGACGACGTCTTCTTCCATCATCAGCGCCAGGACTTCGGCGACCGTGCGTCCGCCCATCAGCGGCAGAATCTGCGGCTGGCAGACGCCGTACAGTCCGTCGTCGTTGATGCAGTCGCTCCAGGATTCCAGCGGATGGGCCAGCGGCAGTGACCAGTCGCACAAGGCGGCGGTTTCGTCGTCATATTCGCCCAGGTAGAACACTTTCCCGTCTTGTCGCACCTTTTCGATCATGCCCGCGACGTCGATGTCGCTGGGCGAGGTGAAGACGGGGTTGTCGCCAAGAATCAGCAACGACTCGATGTCGCCCTTGTTGACCGCAGCGACCAGGTCGGCCAGTGATTTTCGCTCCAGGCTCTCGTCCACGCAGGGCGTGAAGGCTTGGGCCTTGCCCAGCGAGCCGAGTTTTTGGTTCATCGCGATTCCGGCCGCGACCAAATCTGGCCCGAGTGAGGGGCCGACAACGACGACCGCATTTTCGCCGGCTTCGACGATGTCGTGGGCCAGGCAGTCGAGGAATCGCGATTGGCGTTCCGCGGCGGTGATTTCTGGATCATTGAACGCCAGCTCTTTGCCGTCGTGATTGTGTGTCTCGCCGTTCTTGAGCGCCTCGACCATGCGATCCAACGCAGCCAGAAAAGCCGGCATTTGGCTGGGGCGGAGGGGCAGACGCGTATCGGCCATGGTTCCCGTCGTCGTGTAGCCGCCTTCGACCACGTACAAACGACTCATTTCGCCGGCGATCGGATCACGCCGCTGGGCAAACGTTCGGGCGGCGGTCAGCGAACCGGGATCGTTACCGAGGAAATCGGCACCGAGCGAGAAGATGACTTTCGCTTCGCTCAAATCCAGCACCTGGTTGGATTCGGTGCCCAGCATTTGCTTGGTCGCTTTCCGCATGACGCCGTCGTGGACGCCGTCGAATTGAGCGATCGTTGCCGCCGGCAGTTTCTCTTTCAGTTTGCCGAGCATCCGCACGGTCGTCGGCGAACTGGTCGGCGACATCAGCACGGCAAAGCCTTTTCCGTTGTCGTTGCTGGCAGCTTTTTGAATCGCCGCGCGTCCCACCGGCAAGAAATCGTCCCATTGCGATTCCTGCTTCCGCTCGCCGCCCCGCATCAAGACCGGGCCGTCGTCGCCGCGCGAGCGATCGGGGTCGTACAGCGACAAGATCGACGCCTGGACGTAGGCGTTGGTTCCGGCCGCCGACGGGTGGCTCTTGTTCGGTTCGATGTGCTGCGGACGGCCGTCAAAGCAACGGACCAGCAGGTTATGGACCGATCCGGCGAGCTCAAAGTTCGTCGCACGCTCGTAAAACTCGCCGGGCACGCGGCCTTCGGGGCGGATCACGAACGGGGCGATGATCTCTTCGGGGTAGCGGCATCCCGAAACGCCGGCCATCGCCAGCGAGGCGCCCATCAATTGCATCCAGCGACGCCGCGAGACGCCTTCGGGGAACTCCGAAGCGGCGACCGGGAACTCGCGATGCAGATAATTGTTCTGGAATTCCTCGCTGCCGTGCAGTTCCGAAATACTACGCCAGTAAGTCGGGGCGTTGCTTTTCGCGTTGGATTCGTTGTGAGTCATATTCGTTCGGATGGATCGTTCGTAAACGGTGTTTACTGGCGCGGACGGTCAAGCGGAAAGGATCGGCACTATCGGTGACAAACGGCACAGTGACGCTGGGGATGGATGTTGTGCTCGGCACGCTGCTTTTTGGCAAACGCTTCCTGGTCCCAGTCCGCCGGCGGTTCCCAATCGAGCTTCGTGACAAACTCTTTCGGCCGCAGGTGTTCGTTCGGGTTTTCGTGGCACTGGATGCACCACGCCATGGAAAGCTCTTCGTGCTGGTAGACGACTTCCATTTGATCGATCCGCCCGTGGCAGCTGACGCAACTGACGCCGGAGTTCACGTGTGCGGCATGATTGAAGTAGACGAATTCGGGCAGATTGTGCACACGTATCCACTGCATGCTCTTGCCCGTTTTCCAGCTCTCGTGAATCGGTTTCAGATTCACGCTGTCCGCTCGCACGGCCGCCAAGGCCGATTGACCCTGGTCGTTGGCCGGGCTGTGACAATTGATGCAGGTCGCCGTCGGCGGAACCGCGGCGTGGGCGGCGTCAAAAACCGTGTTGTGACAATATCGACAGTCCAATTTCAATTGGCCGGCATGAATCGCATGGCTAAACGGAACCGGTTGCTCCGGCTCGTAGCCAATGTTCAAGGTCACCGGATCGGTCACCAGGCCCCCAACAGCAGCGGCAAATAAACCGCCGCCGCCCAAAGCAGCGCCTAAAACCAGCAAAAACGGGTTGGACCAGCGTGGAAACAAAAAACGTTGCATGATCATCGGCCGGGTCAAATCCGGACGCGTTGGTGCAGAAAAGAACGGAAGACAGTTCGGAGCGGAAGTATCGGTCGGCCACTAGCAAATTGGCAAGGCCACCCGACAAGCGAGCGACATTGTGCCGCGAAGTTTTTGCCGAACGGCGTGAGGCGCATCGTCGCACCAGGCGCACAGACGCCTGTTTTCACCACCAGTGACCGTCCGCGGTCACCGGTCGAGCCGAACAGCGCATCGAATCGAGTGCCGAAGCGAGTTCCGACACCGCCCAATCCAAGTCGTCGATTTCAAGACGGTATTCAGGCCATTGCCAACCGCCCGGCCACATTTGGTGTGGCGCCGGCCAGCCGTTCTCGCTGCTCGTCTTTTGAATGCGAACCAGTAGACGTGGCAACCCGTGCGCCGCCTCTCCTGACATCGTGGATCGGCTGGTCTCGCCGAGTAATTTACTCCGACTAGGCAACTTGGGCAGAAAGCTGGAGACCCAGCGACAGTCCTCGTCGCCATTCACGGAGTCTTCGTTTGAGTCGTCGCCGATCGCCGAGTGCTTGGCCGTCTCACTGGTGTAAACCCTCACCCCATGCTCGTCGGCCAAACGTCGGCACAACAAGTCGCGCGTTTGTTGACGACCGGTCACCAACGCCAGCGAGGGTGCCGCCGCGGACAAGTGATCGGAGATCTCTTGCAACGACCAGCCGAACCGCGGATCGCGGAAATGGGCCGCCACATCGCAGGCCGGCTGCAGCACGAATTGCCGCGCGGTGTAACGTGGATGGGGCACGACCAAGCCGGTGGTCCCGCCGACCAGATTCCCATGCAGGACGACGTCCAAATCAATCGAGCGCGCGTCCCAACGCCGTCGCCGCTCGCGGCCGAGTGCCTGTTCGAGTTCTTGAAGCAGTCCCAGCACCGCCCGCGCCGGGGCTTCGGTTTGGAACACGCCGATCGCGTTGAGAAAGGGTTCTTGACCCCCCGGGCCTCCGATCGGCGGCGTTTCGTACAGCCGGCTTGTCTTCAGCGTGTCGCCGTCGAGGATCAGATCGCACGCCGCCACCCGTTGTGCCGCTGAAGCGATCAAGTCACGACGGTCCCCCAGATTGCTGCCGAAGCTGATCACGCACTGAGAGACGTGTCGGTGTTTGGCGGCCCGTTGACCGGGCAAGGGGCGCGACAGGGGGTGACCGGGCTGATTCATGCCGCGGATTGTAGCTGGTTTGTCGCAGAACAGCAGCACGCTGTTCGTGCGGTGAATCCTGCTATTCGAGCTTGCGGAACATCAGCAGTCGCATCTCGGCGACTTGGCCGCCGGGAATCTCGCTGGCTTTCAAACGCAGCGTTTTTCGACCGGGACTCAGTTCGATCGTCCCCAGCGTCATCGGCTGCCACCGCCGCACGTAACCTTCTTGCCGCGGCACCCGGTCTTCCTCGGCGCCGACAAGCGGGCTTTCCACCGCCGTCTGGATCTTGGCCGACAGCGTCGCGTCTCCGAGCGTCAGCTCGATCGTCGCCCCCACGTCCTGCCGCGGGCAGGCGTAGTACATCTGAACCTCGTAGCGCCCGCTGCCGAGCACGTCGACGTCCCAGCGGATTTCACTCTCGGTGTCCGTCCAGTTCAACAGGTACGTGCAATTGGGGAATCGATTGCTGCGGCGGATCGTTCCGCTGAAGGTGGCATCGCGGGCGGGCAGCTGCGTCCACTCGGCTTCGGGATGCCCCAGCGGGAACGGCCGGGTGCCTTCGACCATCGCATCGGCATAGCTCTGTTTCCACGATTCGATCGCCGCCCCCAACCGTTTGGCGACCTCGGGCTGCTGCTGGGCCAGGTTCGTTTTCTCGCGGCGGTCGGCGACGATGTCATACAATTCGCCGTTGTCCTGCATTCGGTACTGCTGTGTCCTGGCTGTTGCGCCGTTGCGCCAGCGGCTAAAGATCACGCGGTCGCGTTGGCTCGGGTCGCGTTGGCTCAGGGCGGGGCCGGCGCCGGAAAGTTCGCCGGCCATCGAAACGCCGTCGAGTGGTTTTCCATCAAGCTGTTTGGATTGCCAGTCGATGCCGGCGAAATCCGCAAGTGTGGGCAGCAAGTCGATCGCGCCGCTGATCGATCGGACGACCGTTCCGGGTTTGATCTTTTGGGGATAACGGATCACGCAGGGTGATCGTAGCCCGCCTTCGTGGGTGGATCCCTTGCGGCCGCGCAGCCCCCCGTTGAACCGTGCTCCGTTGGGGCCGTTGTCGCTGAAGTAAACCACGATTGTGTCCTGGTCTTTCCCGGTCGTCCTCAGATGCTCCAGCAATCGGCCGACGTTGTCATCGATGTTTTCGCACATCGCCATCGCCGCCCGTGTGTGCGGGATGTTTTGTCGTCGGCTGTTTTCCGGTTCCGGATCAGGAACCATGGTCTTGTCCGCGAACTTGTCCCAGTACTTCTGTGGCACTTGCATCGGCGAGTGCGGCGTGTTGAGCGCCAAGTAGACAAAGAACGGCTGGTCGCCGGATCGGCTGACGAAGTCCATCGCGTGATCGGTCAGGTCGTCGATGATGAACCCTTTGCCCTGGACGATCCGACCGTTGTGTTCCAGCATCGGGTCGAAGTAGTGGCCCCAATGCCCGCTGCAGAATCCGTAGTAATCGTCAAAGCCCCGCGCGTTGGGATGGTACGGCCACTGCATTCCGCTGTGCCATTTTCCGTAGGCCGCAGTGGCGTAACCGGCGTCGCGAAAGACCTCGGCGATGGTTTGTTCGCCGGCGTCAAATCGTTCGCCACCGGCGGACGTGCTGTAGACGCCCATGCGAGTATGGTAACGACCGGTCAGGAATTCGGCGCGCGTCGGTGAGCAAACCGCGCAGACATAAAAGTTTTCAACCTGAGCGCCGTGCCGCGCGATCGAATCGATGTTCGGGGTCGACAGATTCGGGTTGCCGTGCAGACTCAAATCGCCCCAGCCCTGGTCGTCGGCCAACACGACAATCACATTTGGGCGATCCGACTGACACCGCGCACGCGTCGTGGTGGTGACGGCAAGGAGTGCGACAACAAGCGAGAGGAACAGGGAGCGGCAAAACATGGCGTGTGGGGACTTGGGGAGGGCGGATCGGGACGAGTTCCAGTGTAACTCACTCGCGGGCGACCGCTAACAAGAACCATTCGTTTGGTGTCAACGGAGAGCGCCAGCGAATCGAATATCCCGGAGGTCAGCGCAGCGCTACCTCCGGGGAGCACACTGCACCGAACCACCTGCTCGATCAGCCCGATCAAAACTCCATCAGCGCAACGGCAAAGTGGATGGTCAGCACGAACAGCGTCGTCCACAGCACGGTCGATGTGATCGATCGGCTGACGTCGCTCGCCGAACGCTTCGGTGCTAGTCCCTGATAATAGGCGATCGTCGCGGTTCCCAACCCGCAAACGACGTTCTTCAAAAGCACCCACTTCCATCCGACGTGCAGCCAGGGGGATTCGCCGGCCAGGTTACGGCCAAAGTGCTGTTCCCAGAAATAAGGGCCGACGTCGGGATAAGATGCCGTGAACGCGACCATGCTGATGAAGCGGGCCGCATAAAACGCAAGCGACTCCAGGATCGGAGTGCCGATCACAAACGCAATCACGATCGGCAGCAACAAATACGCGCGCGGGGCAACGCCCAGTGTTCGCATCGCATCGACTTGACCGCCGTATTGCTTGACGCCGACGTCTGCCGAAACCGCTGCACCGCAGCGTGCCGCGACCAAGATGGTTGCCAGGATCGGTACCAACACTCGGTACAGCGCGAATCCGATCGATGCCAACAGCTCATCGATCAACAACGGCTCGGTGTACAGCCGAAAGGGCAGGAACCGAAACGTGAAGTAGGTGGACGTGAATCCGACGATCAGTCCGGCGATGATCAGATAGATCCAGGCCGATGGACCGGCGACCAACCGCAAGTAGTGTAGCGTGAATCGGACGGCCCAACGAACGCGTGGGACGATCGGCAGCAGATCCAGCGGCAACCAAAACGCGGCCGACACGGCGCCACCGGTCGTTTCCAAAACGGGGTTAATGACACGCCCGATCATCGACTTGCGTTGCGCCGGGCCAGGCGTCGCGTCGGCTTCCAAGCTGGAAACCGGCACCATGCGATCGGGGATTTCGCCCCACTGATTGCGACCGATTTCGATCAGGTCCTTTTGTTGTGGATCGAGCAACAACACCTTGTCAGCGATCGGCAGCAAGGTCTCATAGTCGTGCGTGACCACGATGCTGGTTCGGTGGTACGTCGATTGGGTTTCGCGAATCAATTCTGCGACCAACCGTCCGCTGGCCGAATCGAGCCCGCTGGTCGGTTCGTCATACAGCAGGACATCGGGGGAAGCGGCAAGGGTTCGGGCGATCGCCAGACGCTGTTTCTGGCCGCCGCTCAGGTCGGCCACAGAGGTTTTCAGTGGAACCCCCAAGTGTTCCAGCCACTGTCGGGCGTTCCACGAGACCGGTTCGCTTTTCGGATTGCCGGCGCCGCGTTTGGGGCGATGGTCGATCGCGAATTGGACGTTCGCGGTGGCGGACAACTCATCGAAGAGCGCGAACTGTTGAAACACGATCCCGACACGAGGACGTTCCGATTCCGTCTCGCTGCGTCCGATCGTCCCAGACCAGCGGATCGATTCACCTGTTGGGGCAACAGTCCCGCCAAGATCCGCAACAAGACGCTTTTCCCCGCGCCGCTGCCGCCGACGACGACCGTGATCTTGGCTTCGGGGAATCTCGCATCGACCTGATCCAGCAAACAACGGTCACCCGCGACGACGCACAAGTCCTTCAGGCACAGCGGACTGACCGGCATGTCTTCCAGTGCAGCGTCGGCGGTCGATTCGGGTTCAGGGGGCATAGGCTCAATCTTACCGGGCTAGCCATCGAAATGAATGCCCACCGATGGCAAGCGGGCTGTCGGTGGGCTCAGTGGCGACTTCATCGCTCTGTGGCCGCTAGGTTTACAAGTCGCCACAGCACTACCGTTCCGCCGCCAGATAAACGATCGGGTAGGGCATCGGGTTTCGGGCGACTTCGATGGTGCCGTTGCCGGCGCCGGTGTGCCAGGCGACGATCCAGCGGCGGTCTTTGCGCAAGATCTGGCTGCGAAGCACGCGGGCGAAATCGGGGTTGATGCCGTCTTGTTCGGAACCAAAAATCTCGTCACCGATCTGGCGGATCACCGGCTCCAAACGCTCGCCTGCGATTTCAAAGGCCGCTTCGGCTTCGGGGCTGCTCCAAACCTCACGCCAGACTTTGTGCAGGCGTTTGTTATCGACAAAGGTTTCTTTCAAGATCGTTTGGATCAATTGGCGGCTTTGGGGATCTTCGGCGATCTCCTCGGCCACGCCGGCCAGTTCCTTGCGGATCGCCGGGCTGGCCGAAATGTCGCGGACGCTGCGTTGGATCGCGATGACGACATCGTCCATGTGTTTTTCCAACACCGGAACGGCCTCCTCTTCCACAAACCGCTGCCATTCTTCACGGACCAAGTCTTTCTGCGGCAAGGGCGTCTTGTCGTAGATCGCGCGCCATCCGAAACGGAACAGGGAGGCGCGGTCCCACATCTCGCGACCGATTTCTTCGGCCGGCGGTTGGCCGTGCTTCTTGACGATCGGCAAGATCTCGCGGCGGGCCATCGGGATCAATCGTTCCTGGACCAATTGATCGTGCCAGCGATGGGCGGCCGCGTCCAGTTCATCGCGGTGCCGGGCGACGGCCAGGCGGAACTCGTCTTCGATCACCGGCAGCGATTTTCGAAAGCTGTCTTCGACTAACGGAATGAAGGCTTGTGACAGATCCTCGCCGTGACGAGCCATCGCGGCGGACAACTGGTCGCGAATGACTTTCTGCTTCGCCGGGGGGAACAGCGTTTCCACCACCTCGCTCAACCGCCCGGTGCTGTGGTGCTGAAACAGCTGGCACTCGTCGGCCGGGACGTCCCAGCTGTACCACGTGATCGAAACGCGGCGGCCTCTGGTGAGAGGTTCTGCGGGAAGGTCATCGGGCCGCTCGCTGTCGGGGGTGATGATCGACGCAACGCGACCGACCTGATGAAAGTCGGCCTGTTCGCCGTGCTGCTCGCCGTGCTGTTCGCCGGCCAGAAACACCGGGTCGCCCGGCTGCAGTCGCCCGGTCGGATCGATGGCCACGATTTGCGTCTCTTGCCGTGCGACGTAGCGTGCGATCGACTCGAGCGTCTGTTGCGATCGATCGCCTTGCTCGGTCGTCTGGATCCAGCGCGACGCGGCGGCGCCTGTCGAAAACAGCGTGATCAGCCAGAATCCCCAGCCGACGATTCGTTTGTTCGTCCGTTTCAAATTGCGGGTTTCCGTGGTGAAAAAACAATAATCGGGAAGCGGGAGTCGTTGGTTTTTCGTCCGCACTCACCAAAGCTTGGCAAACCAATTAGAATGGCACCTTCCTACCTTACCCCCTCCCGATTCCATTCTACGTGCGTCCGATGTCTGCCATGCAACAATTCGTCGCCCCTTCGCGTCTCCTTGTACCAGTTCTGTTTGCCGCGTTTCTAGCCGTTTCGGTCCGTCCGGTCGTCTCCGATGACAAGCCGGAGTCCGCGAAGGCGGAAAAAGTCGAGGCCGAAAAACAGGACGCGGAGGCTGAGAAAACCGCTGAAAAACCGGCTGAAAAACCGGCTGAAAAACCGGCTGAAAAACCGGCTGAAAAACCGGCTGAGGCCAAGCCTGAAGACGTGAAGCCGGCTGAAAAGCCCGCAGAAAAGAAACCTGCAGAAAAGAAACCTGAAGAAAAGAAGGCTGACGAAAAGAAGCCCGAAGCGAAGAAACCGGCCGAAAAGAAACCGGCCGAAAAGAAACCGGCCGAAAAGAAACCGGCCGAGAAGAAACCGGCCGAGAAGAAACCTGAGGCGAAGAAAGAGGAGAAGAAGGCGGAACCCAAGAAAGAGGCTCCCCAGCCCGTCGCGTCCGCCTTTAAGGACAGGGCACTCGAAGAGGCGGTGCGGGCCGAGGTGTTCGCCAAGCGGTTCAACGACGAACCGATCACCAAGGAAGACGTCGCCAACATCTCACGCGTCGTCGGCGTCGGCAAGCAGATCAAAGATCTGTCGGGGCTGGAACATTGCCATGCATTGATGTTGATCGACTTGGCGGACAACCAGATCTCGGATCTCACCCCGATCGCCAACCTGAAACGCCTGCAATCGGTCACCTTGGCCGGCAACCGCATCAAGACCCTCGATCCGATCAAAGAACTGACCGGGATGCAGTACTTGGATGTCTCGCGGAACGAGATCCAGGACTTGAGTCCGCTGGGCAAGATGTCCAATCTGCGGACGCTGTATCTGGCCGAGAACCGCGTCGCATCGTTGGATCCGATCGCGCCGCTTTCAAAAATCTGGTCGCTCGATGCGTCCGGCAATGAGTTGAAAACGGTGGATCCGGTCGCCGGGTTGAAGTGGATCACTTCACTCGATTTGCGCAACAACTACATCGCAGACCTGACGCCAATCGCCCAGTTGCCGGCGCTCAATATTCTGCAGCTGAACAACAATCCGATCAAAGATCTCTCGCCGTTGGTCCAAGCCTGCGAAGCGGACAAGGCTGGGGAGAACCGCTTCGCGCCGTATCTGCGATTGTTCCTAGGCGGCAACGAGATTCCCGAAAAAGAGAAGGTCGCCGCCATCGAAGCCCTCCAGGCTTGCGGCGTGAAGGTCAAGCAGTAGGTCACGCTGCGGATAGCGAAGGGCATGCGGTGCATGCCCTTCGGTTTCGGGCCATTGGCATGCACAGCATGACCTACGGTTGGAGCATCTGCTCGTAGGCTTCCATCAGATAGTCCAGCGGGTAGATGCAGAACGAATGTTCGCGGCTGTTCCAGATTGCGGCCTCGCGTCGGCGTTGTTGCAGCTCGGCCTTTTCCGCTTCCAGTGTCTTTCGCAACGGGTCGAGCCGCGACGCCATCTTCTGATTCAACGCCGTGATCTGCTCGTGCCAATTCCGCCGTCGTCCCTCGGCGGGAATCGCGGCCAGCAGTTCCCGTTTGGCGGCGATCCATTGCGGATCGATCTCGCCGCTTCCGGCGTAACGTTCCGGTTGGAAGTCCAAATCACGGAGCTGCCGATTCCGCTTGCGTATTTCCGCGTCGACTTCCGCCATGGGATAACGTTGATGTCCCGGCAGCAGCACCGTCGACGACATCACCATAAAACGCGGCGGATCCACGTTCCAGAACGCTCGACTGATCAAGTCACCGAGCTGATCGTACTTGCCGCCGCCGATGCCGTGCAGGAATAGATCGCTGAGCACCAAGCGTGCATACATCGTCGTGATCAACGCGCGGCTACGAATCTTGAATTCGGGGCTCGCCAGGGCCAGAAACGCGTCTGCCGCTGCAGACTGATTGGAGGCGTCGATTTTTCGATGTCGCTTGTCCCGGTCGCTGATCTCCATCACCGAGCCGGCGGAGGAAACTCGCACCCAGACGCTACGTCGTTTCGGCGATTGGTTGCCGTAGACCCAAAACGGAGCTTCCAGCCATTCACCGTCGCGTCCCAGATTGGGCACCGGGTGAGCCTTGCTGCGAATGCCATGGGCGGCCCGATAGAACTCCGTCGCTGCGTTGTAGCACTCGTGGAAGCGGGGCAAGTCGCTGAGGATCTGCATCGCGAACGAGGCAAACGCGTCGCCGCGACAGACGACGCTTTGCGGGATTTCCAGGGTCTGCAATCCCAGATCGGCTTCCAACCGATGGCGGCCCTGGGCCAGCGCGCACCCGGCGTAGCCGCAGCGGTTGATCGCGTCGCGAGAATGCTGCCACAGCGTTGGAATCAGCGGGTTGTCGACGATCCCAGCGACCGTCTCGGCCACGTTGTGATCAAACACGTCAAACAGCTCGCGATCCTCGACCAGCGATTGTTCATAGGGAACGCCGCCGCCGCGACGGTCGAACGCGATGGCTTTGAATCCGACCGTGCCCGCGTCGCCGTTGAGGTGCGGAACCCGCACACTGCTCGGACCCGCGACGTCGCTATCGACGACCAAATTGACGGCGACCGATCCGGAGGTTTTGCCGACCCGATCGAGCGCGAAGTTTTTGAACCAGACGCCGGGATGGAACAACGTCGGCTGGTGACCGGCCATCACGATCGTTTGTTCGGCAGAGCCGGCGAAATCGATGTCGCGATAGGCCGAGGTGTAGCGGCGGGCATCACGCAACAATTGTTCGCGCGCCGATCGGCGCAGCGAAGAGATCTCAACCGGGTACGCCGCAGCCCGCGACTGGTTCTCGACCATCATCGCCGCAGCACCATCGATCGGCGGATGGATCAAGCTTTCGCTGTGACCACGCGGCGCGTGGAACGCCTCAAAATTCGAATCGGATTCCACGTCTAACCGGCCTCGTGTACGCAGACCAAATCTCCGCTGGCCGCGTGGGTGACATGACGACCGCTGGCACACAGCCGCGCAATCTCGTCGTCGATCACCTGATTGTAGTGTTTCAACCGCGTTTCTGCGTGGTCGAGCGCCCCGCCGAACGATCGCTCCAGATCCAGATAGATCAACGGCACCGCCATCTCGGCGATCCGCAATCCGGCTTCGGCCGCTTGGACCCACAGCTGTAGCGGCATCGCGTACCCGGTATCGGTGATGGAGAAATGCCGCAGCGCTTCGCAGCGATAGGCTTTGAAACCGCAAAAGGCGTCGGTCAGTTGCAACCCGAGTCGCCGATTCAGGTCGGCCGTGATGCGGCGGTTGATAAACATCCGCTCCTCCGGTGGCGCGTCGTCACCATCGAAGTGATGCAGATAGCGGCTGCCCGAAACGATGTCGGCCGAACGGGCCATGTCGATGAAGGCGGGGATTCGTTTCGGCTGGTGCTGTCCGTCGCAGTCGAGTGTGACGACGCCATCGAAGCCGTTTGCCAGGGTGTAGTCGAACGCGGTTTGCAACGCCGCGCCATAGCCACGATTCTGCTCATGACGAATCACGGTCACGTCGTCACGCTGGCTGAGAAGTTTGTCGGTCCCGTCGGTCGAACCGTCATCAACGACGAGCACGTTGGACGCATATTGAACGACCTGGTCCAAAATCTCGTTCACATAGCCGACTTCGTTGTACACCGGCAGGGCGGCAAGCCATTTCTCTTGTCTCGTCATTTCGACTCCATCATCTAGGTCGGAAAACTTCGTGGTGTGACCAGCATTGGGCGGGCTGCGGTGCCGCCGGCTCCCTACGGGAATACTCGTTCAAGCGACCGGGTCTTACAGCCGAGTACGGGAATCAGCGTCGTGGAGGGAACTCGCTCCGCGCTATTCTCTCATGAATCCGTGGGTTCGCACACCACGCCGCAAACGCCATGCCGCCCGCACTCAATGACATCTTGGCAGCTCCGCCCGCCAGATCCCCCCATTGTAGCCGCCGGGCGAGTGGGGCCATTCCCGCGAGCACGCCGGAATGATCCCCGCCAGGCAATCCCAGCACGTGGCGTCAGCCAGTGGCGCGTGTTGCATGTCAACTCACGCTCCGCTCGCTGCCGCCAACGACAAACACTTCGTTGGGTGTCGCCGGTTCGCGACAGCGGACCGAGTATCCCGGAGGGATTTCAGCGAGTAGCCGGAGGTCAGCGGAACGCCACCTCCGGGAGGCCCATCGCCGACTCCCATCGACCCCGGACGGGGTCGCAGCGAATCGATCTGCCGGCTGTGCCGCAGACCGCCATTGCGAACGAGTTGATGGGGGGGCTTTTCCACTCGGGCCGGCCGGGTCTGAGGGTTCGGGCGGCAGTTGCTTCGACACCCTTCGGGGTCGTGTCGGGCGGGGGGCCGGATGTCCGGAGGTGTCGCTGCGCTCACCTCCGGCTACTGGCTCGGACCCCGTCGGGGTCATGCAGCTCTTTCAGCCGCTACGAATGCTTCACAGCGCCGCGACGCGTTCCTCTCAAACCGTTTGGATCGGGTCGGATTCGGCGGCGCTGGGCCACAGGGTCAGCGTCGGAAAGGTGACGGCGAGTCGTTTGGCCAACTGCTCCATCGCAAACCGTTCGCTGTGATAGTGCCCGAGCAGGCCGAGTGCCATGCCTCGTGACTCGGCTTCCAGGCAATCGTGAAAGCTGGCTTCACCGGTGATCAACAGCTGGCAACCGCAGCGGGCTGCTTGGGCGACGAACGAGCCTCCGCTGCCGCAAGCGAATCCGACTCTCGTGATTGGGCGATCGAGCGGCCCGACGCCGCGAGGAGCTTGCCGGCAATCAACCCATTCGGCACACCGCCGGATGACATCGCGCGTCGGTGTTTCGGTCGGCAGCGTCCCGTGCCGTCCGCTGCCCAGCGGGTTCTCGGTCGTGGGATCGTTGATCGGTTCAATCGAGGTCAAGCCCAGCGATTCCGCCCAGCTCTGGTTGATTCCGTCGGTGGCGGAGTCGAAGGCGGTGTGAGCGCTGTAGACGGCGATCTTGGCTCCGATCAGCCGCCACAGGATTTCACCGGTGATCGAATCACAGGTGATGCGAGGCAGCGGGCGAAAGGGGATCGGGTGATGGGTGACGATCAAGCCGGCCTGCCGCTCGATCGCTTCGGCGACCACGGCGGGTGTCACGGTCAGGCAGGTCATGACCTTGCCGATCTCGCGATGGCGATCTCCGATCAGCAGGCCAACGTTGTCCCAGGACTCCGCCAATTCCAGCGGAGCCCATTGGGAGAGCGTTTGGCAAACGGCATCGACAGTGACAGCGGACATGGCTCTCGCATCACGTGGTAGAACGGCCCGTCGACGCATGCCACTGAGTCCAGGGCAAGCGTCGCGATGAGAATGACGAGTGGCCCGTTGTCTAACGTGGGGCGATCATGCAGATCATCCGACGGCCGTGTTGCTGGGGTGCGGTTTCGACCTTGCCGACTTCGTCGAGCAATTCGATGACCTGCTCCATCACCTTGCGGCCTTCTTCGATGTGAGCCATCTCACGTCCACGGAACAGCACACTGACTTGAACCTTGTCCTTGTGCTTCAAGAACTTTTCGGCGCGTCGAATTTTCGTACGAATGTCTTCGTCGCCGGTTTTCGGCCGCAAGCGAATTTCTTTCGTCTTGGTGTGGCTTTGATTGCGGTTCGTTTTCTTGTTCTTGTCGTATTTGTATTTGCCGTAATCCATGATTCGGCAAACCGGGGGTCGCTCATTGGGAGCGACTTCAACCAGGTCCAGTCCGACATCGCGTGCACGCTCCAGGGCGTCTTCGGTCGAAATCACTCCGAGCTGTTCGCCAGTCTCGCTGACGACTCGAATCGGACTGATTCGGATACTGGAATTGATGCGAACGGTGTCGCGATTTTCTGGTTGGGGGTTTCGTCGTGCCAACGCCACTAAAAGTTTCTGCTCCTGCCGGTGGGCATTCCGGACATCAAATGGAAATGGCCTCGAGACCGGATCGGCGTTTAATCAGCCGAAGCGCCAGTCTTGGGGTTGAACCACGGATCCCTGAAACGTCCAGGGAAAACGGGTTCTCAACAGTAGGTCACCGAAGTGGTCTACACCGAGAAGGGCGGAAAATTCGCCGCCGCCAGCTTTCTCAGCGTTGCGCAGTATCCAGCGACGGATCGGCGACCGTCAACAGTGAAACTGCCGGTTTCACCGAACTTTTCAGCTAACAATCGAAAAAGGTTTCGTCCAGCGTTATGCTTTGCCCCATGGTTTCGACCACATCGCCCAAAAACAGCTGTTTGCGGCGTCGTGTTTCGATTTCCCCGTTCACGGTGACCTGGCCGTCTTGGATCCAGATTTTGGCCTGGCCGCCGGTCCCCACGCAGCCGGCCCGTTTGAGCACGTCATCCAGCCGCATCATCGGACGCGCCGCCGGTTCTTGGGACGACGGTTGCTGTTTTTCGGGGTCACGCGGTGCGTCAGTCATCGGATTGGGAACGTTGCCGGGACGGGGGAATGGTCACTTCACCTTCATCGCCTGACAACTTGGTCTTCCAGTCGGGCGTCGTAGGTCTCGTTCAAGATCCCAAGCGGAACGATCTTTCACAAGATGCACTCCGCGAGAATGACGCTCGCCTGGAATTCCGGGCCGCCATGCTACGCCGCCTTGCGATCGTCGTCGCCGTCCAGGTCTGCGATCGAACCACGCTCGCGACGCAGCGTGCGGATCGTGGCCGTCTGGGCGTGGATCTCGTTTTGCAGCTCGCGAATCGTGGTCTGAGCATGCTCGTTGGCTTTCAAACTGTCCTCGTGTTCGGCGCTGACGCGTTTGAGATGGCTGATCAGATCCGCACTCTTGGCGGCAAGCATTTTGTTGGCCGCCCGCAATTCGTCCAGCTCGGCGAGCTGCGTTTGCAACTGCTTGACCACCGCGGTTTGCTGCTTCAAATCGGTTGAGGCCTGGCGCAGTTCCGCGATCGCCGCTTCGTGCTGATTCGACTTCGTCTCCAGCCGCCGATTCAAGTCTTCGACCGAGACGGCTTGGATTTCCAGCTCTTTTCCCAGCTTGGTGACGTGGCTTTCCAGCACCTGATTGGCGGCGACCAACTCGTCGCACTGCAGGTCGGCCTTGGACAGTCGGTCGCGCGTGATCGCGAGCTGTTTGTTGGTGGCTTCCAGATCGGCGACGCCGTGCCGCAGACGAAGCAACTCGTCGCGTTGTTCGGAAAACGCTCGCGTTTGCAGATCGCTTTGCTCTTTCAACTCGATGACATCGCGTTCTCGCATGTGCAGTTGTTTTTCGAGATCGACCACCGAACCGATGCGTCGATTCAAGTCCTCGATCACCGCTTCACGCTCGCTGATCTGCATCGACAACGTTTCGACCTCGCGGACCGACTTGGCAAGCTGTTCGTCTTTGACTTCCAGCTCACCTTGCAGCGTTTTGATCTGTTGCAGTTGTTTCTGCAGCGATTCGATTTCCGATTGCTGTTCACCGCTGGTTTCGACCAGCGCGGCGCGTTGGGCGTCGGTTTCTTGCAGCACCGATTGGGTTTCGGCAAAGCGGTCCTGCAACGTGTGGAGTTCACGTTCTTTGTCACGGAGGGTTTCGATCTCGCGATCTTGATCGCTCAAGCTTTCCCTCAGCCCGGCCTCGGTCCGCTCGAGTTCGGCCAACCGCTTGGTCAGCGTCTGCGTTTCTTCGGTAAGCGGCGTGAGGGCCTGGCACTGCTCGGTCAGCTCGTTGATTCGGGCATCGCGGTCGCTCAGTTGTTCGGTCAAGTCATCGATCGTCGCTCGACTGGCCTGTAGATCCTGGCCCAGCGTTTCGATTTGATCTTCCAGGCCGCTGAAGCGTTCGCACTGCTCGGTCAGCTCGACGATTTCCGCGTCGCGGTCACGCAAGTTCGTCGCCAGGTGGTCGAGCTTTTCGACGTTTGATTGCAGCTTGCCGGCGAGCGATTGGTTGTCGTTCTCCAGAGCCTCCAGCACCTCCAGCTGTTTGGCGTGATGGGCCACGGTCGATTCACTTTCGTGCAATTGGGCGGTCAGCTGTTCGATCGACGCGAGCGAGGCGAGCAGTTTTTCAGAGAGCGATCCCTTTTCGGTTTCCAGATCCCCCAAAATTTGCAGCTGGGCCGATTGTTCGGTGACCATCCGTTCGTGTTCGCGGAGCTGTGCCGAAGTCTCTTCGAGCGAAGCCTGAGACGACATCAGTTCGGCGGCGAGCGATTGGTTTTCGTTCTGCAGTGCCTCCATGGCCTGCAATTGTTCGGTCTGGCGAGCAACGGTTCGTTCGCTCTCTTGCAGTTTGGCGGTCAGCCGGTCGATCGTCGCGGCCGATTGATCCAAGCTTTGACGCAGCGACTGTTGTTCGCTTTCCAGGGTGTCGATCACTTGTAGACGCTCTTGCAACTGCGTGACGATGTGTTCGTTTTCGTTCAGCTTGGAAGTCAGTTGCTCGACGGTTTCGCGGCCCGCGGCGACGTCCGCTCTTAGCGATTTGGTTTCGTTTTCCAGCGGTTGAATCAATTCGCAGCGGCGGGACAGGTCCGCGATCTTGGTCGTCTTCTCGCTCAGTTTGTTTTCCAGTTCGCTGCGAATGTCGCGTTCGTCGTCGACTTCGCTGGCGATGAACTCCAATTCCGCATCTTGTTCTTCGACGCGTTCTTGCAGCTCCGCGATCTGTTCGAGTTGACCGGCTTGCGTCGCCAGCTTGTCTTCCAGTTTCAGTTTGATCTGTTTCAGTTCGTGCAACTCGTCGAGCAATTCACGGACTTCTTCTTGGGCATCGGCACCCTCTTGCCGTGCGATTTTCAACTGGTCGATTTCGCCGCGGAGGGTTTCCACCAAGCGGTCTCGGTCCTGCAGTTCAGCCGTCCGGTCTTCCAGTTGACATTCGACCTTGGTCAGTGCCGCGGTTGCAGTGGAGAGTTCGGCGTGCAGGGTTTCCAGTCCCTCACAAGCCGCCTCGGCCTCGGCGGCACGGGATTCCAGTTCGGCGATCCGGTTTTGTTTTTCTTCGATCAGGTCGGCCAGTCGCTCGTTCTGATCGGCGGTCCGTTCGGCCTGGTCCAGGGCGCTGGCGAGCTGCTGTTGCATCGTTTCGATGCTGGTCACGACCGACGCGTATTTGTGCGACGATTCGTCCCGCTGCTGTTGCAGTTCGTCGCGCTGACGCTGCAGGGATTCGATCGTTTCATCACGCTGCTGGGTGGACGATTGGTGTTCTTCGATCTGGGCCTGCACCGCGTCCAATTTGTCTTGGGTCGCCTGGCGATACATTTCGCTTTCGGCCAGCTCGTCTTTCAGTCGAGTGATCAGGGCCTCGCGGTCGGCGACATCCGATTCACTGGTTTCGCCCAGCCGTTCAACTTGTTCTTTCAAGTGCTGGATTTCGGCAAGCTGGGCTTCATTAGTCTTGGACAGCGATTCGATCAGCGCGGATTGTCGCCCGAGTTCATCGCCGGCTTCCAGTGCTGCGGTTTCATTGGCCGTGATGCGCAGCTCCGCGGCATGCCTGTCCGCAAGCGTCTGTTCGTGCTCGGCTTTCAGGGCATCGTATTCGTCTCGCAACGCTTGCAGCTGCTCTTCGGTGCGTTGCAAGTCACTGTTTTCGAGGGCCGCGTTGTCGCGGGTCAGTTCGATCGATGCTTCCAGAGTTGCGTTTTCCTGGCGCAACGACGCGGCTTCCTCGCGGGCGCGTTCCAGATCGCCGCGTTGCTCGTCCAAGGACCGTTGGAGCGAAAGCAGCTCGCCGTGTTGGCTGGATGAATCGCCGCCCGCCGCGGCAAGCTCGTCCTCAAGTTCACGGACCCTGCGGTCCAGGCCGCTGGTGTCTCGGTACCAGAACAGATGCCCGAGCAGCAGCCCTGCGGCGATGAAGATGAAAATCGAAACAACCGGTAAACCGAAGATCACGCCCATCAGTCGAATCCGTCCTGCGTCAATGGCCAACCGTTGCGACCGGGCTGTCTCAGTTTCGACAAACTCGGAAAGATACGGTGTTTTGCGAAGTTTGGCTGTCCAATCCCTGGCAGCCCGGTGCCTGATTTTGGCACCACCCTAGCGGCTATAGCAAAGGCGCGACCGGCGAGTCGACCCGAGTTTGGCAAGATTCAAGTTCGCCCGGGCGTGCAGTCGGTTTGGTCGGATCATGCCGATTGTCAACGCTCCAATGGCGGCAGCTGAAACTTGCCCTCCGGCAGGTCGATCTAGGGAAGACCTTCGTTACTCGATTTTCCCAGCACGGATTCCCCAGCACGGATGCTTTCTCATGACGGTGAAACCGCTTCATCTTCTCGCGGCTGTTGCGTCGCTATTTCTGACCACACCCGCCTCAATTGCCGACCATCCCGGGCGAAAATCGCTGGCGGATAAACACGGTCCGGCCGGAATCGCGGGCGATCATGTGCATGAAAAGGGCGAGTGGATGGTCGAGTACAAGTACATGAACATGTACATGGAAGACAACCGGATCGGCGATCGGACCGTCAGCGATTCCGAAGCGATCGCCTTCGGCGCGACGAGTTCGCCGATGACCAATCGCATGGCCGCTCCCACGCAAATGACGATGGAGATGCATATGACCCACGTGATGTACGGTGCCACCGACAATGTGACGCTGTACACGATGTTCATGTTGCCGAGTCTGACGATGGATCACATCCGCGGCCCGATGAATCCGGCCGGGGCGGGGACCGAATTCACGACCCACAACAGCGGTTTCGGTGACACGGCCCTGGGCGCGCTGCTCCGGCTGTACAGCACCGAGCGTTGCGATTGGATTTTGAACCTGGGCGGGTCTGTTCCGACCGGCGACATCTTTCGGACCACGTCGACGCCGACCGGTGGCATGATGTCTCAACCGCTGCCCTACCCGATGCGACTGGGCAGCGGGACCTTCAACGCACGCCCCGGGATGACCGTGCGGTACTTCGCCGATCAATGGAGCTGGGGGGGGCAGGTCCAGTCCGATCTGCCGATGGGCAAGAACTATCGCGATTACCGTCTCGGTGCCGAAGTCCGCCTCAACACGTGGACCCAATACCTGGTCTGCGATGCGTTCGCCCTCTCGCTGCGCGGGGAGCACGTTTGGCGTGACAACATTGATGGCGCCGATCCGCAGACGCCCGATGCGGGAATCAGCACCAATGTCGAAAGTTTTCGCGGCGGATACTGGTACAACCTGGGGATCGGTGGCCAGTTGAACTGGAAAGGCAATTATTTGAACCTGGAAATTGTGCCCACGTTGGCGCAAGACCTGGACGGAATCCAGTTGGAGACGGACTATTCGATCATTGCCAGTTGGTCGCGTGCGTTTTAGAGTGACGGGGAATCACCTCCCGCGAAAGCTCTAACCATGTCACGCCCCTTCCCCCCACCTGCATTTCGGATCGGCGATCTGGTCGTCGATCCGCCGATCCTGCAAGCCCCGATGGCGGGCTTTACCAACGCCGCCTTCCGTCAAATGGTCCGCGAATATGGCGGCGCCGGATTGATCGCGACCGAAATGGTCAACGCCCGCGGCTTTGTCTGGATGGACGAAAACGAAGCCGAACATCCCGAACGCTTGTGGGGTGTGGCCGAAGAACCCCGCCCACTGGCGGTCCAGATCTGGGACAACGACCCGGAAACGATGGCCAAGGTCGGACGGCGGTTGGTCGAGGAGTACCAGGTCAGTGTCGTGGATATTAATTTCGGCTGCCCTGTCCGCCAAGTCACCGAGAAAGCACACAGCGGCAGTTACCTGTTGCGAACGCCGGGCCGGATGTTCGAGATCATTTCGCAACTGGTTAAAGCGTGCGCGCCGACGCCCGTGACCGCAAAGATCAGACTCGGCTGTAGCCCCGATTCGGTCAATTGCAACGAGGTCGCTCGGGTGGTCGAAGAGGCCGGTGCGGCGGCGCTGACCGTTCATGGCCGCACCGCCAAAGACATGTTTCGTGGACATGCCGACTGGGATCGCATCAGCGAAATCAAGGCCCACCTTCGAAACATTCCGCTGATCGGAAACGGTGATCTGGACTCGCCCGAAAAAGTCGTTCACGCCTTCAAGACCTATGACGTCGATGGCGTCATGATCGCCCGCGCTTGCCTCGGCCGCCCGTGGCTGTTCTCGCAAGCCGCCGCCGCACTCCGCGGCCAACCGATCCCGCCGGAACCCAGTCTGCCCGAACAGCGTCAATGCATGATGCATCACTACGATCTGGTCAAAGAGCGCTTCGGCGAAGAAAAAGGCACGATCCTGATGCGGAAATACGCTTGCTGTTACGCCCAAGGCAAATACGGCGCACGGCATTTCCGCACGCATGTCGCGAGCGTCTCCAGCGCCGATGAATTCTACCGCGTCGTTGAAGAGTACTTCCCGATGAAGACGAAAGAAGAAATCCGAGCCGAGCGCGAAGCAGAACAGGCAGCGGAACAGACCGCAGAAACGCTCAATGCCGAACTCAGTTGACCGCGGCGAGCAACGGCAATCGCTCTTGGCTGCTGACGACCACGCCGCCCGGTTTTTCGATCGTGATCGCAAACGCCGCCGGCGAGATCACCTTGAGTTTGGCGTCGATTTCCACGATCACTTCCCCGGTTTCAGTGACGTCAAACACGCCACCGTCGATCGGCTCGTCGTCTCGCTGCGGATCAATGATCCACAGTTGGTATTGCTCGGCGGTCGGATCGTTGATCGGCATGTTCTCCAGCCGCATGAAGCCCGTTTGAGACTCGGAATCCCAGACAACGTCGCCGGAGACGGGCTGATCAAACGGAGTTTTCCCAGGCGTCCAGTCGATTCGCAACAAAGAATCGGACTGACGCAACAAAGCCGCTCGGGCTTCGCGAACGTTGGGTCGCGTCGCCCCCGGATCATGTTGCCATAGGGCGACCGCCAGCAACAGCGCCGCCGCTGCACAAAACCATGCGACCCACTCCCGCGCGGAGACGCCCTTGGCTGCGACGGTGACGGTTCCGACCGATCGCTGTCTTTCGGCGGCTCGCTGTTTTTCGGCGGCTCGCTGTGCTTCATCGGCCCGATGTTCCACGATCCGCAGTCCTTCGGCGCGGATGCGAGCGGCAAGTTCGCTTGGCATCGGATCGTCATCAGGCCCCATCGTCACCAGTTGCACCGCGGCGCTCGTCATTTCCAGTTCGTGAAGGATGTCCGCCGCGCGATCGTCACGGGCCAAAACGGATTGCAACCGCTCGGCTTCGGCTTCGCTCAGGTCACCCAAAACGTATCCGGCCATTAATTCCAACTCGGGTGGGTCATTCAAGTTTGCCTGACTCACGATGCGGTCTCCGGTTCAAGGGGACGCTTCATGCACTCGCGCAATTGCAAAATGCCCCGCCGGGCATAGGACTTGACGGTTCCCAGTGGCATGCCCAACGCGGCGGCGATCGCCGATTGTGCTTCGCCCCGATCGATCGACAGCGTCAAGATTTGGCGTTGATTTTTGGACAAGTGACGCATGCAGCGGGCTGCCTTGGCGGCTTCGTCGGACAGTTCAACCTGATCAGTCGGATCGCGATCGGCCATTTCGATTTCCGAATCGCTGATGCTGACCACTTCCGGTGAGGATCCCCTGCGGCGACTGCGATCAATCAGCCGCCGTCGCGCGATCATCGTCACAAACGTGGACTCGGACGCCTTGGTCGGATCGAAGCGATCCGCACTGCGCCACAACGCGACAAAGATTTCCTGCGCCGCGTCTTCGGCATCACCACTGACCCGGCAATAGCGATTCGCCAGCGACCAGACCAGTCCGCGGTACTGTTCCAGACAATCATCGACCGCCGAGGAGTCTCCCGCTGCGATCCGCTGCAGGACGGAAGACGGTTCAGTGTTCTCAGACGAGTCCATTGCAGATGAAACGGTGGAGGTCGTTGGTTCCGATCGGTACGCGGACGCGACGGGTTCCCGCCGCGTCGCGACTTTGATCGCCGGTGATGCGTACGACATGATTCTACCGTAATCGAGCGTTCAATTGGACGGCTGCAGGGTGACAAACATTTGATCCATCCCACGTCGCAAGGTCCAAGCCCGATCGGTCGAACGGTGCTGGTGCCGGGCCGCGTTGAGGACGGTCGAGACATGATGCTTCATCGAACTGTCCAATTCCGAATGCATCAGGTCTGACATGGTGCGCATATACAAGTCCGCACAGGCGGCATGATGTCCCGCGTTGAACATCGGCGCTCCCTTGGCGATCGCTGCGGCGAGGGTTTGGCAAACTTCGCGATGGCAGCCGGCCTCAGCGGACTTCGCCGGCGGCATCAAAACCGTGTCGATCACGTGGATCACACCGTTCGACGCATCCAGATCGGTCGCGATCAAGTTCGACTGGTTGACTCGTGCACCGTCTGCGTCAGCCGTGATCGTGACGGGGCTTCCTTCCAACGTCTTGGTCGATCCAGCCGTGACAGCCGTCTCGCTGTACACACGACCGCTGACGACGTGGTATTTGAGAATGTTGACCAGCTGCTGCTTGTTTTCCGGTTTAAGCAACGATTCGACCGTTCCCTCTGGCAACTTTGCGAACGCGTCGTCGGTCGGGGCGAAGACGGTCAAGTTGTCGCTACCGCTGAGTGCGCCGGCGAGTCCCGCGGCTTTGGCCGCAGCGATCAAGGTATCGAATGTGCCTGCTGCCGCCGCGGTTTCGACAAGGTTCTTGTCGGCGGGCAGAATTACCGTGTCGATCACGTGAATCAAACCGTTGTCGCAGGCAATGTCGGTCTGCACCACGTTCGCGCCGTCGACCGTCACACCCGAATCATCTGCTTTGATGTCGACACGCTGACCACCCAACGTGGTCGCACCGGACAGGGTGACCACCGTGCTGGCCGGAACTTGACTGCCGATGACGTGATGGGTCAGGATCGCTTGCAGCTTGGCTTTGTTTTCCGGTTTGAGCAGCGATTCGACGGTTCCCGCCGGCAATTTTGCAAATGCGTCGTCGGTCGGCGCGAACACGGTGAACGGTCCATCGCCCTCGAGCGCGCCGGCCAAATCGGCCGCACCCAACGCCGCCGCAAGCGTTTTAAAGTTGCCTGCCGCGTCCGCCGTGTCGACGATGTCCGCGGCTTTTGAGCCCGTCGAAGTGAACAGTGCGAGGGCCATGGCGATCGCGAGGGTTACAGAACGTTTCATGGAAATAGGCCGTGGTGGGTGGTTTTTTTAAAGATGCAACGACTGAACTTCGAGCCGCCGCAGGAAACCGCAACCGGGGCCGGCACCCGAGCTGCGTACAGTCCTATGTTCGCGGGCAGTCAACTCCCGGATGCACGCGATTTGAAAAGACAGGCTGGAAGCCGATCTCATTAGCGATCAAACTTGTCTGGAAAGTCGTTGTCTGGAAAGTCCTTGTCTGGAAAGTCGTTGTCTGGAAAGTCGTTGCCTGGAAAGTCCTTGTGGGACGGCGTCACGGCGAATCACCCCAGCGGCGATCACCTCGCTGTCGGCGAGTGCTGCTGCGGCATTCCCGCGTCGCTTGTTCCTTTCCTCGTTTTCCTCGGATCGATCATGTCGCGCTCGAAACGGTTGTGTGTCCTGGCGTTTATCAGTTTGATGGTGTTCGTGATGCCGGCCCGACCGGCGGGGGCCCAGGAGCAGAAAGCGCCCGATGCGGAACCGGCGAAAGTCACGCCGGAGGATGCCGATGCAGTCGCGGATGCCGATGCAGTCGCGGATGCCGATGCAGTCGCGGATGCCGATGCAGTCGCGGATGCCGATGCGGTTGCGGCGCTCCAGCCCCTGTTCGATCAGCTCATCGGCGCCAAATCAACTCGGGCGACCGTCGAATTGTCCGCCGATACGATCGTCGACGGAGCGGTGGTCAACACCCAAACGTCGGTCTACCAAATCGCGTCTCAGATTCCCGATCAGTTCACCATCTACTTGAAAGACGAGCAACAGCGAGCCCGAATCTTTTGTGACGGTGAAACGACGACGATCGCCCTTTCCGAGCAGGCATTCACCGTGCTGGAGAAACCGTTGGCGATGCAGCAAGCGGTTTTCGAGTTGCCGTTGCCGATGGGGCCCTACCCTGAACCCATTCTCGCCCTGACCATGGCCGGCATCGACCCCACGCTGTCGCTGATGACCGGCATGAAGTCGGTCCGCTTACTCGATCGCAACAAATTTCGCGGGCAAACGCCGGCGATTCATTTTCAAGGCATCCAAGCGGACAATGTCCGCTGGGATCTCTGGATCACCCAGGACGAGCGGCCCAAACCGTTGCGGTTGCGTGTCGATCTGACGGAGATGCTACGCGCCAACGGCGGATTGGAATTGCCACCGGGCTATCAGTACGCGTTGCGTTTCGATTTTAAAGTCTGGCGGATCGATCATCCCAACGCGGCAACACTGTTTCGCTACAACAAGATCGAGGGCGCCAAGGAGTACGAATCAGTCGAAGCGTATTTCAATGAAACCAAGTGATCGGCGTGAGGGTTGGGACACGCGCCACTGGCTGACGCCACGTGCTGGACACGCGCCACTGGCTGACGCCACGTGCTGGACACGCGCCACTGGCTGACGCCACGTGCTGGACACGCGCCACTGGCTGACGCCACGTGCTGGACACGCGCCACTGGCTGACGCCTCGTGCCGGGGCGATTGTTCAGTCCTTACCTGGCCAATTCGATCCGTCGCAGCGCGACATCGGCCACGAAAATGGACATCGCGATCATCAACAACCAGGGCCACAGCGGCATCGGTTCGCGGGCCGTCGCGTCGATCCGTTCGGCAATCGATTCGGGCGGCGGGTCAAAGCGTCCGCCGCTGACCGTTGCAATCCGCTGCAGCGTCGACGTCGCGGTGGGCAACAACCTTAATTCATCGCTGTAGCCGACCGAGATGCCTCGCGAGGACCGTTGCGTCGAACCGGATTGCCGCGTCTGTGCCAGATCCAAATGATACGCGCCACGGCGGTCGGTCTTGATTTCGGCTTCGAAACGTCCCGGCGCGGTTTGACGCATCGCCAACTTCTGTCGCCCCAGACCGGGATCGATCATCGTCAGCTCCGTCGTCGCGTTCTCGATGAACGCGCCGTTTTGGTCCACCGAATCAAGTGACACAAACGTCGTTTCGCCTTCGCGACGGACATCGACAAACACGCCGCGATTGTCATCCTTGCGCATCGCGTGGCGGATAACCTGCGCCCAAAACGGACCGAAATCCGGCCACGCCAACCATTCGCCCGCCCAACGGTTCTTGGCATCGCTGGTGAACGCCACCGACATGCCCAATCCGTATCGCCACCACGCCAACAAAGGGTCGCCCGCTTCGCTGGCGAGAATAAATTCAGCGGTCGGTTTCGGACGCGTCACGACATACCCGAGTAACAGCGGCGACAAGTCGAGATCGATTCCCTCCAGCACCGCGGTCGGCCGGACCAGTTGAGCGGTGAAGGGCAGCTCGTTGATCGCCGACTTGCTGGCCTCCACAGTTTCCTTGGCAAACACCTGCGGCACCGCGTCGGGCGAATCACAAAAGTAATAACGTCCGCCCCCGATCTGTGACAGTTCCTCCAACAGATCTTCACTGGCACCTTGGCCGAGTGCGACGGTGGACAGCGTGATTCGATTGGCGGACATGTCCGAGGCGGCGCCCTGGAAATCGCCCGGCGAGGAAACCCCGTCGGTCATCAAGATCACGTGCTTCAATTTCGCCGTCGCCCCACGCAGTGCGTCCAGGGCATCGACCATGCCAGGGTACATGTTGGTGCCGCCGGACGCTTCGATGGTGCTGATCGCGTCGATGATTTGACCCTTGTCGGAAGTCGAGCGGAGTTCGGAAACGGTGTAGGCTGATCCGTCGAACGCGATCACGCCGATCGCATCGCGGGGCCCGAGTAATTCGACGGCCGCCCGTGCCGCGTCTTTGGCGAGTTCGATTTTCTGGCCGCCCATCGATCCGCTTTTATCGATCACCAGCATCATCGCCAGCGATGGCTTTTCGCGTTCCTTTTCGAAATTGCTGCGGACCGGCAGAATCTCTTCGACCTGCGTTCGATAGTAACCTCCCAAGCCGAACGATTGGTCGCCCCCGAGCATGACCAGTCCGCCGCCGAGTTCTTTCACGTAGATGCGGATCAAGTCCATCTGCCGCATCGACATCGCCGTCGCGGGAACGTTGGACAGCACCAGACATTCGTAGCCTTGGATTTCTGTCAGATCACTGGGGATACCCTCGGGCGGTCGGACTTCCACGTCGATCGATTGTTCATCGAGCGCCCAACGCAGCGAATCGGTTTGGTCCAGATCGGGATCGACCAACAAGACACGCGGGCGTCCCTGGGCATACACGACCGTTTCGGCCGCGTTGTTGTCCAGCAACGTGTCGTCAAATCCACGCAGTCGGGCGGCGAAGGATTCTTGTCGCTTGCCCAAGACGGTTTGTCGGAAGCGAAACGTGTTCTCGCCCTTTTTGATCTTCACCGGCTTGGGGGCTTCGTCGCCGATCTGAATGTCGCCGCGATAGAGATCGATGTAGCCCTCGGTGTCACGGTTGCTGCTGACGATCACATCGACAAAGAACGGTTGCCCTTGGCGGACTTGGGTCGGAGCGTCGACGCGTGTCAATTGGACTTCGGGGTCACTGCGCGACGGCAAAGGGACAGTCCAGATGGGCACGCCGCCCTCGGCTGCTGTGGCGATCACGTCGCCCCCACCGGTCGCGTTTCCATCGGACAGCAACACGACGCGGCGAACCCGAGACGGCGGCATCGAGGCGATCGCGGTGCGCACCGCTGCCTCCAGGTCGGTCCCACGGCGAGCCGGATCTTGGTTCGCATCGTCGCTCGGAGAATCGTCGCTCGGAGAATCGTCAGTGTCTTGTCCCGCTGAGACAGCTTCGCCGGGCGAGTCGTCCTGGTTTGCGGACGCATCACGGCTGACAGAGTCGTCGTCGGACTCGTCGACCGGTTGGTCGGTGGACTTGTTTTTTTCGGTTTGCCCGTCGTCCTCGGATTGCCCGGTGCCGACCGCCCACTCGTCCCGCAAGCTCTTTGGTTCGCGATCAAATTCCAAGAACCGAACGTCGACATCGGCCTGCTCGGCGGCCTTGATCGCATGGGCGAGAAACGTGTCGGTTTTCTCACGCGCCGCCTCGTCGATGCTCTCGCTGCGGTCGATCGCAAACACGACCATTTGCCGGTCGGTTTGCCGCATCAACACCGGCCCGGCCAGCGCCGCGGCCAACAGTCCTAGCACGACAATTCGCAACGCCAACGAGACGCGCTTTTGCCAAATCGGAAAGTCGCTCAAGGAGCGGAGGTGATACCAAATCAAAAACGGCACTGCCGGAATCAACAGGTACAACCAAGTGAAATCAGACCACTGCACGGAAACGTTTCCCCGGAGCGAAGGAGCAGGTCGCGACCGTGTCAACTATAGCAGTTTTCTGACCCCGGGTTAGTCGCGGAACAGCTCGCGAATCCCGAAGGTAAAGAAAGTTCCGATTCCGAAATTCGCTAGCTCTTCTTGGGGTTTGTAACGCAGGATCAGGGTGTCGCCGGGTTGGACGAGAATGTTCTCTCGTGAATTGTTCATCGCCACTTGTAAGTCGACGGAGATGTTGTAGGTCCGTCCGCAAGGCAGCTTGCGAATGATGTACAACTGTGTCGGGCTGGCACCGCCAATGCCTTGGATCAGCCCGCCACCGCCACCGCCACCACCACGGGCATTGGACGACGCGATTCCCTGGCCGGACAATGCGATCGCGCCTAGCACATCAAGGTCGTAATCCCGCGGCAACGGATACTGTCCTCCACCGAGCAGTCCGCCGGTGTAGAACAGTTCGGTCTCTCGCGATTCGACCATCACGATGTCACCGGTTTGCAGCGTCACGTCCGAAGGACGGATATGGGGCATCTGACCCGGATAGTAGCGCAACGGGATCCGAATGATGAATTGCGTTTCCAGTAGCCGGTTGTCGTACGCCATGCAGTTCGAATCGGTCGCAAACACTTCGTGATCCAAGTGTCGTCCCTGTTGTTGCGTTCCCACGCCGCAAGGTTGTGCCAACAGTTGGCTCATCAGTTCGTTGCGCCGATCGGCGGGGATTTGAGAGGTCTTGTAGATCACGACTTCGTTGCGTTCATTGAATCCGGGCAATCCGCCGGACTCCATCAACGCATTGAGCACGTCGTTGCGGCGCTCGGGCAAGTCGAGGGTGTATCCGGCTGCCGTGCCGTCGGATCCGACCGCGGTCTGTGCGTTAAAGCGGATGACGGTCACCGTGTGGGACCGACGCTGCATCAACGACACGACGGGATAATTCACTCCCGGCGGCAGAATCTCCTCTTCCCGATAGCGACGTGAGATTTCGTCGCGCGCCTGTTCGAGTGTCAAGCCGCTGACGTTGAACGGGGCCAACAATGGCAACGTGACCAGCCCATCTTCCTGCACCGGAATCGGGTACCCGATCGAAGGTTTCAGATACGATTGATCCGAAGGCATGTTGACCGGCGGAGGCGTCGGCGGGCTGTTGGGGGCCGAAAACGGAAGCACGCCGTCAATGTAGACGCTCAAGATGTCGCCTTCGCCCAACAAGTATTGTTCTTCATGCGGACGGGCGAGCAAGACCACCGGCACCGGTATCTGATCGCTCTTCGGCACACCCAACAATTCATCGGGCAAGTCGAAAACGGGGATCCCGGTGACAGGTGACAGAACCGACGTGCACCCCGTGTTGATGATGGCCAGCACTGCGCAAAGGGATAGCGACCATAGTGGCGCGAATTGACGAATGTTGCGGTCCATTGTTGGCATCCTTGCCGAAACGGGATTCTGAAAAAATGCTGGGTCGGGAACGACACGACATCCGCTCGGATGTGGCGTCGCTGTCAAACTTTGTCGCCGTCGTTTCGCCTGGAAATGGAATCCGTTCCGCTCCAAACTCGACGGCCGCGCGGTTACTGGAACTCAGTGCTTTCCAACGGGAGTTCTTCCGGTACTGGAAGCGGTTGAATCTCGTGTTCATCAGCCCATTTCGGAGCGGTTTCCGCGGCGCCCTGGGGAATCAATTCACTCGACTCCAGAGCTTCGAATGGGATGTCGTGGACGGCAGGGGGACACGGACACATCGCCATCACCAGATCAGGATTCAACGGTGCAAGTCGCCAGCGATCGACACCCCGCGCGACCGCGTCGGCGTGACCGAAACTGTAACCCTGGTACCAAGGCACGGCCGCCGGGTAGGTCTGATGAATCGCGTCCCCGCTCAACAGTCGCCGGGTGGGAATCGGTGGCGGGCACTCAGCCATCCCCATGGCTGTCTCGACAAACGCCGTGATGTACCCCGCTTTGACATCGTCAGCACAGGGAGACGACGCGTATTGGCTTTGGTAGTTCTGTTCCCAGATTTGACGCGCGAGTTTGCCTGCCCGCAATTTGATCGTCGTGCGTTTGGTCATCGCCCCGTAAGGCTGCCACGTGGATCGAATCGCATCGGCCACGCAACCGGCGCTGCACAGGATCGCGACCATTGCGATCATGCCACCACAGGCGATCGCCACTGAGCGCGATCCGAACCGTTTCGGGCTGACCGGAATTTGTTGATGCTTCTGGTGCATTGCGTCACTCCATTGTCGCGCACTTCACTGTGACGCGGATCTCCGACCCGCGTCACCACGTCCAGGGACTCACTTCCTTGTTCATCCCATCGCCTTCGCCGCATCGCCGCTTGGCACGCTGCCTTCATCGCGTTGTGGTTGCGATCGTTGCGTGTGCGCACTTGCCGGCGCGCCGAAAGCTACGGTTTTTTATCGACCGATGCCGGCGATGATCCGCCCGATTTCGTTGCAGCCGAACCAACCACGACAGCCGGTACAAGCCGAATCCGGATCCGTTCGCGCCTCGTTCTTCAACGCCTTCAATCGAGACGACCCCAATCATCAAGCGAATCGCCACATCCGTCACCTGGCTCTCCGGGTCACGCCACTACGCGACGACTCTGCGTTGAAACAGGGCCCACTCGGTGATCACCAAACCGGTGGCGGCAAGGATCAAATAAAACCAGGGAGAACGCCCGGCCGGTGGCAACTCGCCGGCCGTCGTTTCGGGCAACTCCGGTAAACGCAGATCACTTTCGTTCGCGTCGGAAAGATTGACGGCGACCAGATTCGCGTCGTCGTTGGCGACCGTCGGATCGGTTTCCGCATCACCGGTTTCGACAGCGCCGGATTCGACAGCGCCGGATTCGGAGACGTCTTCGGTCGTCAATCGGTACACGCCGACCGACGGCAGCGGCCCCAATTTGACTTTGTTTCGTTGCACCGTGACCAGCGTGCGTTCACCGGACGGTGCGATCAGGTTGGCGGTGCCTGTTTCTGAATCCTCGGCCACGTCCCAGGGGACATCCGTGGTCAGCCCCGTCGCCAGCGCGGGACGGATCTCGCCGGTTTCGCGAAAGAACCAATTCATTGCGTTGGTCATCAGCACCGGAAACGCAATCCGCAGCGGCAGATCGCTGGTGTCCAAATCCGACGCGAGCAACAAGATTCGTCCCTCGCTACGTTCGATCGAGACACACACACGGTCACCGCCGGCAGTTTCCAGTAGCGTCGTCGGCGTGCCCAGCGATTCGCTGACCTCCAGGTCGCGGCCGCCGGCGAGGATCACGTTTTGCAATTGAACGTGACGCAGCAACGGGGACTGTTTATCTTGTTTGGCAATGATCGGATTGTCGACCTGTTCTCCGAGTCGCCAAGCGGGCTGCTCGTCTGTTCCGATAGCGGGGCCCGATTCCGGGATGTCGACCAACAGCACCGGCCCTTCCGGAATCGTCTCGGGAACCACGCCGGCAAACACCGTCAACCGCGCCGCGGGTTCCGAAGCGACCGCATCAGGCGAGAGGATCTTGACCAACGGAATCGATTCTAGAACACGTCGCAAGTAGTACGACTCGGAGTCTTCACCGGCGACCAACTTGACCGGGATTTCGGGGCGGTTGGGCAGGATCGCACGGGCGACGTTGTCCACCTGCAACGCGTCGTCTGACTTCAATTCACCCGTCAGCACACCGCCGGCGCGGGAGGTGCTGTCGATTTGCTTCAGAAAAGAACCGTCGGCTTCGATTTCCAGCGGAATCACATCCACCAGTGCGTCATCCAGTTTCAGCGTCAACCGTGTTTCGGCCGGCTGGGAGGAGAAGTTATGGACTTCCACCAACAGCGAATAGCCGATCGGATCGACGGTCGAACGCCTGACCTGGAACGTCGTGATGGCGAGGTTGTCTTGCGAGGTACCGACTTGCATCCAGCGAACGTCGTCGCCGGTCAACGAGCGTCGTTGCTCCGCCGCCGCTGCGGCTGCCGCGTCGTTGGACTCGGTGGTGGGCTGTGGCGATGCGTCAGTCAACAGTTCACGGTCGGCGACGCCGCCATCGCTGAACACCACGATCCTGCGTTTTGGGTCGTCGGCCGCCAGTCGTCTCGCCGCCGTGATCGCTTCGCCGATCCGAGTCGGGCCATCGGTCGGCTGAATTTCCAACAATGCTTCTTGAACCGTCGGCGCGAAATCCGACATCCCCACCACGACGCGGACGCTTACGCCGGCGGTGATCAAGGCAATGTTGTCGCCCGAGCGAAGGGTTCCGGCGACGTCCGACGCCTGCTCGATCGCCTCCTGGAGTCGAGTGTTGCCCGTGGCCGGATCGACCGCCCGCATGCTGGCGGAATTGTCGACCACCAAAATCAGATCTTGTCCCGTGTCTTCCTGAGAATTCCACAGCGGATCGGCAAGAGCGAACCCCAGCAGGCCGACAAAAGCCAGTTGCAGCAGCAGTGAAATCCAGTGCCGCAAGTTCTGCCAGAGCGAACGTTGACGTTTCTGTTCAAAGACCTGGTCCCAAAACAGCAACGTCGACACCGGCCGTCGTCTGAGCCGGGTTTTCAAGATGTAGAAGGCGATGATCGGCAACGCGGCCAACAGCCAAATCAATTTGTCCGGTGAAGCGAATGACATGCTTTACCCCACCGCCGCGGCGCGCATCATTTTCAACAGTACCGCATCAAACGGAACGTCCGTCGTCGTGCGGGTATGGGCCAATCCGTGGGTTCGGCAATACGTTTCGACCTCTTGCACAAACGTTTCGAACAGCTGTTTGTAGTGGCGAAGTTTTCGTTCGGTGACCGTCACTTTTTTCTCCGTCCCCGTTTCGCAATCGACCAGTTGCACGTCGCCCAACAACTGGGGGTCTGCTTCCTGTCGTGTGTGGATTTGGATCACGTGCGGTTCGAACTGGGCGTAACGCAGTCGGTCGACGCCTTCGCGGAACCCGTCTTGGTCGAACAGGTCACTGATGATGATCGCCAGACCGGTGCGTGGGGCGCGGCCGACGAATTCGCCCACCGTTCGACGCAGATCCGTTCGCTCACCGTGACATTTTAATCCTTCTAAGAATCGGAGCACGCTCAAGATTTGGTCCTTGCCTCGCACCAGTGGCATCACCACCTTGACCCCGTCCGCATAGGCGACGATCGAAACACGATCCAGATCGGCCAACGCAATGTAGGCCAGCGCGGCGGCGATCTGTCGGGCGAGTGTGAATTTCGGCGGGTCGGCAGCTTCCGCCGTCGCGAACGTCTCGTCGACTTCCATGCTCTGTGACACGTCGAGCAACAGATAGACGTGCAAGTCCTCTTCTTCTTGGAATCGTTTCAACAACAGATCGCCGTGACGGGCGTAAACATTCCAATCCAAGTAACGCAGGTCATCGCCGTGCATGTATTCGCGGTGATCGGAAAACTCGATCCCACCGCCGGTCTGCATCGTCCGCCGCTGCGCGAGCAGTTGACCCTGAAACATCCGCTTGCTCAGCAGAGACAGGTATTCGAGTTGCTTTAAAAAATCGGAGTCGAACATGGATGTGGGTCGGGCGGCTGAATCGGCGACGTTGGCGTGTTCTGCTGATCGTTCGAAAGGCTTCCGCCTGGGAACTCGGTGTCCGCAAAGCTCCGCCTGATCGTCGGCGGTTTGCAGCTGCGGCCGTCTGGCAACGCGTTGGAAAGTGCGCGGCGGTTATCCTGCCAACGCCGCTTCCTGGCCGATTTTTTCTAGCAAATCATCGATGATTTTGTCGACAACGATCCCTTCGGCCTGACCTTCAAAATTCAGCATCACCCGGTGCCTCAACACGCCGTGGGCCACCGATTTCAAATCGTCCTTGCATACATGGAAACGTCCATCCAGGACGGCTTTGATTTTGGCGCACAAGATCAATGCTTGAGCACCCCGCGGGCTGCTGCCGTATCGCACAAATTGGCGCACCATCGCCGTCGCCGCTTCGTGTTCGGGGTGTGTCCCCATCACCAGCAAGATCGCATACCGGCGCACTTCATCGGCGATCGGAATCTGTCGCGACAAATCACGGAGCTGTAACACGCGCTCCCCTGAAACGACTTTGCCCGGCGGTGGGATTTCGCCGGCGGTCGTGCGATCCATGATCGTTTCCATTTCCTCGGTCGTCGGAAACGGAACCAACAGCTTCATCAGGAATCGGTCCAGTTGGGCTTCCGGCAGCGGATAGGTGCCTTCCATCTCCAACGGGTTCTGGGTCGCCAACACAAAGAACACGCCTTCGAGCTGGTGCGAGGTCCCCGCGACCGTCACGCTGTGTTCCTGCATCGCTTCCAACAACGCGGACTGGGTCTTCGGCGTCGCGCGGTTGATTTCATCCGCCAAGACCACGTTGGCGAACAGGGGGCCACGCTGAAATTGAAACTCCTTTTTCCCGTGGTCGCCTTCGACCAAAATGTTGGTCCCGATCAAATCGGCCGGCATCAAATCGGGCGTGAATTGGATCCGGCTGAACGGTGCCTCCAGAACTTCGCTGAGCGTCCGTACGAGCAGCGTTTTTCCCAATCCCGGAACGCCCTCAAGCAACACATGCCCGCCGGCGATCATCGAGATCAACACGCCATCGACGATCGGCTCCTGGCCGACGATTCGTTTGGCCACTTCGGCCCGTAACAGTTCGAACTCGTCACGGAATTTGCTGAGCTCGGCTCGAAACTCACCCTCAGACAACTGCATCTTTATTGTTCCGTCTCGCATTGAATTCGTCGATTCGTCGGACCGATGACAACTCAGCCATCACCCCGGTACCTAGTGATAACCGTTCCCGCCACCAGATGCAAAGGAATTGGCGATTTTCGGTAGACAGATTGTCTGAAAAGTGGCTTTCACCTTCGCCGCGGTGGGGCCGGGTTTCGGAGAAGAACGCAACGTCAAGACTGGCGTGTGGAAGTTGACGCGTGTGGAAGATGGCGCGTGGAAGTTGCGGTACACTGATGGCAGATGTATTTCGACCGATCGACAACTCACCGCTCAGGCAGATTTCCATGCGAGCATTCTCGTCACTGATTCTACTGTTGTTTGCCCTCGCAACGGCGTTGACCGCCCAGACCCGCGACGAAATCGTTCGCAGCGACAAAGAGAAGGTCGAACGGGAAGGTTTCTGGATGTACAACGACATTCCGGGGGCTTTCGAGGAAGCCAAAAGGACGGGCAAGCCGATCGTCGTCGTGTTGCGGTGTTTGCCGTGCCACGAGTGCGTCAAGCTGGATGATGAGCTGGTCGATACCGATCCGGTGATCCGTCCGCTGTTGGAACAATTCGTCTGTGTGCGTCAGGTCGCAACCAACGGTTTGGATTTGGACTTGTTCCAGTACGACACCGATCAGTCCTTCGCCGTCTTCTTTCTGGCCGCCGACAAGACGATCTATGGACGGTTCGGCACGCGTTCGCACCGCACCGAATGGATGGGAGACGTCTCCTTGAAGGGGCTCGCCAAGGCGCTGCAAGGGGCGCTGGACCTGCATGCCGATCACGCGAAGGTCAAAGAGGCGTTGGCGGGCAAACGCGGCCGGCCCATGGAAGTCTCGTCGCCGGAACGCTACCCGTCGTTGAAAGACAAATTTACCGACAGTCTGAATTACGATGGCGACGTCGTGAAAAGCTGCATTCACTGTCACCAGATCGGCGACGCCCAACGGGAGTACTATTGGCACGACAGAAAACCGATTCCCGACAAGGTGCTGTGGCCGTACCCGCATCCCAAGACCGTCGGACTGATCATGGATCCCAATGAGCGGGCGACCGTCAAGGAAGTCGAGGAGGATTCGATCGCCTCGCAGGCAGGGCTTCGCAGCGGCGACGTGATCGCAACGCTCGACGGCCAACCGATGCTCTCGATCGCCGACATCCAGTGGGTGTTGCACAACGTCGATCCCGACGGTGGCTCGGTTCCGGTTGAACTCAAACGCGACGATTCAGCGGTTGCCGCGCAGTTGCGATTCCCCAAGGACTGGCGCCGCACCAGTGACTTGTCCTGGCGCGTGACGACGTGGGGACTGCGTCGCATCGCAGCCGGTGGAATGGTGTTGGAACCGTCGACCCGTTCCGATGCCACATCGGTCGGCGTTGGAAACGAAACCATGGCGTTGCATGTCAAACGAGTCGGGAAATACGGGCCCCACGGAACCGCCAAGCGAACCGGATTTCTGGAGGGTGATGTGATCACGTCCTTCGACGGGCGAACCGACCTGTCCAGCGAACAAGACCTGTTGACGTACGTGGTCACGTCAAAGCAGCCCGGTGATCAAGTCGACGTTACGGTGTTGCGCGACGGAAAAGAGCTGTCCTACAAGTTGCCGATTCAGAAGTAACATCGGCTAGGCCTCCAGCCTGTCATCAACGGTGTACCGATCGATTGCAGACAGGATCGTCTCCATCGCAAAAGGACCGCGCATGTCATCCCCCACCGGACCTCCCGTGATCACCCTCGACGACATTTGGTCGGCCCAGCAACGGATCGCCGACCACGTCGTCCGCACACCCGTGATCAACTGCGAAGTGATCTCCCGGCGGCTCGGCTGTGGCGTGTCCTTCAAGGCGGAAAACTTGCAGCATGTCGGCGCGTTCAAGGCACGGGGTGCCGTCAACGCGGTGATGAGTCTGAGCGAGGAGGATGCCCGCCGCGGCGTGGTGACTCATTCGTCCGGCAATCATGCCGCCGCGATCGCTCGCGCGGCCGGTTTGCGAGGCATTCCGGCGTTCATCGTGATGCCCGAAAACGCGTCGCCGAAGAAAATTGCGGCGGTCGAATCGTATGGCGTCTCGCCGGTCTTTTGCGGCCCGTCGACGCAGCAGCGTGAACAGGCTGCCGCCGAGCTGCAGCGGCGGACCGGTGCGATCCTGGTGCATCCCTTCGAAACGCCGGCGGTGATGGCGGGGCAGGGGACGGTCGGGTTGGAATTGCTTGAGCAGATCAGCGGGCTCGATGCCATCCTGGTGCCAGTCGGCGGCGGAGGCCTGTTGACGGGAATTCTGGTCGCCGTCAAAACGATTCGACCGGAGGTGAAAGTCTATGCCGTTGAACCGGCCCTCGCTGATGACACCGCGCGAAGCTTGAAGGCCGGATCGCCGCAACCGCCGACCCGTTACGACACCGTCGCCGACGGTCTGCGAACGCAAATCGGTGACCACACGTTTCCGATCATTGAGAGCTTGGTCGACGATCTGTTCCTCGTCTCGGAGGCATCCATTCTGTCGGCGATGCGGACGATCGCCGAAGACGCCCACTTGGTCGCCGAACCGTCGGGCGCGGTAGCGTTCGCCGGGCTGATCGACAACGCCGATCGTTTCGCCGGTCGATCGACGGCCGTGATCATCAGCGGCGGCAACTTGAACTTCGGCGATTGCCAGCTGGGCCGCAACTAAACCCCGTGCCCTGCCCACAAACAGGCTCCTCCTCAACGCCCCCAACCCACCGGGGACAGACCCCAAACCCACCGGGGACAGACCCCGGATCCATCCTGGGGACAGACCCCAAAACCTACAGAACCCACCGGGGACAGACCCCAGAGAACCCACCGGGGACAGACCCCAGAACCCGCCGGGACAGACACGTTTATCGGGGACAGACACGTTTATCGGGGACAGACCCCGGATCCATCAAATTCACCGGGGACCAAATTCACCGGGGACGAAATTCACCGGGGACGAAATTCACCGGGGACGAAATTCACCGGGGACAGACCCCGCAAATTCACCAGGGACAGATTAACCGGGGGACAGACCCTGCGACCGCCCGGGGGCTGTCCCGGTGTGGGAATAGGATGATTGGCCTTACTGGGAGATATACATTGCTTGGGGGCACGGAGGGCAGGGTCGGGCTATGGGAGTCATTCCAACACGCGGACGACCGACGGCCAGTGGATTCACAACGCCGGCCCCAGCTGTGCAGTAGCGACTACGACGCAACCCCGACCCTCCAACACCCCGCGTCAACTGTCGAAGCGGTAAGCAATTCGATTAAGTTCAATGACACGGTGTAATTCGGCTGAGCACCGATCTTCCGGCGACTCGGCAGCGATTCAGCGAAACAGATCGGGCTTCGTTTCACGCAGAATCGCAAGCGTGCCCGCCCGTGTTTGGGCATCCAGGTGACGGTACGCTTCGTCTTGATTTTCGCCCGTCAAGACTGCCAGCAACTGACGCGTGACTTCGTCTTTGAGAGGCTTCTGCATACAATCGAAGGCCGGTGAATAGATCAAGTAGCTGCAGGGGTACTTGAACATTCGTGTCTTCAGATCAAAGTCGCGGAGCGATCGGCCACGCCTGTCCACCGGACCGCGATTGCTAAACTCCTCAGCAAAAATGATCGAACCGTTGACCGGGTCGGTGAGTGGCGCCTCGTTACAAAACAACGCATAGTCGACGACCGGCTTGGCGATCAACCGAAGTTGGGCGTTCCACTCGGCCGCCTCGTCGCTACGTTCGGCGGCTCCATCACCTTGGTGCAATAGCTGACGCAGCGAAAAATCCGCCTGCGTGATCGCGTTGTGCATTTGCGTCTGGTGTTCCAATACCATCAACGCAACGATGTCACTGTAGGGAGCAAGATAATCGTGTGTCTCAAAGTCATCCCAAAGGCTCAGCCGATTTCCGTTTTCGCGCGTGTCCAACTGACCGCCACGAAGAAATGTGTTGCCCATGTGGCGCATCTCCCCGTGTCTCCCGGTCACATACCATCCACCCCACCGCTGCGAGAATGGGCTGGAGTGGTCGGTGATGAATGACTCACGCTGTGATGCCACGCTGCCATCGACCTCCGGGTAAACGCTGCGAACCGTGTGCCCTGGGACGCCCTGTGTCATCGACGTCGCATGGCAAGCCAGACAGTCGTAGTAGGCCTGCTCGACCTTGGCACGCCATGGCATCATGTCAACGGTGTAGAACGCGGTGCCCAGTTTCGGATCCGCCGTTGAGATTTCCATTAGGGAACTGCCTCGGACCCATCCCACGTAGGTGTCGTCGTTGAAATAAATTGCACGCGGATTGCGGCGTGAGATGTAGCGCACCTGCATGCTTGTCTTGGAAAACACCAGTGTTTGCGAAGACTCAGGGATCTCAAACGCATGCAGGAGGGACCGTAGATAGCCGGTTTCGCGTGAGTATTCCAGCTGAATTGTTTTCGCATTCAACTTGTCGACTAGCCGGCTGACCCGGTTGTCGGCGGCCGTTTGAGAGTATTCGAACGGTGCCTTTTCGATATCGATGCTTAGGATAATCTGGGCTCCGGCAGGTGCGTTGAACAGACCGATGCTGCATACGGCCATGGAGAGCCAACGAAGGGCAGGACGCAGTTGAAAGTCGCCGCTGGACATCGTGATGCCATCAAAACGTTGAGAATCGGTGGCGAGACAACCCCGACACAATCAGTCGTCAGCTCGTCGGTCCCATCTCAATCGCTGCCCCGAGGATTGAGTCACGAGGTCGCGATCGCCTCCAGGATAGAAGTGCACCACGACGTGTAGATTTTAGCTTGTTCGGCCGCCCCGCACAATACGAATCTTCATGCTCCGTTTGGCTTGGCCGCGACGACTTTTTTGATGGGGACTGTCCCCACATCGCCTCCCACATCGCCAGGCCGGGGACAGTCCCCGATTTGGATTCGCAGGCGACGGTAGGCCTGTTCTGGACATTATCCGCAGGGCGTTCCGCCGGTGCTGTCGTTCGACAGTTTAAACCACAGTCCGACCGAACTTTCTTACTTGACTTCCGAGGGCCATTCGGGTGGAATGGGTGTAGTTAGGCAGAGTATCACGATTACTCGTTAGTTTCGCTGCGAATGGTTGAGAAAGATCCTCAATCCCGCAGCAGTCTCCTGAAACGAGTTGGGGTGACTCTGCGA
>WCIL01000016.1:0-188082 GCA_033042175.1 Phycisphaera sp. RhM
GGGCTGCCTTCTCGACTACTTCAGGATTTTTCGAAATCTTTTTGTCGGCATTCTCGGTCATGTAAACTCTCCGTGCCCTCAACTTTGAAAAACTCAAAGTTGTCTCACTCATGTTGGCACTGAGGGTTACGACGTCGTACTGGCCAACTCGGCGGGACAGTCGGAGACGGTTGCTAGATCATTTGAGGTCTTAGTCGCTAGCGCGTCCGAGATAGAATCTCCCAGAATAACGGCACCTCCAGCGTTTCGTCGCCCATTCCACTCACCTTTCGTTCACTTTCCAGTCGTTGTCAGCTGGGGGAATTCGGGACTAAATGATATCGCCGCTCCTTATCTTACGTTCCGAAGCTCGGAACCATTCACAGACGATCTCGCATCAAGTCTTGAGGGATCAGGCTGGAACCAAAACTTCTCAGGCATTGAGTCAATTACCGTCGAAGGTTGGGTCGCCGGATCTCCCCCGGGAATCCTCATGCCGGGAGACAACAAGTCCGTCACCTACGAGGTAGTACCAAGACTTCGCGGGGATGCACCGCCAAACACACACGCTATCTATACCGCCAACTTTGATTTTCTTTCGATCGATGAATTCAGCTGGGAAGACGTCCAGGGGCTGATCAACCGATCAGGAATTGGGGATTCAGAGTTTCTTGCCTATTTCGATGAACTCCAACAGTCAGTTGGATATAGCGGTGCCGAATTCGCCGCGATGTTAGGCCGAAATCTGCCACTTGTTAACCATAGCGTGGACAAGGCGACTGTAGTTCGAGAGGCTATCAATCGAGAGTTCCGTCTCGTTCGTGCATCGAGCGGCAATGCAATCGCTGGCCGACTTATCACCCCGACCTTCAGCGATCCGATTGCGAATCAAACCATTCGCGCCACAGCCGAGGACGGCACGCTCTACCAATCGCGCACATACCAAGACGGTAGTTTCATTTTTGTGGACCTCCCATCGGGCAACTACTCATTATCCCGCGCAACAGCGTTTGGAAATCTCGATGAAAGCCAAGAGGTCGTCGTCAGTGACGATGCACCAACGTTGGATGTTGTTGTCGAAGCATTAGTCCTCCCAGCGTCAGCGGAAATCAATGTTACGACGGACGGGGCACCGAAGTTGAATGCCGATCTTCTGTTATACAAAAATAGCGAGCTCGTCTACGCGGAGACATTAACGGAAGGGACGGCAAGCATTGACGGCCTTGTGCCTGGCGAGTACCACGCTGTCGCAAGAGCAGATGGCTTCGCTGCAACGTCAATGTCGTTTTTTGTAGGTCCGGAGGGCGAGTCGGTCGCACGATCAATCGAATTGAGGCCCGGCGGATCGATAAGCGGTCGAGTTGAGGCTCCTGGCGCAATTCCGGTTCGCGGGGTTGTCGTCGTCTCCTCATCGGGAGTCGACCCTACGTTCAGACCAATCCTCATGGACCTTGCCTCGAATGAATTTGTCGTCGACAGCATACCGGCTGGCAATGTCAACGTTTCTATCCTGATCGAGGGATATGCACCAATTGCTATTAACGAAGTTGAAATCTCGGACAAAGGAATGGTAATTCTCGAGAGTGTATCGCTAACTCTTGAAAGCAATCAATTTCCGGAGCAAGACATTCAGACAGTTACAAGCGATGAATTCTCAAGTAATCCAGAGTGGTGGTTTATCGTGTGGAAGAATTTTTTGGATGGAGTGTTCTACACAACGGCTCCATATCTTTCGCCGCCAACCACAGATGTCGCTTGGGCGAAATTCTTGACAAATTCGGACTTGTTTCACTCCTGGTACAGAATGCGAGTTGATACCCTCTTCCTAGTATTTTGGGGATCACAGCTTAGCCTAACGGACTCCTTGGGTGACGGGGTCGGCCTTGCTATTGATTATTACACCGAGTATTTCGATGCATTAGAGCCTGTTGGCACGAAGGCGATACCTGATGGTTCAGATGCACAGCGACATTTTCAGTACCTTTCCCGCAGTCAGATCGAGCAGTCTTTCGGCACGGCATTCGAAATTGTAAATTCTGATCCGTTTTGGCAACGGCATTTTGAATGTGACGAAAATGGCGTCACGAAGAGATATAGCGTTGACGATTTGGAGGCCACGTTTGCGGCACGGGGAGGAACAGATGTATTCCATGCGAAGGGCGCAAAGGCGCCACTCGGGAATAACTCGAGGCGCTGGAATTACCCAGGAAGAGGCCCCGGTGGCATCCTCGCAGGTGGAAACGGGTCGTTTGGTGATGATCCCGATTTTGACGGCAGTGGGACGGTCTCAGATGAACGGGAGATTCGAGGCGACGTAATCGCTACTCGAGAGCGTGGTTCGAGCGTCGTGAAGGTCAAGACTCAGTGGGATTTCAAGGTTCTTGATGCGGTCGATTTCTGGCCAGGGAATACGCGACTTCCAATTATTGGCTGGAATTATCTCGCAGATCTTGTTCCTCTGGAACAAAATGGAATGACATGGGACGTGCCATTTGTATCGACGTATGAAGTCGAAACCATTACCGATGAATTCACGGTATCTGCTGACGGCGATTGCGATTGCCCGCCGCCTCCTCCGGCTTGCGTTAACGGAGAAGTCAATCCTGCTTACACCGCTTGGGTGCGTGAATGGTTTGGGTCGAATGCGCAGTCTACCGCCGATTGCGGTTCCTTCGACCCGAACGACATTATTGGTCCCGGTGGTGTCGGCGATCAAAACTGGATTCGCCAGTCGGAATTGCTACCGTACACGATTCGTTTTGAAAACGATGCAAGGAAAGCTTCTGCACCAGCGGCATCTGTACGGGTCGCGCAGACGCTAGATGCCGATCTCGACTTCAGCACCTTTGAGATCGGACAAATCGGTTTTGGTGATCTGGTGCTCGGAGATACGACTGGTAAGTCATCGTTCCAAACGCGACTCAACTTCACAGAGGAACTTGGGGTCCTTCTGGATATCAAAGCTGGGATTGATGTTACTACGGGAGAGGTTGTATTTGAACTTGCGTCCGTCGATCCAGAAACCGGAGAAGTTCCGTTCAACCCCTTGCTTGGTTTCTTACCTCCAAACTTGGACGGCTCAGAAGGCCAGGGATTTCTAACGTACACGATCCAACCCAAATCGGATGTGGTAACTGGAGATGTGATTGATGCAGTCGCGGAAATCATTTTTGATCAAAATGAAGCGATTGAGACTCCACCGATTTTCAATTCGATCGACGCTGACGGACCGATGAGCCATGTTCTGCCCCTAGGTCTGAATTCATACCCAGGTGTTCTCGTCAGCTGGGAAGGGGAGGACTCGGGATCGGGCGTTCGGGACTACGACGTCTATCTTGCGAAAGACGGCGGCGCGCCAGAGATTTGGCTTGAAGGTTTCCGGGACACGCAAGCTCGGTTCATCAACGCTGAGCCTGGTAGTGCCTATGCGTTTTTCAGCGTGGCGACGGACGCTGTGGGGCATAGAGAACTGTTTCCAGGTCAACCAGATGCAATGACCAGCATTCTGGCTCCCGCTGAGATCGAGAGTGTTTCGGCCGACGATTCAGGACTTTCGCTTCAAATTCGGTTTACCAAAGCGCCAGACCTGCAACCTTTAATCGCAGATGGAACGATCGGCGAACATATTTCGATCCATCTTACAACGGGTGAAAACATCCTTCTCGATCCACTCACATTTCAATACAGCGAGGAATTCGACAGTCTGATGCTCTCGTGGTCGAACGCGCTGCCCGAAGGAGACTATAAGCTCGCCTTCGATTCGACAGAGATCTGGAGTCTTGCTCGTGACCTTCCTGAGCAACCGTTCTCGATCACAGCCCCCAATCCACACCCTTGGCAAAACCCGTTAAACCCAGTGGACGTCAATGGCGATGGGATCGCAAGTCCTCGAGATGCGCTGATGATCATCAATCGGCTTGCAAGATCCGCAGACAACGAGTTGCATGGCGTCCCGATCGAAGCGACATTCTACGATACAAACGGCGATGATTTGGTAACGCCCCGAGACGCGCTTTTGGTGATCAATCGAATTGCGATCGAACAGCAAGGAGAATTCGGTTTCAATACCGAGGTGTCAAGCGAAGGAGTGTCGCATCAGAATGAACAACCCTCGACTGCCCCTCTAAACCAAGATTGGCTCGACGACGAAGCAGATGAGAGATGGGTCCAACTCCTTGCTGAAGAGCAGGCAGTTTTGTAGCACGTTGGGAATTTGTATCAAAGGGCTCGTGTTCAATCATCGCTCCGATGACAAAGCCAAACACTTGTGAACACTTGCGTTTAACTGGTCGACATCACGGTCTTGTCAGTCGACTCGGGCGCCGAAGGTGCACGGGTGTGAGAATTTCTTTTCTTGAATCGCCAAGGCCGCGACCAATCCAGTTGCCGGCCGCACTTTATTGGCGAATGCGGGTTTCGCGCGTCGATCAACCAATGTTTGATTAGCGGTTCGGTCTGTGTTAACGTCCGGAAGCGGCTGGCGAGACAGCGTTTGGATTTGGCGATCAAAGCTGAACGTCAGGATTGTTGTTGGCTCCAGCCGCCGCGAAACCAAACATTTTGTAACTGATGACACGGAGGACCATGACGAACAAACCGACACCAAAAGACGCTGCAAAGAAAATAACCTTTCGACTGTTTCCGCCATACACCGAGCGTGTAGCGGAACAGGCGGCAGCCTCAAAGATAAAGGTCAACCAATTCGCCCGAATCGCGACGATGGCCATGGCGGATGGAGGACTTCTAAACCTGAGTGAACGGATGCAGCGTGTGGAGGACGAAATCATCCATCTTCGGCTCGATTTCGAACAAGCCGTGCTCGGAACGTTTGATCCAGAAGATTAGTCAGTGCTATCGATTCAACCAATCGGCAGCAGCGGAAAACAACTGAACTACTACACGGGTTTCGGGCAGCAAGACTATTACTGCAAGAATGGAGAACCACCGGGTCTCTGGTTCGGTACGGCGCAATCTTCGCTTGGGATCGCTGGACGAGTGAGCCGAGAACAGTTCGGAAACCTTCTGGGCGGCCGATCCGCGGATGGAACACGAAAGCTTGTACAGAATGCAGGCCGGCGCGATCGCCGGTCTGCGTTCGATCTGACCTTTTCGGTTCCAAAATCTGTGTCCGTCGTGTGGGGACTTTCGGACCCGGCACATCGAAGAGAAATCGAACAAGCCGCATCGGACGCTGTCTTGAAGGTCATGGAGACGGTCGAAGAATATTGCGGCATCAGTCGTCGTGGCAAACAAGGTCAGCGCATTGAGAAGGCTAAGCTTCTTGCCGCCTTGTTCCGTCATGACACTTCGCGAGCCCTGGAGGGGCAAACCCCCGATCCAAATTTGCACTGGCACTGCGTATTGCTCAATCTGTCGGTTCGCCCGGATGGAACGACGGGATCCCTGGATGCCCGTGAGCTTTTTCGCCCCCAGATGAAGATGGCATTAGGAGCGCTTTTTCGGACGGAATTGTCAATGAATCTCGGGCGACTTGGGCTGGAGAGCTACCGTCCTATTCAGAATGACAAACAGGTCAGCTGGTTCGAGCTGCGAGGAATTCCAACGGAGCTCCTAAAAACGTTTAGCAAACGACGCGGTCAAATTGAATCTTGGCTAGAAGAACGAAGTCTCTCCGGCGCGAAGGCGGCCGAAAAGGCGGCTCAGGTCACTCGGCGCATCAAACAAGATTGGTCGCGAGACCAGCTTGATCAGGCATGGAATCAAGTTGGTTCAAAACACAACTTCTCGTACGAGCAATTGATGTCCCTACATTCGCACCGTCGAGCCGCCAGTCAAGCCGACCGCCAGTCAGCGGTTGTAGAGTGCGTCGAAGATATGATGCAGTCCCAGTCGTATTTTACGCACGTGGAATTGATTCGGCACGTCGCCGAACGTTTTCAAACTTGGGATCTGGGGATAGATGCGGTCAAACTCGATGTTGCATCGATGCTGACCCACAGCAACGAGATTGTTCGCTTAGACGACGACGCAGGCATGGAACGGTACACAACGAAATCCATGCTGGAACTAGAACGGCAGCTGATAAGTTGTGTTCAGCGTTCGCGCGGGCGTTGGGCTTGTCAGATAGCCCCCGTTACTCGTGACGGAATTCTTGAAAAGTACCCGTCACTGCGACCAGAGCAGAATCTAGCGATCGAGCACATCGTGTTCGGGAGTGGAACGGTCGCATGCGTCAACGGAATGGCGGGCACTGGAAAAACGTTCATGCTCTCAATCGCACATGAATTGTGGAAATCCGAGGGGCGCGTGGTTCTGGGAACGGCCTTGGCTGCCAGAGCTGCAGCTAACCTAGAAACTGAAACGGGAATCTCGTCTCTTCACATTCACAGTTTGCTGAAACGTCTCACCTCCGGTGAGTTGTCTCTACCGGCGGGGTCTGTATTGTTGGTCGACGAAGCCGGAATGATCGGCACGCGGTTGATGCACCAGCTTGTCCATCTGGTCGAAGAAGCGGAGGCCAAGCTGGTCCTGGTCGGAGACTACAAACAATTGCAAGCGATCGACGCTGGAGGGCCGTTTCGAGCTTTGATCGATGTCGTCGGCGTAGCCGAACTCAATCAAATCATCCGTCAAAGGGACGGTTGGGCGAGACAAGCTGTCACTGAGTTCTCCGAGGGAAATGCTGAGTCGGCTTTGCATCGATACTTCGACCGAGGGCTTCTAACAATCGCAAGCGATCGTCGGCAAGCGATGCAACAGCTAGTCAAGGAATGGAGTCGAGAGCAGTCGACTAGGCAAAAGTCAATCATATTGGCTGGCTCTCGACTGGAAACGACCATCCTGAATCGTTTGTGTCAGGAAGAGTTGTTTGGGCTCGGCATACTTTCGACAGAATCGATGGAAATCGGCGGGGAACGGTTTCACGTTGGTGATCGCGTGATGTTCACGCGCAACAATGGCCCACTGATGATTCGCAACGGTTGCACAGGGACAATGGCGGCGGTCGATGCGTCACGACAGCAGGTCTGCGTGGACTTGGACGACCGAGGAGTTCAGGTCGTGATCGACTTGGAGCAATTCTCTCACCTGGCACTCGGGTACGCCGCAACTACCCACAAAAGCCAAGGACTGACGGTCGACTCTGCTTTCGTATTGGCCGGTGGTGGAATGACGGATCGGGAACTGACCTATGTGCAAACGAGTCGAGCACGCGGGACGACTCGCATTTACACCGATGAGGAATCCGCGGGTGAGGACCTCTCGATCCTCGCACGTCAAATGAAAAAGTCCCGTGCCAAAGATCTTGCCCACGACTACGCACTCGGTAATGAATGACGATACTGCAACGCCTCGGCATCGTGATTGTCATCTTCGTCGTGGTTTTAGGCACACGACAGCTACGACTCAGCCGACGGAGACGGCGATTCGATCGAGGCCGCAAGTTGGCTTCCAAACAGCCGAAGCGTGCGGCCGGCGAATACAGGTGGGGATCGCTCAAAATCCCGAAGTCAGCCGCCACGCAACATTTCCTGGTCGTAGGGACAACGGGATCAGGAAAATCCATGGTTCAACGCATGCTAATGAAAGACGTTTTCGCCGAGTTCGGAACCGGCAACGATTCCAGAGCGCTGGTCTTTGACGCAAAGAACGACGCCGCTGCGTTTCTGAAACACATTCGGTTGCCCGTCCCGATCTACAGCCTGCACCCATTCGACTCTCGCCGTTCGTTTCCTCATGCCGTTGCGTGGGATATTGCGGCTGACGTAACCTGTCCAGCCAGAGCGCTAAACCTGGCGGCATGCCTGCTGCCAGTGGAAAAAGGTGGTGGCAATCGGTATTTCACTGACGCTGCGCGCCAAGTCGTTGGGGCAGTCATCGAGTCCCTGATTCGCCATTCGCCTCTTGATTGGACTTTTTCAGACTTCGTTTACGCCGCCCTCTCTCAAGATCGGATCCGACAGGTGCTGAGTCGGGACCCGGTGGGCCACGAAACGCTTGACAACTTTCTCGGTGACGAGAGAACGGGCTACCAAGTCTTCACAACGATTGCGTCGCGAATGTCATATTTCCGCCCCGTCGCCGCTTTATGGCAGCGGGCAACAGCAAAGCTCAGCCTTCGAGACTGGTTGTCGACAGATTCGGTCCTGTTGTTTGGAATGGACGCAACCGCGCGGATCGCATTGGATGCGATCAACGAAATCATGTTTCGCATCTTGGTTGAAGAAATCGATATGCAAGCCGATTCGCGATCGAGACGAACGTGGATTTGGATTGACGAAGCACGGTTGGCCGGGCCGATTCTGCGAGCCGATTTGCTTCCCTATTTAGCAGCGAAAGGACGGTCGAGAGGCGCGTGCCTGGTCCTTGCATTTCAGGATATAGAAGGCTTTCGCGAGGCTTCGGGCCCGCGAGTCGCAAATGAAATCATCGCCCAATGCAGCCACAAAGCGCTTTTGAGAATGGAGGCAGAAGAAAGCGCCGAGTGGGCGTCGAAACTGCTTGGTCAATACGAGACCATTCAGGAACTGAAGTCATACAAGGGAGGTTTCTTTGACGACGGATCAAGTAGTGAACAGTTTTGTAAGCGTGAAGCAGTTTTACCGACCGAGTTCTACCTAATTCCTCCAAGTGACGCTCGAAATGGGCTGACTGGATTTTTCGTGGCACCAACGGGCGGGGCCGTCCGTGGAACCGTGTCGCGATCTTCGCTCCAATCAGTTTTCATTCCCGAGGAAGTAGCCAATCGATATCGCCTCATACGGCGCAACGAATCTGATCAATGCCTTTTGCCGTGGAACTCCGTTGAGATTAGAAAACATGGAAGCAATCCGACACCGACCACAAAGCCGTCAGGCAAATCTCCAGCTTTGAAATTGCGCAAAAATGCTTCACGCGATCGTCCGCTGACGACGAATGACTGAACGGAAATGATAGAGGCTTGGCGACGTGCAATGCAAAGACCTCTTTGTGCGTGGATTTTTGTTATCCACCCAGCTCATTTAAAAACTGTTGTCAAACCTCGCACCAATGCGCCGGACATTTCAGCCCAATGCACATGCCAGATCCGGAGGCGAATCCCCATGTTGAATTTCCGCCATTCGCAGTTGCTCCAACTCGACAATAATGCCACTCGACACGGATCGAACGTTTTCAAGCGAACGCATGAGCGTGCTTTCGTCGCCCTGGTACATTTGAATGTAGTCCGATGCGTGACTGGTGCAATCGATCCCGATTGATCGACAGACCACAAACGCAACTGCCTCGGCTTCGGTTTCACGTACCATCTTGTCGGTCTCACTCCGTCGCTCCGCGTGGTGCAACATCTCGTGTCCGAGCTCGTGAGCCAGCACGGCGAATCTGTCGACGTCCGATAGACCGGACTGGATTGTGATCCTTCCACCATGGGAAAGCCCCAATGCTCCACCTGGGATATCCTCGTATCTCAACTCGATCTGCCGGTTTCTGACAATCGCCTCAAGATACGAAAGATTCACTCCCGGATCACCAACCAGCGATGGAACCTCGGCGAGGTCATTTCCTTCCGTCTGCGAAATATCGAAGACATGGACGACGCGAAATCCGCATAGCAATTTCGACGAGTTATCCTCGTTTCCAACCGCCTCTTCCGTCTCGCGTTTCCTGATCATTGGAGCCAAGATCCCAATTCCTCGTTCACCCTTTTTGACCATTCGACCGAGCTTTTTCCAAGTGCCGAAACCGGCCACACGAGTCGCATCCGGATTCTGCAATGCGATCAACATACAGTTTCCGAATGAATACCGGTGAAAACGGCTAACCAGATCAAGATACTTGATCAATGCTTCGCTCTTACCTGCCTTAAGTGACTCAGCCAGCTCTTCGATGGCTTGCTCACTTTGCTGAAGTGCTTCTTCTTTTTTCATTTGAATTCTCCATTGGAACCGAGCCGACTGTCCCGATCCTGAAAGTGATTGACATGGCCCGTCGGCGGCCGAAAATTGGCCACACGGCATAGTCAAGGTGGAGTCTTCGCGCAAGCGAAGCAGCAGACGCCAGCGGCGTCGGACCTTGACGCCGTGTTAAGATTGGCCTGCTGCAGACGAAAAAAAGAAAACGTCCATCACCGTCCACAAGGCACGATGTTGAATGGACGTATTTTGAAAACCCTGGTTTGCACGCCACCAGCCTCCGCTGAGGCCACGGGTGGTGACATCAAAGGAGGCGGTGCGCAGTTCATCTACCCAATCCAGAATTCAAATGGTGAGAGAAGTGCGGCGCGCAAAATCCTAAAGAAATTGGACTTACTCTCACTCAGTGGTCTTCGCCTTTCGGCATTGACCGTTTATCTCAATCCGAAATACGACGGATTGCCTAGGCAGCTTCATCAGAAGCGTTGGTTCGATCCATGGCTTGCTGCTGAAAAATCCAAGAGTGCGCCAAATCGGCGACCTTGATTACCAACGGCAAATCATCGCGTCCGAACGACGTTGTCGATTCCCAGCGGTCATCTTTTCGGTAGATCCGTTTGATCGACAAGCTGTATCGAAATCCTTGGTCTGCCTGATGCTGCCAAATAGCAGCTTTGACAAGTCCCAGTCGGATTTCGTGGATAGGTCGATTATCAGCCATATTACACCTCACTTTCCTTCGACTCGAAGGAGATACGAGAAACCTTGCGCGTGCCACACTCACCCTCGCTCAGCGGTGATCTCCACCAACTCAGCGAGCCTGACCGTTTCACATGTCGCTTTCTTTATTCAAGGTTATGAGGTTTGATTGCAACTTGTTGCATTAGGGACAAGATCTACCGAAAAACCGCCAAGTTAGGCGATGTCCGACGTCGGCCAATCCGCAGAATTGACACACCAACTTCAGCCGGGACACAACGGCTTTGGCAACACGCCGCTGTGACGAGCGTATTTCAAATAGAGCTCAACATAGACTTAAGATACTTGTGATCACCGGATAATTTCTCGTCCATGCGTATGGCATCTGCGAGTAAATGCCATGTGTCATTCACTTCATTTGGCGAAAGCCATTGACTGGCGCACAGCAGCGTATCACCATAGCTCGGCGTGCCAGTCAAACCGATCACGTGAGCAAATCCACTTCGGAGGAATTCATATTTCTTCGCTTCGTGACGTCTTCCCAGGCGTTTGCAAACCAGCGTGAGTAACTCCAGAAATGTCCGAACGTCCTCGTGCATTACATTCAATGTCGATCGGCAGAATCTTGAGCTCAACAGTGAGTACGCCTGCTGCCATTGTCCGGATGTGATCAAGCTCTTTACCCAGGAGTTCACAACGGAAAGCGTATTGAACGCGAAAAAACCAATCGTGTTATCACGGATTTTCAGTGCCAGGGCAAAGTAGCGATCGGCATTCAACCTGTCATTCTGCCGACTGTACTGTTCCGCCAAATTCAACGCGACCGTCCCAGCCTGGGGATGGTACTCACCCAGTAGTGATTGCTTGAGATTCAGTGAACTTCGGGTTGTTGAAATTGCAAGATCGGTGCTACCCGACTGACTGAGCAAGCGGCCGATGTTGTGATCCGCCCATGCGACTTCGTTATTTGCGTCTCCAAAGGCTTGTCTCCATATGTTTTTTGCCTGAATCAACAGACTTGTGCTTGGGGCGTTCATCAGTACGCGCAGGCAGCCAGAAAGATTATTTAACGCTTGGGCGACAAGCGGGGAATCGGCAGACTCGACCCGACGTCGAATCGTTACATTCCAGTAGAGAAGAGCCACTGCAGTCGTAGATTCCCCGGTGCTTGCATAGTACTTGCTCAGCTCACCAAGACGCCTGGACAGCTCCAACTCATCTGTGCGAGTGAGACTCAACTGGGAAAAGAAATCAACCGACCGCATGCCGACAACGGCCGCGCGATGCAGTTTTCCGTTTTTCGCCAGTTGCGTTGCATAGGCCCAGCAAAAATTGCCGACCGACCGTAGCCTGGTGGGGAAATGCGTTAGCTCCAGGTCGTTCCGCTCAATCAAGTTGTAGGCGAAAGCCGCATTCTCAAGGGCAGCCTCGGGCATAACGACACGTGCCGAATCGGGCGCGTCCGGAAAGTCAATCGGATCCAGGTATTCGGAGACGGAACTGGCGACATCTGTAAACGACATCCACGCCGGAGCGGACGAAGCCCCTTCCAGCGGAAATTCGGCGACCGTAATAACTCGTGTCGTCAGCTTATTGACGACGATCTCAAGTGCTGATTGAAAGGCATTGGCCGAAGGAGTGCGCAATTGCGGGTCTCCTTCGCTAGCTTGGGCGATCGCGGGAACCGATGAACGAAAAACCTGCCAAAGCTGCTGGTCTCGCTTTTCCAATCGACTGACAAGTTCTTCGGTAAGCTTGCCTAATGAATAGACATCACTGGCTGGCGTTAGATCGTTCTCTGGTGCCGTGAACGACTTCGTCTCTCCCAATTTGATTCGTCCGGTCGGCGCAGACAAGCCAAAGTCAATTAGGACCGGCTCTTCGGAGCCGTTGATGATCACGTTTCTCGGGCTAATGTCGCCGTGGACAAATCCTGAAGAATGTAGAAGCGAGACGTTTTTCGATAGCTGAACGATGATATTGACAACATCGAGCAAGCTCTGGGGCGGATAGGATTCCAGCGAAATCCCGTCAACATATTCAAACACCACAAAGGGATGCTGTGTTCGATAGACGCCCCAGTCAACGAGCTGTGCAAAGCCATCGACCGAATTTGGCACAATCGCCAAGTTGATGGCCAGTTCGCGCGACAAAATTCGACCTGATCCAGGCTTTGCAAACTTGGCAAGAAAGGTGTTCTCGCGATGGCGCAACCGGTAAAGTGCCCCCATGCCACCTTCGGCTTCCAATTCTGGACGCGTGTACCAGCGGCCTGAGGCGCCTTTAAATCGAGACGTTCGTGAAAATGCTTTCGAAGCCTCAGCCACCATTGCAAACCCCACACCCTTAATGGTTGACCAAAACCGCTTTAGGCGGACAAACCGTCACGGTTTGCCGACTTGATGCTTAACTAACGACGCCTGCAAGGCTAGCAAGGACTGCGCTCAGTGCCATTTTTCCAGCCGCTGTTTCAACTCGATTTTCGCTTCTCGAATCCATCTTCGATACTTGTCGGCATTGGCGTTTTGCCAAGGGCTCTCTTCCGCGATCTGTTTCGCCTTCTCGTCCGTGTGGAAAGCGCGGGTCAAAACATGCGTTTTTTCGGGGCACAAGCTGCTAATGTAGCTGTTCGCTTCTTCGATGCATTCATCTGTGATAAGTTGCTCCTGCGGCAAAATATCGCAGAGGACACTGGGTGGTGCTTCCAGCGAATCAAGTGAAATCGTTTTATCGGCCCTGCGTTTTTGAGCAAGTTGCTTGCGCTGGAAATCAACGATTCGCGCCCGTGCCGTCGTAAAAAGTAACAAGCGGAAATGATCGCGATCACTTACGTTCTTTGCGAATGTTTGATGTTTTTGAAGCATATCAACCCAGACTTCCTGAGAGACCTCTTCGTGTGATATGAACTGCTTAGTCTCGCAATTCACAATCGCGATGGCTAAGGGCAGCTTCTCGCTGATGTACTGCATGAGCCGTTCGTCGATCGTTCCATTGGATGCAAAAACGGCAATTCCGCGTGTGACTGACCCTCCCTTTGCTTGTACCGAAGGGGTTTGAGCATTATCCAGGCTGCTGGGCCCCGTATTTGACGTGACATTCGGCTGACTAGCGACTGGCATCAGATTGCCTTTGGGAGAGATGATTTGGGGCACAAGGAGAGCGGCGGTTATGGCTGCAATATGATTGGGGTTCGGCGGAAACTGGCTGTGCAATTCCACGATCGGTTCGTGCAATCGAATCGAGCGACACGTGTGTCGCATTTGACAAGACAACTTTCGGGGCCTCTCGCAACTCAGCTCTCGTCAAACGCCGACACAGCTTTGGACCAGCAACACGACAATTGATCCCGGCGGCGAATCACAGACCACCAACTTCAGTCTACGCAGGAATTGACAGCAGTTCCAGCTTCTTGTCGCACCCCAATTTTCGAAACTGTCTGAATACCGTGCGTCACACCCAGTAGGCCAGGCAAAAAACGGCTGAGCGCGATGGCGCCGATCCTGATTGGCCCCAGTCTTCTCCTTTCACTGTCGCATCAAACGAATTCGCCAAATCTTTGGAAAAGCAGTCGGCCGATAGGACAGTTGCGTTGCCATTCGCAGAGCGGCATTTTTACCACCGTCGTTTCGACGCTTGGAAAAGCAGCAAGACTAATCGCAAACTTTCACACCAAAGCGGTTTTCGATCATCACGCCGGTCATCTCCATGAGATTGGCAGCTATGAAATTGCGTTGATCACGCAAATTCAGCTTTCAATCACGTCGCGACCGCGAGAAACGGTTTCCAGCATGATGGCCTCCGTTGGTTTTGTGCCGTTTCAGTTGCGATCAGAACTCCGGTTCATCATCGAATCCAACTGACGTTGGTGACGGCAGATTGACCTTTGGATTTGATTAGTGATGTGATCCATGCGATCATCCGGTGGCAGTAACAAAAGGAGCAACATGGAGCAGTATCTTTTCGACTTTGAAGTAACGGAGGAGTCGGTCCATCATCAGGACTCATTGAAATCCGGTTCTTTCCCCACCGCTGACAGGGACGCTCAATTTGCCTCGGTAAAAAAGATTTCTGTAGTGTTTGAAGGCTCCCTCAGGGAACGGCCGTGCTTGACCAGCACGTTGGAGGCGAAGGCATTTTTCAAACGGTATTGGCAGGAGCATCCGGGCAATGACCAAGAGCGATTTGTCGTCGCTTGCTTAGATACAAAACATCGCGTCCAAAGCGTGGTCGTGATAACGGTCGGCACACTCGACGCTTCTTTGGTTCACCCGAGGGAAGTCTTCAAGCCGGCCATCCTAGAGGGTTCCTCAGCCGTCGTACTTTCACACAACCATCCCTCTGGCAACCCTGAACCAAGTTCGGAGGATCGTCAAGTGACAGACACGTTGACAGAAGCAGGTCGGCTACTTGGCATCACCGTACTCGATCACATTATTTACGGCGACGGAACGGAAGACTCCGTGTCCATCCGCGAATTGTAATGCGACGTTTCACCTCGGGCCAGTACTTCTCAGTTGATGTCTGCATACAAAAATAGGCCATGCCACAATCGACTAGCTGCGCTATTCCGTTGTGTGAGCCGCGGGTGACTGTACGGCTTTTCGCAAAAATTCAGCGTCACCCACTATTCACGAATCGTTCCCCGCTGCTGCTATTGTCGGGCGGTAACGATATTCGCATCCTTGCGATGATCACCAGTCGCGGGAGTAGCTGGATGTCCTGTCAATCATTCTGCGTAACTCACTTCTGTCACTCCTGGGACGGTTTTCGCCGCTGCCATTGCCAAGGCTCGGTTTTTCAGTCGTTTGTCGGCGGAGACGAGAGAGACGATTCCGTCGCCGTGGTGGACTACCCGAACATCGCTGCAAGCGAGCCGACGAAGTACGCGTTCGATTCGCTGCTCAACTGGAAAGGGAAAATGCGGCGTCATTGTTTCCTCAAAATCAACAAGAGTGGCATGCGGTCAAGCTGAACCTACGAAGCTCAAATGCAGCTTGATGGCGCATACCACCCTTGAAGACTTACGGCTGCGATTTCAATACTCTGTGATATAGCCCGAGTTGAGCTTACTCACTCAATTTGGCGAGATACTTGTCTGGCTCGGCAAGAAGTTTTTCTTTGCAGCCGTCACAGCAAATCCAAACGGTCTGGCCTTTGACTTCCATTTTTTCCGGCTTCCCCATGACCCCGAGCATTTCGCCGCTGACGGGGCAGAAGTGCTGTTTCATCGCAGATGCTTTGTCCTCGTCCGAGAAGCTGGCAAGCGCTTCCATCATTTTGTCCATGTCGGACTTCGCTTCCGGGACGGGAATTTCCTCCGCAGTCTCTCCGCCGCCGTGGGAGGCGTGGTCGTGCATCGTGTGTTCGTCGTGATCCATGGCATCGTGGTCCATTCCACCCTCCATCTCGGTAGCTGGTGCGGCATCGTCGTCTGGTTGAATCTGCGACGAATCGCAGCCTGCGAAAACGATGGCGAGCATCGTGACTGCGGCAATTGGTAACGTCCACTTCATGAAAGGCATGGCTCAAGGTTTCTCGACGAAAATAGGCGGGGGGATGTTTCCGCGGACTTTGATGCTTGCCATCGCGCCGTCCTTCACCATTTTTCAGTGGAATCGCGAAAAAATCGGGTCCTGCATCGACGTTTCCTACGAAATCGCGGAAAATCGTGAAGGAACCGCGATTCAGGGGTATCAAATAAGCGTCGAGACTTTTTTTTCTGCGGTGTGGCGAACCGCGCGGCGCTCATTTTGGCGCACAGGCCACGAATGGTCGCAGGAATGGAACATGAACTGTAACGAAACGCAAAATTTGCTCGCAGCGTATTACGACGACGAGCTGTCGGTCGACGAGCGAGCTTCCGTTTCGGAACACTTGGAGGCCTGTCACGCATGCTCAGAGTCTTTAGCCGGGTATCGGCGACTCAGTGCGATGTTCTCCCATGCTGCGACGCCACCCGTTCCGTCGAGCACCTGGGGGAATATCGTCCAACGGCTTGAGACGCATGGCGCGGCAGAGACAAACAGCGCCGTCCAAGTTGTGGCCTCTGGACGAAATGCTTCTGTCGTTGAGTTGGCTTCCGACCCGAAGGAGAATCGCTTGGCGACGCGAAATTGGAGCCGAGCGACGTATCAGCGACTTGCGATCGCCGCTTCGATACTCCTCGTCCTTGGCCTAAGTGTCTGGATGTCACGTCCCGATTCGATGCCCGAAATGGATCACGAACACAGCAAAGAATTCGTCGCGACGATGGATCACTACCTGCGGGCGCTTCCGGAGAATCCTGATGCGGCGGAGCAGTTCTTGCTACATAAATACGATGGCAAAGTGGTCGCCCCGAATGAAGCCGTCCACCTGGTCGGTTATCGGCCAGCCGTAGCTGACGGCTTGCCGCAGGGCTATTCACTTGCGTCAACGAGTGTTTTGAAGATGCCCTGCTGCACCTGCGTCAAGGCCGTGTGTAAACGTCAGGATGGCTCGACGCTGGTTCTGTTTGAACACGACGACGAAGAGGTCGACTGGTTTGGGGACCGAACCTCCAGCATGGCGATGTGCGGCGATAAAGAGTGTTGTCTAGTCGATCTCGATTCAAGCATCGCAGCGACATGGCGAGAGGGCCCACGGAGTGTTACCGCCGTCGGCGTGAAGGACCAAGAAGAAGTCACGGCACTGGTCAGGTGGTTTAAACAGACTTGATCACCGATCGCCGTCAAAATGCAAATTCAATTATCTAGGGACAACGGATGAAATCCGTATTTCAAAAACTTCGTGACAACACTTGGCTCGTCCAGGCAGTTGGCTTCTTGGTTATCGGCTTTGCGTTTGCTTGGTGGTTGCGAGGACCATCGTCGTCGGACTCGTCAGCGGGTTCCCAAGGCGTCGTGGCTGAGCAAGCCTCGAATGCGCCGGCAATCTGGACTTGCTCGATGCATCCTCAAATTCGACGCGACGGCCCCGGTAGTTGTCCCATTTGTGGCATGGATTTGGTGCCTGTGAAGAAATCGGCGAGCGGCGTTCGTACTGTTTCGATCAACGCGGACGTTAAGAAACTGATGAGCATCCAGACCGTTCCCGTAGGACGTCAGTATGTGACTGCTGATGTGCGGATGGTCGGGAAGATCGAGTATGACGAGACGCGACTGGCGCATATCACCGCATGGGTTTCTGGGCGGCTGGATCGGCTGTATGTCGACTTCACTGGCGTCGAAGTCAACAAGGGCGATCACATGGCGTACATCTACAGCGAAGAGTTGTACACGGCCCAACAGGAATTGATCGCGGCAATCGAGTCCAATGCTGGCCGTTCGTCATCTCGTTTCGTCAAACCGATCGACCTAGCAGAATCCGCTCGCGAGAAACTGCGGCTGCTTGGAATTACCGAAGAGCAAATCCAGGGAATCGAACAACGCGGCAAGCCAACCGAGCACCTAACGATTTACTCACCAGCTAGCGGAATTGTCGTAGAGAAACTCCGCCAGGAAGGTGACCGCGTTCGTACTGGCGATCGAATCTATACCGTTGCAGATTTGAGTCATCTGTGGGTGCAAATGGATGCCTATGAGTCTGATCTCGCCTGGCTTCGGTACGGGCAGGAAGTTGAATTCACGACGGAGGCTTACCCGGGTGAAGTCTTCAAGGGACAGATCGCGTTTATCGACCCAGTTCTGAACAAAGACACTCGAACCGTTAAGGTCCGCGTGAACGTGTCGAACGAAGACGGACGACTCAAGCCAGAGATGTTCGTGCGGGCGATTGTTCGATCCAAAATCGCAGCCGGTGGCCGCGTGCTGGATGCGTCATTGGCTGGCAAATGGATCAGCCCAATGCACCCCGAAATCATCAAAGACGAACCAGGCAATTGCGACATCTGCAAGATGCCACTGGTGCGTGCAGAATCCCTTGGATTCGTGACAGCAGAACCGAGTGATACGGCAAAGCCGCTTGTGATTCCCGTGTCGGCAGCTCTCTTAACCGGGACGCGAGCGATTGTTTACGTCCAAGTGCCAGATGCAGAAGAACCGACCTACGAAGGACGCGAGATCGTACTCGGCCCTCGCGCCGGCGATTACTACCTCGTCAAATCCGGTTTGATGGAAGGTGAATTGGTCGTGACCAATGGCAACTTCAAACTTGACAGCGCTCTTCAAATCTCCGCCAAGCCATCCATGATGACGCCCTCAGGCGGCGGAGGTGGCGGTGGTCACAATCATGGCGGCGACGCGATGCCGAAGGGTGATGCGATGACCGACCACTCACAAATGGCACTGCCGCCCAAGGTGAGCCAACAGATGCTGGCAGTTCTGGAATCCGTTAAGTCAGTAGAAGCCGCCATCGAGGAGGCCGAACTGAGCAAGATCCGCGATGCCTTTGCAACGGTGGGGCAGCGGGTAGCAGCCGTGGACGGAAACACGCTATCGGGCGACATGGCGGCCCAATGGAAGGAATTTGCCATGTTGCTGGGAAACGATTCGGTCGAAGGGCAAGACATTCAAAGCTTGAAAGATGCGGATCGCGTGACTTTGGTGACCAAGGAGCATGCGATGCGGCTACAGAAAATGTTCGGGATTTCACATGCTGGGCACGAGATGCCTCAGGAGACGCTTGATGTGCCGATGGCTTTTCGACAACAGTTAGATCGTTTGTTGCCCGCGTATTTGGCGATCGCTGATGGGTTGGCATCGGACAAAGTCGATACGGCTACCAGTGGTGTCGAGCAATTGCATCAGAGCCTCAATTCGATCGACGCGAGCGGTCTTGATGACGTGGTCGCAAAGCGATGGGCAGCCGAGACACGAAGCCTCTCGTCGATTGCTGCTCGCTTAGCGAAGGCGACCGATTTGGAAGCGATGCGTTCCGCGTTTGCACTGCTATCTGATGAGTTAATCACCATCCAACGCATGTTTGGATTCCACAGCGGCAGTCAGTTGTTTGAGTTGCATTGCCCGATGGCGTTTGATGGGCGTGGAGCGACTTGGCTGCAGAGCAATGACACTGTCCGCAATCCCTATTACGGAGGCTCGATGCTCAAATGCGCCGACAAAGTCGCGCCGCTGATCACCGCTCCACCGCCCGGTGGCGGCGAACACGACAAACACAACCACGGCTAACGTCGATCTTCGAGTTCTCGACTTGATGATGAACGAAGCAACATGAACCCAGCCCGAGCCAACCGAATTTGCATGGAGGTATCGGGGTAGAAACGTCAACTAGAAGACACTGCACAACGAATGTCACAAACCCCTGATAACACCCTCGCCTCCGAGACTGAATCCGATTCGCTCAACGCGATTGCTCCAGATGTAGACACGAACCGTCGAACGCTTCTCGGTGGCATCATTTGGTTCTGCATTCACAACAAGTTGGTGGTGACCCTCCTTGTTTTGGCGATTATGACTTGGGGTGTCATGGTTGCTCCTTTTGATTGGAAGGTTGGTGACCTTCCGCGCAATCCGGTTCCGGTTGATGCGATTCCCGACATCGGCGAAAACCAGCAGATCGTCTTTACCGAGTGGATGGGGCGCAGTCCAGAAGACGTCGAAGACCAGATCGGATACCCGCTGACGGTCGCGCTGCTCGGCATCCCGGAAGTGAAGACGATCCGCAGTTACTCGATGTTTGGTTTCTCCAGCATCTACATCATTTTCAACGAGAACGCTGAATTCTATTGGTCGCGTTCGCGCGTACTGGAAAAACTCAACAGCCTGCCCGCCGGTACGTTGCCCGAGGGAGTCCAGCCTGCACTGGGGCCGGACGCAACAGCTTTGGGACAAATCCTGTGGTACACGCTTGAAGGCCATGATCCCGATGGTAACCCAACCGGCGGCTGGGACCTCGATGAATTGAGGACTCTCCAAGACTGGTACGTTCGGTATGCCTTGACGTCGGCGGAAGGCGTCAGTGAAGTCGCATCTATTGGTGGTTTTGTTCAAGAGTATCAAATCGACGTGGACCCAGACGCGATGCGGGCCGCGGGCGTTTCTTTGGCGGATGTGTTCCAGTCGGTTCGCATGACCAATGTTGACGTTGGTGCGCGAACGATCGAGTTGAACAAAGCGGAATATGTTATCCGTGGTTTGGGCTTCATCGAGAACGTCGAAGACATTGAGAAGACTGTCGTCAAAGTCTCCGACAACGTGCCCATAACGATCAAAGATGTCGCCGAAGTGCGACTCGGTCCGGCGCTGAGACGCGGAGCACTCGACAAAGCTGGCGCTGAGGCAGTCGGCGGAGTGGTTACCGTCCGATATGGATTCAATCCTCTTGAGTCCATCAAGAACGTCAAAGAGAAAATTGGCGAAATTTCTCCTGGGTTGCCGACAAAGGTCGTGGTCGACTACACGCGGACGACCAAAGAACAAGTCGACGCCTATGCCGATCGACACGGCTTACCAGACATAAGCGGTGCGAAACCCGAATTCGATCCGTGGGTACAGCACTTACGAAGCAACCCACGCGAGCAATGGCCGACATGGATCACGACCAGCCAAGTTCGAGTTGTGCCGTTCTACGACCGAACGGGTGTGATCTACGAAACGCTCGGAACGCTCAACACGGCGCTCTCCGAGGAAATTCTGGTCACGATCATCGTGATCCTCGTCATGGTGCTGCACCTGAGAAGTTCGTTTCTCATTAGCGCATTGCTGCCGCTGGCAGTACTGATGTGTTTTATCGCCATGAAAACCTTTGGCGTTGACGCAAATATTGTTGCGTTGTCGGGCATTGCGATTGCCATTGGGACGATGGTGGATATGGGGATCATTCTTTGCGAAAACGTACTCAAACATCTCGACGAATCTGATCCCGAGGAGAATCGCGCGCACGTGATCTTTCGTGCTTCGTACGAAGTCGCCAGTGCAGTGCTGACAGCAGTTTCAACCACGGTCGTCAGTTTCCTGCCAGTGTTCACGATGATCGCCGCCGAGGGAAAGCTGTTTCGACCGTTGGCATTCACGAAGACGTTCGCGCTGGTTGCCTCGGTGATTGTCGCATTAACGATCATTCCACCGGCGGCTCATGTTTTGATGGGAGGCCGGATGAAAGCTGGTTCGTTGAGACGAATCATGATGCTATCGCTAATCGCGGCAGGGGTCCTGGCGATGTTCATGATCTCGTGGTGGGTAGGTGCGATCTTAATTGGCCTGGGTGCGTACAAACTCTTTGAGACACGCATTCCTGAAAAGTGGCAAAAGCATGGCCCCTACACCGCCAGTGCCATAGCGGTGCTTGTTGTTGCCTTTCTGTTGACCGAGCATTGGCTTCCGCTGGGGCCGGAGAAGGGAATGATCCGCAACTTGACGTTCGTCGGTCTTTTGATCGGCGGACTGCTAGGCTTCTTTACGATCTTTCAGCGTTTTCTGTACGAGCCTCTGCTGAGGTGGTGCCTGAACCACAAGCTGATGTTTCTTTCGCTGCCCGTTACACTACTGCTGTTCGGTGCGTGTGCTTGGCTCGGGTTCGACAAAGTCTTTTCGTTTATTCCTCGAACAGCCTCTGTTGTTGGTGTGGATGAATCAACCGTTCGTGAATCGAAGCCCTGGGCTGCGGCGACAGCGACCCTGCCCGGCCTTGGTAAAGAGTTCATGCCGCCGCTGGATGAAGGATCGTTCCTGTACATGCCGACAACGATGCCTCACGCTTCGATCGGTGAAGCGATGGACGTCCTGCAACTGCAGAACAAGTTTTTGATTTCGATTCCGGAAGTCGATTCCGTCGTCGGGAAGATCGGGCGTGCGGAAAGCCCTCTCGATCCGGCTCCCATCTCGATGATCGAAACCTTTATCTCATACAAATCTGAATACAAAACGGACGCCAACGGCAATCGTCTCAAGTTTCGCTATGACGATGAAACAGGTGACTTTGTCCGCGATGAAAATGGAAAGTTGATCGAAGAGGCTCGTGGCAAACCGTTTCGACAGTGGCGTGACGAAATCAAATCACCCAACGACATCTGGGAGAAGATCACCGAGGCAGCAGACATCCCCGGCACGACCTCAGCACCGAAGCTGCAGCCGATCGCCGCTCGTATCGTCATGCTGCAAAGTGGAATGCGTGCCCCGATGGGCATGAAAGTCAAAGGTCCAGACCTAGAAACCATCGAACGGGTTGCCTTGCAAATCGAAGGTCTTTTGAAACAGGTGCCCACTATTCAGGCGTCTGCTGTGATCGCGGACCGAATCGTCGGAAAGCCGTATCTCGAGATCGACATCGACCGCGACGCCATCAAACGATACGGCTTGCATATACGAACCGTGCAGGATGTGATCGAAGTCGCAATCGGCGGCCGAAAGATAACAACGACCGTGGAAGGACGCGAGCGATATCCGGTGCGTGTGCGATATGCACGCGAGCTTCGAGACGAAGCCGAGTCGCTGGAGAAGATTTTGGTTCCGACGGCGATGGGGCAACAGATTCCCCTGACGCAACTTGCAACCGTCAAGTACGTTCGCGGACCGCAAGTCATCAAGAGCGAAGATACATTTTTGCTTGGTTACGTTCTGTTTGACATGAAGGCTGGCAACGCCGAAGTCGACGTTGTCGAAGATGCCCAGGCGTTCTTGCAGGAGAAGATCGACAGCGGCGAATTCGTTCTCCCGGCAGGTGTCAGCTATACCTTCGCCGGCAACTACGAGAATCAAATTCGTTCGCAAAAGACGTTGATGGTCGTGTTGCCCTTAGCATTAGGAATCATCTTCCTGATTCTGTACATGCAATTCAAATCGGTTATCACCACGTCGCTCGTGTTCAGTGGAATCATGATCGCGTGGTCGGGCGGGTTCATCATGTTATGGCTCTACGGAACCGATTGGTTTCTTAATTTCAACTTGCTTGGGACAAATATGCGTGAGCTGTTCCAGGTCCACACCATCAACCTCAGTGTTGCTGTTTGGGTTGGCTTTCTAGCGCTCTTTGGGATCGCCAGCGATGACGGCGTGGTGATTGCGTCTTACTTGGACGAGAGTTTCCGCAAAGACAAGATCACGAATGCAAAACATGCTCGTGAAGCAACCGTGACAGCGGGAATGCGGCGAGTTCGACCCTGCTTGATGACGACGGCAACTACGCTGTTAGCACTAATCCCAGTTCTCACATCCACCGGGCGTGGCAGCGACATCATGGTTCCAATGGCGATTCCCAGTTTCGGCGGCATGACGATCGAGATCATGACGATGCTTGTCGTCCCGGTGCTGTACTGCGCCGCCATGGAATGGAAACTCAAACTTGGAATCAAGGACGAGAAATTTGCAGAGAATGCATAGATTCGCACGACATCAAATCCTCGTAGAATGGCCAACGCACGTTCTTAGAAAAGCTCAAGAGACAAACATGCCTTACCTCGGTCTGACACCAACGCTCTGTGTTCTCGCAACGCTGTGCCTGTTCGTTGGCGGTGACATCACCAATGCCGCCGATCCAATTGTCGTCGTAACGGAAGGTGCGATCCCTGGAATACGGCAACCGCAAGCGGCTGTCAGTAATACTGGAATTATCGTTGTTACGTTTGGAGCGGGAGAGACTATCTACTTCTGTAAATCCACAGATCGAGGCCGAACGTACACGTCCCCAACAAAGGTTGGTCAGGTCCCAAAATTGGCGTTGGGAATGAGACGTGGGCCGAGAATCGTCGCGATAGAGGACCTCGTTGTCATCACTGCCATCAGCCACGAAACCGGCAATGTACGTGCGTGGCGTTCCATCGACGGCGGTGAATCGTGGAGCGACTCTGTCGAAGTGAACAATGAAGTCAAATCGGCTCGCGAAGGGTTGCACGACCTCGCGATTGGAAGCGACGGACTGCTGTTCTGCACGTGGCTTGATCTACGGAATGGTCGAACACAAGTTTATGGGGCGAGATCAAAAGACAGTGGCAAGACTTGGGAGAAAAACGTTCACGTCTATACTTCGCCATCCGGCACAGTATGTGAATGTTGCCATCCTTCGGTAGTGATTGACCAGAGCGGCGCGGTTCATGTCATGTGGCGAAACTTGATTGATGGCAATCGTGACATGTACGTGTCTACATCTGAAGACGATGGCCAGAGCTTCAGCAGCGCTGAGAAGCTTGGTTTGGATAGCTGGAAGTTGAACGCATGTCCGATGGATGGCGGGGACATCGCGACAAATTCAAACGGCGATTTGCTAACGGTTTGGCGTCACGATCGAAGCGTCTATTCGGCTGGTGTTGGATTGATGCGAGAAAACTTTCTCGGGCGCGGCGAACAGCCCTCGATCGTGGCTGCATCTGACAAATATTTCATCTCATGGGTCGATCGTCGTGGAGGGGAGCTACTGTTGTTGCGGCCGGCCTCCACGAATCCAGTATCCATCGCAACGAGAGCATCCGATCCCGTACTCGCCGCTTCGGTCACAGGCGGTGGTCCAGTGGTCCTGGTCTGGGAATCGAAAGAGGGCGATGTCTCGTCGATCCGATCTGAGATTGTCAATGAATGAAAATGGGCTGACGCTATGTCATCGGTGGCGAGACATGCAACCTGACGCTCAATTAAATCGAGAGATGTGACGTTGGCAGGCGCATTCGTGTTGGGCAGGATGAGCGTCCGCTGATCATGCGACAGGAATGGCCCGCTCGAGTTCCATCGCCAGCGGACCTCCTGCAACAACACTTGGCTGAACGAAAGTATCCGTCTGAACCGTTTGTCACAACCATTCGGACCATTGATACCTTCTTTCCAATCGCTCGCGGTGATGCCGCGTGTATTCCCGGCCCGTTTGGCGCCGGCAAGACTGTTCTGCAAGCATTGATCGCTCGTAACTCAGCCGTCGATGTTGTGATCGTGGTCGCGTGCGGTGAACGAGCGGGTGAAGTCGTCGATACCATCAACGAGTTCTCGCAGGCACAAGATCCACGGACTGGCGGGTCACTGATGGATCGAACCGTCATCATCTGCAATACATCGTCGATGCCAGCCGCCGCCCGCGAAGCGTCGATCTACATGGGCATCACGCTAGGCGAATACTACCGGCAGATGGGACTCGATGTCTTGCTGTTAGCCGACTCCACATCGCGTTGGGCTCAAGCGATGCGGGAAACGTCGGGACGACTGGAGGAAATTCCCGGCGAAGAAGCCTTCCCGGCGTACCTTGATTCGGCCATCAAAGGTGTCTACGAAAGAGCGGGAGTGCTAGCGACTTGCGACGGTTCCTCGGGCAGTCTAACGATGATCGGAACCGTCTCACCTGCAGGCGGGAATTTCGAGGAACCTGTAACGCAATCGACGTTGGGCACGGTAAGCCTTATCGCAAGCGGAACAATACGCATACTTTCCATGTGACCGTTTACGCCAAATGGCCTTTTCCAGTGCAATTCTCCTGAATTGACAATCGCCCCTCCTGTCGGTAGCATATTCGGACATCCGAATGCTCGAATTGCTAGAGACAAAGATGACCAACTTGCAAGACCCTCGATCGGCGGCCGAATTGCTCAAGGCCTTTTCGCACCCAACGCGACTGGCCATCCTGCAGGAGTTGTTGGCCGGTCCCAAGTGCGTCACGGACATGGAGGAATTGCTTCCAGCGCGGCAGGCCAATATCTCACAGCATCTGTCCGTGCTGCGCCATGCTCAACTGGTGGATTACGCCCAGGATGGTGCCCTGCGGTGCTACTACCTTTGTCGCCCGCAACTCGTGAAGGACATGCTGGTGCTGGTCGGACGAGACGATCCTGTGGTGAGACGAACGTCTGAGGAGATTCAGGCTGACAAGGAGCGACTGGCCAAGGCCCAGCGGCGTTCCGCCGAGTCAAAGGGCAAGAAGCCACGGCGGCGAAAGGTGGCTTCATGACCGGGCGAGTTTATCTCGACTACAACGCGACGACGCCTCTCGCTCCGGAAGTTGCGGCATCAATGGTGCCGTACCTCGACAAGGCGTATGGCAACCCGTCAAGCCTGCATTGGTCCGGCCTTCCAGCACGCGACGCTATCGAAAAGGCCCGCTCGCAAGTCGCGGCTTTGCTGTGTTGCGATCCGACCGAGATCATTTTTACATCTGGGGGAACCGAGGCGAACAACCACGCAATCAAAGGGCTGTTTTTTTCATCGCTAGCTGTGAAGAAGCCGTTCCATGTCATCACGAGCCAGATCGAACACCCGGCAGTGCTGGAGCCGTGCCGGTTCATTGAGGGACTTGGCGCTGAGGTCACACGCCTGCCCGTTGATCAATTTGCTTTGGTTGACCCGCATGACGTTGCAAAAGCAATTCGTCCTCACACGGCGCTAATCTCAATCATGCACGCCAACAACGAGGTTGGAACGATGCAGCCGATCACTGAGATTGCTCAGATCGCTCGGGAGCACGGTGTACTTTGCCACACGGATGCGGCTCAAACGGTCGGTAAGGTTCCGACCGACGTCGAATCCCTTGGCGTCGATCTACTCAGTGTGGCAGGACATAAGTTGTATGGTCCGAAGGGCGTCGGGGCGCTATTCATCCGAGAAGGTGTCACGATAGAGCCGCTGCTTCATGGTGCCGACCACGAGGCCGGACGGCGGGCGGGAACAGAAAACGTCCTCGAAGTCGTCGGCCTGGGTGCCGCTTGCGAACTGGCACGGGACTGGATCGACGACGACCCAGTGCAGGCCTTGCGGGACGAGCTATGGGATCGGTTGCAGAAGATGTTCGGTCATCGCGTCACCTTGAACGGTCACCCAGAGCACCGGCTTCCGAATACGCTCAACGTCAGTTTCTCCGGGCTCCACGGCCACGAGCTACTCGCGCACCTACCTTATCTGGCAGCGTCAACCGGCTCGGCATGTCACGCTGGCACCATGCAAATCAGCCCGGTTCTTGCTGCGATGGGCGTCGAGACCGCAGTGGCTGCTGGGGCTATCCGCTTCAGCCTCGGACGCGGTTCGACGAAAACAGAAATCAAATCTGTCGTCGAATCGTTTGGAAGGTTGATCGACAGACCACCCTACGGCAACGAACAATCTTTCAATGGTCTGCGACTCGCGGACACCTTTTCACTCCACCGCGGCAATGACTCGAAAACCTTGAGGTCAGACCGGTGATGTTGGGTTTTGTACCGACTGAACAGGCGGTTCGCATCGCATGTTTTGCTGGTGTCTTCCTAGTGTTGGTCGCGGGGGAGTTTTTTGCACCTCGGCGTGTCTTGCATGCCAGCAAGCCGCAGCGCTGGGGAAGTAACCTGGCCTTGGTGTTCCTCAACAGTCTCTTGCTACGGCTCATCGCCCCGCTTGGAGCGGTGGGAATTGCTATGTTCGCTGAATCCGTGGGCTGGGGACTTTTCCAGTACTATGATATCCCATCGTGGTTGGCAATCGTTGTCTCCGTGATACTGCTCGATTTCGCGATCTACCTTCAGCACGTGATGTTCCACGCGATTCCAGTTCTATGGCGGCTGCACATGGTCCACCATGCCGACTTGGATTTCGATGTAACGACAGGGTTGCGGTTTCATACGCTTGAGATCATGCTTTCCTTCGGAATCAAATGCGCTGCGATTGTCTTGTTGGGCGCCTCGCCGCTTGCTGTGCTGATCTTCGAATTGTTGCTCAACGCAACTGCCATGTTCAACCATAGCAATGTGCGAATTCCGCTTTGGCTGGACCGATCACTGCGCCGCGTGATCGTCACACCGGACATGCACCGCGTGCATCATTCCGTGTTCAGGCGGGAAGCCAACAGCAACTTCGGTTTCAATCTCCCGTGGTGGGACTTTCTGCTAGGAACATACCGGAGCCAGCCTGACAGCGGTCACGAAGGAATGACGATCGGGCTCTCGCAGTTCCGCGACGAGCGAGTCGAGCGTCTGCCTTGGATGCTCCTGTTACCGTTCATTGGGAAACTTGGCAGCTATCCCATCAATCGTGAAAGCGGGACCGCGCCATCGCATGAGCACGAAAGTTCTCCGGGTACGCAAGCCGATCAATTCGGTGAGAATACGCTCAAGGACACACCTACAGCAGTGAGGCCGATGGACGACTTGGCGGACGAGCGTGATCAATGATTTGGTTTTTCTGACGGCCACATGTTCTTCGAGATCGAGCTGCGTTATATCCGAAACTTGCTGACAGCCGTTCGCACGGTAATTTCGGTCTGCGTCAGTCATCGAAGCGCGGCGACGAACGTCGCCAGTTCGTCGGTATCCTTTACTCCGATCGCGGTGACAAGCCGAGAGCCGATTCGCCAGGTTGCGGCGAGCTGAGCGTCGAGCTGCGTGACCCGGCAGACTTTTTCTCGGCACTTAATGTTGATGCTCGGCTCGCCCTCGAACCAATCATCCATCTTGGACTTGTGCTCAAAAATGGCGACCTGCGTTTGATCAGCACGCTGCCAAACCGCCTGGACGCATTTGCAACACGGCATGTCCAACACAACCAGCTTGTCGCACGAGTATCCACTGGGGGGCGGGTCAACATTGCGCGGCCGGTATCCGACGAGTTCTACCGCCTCTTCCACCGAAACGGTCTGGCCCGAGTATTGGGAGACAAGATGCTCCTGCGCCGCCAGTGGGCTTGAATCTAACAGTTGAGCGTAATTCACCAGCGGATCATGCGGATGGCTGGCCGGTTGAAACATCCAGACCAGTCCGACGCCAATCAGCAACACGGCCGCCATCGCAAACAAGCTCCATGATCGTCTCTGATCAAACCTAGATTTCGATTCCAGATCGACGGTGTCGTGATTGTTGACTGATTCAGGCAAACGTGGCTCTTTCAATTGAGCGGCGATCCGGTCCCAAAGGTCGTGCGGCGGACGAGCAGAAGCAAGGCTTCGAGCCGCATCCGAAAGCATGCGGATATCGGCCAATTGGTCCGAACATGGCGGACAGTTTTCTAAGTGCGATTCGACTTCAGCCCGCTGGTCGCGTGGTAACTCGTGATCGAAATAGTGCGAGAGCAACTGCTCGATTTGTTGGCAATCCATCTGATTGCTCCACCAGAGAATCGAATTCGACCGATCAAGTGTCGGCCCATGGTTTTTGATGCCATTGGTCCGCCACTTCTTCACGTGAAAACGGCGAACAAGGAAACAATCGCAATGAGAACAAACCTGGGGAAAATCTGTGAAGAACCAAGCGACTCGCTGCATCCAACTACCAGTAAGGCGAGCAAAGGTGGTCAAGTCCGCCTGAGTCGCTTGTTTCCCCAATCCCTGACGACTAGAGGTGGAAGTCATGTTATTGAAATCAGTAGCTGCTGGTGTTTTTTCGCTTGGTCTCTTTGGTGCGGCCGCATTTGCTTTGCCATCAGCGGATGTCCCGCCAACGGCGACTCCGGCGGCGGTGTCACAGGTCCAAGAAGTCGATTCCTCGACCGAGTTGGCTGGCAACACTTGCTGTGCAAAACGAGCGTACTGCTGCACGATTAAGCGAAGTTGCTGCGGAAGCTCAGCGGTCGTTGAAAACGACAACTGAACGAGATCGGGCGACCTGTTTGGATCGCCAGCGCAGTCGTCAGACCGCTGGCGATCGTCGTATTCCAGTTCCAGCTGTTCAGGGGAGCATCCAATGAGCACGGGCACAATCACCGCGACTCGACGAGGCTCGCGAAAACGACAAGGCTCACAAAAGCACGGCGCGATCCAACCTCCTAACGAAGAGTTGCCACATGAGACGGCAGGCGAATCAAGACCGCTCGATGACGTCAATCTTCTCAAACCCGACGAATCGGCAGAGCAGACTTGCTGTTGCTGTATCGTCGCTGCGGTTCGCCGCAGTTGGTCGTCCAGCGGCTACCCGGCATTGAAGCGGATCGATTGTCGCTTCGAGAACGGCGTCCTATTGATTCGCGGCGCAGTGACCAGTTTTTACTACAAGCAAATGGCTCAGGAATTGGTCCGTTGCGTTGATGGAGTTGAGCGAATCGTCAACGAACTAAAAGTATCGCCCGTTTGCAGCACGAGCAAGAATGAGCAAGGCAACGAGGAAGATTGAGTACGACGGATCACTGACGACGTCGGCGACCGTTGCCTATTTCTCGATGGAAATTGCGATTGATCCGGTCATGCCGACGTACAGTGGTGGACTGGGTGTACTAGCGGGCGACACGTTACGAGCCGCTGCGGACTTGAGCGTCCCCGTGGTCGCTGTCACGCTGCTGCATCGTCATGGGTAGGCTTCGCCAAATCGCGGAGGAACATGGACCGCTGCAGTTGGTCTTTGCGGGCAAGGCGCATCCCCGCGACGAAGAGGGCAAGCGATTGATACAGCAAATCGTGCGTATAAAAGACACCCTCACGCCAGAAATCAAACTCGTCTATCTCGAAAACTACGACTGGGAGCTGGCTCGTCTGCTGGTTGCGGGGGTCGATGTTTGGCTCATAGTGAGGGAATCGACCGATGGCTGTGCCAAGACATCTCAAAGAAGATCGCACGCTCTTCACATACGAGTTGCCTGTTCGTCCCACACGGCGTCAACGGTTTCGTCGACGGTCAGGACGCTCACGTCGAAATGCGAAACATCGTTGTTCCGGTTGCATCGCAGCCCGACGCTGCCGAGGCCATTACCCAGTCCTGCGCGATAGCCAACCTGCTTGATTGTAAGTCCGTCTCGGCAACTCTTGTCCATGTCGGTGACGACGAAAACTCGCTAAGGAAGCTAAGGAACGTGACGATTCCAGACATCGACGGTTGGACATGGGAGCTTGTTAAAGAAGATGGCGATCCGGCCACTCGGATTCTTGAAACGGCCAGTGAACGCAGGGCCGATTTGATTGCGCTAACGACGCAAGGTCACCACGGCTTTCTCGATGCCCTTCGCGGCAGCACCTCGGACCAAGTCGTGCAGAAAGCATCCTGCCCGATCCTTGCGGTCCCTGCGGAATGGCATGGGGAACAGCGACCAAATCTCCATCCCATGTGAATAAATCGTTCACCATGTTTATTCGCAGAACTTTCCAAACTGACTGAATATCTGGACTTGATCCAGCATCCAACTTGTAGTCCATCAATCAATCTCAAATTTCAGGAAAAACGAATGTCCGAACAAACGACTCCATCCAAAGCCGACACCGAGCAGGCCACAGAATTTGAGTGCCATGCCCCCGAGGCTGAAAAGGTTTTTCTGGCAGGTTCATTTAATGAGTGGAATCCCGAAGTGACACCGATGGATAAGACCGACAATGGGAAGTGGACCGCCAAACTCAAGCTAGAGCCTGGACGCTACGAATTCAAGTTCGTCGTCGACGGTCAGTGGTGCTGCGAGGCTAATTGCCATGCCAGTGCCGAATGCGCGCAATGTGTCCCTAATGACTTTGGAACGATGAACCGCGTCTGCGAAGTCGCCTGATCAATACCCACCACATTTCATGTTCGAGGACACGATGAACTGCCAACGTAACCAAATCGTCCGCGTCGTGATCGCCGTTCTCATTAGCCTGCCAGTGGCTTCCATGGCGATGGCTCAAGAAGAAAAGGCCGCAACCGATCACGTTGATTTGCGGTACTTTCAAAAGAAGCTGGAGCTGGCGGAACATGATCTGGAAACGGCATTGGAAGCCAACCGCCGCATCCCCAACATGAACTCGAAGTTGTCGATGCTGAGGCTTGAGAACCAGGTGGCTTACGCGACGCAGTTGCTTCAGCAGGCAGGAAAACACACGGATCACGACCTGCATAAAAGTCATCTTCAGTCAGTTAAGAACGACGTCATCCTTGCCGAGCAACAGCTTTCTTGGGCGAGGAAAGCAAGTGGTTATCTCCGTAGCGACCAGATAAAGCGGTTGGAACTTGCCGCTCAACTCGCGCGTCTGGCATTGGAACGAGCGGAACAGCCAAAAATCACTGCCGATCCTTTGCATCACTTGCAATGGCAAATCGACCGATTGCGTTCTGAATTGCTGAGCTTGCAGGTCGAGTTTGAACGCACGCGATCGGGGCACTAGAAATTCGGCAATTCAATGATACAGAAGACAATCCAGTCGCATTGCCGTCACTGTGGTACTGATTTGACGTCAGTACCACGCGGACGCCCAGTGCAGGGACCAAGTTGGGAGCACGACGATGGCACGCCACGACCGCTAGGCATTGCATGGCTGGAGCAGGAACAAGCGTACAACTTCGCCATCCATGCCGGGAGTGCTCGCAGCGTCACGCTTTTGATGTATCTCAAAGACGAACTGCGCGTTCCATGGCACTCCGTCGTGTTTGATCCACTGAAGAATAAGTCAGGGCCGATTTGGCACTGCCGTGTCCCCATTTCTGAAGCAGGTGATGCGGAATACTACGCTTACCAAGTCGATGGCCCCGTCGAGGGTCCGCTCTGCCCTGGCACGCCTTTGACCGTGAAAAGGTTTTGCTCGATCCGTACTCACGAAGTGTTTTCTTCCCGGAATGTTTCAACCGCGAAGCAGCCCGCTCGCCGGGTTCCAACGCGGGGCGCGCTCCATTGGGACGGCTGGATGTGTGCCGTTGTCCGTTCGTCTGGGGGAACGAGCCAAGGATTCGACATGGTGCGGATTTAGTGATCTACGAAATGCACGTGCGTGGATTCACACGCGATCCCTCTTCAAATGTTGATGCCAGCAACCGTGGCACGTTCGCTGGCGTCGTGGAGAAAATCCCGTACCTCAAGGAGCTTGGCGTCACCGCGGTTGAACTGATGCCGGTCTTTCAGTTTGATCCGGAAGACAATAACTATTGGGGCTACATGCCGCTCAACTTCTTTTCGCCCCATCACGCCTACTCGTCTCATCAGTCGTCATGCGAGCAACACAGTCAGTTTCGTGAGATGGTTCGTGAACTGCACGCGGCCAAAATCGAGGTCATTTTAGACGTTGTCTATAACCACACATGCGAAGGCGACCATCGCGGGCCAACCTACAGTTACCGTGGAATTGACAACGACGTCTACTACGTTGCCTCAATTGATCCCGCCTCGCCCTATGCGAATTTCAGCGGCACCGGTAACACTCTCGATACCTCGCATCCCACCGTCCGGTCGCTCATCGTCGATAGCCTGCGATACTGGGCAAAGGAAATGCACGTCGATGGTTTCCGCTTTGATCTCGCGTCGGTCTTTTCAAGGGACTCGGAAGGCAACATCAATCTACAGCAGCCACCGTTATTCGATCAAATTGCGAGCGATCCCGATTTGGCGAACGTCCGCCTGATCGCGGAACCCTGGGATGCCGCCGGGCTGTACCAATTGGGCAGCTCGTTCCCCGGTCAGACTTGGATGCAGTGGAACGGTCGCTATCGTGACACGTTGCAACGCTTTGTTCGAGGCGATGAGGGAATGGTGCCGGACCTGATGACAAGGCTGTACGGAAGCAGTGACTTATTTCCTGATCACCCTTCGCAGTCATACCGACCATTCCAGAGCATTAACTACGTTGCGTCGCACGATGGCTCCACGCTCTACGATCTCGTCTCGTACAACGACAAGCACAACGAAGCCAATGGCCAAGGCAACCAGGATGGCCCGAAAGAATTCAGCTCAAATAGCGGCTGGGAAGGCGACGCTGACGCTTCACAGTCGGTGCGAGACTTACGCAAACGCCAAGTCAAAAACTTCTGTTGCCTATTGATGCTTTCGGCTGGGACGCCGATGTTCCGCATGGGCGACGAATTCATGCAAACGCAGGGCGGCAACAACAATCCTTACAACCAAGACAACGAAGCAAGTTGGCTCGACTGGCATCGACTCGAATCCAACCAAGAAGTGTTTCGCTTCTTCAAGCAGATGATCGCCTTCCGGAAAACGCATCCATCCATTGGACGTTCGACGTTTTGGCGAGACGATATCTGCTGGTTTGGTGCTGAAGAACCGACCGTCGACATGTCGGCTCAGTCGCGGGTACTGGCTTATTACCTGAGAGATTCGCGGAGCTGCGGTGGCGATCTGTACGTGATGATCAACGGCTCGAAGGAAGCACGTTCCTTTGTTATTCATCCAGGAGATTGCGATTGGCAACGGGTCATCGACACTTCGCTGCCCAGTCCACTCGATATCCAATGCGACACATCAAACCCGGTCATCAACCAGCACGCCTACCGTGTCAATCCACGCAGCGTGGTTGTCTTGCAGCAATCCACCCCATTCAGAGGAGATACACAACGATGAAAACTTATGCGCTCTGGCTGACATTGGTTGTCGTGGCGACTACCAACGCCGCCGCAAAAGAATGGTCTGACTCGACCGGGACTTACAGCATCACCGGTGACATGATTGCTTTTAGCGACTCGACCGTGGTGCTCAAGAAGGCCAACAGCGATCTGGTGGCCGTACCACTGGAGAAACTATCGAAGCAGGACCAGGAATACGTTGACAAAGAAGCCGCAAAGCTGGTTCAATCGACCGGAAGCAAGCAAGTTTGGACGCTGAAGTCTGGCTTGAAAATGCCGGGCCGAATCGTTGGCTTTGACAAGCACCCGGTCGTGATCCAACGACGACTCGGGCGCGTCTACGTCAACGACCGCCGATTCGACAAGATGCCTGGTGTTTACCGAGCCATCATCCCCAAGATCGTGGAGCATTTCACAGGCGAAGAAATCGCTGGCGAGAAGGAGCTTGAACAATGGGTGAAGAAACTCAAAGGAAAACCTCGCACATTTGAATGCGCCGGCGTGATGATTGAGCTAGAGGATGGTGATTTGTATTGCGCGCCGTTCTTCCTGTTCACCGATGAGGTCGTCAGCGTGCTCAAGCCAGGCTGGGAGCGTTGGTTGGCGGCCAAAGAAGACTATGAAGCGAAAGAGCAGGAATCGTTCCTCGCGCACGCCCAGGCAGAAGCGTATCAACGCCAGCAGATGCGAGCGCAGCAAATACAGCAGTTACAACTCAACCTGCAAGCCTACGACGCGGGCGCGTTTGATCTCTGGGAAGTCAGAATGGAGCCATCACCCGGCGTCTATGGGATGCCACTGAGTGTCGTCGTTCCGGCCCGAAACAACATCCAAGCCGCCCAAATCGCAAAGCATCAAAATCCAAACTACGTCGTCGGCCCAATGCGAGTTGTTCCACGGAGGAATTGAAAGTAACGTCGAGAGCTCGTGAAATGCATAGCGCGGCTTCGATGCTGGCCTCTTTGCATCGTGCGTCTGCTCGGCTCGATGACTGTCAATGGCCGACGACGGGCAAGCGATTGGCGACGCTCTGCACGGTGTTGATCTAGCAACCGGCTTTCCCTTCGTTTGACGACCAAATTGTCAAGTCATGGGCGAGTTGGTATGCGAATTGCCTGATTAGCGGCCGGCCATGCAAGAATGACAGGACAAAGCGGGCAGCATTTGCCGATAAACCGAACTGGACGCAAGGCTAGCTCTGGCCTACAATTTAACTAATTGACTCTAAATTAAGAAATACCAAAGGACACGATGTTTCGGCTGCTTTTCCTATCGTTTATCGCACTGCGAGTTGTCGCGTGCCCGGTCTGTTGCCAGGGTGCGTTTGACAATCGTGTTGTAAGCGATGTGGCAGTTGTGCATCATTCTTGTGGTTGTTCTGGTGAACAGAACGCGACTTGCGATGACGATGGCGTTCCACCAGCGGAATCACCTTGCCCTTGCGAAACGGGATGCGAGTGTCAGGTCACGCCTGAGCTGAACCATCGGACGATGGTTGATTTTCAGCTCGCCGTGAATCTCGCTCCGCTGAAATTGGAGTCGCTTGATCTCTCTGAGGGCTTGGTTTCTCGATTCGAGCATCAGCCTCGTCCATTCGATCTTTTGACGGGTCGCTCGGTGCGCGTTGCGCACTCTTCTTGGCTGCTCTAAGCCGCGACTAGGTCTCTTCGCCTGCTGACCGACAAACTCGGTTTGTAATTCCGGCTACGGATTTGCTTGCTCGGATTCTAGCTTCTGGTTTGCGGCGATTCTGGTCGTTGTATGCGCTCGCGGTTGTTGCGTGCGCTGTTTAAACCATCTTTAGCCAGCAAGGTTTTCCAATGAGTCATCCGCTTGCCGATGCGCCGAGAAAAAGTCCTCTGCAAGAACCCGTGGAGCCGTCCGTCAATGGACACAAGGTTCCCGCCGCCGAAACTGAAATCAATCAGGACGCCGAATCGAAACCTCGCGGTCCCATTCGCCGCGGCATCTCGTTGGTGCTAGGCAGTATCGGACCGACATTGGTTTTGGCCGGGTTCGCAGCTGTGTTTTATTACGGGCATCACAACGATTGGCGGATACCCAAATTCGCCGCACTGACCGGCGATGTCGAACCGGTTGTCGATGATTGGTGTGAAGAACACGCGGTGCCGGAGTCCATTTGTGTCGAGTGTGATCCGACGTTGATGGCCAAGGGGCCTGACTACGGTTGGTGCAGCGTCCACGGCGTCCACAACTGCACGCTCGACCATCCCGATGTTGCCCAACTCAAAGAAACACCCACTGTTCCGGTCGAAGATTTAGAACGTGCGGCTCGTGCGTTGGCGATTGCGCCTCGCAAAGAAAACAACAGTGCTTGCGAGGTCTACCAGTCACGAATTCAGTTCGCTTCGATCGAGTCGGTTCAACAGGCTGGCGTCGATGTTGAACTGGTCGAGCGTGCCCCGATCACCGAGTCGATCGTTGGCAATGGCGAAATTATCTACGATCCAACGCGACAGGCGAGCATGGCGTCGCGGGTGCCGGGAAGCGTTTGGAAGGTCACGAAGAACGTGGGCGATCCGGTGGAGGTTGGTGAAGTTCTGGCGGTGATTGACGCGGCGGGAGTTGGTGACATCAAAACGGACTTACTGCGGGCGTTGGCGGAACAAAAACTTCAACAGCAAAACGTTTCGCGATTGAGCAGCGCTCGCGCCGCGATTGCCGGTTCCCGAATTTTGGATGCGAACGCGGCGTTGGCGAAAGCTCAGGCGGACGTCTTGGCGGCGGAGCAATCACTGCGGAATTTGGGACTGCCCGCCGAAGTCGGTGAGTTGCAGGGCTTATCAGAACAACAGGTGCTCGATCGCTTGCGATTGCTGGGAATTCCGGACGAGCTTCGGGCGCAGTTGAACAGTCGAACCGTCACGTCAAACCTGCTGCCGATTCGATCGCCAATCCAAGGTGTCGTGGTTCAGCGGAGTGTTTCCGCGGGCGAAGTCGTTGATCCGACGCGGATTCTCTTTCAGGTTGCCGACGTTCGCCAAATGTGGTTGACGTTGAACATTCCGCTAGAAAGCTCCGAGCAGTTGGCGATCGGTCAGCCTGTCGAGTTTCGCGCCGACGGTAGCCGCGATGTCGTCACCGGAACATTGGACTGGATTAGCACTTCGGCAGACAACACGACGCGGATGTTGCAGGTTCGAGCCGTGTTAGATAACTCGGACGGACGCCTCCGCAACGAGACCTTTGGGATGGGGGAGGTGATCCTGCGGAAAGAGTCTGACGCGATTGTGATCCCAACCGGTTCGTCTCACTGGGAAGGTTGTTGCCAAGTCGTCTTTGTTCGCGACAAGGACTACTTCGCCAGCCCCGAAAGCTACAAGGTTTTCCATGTCCGCTCGGTTCGATTGGGAGCGGTCAATGGCGATGTGACAGAGATCATTTCGGGTGTGTTACCGGGCGAAGTGATCGCGACCGACGGCAGCGACGTGCTGCGGGCACAACTTCTCAAGAACAACCTTGGTGCAGGCTGCGACTGCGTCGCCGAATAAAGGATTGCACGGATGCTTAACTACCTCATTGATTTCTCGCTCAAGCACCGCGCCTTGGTCATCTTGGCCGCGTTGTTGTTCGCTGGCGTTGGCGTGTTCTCGCTCCAGCAACTGGACATTGACGCGTTCCCGGATACGACTCCGGTTCAAATTCAAATCAACACGGTCGCCCCTTCGCTCGCGTCCGAAGAGATCGAGCGTCAGATTACGTTTCCGGTCGAGCAGGCGATCAGCGGGTTGCCGGGCCTGCATGAGTTGCGTTCGATTTCAAAGTTCGGCCTGTCTCAAGTCGTTGTGATCTTTGACGATGGCATCGACATCTACTTCGCCCGACAACTGATCAACGAACGGCTTTCCACCGTCGAGTTGCCCGACGGGATTCAGCGACCGCAAATGGGGCCGGTTTCGACAGGGTTGGGCGAGGTCTTTCACTATGTGCTGGTTTACGAAGGTGTTGATTTCTCCAAGGTCGCACAACAAGAACGCATCAAGCGGATGACGGAATTGCGTACGATCCACGACTGGGTGGTGAAGCCCCAGTTGCGTTCGGTTCGCGGCGTTGCGGAGGTCAATAGTTGGGGTGGTTACGAGAAACAGTATCAGGTTCGACTGCAACCGGATTTGTTGGTGAAGTATGGATTGACGTTCGAGCAAGTTAGCGAAGCCATCGAAGCGAACAACGAGAATGTAGGTGGTGGGACGGTTACCGACGGCAGCGAAATGTTGTTGGTCCACGGCGTCGGTCGAACGGTCAATCTGGAAGAGATCAAGGATGTTGTTATCACCGCCAAAGATGGCGTGCCAGTTCGCATTCGTGACGTGGCGGAGGTGGAAATCGGACACGAAATCCGACGCGGGGCGGTCACGGCGAACGGGCGTGGCGAGGCGGTATTGGGACTAGGGTTCATGTTGATGGGCGAAAACAGTCACGACGTGACTTGGTCCATCAAAGAAAAGATCGCCAGCATTCAGGAGACCCTTCCAGCGGGCGTTCGGATTCAAACGGTTTACGACCGCACCGAATTGATCGACCACGTGATTCACACCGTTCAAAAAAATCTCTTTGAAGGTGGTTTGTTGGTGATCGCGGTGTTGTTCATCTTTCTGGGGAATCTGCGAGCGGGTTTGATCGTCGCGGCAGCGATCCCATTGTCGATGCTGTTTGCATTTTCAGGGATGCTGAAGTTCGGCATCGCCGCCAGTCTGCTCAGTCTCGGCGCAATCGACTTTGGGTTGGTCGTCGATAGCAGCGTCGTGATGATCGAGAACTGCGTGAGGCATCTGGCTCACAACCGGGGCGGCAAAAGTCGGCTAGAGATCATTCGCGAGGCGGCCATCGAGGTTCGCAAGCCGACGATGTTTGGCGAGCTAATCATCATGATTGTCTATCTGCCGATCCTGACGCTCGAAGGGATCGAAGGCAAACTGTTTCGACCTATGGCGATCACCGTCATCATGGCCTTGGCCGGTTCGATGGTCCTATCGCTCACCCTGATGCCGGTTTTGGCCAGTCTGTTCTTGCCGAAGAACGTCCAAGAGAAAGAGCCGTTGTTGATCCGCGTGCTCAAGCGACTTTATGCACCGGTTCTTCGGTTCACGATGCACCACAAGACCTTCGTGATCGGTGCGGCACTATTGTTGTTGGTCAGCGTGTTTGGTTTGGTTGCACCGAACCTTGGCAGCGAGTTCGTACCGCGACTTTCTGAAGGTGCGATCACGATCAACGTCGTGCGTCTGGCGGGCACAACGCTAGAAGAATCCATGCGATACAACACGCAAATGGAACAAGTGCTGCTAGACAAATTTCCTGATGAGGTATCACAGGTCTGGAGCCGCATCGGTACGGCAGAAGTTGCGACCGATCCGATGGGAACCGAACTGACCGATTTGTTTTTGACCCTGCATCCGCGAGAACGATGGACGAGGGCGGAGACACAGGAAGAGTTGGTCATCAAGGTTCAGGAGGAACTTCGAGACCTGCCCGGACCTCGATTGGCGATGTCACAGCCGATTGAGATGCGAATGAATGAAATGATTTCGGGCGTTCGGTCGGATGTCGCGGCAATCCTCTATGGCGATGACCTCGATCTGATGGTCGAGAAGGCGAGCGAGATCGAACGGGCGCTCAATGCCATTCCCGGCAGCGAAGACGTCAAGGTCGAACAGGTGTCTGGTCAGCCGGTTTTGCAGATTCGTGTCAAACAAGACGAGATCGCACGCTACGGGGTGTCGGCCAGCACGATCATGAACCTTGTTCGTTCATTGGGCAGTCATCATGTCGGCGAAGTGTACGAAGGGCAATTGCGTTTCCCGCTGATCATTCGCTTGCCGGAAAAGACGCGAGCCAATCCAGACGCGATCCGTCAAATTTTAGTGGCGACGCCTTCGGGTGAACGCATCCCTTTGTCTCGGTTAGCCACGATCGAGAAGGTCGAGGGGCCGAACACAATCAAGCGAGATTGGTACCAACGGCGAATCACGATCGAAGCGAATGTCCGAGGACGCGACTTGGGTAGTTTTGTCGCCGAAGCCCGACGCACGATTGACGAGAAGGTTCAACTACCACCGGGACGCTACCGTGTCGAGTGGGGTGGCCAGTTTGAGAATTTGCAACGTGCCCAACTGCGGTTGATGATCGTTGTTCCCATCGCTCTGTTAATGATCCTGTCATTGCTCTACGCGACCTATCGCAACTGGGTGGACTCGTTTCGAGTGTTCACCGGCGTTCCCTTCGCTTGGATCGGCGGAGTGTTGGCACTATGGGTTCGCGACATGCCGTTTTCCATTTCGGCTGCCGTTGGATTCATCGCATTGTCCGGCGTTGCAGTGCTGGACGACATGTTGCTGGTTTCAACGATCCGGCAGTTCCGGCGGCGTGGTCGCTCGCTCGACGAAGCGGTCGAAGAAGCCGCGATGACGCGATTGCGTCCGATCCTAATGACGACGCTTGTCGCCAGCCTTGGTTTCGTGCCGATGGCGTTCAGTACCGGCATGGGCGCCGAGGTGCAGCGACCGTTGGCAACGGTTGTGATCGGCGGCGTGTGTAGCGCAATGATCATGAGCTTGCTCGTTTTGCGAGTGCTCTATGTGGTCTTCAACCTGCCGGTTGGAAAATTTGACGGAGATGGTGGAGATGATGATGGTCATCAACTCAAACCCAACGACCCGACCGACCCAGAGTCGGAGCAGCCTTCGGATTCCGACGAAACGTTTGAATCCCAGAAGCTGCCCGAGCGGCTGACGGTCTAACCCTTGATTCGGCCAAGCCGAAGGAGATTGATTGTGAAGATGAATTGGATGAAAGATTTTCGTGGACTGTCGCTGGCCGGATTGGCCGCTGCCGCCGTAGTGTTTTCCGGTTGCAGCAACAGCGACGTCGCCACCGAACCCGGTGGATCGGAACCGGTGGCGGCAACGAATGTGGATCACAGCCACGGCGGTTGGTGGTGCGTCGAGCATGGTGTTCCCGAAGGCGATTGCGCCCTGTGTGACAAAACGCTGGTGTCGAAGTTCAAAGAGGATGGCGATTGGTGTGATGAACACGACCGCCCCGAATCGCAGTGTTTCATTTGTAGCCCCACGCGTTTCGATAAGTTCGCAGCGACTTACGAAGCCAAGACGGGTCACAAACCACCGCAACCAACAGAGTAGGCATGTCAAGGCGATCGCCAAAAAGAAACGCCTGGAGTCGGGGATTGCGACGCGTCACGACCATGTCGTTCGCTACGTTTCTGCTCGTTCAGCCCGGCTGCATGTGTGGATGTTCTGTGCCCCACCGGACGGCTTGCATTTCGCAAGCCTGCTGCGATGGCGATTGTTTGAACGTTTCCCCGACAGAGAACAGTGAGGATTCAACCGTGCCCTTGGCGAAAGTTGAAACCTCGACCCATCCACGGCGATAGCCATTTGATCGTAGTGGCTGGGGGAAAACAGTAGCGCATTTGACCAGCCCGTTGAGTCGCTCGCCCTCAGCCACGTTTTTCAGTCTGACCTTATCCCCGTTTACCCACTTCGTCCTACAAACCAAAGGAGATAGCGATGTGACACCTAGACCCCATCCGAAAGGACCGACCAGATGAAAGTTAATGTTTGTTACCTGAAAGGAATCTGAAAATGTACCGTACCTCCCTTTGCCTTGCCCTGACGTTCGCCGCTGCCCTTTGCATGACGGCCCAAAGCCGCGTTGCCAATGCCGCCGATGCGGTCGGCGCTTCGACGACCAAAACCACCATCACCTTGAAGGTTCTCACCTGTGAGAGCTGTGCAAAGAAGGTGGCCGCGAAGTTATCCGAAGTGTCCGGCGTCGGAGGCGTCAAGACCGACGTCAAGTCCAAGACCGCGATCGTCTTCCCCAAGAGCAGCGCGACGCTGTCGCCGCTCCAGTTGTGGGAAGCGATCGAAAAAGCTGGTAAGGAACCCGTGAAGCTCAAAGGCCCGAGCGGAACATACACGTCCAAACCAAGGAAGTAGTTCACGCCGACCGATTGTTGATAAGCCGTCGATGCGAGAAGTCCCTCAGCATCGGCGGCCGTTGGCGAATCATTGCGCGAAACGAGTACCGGCTCATGTCATTTGCAAATTACCATTACTCAATGAAGACTCTTGTCGTTCTTGTTCTGCTCGCCGCCGGATGCGGTCGTGATTCGTCGCCGGTCAGCGGCACGACGTCCTTAATTGTGGCTGATCCAATTCAATTGACCGACGAGACTTTTCAACGCGAAGTCATCGAGAGCGAGCTTCCCGTATTGGTTGATATGTGGGCACCGTGGTGCCAGCCTTGTATCGCCATGAAGCCGACGATTCGTGAACTTTCATCGGAGTTGTCCGGCAAAGCCAAGGTCGCGGAGCTCAATATCGGGCAGAACCCGTTCATCAAGGAAAAGTACAACGTCGACAAATACCCAATGCTGCTGATATTCGCCGACGGAATTGAGGTGCAAAGACTTGTTGGAACCCAAGGCCGCGAAGAGCTGTTGGAAGCTCTATCGGATCACTTAGCAAGTTCATATCGCCAAAGACGACAGCGATGAGTGATGCAAACAATATGGAACTGAAAATCCTCGGCATGGATTGTGCCGAGGAAGTTGCGCTGATCAAACGTGAATTAGTGCCGCTGCGCGGTGGTGATGAGCGTTTGGGTTTCGACTTGCTTAATGGGCGACTGACCGTTGATCTTGATGGCGTCGATGTTACCGCCGGGGATGTGCTGGCCGCGATCGAGCGGACGGGGTTGAAGGCCGAGACATGGGAGAACTCTCAACAGTCATCCGACAGACGATCGTTCTGGGCAAGCCATCAACGCGCGATCATGACCGCGATCAGCGGTGTTTTCGGCGGGATCGGGCTGGTGATTCATTTGCTCTCAGGCGGATTCAACGAGGCCGTCACAACGCCCGCGATCGCTTGCTACCTGATTGGAATTTTGGCCGGGCTGTATTTGGTGCTGCCGAAAGCTTGGCGAGCACTGGTCACCTTGCGGCCTGACATGAATCTGCTGATGTCGGTCGCGGTGATCGGGGCAATCGCGATCGGCGAATGGTTCGAGGGAGCGGCGGTCGCATTCCTATTCTCGCTTTCATTGCTATTGGAATCATGGAGCATTAGCCGGGCGAGACGGGCGATCGCGTCGTTGTTGGACCTGACGCCGCCGGTCGCACACTTGAGAGACGAATCCGGCGAAGTCCGCGACGTTGTACCTGCCGAGGTTCCGATCGGATCGACGCTAGTCATTCGGCCGGGCGAGAAAATACCGCTCGATGGTGAAGTCACCGTGGGCAATAGCGACGTCAATCAAGCACCGATCACCGGCGAAAGCGTGCCGGTCGAAAAGCAGGTCGGTAGTGAAGTGTTCGCCGGAACAATCAACGGTGACGGTTTGCTGGAAATGCGAAGCACCAAAGCGGCTGAAGACACGACGCTGGCCCGCATCATTCAGATGGTAGGCGACGCCGGATCGAAACGCGCGCCGTCCGAAAAGTGGGTCGAGAAGTTTGCGGCGGTATACACACCGGTGGTGATGGCGGTCGCGTTATTGATGCTGTTGATTCCGACGTTGCTACTCGGGCAGCCTTGGTCGGTTTGGATCTATCGGTCGCTCGTGTTGTTGGTCATCGCTTGCCCGTGTGCTCTGGTCATCTCGACGCCCGTCTCGGTTGTTGCTGCGTTGGCCGCTGCGGCTCGCCAAGGAGTTTTGGTCAAAGGTGGCGTGTTCATTGAACTGCCGGGAAAAATCGTCGCGATCGCGATGGACAAGACTGGGACATTGACCAAGGGATCTCCTGAGGTGATCGACGTCGTTCCAATGAACGGACACGACGAGGAAGACTTGTTAGCGCGTGCGGGAGCGCTCGAACTTAACAGTAATCATCCGCTCGCACGAGCCATCGTCGATGAGACCAAGAAACGTGGCATGACGATGCTGCCAGCCGAATTTTTCGAGACGATCCAAGGCAAAGGAGCGACAGGAGTCATCGACGGAAAAACTTATTGGTTGGGTTCACATCGTTATCTTGAACAACGTGGACAGGAAACCCCGGAAGTTCATCAGCAACTCGAAGCGATGCAGGACGCCGGGCGAACCGTCGTGGTAATCGGCAATGACCAGCACGTTTGCGGCTTCATCACGCTGGCCGATGCGATCCGCGAAGAAACCCGCGACGCGATCAAGATGTTGCACGAGGTTGGCATCAAGCAAATCGTCATGCTAACGGGCGACAACGAGGGCACGGCCAAGGCGATCGGCAAAGAAGCCGGTATCGACGAGGTTCACGCGGAGTTGCTGCCTGAAGGCAAGGTTGATGCGGTTGAAAAACTTGTCGAAAAATACGAGCACGTTGCAATGATCGGCGATGGTGTCAATGATGCGCCCGCGCTGGCCCGAGCGTCACTTGGCCTGGCGATGGGAGCCGCTGGAAGTGACGCCGCCATCGAGACGGCCGACATCGCATTGATGTCGGATGATCTCTCGAAGTTACCGTGGTTGATTCACCATTCACGACGAACGCTAAACATTATCCGTCAGAACATCGGGTTTTCGCTGGCCGTCAAAGCGTTGTTCGTCGTTCTGACGTTTGCCGGGTACGCAAGTCTCTGGGCCGCAATTGCCGCTGACATGGGGGCGTCACTGCTGGTGATTGCCAACGGGCTGAGATTGCTGGGGCCAGAAAGACAAATCGACTGAATTCAAGAGCCCTTTCGTGCGGTTCTGTCGCTGGTCGCGTTGAAAGCCTTCAAAGCGTAAACTGTTGTTGCCCAAAACCAAGCCAATAAAACCTTTTACATCTGGTGTTACGAACAATGAGTTTTTTCGCCCATCTCACGCACACTGAGATTCCCTTTGGAATGGTGTATTTCTGTTGTGGAATTGCCGCCGGAGTTGCTTTGCATCTCTGCTGGACTCGAGTCACACAGGAGCGCCGAGAGTAATGACACCGGCTGCATCCACGCCAATGCGTCGCTGACGGAGGCACCCCGTTAACTGTCAACTAGATCATGAAGTTGCTCTGGAAGCAGGCAAGGTGAAACGGACTTGAATGGTGATAGGACCTTACGTTTGCGCCTCGCCAATGCAGTAGCACAGGCCATCGGGAGCAACGACAAAGAATAGGCGGTAGGTTGTGTCGCCGTGTTGCTGCGTTTTCAAGTCCGCTCCGAAACTTGGGTCATACGACCGAAATTCAGCCGCAACCGCTTCGACGTCATCTACCTCAAAGAAGCAACCTTCCTGAGACGGATCACCGCCATTCTCGGCAAGAGCAATCTGAATCGTGTCTCGCTCAAGGACGACTCGACGACACCCCGCGTCAGATCGCGAAGCGACGCGAAACCCCATCTTCGCTTCGTAGAACGGTATCGCCTCCTGGATGTCGCGAACTGGAAGATTCATCGCATCACCGGCGTATGGGGCAGCTCGAAGGAATTTGGCGGCCATGAGATTCTCAATGAGTTCGGTTAGAGGAATGTCAGAATGTCTGAGACTACAGAGCACATGCAATCGCCACGTGTTAACGCGAGCCCAGCATAATCACCGCCATCCCGCTCAAACAAAGGCAAACGCCAAGCAGGTCCCATCCGGTGGGCCGAATGCCATCGACCTTCCAAAGTCATACCAGCGCAACGGAGATGTAGACGCCGCCATAGGCAGCGTAGACTCGACCGGCCGCAGTCGGATGAAGCGATAATAGCCACGCGAAAATGCCAAGACTCGCCGTAGCGGGCAATAAGAGCCAAACCGATCCTTCTCGGCGGAGCCACAAGTACGGCAAGTAGCAGCCGACAATTTCAGCCAGCGCCGTGATGATAAATAGAATCGCAATCTTCAGCAGGTCCATGCAAGCTCCATGTCTTCGCTATAGGCTGTCTTCTTGAATCGACGGATCACTTCTTGTTCCTCAAGTCAGCGACGACTTGGCAACAGTCAGATCTTTCCTGCTGGTGGCATTGTTGTAATGCCGACTTCAGCACCTTTCGCACATGCCGAAGATCTATGAGACGCTCTTCGACGTCAGCCAGCCGGTCTTCGATTAGACCTTGGACACTGCCGCAGGTCGGCGTATCGCCATGGTCGTCTGCCAGGAGTGACTTCACGTCTTCGAGAGTGAAGCCGACGGCCTGCGCCGCTCGGATGAACTCCAGCTTCTTGAGCGATTCGTTGCCGTAGAGCCGGTAGTTGCCGTAGCTGCGATCTTCCGGTTCGACGAGGCCGATGCGCTCGTAGTAACGGACGGTCGTCGTCGGGATGCCGGCCGCTTTGGCTAATTGGCTGATTGTGAATTGACGAGCCAAGTCAAAACTCCGAAAAGTGTCCCGATTCACACTTAAAAACGCTTCCCTCCATGGCTTCGCAAAAAGAATACGAATCTCTCTTGACCTTATACCTAGGTGCAACGTCGATAATACACAAAGACGGAAGGACGGCAAAGCGGTGTGCAATCCCGAAGACGGGGAAAGAAGAAATGGCAGATGAGACTGCGACAACCAATCGGATTCAGTGCCCGTCATGCGAGAACAAGGCGAAGCGAGTGAGTACCGTGACTCTTGGTGCGCTGCTTCGGGACGAGTATGCAGGGCAGTTCAGAATGGACGGTCAATCCTGTGGTATTTCCGAGAGCGAAGGTTGCGCATCGATCAAAGCAGAAACGGGGTGGCGATTCTGCGAAACAAAGAATTGTGATGTGGTGTACTTCTCTGAAGAAGGTGACACGACGTTCAGGAGGTCGCAGCTAAATGTCTCAGTCGGCGTAAAGGAAGAGACCGGCGAACGACCTCTCTGTTACTGCTTCGGACATTCCATTGCCAGTATCAAGGATGAGCTTGCCGCAAAGAGAACGTCGAATGCGCTGGATGACATTCGGGCGAAAATGAAAGACCCCGGCTGCCGCTGTGAGACAGAGAATCCATCCGGCTCGTGCTGTTTGGGAAGTGTTGGGAAGGGAATCAAGATCGCAACAGAGGAACTCGGAATGAACGATTCAGATAGCCAGGCACCGCCGCCTGCCACTAAGTCTTTCGGTAACACGGGTGAAAAGATCGCGAAGGTCGGCACGATTGTCTCCGCAATCATGGCCTCAAGCTGCTGCTGGCTGCCGCTGGTTCTTCTGGCGGTTGGAGTATCCGGGGCCGGGATCGCATCAACGCTTGAAGCCTATCGACCATGGTTCATCACAATCACGTTCGGCTTTCTCGGCGCAGCGTTTTACTTCACCTATCGTCCTAGATCCAGCGATGCTTCAGGGGGCGACAACTGCTGTGCAACCGAGCCAGCCGGCGAAGATTGTTGCGCCCCAGACAAGCCCCGGTTCAACATGATGACGATGAACAAGGTCATGCTGTGGGGCGTCGCCGTGATGGCGGTCGCATTTCTGTTCTTCCCAAGCTACGCCGGAGTGTTCTTCCGCAGCGATGACAACAGCGTGACGAAGACAATGAACCAAGTGGTCATCAAACTTAATGGTATGACGTGTGAAGGTTGTTCCGCCATCGCCAGGCAAGCAATCCAATCGGTACCTGGAGTATTGGCAGTCGAAGTCAATTACGAGAAGGAGCAGGCGGTTGTTGGTGTCGAATCCGCCAGCCCGCTTCCCACGGATGAGATATTGGTCGCGTTGAAGAAGGCCGGTTATCTCGGAGAGTTGTAAATCCAGAGGATTCATCCGAAGTCATCCCATCGGCGCACACAGCAATCAACCGACCAACATCCTTTTGAGGCCGACGCACTGACGCTTCATTCCCTGCGAGCTTTTACGCCCCAGTGAGTCATCATTCCATGTGCGGTCGAATACCCCTGGTGCCTGCTTCCATCGGTCGCCAGCACGTCATGTGCTTGCACCACCGTGAATCGCCGGCGTCCGGAAACAATGTCTGTGAGCGAAACGGGCTCAATCGAAACTTTGGTCGTGGATTTGGCATTGGTCACTCGCCTTCCGCCAACCAAGTGCCGTACAAGTGTTCGGCGCCAGGACTCGCCTTTTTCAAATTGACTTACCATCGCCAGAGCAGATGCGGATTTTTCACTGTTGACTTCAGTGGCAAACCAGCTTGCCTTCTGTGTGGGCACATGCGTCCACCAGATCGCAACGGCCAAACCAGAGACAATTAGCAACAGGGTTCGCAGCGTGAAACGAAACTTTCGATTGCGAGTCTTCGCATTGGCCGCGAGTTTCATTGGACTTTGTTTTCCAATTGGGATGTGACTTCGCAGGTTCGTCTGTCGTTGCCAAACGCCGAACGCGATGCAATAAAGCCCACGTGCATCATTGTCGCGAAACGTTGGTGATGGTGCCACTCGGATTGCCATTTTCCTTGCCGCTGACGATGCCCACAAAAACAGGACTATCGTTCTGGCCAAGCTTTGGCATGGGCGTCGTCATGGCAACACTGACGATCGGAGCGTGGTTCCGTTTTGGTCCGCAATTGTCGCCCGAAAATCAAGTAATCGTCGGCGGTGGGCCATCCATTTGAATGGGGGCCTCTTGTTCTTGTGTGTCGCGTGATGGCGGGCGAGGTTGGTTTTCTTGCGTGCGTGGGTAGAGGTCGGGTTGAGACGGGCTATGACGTGGGCTGGGCTGAGATAGCGTCGGTGGCGGAATGTAGCCATTGTCAGACGACTGAGCCGGTGCGGTGTGTGAATGTCCGTTGTGATCATGACCCACGTGGTCGTGGCCTGCGTGGTTCTGCGAATCAAATGATTGACCGTGGAGATTCGGCGACGGATAAGGTTGATACGGCGTCGCGGAACAGCCTCCGCCATAAAAGGATCCGGATGGACAGTAACCTGATTCTGGACAATACACGCGGCCGATCATTCCATCTGAATACAGCGATTCTGTGTGCATCGGGGACGCATTGAACTGCGCTGCGGGCGAAACAGGATAGGTCAGCTGGTCATTGCCGTGGTGATGCAAATGGTGGTGATATCCAAATTGTCCCTGTCCATATTCTGACCCGTGAAACCCGTGGTCGTAATGACCGTAACCGCGATGACTGTGATTGTGGTGCCCGCAATCGTGAATCTGAGCTGACACGGTTGGTGCCGTCAGCAATAATGCAGCGGCCACGATGCAGACGGACAGAGTGATGCGTTGCATCATGATTTGGCTCATTTGGATTCGGTGGTAGCGAACGGCGGAACGGAGAAGGGCACTGCTACTGGCGTGCCATGACCGCGAAATTGTCATGAACATTCCACGCCCAGCGTATTTTCCAGTCTTTACTCGGTGAAATCCTAGGAATGGGAAGACTGTCCTCTGATCTCGGAACGATGACACGCAGTGTTCGATTTGACTTTGTCGCTGGCAATCATTACTTCTCAACCGCTTAGGTCAATGACGAATGATGTCCCCAGCAAGTCAACGTGATCGTTGTGTCAGCCTTGACCCAGGCAGGACAAATGAGAACAATCGTCGACGTCCGTCCGCCACTTGGTGCAACCACGAGTTCGCATGTTCACGCCCCTGGTCCATCTCCTGACTTTCATCGCGTTCACTGCGCATGCATTGTTGGGATGTTGTGGTCACCACACTCACCAAGATAGTACGTGTGTGCAGCACGCAGCCTTTCACGTAGAGCAGCTCGAATACGACTCTGACCATGATCACGACCACGAGTCGATCGGACGCGAAGGTTTGATCGACGGTCTACTGGCCTCTTGGTTCGGTTGTGATGCTCCCTCCGACATGTCTGGCGAGCATTCGCATGATTGCGACGAGGGTTCCTGCTCTTTTGTGATGCCACGTCTTGTCGGTTCATTGGAGATTGTCGGCTCGTTCGCATTCATTGCTCACGAGCGAGCGTCGATCGTTTGCGATTTCCATCAATTTCGGTCCAGCGATTCTTCGGATCGCCAACGGTGCTCCTACTCGATCGCAAAGTCAACGTGCGCGATGCAGCAATCGTGGCAGATTTAGGTTTCGTCGTTCTGTAGCGAAAGAATTCACTTTCGACTCTCTTTCATTTTGCTTACGGTCACTAAAACAGTTTCTGTGTTCGCCGCTGCGCGCATATCAATCACTCTTTCTCTCAATCAAAACTCACGAGATCCATACAATGAAGATCTGCACCACATTTACCCGACGACTGCTCGCACTGGCAGCTTGCGGACTACTCTCACTGGGCATCACGGACCTTTCCGCCCAAGAAGCCGCTCACGATGGTCACGACCACGGCGACCATTCACACGGTGCCGAAACTCTGGCCTTTTACTTGCCCCAGTGGAAGTCGATGCATGTGGACGGCACGAACCAAGCCGCTCAGCTAACCGCAACGTTGAAGAAACTCGGTTGCGAAGTCAAACAGGACAGCCACGCGGGTCATAGCGACGTTTCCTACCGCCAACCGAAGTGGAAAGAAATGCAGGTGAAGGATCACAAGATGGCTGAGCAGTGGGCTGGCTGGCTCGCCAAGTCCGGCTTCGACGTCTCGCACGCTCATCCCGATCCCGCCTACGCCCAAGGCCCCGAAGCTGTCAAGTTTCGCATGGTCAACTGGAAACGGTTGCACGGCGATGGTTCGCCGAATGAAAAACAGTTTATCGACATACTGAAACGACTTGGTGTTGAAGTTCGTATCGACCAACACGACGGTCATTCCGACATCGCGTTCCGGGCACCGACGTGGCGTGACGTTCACTTGGCCGACCACGCTGCGGCCGATCAGTTGATGGGTTGGTTGAAGCAACAGGGCTTTGAAACCCAGCACGAGCACTAAGTGCGGCTTTCCTAATCGTTACGACCGGAACGTGGCACCAGCGTTTCGCGTCCGGTCGTACGATCTGTGCTGATTATTCGTTGCTGTCGGACCGATGAAACAAGCGGGCTGGTCTGCATATTCAAAGAGGAACACGCGGTGATCGCGAACACTAGGACCGGCACGCGCCAACGGCAGGCAAGACGCCTGCTGCTTTTGATAGCATTGGGTTTCACGAGCGGTTGTCAATCGTTGGAGCAATACGTTGCTTCGAAGCCGACCTCACAGCATACGACAATCGCGTCTGCTGGCGCAGCACAAACCAAGTCATCGGACCCGCCGGTTCAAGCCGTCGCTTATACCGAAGTCGACACCGAGAGCACCGGCCGCGACAAAGACAACACGCCAGGATCTTTGCGTGATGCGTTGACGCTCGATGAATCTGACAGGCCCTCTGTAGCTGCACCGATGTATTTGGACAGCCCGGACTTGCGCTTCGGACAATCCACAGGCATGACGTTGGAGCAATTTGAGTCGCTAGCCCTTCAGAACAATCCAACGATCGCCGAACTTGTCGCAACCACACAGAAAGCGGCGGGCTTTCGTACGCAGGTGAGCCTGAGAGCCAATCCGAGCGTCGGTTACCAGGCAAATCAACTCGCCGACCAAGGGACCGACCAGCACACTTTCTTCATTTCACAAACGATTGTCACGGCCAATAAGTTGGCGCTCAATCGCAGTGTCTTGAATGAAGCCATGCGTGCTCAACTGTATTATCTGGAAGCACAGAAATACCGGGTTTCAACGGACATACGTGTCAAGTTCTACGACGCTCTTGCCGCACAGCGTCGTGTGCAATTGATCCATGATTTCCAGTCGGTTTCCGACAAAGCACTTGAGTTCGCAGAATTGCGAAAGCAAGCGGAAGAAGGTTCACAACTCGACGTCGTCCAAGCAAAAGTTCTGAAAAACGAAATCGACTTGCAACTCCGCCAGGCCAACGCTCGCCTCGCCGCTGCTTGGCGAGAATTGGCTGCGTTAGCTGGAGTTCCCGATATGGTACCAACCGATCTGCAAGGTGAATTGCCGCAGAGCGAAACACCGATGGACTGGAACGCCGTTGCGGCCAATATCGTGGTTTCCAATCCCGAGTATCAAGCTGCCCAAGCGAGGGTGACTCGTGCCAGAGCGCTTATCTGTCGACATGAAGTTCAGCAGGTTCCCAATCTCGATATCTCGCTGGGCAGTGGCTACGACAACGGAACCGATAATGGTTTGATTAACCTGCAGATTGGTGCACCGATCCCGGTGTTCAATAAGAACCAGGGGAATATCGCTGCGGCGAGAGCCGAATACCTCCGCGCATCTCGCGAGGTCGAGCGGATTGAGAACGCGATCAAAGCGAGACTCGCCAAGGCCGGGGGCGATTTTGAAGCCTCACTGGCCGCCGTCGACGAATACTCGGGAAAAATTTTACCCAACGCGCAGGACGGGCTCGATCTCGCGGAAATCGCGTACAAGGCTGGCGAGACAAGTTATGTGCAAGTGCTGATCGCCCAGCGAACCTTTTTCGAGACCAACCTGCAATACATCGCCGCCCAATCGCTGCTGGGGCAAGCCCGCGCACGCATCGACGGCTATGTCTTAACAGGTGCGCTGGACCCGATCGTCGACAACAGCGGCGACGACAGTTTACGTGGCCTGACATTTAGCCAGCAGTAAAAGGTTGCTATTGCACACCCCAGCGTCCGAAACTTACCAGTATGCCAAACTGGCTTTTTGGAAGATTTTGTGTGCTTCATTCGGATCACTATCGCCTTTTTGGCCATAGCAACCGATAATACCCCGGTACCGTTTCTTGAAGGAAGTTGTTTGTGTCTGTCGTTTGCCGTCTCGCCACCATTGCTGCATTGCTTCTGCACCTGATTTTCGGGTGTTCGCTGCATCATGCTGCTGCTTGTGGGAACCACGACCACGATGGATGCCGGCACACTTGTTCGCCGACTGATTCACAAAGTGTCCATGATGATCATGCTTGTGGTCACGAGCATGGCCATGGGTGTCCGAGCGAAGACAAGTCATCGGAAGACAAAACAGTCGAGCTGAGTGACAACGTGAGCCAATTGGTGGCTCCATGTTGTGCTTGCGAATCTCAGCCCTGTGACGGAAACCATCCCGGTTGCCACGGCGAAGTCGAATGCAGCTTTGTCCCTTCGAGCGATGTCGTATTCATCATCGACGCTCCGTTGGTCGCGTATGTGGCCTACGAGCACGATCCGATGATGAGTCTTGTACGTTCGATGGCCAAGCGTGGATTGCATCAGCGATCGACACGGGTCGCGACGGACTCGCTCTCCCACTGTGCTTCTCTCTGCACGTGGATCATTTGATTGAAGATCGCTGATTGATCATCGGTGTTTCGGGTGGGCGTCTGCGCGCCCCCGGAACGTTCATTGAATCAATCTCATAATCGTATGGAACGCGCCTTGCGTTTCGATCGGCAATCGAAATTCTTCAATCTTCAATGGTTCCCCATGTCCACGCTAAAAGCTTGGCTATTGCGTTTGCGCAGCCCCGTTTTGACCATCGTCGCAATGGCGATTGCCATCGTCGTCGGTGCGTTCGCGTTTACCGATATTCCGCAACACCTTGGTCTCGTCGCCGCGTCGGTCGATGAATCCGATCCGCATGCGGGTCACGATCACGGGCCGGGCGAACACGATGACCACGATGACGATCATGCGGGACATGACCACGCCGGCCACGAAGCGGGCCAGTCGATTGAACTGAGTAGGCAGGCTCGCGCCAATTTACGGCTCAAGACAGAGGCTGCAGCCGTCGGACCTTACACCAGCTACATCGAAGTCCCCGGCATTGTGACGCGTTGGCCTGGACAAACGCACGTCTCGATCACGTCGCCGCTGACCGGAGTCATCAACGCGATCCATATTTCACGCGGTGAGATGATTCAAAGCGGCTTGCCGCTGTTTACGCTTCGTCTGACACACCAAGACCTTGTCAACACGCAAGAAGCATTCTTGTCGCAGCTCGGACAGATGGACGTCGAGGAGCGTGAGATTCAGCGACTGACCTCCGTCTCGCAAACTGGAGCAATCGCTGGAAAGTCACGGCTGGCTCGCGAATACGAACGCGACAAGTTGTTGGCCGGTATCCGTGCCGCTCGGCAGTCGATGTTGCTCCACGGATTGAGCGAGGAGCAAATCGCCAGTATCGAACGCACCCGCACGTTGATTCGCGAAGTCGTCGTGACGGCACCGATCGTCGAAGAAGACAACTCGTTGCACCACGACTCGCTGAGCGAGACTAACAATCGAGTAGCGAACAACCCAAATGCAAGATTCGCCTCGATGCAACCGCCGCCAATGTCGCTGCCGGCCCACAATCACATCGACGCGGAATTCTTGGTCACGGAGTTGGATGTCCGACGCGGAGAATCGGTCTCGGCCGGTCAGCAGATTGCTCAACTGTCTGACTACAGCCGACTGTTGATCGAAGGTCAGGCGTACCAACGTGACGCAAGTCTGTTGCGAAAAGCGGCCGAAGCCGGAGCGGAGTTGCAGGCCACGATGACGGGCGCGGACAACGAAATCGAAACGATCACAGGCCTGAATGTCGTCTACATCGGAAATGAAGTGGGCACCGAATCGCGATCGCTGCCGTTCTATGTCGGACTCAAGAACGAGATCGAACGCAGCGAGCAACGTGGCGACAAACGCTACGTCAGTTGGCGTTACAAGCCCGGCCAACGACTGACAGTTCGGATTCCCCAATCTCAAGTCGAAAACGCGATCGTTGTTCCCAAGGACGCGGTTGCCGAAGAAGGTTTTGAGCGATTCCTGTTCGTCGAGAACGGCGACCACTTCGACCGGGTTCCTGTGGAAGTGATAGCGTCGGACAGCGTCCATGTCGCAATCAAGAATGATGGTCAAGTCTGGCCCGGTCAAACGATCGCCGTCAGCGGTGCCCATCAATTGCAAATGGCGATGAAGAACCAAGCGGGCGGAGCCATTGATCCCCATGCAGGGCACAACCACTGAGTTGTTCGCTTTGCCATATCACATCACTGAGGGATCAATATGCTAGACAGAATCATTCACTTCTCGCTGAACAATCGGCTGATCGTGTTGGCCGTCGCCGCGATCATGCTGGGTGTCGGTGCTTGGCAGTCCACGCAATTGCCGATCGACGTGTTTCCAAACCTCAACCGTCCGCGTGTGGTGGTCATCACCGAAGCGCCAGGGATGGCACCGGAAGAAGTCGAGACTCTGATCACGTTTCCGTTGGAAACCACTTTCAACGGCGCGAGCGGCGTGGAGGCGGTTCGCAGTAGCAGCGGCATCGGCCTGTCGGTGATCTATGTCGAGTTCGAGTGGGACACCGATATCTACAACGATCGGCAAGTCGTCAACGAACGTTTGCAACTTGCCGCTGAGCAACTTCCTAATGGGGTGAAGCCGACGCTTGCACCGATTTCGTCGATCATGGGACAGATTCTCATGTACGGCATGTGGAGCGAAGGCGGCGAAACCGAGCCGATGGAAGTTCGCACGCTCGCCGATTGGGTTGTGCGTCAACGGCTGCTGACGATTCCCGGCGTGTCGCAAGTCTTTTCGATGGGTGGCGGGCGGATGCAGTACCAGGTGCTGGTGAATCCCGACGCGCTGCGTGAATTCGGACTGACCATGGATGACGTTCACACCGCCGTCAGTGAATCCAACCTAAACGCGACCGGCGGCTATCTAGATCAGCGTGGTGCGAACGAGTTGTTGGTTCGTGGACTCGGACGAATCACCAGTCTTGCCGACCTGAAAGAAATCGCGATCACGATGCGAAATGGTCGACCGATCACGTTGGGCGACGTGGCCAAAGTCGTCGAAGGTCCGCAAGTCATGCGTGGCGATTCGTCCGCGTATCTTCGCACCGATGACGCAACGCTCGAAGGCGGCCCCGCGGTTGTTTTGACAATCAACAAGCAACCCGGCAGTGACACACGTGCCGTCGATCAAGCCATCGCCGAAGCACTGGAAGAACTCAAGGTGTCGCTGCCCGATGACATTCGCATCGCCAACGTGTATTCCCAACGTTCATTCATCGACCGAGCCATCGACAATGTAGTCGAAGCACTCGCCGATGGCGGCGTGCTGGTGTTGGTGATCTTGTTCCTTTTCCTGCTGAACTTTCGCACGACCTTCATCACGCTCACCGCGATCCCGCTGTCGATCATCGCGACTGCTTGCGTTTTCGCCGCATTTGGCCTGTCGATCAATACGATGACACTCGGTGGGCTGGCGGTCGCGATTGGGGAACTCGTCGATGACGCGATCGTCGACGTCGAAAACATCTTTCGGCGGTTGAAAGAAAACCGCCATTTGAAGTCGCCGCGACCGCCGCTTGCGGTGGTTTACGACGCCAGTATCGAGGTGCGTAGCAGCGTGGTCTACGGAACGGCGATTGTCGTTCTGGTGTTCATCCCGCTGTTCGCTCTCGAAGGCATGGAAGGCAAGCTCTTCGTGCCGCTGGCGATGGGATACGTCGTGTCGTTGATCGCATCCCTTGGCGTCTCGCTGACCGTCACGCCGGTTCTGGCATCGTTGCTGTTGGTCGGCAGACGAGTTTGGCAAGTCGTGGTGCCGCTTCTGGCTTTCGGCATCGCTGCGTTGACCATGTATTGGGTCGTACCACGTGCGATCCATATTCTGCATCTCCCGATTGAACTGCCCGGCAATCCGCTTTGGTGGTCGCTCGTCCTGACGCCGGTGGTTTGGATTTTGATTCAGGTGGTTGAGAAGCTACTAGGCGGTCCCGAAGCCGAAGAGGGCCGATTGCTTGAGGGACTTAAAGGCATAGCCGCTCTAGCGATCAACTTCAGCACCAAATTTCCCGGACCGGTGCTAGGCGTCGCGGCCGTCATGGTGGCATTTGCCTTATCCGCAGTATCGCAACTCGAACGCGACTTCTTGCCGCCTTTCAATGAGGGAGCCGTTCAAGTCAACGCGTTGCTCGCACCGGGCACGTCGCTAGCGACGAGCAACCAGATCGGGCAGAGCGTTCAAGAGGAGTTGATGAAGATCGAATCGGTCAAGTCCGTCGCGCGTCGGACGGGCCGAGCCGAGTTGGATGAACATGCCGAAGGCGTCAACGTCACCGAATTGTTCTTGGAAATCTCCGACGAAGCGGATCGCGAAGGCACGATCCAGCAGATTCGCGAAACGATGGAGTACATTCCGGGCGTCGTTTCGAGTACCGAGCAACCGCTGGCCCACCTGATCAGCCACATGATCTCCGGCGTGAAGGCGCAAATTGGTATCAAGCTCTACGGCGACGATCTCGACGTATTGCGAAACAAAGCCGAGGAGATGAAGCAGCGCATAGCGGACGTGCCTGGTTTGGCCGACGTGATGATCGAACAACAGACAAATATCCCGCAGCTTCGAATTGAATTGAACCGAAAAGCGTTGACGCAGAATGGGCTGCGTCCGGCCAACGTCATGGAACTGGTTGAAACGGCGATGAACGGGCAAGTGATCAGCCAAGTCCTGCTCGGCCAACGCACGTTCGATTTGATGTTACGAATGGACGAACCGTACCGCGAAGACGTCACCAAGCTCAAACGGCTCGCCGTCCCGCTCCCCGGCGGAGGCACCTTGCCGCTGGAAGCTGTCGCGAACATTTACGAAAGCGGCGGACCGAACATGATTAAACGCGAACAAGTGCGTCGTCGAATTGTGCTGCAAGCCAACGTGTCGGAGCGGGGCGTCGTGGACGTGGTCAGCGATATCAAAACACGACTTGCCGACATGGAATTGGAGCCGGGTTATTTCATCGAGTATGGCGGCCAATTTGAAAGCCAACAATCGGCGACACGTCGGCTGACGATCCTTTCGTGCGTTGCGTTGCTGGGCATGTTCTTGGTTCTGTACACGCTGTTTGGAAACGTCAACTTCTCGATGCAAGTGTTGGTCGCATTGCCAACGGCGTTCATCGGAGCGGCCGCGGCGCTCGTCATCACCGACCAGAACCTGACGGTCGCGGCGATGGTCGGCTTCATCTCGCTGTGCGGCATCGCCAGTCGCAACGGAATCCTGTTGCTAAACCACTACATCCACTTGGTTGAGCATGAAGGTGAATCTTGGACGCGTGAAATGGTGCGTCGAGCGGGTCAAGAACGAATGGCTCCGGTTTTGATGACCGCGCTCACGTCTGGCATCGGATTGCTGCCACTCGCGCTCGCCGCGGGCGAACCCGGCAAAGAAATCTTGTACCCCATCGCGACCGTGATCGTCGGCGGTTTGCTGACCAGCACGTTAGCGGAGTTTTTCGTCCGGCCCGCGTTGTTTTGGAAGATCGGTGTCAGTGCGGGCAAACAGATCGTTCGCGACCATGGGGGAGAAAAGGGGAATGAGTATTCGGGAATCGGGAATGAGGTTTCCCGTCCTGAGCCTGAATTGGTCACACGTTAGTTGTTCGTTCCGGTGCGTCGCCGGAACGATGTTGTTTAAGAAGACTTCCACGGAGGAATTGAAATGTTAAATGTACGGATGATTGCAGTCGCGGCTTTGATCGTGTCGGTTTCGATGGGCGGCTTGCTGGCTCGCGCCGCAGAGCCAAGCACTGCCACGAAAGAACTGGTCTCGTATCGCTTGGAAAAGTGGAAAACCACGCACAGCGAAGGCGACAAGGCGGAAAAGCTGGTCGACACGCTGAAGAAACTTCGCTGCGAAGTCAAAGTTGGCTCACACGGCGGACACATGGACGTCAATTATCGCTGCCCGAAATGGCAGCAGTTGGCTCTGAAGAGCCACGAGGAAGCTCACCAATGGGAATCGTGGTTGAAGAAACTTGGCTTCGAGACCCAGCACGCTCACTGAATGATTGCGGACTAAAGACTGGCGACTGAAGTCAATCTGTCGCCAGTCTTTTTCGCTTTTCCAATCCCCAAATTAAATCGGAAATCCACCATGAAATCTCATCTTCTCACAGTAGTACTTGCCTGCTTCACCTGCGTTGGATGCTCTGAAAAGGACGCACAAGTCACAGCTCCCGATGAGTCGTCCGGCCCGATCGTGATGGATGAGATGCCGCCAATGATGGACTTGGGCGGACACCCCGAACACGGTCCGCATGGCGGCGAGTTAGTCGAGCTCGGCAAAGAAGCGTTTCACATCGAGATGATGCACGGCACCGGTGCGGTCGCCATGTATGTGCTTGATGGTTCGGCAACCAAACCATTCGCGATTGAAGCCGAAAAACTGACCGTCAGCCTGAAACACGACGGCGAGGTGAAATCGTTCGAGCTTCCCGCCGACCCGCAGGCCGACGACGCATCGGGCAAGTCGTCTCGTTTCACTTCCACCAATGTGGAAATGGACAAGTGGCTCGATGCGGAGGCAGAAGGAGCCGTCATCTTGCAAATCGAAGGCAAGTCCTACACCGGCAAAATCTCGCACGATCACGACCACAGTGGTCACGATCACTGACACACGTCTAGTCGTTTGCGGTGTGTTACCGCAGGCGGCAAGGCTCCCGGCCCATCCTACGACTAGCCCTCGTTGGGCCGGGAGCCGCTTTTACCCTCTCGATGCCCGAACTCCCATAACCCTTCCCATGCCTCTCATTGAAGAGTTTGAACGATCCGGCGCTTGGTTGTTCCGTTGGCGTAGCTATTTGCCTTTCGTGTTACTGTTTCGATGGTGGAGCAAGTACGAAGCGTTGCTCGAATCGGCAGCGAAGTAGCGTTAATAGACATGAAAACACTCCACAAGTTTCCTTGTGGAGCAAGGTGTACGTCAATCAAAGCTGCGTTTTATCAGTGGTGTCCGCCAACGCCAATGTGGAGCCGGCCGATATCCAAGTGCAAGCCGTGGTTGTGAGCATGGCCGTAAGACCTGTTCTGATACAGCGGAGTGAAACCCCCGCGATTCAGACTTGGACCATAGTTGTAGTTGGGGCGATAAGATTGAATGGCACCCCGGTTGAAACCGCCGCCGTAGGCACCGTAGCCCCGCCCGTAGTGGCCGTAACCAAAACTGCCTTGGTTGTAGTTCGCATGACCAAACGCATGACCGCGGTGGTGTCCGCCATGGCCGTAGTAATCCGCTGCACCAGCGTTTGATCCGCTCGTAACGAAGGCCAATCCGGCAGCAAGAGCTACGATCGTGAGAAAACGTTTCATATTCAAAATCCATTGTGGGAGGGAGCTTAGGCGGCGAAACCCGCCGTCCTCCACCAATCAACGCACACGTCGTACCGAACTGCAAAACGTTGAAAAAACCATGATTCAACCTCGCTGAGTGACATCATATCGACAACGGCCGACATCGTTTTGACATCAGAAAGGCTGTGGCCTCAGAATTGCCGTTACTGAATCACACGACACACCCATCGACGAATTTTGAAAACCGCAAGAATATGACTAACAACAAGAGCCGCTTTATTGTCAATGCAATCCTGCCCGACGTTCACGACGCTGACGATCGGTGCATGGATCGTTTCATCGACTTGGTTTCGGCGAAGCGCGGCGTGGACAAGGTGCACGTCGTCGAAAACGAAACCGAGGCATCCGTCGATACTGAGCCCGCCAGCTTTTGCATCCATTTCGATCCTGAAGTGATCTCGGTCTCCGAAGTCCGCGAGTTTGCTCATCAAGTCGGCGCAGAACTCGACCAGCGGTACGGGCATTGGAACAAACGAGTCAACCCGATGCACGCACGCCGAGCGTCCGCCATCGAATCGCGTCTGGCTCGAATCGACGGAGTCATTGAATCGGTTGTCTCCCCGGACGGAGCCGTTCGAGTCGAATTTGATCGTCAAACAACCGACGCTTCGACGATTCAAAAGGCACTGGATGATTGGTCATCGTCCGACCTGAAAGAACGCGACGAGCATGAGTTCCATCGGCATGACGACGAAGGTCACGAGGACGATCACGATCATGCTGGTCATGCCCACGCCCGCGGAGGTATCTTCGGACCGAAGTCGGAGTTGATCTTTGCGGCCCTTTGCGGCGATTTTCTGTTGGCCGGTTGGCTGATTGAAACCTTCGCAGGACTGAATCAGTGGATTCCGCTGGGTCTTTACATCGCCGCTTACCTGTTCGGCGGCTACTACACCGTCATCGAAGCGATTGAGAAAATCCGAGCCGGCAAGTTCGAGATTGACTTCCTGATGATCGTGGCTGCCGCCGGTGCTGCGTCGCTGGGAGCGTGGGCTGAGGGTGCCTTGCTGCTGTTCCTGTTCAGCATCGGTCACGCCTTGGAAGGCTACGCAATGGGGCGAGCCAAACGTGCTATCGAAGCCTTGTCGGAACTGGCCCCGAAATCCGCTCGAGTTCGACGCGATGGAAACGAGTCAGAAATTCCCGTCGAAGACTTGATCGTTGGCGACATCGTCATCATCAAACCAGACGAACGAGTGCCGGCAGACGGTTTCGTGACCGCCGGAGAGTCCAGCATCAATCAGGCCCCGATCACCGGCGAAAGCGTGCCCGTCGATAAACGCCCCGTTGATGACGCTACCACTGCCGCATCTGACCCCGAATCGCTTCCGCCGGAACATCGTGCATTCGCGGGAACGATCAATCAATCCGGCTCGCTCGAAATCCAAGTCACAAAACTCGCATCCGAAAACACACTGGCTCGCGTCGTCACGATGGTCAGCGAAGCGGAAACGCGGGTTTCGCCAACGCAAAAGTTCACCAAGAAGTTCGAGCGATACTTTGTGCCGTCAGTTATTGCCGGTGTTGTTCTGTTGATGTTTGCACCGCTTGTCATTGACGAAACCTTCAGCGAATCGTTCTACCGAGCGATGGCCGTGCTGGTCGCTGCCAGCCCCTGTGCGTTGGCCATCGCAACCCCCAGTGCGGTGCTCAGTGGCGTCGCCCGAGCCGCACGTGGCGGAATTCTCGTCAAAGGTGGCGGACCGTTGGAAAGCCTCGGCAGTCTCGATGCAATCGCGTTCGACAAAACCGGAACGCTCACCGAGGGCGAACCCAAAGTCACCGACGTTCGCACCGCTGACGGTGTCGATGAGACCGAACTGTTACGAACCGCTATCGCCGTCGAAGACCTCAGCAAACATCCACTCGCCAAAGCCGTCGTTCGCGACGGGAAGGAGAGATTGGGGGAAGGGGAGTCTGGGAGTGGGGGAGCGATTCCTGATGCGACTGATCTGCAGAGTATTATGGGACGCGGGATTCAGGCGACAGTCGAAGGTGACGTCGTCCACATTGGCAAGGACGATCTGTTCGCCGAGGTCGACGGGCAGCCGCTACCAGACAGCGTACGCGAGATTGTCGAATCGCTCGAAGAGAACGGACGTACGACCATGATCGTCCGGCGCAGTGATCGTTACCTCGGCGTGATCGGTTTGATGGACACACCCCGTGAAGCTTCCAAGCGAACCATCGCAAGACTTCGCGAACTTGGCATCGAGCGGATGATCATGATCTCGGGCGACAATCAGAAGGTTGCCGACGCGGTCGCAAGAGAAGTTGGCCTCGATGACGCCCGCGGCGATTTGATGCCGGATGACAAGGTCAACGAGATCAAGAAGCTGCAAAGCGAAGGCGGCGTCGCAATGGTCGGCGACGGAGTCAACGACGCCCCGGCCATGGCATCTGCCTCCGTCGGTATCGCGATGGGAGCCGCCGGTAGCGACGTCGCACTCGAAACCGCCGACGTCGCCTTAATGGCCGACAACCTCGACCACTTGCCGCTCGCTATCGGACTTAGCCGAGCGACCCGCCGCATCATCCGTCAAAACCTCTGGATGAGTCTCGGCATGGTCGCGTTCCTCGTCCCCGCCACGATTCTCGGACTCAATATCGGGCCCGCAGTCGCCCTTCACGAAGGCAGCACGTTGGTTGTCGTTTTCAACGCATTGCGACTGTTGGCTTACAAGCAATAGAGGTCATTCGCTACAGGGCGACAACATTGAAACTCGACGAGAACATTCGCATTTTCTAATGATTCGAAACAAGCTCGTTCACCGCGCTCGCATCGACCACCCACTGTTGAGCGTCGTAAGCGAACGAGCAAAGAATCGGCTCTGCGATTTGCTTCGCGACATCAGTACGCAACTTACTGCCGAGAGAATTGATGGCTCAGTCGACGAAGTGCTGACCGACTATCGCGATACGTTCGATGAATTGCTGAATGAACTCGGCGCGGGACCGATCAGCCCAGACGTGTTGATCCAACGCACTAGTTTGGCTTGGCAATGTCGCTGCCGCGAGATTGTTGCCAAGCGACAGACACGGTTTCACCTGCCGAACGATACAAACGTGGAAATGTGCTACTGTCGAGCAACCTCGCATTCAGCAATTGGAACATAACTTGGCAGACCGGATGACGACCGCATCCGCGCCCGATCGACTGGCTGCCCTCTTTGTGCCCGAGACTCGTCACTCCCAACTCACGACGATCCTACCCCAAGTCGGATCGTCAGTTGTTGGACCATCTGGCCATCGAGTTCCAATTGGTCAATATCAACTTCTCCAATGATGCGTTCTTTCACACGTGCGTGCGGGTCGGAATGTTCGTCAACTGGATGGCGAAAAACCAAGGTGGCATCATCCGTGGCAACTCTTGCAAGTTCGTGAATCGCTACATTGCGAAGTGGTGTGCGTTCGACGATGATCGCTTTAACCGACGAATCTGGAAGCGGGATGTTCTCCGCTCGTCCGTCGATTCGATTCGGGATTGTCTGTCCCTTGTCAGGGCCGAGCGTTTTTTCGGCACTCGGATTGAGGTTCATTGCCGTCGCGTAACGGCCTTCGCCGCCAACGTCCAGTAACGCAATCAATTTGAAACTCCTGTCGCGCTCTTCTATCAATGGTCTCATGCTCCCAACTCCCAGACTCCCCATCTACAAATACGGGCAATAAATATCCGCCGCCTGCCAAAACTTGTGCGGCAGCGGAATCAGGATCATCGCAAGGATGACGAACGTCGCGTAGCCAATCCATTGACGCCCGCTGCTGATCGGCGTGATGTCGTTCAATGGTGGCGTGCCGCGTCCGGCGATGAAGAAGATGAATAGGGCGAAGAACAGCAGTCCGGGCCAAACAAAGATCGCAAGCAGAAAGAGCGACCACATCGCGACACTTCCGATTGTCTCGCCGACGCGCCGACCGAACATCGCTCTTGCCATGTGGCCGCCGTCGAGCTGCCCGATCGGCATCAAGTTTAGCGCCGTAATGAACAAACCCAACCATCCCGCAAACGCGAGCGGGCTGAGTTGTACGAGATAGCCGTCCTGCAACTGTTCGCCCAATGCGATCTTCGACAGCAGTGCGAACAGGATCGACGATCCGGCGGACGTTCCGTGGCCGAGCATTCCGCCGGCGACTTCGGTTTCCGGCGGTAGAACTTCCGAGCTTTGCAAACCGATCAGCAACGCCGGAATCGCGACAAGCAAACCGGCTAAGGGACCAGCCACGGCGACGTCGAACAGTGCTCGACGGTTTCGCGTTGGCGACTTCATTTTAATGAACGCACCGAATGTTCCCAACGCAAACGGAATCGGGATGAAGAACGGAGGCGTGACGTTCAGCCCGTGATGTTTCGCGGCGAAGTAATGGCCGAGTTCGTGAACGCCGAGGATCAGCAGTAAACCAATCGAGTACGGCAGACCGACGGTGAACGCACTCGATTGCTCCCACAGATTCACGCCCTGATGCAACGCTCCCGCGTAGGTCGTCGTCAAAAACGTCAACGCGAACAGTAACCAATGCAGCCAAGGCCGTGTCGAACGCTCCAGCGTCGCTTCTTCGGTTGGTCGATTCATCAACACGATCGCCGTGCCGAGTTCGTCGTCCTGCTGGATCAACGGAACCGCGTTCTCGCCTAGTTCGCTTTCGAGTTTCTGTAATGCTTTATCGGCTGGCATGTTCAACCGGCCACGAAACAATCCGACGCCCTGTTGCCGAGTCGCGACTCGGACATCCATCACCGACGCGATCGCCGGTGGTTGCTCGCCATCGGGAATCATCCGGACGCCATCATCGGCGACCGATTCCTCGTCGGTTTGACCCGCGGTTCGGCTGGCAACCGCCATACTGGCGATCATGTAAAAACACAGCAACAAAATGATCCACATCCAAATTAGGCTGTGCATGCCACCGCCGCTGGCCGTCAGCAGGAGCACCAGAGGGATTGCGAGGCAAAGAATCCAAAGGATGGATAGCCAGGGTGAATAGTTGGTCCGTGTGGTCATGGAGTTCTCCTGCGTCGCGTTTGCGTTTTCTGTTATTCGTTGTGTTGATGTTCACGATCGGAATCATTGACGCGAGCCAGGAACCAACGTTCACCGGCGAAGATCACGATGAAGCCGACGATCGAAACCCAGATCACCAGCATGTCGCTGGTCGCCTTCATCCATGCGAACGCACCGAGGATGACAATGTCGAGCACGATCGCAGTGACAAGAATGGCGGTATTCGCTTTGACGTCTTCTTTCAAGTGCCGCAGCACGCCCCAATGAATGGCAAGGTCCATCACAATGTAAAAAATGGCTCCCAGAGATGCGATGCGGCCCAGGTCAAAGAAGATCGTCAGCGCGATGGCGATCACGATGGTGTAAACGAGCGTGTGTTTTTGCATGTCGCCTGGCATCCCAAAATGCTTGTGCGGCACCAGCTTCATTTCGCTCAGCATCGCCAGCATCCGCGAGACCGCGAACGTGCTGGCCAGCAATCCCGAGATCGTCGCGATGACGGCCAGCCCCACCGTGAAGTAGCGCCCCCACTGTCCAAACGCCGGTTCGGCAGCTTTCGACAACGCGTAATCTCGGTGTTCGATGATCTGCGAGACGCTCAGGTTGCCGGACACAGCCAACGCGACGAGCAGGTAGACGACCAAACAGATTGAAAGTGACCAAATGATCGAGCGCCCGATGTTCTTTTTCGGCTCCTTGATCTCCGAACCGCTGTTGGTAATCGTCGTGAAACCTTTGTAGGCCAATAGTGCCAGCGCCGTCGCGGAAAGAAAGTTGGTCGATGAAGTTCGCTCTGTAACCCCGACCGCCTCAAACGACAGTCCTGAAACGTACAGTCCGACACCGGCGAAAATCAGGATTCCACCGATCTTGATCGCAGCCGTCACGAGCGAGAATTTGCCGATGAAGCTTGTGGACATGATGTTGATCAGAAACACGACGATCAATAGACCAACGCCCAATGCGGGAGTCCAAAACGTCGTGTCTTTGACGTTCATCAGTTGAAGTGTGTAGGTTCCGAACGTCCGCGCGACGAGACTTTCGTTGATGACCATCGAAAAGTACATCAACAGTGCCATGCCGGCCGTGACGGTGCCTTTGCCGTAAGCCTTCATCAGAAACATGCCGATGCCGCCAGCCGACGGATACTTTTGCGCCATCTTCACGTACGAATACGAGCTAAATCCGGCAACAATCGCAGCGGCAAGAAACGCGAGTGGGAACAGCCCACCGGCTTGCTCGGCCACCTGTCCGGTGAGCGCGAAGATTCCGGCACCGATCATGACCCCAGTGCCCATCGCAACTGAACCCGTCAGCGACAGACTGTTCTTCTCGTAGTGACCCGAAGTCTCTGACTCACTCATTGGCTACTTTCCCTATTGAGACATGCTAGACAGACAATAAATAACACTCAATTGGGCAGAGTCGCAAATACCGTGCCTGGGTAATGTCGCGATGGGAATCGTTTGCGCAATGCAACGGTGGCTGACGAGTTGAACGCATTGCAGCCAGGTTGATTGAATGGCGATCAAGACCCGAGTTCAGTGCTGCGCAGCGGCTTCGCGCAGCAGTTGTAGCAGCAAGCGATTAAGGCCCCGAACAACCATCCCAGTACGAAGGTCTCAATCGTCCCGAGTATGGTTTCCCAAATCGGCATATCCGATCGCATGATTGTCGTAACATCGACGCCGTGCATAAGACTGTTGAAGAATTTGATGGCGGTTTCCTGTGGCACCGTCATCATTACGAAAACGCAACCGACGTACGCGATCGTGCAAGCGGCCGCCACCGCGAAACCGAATCGGGGGATACTTAGCCTATTCATGAATTTCCTCTTGATGGTGTATGTGGTCGCTCATGTGCCCACGCATCATCAGTAGATGACATCCGAACATCAGCACTATGAAGACAGTCAGCGTGATCCCTTCGCTAACGCCGAATAGCGGCAAGACAAAAATCAAGAGCATCGGCAATCCACAGCCAATCAACATGTGCAAAAAGTGTTTCATTTCGGCCGCCGTTAACTGCGTTTGGCATTCCTTTTCAATCGTTAGATGCTTCTCGTCGCGTATTCTTCAGACGAAAGGACAAAAAAAGCCGCAGCGACAGAATCCGTGAAGATTCCGATCGCTGCGGCGTAGAAAGCGGAGGAGGCGGGAGACAACGAGTGGAGGAGTGATCGACTCCCAGCTCCCAACTCCCTAACTCAGATCAGTGCTTGTGATCACCGTGTCCGTGGGCGGCGTGATCGTGTCCTTCAAGCGTTCCGGCTTTGACAAGCTCTTGGGCTTTCGCCAATGTTCCAGCCGGGTCGGCTTGCGCCTTCTTCGTGCAGCCGCCACAGCACAAGTAGACCGGCTTACCGTCGATCTCTAGTTTCAGCGGTGCGCCCATCGAGCCGAGGAAGCTCGTGTTCGCGACGGCGCAATACTTTTGTGCTTCGACCGCCATGCGTTCTTCCATGGGTAACTTGGCAAGCGTCGCCGTTGAATCGCGCAACTTCATGACCGCCTTGACCGTTTTCTCGCCACCCTTCTTAGCGTCGTCTACGCATGCTTTGCAGCACAAGAAGACGGGCTTGCCCTCGATCACCACTTTCAGCGGCGTGCCCATCGAGCCGAGGCGGTCGTAGGTCATGATCGGACAGAAACGCTGGGCTTTCGCTAATTCTTGGTCTTCAGCAGAGAGTGTCGACAGGGCCGTTTCGATTTTCTTCTCAGCCTTCATCATGGCCTCGTGATCGTGGCCCGCCGCCTTGGCGTGCCCCTCATGAGCGAGAACGGATGCGGAGCCGAGGCTGCTGACAACCAATCCGAGAGCCAGCGAAAACAAAAGGGGTGATCGTTTGATCGTCATTCGGAGAATCCTTCGATTCAGGGTGGGGAACCAATCTTTCGCGACCGGGCCGATAATCGACACATTTGGACGATCACGAAGCAAAACGTTGTACGTTGCCCGGTTAGATGCTTGGCCTGACCGGATTCTTCACAGGAATTCCGAATCTTTTCTGAGACCGGAGCATCCGAAGCACTCGTCAATTTCCTGGAGGCCCACTAAGGGCAAATGCCAGCAAAGTGCGGCGGTCTGCCCCATTCCAATCTTCTGTGAAGGAATCGACGACTTGGTGCATCCAACCGGCCATGTTCACGTTTCCGAGACCCTACTAAGAGATTTTGATGATGAAAATGTTCATGGCTGCGGCAGCATTGGCTGGATTGATCGGCATCCCCGCTCAGGCGAACGCCGGTTGCGGTTGCTCGGGTGGTGCCCAATCACCAGTCGCCACCAACGCTCCTATCGCTTCGTACTACGCGGGAGGCGTTTATCAAGCCGCGCCACCGATCTATCAGTCTGCTCCGAGTCAATACGGCCTAAGCGGCTATTCCGCTGCGCCTCCCTACTCGAACGCACCGAACAATTACTCGGCTCCCTTGACAGCGCTGCCAGTGAGCCCGCGGGCGACAACGCCTAGCTCGTATCCAACAGCCCGATCGCTAGCAACGACTCCGTTCGCTGACGCGACGCCAAGCTGCTGTGCGGATGGTGGATCGAGTTGTTGCGCCGATGGCGGCTCAAGCTGTTGCCGGAGCAAAGCTGGCGAGGTTCCGACGACTTTGCCTACAACGATGCAGCTCAGCACCTCGGGGAACGCGACCTGGCTGACTCAGCCTTTGTCGCCTCGCAGCAGTCAGGCGCCTCCCATGCCGATGTCCAGTGCAGCACCTGCGCCCGCACCGAACTCAGCACCAGTCGACGTTGATCCTCATGCTGGTCATCAACACTAGATTCAATTCCTGCAAGCTTTGTCACGGCGGGCGACGATCATCACTTGATCGGCGCGAACTTGCTGCAGTGCCCCTGCAGCGAGCGAGTTCGTGCTATCGCTCTTGCCCGATTCCATCCCTAAGCCACAATGCCAATACCGACTAGCCCCAGCGTTTGGTCGCGGTCCATTGCGTTGGCAGAATCGCAATCAGGCAATGAGAATTGAGCGTCGATCCATCGCCTCCGCCTGAGGCGCATCTAGCACAGAAAATTGGAATCGCTTTCATTCAATAATTTGGCACTAGGTGAAAAGCTTGTGAGCCACGAGAAGTTTCGCATCGAGCGAAATGCGACGTTTTCTCGATACCCTGGGTAAGTATGCGGGTTGGGCGAAAGCGTTGTCCAATCACAAGCCGAAACGCGAGATTTCATGCTGCTGAATTGGAGCCTCTCGCGACCAAATGACGATGCAAGGAATAGACGCGAAGCGACTCGAGCCCAACGCACGAATTTAGGGACAGAAAAGTGTTGCGAACATCAAAATTCAGGCTGGCCACATCGTCTGTAGCAATGGCCATCGGTGTCGCAATTTCGGCCATGCCTGCACAAAGCCAAGAACACAACACGCAACACGCTGCGAGCAAGGGGGTCTTGGTTGATACCGACATTTTGGCTGCCTTCGTGAACAAACCATGCGAAAACTTTCAATCCGCTCGCGAGCAGTTTCTTTCGGGCAACAACACGAAGGCGGCAGGATTTCTAAAAACCGCATCGGCCTACTTGCGCCTCGAGGCCGCTCGCGCCGATGCGATGTCTCGAGTTGCGATCGAAAACTCCGTACGTGATCTGGAGCAGTTAGCGTCAGCGGTTGAGAAGGGGGAAACTCGTGCATACAGCGAACTACAGGGAATTTTCGTCGAAGCGCACGTCGCGCTGGCTTCGCACCACTGTGTCCAAAGCGACTCTTGCTGCTGTCAATTGGAAAAGGATGGCGTTAATGGCGACGTGACCTGCGTATGCCGTGAACTCAATGCAGCCACAATCCACCTTGAGCAAGCAACAATGTGGAGAAACGGAGAATTGGCTGAATTGAGTCAATCGATTCTTGAGACGACTCCCGTTACCGAAATGCATTCAATGTCCTTCAGTGAGTCGATGAACAGGCAGAGCAAGGATGGCAATCGAAGCCAATTCTTGTCCACTATGAAGCAACGCATCGGCAGCTTGCACCAAAAACTCGAAGCGTTCACAGGACGCAAGATTCAGTTAGCCCGACCGAGCGAGATCGAAGCTTTTGGCGGGATGGATTTGCGTTAAAGCGTCTCACTCAACTGCACGTTGAAGTAACCTGCCCCCTCGAGGCTGGGGCATTAACGTCAAATGCCGTGATGGTATCAGCGCACGACATGCAACGCCAGAAATCACGGGCCTTTTTTTCTCGAAGCGAAACCGAAACTGAGCAATCCCACAATCGGGGCATTGCAAGTTGATTTTACGGGTGGAACGCTTTTCCGCTCAAGACGACGCGAATGAACAACTGCAACGGAGCTTCGGCAGTTTTGAACTGTACCGGATAAGCCCATAGCAATCAGTCAGTTCGAGTTCTCACGTCTAAGGGTGAGTGTGTGTGGAATGATCGTCCGCGGCAGGCGTCGCCGCAGAAGATTCTGCGTCTGATGATTCGGCATCCAATTTCGGTGAGGCGACCGGATCGCCGTTCAATCTTGCGATTACGTCTGACGCCAAGCGATCGCCCGATTCCAGTTCCAACGCCTTGGATAACTCTCTCTTGGCGTAGTCGGCATGGTTGTCCAAGTCCAGGAAATGATAGCCTCTGACGAACCTCGCCGCCGCATCGTCGGGATTCTTATTCGGCGGTGTGGTCATGCGTCTCTTCGGATGGGGAAACGTCTTTTTGCGATCCGCCGTCACTTGAGCCATGGCTGTCGCCGTGCGAGTGTTGGTGCCCTTTTCCCGCGGACGCCCCATCGGCGCGCCAGAACGCCACAGCAAACACCAGAACCAGTGCCTTCAGGACGGTGGCGATCGTCAGACGTCTCCGCCACAAGCTACTGGCGCTCGTCGGTGCTGTGTCATGAGCAAGCGAAAAAGATTCCGTGTGAATTTGGCGATGCGATACCCCGCGATCCCGCAAGACTTCGATCACCTGCTTCGTCATCGCCTGCGGTCCGCAGACATAAACGCCGGTCGTTGACTCTATCTCGCCGAGCAATCGCTTGATCTTCTCGGCATCAATATGACCGCGCTCGCCGGACCACGATTCATCGGCATTGGACAACACATGCGTCAAAGTCAAAGGCGGAGATTGCGCTGCCTGCATTTCCGCCAATTCGTCAGCAAACACGATGTCCGCTGCTGTTTTGTTGGCGTACAACAACCGCACGCGTTTTTGACTTCCGGTATCCCGCATATGTCGCAGCATACTCATCAACGGCGTCAAACCGATCCCGCCGGCAACAAACACAAATGCGTTTTCATTCGCATGCATCAGGTACGAAAAATGCCCAAATGCCTTGTGAACAATCACGGGGTCATCCGGCTCAATCGACTGAATCTTCCTCGTGAAATCACCAGAAGCCTTGATCGTTGATTCGACGTAACCTTGCGCGGTGGGACCGGACGCAATCGTGAAATGGTGTTCTTCGGGTGGAACGGCCCAAGAGTCGGGAAATGTCAAGAACTGAAACTGACCGGGCAGGTGATCGGCAGTCCAATTTTCAGCCCCCGCCAAGCGAAGGGTCCAAACGTCCGGCGTTTCTTGCCGCACCTCGACGACACGCATCGTTTGGCTGGCTAGTTGCCAGGGGCGAATCCAGCGATGCCAAACCAAAACGAAAATTGCCGCCCCGCCAAGTAAAATCCAAAGCAATTGCATGGGCCAAGTTTGCAGGTCGCCCCCGGCAAACCAACCATGCACTAAAGTCAAGCCGATGATCGCAACGGCCAAAACATCGTGCGTCATTCGCCAGTGTTCATAACTCACTTTGAGTGCGGTCCGAAAAACGGAGACGACGATGTGAGCGATTAGCAGCAGCAATGCAAGCTTCCCCGACCAGATGTACCAGGGCTGGCTCCATCCATAGATCAAACTCCAATTGCCCTCTCCTGCGGCGAGCAACACCGGATGCAGCAACAGCAAGACGAATGCGAGCAGTCCCATCGAGCGGTGAAAGAGCATCACCTCGCTGAGACTGAATACATTGCAAATCCATCGCAACCGGCCCGCCAGCACAAATTGCAATAACAGAATTCCGATGCCGACCAAACCACAATTCTTAGCAATCTCGCTCAGCAACGAGTGGTCGGTCTGCGGCACGGCAAGCAACGCCACCGTGACGGGCAAAACGATTGCAACAATGTACAGCGACTCCATCTGAACTGAAGCGAATGATTGCCGAATTTCACCAGGGGAGTTCATGAAATTCGATCAACCTAGTCCGCTTTATTCATTTTTAAGTGGTGCCCGCCGGTTCGGGCCACGCAACGCCTCAGTGGCTATGCCCGTAATGCCCGTCCGAGCCTCCGTAGCCGCTGCCTGAAGAGGCGCAGCCGGAAGCCGCAACCGTTAAAGCAAAGGCGACCATTAGAAAGGCAGCGAAAAGTACGTTCTTCATCTCATTCATCCTTGACCTAGAATAGGTTTTCCAGAATGCCGACAAGCCCCGACGTTGGGGCTGCTTGACGGCGACGAGATTTAGATGATCGGTGGCCCCGCATTCTTCGCGGGACTCAAAAACTTTTCGGTCATTCGCTGCGAGCGATCGCGAAGTATTTGGCTGGATCGGCCTTGACCTTCTTCACACAGCCACGACAGCAAACGAAGAGTGTTTCACCACCGACCGTCACGGGGACGGGATCGCCCATCGAACCCAGCAGTTCCCCCATCACGGGGCAGAGCTTGTGATTGATGACCCCATCACCGCTTGCCACCGCAGGTTGGTGAACCATCGTCTGCTGCTGAGCCACGGCTTGTCGAGCCATCATGACACCGCCGGTGTCATGACAATTGGCCCCGCCAGCGGAAGAACTGCCGCAACCTCCGCTGCCGCAACCACCGCCGGTTGCTCCAATAGAGGCGTAGCGATCGCGAGCGCACCCGGAGAGGACAAACACGAATGTGAATGCTAGCGGTAAAGCCAGCGATGCGATTCCCTTCGACATGATTCCCTCGATTCCCTGAGAGGTTGATGTTTGTAGATCGTTCGGATGGTTTGATGCACTAGGCGAGCGGTTCCTTCACGCATTCCCTCTCCGATCGCAAAAAAACAAAGGATTGGGAGCTGTACAAATTGCCAATCAAGTTTGCCCAATTCCTCTAACCCCAAAATGCCGCCCACTTGAGGCCGGAGGTGTCGCAATCGACGCCCACGGAAACACAAGCCGGTTCTAGCGCGTTCGACAAGGCGACGGCACAAAGGCGTCAGCTTGATGGCACTCGTGCCTCAAGCATCAGAGCGTCGTAGCGACCATTTGAGTAGCGGTGGCGTCACGATCGTGGTTGCGAACACGACGATGACAAGAGCCGCAAAGAGCGAATCACTCACGACGCCCAGCCCGCGACCGACCCCGAGAAACACAAGTCCAACTTCTCCTCGTGGGATCATTCCGATTCCAACCGCCAGCCGACTGAGATTGCGTCCCGCAACGAGACCTGACAAGAGCTTTCCAATCACGGCACACAGCGTAAAGGTCGCTGCCAGCAGCAACGTCATGCTGTCGAAAAAGAACGTGACATCGACCTGCATGCCGACGAATAGAAAAAACAGGGGTGATAAGAACCGCTCCAGCGGTGCGATCGTCGTCGAAATCGTTGGGACAACTCGCCCATTCTCGGACGCAGATCGAAGTGGGGCGACTTGGTCTCGCATCACCAAACCGGCGGCAAACCCGCCCACAATGGAAGCCAGCTCAACGGATTGGGCTAACCAGGCGAATCCGAACGTGAATGCCAAGGCAAAAAACTCGCGGCCATTCTGTTTGTCGAGCGATTGAAATAGCTTCGCCCCACGAGCCGCGAGAGTTTCACCGAAAATCAGAGTGAGGAAGACAAAAAGCAATGCCGTTCCACTTGTTTGCGCAATCAACCAATGGTCAACATCGCCACTCGTCGCGATTCGCGATACGATGGCCAATAGCACCAATCCAAGCACATCGTCGATGACGGCAGCACCCAAGATGATTTCGGATTCGTGTCGGTCCATGACTCGCAAATCCTTCAAAACGCTGGCCGTGATGCCAACGCTTGTTGCACTGAGCGTTGCTGCCAAAAAGAGATGCCCGGCAATCGACATCTGAACGTGCAAGGCCACGCAGGTCCCGTACGCCAACGCGAAAGGTGCAACGACACCAATGATCGCGACCAACACGGCCCGTCCGCCGACACGTTTCATCTTGGCGACACTGGTCTCCAGTCCGGCTGAAAACAACAGCAGAATGGCGCCAAGCTCCGCCAGCGCAGTAAAGACCGTGGCAACATGGTTCGCCACCGGTGCGGTTTTGGCGATCGTCTCCGCTGACTCGGGATTCATCAGGACCGAAAAGAGCGGCGATCCGTACCAGAAACCAACGTTCCCGACGATCACGCCCAGCAAGAGTTCTCCCAAGACCGACGGCTGCTCCAGCCAATCGCACAGCCACCGCATCGCCATGAGCGCGAGCAGTAAGGAGGCTAATAGCAACAGCAGCATTGAAAGTTCGCTCAATCTCAGGTTCTCATGATTCGGAATTCGGAGTTCGATCATTTGATGCGTCTGTCAGCCAAATTCTTCACTAAGGTTTTCAACAAGGTGAAACTGGCGCGATTATGACGGCGCGATTAAATACCCTCCCCCCGTTCCCACGCAGTTGTTCGTTTTGAATGTTTCTGTCGCGATAACGCTCCGAATACTGAATTTAGCGGAGTGCACACATAACGAAGGGAATCGCGATGCGCGGATACATATCGGCTTTGATGCTTGGGATGCTGACTGCGGGGATGAGTCTCGCTCAGCAGCCGATGAGCGGCTACGACATGCAGAGCATGCCGGAGGATGTCTATGTCGCAACTGATATAGAGTCAGGTCCACCGGCTGTTTCATTGCTGGAACTTGAGGCTTGGGCGCTTGCCAATAATCCCACGCTGGTTCAAGCAACCGCCCAAGTGCGCGCCGCCAGGGGTGCGGCATATCAAGCGGGGCTCTACCTGAATCCCATTGTGGGGTACGAGCTACAGAACGATGCCATCGGAAACGCTCGCGACCAAACATGGAACGGCGGATTCGTTTCGCAGGAATTCGTTACAGGTGGAAAACTACGACTGAGCCGCGCGAAATGGTGCCAACGGGTGAAGATTGCCGAGACCAACATGGGTGCCCAACGGCAACGGGTGATCAATGACGTTCGGGCACAGTTTTATCGAACATTGGCGGCGCAACGGTTGGTCGAAATTCATCGAGAGTTGGTGGCCAATGGAGAAGACAACCTGCGAACGCGTGAAGAAATGCTAAACCTCGGGCAAACCAATCAACCGGGACTGTTGCGTGCTCAGGTCGAACTTCAGCGTGATCGTTTGAATCTACAGCAAGCTGAAAACGAATTTTCACACGCGTGGCGGACTTTGACGTCATTGGCGGGTGTTCCAGACCAGGTGCAAACGGCAGTACAGGGCTCTCTGCTCCCTGGCGAAGAACCGCTCGACTGGGAATCGGCGTTTGCACAACTGCTGGCATCGAGTCCTGAAATGGAAGCGGCGTGGCAAAAAATCCAGCACGACAAGATTGCCATCCAGCGGGAGCAGGCCGAGCCGATTCCGAACGTTATCGCGAGCGTAAGAAGCATTCGTAGCTCCGTCGCCGATACGACGGAAACATCCTTTTCGCTTGGAATCCCGCTACCGGTTTTTGATCGAAATCAAGGAACCGTGCGGCAAGCACGAGCTGACTTGATGCAGGCCCACGCAGAAGCTCGACGCTTGGAACTCGAACTGCGTAACCGCCTGGCCACGCAATTCCGAACTTATCAAACCGCGTGGCAAAATGTCCAACAGTATGAGACGACCATGCTGCCTAAAGCGAAGCAGTCTTATGATCTGCTGCACGAGAGTTACAAGGCACGTCGAGCGGCTTGGCCCGACGTCCTAATGGCTCAACGCTTTTATCTTGGCTTACGTGTTGAACAAGTCAGCAACCTTGTGATGTATCGTGAAAGTGATGTTGCGATTCGAGGAATGCTGCTCACTGGCGGATTGGCGATTCCACCAAGTCCAATCAGCGGCGGCCATATTGACGCTGTGCCAAAGCCGCGGTAACTGCCGCCGCCGGTCGGCAACTACGGTCGGCAACTACGGTCGGCAACTACGGTCGGCAACTTCCATACACTGAATCAACAAAATACGCGAAGGGATTAGCTATGAGAAAGAATGAAGAACGCCGGAACTTTCTCGCACAAGGCGCCGCTGCGACCGCCGGCCTTTTTGCCGCCGGAGCCGTCTCTGGCCAAGAGCCAACCGCTCCCAGTCAGATGAAGATGAATCACGCCGATCACGAAAGCGGTGGTGGGTTCCCGCGCATGAAGGCTGGACTGGGTGGACCCATCGGCAGCCCGACCGATCGTGGAAAACTTGTCCCTGGATACCGCGATCCGAACCTGCCAGCGGTTGAAGTGATTGCACCCGACTTGCAAAAGATGAGCGGAAAGATGGTCCGTGGAGCACGCGAATTCCATCTTCGGGCAACGCCGGCGCGACGCGAGTTGCTACCCGGAATTTGGATGGATGCCTATGGCTACAACGATCTCTTTCCCGGTCCGGTCCTGGAGATGACGCAGGGCGAACGCGTGCGGATCGTATTTCGCAACGACTTACCGGAAGAGACGACGCTGCATCCTCACGGACTCGAATTGCCAGTCAGCATGGACGGCATCCCGGCGGTGACTCAGGACTACGTCAAGCCCGGTGAAACATTCGTGTATGAATTTGACGTGCACCAGGAAGGCAGCTACTTCCTGCACCCGCATGTCGCGATGCAAGAAGCCGTTGGTATGGTCGTGCCATTCATTATCCACCCGAAGGTCGCGCACACACCTGCTGTTGACCGCGACTTCGTCCTGGTCGCACAGCAATTCTCGATCCTGCCCAACGCAACGGTCCCCAACTCCAACGCAATGGACTGGAACTTTCTGACGCTCAACGGTCGTAGCGGACCCTACACCACTCCACTCGTCTGCAAATTGGGCGAACGGGTTCGCATCCGATTCATTAATTTCAGCACATTGCATCAGCATCCGATGCATTTGCATGGTCACACGTTTTGGATCACCGGGACCGAAGGTGGCCGAATTCCCGATTCAGCATGGATTCCCAGCAACAATGTCGTCGTGGGTGTAGCACAGTCCCGCGATGTCGAGTTTATCGCCAACAATCCTGGTGACTGGGTGCTTCATTGTCACATGTTCCATCACATGATGAACCACATGACTTCCCAGGTAGGCCCGATCATTCGGCAAAAGGAAAATGATCCTGGCTTCCAAGTGCCCGGCTATCCACAAATCATGAAAGGCATGTCCAGTATGAAGATGGAGGGCATGGACGGGATGAAGATGGATGGCATGAAAACGATGCCAGAGGGCGACAATGAGTACGCCATGAAAATGACCATGGAGGACATGAAAAAGATCACGTCTCGCCGAGAAACGCATGGGATGCGAGACGGCTGGTACAAAGGCGTCAAAGGTCTTTTCTCGGTGCTGCGCGTATTGCCGCCGGAACTGTACGACAAATTGATGAACACTGGCGAACCGATTCCTCCGAACACCAGTACACCCTGGGATCCGCACGGGAAGAACATGCCGATGCACGAAATGCATCAGTCGTGACGCCACTTTCGACGCTGAGCTTGGAGGCCGTCGATGGAATTGCTGATCCCCATTTGATCAATGATGCTTGTACCAACCGGCCCGCTTGATATCGTTCCAGCTCGTCGTTTGGTGACACTGGTAACATTGCTCGACTCGGGCGTGAGGCTTACCTGCGACCTTGGCCGAGATCATCTTGAAGTGCATCATGTAGTGGCTCGGGGGTGCTTGATGGCATTGGTTGCAGTCGGTCGAACTGGTTGACGGGTGCTTGTATTCGGGGATCGTCCAACGATCGGTTGCGTGGCACTGCGCACAATCGTTTCCGAACAACCCCTGGTGTTGGTCGTCGTTGGAATGACAAGACTTGCAATCAAGCACTGATTCTTGCAATGTGATCCGCTCATGAGGTGCGTTGGCAAATTTGAGTTTGTCGGCCAGACCGACTCGGGCCGCTTGCTCCTCACTGCCAGGCTCGGCATCCTCCAACGCTTTGAGGCCGATGGATGTCAGCAACGAGTGATCCATCTCGGATAGATTGGCGTCGAGTCCGCGATGCTCTTGATGACACTCCTTGCACGTCCCCACGCTGGCGTGGAATGCAGTCGGTTGCCGTTGCAAGATGGATTCGTTGTTGGCATGACACATGATGCACTTAACCGTATCCACACCCATGACCGGCGTATGGCAGGCTTGGCAGTTGTCCGTCAAGTTCGCGTGAGCCGCCGAAAGCGTCCCTGGGTTGACGGAATGATGCAGGACCTTTGACATTGATTCGGTAGCGGCCGTTGGGATCAGCCCCATCGCGTAGGTCACTGAAATCACAGTCGTGATGACAACGAAGATGATTAGATTGCGTTTCATGAAAACCGTTTACTATTCAAACCACCGCAAGCCGAAGTAGACCGCGTAGTACACGTGAACGAACATGAGCCCATACAGAGCGAAGGAAATCACAATGTGAAACTTCAGCCACTTCCCGAACCATTTTTTGAAATCCTCGTGAGTTGCGATCGCGTACTCGACATCCGCGATCGACTCGGCAAGTCGAACCAAAGTCAGTGCGTCACGAGTTGCCCTACGAGACTCTTGCTGCGGTTCGGATAGAAAGAAGCTCGCTGATAAACGGGTAAAGAAACCCGCAAACGGACGAAGGCTCTGAGTGGTCACAGGGTCCGAGCCCAATTCGACCACGCTCTGATCGTATGCGGTTTCCAAATCGGACAACATCGCCTTTTTCGCCTTGATCTCTTTGGCGAATCCCGACATCAAATATCGCCCGACGAATCCACTGACAACGACCAGCAAGGTCATGGCGGTCAACGCAATTCCGAGCGGACTGTCGTACTTGTGACCGCTATGGACGATCACCAGAATCGGCCCCAGAACGCCCGCGTAGATGTGCCAAGCCAACAGAGTCCGCATCGAAACATGCTTGGTAACCGCTTGCTTCAGCTTCTTGTTGCGTTTGATGATCAAGTAGGCCAAGGGAACTAACATCAACAACGCCCCCGACACACCAAAGACACCACCCAAAAAACTTCCGGCAAAGCGATGCGAGTGATGCAGTGGAAATCCTAGCCATGCCAAAAGCATCAGCATAACAAGAGCCGTGACGACTATCTTTTCGCGTTCTTTCATCCCTATGCGTCCACGCTCACATCCTGATTCGATTTCGCCTGACACGCCAAGATCATCCCGGCTTGCTTGTCCTCCGGTTCCAATCCATCGTCGACTTCCATCGAAACGTCCCCTGAGAGCAGCTTCACGCGACATTCGCCGCAAGTGCCGACGCGACACGAGTAGTCAATGTCGACACCAATTCGCTCAGACGCTTCGAGAATCGTTTCTTCTTTCCCCATTGCAGTGGACTTATTCGACGTGGCAAAAGTCACCTTGGCCCCCGTCGCTGCCAGCTGGCGAGCTTTCGGCTTCTCGACGACTTTTGCTTTCGGCTTTTGAGCCGAACCGAAATTCTCGGAATGGATGTTCTCTGCAGAGACGCCCAAATCAGACAGCATTGCCTTGGTCGCTTCCATCATCGCAGGCGCACCACAAATGTGGATGCGTTTCGACGCGATTTCCGGAACCCATTCGGCTAGCCTTTCTTTGGTCAGCCGACCGCTTGTGTACCCGTTAGCGTCTTTTTCAATCCGACTCATTGCCACATGGACATGCAAATTGTCGAACTCGTCTTGGAGTCGTTTGAGTTCGGATTCAAAGATGAAGTGCTCAGGGTCACGACAAGCTGCGATGAAATGAATTTCACCCGGCCAGGCCATGTCAGTTAGCGCGCGTGTGATGCTCATCATCGGCGTGATCCCGACGCCTCCGGAGATTAACACAATATGATCTGATTCTTTTCCAGAGAAGATGAATCGCCCACTGGGTGCTTTGACCTCCAGCGTATCGCCAACGTTCACGTGATCGTGAAGATAACGCGAGCCAGCACCATTTTCTTCGCGTTTCACGGTGACTTCGCAGTAGTAGCCCTGCGTGGGCGAAGACGAAATCGTGTAGCTGCGTTTGATCGGTTTCTCGGCAACGGGCAGGGTGAGCGTTAGGAACTGACCGGGCAAGTAACTGAAGGGAATGCCGCCACCGTGACAAGCTACCAAACGAAAGGTTTTGACATCGTCGGTTTCCTGAATGATCTTGGCGACGCGCAAGCGGCAGAGTTTTTTCTTGGCCACCGGAAGCAAGCCACCGGTGTTGATTTCCTCAGCGGCTGTTTCGGTTTCGCAGCCATCGTCCGTATCGCAGCAGTCGCTTGAGGGAGATGGGGAGACACGGAGAGGGGGAGGCACGGAGACATTCTCGTCACCTTTGGCTTCAAGCTCCTTCTCTCCCGGCTCCTTGTCTCCTTGTCTTCTAACTCCCGGACTCCCAGACTCCCCCTCTCCTTCACTCCCAGCTCCTCCACCAGCCACAGCGAGCTTGTCGAGCAACGCGGCGGCGCGGCGCATTTTGAAGAAGTACATCCAGATCATTGCGGCGGCAAAGAGGATCAAGATTGCCATGATGATTGAGTGAAACGGTGTCATTCCCCAGAGCATCGCGTTGGACGAAGCCACCCGAGTTGCGTCGCTCAGATTCATTTCGTTCTTGAACCACTGCAGTGCAACATTGCGTGGGGCCTTGCCTTCGCGGAGCGCACGATGCGCGGCCAACCCACTCTCGAAGTCACCAAGCCCCTCCCGAATCTTGTCCGTCGCTGCCTGCATCGCGGCGAAATCATCGCTTCCGGCGGACGTGGATAGCTGGTCAAAGCCTTCACTAAGCACTCGCGTGCCCGTAATCATCCGCTGGTGGGCCTCCTGTTCGAGTTCGCCGCGACGCTCCATCGGCAAATCGGGCAGTTCCATCAGCGAAGGGTAAAGGTCTTTGGGTTTGGGGGCCCCCATCTTTTCCATCATGCCACCCATACCGCCCCCACCCATACCGCCCCCACCCATCATGCCGCCACCTTTGCCGCCTCCCATCATTCCGCCGCCCGCACCGGCTGGTGGCCCTGCACCCTCGAGCGGCCCATCCATTCCCATGCCTTTGCCCATTCCTCCTTTCCCCATGCCTCCCATTCCCATGCCTCCCTTGCCCATCCCCGAATCTGCTCCACCAGCGGCGGCTTCTTCTGGGTGATGACTGGCGTGCTCCTCTGGGGAAATTTGGCCGAACGCCGACATCGACGACAGCGGCAAAACCAATGCAACCAAGGCGAGAATCATTGAACAAAGTGCATCGCGTAGCCGTTTCATCAACGAGAGTCTCCGTATCGGGAATCAGTGCTTCGATTGGTTGGATGAGTCGAGCTGGCCATTTCTTCATGGTCGTTTCGTGAAACTGGACAACTTCCCCGACATCAGTGCCATAAAAAACTTTTCGCTCGCCGTGAAGAATTCGATTGCGGTGTGCATCTAACCAAGCGAACCGGTTAGAGACAGGATGTTTAGCCCACGGCAATTACGGAGGATTCATGTACGCAACGCTTTTTCAACCGATGAAATTTGCTGCATTGATTGCCGTGGTCCTGTTTTCCGTTCAACCGGTGCAGCGATCGACGTGCCGATGCCAGCATTGCCCTCAACGTGCCAGCGTCACTGTTGAATCCGGCGATCTATCTTGTTGTGACGAGATGGATTCGGCTGGTTGCTGTTGTGACGACGGGCCGATTGATACCGGAAAGCGTTGCCCGTGTGATTGTAAGCAAACGCCGGCGGAGCAGGGTATCGAGCCGCAATCTGAATTGCCTCAGGTCGAAACCGTCACCGGTGACGCCACGACATGGTTTCCTTCGTCAATCACGAAGCCTCAATCGGCAGCGGCTCAGCGTGATCGCTCGACACCGGGCGTCTCTGTGTGCATTGCGCTTTGCCGGTTTCGTTTGTAGCACGCAAGGATCGCGAAGGCTTCGGGTTTTAGACACCGATTAGCGCTCGCAATCTCGATTCTTTGCCAAGACCAAGTGATCTGCCCGGTCAATCTGACCGCTCCGATTCGCAGCGTACGCGGGCACGATTTGCCTTCGGCATCGACGCGACACGTGGTCTACGAATTTGATCCCAACAAACCAAACGAAATCATGGATGGAATAACGATGTTGATGCAAGAAATGACCTACTCGAATCAAGCGACCGTACTTCGCGACGAACAAGACCGCAACGAACAAGACAAGGTGCATTTGGTCGGCTGCCCGACATGCGGTCGCGCGGCGAAAGTGCGAACACAGTGGCTCGACACCGAAGTAGCCTGCGGGCACTGCTCGGCGACCTTTGTCGTCAGCGAGTTGATGGATGGCAGCAAGCTTGCCCGATCCACCAACGCGGATAAGCCTCAGCCCAAAACCGATCAACCGATCTTCAAGTTGGACGGTCACCGACGATCAAAGACAAGGCCCGAGACGCAAGCAAAAGCGAAGGCTCGCAACCAAAGCCACCGACCGGTCGCGTTCCTGATCGAGCCACGCGACGAAGTCTACGCACGGTTGGCGGGCGACCTGGTCGACGCTGGCTTTCGTGCGGTACGAGCAATCACGGTTACCGATGCCTTGAAAGCGTGCGGAAAATATCGCCCGGGTTTGGTCCTGGCCAACATTTCGTTGTCCGAGCGAAAGGCGTGGCAGATGGCTCCGAAATTGGCAATGCTGGACAGCGACACTCGCGTATGGCTGTACGATCATGCGATCGAAGTGCACGACTACGCGATGGCTGATTTTCTAGGCATTGAGCAGTTGATCGAATACGGGGGCGACGTTTTCCGGTTGTCGTCACGCGTACGTCAATCCCTTGGCATTTTTTGCAGCGGAAGTTCATCTGCGATGAAGAGGATGGCTTGAGCTATCCTCGTCGAACACGCTTCGGTGTGGATGTTCATTAAAGACCAACGGTCTGGATTACCCTAAATGAACCAGTTTTCCCGCCGTAGAAGAGCAGGATTGCGCATGTGATTACGTGGGCGCAGTAACTTGTTCTTTAAGCGGTACGCGTTTTTTTCCCCAATGTTTGGGGATCTTCATCATCGGTATCTCAATGCAACGGTGAATGCCGTGTGAGAAGATGTATGTTAACGGATACACTGTGACTATGCATAGCGTCGCCAAAATGAGTCGATCGCTCAATCCAGGCACAAGTTGAATGATGCAATAAATGACAATTTCGATCACGATCCAATGCAACAAATAGGTGACGTAACTCATGCGGCCAAGGGACTGGAGCAGCGCAGAATTGAGGATCTTTCGTGGCAATTCAATCAAATACATTGGCCGTTGGTGAACCCGGCGATAGAGGACAATCACCATCGTCGCCAGCCAGATCTTGTACGGGAGATGTAGCAACGCTATTCCACTTGCAATCGTCGCCCAAAACAGGATGGTGGACCGGAAGCAACGTCTCGTTTCAGGTAGCTTTTTCCAGACATAGTAGCTACCAATACCGGTCAGGAAATGGAACACATTGCCAACATGAAATGCTTGGTTGACATTTTCTGTCAAAAAGGGTCCCAGCAAATAGATGGCGAGAGTAAAAGAGCAAATGGCACCTATTGCCATAAGCCAATTGCGTTTGATCAAAAGCACAAGGAATGGCACCACCATATAGAAGAGCCATTCGATCGTCAGACTCCACGTTGGCGGCAAAAACGACTCGCTCCCATAAGGAAAACAGTACCGCGGCATCAAGCATTGCAGCAGCGTGGAATCGGCCGCTAGATAAAGACAAAAATGCTGATCAACGTCAGCGAGGCGAGTCATGTTCGTCGGTCCAAAAGTCGCAAGCGTAGGCGAAGCCGAGACATTGACCGACACGTTGAAAGAAATAATGGCAAGCGCCATGCATAGCACGTATACGGGAAACAATCGCCAAAACCTTCGTGACATGAAATGCAGCCACGTGGATGCACGCTGATCTAGGGCAGCCGTGATCACGAATCCGCTTAGCATCATGAAAGTGTAGACACCCAAGATGGGCGAAAACACGATTCCGAACCAGCCGTCTTGATAGGTGAAACCGCAAAACAGAAGAATGTGCCCGAAGACAACCCATGCGGCCAGGAGTCCGCGCAGGCCTTCGAATTCGGGGATGAACTGTTTTCGCCTCGCAGTCTCATTCTCGATTGGATTCATAGATTTGTGGCTCTGGATCGGGAAATCGACGGGCGCTGTGAATGGTGCTTTCCATTTGGCAATTGGTAAGCGCTCGTAAACACAAGCATGCGTGGAATTAAACGCATAGACGCCAAATACGCCATCTATTTGTGTTGGCAAGTTGCGTCTCGCGATTGACGCAACAACAAATCTAGTTGTTTCGGTTGTATGGATTCTACGGACTTCTCGCCCAACGACATTCAAGCTTCAACCAGCGAACTGACGCTTAGCCAACCAGTTCCCGTAAAATTCGTGCGACCTCGGTGGTCAATGCATGTTGAGCGTAAACGAAACGGGCTTTTGACATTGAAAACGTTCGCGCAATCAGGCGACTAACAACCCAAAGGAATCTTGCTGGGGTTGACATTGAGGTCTATTGGGTCGCCCGCGCGCGAAACGTCGTTCCAATAGAGAAACGTATAGCCGAAGTTCGCCGTGAGATTGCGGTTGAAGTGACGGTTGAGTGTGACTCCGAGCTCGGTGATGGTTGTAAAATTACCGGAACCGACTCGTTCATCTATCGAGCGAGCGACAACGAGCTATCCTTTGGTGAAGCGACCGCAACGATCACAGTCAACGCGGTAAACTCCGCACCGGTGGCTGCCGACGACGTTTAGTCGACTGACAAAGATGTGACGCTGACGATCGACGCGACCAGCGGCGTGTTGCCCAACGACTCCGATCCCGACAATGACAACTTGACCGCTACGGTGGCATTCAACCCCAACGGTGGGACGTTGACGCTGAACGCTGACGGCTCGTTCACTTACGCTCCCAACACGGGCTTTATCGGAACCGATACCTTCACCTACACGGCCACCGACGGAAAGCTTTCGTCGCCCGCAGCACGGTCACCGTCGAAGCCGCGCAGGTCGAAGCGGCAACATTGTCGGCGAGCAAAGATGCGACGCTTTATGAACGGGCCGACGGTTTGGTTGCCAACGGCGCATGTCAGTACTTCTTTACCGGAAAGGCCCTGGAACAGTTCGAATCGCTACGGCGCAACCTGATCGCGTTCGACGTCGCGGCAGGGATTCCCGCCGGCGCGACGGTCACGGTCGTGACACTCGAATTGAATATGTCTCACACGATTGTTGATGAGTTTGACGTCAATCTGCACCGAGTCAGCACCAACTGGAATCAAGGCACGTCAGATCAGATCGGTGAGGAAGGCGGATTGAATCCAGTGCCGCCGACCGCCGGCGACGCCACTTGGATTCACAGCGAATTTGACGCGGCTTTGTGGAACACGCCGGGCGGCAACTTCGAATCGGCGGCAAGCGCCACCACGCCGGTCGATGGTGTTGGCTCCTATTCCTCGTCAACGCCACAATTGGTCGCCGATGTTCAATCGTGGCTCGCCGATCCGACCAGCAACTTTGGCTGGATTCTCATCGGCGACGAAACCACGCCCTCCACGAAGCGGTTGGACAGCCGAGGGTACTCAAATGCCGATAATCGGCCTGAATGGAAAATCGATTTCGAGTTGTAAGCCAATCTCGTTTCGATGCTGAGTGTGCACGAGCATGCGTCCCGTTGAGGGTTTTCCTCGTTCAGATGCAGAATCCTTTTGAGGTTCGAGCAACTAGGCCGATCATGACTTAGTCAACCGCGTTTTCGTGTCGTTCAAGAGCACCGTATGGATATTGCAGGGAATTCAATTTGCTCGAATCCGGTTCGAGTGCTCTTGGCGGGATTTGGACGCTTGGGGGTGAGCGTCATGAGAAGCCTAATCGGTTCCCCCCACGACATAAACGTCGTTGGGGCCATGCCGGCGAGCAACTTGAGCAAATACCGTTTTCTGAAAGACCATCCGTCAGAAATTGAAATCTTACAACTATCAAGTGCAAACAACGTTCGCACTCTGACAGCACCAAGCATTAACTCGGACGAGTTTCGGGCAGAGTTGCTTGATCTCGCGCCGGACATCCTGCTGATTGCAAGCTGGGCCGAAATCATCAAGCAGCCAACGCTATCGACGGGCAATCATCGTGTGATCAACTGCCATGGCTCTCTGTTACCAAAGTACCGAGGTGCATGCCCGCAAATCGCGACGATATTTAACGGCGACAAGAAAACGGGGATCACGTTTCATTTGATTGACGAAGGAATCGATACCGGAGACATTCTGCTACAGAAAGAGTTGGAAGTAGGGCCCGGCGAAACCTCCATCCGACTCGAAGAACGTATTGCGAGCCAATTCAGTGAATGCGTGGTTGACTTGCTTCGCGGTTTCCAGAACGGGTCAATTGCCCCAAAAAAGCAAGCAGGTGATGCTTCTTACGTGCCCAAGCTAAGCCCCTCGTGGTCTTGGATTCCTTGGGAAGCACGTCCGGCGGAAATCGATCGACGAATGCGCGCCCTCGATGGAATTTTACCCTTGGCCACATCCCTTGGCCAACTCCCACTCGCCTTCGAAAAGGGAAGCGTAGTTGATTCGAGCAAGGCCCTGATCAAGGGCAATGGGATCAATCTATTTCAAATTCGCGACCGACTTCGCCCCGGAACAGTCTTGGCAGTGGAGCCCGACAAGCTATTCGTTTGCACACAAGACAGTGACAGCATCGTTGAACTGAGCACACCTGCCTTGGTTCAGAGTGGAAAATCCACGCCTTCCATTAGACCGGGAGAGCATTTCGTTAGCTTTGCACGCCCCAGCATTTTAAAGTCCGCTTGACTGGCCGATTCCGACGTATGGACGAAACCAGACATCGCTTCCAACATCTTGTTCGAAAAGCCAAAAAGTTGCAGTCCAGAGGGCACCGATCACGTCGATGTCACTATCGTCGGGCAGGATCCAGTGCTCGTGATTCAGCAGCAGCAGACTGCCGCCGGGTGTCGCTAGATTGAATCCCCGGGCAACTTGGTCGATCTCTTCATTGCCACCAGTCAACCTTCGCTCCAAATTGTCTAGCCGCGCCACAAACGAAAGTGGTTCCCAAAGCCGGTATTCGGTCTCGGCGACCGCGGGCCATCGAAACGGCCGCCCGCATTGCAACGCTTACCGTCCACAACGCGAGTACGATCGTCGATGCAGAATTCGACGCGGAGCGACGTAGGTCGTCCGGTAAGCTGTGTATGACGGGTAATAGCTGTCGTAGCCAAACCCACCGTAGCCGATGCCGCTATAGCCAACGCCGTATCCGAGACCAATTCCGTAGTACGCGGCTCCGTGGCCATAGCCGCCATCTCCATGACTGTAGCCGCGGTGGCCGTACCCGTGCCCACCATATCCGTGGCCGTAACTGCCGTGACCACCGTATCCATGCCCGCCACTGAAACCATGCGCGCCGCCGAAACCGTGCCCGCCCCCGCCGATATGACCGCCGCCGCCATGGCCCCCACCACCGTGTCCGCCACTAGCCATGGCACTGGACGAGAGCATGAATGCGCTGGTCAAAATAGCGAGACCTGCAAACAGTTTCAATTTGGATGTATTCGTCATCGTTCATCGCCTTATTGAGAGAGAGGAAACCAATCCCCAGCGAAACATCGCTTGGATTGAGCTTGGCAATGAAGCAGCCCGTGCGACCGCTTCGTGTCATACGAGTTAGATGCGAGTTTCACGCCATTCCTTCACCAAACCTTCTGGCTTCGTCCGATCCCGCCGACAAAGACCCCGATCATCCGGATCGAACCGATCGTTCGGGTCCGCCCTTGATTGAAGAAATCGCAGTGATGGAGCATCCTGTGATTGAAAGGTATCGCAGATGAAGATCAATTTGGAAATTTCCCCGGCGTGACCTCCCGTGTCGGCCGCGACTCAACCAACCAAATTTGACGAATGCCCACGTGAGAATGTACTGGGAAAGCGAGTCCCGAATTCCTGCCGGTACCTCAGCGCGAAGGTCAAATCGCCATCGGTTGAGGCGAAAAGAACGTGCTTGTACCTTGAGACTCGATGGCTTCTCCTATTCGATTTAGTGCGTGAGCGTAAGCCGCCGTGCGCATGTCAATCTGGTTGGCGGCCATCAACTCATAGATCAGGTTGAATTCTCGCTTCATGATCTGACTGAGGCGCTGATGGACTTCCTCCACCGTCCAGCAATAACCGGCTCGGTTCTGTGTCCACTCAAAATAGCTAACCGTCACACCACCGGCGTTCGCCAGAATGTCTGGAACGATGAGGGTTCCTTTCGCATTGAAGACTTCGTCCGCTGATGTCGTTGTGGGACCATTGGCGACCTCGACAATCACCGGTGCCGTGACCCGTTCCGCGTTCTCGGCAGTGAGTTGATTCTCGAGGGCAGCGGGAATGAGAACATCCACACCCAACTCCAGAAGTTCTTCGTTGGTGATCAGTTTACCGCTGCCTGAATCGTCAGGATGGCAATGACACTCGACACAACCGCATTCGGGGCAGTCACAGACACTTCGTGAGGCGTAAACGGCCGACAAGTCTTCGCGTTGTTGCTTTAGTTCGATCGCACGTGGAATATCCAAGCCTTCTTTGCGATAGACACCGCCACGAGAATCACTGATCGCGACAATTCGATAGCCGTCAGCATGCAGAAGCCGCGCAACATGCTGACCAGCATTGCCAAAACCCTGCACGGCGACGCGTATTTCGTTTGGCTCCCACTCTTTCAGTCTTTCCAACTCCTTGATGCAATAGTACGCTCCACGCCCCGTGGCATCATCGCGACCCAAACTGCCGCCTAGCGGTATCGGCTTGCCGGTGATGACCGCCGGTGTGCGACGACGCTGTATGTTGGAGTATTCATCCATCATCCAGCCCATGATCATGGCATTGGTGTAGACATCCGGGGCTGGGATGTCCGTTTCAGGTCCGATGAAATCTGCAACACGCTGAATATACCCCCGGCTGAGTCGCTCCAACTCCAGTCGCGACAACTCTTTTGGATTGACAATGATGCCTCCTTTGCCGCCACCGAAGGGTATCCCCGCGACGGCGCACTTGCATGTCATCCAAAAGGCGAGTGCCTTCACTTCGCCCAGGTGCACGTCGGGATGAAATCGAATGCCACCCTTTGTGGGACCGCGTGTGTCATCGTGACGGACTCGGTATCCCTGAAACACACTCAGCGACCCGTCATCCATTCTCAAGGGGATTGATACTTGAAGCATCGACTTGGGATGCCGCAATCGCTCCAACGCCTCGGGTCCGATGCTGGAGAATTCAGCGGCCTGATCGAGCCGACCAATCGCGTTTTCAAACATCTCTTCATCAGCATGTTGACTCATCGTTGCTTTCTATTGTTGCTAGGTTCGATGGCTCAATCTCGACGTCGATCCCGCTTCACTTTGCCGGAGCGATTTCACTTGTGCTAGACGTTCCAACGAGCGTTTGGCGTTGTTCTTCGGTCAACACTTTTGCGGCTTCGCCAACCGATCGGATGAATGCGATGCGATTGTCGGCTTGCAGTTTGGCGATCTCTCTTGCTTTCGCTTCGATCTTGTTGATGTCGGGTTGGGCTTCGGCTGTTAGCATCCAGAGTTCTTGCTCGGCTTCTTCGATCTGGCGCTCCGCGGTGGCGGTTGCCAGCAATGCGGCTTCCTTGATCTGGTTCAGTTTGAGTTGTTGATCGTCCGACAGCGTGATGTGCTGCGGATGATCGAGGAAGAATCCGGTCTCACCGATGTGGTACAGGTGCGACGCGCCGGCAAAGCCTGGCAGGGCGGATGGCATGCTCATGTTTCCGATTGAACCCATCCCATCCATGGATGATTTCATGGCGGGGTTACGCCCCATCATCCCCATGCCTTTCATCATTCCCATCCCTTTGCCCAACCCCATGCCACCTGACATTCCTCCCATGCCCGACATCATTCCCATACCGCCGGACATCCCTTTCATTCCCATGCCCGTGCCGCCGGACGACATCGACGAGCCTGTCGTGTCTTGGTTCATGCCGTCCATCCCCTTCATCATTCCCTTTTTCATTCCACCCATCTTCATGCTGTCCATACCTTTCATTCCGCCCATGCCTGCGGAATCCGAACCGGACGACGGGTCAGCAGCATCTTGGCTCATTGCCATATTCGACATCGCGCCGGGCTTCGCGTCCGCGCCATAACGAGCTGTGTGTTGCGACTGTAGGGTTGTTTCTAGGTCGGCCACTTTCTTGCGTAACGTTTGCAGTTGAGTGGCAAGATCGCCGTCCGCAGTTTCTGAAGCGGCTGGGTGAGCGGCATGCGGATCAGTTTTGGTTTGTGCAAATAACGAAGGAGAGGACAAAAGTAGGCTGCTGGCGATCAAAGCGGCTGAAAGGGTCCGTTTACTCAACGGTGACGTGAATTTCATGGGAGAATGCCTTGTTGGTTTAAGTCAGAAAGAAAAATACGCGACGGATGGCAGCTAATCCGCCGCCCTTGATACCCTGGCGGGGTAAGTTAGAATCTGTCGGTGACAGTAACAACGATCCGCTCGGCGACGAGCGCCGAAGCGGATCATGACTTTCAAAACAATTCGTTTCGGATGAAACGTAATGCCCTGGACGCTCTCACTCACCGCTTTTCGTTGGCGTCTCGCCTTCGGTGGTGGAGTGGTCGTGTCTCATCGCGTCATGGGCGGCGTCCTCGTGGCCCATCGTCTTCATCAGCTTGGCGTGGTCTTTGGCGACTTGGTCAAGCGTGGCGGTGATCTTGGCCGCCATGTCGCCGCACACCTTTCCGTCGGGCGAGTCTTTGCAGCATTCGGCGTGCAGCATTTCCTGTGTGTCAGCGGCCTTGGACAGCTTCGTTTCAATCGCCTTGACTTGCTCGACGACGCTTGGGGTGCTCGCGTTTTGGTCGCGAATGACCACCATTTCTCGCTGAATGCTCTGGATTTGATTGCCGAGCAATTGCGATTCCGCTTGCGTGACCTGCGGCCGGATCACCGGCGCCTGGGTCGCGTATCGTTGGATACTTTGCGAGTAGTTCCGGGCGTGCTGGATGTTGCGGGAAGCTCGCTGGTTTGCCCAAAATCCGCCACCTGGGTTTTGCCGTCGTTCGACTGGCGATCGAATTTTGCTCTGTGCCAAGACGGGTTGCGGAACAAGGGAGGTGGCGGCGAACATGACTGCCAAACCGAGCACCAATTTACCGACGTGTTTCGTGGACATCTATTTTCCTTTTCGAGGAGAGGGGGGAATTCTTCGTTGAGGTCGTTTCCTCAATCGGGTAATTGGATGCTGGCTCGATTCGGGTTCTTCACGAAATTTCCGCAGAATTGTGATGGCAAGGGCGTCCGTTCACACACGTCGTCCGAACTCCGCTCAACCCACAACGTCACGGAGACACTGTTTGAATAGTCACCAGCGTGACCAACCTGCGTTCAACAACTCCGCCGCGATGGATCAAGACTTCACGCAGCAGATGGTGGATGCTTGCATTGCGGGCGACCAGGACGCGATGTGCATGCTTTATGAACGGTGTAGCCAGCGGGTGTACGCGCAGATGGTCCGCATGGTCGGAGTTCAGGATGCGGACGATGCGACGCAGCAAGTCTTCATCCACCTGTTCCGCAAGCTTGATAAATTCGATGGCCGGTCGAAGCTGGAAACTTGGGTTTACCGCCTGGCTAGCAACGAAGCTCTGCAGTTCATTCGTTCACGGTCTCGTCACACGACGGACTCGTTGCTCGATGATCCAACGGGGTATTCCCACGACACGAGGGAGCGGACAGAGCAAGGCGAGTTGCTTGACGTTGCCTTGTCAAGAATTGACCCGGAGTTACGAGTCGTCTTGGTGCTGAAGGAGCAAGAGGATTTATCGTACCGCGAAATCGCCGACGCGGTTGGTATTCCAGAAGGCACGGTCGGTTCGAGGTTGAACCGTGCCCGTGCCGATTTGCGTGAAGTCTTACTGCAGCTCGGTTGGGAATGAAAAGAGTCAGGGAGAGCGGGAGATACGGAGAGTTTGCGACAGTCGTCACTCAACCACTTTCTCTCTCCCACACTCCGCTTCTTCAATACGGACACCCGACCGTGCGATCAATCTGGGCGATCGCACCGGCTAGGGTCGCGTTGATGCGAGCAAGCTGCGTCTCAAACATCAATAGCTCGCGATAGGTTTCAATCAACGTGAAAAAGTCGGTACGTTCACCACGATAGTCGGCGATCGCTAACTTCAATGTGTCTTCAGTTCTGGGGATAAGGCGGTTTTCGTAGATGTTCGTTTGTTCGACCAGTGAGTCAGCCTGAACTAGCAATCGACGCAGACGGCCATAGATTTCATCACGCTCAGCTTCCAGGCGTTGTTGCGTGCTGCTCGCTCGTCGTGAAGCTTCTCGAACACCTGCATTGATCTTCTCACGCCAGATCGGAAGTGTTGTCCCAAAGGTGATGCTAAGTTGGTCGTTACCATTAGCCACCGGACTGATCACATCGTGGTTGTCGCTGACGATTCCCCAATTGAGTCCGACCATGAAGTCGGGATATTGCTGCAGGCAAGCGAGTCGTTGCTTTTGGCGATCACGTTGAATCTCTGCGGCCAAGCCACGCAAGCTCGGATTGCATTGCTCGGCTTGGGCAATCAATCCTTCGAGCTGCATTGGCGCGTCGGCGACCCCAAGTTCCTCGACCGCTTGAGGCAACAGTGAAACGGGTTGTTGAAGCAACGCCGCAAGGTCGGCCTGCGACATCCCCAGTTGCTTGTTCAGTTGCACAATCTGATCATCAAGTCGGTCGATTTCCAGCTGCGCCCGAAGCACGTCCTGCTGTGTTCCACCGCTGCGATAGCGTGCCTCGGCTACTTTGGCAAGGTCGTCGACTAGGTCGCGAGATTCTTTAATGATCGCGATCGCACGAGTCGCGTACCAAACTTCGTAATAGGCTAAGCGAACCGATTCAGTGATCTGTCGTTCGATGCGTTCCATTTCCGCCTGGGCCATCTGTGCCTCGCGACTAGCGATGGAGCCTTTGGTGCGCAGCTTGTCTGGAAATGGGACGCCCTGCTGTAGCGACATCTGGTTGGCAACGCGCCCGGAAGCTGTTTGAATTGAGTTGTCATGTAGCGGCCAGAACGTGTTGTTGAATTGAGGATCCGGCAATGCGGTGACCTGCGGAATCCGATCCAGTTCCGCCTGAACACGTTGGCGTGCGGCTTGAATGCTGGGGTGAGCCGCCAGAGCCTGGGCGATGAAGTAGTCGATGGGTTGTCGCGTCCCGACCCTATCCGCCTCACCAAATGAGTTAGCTGCGTTGCCAACTCCCGGCTGTCCGTCACTTTTGTCCTCGTTGTAGTCGGCATTTTCGTTGACCTGATCTACGTCGTTGTTTTCAAGCATTTCCCCGAGCGTCGTTGGCTTCGTTTTGGCATCTTCGTCCTCGTCCCCCAACCGCATCGGCGGTGAGAGTTCGAGTTGTGCCGCGAGTACGACTCCGCCGCTCGCCAGAGACTCGCCGTACCCCACGGTATGAAAGGTCAAGTCGTCGCTTTCGGCGGGTGCGACCTGCCGCAATTTGTCCCCCAATGGCTCTTCGCTGACCGTCGGTCGCGTTGCGGCGTGCCGCGACGCGTTGGGACGAACGGGCCCGCTTGCACAACCGCCAACGGAGAGTGTGATCAGGGACAAAGCCAGCAAATGCCGCCTGCGAGTTCGTGAAAAAACCGTGCTTTTTTGGGTGCGCATGACAAACTGGCTCCGTCCAGCTATCCTTTCATGATGAAAAGTTCCGTGATGAATCATATTCGTCTTGAACTTTCTGAGTGTATTTCCGATATACTCCTTATACCGGTCCTAGGTATCTGTTTCGGAAGGTCCAAGTGCTTCGCTCGCATCTAATTCGCACCGTCGTTAATCTTTCACTGGTCGTCGCAATGATGATCCAGCCGGGGATAGCGTTGGTTTTTTCCAGCGATTGCGGTGCCGAGTGTGCCTCCGGCCTGATGTGCGAAGGCTGTGGATGTTGCGAAGTTTCTTCGCCGACTGAGAAATGCGGCTGTTGTGGCGGCGGTGATCAGGATGGCGACGGCAGTTGCTGTATCGCAACGTCGCAACGGCCCAACCAGGAATGGACCGAAAAAGAGATGGCGTCTGGAGAGCCGGAGGCGGGCGAAACGCTTGAGCTTCAGGTCATCGTCATCAGCACCGCCGACGCTGGTGAGACCGACGACCAGCAGGCCCGCGAGGTTATGTCGACTTGTCATTGCGGTATGGAAAGTCAGCCCATCGGCGACTCGTCTCCCACTCGCCCCACGATTGAGCGGCGCGACTCGGTTGCAATCCGCTTCGCGGATCTATCGACTATTTTTGGTGACGCCGTTCTCACCCCGCCGCGTCTTTTCCGCGGCGACGCATTAAACTCGCCCGCGCGGTTCTCGCAATTCCATCTCTGTAATTGGCGGCTGTGAGTCTGTCTGCTTGAGCAGTTTCACGCGAGTTTCACACAGACCGCGTGTTCAAACGATCTTTCGTTTGCTCTTGGCTGTTCTTTGCTAAATCCTGATCCCTGCGCGTACGCAGTTCGTTCTACGCCCGCGAATGGACCGCTTCAAACCCAGTTTCGATCGACGGTTGAATTCCGTCCGACCATCCACAGCCTGACGGCAAGTGACTTATTAGCGGCAAATTGCCTCCGGTTTGTCGTCGATCAGCCGCAGTTTTCGCGTCTTCGCCAACGATTCGGCGATGCGGAGTTCATCTATATGTCAAATCAAAATCATCTCACCAATAATTTAACGGACGAGGTTTCGGAAAAGCACTTCGAGCCAGTCGCTCAAACAACTGGCGAAGCATCCGTGCCTGAAAACAAGGAGGGGTCAAGCATGAACAAGAGTCATCAGCCTAGTACGGACGAGAAACCGGCCGCGTCAGCGGAAACAAAGCCATCAGACGCCAAGGTCGACGCAACGGATTCAGCCGACCCAGCAAACCAGCCAGAATCACCGGCCGAAGCCAGCACTCCGGAAGCACCCGCTTCATCGACGGCGTTGGCGGAAACGAAAGTCGGTGGCTTTGGATGGCTTTTGCGCGTTGGAGTGAACGCAGCTGTCGTCACCGCCGTGGCCGCATTAATTTTGGTCATGATTGGCTTCGCACAACGTTCCGAATGGGTGACCGCCAATGGTTTCTCCGGTGGCGAGTCGGAAGCGGTCGCCGATGCGGGCGGCGGCGAGGAAAAACGATATATCTGCCCGATGATGTGTACTCCGCCATCGACCGAACCGGGCCGCTGCCCCGTTTGTGCAATGGAGTTGGTTGAAGCAACCGGCGGCGGTGGCGGCGACGGGATCTCAGTCACGATTGAATCATCGGCGCGGCGGCTGGTTGGCATTCAAACCGCGACCAGCAAGATGGGCGAGATGAATCGAACGATTCGCACGATCGGCTCGATCGACTTTGACGAAAGCCGACTGTCAACGATCTCCGCATACATTGACGGGCGACTCGAAGAATTGTATGCCGACTATGTCGGTGTCAAAGTCAAAGAAGGCGACGACTTGGCGTTGATCTACAGCCCCAAGCTGTACTCCGCGCAGACAGAGTACATCACCAGCTTGGAAAGCAATTCGGTGGGGCGATTCAGTATCAACAGTCCCGACATGCAAGCGATGGCACGCGAAAACCTCAGCGAACTCGGAATGACGACCGGGCAAATCGAAGACCTTGGCAAGAGCCGCAAGCCGCAGTCACGCATCCGAATCAAGTCGCCACAGACGGGAACGGTACTGGAAAAGGCAGCGGTCGAAGGTGACTATGTCAAAACGGGTCAGAAGATTTATCGCATCGCGGACCTGACCTCCGTTTGGATGATGTTGGACCTATTCCCCGACGACGCTTCGTTGGTCCGTTTCGGTCAACAAGTCGAAGCAGAAATTCAGTCGATGCCGGGCGAAGTCTTCACTGGGCGTGTCGCCTTCATCGACCCCACGGTCGACCCGGTGACTCGAACCGTTCGCGTTCGCGTCGAAGTGATGAACTATGACGGCAAACTGCGGCCCGGCGACTATGCGACGGCTCGGGTCAGCGTTCCCGCGGTCCCGGTCGACATGGTTTACGACCCGGCACTGGCCGAAAAATACATCAGCCCGATGCACCCGCAAGTGATCCGCGATGAACCCGGCGATTGTCCCCTTTGTGGCATGGATCTGATTCCGACATCGCAACTGGGCTATTCGCCAAAACCCGTAGAAGCCCAGCGCGTCGTCACCGTGCCTCGTGACTCCGTGTTGCTGACGGGTGAGCGGGGTGTCGTCTATGTCGAGACCGAGCCGGGGCGTTTTGAAATTCGCCGCGTTACCGTCGGCGCGATGAATGACGACGACGCGATCATCGTCGAAGGCATGGCCGCTGGGGAAACGGTTGCAACCAATGGCAACTTCTTGATTGACTCGCAAATGCAGCTTGCGGGAAACCCGTCCTTGATGGACCCCAGCAAGGCACCGAGTTATTCGCCCGGTCCGCTTGATCTCCCCAGTCGTGATCCTGTGATGCTTGCGGGTCAATCCGGCGAGCAATTCGATCGGGCATACGATGCCTATTTTGAGATTCAATGCGCGATGGCGGCCGACGTGACGCCACCACCCGTTGCGCTCAATACTCTACTGGATTCACTTAACAAGCTGGAAATGTTGGCGGAAGTTCCTGACACAGCACAAACACGATTCGCTAGCGCCCGTCGCGGAGCGTCGCGGATGGACGGTTCCCTCGAAACCGCTCGCGAAGCGTATCGCAGTGTCAGCCACGCGATGTTGCACGCCGCAACGATTGCACGCGGCCCTAAAACCGCCAAGTCGCTGGTCCACATGTATTGCCCGATGGTCCCCGGCGGTGGCGGCGATTGGATGCAACCCGGCGGTGAATTGCAAAACCCGTACTGGGGCAGCGAGATGCTGACGTGCGGCGAGACGGTTCGCGATCTGGCCATAAATACCGCCAACGGCGATGGACAAGAAGTGAGTTTCAAGGTGGTTGGATTTGGCACGGACAACGGAGAGATGCAATGAACGAGCGATCAAAATTGTGTCAGGTGCGTGCCAAGAATTTTGGTCCACTGGAGGGAGGCCAACAATGCTAACTCTACTCATACGCTTTTGCGTCAAAGAACCGTGGCTGGTCGTCATGCTGACGATTGGCCTCAGCGTCGGCGGCTGGTTCGCATTTAAGGCGGTTCCGATCGACGCGATTCCGAATGTCGGTGAAAACCAGGTCATTGTGTTGACACCATGGCCGGGGCGTTCGCCGAAAGACATCGAGGACCAGGTCACTTATCCGCTGAGTGTATCGTTGCTGGCTGTTCCCGGTGCTGAATCCGTTCGCGGCAAAAGCATGTTCGGCTACAGCTTTGTGCAGGTCACTTTCAAGGATTCGATTGACTTCTACTGGGCTCGAAGTCGAGTCTCGGAACAACTCGGCAGCGCCGCATCGCAGTTGCCCGATGGGGTTGTTCCGCAACTTGGTCCTGATGCAACCGGACTCGGACAAGTCTACTACTACACGTTGCAACCGCCCGAAGACGGCATGAATCTCGCCGAACTTCGCAGCCTGCAAGACTTCGTTGTGAAGTACGAATTGCAAGCGGTTGAAGGGGTCAGCGAAGTCGCGTCGATCGGTGGTTACGTCCGCCAATATCAAATCGAGTCGATCCAGACAAACTGCGATTCTACAACGTCTCGCTGGACAAACTGGCGATGGCAATCAAGGGGTCGAACCTGGATGTCGGTGCCAAGACGGTCGAATCGACGGGAATGGAATTCATCGTTCGCGGCAAAGGTTTCCTGGGAACCGATGGCGATCAGTCCAAAGCCGTCTCCGACATCGAAGATACCGTCATTCTTCAGCGAGAAGGTGTGCCGGTCCGTGTGAGTGACGTGGCGCAGGTCCAACTCGGGCCTGATTTCCGTCGCGGTGCGTTGGATTACAACGGTTCCGAAGCAGTCGGTGGCGTGGTGGTGATGCGCTATGGCGAGAACCCTCGCGTGGTCATCGACCGTGTCAAAGCCAAGATCGCTGCGATCGAGCCGGCGCTCAAGGGCGTCAAGATTCACGGCGTGTACGACCGCAGCGGGTTGATCGACGAGACGATGGCGACGCTGACGCACGCACTGCGTGATGAGATCATCATCACCGCAGTCATCATCTTACTTTTCCTGCTTCACATCCGCAGCAGTTTCGTCGTTGCGATCTGTTTGCCGGCCGCTGTTTTGATTTCCTTCATCGCGATGCACTTCGTGGGAGTCGAGGCGAACATCATGTCGCTGGCAGGCATTGCCATCGCGATCGGCACGATGGTCGACATGGGGATCATCGTCTCCGAAAACATCTACCAGCATTTGGCGGACTGGGAGAAGGAAGATGGGGAGACACGCAGTGGAGCAGATCGGGAGAAGTCGAGGACGGAAATCGTCTACGAGGCGACTATCGAGGTCGCTCCGGCGGTCGTCACAGCCGTTTTAACGACAATAGTCAGTTTCTTGCCAGTGTTCTTTTTGACTGGCCGGGATTACCGTCTGTTTTCTCCGTTGGCTTATACGAAAACATTCGCAATTGCCGCTGCGATGATCACTGCTGTCACGATTGTGCCCGCATTGAGCCGTATCATGCTGCGAAGTGCTAACTATAGAAAACGCACCGCACTAAGTGCTGGTGTCGCGTTTTCCGCTTTACTCGCCGCAACCTCGCATTTTATGTGGGGCGATGACCTTGCCGAGCACTTTGGTGTCGAGCAATGGATGATCACCGTGGCAGCTGGGTTGCTCGCTTTCGTCTTTGGTTGGCAACTTCTTCGCGAACGAATTCGTCCGATCGAGGAGATTCCGTCGAGTCGGTTTGTTCATTGGGTTTATGCGGCCCGATTGAAGCACGCTCTGAATCACAAGGTGTTCGCACTTTCGTTTCCGGTCATTTTGCTGTTCGTTGGACTTGGAGCCTATTTCGGGATGCCAGTGGTTTTGCAGCCAATCGAACGTATTGCCCGCGTGTTCGGTGCTGAACTAAACGACTTCCCTGGCTACGTTGATGCCAAACACGTTTTTACCGGACTGCAAAGCGACGACTGGATCGCGTTGGACGAAGGCAGTTGGTTTTACATGCCGACGCTGTATCCCGCAGCCAGCTTTTCGCAAGCGATGCAGGTGTTGCAAACGCAAGATGTTTTGATCGGCCAGATTCATGAGGTCAAAGACGTGCTCGGTAAGATCGGTCGCGTTGAGTCGGCGCTGGACCCGGCTCCTGCGGCGATGGTCGAAACCTACGTCATGCTTAAACCTGAAAGCGAATGGCGCGAGGGCGTGACGGCGCGTGATGTTTGGGATGAGATCAACAAAGTCGCCACACTTCCGGGTGTCACCCCCGCGTCGGCTTTGCAACCGATCGAAGGCCGAGTCGTGATGCTGCAATCGGGCATCAAGGCACCGATGGCGATTCGAGTGTATGGCGACGACCTGAAGACGCTAGCCAGCGCCGCGATGGACGTGGCGGGAACGTTGAAGAAGTCACCGGTTATCAATGAGGGAACGGTGAACCCGGACATCGTGCTCGGAAAACCCTATATCGAATTCACGGTCGATCGCGAAGCCGCCTCTCGTTACGGCATGAGTGCTTCGATGGTCAACCAAGTCATAGAGACTGCCCTCGGCGGAATGAATCTTATCAAGACCGTCGAAGGCCGCGAAAGGTATCCCGTGCGATTGCGTTACAACCGTGATCTTCGCGAACGCATCGACCAACTCAATCGACTACCCGTGGTCACGCACAGTGGAGCGGTTGTACCGTTAGAAGAATTAGCAACGCTGGAAACGACTTGGGGACCGGGAGCGATTAATAGCGAAAACGGACGGCTGGTTGCTCACGTTTCCTTCATGACGAATGGTTCGAAGGGTGATTTGGAATCGGTGACGGCGATCGAAGATCAACTTCGTGTGGCTCAATCGCTTCCGCCATCCCACCCGGATCACTTGGGGCTTCCCGCCGGCTACTCGCTCGAAGCGGTCGGCAGTTTTCGCAACCAGATCGAGGCCAACTTGCGGTTGATGTGGATCATCCCCGTGGTGATCATGATCAATTTGTTGTTGATCTATTTTGAATTCCGCAATTTGCCGATTGCGATGGCCGTCTTCACGGGCATTCCGGTCGCGTTCGCTGGCGGCATGATCTTGGTGGCATGGATGGAGGTGGAACTCAACACCGCCGTCTGGGTTGGCTTCATCGCGCTTTTCGGCCTCGCCGTGGACGATGGCGTCGTGATGGCGACTTACATCCATCAGTTGCTGCAAAAACGAAAGGTCACGTCCGTTCAGGACATCCGCGACACTGTCTACGAAGCCGGATTGAAGCGTATTCGCCCCTGCATGATGACGACGGTAACGACCTTGGCCGCCCTGGTCCCGGTTCTGATTGCAACCGGTCGCGGAGCCGACGTGGCCCGCGCGATGGCGATCCCGGTCTTTGGTGGCATGCTTGCCGAGCCGTTCACGTCGTTCATCGTCCCAACGCTCTACAGCGCCTACCTGGAAATGAAGATGCGGTTTGGGTTTAAGGATGAGCTTTGGGAAGGAACCGAAGAAATGCCAACGGAAGCGATGGGGAGTGCAGCTTAGTGGAGACACGGAGAGGGGGGAGTCAGGGAGAAATTGTGCTCCTTGTCTCCCAGACTCCCAGATGTTTTTTAGAAACAGGTGAAGGATTCCTGGTCGCCAGGCATCCAACTGACAACCGAAGCGGCCAAAGGAATCGGTCGCATACGCTTAGAAAGGAATGAATTTCGATGAAGTACAAAACCCTATTTGCCGCCTTGTTCACGGTTACTTTGGCCTCAACAGCGGTTGCTCAGCACAATCATGCTGGTCACAACCACACGATGCCGGGTCAGACGATGGCGTCCGAACTTGCTCGTCCGGTCGCCGGACCCCACGGCGGTTCTTTGAAACAAGCCGGTGGCGTTCAATTGGAAACGGTCGTTTCACAAGGCGGCATTCAAATGTTCGTCTACGACCGCAACGGCCGAGCCGTGTCGGTCAACCAAGGTCGCGGAGCCGCATCACTTCGTGTCGAGGGCAATGCGAAACGTTACCGCTACGATTTGTTGCCCGATGGCAAGGGCGGCCTGACCGCCCCGGTGAACCTTTCCCAGATTGCTGGACGTCAGATCGAGATTGACATCCAACTCGTCGGTATCGAATCCAGTAGCGGGCAACCGCTCAGCCTGAAGGAAGTGGCAACGGTTCCGGCCAGCGAAATACAGCTCGCCGCCGCCGCGATTGCACGCCAAAAAATCTGTCCCGTCAGCGGCAAGCCTCTCGGCAGCATGGGTGATCCCGTGGCCGTGGACGTGAACGGCCAGCGTGTCTTCGTTTGTTGTGGTGGCTGCGTAAATGCCGTCAAGTCCGATCCCGCGAAGTACGCGGCCGGACGTCCTCAAATAACCGTAGCAACTTCGACGGCGGCCGACGCGAAGGCGATCGCTGAGCAGAAAGTCTGCCCCGTGATGGACGAGCCGCTCGGTGGCATGGGCACACCGATCAAAGTGACCGTTGGCGACAAGCCAATCTATCTGTGTTGCAAGGGCTGCATCAAGAAGGTCCAAGCGGAACCAGCGAAGTACTTGGCGATGGTTTATGGCGATCAGAAGGGGAGTGGGGGAGTCGGAAGTGAAGGAGCGAGCGCTGGCGACTTCAGCATTTCCGTGACCTCTTCGACTCAGGCGGACGCGGCTTTAATTGCTCGGCAAAAGGTTTGCCCCGTGATGGATGAACCACTGGGGAGCATGGGGAATCCGATCAAGGTCATGGTCGGTGACAAGCCGATCTTCTTGTGCTGCAAGGGCTGCATCAAAAAGATCAAAGCCGAACCAGCAAAGTACCTGGCAATGGTCTACGAAAACCAGATGGGGAGCGGGGGAGTCGGGGTGTCCGGGAGCGTTGCTGCTGGCACCGAACAAGTTCGCGAAGGGATCTTCAAAGTCAGTGCCGAGGACAATCCCTTTATCGCTGCTCAACAGAAATGCCCTGTGATGGATGAACCACTCGACGCGATGGGTGGCCCCTATAAAGTTCATGCCGCTGGCAAAGCGATTTATATCTGCTGCCCTGGCTGCGCGAAGAAGATTGCGGCGGAACCTCAAAAGTGGTTGGCCGTTCTCGCACAGCAGGGGGTAATTGCTCCAACGCTTCGATAGGCGGAAGTGGAGATTGGATGTAGGGGCACTCATCCAGTGAGATTGATCACTTCTTCAATTTCGCCGAAACGCGGGGGCGGTGTCCTTGTTGATTCACTTCGGTGATGACGCTTACACGCCGTCCCCGCCCTTTTTTGCCGAGCCGTTCGGCATACTCCAATTCCAAGGTGGAAACGATTTCCACTTGTAACCACAACAAGGACGTTCCGATGAACGCAAAACTATCTCGCTTCGTTAGCCTCACGGTCGTCGCTGCGGCCTTCAGCACAACCGGATGCACAGGTGGATTGCCCTGGCGGAAGAAACAAGTCGCCCAGCAAATGACCGCGGAACAGTACGCCCAGCAAGCGGCAGCAAACATCGAGTACGGCAACTCGGATGTTGACTTTTCGCAGGATTACACACCAAGCCCTCAACCGTCGGCGAGCTACACCAGTCCGCCGAAACGTGCTTCATCGGGCGGGGGCGGCAGTTGTTGCCATTAGTCCGACCGCAGAGTCAGCCGGTGTCATTCCTCACCCGCCTGAAACAGTTACCTTATCGGGTGATGCGTCGATTCGCGATCGCCAACCAGACACTGTTCTTCGGCTGCGAGTTTGCAAGCCTTTCGCGTATCCACTGCCCGGAAAAACTTGACGGTGGTGCAGTGGTCCGAAAGCGATCTTCGACAGCATCTGGGCGAGGAAAACTATCTGGATGAAGGACATGCGAATTGGCTTCGCAACGATCAGGCGATTTGTTTCGCTGCCATGGACGGTGAACGGCTCGCCGGGTTCGCCCTCGGCGATGTTCCGGCTGAAATGAATCACGATGGGTACCCCGTGACAATACGCAACTACCTTTTTTCCTGCCGGATGATACTGGCTTCGTTTTTCATGTTTTTATTCTGCCTGCCTATCGCGGTCAGCGTTTATACGCTGTGTTGATGTCCTATGCGGCGGAGCAACTGCCATATCACGGTGTCCGAAAACTTTTCTTGACCACTGAATGCACGAACAGATCGGCGCTTCGCAGTGTCAATCGGATGGGGTTTCGGGAAGTGGGTAAGGCGCGGCTTTTTAAGGATGCCCCACTGTACGGTGCTGGCTATCCGGACCAGCCATTCTTTGGCGAAGTCCCCACGGGCAGGTACGCCGGCGATGAACGCGCGGCTCCCTACGACTGATCAGTGTCTTTGAGGTCCATCGCCACTGCGTCGAATTAAAGTTCCTAAGAATTTCGCGAGGAACGTCCGCAGTCAAAGGATCAAATGTGGAGTTGTCATGCTGGTCGCAACCGGTGTGATCTGTTTTCGCTTAATCAACGATGGCTACTTCGACTAGTCTGATGCCACCAATTCGGCAACGACGAGCGTCGTGTCATCGAATGCCGCACGGCCGTCACGAAAGGCTTCGAGTTCCGAATCGAATCGCCCGACTAAGTCCGAAGCGTGTTCACCGATTGCCTTTGCAATCGTGTCGCTAACTCGCTCAGTACCGAACTGTTCTTCGTATGGGTTGAAAGCCTCGGTGACCCCATCGCTGACCAGTATCAGTTTCGCTCCGATACAAATCGGAAGGCAGCATTCTTCATAAGTCGTGTCGTCCTCAACTCCCAAGATCAGATCACTATGATCCAGCCGCCTGACCGGTTCATCGCCGCATTGCAGAAACGGCAATTCATGGCCAGCATTTGCATAGGTTAATCGCTGTTCGGCCACGTCAATGCGGACGAGAACCATCGTAGCGAAGTGGCCCATCACGACGTACTCGTGATACTGTTGATTGACGCGAGTGAGAATTTCTGCCGGATGATGGGATTGCTTCGCCGCCTCAGCTACAAACGCTTTCAACAGCGTCGCTGCCATCGCCGCAGGCACACCGTGACCGCTGACGTCTGCGATACACAAGAGTGTTGAGTTGTCACTCAGCCGGATGACGTCGTAGTAATCGCCACCGACGTCATCAGCAGGCTCGAATAGTTCTGCAATATTCACTCCAGGGATGACTTGGGTACTCGGCCGAAGGTTCTGCTGGATCGCCCTCGCTTTTGCCATGTGCACGCGTCGATCACGTTCGGCCGCATCCAATTTCGCCGCCATGTCGTTAAACTGCTCGCCAAGATATGACAGTTCACGACAACTATGGACTTCAACTCGCGATTCCATATTTCCATCGCCAAGGCTTTGTAATGACGCGACTAATCGTCGGATCGGTTTTGTCACGATCTTTCTCAGCACGAGGTTTACCAGAAGTGCCGCGATGGAACCGGCGAGCAAGACCGCAATCATCTGACGAACGAGTTCATCTCGAGCGATTGCCAAGATGTTCGATCGCTTCTCTGAAACGAGGACCTGCCCGGCTGGACCCCCGAATGATCCAACAACTATGGAACCAGCCATCGGCTCCAAGTCCGCGTGTCCACTAGCAGCCGCCATCATGGCATCAAACATTTGCGGTGACGCCCGACCATGTGACCGAGCTTGCAGAAACTCGCCCTGCCACTGCAAAGCGATATGATGACCGGGCGAATCATCAGAATTCATCCGCGCACAAACACTGTCGACCAGTGTCTGAATGGGCTCTGTGCTCTCCCCCTCCATGGCGGAAGCAGATTCATACAACGTCTTTGCCTCCTCTGCCAAAGCTACTTTGGTCTGCTGCACTGCCCGCCGCACGCGGAGCCGATGGTCAACGAATAGAAACCCCCCGACAATCACCAGAAGAAACGAATTGACGGCCAGCAATAGTTGACGCGTCAACGGGAGTCGTCGCCAAAACGCAGGCGTCTTGATGCGTTTCATAAGTTCCTCACATCGGAATTGATAAACGCTCAGAAAAATTGAGCTGAACTGGTTGGATGCTCTGAATCCCCGAAAACTTCACGAATCGACAGCTCACCGAAGAAACCTGACGATTTCCCAAGAATAGTGGGAATGGCTGAAGAATTGAGATCGAGTGAGCATCCAAAAAAACGATTCGTCAGTCTAGCCACCTCGATGCGTGGCGCGATGACTGGCCATGCAGAGTTCGAGCGAGTGCAAATCGGTTGACCAAGCTTCGCTCATCGGAACATAGCGATCCACAAAAGCTGCCTCATCGTCGATCCATCGGCTCGGGGTCGCCTAGTGGACCCTCAAGATCAATTGATTCGCGAGTTGCTTTTCATCCGGCGAGTCGTGCGATTTGCAAACGACAAAATGTTTTTCAGTGTCGCTGAGCATTTGCAGGCTGGCGTGCCATAGCCGGTCCACTGGCTCGCGATTGATTGAGGTCGTTGATTCCTGAGTGTCTTGCATCACCCGTAGGACCGTTGCCACTTCGAGACAAAAGCGTAGCATCTGGCTCATCGCGTAGCGACGATCCGCAAAGCGGAAGTAGTGCAACGCCGGATAGAAGTGGTGCGACTCGAGAAGCTCCGCCAAGTTGGATGCGATCGAATAGAGGTCCTGATTCAGGAGCGTCCAATCGTCTGCAAGAATATGCGGCTGCAAGTATGCCAGCGTGTCTCCCGTTCGCTGCGTCCGGTAGTCGATTTCGCAGGCGAATTGATTCCTTCTTGCGAGTGCTGAGTAAATGGACAGAACGTAGGCCAACACCAAGGTGAAGAAGCTAAATCCAAGACTTGAGGATGTAATGGTGACCAGCTTCGTCCAGCCACTTCGAGGAACGAAGTCTCCAACGCCAAGCGTCGTGATGGAAAAGCCAGAGTAGTAAATGGCCGTCAGAAACGAATCATCGGTGGTCTCTGAGCCGTTTTCGATGATCCCGTTGCCCAATTGAGGCCAAACAATCAACGCGACTCCGAACAAGAGCAAGGTTGCCCAACATGTTGCATGGGCAACCAGAAGAAGAGGACCGCTGAACACGGTCAAACCGCTACGCTGAAACACCCTTGTGCGGATGACGAAATGAAAGCAACGATTGATCGTTGTGGTAATAGGACCGGCAGTTGCCCTTGGATGAAGGACTGCCATGAACGTCTCCCAGACGCCCAGGCTCGTGAGCGCTAACCCGATCGTAGACAGGGCGAAAAGCTGCACGTCAATCAATGACTCCCGCGTACTTACGAAACAGCTTCACTAGCTCGTCAATCTTTTCCTCGCGATCTTTCGTGTTGCCATTCTGAACCGCTTCGGTAACGCAAGTCTTTAGATGCTCTTCCAGCACGATCTGGCCGACTTTTCCAAGAGCGCCTGTTGCTGCCGACAGTTGCATCAGAATGTCCACACAATAATCCTCGTTCTCGATCATCCGCCCGACAGCCTCGACCTGCCCGACGACGCGTCGAAGTCGGTTGTTGAGCTTCTTTTTTTCGTCGTCCGTAAGCATTTTTTGCCGTCAAACAAGTCCGCATTCGATCTGTAAACCGGTATTCTAACCCGAAATTCCGAGCTCGGTCAGGCCAGCTCTCGATCCTCTGCCCCCATAAAATGACGGCACCGATGTCACATATTCATTCCCGCCATCGTGCCTGGAGCCGACTGGTACTGATCGGGGCTCCCGAATCGACGTACGACTTCTGCGAAAACCGCCTCCTTTTCGACAGGTTGGTTGCTGTTCATCAGCAAGTCGTACAAATCGTCGGGCAGCACTCGCATCACGGTCATCAGGCCCTTGACGCTCATCGGGTCAGTCGCCCGCATTCCCGGAGTCTCTTTCCGGCTCCAAATCGCGTTCATGAACTCGTCGGACATGTTCTGTTCGCCGACATAGTTCAATGTTGGTTTGGGATACAATCCAGCCTGCAGAGCCTTGGCTGTTTGCACCGAAATCTACCATCGTGCCTGACGAATCGTAGGATTGTTCTGTGCTGCCAGAGTCAAGAAGTCGTCCAGTGCATAACCATCGATGAAACGCTCGCCCAGAACGGGCTCGTCGATCACCTGTCCGTCAACGTAGACCGGAGCAGGTGCTGGTCCGAATTCAGTTTCGTCAATCCGGACACCCGTGCAAAGCGGGCCGTGTGGATCGAGTTGTTTCAGACCTCATGGCGTTTCTTGCATTGGAGGTGGCGGTACAAAGTTTCGGCCCACTGGCGAGATCTGGGCGCTGACTTCTAAAGTCAAGAGCCCTGCAACGGCAATCACACTCAAGCTCATTGATAAACACTTGTGTCGCATCGAGTCGAATCCTTCATCCGTGAATGATTGGCAGGTTTGGTACAACAGTCATCGGACGCATACGGGGTATGCGAAAAGGATAGCGTCAGCGGATTTAGGAGGCTAGGAAATTCCGACTGTGCGTGTTGGACGAATGGTGTGCTGGTCGAAAAACGACCAATCCCTTTTGGGAATTGCGCTACCCACGACGACACAGACATCATGCCATCGCTGCTTGATGACTCTTGGCAAGCCAGCGCTCTCGCGGACGGCGAACGCAACGACTCAGTTCGAGGCCAACAGCAGGTCCAGCTCGGATGCGTCGCGCAAACCAATTGCGGTCATTCTCGCATGCGATCCTTCCCATGAAACCGCGATTCCATCCTCGCTCTTGGTAACCTGAATCGTCTTGTCGCCATAGCGAACAAGTTGCACTGGCAAATTACCGAAGCTCACCTTTTGCGACTTACACTTTTCAACCAGCATGTAGGTTGATCCGTCAGGTCGCTGGCAAACACACGCGACGCAGTTGCACCCGTCTGGACCGCATAGACACTCGCCTTCTGCACAGTTGCATTCCGGCAACGTTAACAAGCGAGTCGAAACCAACTGAACGCCAATCGGAAGCGACTTCTTCGCGTGTGGTTGGAAACCCAAATCCTTCTCGACATCGTCGATCGACACTTCGATTCCTTCGTACTTGGAAGCGAACGAATCCACGGCCAAGCTAGAGTCTTGGCTGAAGTCTAGCACCACGTCTTGAAAGTCGATGGGCGCAGAAGGCATGCCAGCCATCGCTCCGGCATGAGAATGCGAGTGCTGTTGTGCGACTACATGCTCATCCGAGCGCTCAGGCTGTCGAATCGACAACAGGATCACGACAGATGCCGCCAACGCAGCAATAATGATTACAACATCCTTTAGCCTCCGCCGACCGCAGGGCGTTTGATCGGGAGCAAGCTGCACCGCTGGTTGTGCCGCATTCATTCGGGCGGCAAACGTCTCCCAGGAAGGGGCTTCGGCTGAGGGTTCGCGATATTGTGTCGACAGTTTGCGAATCGCCGCGAAGGACTGCAGTTTCGCTTGGCAGGTCTGGCACGACTCCAAGTGCTGACTGACTCGGTCAGCAACGTCGCTGGCGAGTTCGTCGTCGAAGTATGCCGATAGCTGTGCGGCGGCTTCTTGGCAGTCCATGTTAAGGCTCCCACCCTAAATCTATCAGTTGTATTTGAAGTTCTCGTCTGGCTCGATTCAGCCGGGAACTCACGGTTCCCTCAGGGATACCGATCATTTGTGCGATCTCTGCGTAGGCTAGGCCGTCGATCTCCTTGAGCTGAAAGATTATTCGCAGCTCCACGTCAATGCGACGCAACGCCGCGTCCAAAAGCTCAGATAACCCGATTTGCCTTCGCGTATCCTTTCCTGTCATCGAATCCTCGTAGAATGGTTCGGTTGGATGCCGATTGCGAGAGCGGACGTGCTGCAGAGCCTGGTTGACCGCGACACGATGCACCCAAGTTGCGAATGCGGCTTTGCCACCGTACGAATCCAGCTTCGACAGCACCTGTATAAACGCATCTTGGCTCACATCGTCCGCATCCGTTTCACCAGCGATCCGCCGGACCAGCCGGTAGACGCGAGGATAAAGTGCCTCGTAAATCTCGCGCTGAGCCTCCGACTCACCGTAAATCGCTCGCTCAATCACCACTTCGCTTACGAACATCAGCACTCCTTTAGGCGACGTTTCGCCACGGGAGTGCGAATTTTCAACCATGTGTGGAGTTTAGATGATCGCTGAAGGTCGTTTCTTCACGGAAAACCAAAGAAATCCGTGAAAGATCCGTCGCTAACACGAAAGCCATTCAGGTCAGCTTGGCTGTTCGAAGACGCAATGCGTTCGCAATCACGGACACACTGCTCAAGCTCATCGCCGCTGCAGCAATCATAGGACTGAGCAAAACGCCAAAGAATGGGTACAGAAGCCCCGCCGCGACGGGAATACCGAGGGCATTGTAAATGAAGGCGAAGAACAGATTTTGCCGGATGTTACTCATCGTCTTTCGGCTCAGGTTACCCGCCGCCGCGACCCCCCGTAGGTCACCGCCTACGAGTGTGACACCCGCTGACTCGATCGCGACGCCAGTTCCGGTTCCCATCGCAATGCCTACGTTGGACTCGGCTAATGCCGGTGCGTCGTTAATTCCATCACCGCACATCGCGACGATCTTGCCTTCTCGCTTCAGTTTCTGGACAAATTCGTGTTTGTCCTTAGGTGAAACGCCCGCATGAAACTCATCAATGCCCAGCTCGTTTGCCACGGCTTTCGCGGTCAGTTCAGCATCGCCTGTCAGCATCACGACCTTTAACCCGAGATGATGCAGCGTATTCAATGCCGAGGGCGTGCTTTCTTTAATCGGATCAGTAATGGCGAGGATCGCAGCGAGCGTGTCGTCGATCGAGACAAACACGACCGTTGCGCCTTCTGCTTGGTGCACGCCTGCTTTCATTCTGCCTGCTTCGATGCCCGCCACACCTTGCTCATCAAGCAAATCCGCTTTGCCGATCACGACATCACGTCTGTCGACTCGGGCATGGACACCACCACCGGTGATGCTATTGAAGTCACTAGACTCAACCAACTGCAGATTGTCGCTCTTTGCGCGCCGGACGACAGCCTGAGCAAGCGGATGTTCACTTTGGCTCTCCACGGCCGCAGCAATCCGCAACACATCGTCTTCGATCCAGTCACCAAATGTCTCGACCGCCGTTACTTCTGGTCGCCCCTGCGTCAGTGTTCCCGTTTTGTCGACGACGACCGTGTCAACCTTCTCCATCACTTCGAGCACTTCAGCGTTTTTGATTAACACGCCTTCTTTTGCACCGCGTCCGACACCAACCATCACAGACATGGGCGTTGCCAGGCCCAAAGCACATGGGCAAGCGATGATCAGTACTGCAACCGCGGCCACGAATGCGTGAGCCAATCGAGGTTCTGGGCCAAACAGAGCCCATCCGACAAAGGCCAGGATCGAACAGACGATCACTGCTGGGACGAAGTATCGGGCCACGATGTCAACTAGTTTTTGAATGGGAGCCCGACTTCGCTGCGCGTCGGCAACCATTTGCACGATGCGACTGAGCACGGTATCGCCGCCTACTCCGATAGCCTCAATCACGAGTGCTCCCGTTTGGTTTAGCGTACCGCCAGTCACATCATCGTCTTCTGATTTTTTTACCGGAATCGGCTCACCGGTCAGCATCGATTCGTCCACACTGCTCGAACCACTCACGACCTTGCCATCAACGGGCACCTTCTCTCCCGGACGTACTCTCAGTCGATCACCTTTTTGAACTTCATCGAGCGAAACTTCTTCTTCACCATCGTCAGTAATTCGGTGTGCGGTGTCCGGTGCCAACTGCATCAACTCACGGATGGCCCCGCCGGTCTGCTGCCGGGCTCGCAATTCCAAAACTTGCCCCAAGAGTACCAAGGTGATGATTACCGCAGCCGCTTCGAAATAGAGCGGCGGAACGCCATTTTCGAAAAAGGCTTCGGGGATTGCTCCAGGAACCAGCACAACAACAAGACTGAAGAGATAGGCGGCCAGCGTTCCGACCGCTATCAACGAGAACATATTTAGGCTCATCGAGCGAAACGACTTCGCTCCGCGCGCCAATAGTGGCCATCCACACCAGAACACGACTGGAGTAGCCAACACGAGCTGCAGCCATGACGACACGCCACTTGACAAAAAATCCGTCAAACGAACTCCTACCATCGGACCCATCGCAATCACCAACAGCGGGAGCGACAGCATAACGCCGACCCAGAAACGTCTCTTCATATCAATGTACTGATCGTGATCGCCGTGGCTTTCCACTTGGGCAACCTTCGGCTCCAAATCCATCCCGCAAATCGGGCAGTCTCCCGGCCCAGCCTGCTCGATTTCAGGATGCATCGGACAGGTGAAAATCGCCGTTGACCTTTCTAGAGTATCGTCCGCACCGGTCGACTCCGATGCACCACTTTCATGGCCACCAGGCGACAAGGGGTCGGAGTCACTCATCGCCTGTGTCGATTCTTTTTCGGCACGTGCCGCCAACACGCCAGCAGGATCGGCCTCAAATTTTTTCTGGCACCCCTCGCTACAAAAAAAGTAAGAGGTCCCCTGATACTCCGTGTGTCGCGCCTGCCCCGACTGCACGTTCATTCCACATACAGGGTCCTTTGTAGCTAGCTCGCGGGTAGACATCGTTGCTTTCCGGGCGGTTGAATTGGCATGAAACGCATACCCTACCATGGTATGCATGGTTAGGCTCAGAATTGTGCGAGAGTAATTGGCGAATCAGAGTTTTTTTCGACTTATTTTGCGGAGCACTAACCAGATGCTTTGGCTGGCCTCCTACACGGTAAGCCCGGCAACAGAACGGTAGTGTTGACTAGCCGGAGCAAGGCTCCAATGCATGACGCGGCATTGGGAGGCTACAAGGACTCAGCTTCAATGCTGCTAGCTGAAACCGTCAACAACGATTTGCAAAATCAGGAGCTCATACATCAGATCTGCTTCGTAGCGGAGCTGCGCGGCACTACCGAAACAGCTAGCTTAGTTCGTTCCACCTTCACTACGAAATTGCCAAAGTGGCTGAACCGGTATGAGCTGTACTGAAACTTTCAATCCCAAATGATTGCATCATGATTTGTCCGAGAAGTGTCCGAGAACTCCTGTGACAAGTCCGAAAACTATGTAAAATCTGGACTGTTGGTGACTGAACTAGCTTCTTTTGATCTGCCCGTAACACATTGGACGGCAACGAGTTAGGAAAGACGAGCACCCGTGGCACAACTGGATAGCGCATCGGTCTTCGGAACCGAGGGTTGCAGGTTCGAATCCTGCCGGGTGTACTCTTTTTCTTTTGCGAACTCGGCGTGCCCCGCAAGTTCGCTCTCTGGCCGATGCTGGACGTTCTCCTACAGCCCGAAAAAAACGCCCTGTTTTTGCGTGGTTCTGAGACTGACCGGTCAACCAGAACTCTCGCCGGCATTCGCCCCGCAGTCGTTGTCCCGGCGCGATACCGCGCGATCGCGTCAAAACTATCGCGCTCTCTCGATTGACGTCGCGCACAAGTTACAACGCCGATTGCTTCCGACACTCCGATCCGGACGAAAAAACTCCCATGGGTTAACAGCCGCGCATTTCCGCTTAGGCGCACTCTTCGCCGAAAACTGTCCGTAAATCGTGGAACACTGCGGCGAAAGGATCGACCGAACTCCGCTCGGTCGATGCATCCGCTAGCACGAAGGAATCCGGCTAAATGTAGGCGGTCAGATTCACCGCCGCACGCAAGCGTGGGTGGCTTAATGGCGTTTGTGGTGCAAAATCGAGGGCACTTCGGTGAGCAATCCACCGCCTTTCGGCGTGTAGCCACCGACTGCAGCCCCCTTCGGTCTTAGACACCGACGAAAAGAGAAGTCCACGATTGCGCGGGATAGGTGGTATCTCTATGTGGTCGGCTCGCCGCATGTTGTTCCCTGGTTTCTCCAAAACGAGGTTTAATTTGCGGTGGCCGGCCATGTTTTTTCAAACTCACTCGGTGCCGTTCCACGCCCGCATGGATTCGTTGCCCCGCATTGTCGACAATTGACACGCCAACAATCAGGGACAGCATTTTTGGATGCCAGTTGAATGGATAGCTCGGACGACAAAAGAGATCGTGTGCTGAAAGCGGCCCTGGAGTACCGCACGGAACTGGTTGCCTACGCGCGTTCGCTGCTTGGTAACTATGCCGCGGCGGACGACGTCTTGCAGGAAGCGATGCTCGTGGTCGTCAAAAAGTACGACCAGTTCCAGGAGGGGACATCCGTGCTCGCCTGGTGCCGATCAATTGTGCGGATCGAAGTGCTGCGGGCGAAGCAGCGGCATCAGCGCGAGAGAACGCTCGCGGAGCGTCTGTTGGACGACGCGATCGACTCGGCCTTCGACGAGTTTCAAGCGGCCAGGCGACACGACGAAACAGAATCTTGGCGCGAAGCGCTGCGGCGTTGCTTGGAACGCGTACCGGAACGCAGCCAAGGCGTGTTAAGAGCGAGGTTTGCCGACGAGCTGAGTTATCAGCAGATCGGCGAGCGGCTCGGAATGACAATCGAGGCAGTGCGGAAGGCGCTATTTCGACTCAAGAAGCAAGTACGTTCGTGCGTAGAAACAAGTCTGAGGGATTCACAATGAACGACAAGAACAACTGGGAAGAACTGATCGATCGCCACTTGCGTGGCGAGTTGGACGAAGCCGAGAAGGAACAACTCGCGGAATTGCTCGACAGCGACGCCGCCGCGCGGCGGGAGTTCGTTGAGCATGTGCAGTGGGATACCGAAATGTCGGAGGCACTGCGGGAAAGTACTCATTCATTTCGCGACTTGGACAACCTGGCCGCCGAGCAATCAGCACTGAAAAGCGAGGGAGCGAGAACCAGGTTCCTACGGATGATGCTTTCCGTCGCCGCAATGGTCATCGTCGCTCTTTCGGCTGGCTTGATCTACCAACTTGCTCAAACAAACGGCCGAAGCGTCGAGACCGGCAGGATTGCCGAACAGCCCCGGGCTTCGGACGCGTCCGTTGCCAAAATAACCGGTTTGAGCGGAGCGTTGATCTGGACCGGCGACCGCGGGCAGATCGTTCGAGAGGTGAAAGTTGGGACGGAACTAGCAGGCGGTACCATCGAAGGCATGGCGCCCGACTCGTGGTTCGAACTGCAGTTTAACGATGGTTCGACGGTAATGATTTCAGGTACTTCGATGCTGACGTTTGCCGACCTTGGGCAGAAAAAATTGCGGCTGAGGGAAGGCACGTTTTCAGCCAATGTCGTCCCACAACCAACAGGTAAGCCGATGTTGATCCACACGCCATCCACGTTGCTCAAGGTCCTGGGAACACAATTCGACGTCGAAGCCAGCATGGCCTCCACCGTTCTGAATGTTACAGAAGGCAAAGTTCGGATGAGGCAGCTGAGCGATGGTCGCGAGGTGGACGTTCCGGCAAAGCATCGTGTAATTGCCGAGGGAGGCGGTGACCTAACACTCCAGTCGGTTTCGGAGTCGGTAAATCATTGGAACAGTCAGCTTCACCTGCGCCCTGGAAGCTATGGAAAGTGGTTGCCGGCAACGCGGGAGCGGGCGGCTGCCCAGAAAGCCATCCCCCTCGTCCCGCCAGACAACCCGAGCGCTACACTGTATCTCTTGGGAATTCCGGGGCCCCGCAGCGATGGTCCACCAGTGATTGTCAGATCGGAATCGCGGTTCGTCGTCCGCGGTCGCCTGGACAGACCGGCCAGAGTTTATTTCGGCATTGCGGTGTCGGATGCTGGTGGCGAATTCGCTGGAAAGTTCCGCGGCGACCTTGGTGGCCAGCAACCGATTTCCGTGCCAGACGAGGATGGTCAGTTCGAAGTCGTTTATCGAGTCCGCGACTTTACAATCGATCCTTGCGTTCGTGATCGGAAAGAGGAGTTAGCATTCAGGCCAGACGACTTGGTTCTGGGTGGCGTTTGGGCGTTCACCCATTCCGGCGGTCCGAGTGGCCTGGAAGTCAGCGAAGTTGAATTGATTTCGCCGGAGAGAGTGGAAACGCGATGAAAAGAGTCCGAACGTACGCCTGCATGACGACCGTGTTGCTCGCGATCTCTGGCGTGTCAGCAGATGAGGTCCCCGTGAAGGTTGAACGTTCCCGTCTCGGGCGTTCCGTGCAGTAGCGTCGTCGTTTTCACCGTTTCTAGAAACGGGTAGCGGAAGTCTGGCGCATCGCGGACGGTCCATTGCACAGTTGGTGTGCTGGTTTGTTGAGCGGACACGTCGTCCACACAGGCGGAGCCGTATAGCAAAGCAGCGACAATCGTAGCGCGAAGAAGGAGAACGTACTTTTCCATGGGGCATTCGCTGTGAACTCAGTCCAATAGGTAGTCCGGGTATTTCCACGTGTACTTCTTACCCGCGGACTTCTTCTTCACTGAGCGAACTTCCTTTGTCAGCCTGCGGAGCTTCTTTGGATCAAGTAGCGGATCGTTGGTTTCCAGGCGCCACCGATCGAGCCGTTCCTGCAAGTCCGCAAGTACCTTCGCGTGACCAAGGTCTTCGGCGAGATTGCGGAACTCGTCAGGGTCCTCCTGCAAGTCATACAGCTGATAACGCGGCGGCTGACGCATCAACGCATACGCTGCTTTGACTTCTGAACGGGAGGCAGCGATCACCGACGAGCGAATCGAGTCGACTCATGCAGTTGTAATGATCGGCCGCCAGCTCGCGAAACTCAGGGGAGTCGATGCCCATGTAATCCATCACCTGCACATCGTCTTTGGTTTGCGGATTCTTTGGCAGTCCGTCAACCCGTGCGATCCACGGTCGGTGCGCGTCCGGATAGTTCACACTCAGGAAGAATGGTTTCTCCCCTGCGCCCATGAACTCCGTCGCGTACCTGGCATAGTCACTCAGCTGCGTCCGCTGAAAGTTTGCACTGGTGATTTCGTGCATGTCGAACGGAAACGCGGAAACCGGGTTGATGTGCAGCTTGCCAATAATGCCGGTCCGATAGCCAGCCTCCCTTAGGCTGCGTGGCAAGTTGGGAGTGTCCGCTCGGTACATCCGAAAACCCCAGGTCGCGAGTCCGAACTGGCCATGCTGATGCGGATAGAGTCCGGTCAGAAAACTGGCTCCAGACTGGCTGCAACCTGCCTGAGGCACAACGGCTCGGCGGAATAGAATGCCATCCTCTGCCAGTTGATCGAGATACGGAGTCCTCGCAAACCGATCGCCATAACAACCAAGCTCCGGACCGTTGTCCTCAGAAACAATGAGCAAGATGTTTGGTTTTGTTTCGGCGAATCCTATGCCTGAGATAAACAAGCACAACAACGCGGGAATGGATGTCGAGTATTTCATGATGCATTCACGTATGAGATGAGTTGCCAAAGAGGTGTGGAGCCACTTGCCTTGCTACACGTCAGCGTTCCGCTTCTGTGGTAGCTCGCATTCTCGCCGTCAACTGGAACGGCCCCTGTCCTTTCTTGCGTTCTTCACTTCATCTCTCCTATCGAACTTGATGAGACCTTCACGTGCAATCAGATGCCCGTCAACCGCTCTGTCGAATCGCCGAAGCGATCGAGTTCAAGGCCGCCCCACTCCATCAGGCTGAGGAACAGACTGCACATGCGACGGTTGGGAGCATCAAGGTAGTCGAGCACCCGGCCGCCGCGGAGATTGCCACCCGCTCCGCCGAGCAGGACCACCGGCAATTGTTTGGCGTCGTGGTTGCCGTGGATCATGCTTGAACAGTGCATGATGGCCGTGTTGTCGAGCAGCGTACGATCGCCTTCTTTGACTTCCGCCATCCGTTCGCACAGGTAGGCGAGCTGGGACGTGAAGAACTGATTGACCGGGACGAGTTCCGCAGGCTGGGTATGGGCCATCTGGTGATGCTGCTCTTTGGCTCCAGCGTGCGCGTGAGTGAGGATCGAGCCGTCGTTGCAATATTTGAGGGTCGCGATCCGCGTGGAGTCGGTACGAAAGGCGAGCAGCACGATGTCGTTCATCAGCTTCCAGTAATCCGGAATCTCGACGGGAATACCATCGGCGGGCCGCGGCCGATCGGGGGCGGTCAGGCTCGGTTTCCAGCCGCCAGTCTCGCTCTTCTGACCGGCCCGCTTAATACGACCTTCAATCTCGTGAACGCTGCCGAGATACTCCTCGAACCGTTGCCGATCCGAAACGGAGAGTCGCTGCCGCAGCAACCGCGCGTCTTCGAGCACGGCGTCAACAATACGCTGGTCGCCGCGATTGGGCTTCGTGCGAAAGAGCTGGTCGAAGGCCAGCGCCGGACGCGTTTCCGTCCAGGTCGGCGACACCGCCGTGCTCCACGAAATGTGCGAGCTATAAAGCAATGGATGCCCGTCCTGGAGACCTGGAATCGGCCCTTCGCAGCCGAGCACTAGCGATGGGATCCGCGTGCGGTCGCCGATGTGCTGCGCCATCAACTGGTCAAAGCTGACACCTGTGCGGACCTCGGTCTTCGACATTGGGGCGCCGCTGAGCATGTTCCCCGTCTGCATGCAGTGGATGACCCCGTTGTTGGCCTGTTCGTTCCACAGGCCTCGGAGGAAGACCAGTTGTTCCTTCCAGGGCTCAAGCGGCGTCAGGCACGCGCCGAGTTCCATGCCGGCGCCCTCGCCTTTGGCCCACCAGTGATTCGAGTGGAAGCCCATGCCGGTGAAGGTGACGAGCGTGCGAGTCGGCGGCTGATCGGCTGCGCTGCTTCGCGCGCCTGCGGCGAAGGACAGCGATTCGAGCCAGGGCAGAGCCATCGAGACGCCGAGGCCGCGCAGCAGTGTGCGTCGCGAGACGATCGAAACGGATGGGGGCATGGAAATGTTCCTGCGGTGGAGTGGAGTATCTGATTGTCGTCTTTCGCAGAGCGAAAGACGACAATGGTTCAAGGGAGTGCGGTAGTCTTTGGCGTGATGTTCTTTGGCGCGGTAGCCGCGGGTCGAATACAGCGAAACTGCTCGCTGCGGACGATGATGTGCAACACATCCGACCAACGGCCGCCGTCGACCATTGCCTTCGTCAGTTCGTCGATCAGCCCCCGGTCGGAAAGCTGCACCGCACGGCCCAACGCATAGCCCGTCAGTTTGTGAGCGAGCGTCCGTAACAGGTCCTCGCGCCGGGCGCCGGCGAGGTATTCCCGCAGGCCTGTGAAGCCATCAATCTCGACACCGTCACGCGTGGTCGCCCTGGCATCACCAGGCTTCAGGTCTTTGGCGGGCCGCAGCCGACCGAGAGCGTCGAATTGTTCAAGCGTCATGCCGTAGGGATCAATGCGGAGGTGGCAACCGGCGCATTTCGGATCCTTACGATGACGCTCAGTGATCTCGCGCACGCTCAGTCCGTCGGGCGGAGTCTCGGGAAGCGGTGGCACGCCGGCCGGAACCTTGGGTAACCGCTCACCAAGCACCTGAACCACCCACGCGCCACGCTTGACGGGGCTCGTTCGGGACGCCGCCGCCGTCTTTGCGAGCACGGAACCAAAGCCGAGCAACCCGCCGCGGCTGTAGGCGGAAACATTCTCGACGCGGCGCCACTCTGGACCGGTCACGCCAGGAATGCCGTAGTGCCCGGCGAGAACGTCGTTGACGACCACCGCATCGGCAGCAATCACGTCAGCGACCGGACGATCATTTACCAGCAGATCTTCGAAGAACCGCACTGGCTCCTCGGCCAGCGCGTCGCGCACGTCTGGCGTGAACTCGGGAAACTGCTTCAGGTTCCGGCCATGGTTGGTGATGAAGTCCCGCACGCCCAGCCAGCGGGCGCCGAACTCTGCGGCCATCCCCCGCATCCGGCCGTCTTTCAGCATGCGGCGCAGTTGTTCCTCCATGACCTCCGGCTCGTGGAGCCGCGATGCCTTCGCCCGCAGCTCGTCATCGGGGATCGAGTCCCACAGCAGGAAGCTCAGCCGCGTCGCCAATTCGTCGCCTGAAACCGGCTGCCAGTGCGCGCCGGTCGCTGGCTGCTCAACCCGGTAGAGAAACCACGACGACGAGAGGACGCGAGCGAGCGCGGCGCGGAACGCCGGATCGTGCTTCACGCCATCTTTCCGTTCGGCGTGATAGGACGCGAGGATGGCTTTGCGTTCGTCGGCAGTAAGCGGCCGACGCCAGGCTCGGTCAGCGAAGGCAAGCAGCGCTTCCAGGTGCCCCAACTCCGCGGTGGCCTTGGCCGCGCGAAGGGCCGCTTCTTCTTGATTCACTTGCTCTCTGAACAGCTGGATGTAGAAGAACATGATCCGCGCGCCGTCATTCGGTCTGCGGTAGTACTGCAAGATTTCTTCGTACATGCGCGGCGTAGCAAACGGCTGCTCGCTAACGAAATCCAGTTCACCCCAAAGACGGTCAAGCTCTGCTCGCCCCGCCTCGTCGAGCAGGAGCCGACGCAGCGGCTCGTCCTCGCGGTGGTAAAGGAAAAGGCTGCCCTGAGCGTCCCGCGGGATGATTGGCTCGAAGAGGACCGCCGGCGGGAAGAGCGCGCGAAACTCCGTGGCCTGCCGTGCTCGTTTGGCGGCGACGCGCGGATGGACGATCGTTGCGACTCGCGGGTCGCCCGGCGTCGCTTTGGCGACCGGCTCGGCCAGTCTGCCGCCGCCGCCCGTAGCGGCGATCACGAACGCCTGCACTTCGGCTGTTGCCGGACTGCCTTCGTCGAGGCTTACATCGGCGCGCAGGAACCTTGGCAGCGTGAGTATTTTCCGGAGCGGCTCTGGGAGGTTTTTCAGATCGATGATCAACTCAGCACCTGCAACCGTGACCAGGGCGGATTCCGGCACGGGTCGGTTCTGCGGATGGTGGCCGAACTTGATCCCACACGCTGCCTCGACTGCCTCTTTCAATTCCGGGTGCTCTGCCAGCACCAGCGTCGGCCCGTCGCCTCCTTCCAACCGCAGCCGGTCCCAGACCACGAACGTGTCGGGCTGGGCCGGCAACGCGACCAGCCGGAAGACCGGTTCGCGGGCGGCGCCCTCAACCCGCTCGCGAGCGACCACCCGGCGCAGTTCCTCCCAGGCGGGGAAGCCGTTGCCGACCGCGATGACGGAATGTTTCCCATAGTTGCCTTGGAACAATTGATCCTGCATAGCGTTGATCGCCGCCAGAACCGGCGCAGGATCGTTGGTTGCCGCCCGCCATTTTTCTCGAATGAGTTCGAGCGGTGCCGGAGCCGGACCGGGATCCGGCAGATCCGTGGACGCACTGCCCAGATCGGCCAGTGCCTGCCCCAAATCCGAAGCGGCCACATGCGACAGCTCGAATTCGACACCGTCGAGACCGGCAGGGTGAGCGTCGGCGACGCGGCCCGAGACCAGCAACTCGCCATCGATCGGACTCGTCCAGGCGACGGACACGGGGCGTTTGTGTCCCGGATGCACAAAGAAGGTCTGTGCGGGCAACGTTGTCCAGACCCGCAATTCCTCGCCGGCATTCACGAAGACCGAGGGTTCAGGACCGAGGCTCCACGATTTCAGTACGGCATGTCCCTGGATGCTGTCACGCCGTTCGGTGAGGTACACCGGAGTCGATGTCGTTTCCAGGAAGCTCCAGCGAGCCTCGTGCTTGTCCGACCAGGAGTTCCCCTTGAGCAGATTGGGGATCAAATCGGAGACGCTCCAGGTTCGTTGCTCACCGGCTGTTTCGCGGATCGTCCATTCGACGAGCGTGCTGTCGGCTCCGTGGTTTTCGTTCGGCAGCACAGTCAGGAGCAGCAGTTCACCGCGCCCGACCGAGACCTTGTGCTTAAAGGGAACCGAGCCTCCTTCCGCAACTTTGGACTCCGCGAGAACGCGTTTCGACGATGCCCAGCGGGACTCGATCTTCTGGGAAGCGGCCTGTCGTCGTTGCTTCCGGGCTTCCATCTCGGCCACCTTCTCTCGCCACTGCTTCATGCGAGCATCGGTTTCCGCCGGCGACAACGACGAGGCCGTCGTGCCGCTAAGCCCTTCCCAAAGTGCCGTCAGGTAAGTCGCATTGAGCTTCTCCTCGGCGGCCACGGCCGCGATGGCGGCCGGGCCGCCACTGGTGAACTTGTCGCGGTGTCGCAGGGTCGCTTCGAGGTGCGTCGCCAGCGGCGGTTCTCCGTTGGGACCGGCGTAGCGTGCGTGGAAACCGCGGAGCGATTTCAACGCTTCTTCGGTCCAGGTCGGCCGGTCCGGAGAAGGGGAGAATCGAAACCCCTTGGGCAGAAGCACGGCCCGCGCGGCGACGTCGCGAGCGGCGCGGTGGTAACGTTCGACCAGTTCGGGCGTGACCGGCATCGCGTCTCCGACGTTGGCGAAGCCTTCTCCGCCGACGCTGTCGACAGGAAACTCGCGGGCCCGCGTCGGCCGCAAGTCCACGCCGGTGAGATCGCGGACCGCGTTGTCGTACTCCGTGTTGCTCAGCCGACGCAGCGTCACCGGCCCGGGGTCGCCGGCCCGCGCGGTCGCCTCGGCATCAAGCGCCGCTGTGATCCAGCCCAGCAGTTGTTCCCGCTCGGCCTGATCAGGCTGCGGCGCGTCCTTCGGCGGCATATCGCCGCCGCGCACCCGCTGGGCGATATTGATCAGCGTCTTCGGCCGAGCCAGGATCGCCTGGGCGGAGTCAAATCGCGTGAGATCGAGATCGTTGTCCTGAGGTTCCTTCCCATGACACTTCCCACATGCTTTGACAAGCAGTGGCTGGATCCGCGTGACATATGTCTGCGCGAAGTCGTCTGCACCATTGGCAGACGCGGTCGCGAGCGTGAGGCACGTAATCAGCGGCACTGCGAAAACCGTCCGGTTCCATCGCTGAGCCAACTTTGATGTGCATCGCATTATCGCTGTTCCTGAAGGTTGCTCACAGTACGCATTTGTTTGTAGCGGAAGTTGTCAAGACTTTCGGTGACGGAATGTTCTCTCATCGGCGCGTCTTCCCCTTTACCCGAGCGAGGTTGAAGCGAGCCAATGAGAGGTTGGCGTAGGCCCAGTCTCTTGTTCGCTTGAGCTTCGGCTTACCGGAACAATCAGTCGACCGTTTGACAACTCGATTCCGTGCCCAGGCCCAGTCGCAATCGCCTGCCAGTCCACACGTTTGCGGAAGGAGTTAAGTGTTAGCGTGATTTCGGTAGGAGGCGACCACGTCTGCCCATCGTCGTCACTGTGGATCGAGAAGCAACGCATGTATTCAACATCATAGATCAGATGCACGCGTCCTGCGCGTGTGGCAATAGCGATTGGGTTGATGACCGTCTATCGGATGCGGCGGACGGTCGAAGAATCTCCGCCGGACCTTCAAGGGCGGTTCGCAAATTGCTTGGGCATGCGATCCTGATGAGGCACGTGCCAAGAATCTGCAGAAAGATGCCGGTGCAAAGCACACGAACGGCGATCTGCGAAGAGTACTGGACGACAAGTCTGTCGACGCGATCGTGGTTGCCACGCCCGACCACTGGCACGCGCCAGCGGCCATCATGGGGTGTGAAGCCGGTAAGCACGTCTACGTCGAGAAACCATGTAATCACAATTTCCTTGAAGGCCGGTTGCTGGTCGATGCCGCGCGACGTAACCGTATTTGAAAGCGTGGCGCAGTCGCGATCCGCTGCCGCGGGTTACCGCGCAAGGAATGCGGTTTGACCGGCCACGCACCAATCCCGCGAAGGAAACTACGACGTTCGAACTGTTTCATCGTGCTCACTTATTGAGACTTAAACGGATTCTCAAACCAGACGATGTTTCGGCTGGTATGGCCTGCGATTAGCAGGTCGAGATCGCCGTCTCCATCCATGTCGGTGGCACGGATGTCGTACGCTCCCTGATCAACGCCGATGCGATGTTTGGTGAATTGGCCATCGCCCGAATTCTCGTACCAGACCGCTACGCCATCGACATCGCGACCGCAAGTGGCGATATCAATGTCGCCATCTCCATCTAAGTCAACGGTCGCGAGGCAGTGGGGACCACGGATGCCCGAATCAATTTCGAATGCCTCGAAGTCTGGCCCTTTGAACCAAAGAACGCCTTGGTCGTGGCCCCGGGTGGCAACGAAGTCGACGTGCTGGTCCTGATCGACACGTACCGGATGAATATTCGTTGCACCAGGCTGGTATGCGGACAGTACATGTTTGGTCCAAAGGTCTGTTGCATCGGACGGTTGTTCCCACCAAGCAAACCACTCGCCACCGGGAAATCCTTCGCCACCTTTGGCCGCACACCAGATGTCCGGACGGCCGTCCTGGTTCACGTCGCCTGTAATCAGACAATGCGTACCGAGAATCTCATCGTCGACGTTGCGATACACCCAATGCTTGTTGGCGAACGGATCGTCCGGACATTCCAGCCAGAAAACGGTGTTGTTCGAATCGCAAAAATCAAGGTCGCCGTCCTGGTCAATATCCATCAAACAACTGTGAATGCAGTTGGTTCGCGGCTTGTTCCGTGAACGACCCTCGCCAAAAACATAAATGGTGCGTGGATTCCAGTCTGGCCCTTTCAGCAAGACAGCCCGTCCGTCGCAGGACGAAAGAATGTCGATCGATCCATCATTGTCGAAGTCATTTGAAACTGCCGAGTTAATCATGCTTGTCGCATCCGACACTACGATATGCTTCCTCCACTCAGTGGACGAACCCACGCCCGGGTTGCTCTGGTCTCGCGACTGCGAAAACAGCCATGTCATAAAGTCCGGCTCTTTGTTACAGCGTTCGCTGCTCAAATGAGTCACTCCGTTGTCAGCTCCAATGATCATTTTGCCCGACACACCATGATTGTCACCCTTCCAAATGGTGAGCTTCATGTTGCCGCCCAGACGTTTCATTTCAACGAATATTTTCTGGTCTTTCTCGATGGGGCAAACGCCATCTTGGTCCCCATGAAACGCCCAGATCGGCACGTTCTTGATCTTCATCGGATCGATGAAGTCTTCCGTTCTTTTCAGGCCGCTGCCGGCTGATGGGGCGGCTGCCGCGAAGAAATCGGGATCGAGTTGAATGAAGATGTACGTTCCGTGCCCGCCCATCGAATGCCCCATCACGTAAATGCGGTTCATGTCGACCGACGGCAGTTGCGCGATCAGCGTCTTGACGTTCTTCAGATCATCGGAATCCCACAGTTCAGCAGCCTGTGGTGCAACGACGTAGCAGGGAAAGTCTTTTCTTCGCTGCGATTCAGCCAGTTGCCGATTCCAGTCCTTGAGCTGCTTCTGGTTGTTGGTGCCCTTGCCGCCTGCGCCATGCAAGGAAACGATCACCGGATAATTCTTGTTTGAGTCGAAACCTAGCGGCTTCATCACCCGAACAGGCATCCCGTCGAACACACGTGGCTCATAAAGTTCACGCCATTGTTGAGCATTTGCGAAACTTCCGATCAACAACAAGGCGATGGCAATGATGAGTTTCAACATCTTCGGATACTTAGGGGGTTAAAACAAAGCTGTTCGGTGACTCGTAATTATCGACGCTTGAAGACCTGGCTGTTGGCGACGAGAACGATCAGATCGCGAAGGCCGTAACCATTGTTGGCATTCGTGGCGGCTAATCGCTATCCAGAAAGTTCGCGATCGACCCGTTGTTTACAAGCAAGTCGCGGAAGAACAGACGTGTCTCCGTCTTGTAGCACTCCTGCAGTCGGTCTTTGTAGTACTGCTCAAACGCTTTTGGGTCGGGCGGCATCGAACCAAGCGTGTTGATTCGTAGCCAAGTGTCGGTGAAATGTTCAACGAAAGCCTGGGATTTTTCATCTCCAAGCATGCGCTGATAGACCTCCGAGAGCAACTTGTTGTTGCTGTTTTTATCGAGTTTAGCGACCCGTGATTTCGCCTCCTGATTCCCTAGTTTGGCGGCGTCGCGCTGTGTCTTGGTGGCCCGGATGACCTCCGGATGATGCTTTTCGGCGACGCGGCGAATGTTGCCTTTGGAGCTCACACCATTGGTCCAACTGACGAATGGGATCGCGCCTTGATCGAGCCAGATTCGCTGAGTGAACACCGCGGGTTTCCCATCCGGCAAGTCCCAGACTTTGACGAGCTGTCGTTGGTCAGCCGCGCTCTTAGCCAACAATCCTTCATTGGGAGCGATCCAGAGGGCCATCTTCAACGGTTCAGTTTGGTACCGGTCAAACTCAGCGTGATCGTATCCATGGTCAAGCCGATTTGCGGCTGACGCCTTCACACTTATTGTGTACCAACCGTCATCAGGAACCCCGCCTCGGCGGACAAACTCTTTGACAAAGTTAGCATGACGCTCGCTCGGTTGACCGTGGCCGATCTCCAAGTACTTGTCTTTGACGATCAGTCGCCAGGTAACAGGAGCACGCTCGTACGATTCGACTCCGTTAAAGTCCTTGGCGGTGTACTGCCAGCGTTGGGGAGCGGGAGGCCGCGCGTCAAAGAAACATGCTGCGTCAAGCGACGCCTCGGCGACTTCGAGGTACCGCCTCAACTGGTGGTCAGACAACGTAAGCGATTCTCCGTTGTTGTCAAAACCGTGCTCGACCGCATCGGCCGGAAAGTCGGATGTGAATGAGAAGAACTCCTTTCGTAATCCAAGTAGATCACTCATCGTGTTGACATATTCAAACCGGTTGAGACGGCGCAGCATTGTCGTCCTTTCAGAGTTGGAATCGGACAGACTCGCCAGGTAATCAGTGATCGCCTTGACCACTCGCCCCGTCTCGACGTCGCTCGGGTGCCTGACCCCCCTTTTCGTCGGCGGCATGTCGCCTCGGTTGATCGCGTCGAGAGCTTCTTCCAGTAATTCCGCTGCATCGCTATTGGCTTGCATCGAATCGGGAAACTGATCGAGACGCCGACCCCCCTTCTGTGTTGAATCCCCGTGGCAGCGGTAACAATACTGCTTGAAATACGCGGTTACCGACATTGCGAGTTGATCGCTCGGTCTTTCGGCGGCGATCGCACTGGCTGCGCAGGTCAGCAACAGGGTGGTAATGAGCGAGCAAGCGATAGCCTTTGGTCCTTGCCGCCTGCTTCGATCCCCGGCGAACCCGCGGTTAGCGCCTCGCGGCTCACTTTCACAACGCTCGCTCACGACGCCACCTCCAACCCACTCAGCGTTTCGCCTGAGAGGCCAAACTGATCGATCTCCATTCCGAATCGCTGCAGCATCGACACGAACAGGTTGGCCGCAGGAGTCGCGACCTTCTTGGCTGAGTCCTTGAAATAGGACTTGTGTTCGCCGTGACGGAAGCCGCCACCGGCCAGCAACAAGGGCAGGTTCTTATTGGAATGAGAACTGGCATTCCCCATCCCCGATCCGAACAACACCATACAGTTGTCCAGAAGCGTTTTTCCGTTGGGTTCCTCAACCGACTTGAGCTGCTTAAGGAAGCGAGCGAGTTGCTCCATGTGAAATTGTTCAATGACTGACAATTCGGTGATGTACTCGGGGACCTTTCCGTGGTGGGTGAGTTGGTGGTATCCGCGACTGATGGCGAAGCCTCCGTAGTTCGCACCGATACTCGTCGCGTCGGCGCAGGCACGGAATTGTCTTTGAAGATTCTTATGTGAAGCTACCATTTGGTCGCGATAGTCAACCGCAATCGAGTCCGCGTTCTCCGGATCCAACAACTCTAGCTCGCGCGCAATTTGACCGTGGTGCGATGCCGCCGCATTGAATCCCTTGGCCAATGCATCCAGATCCTGGGCACGAGCGGTCGTGAGGTTGCTCACGTAAATCGAATGAGTCTTTTGAGCGGTTCGATATTTGATCCCCTGCAGACGGACCCAAAAACCATACGTCGCATCTGTGGTTCCATCGAGCTGCTGCGACAGGTTACGCGCATCTCTGCATCCGAGTCCTCCGCACGCAAGCAGCACGACGATCACTAATTGACGGGTACTCATAAATGGATCACTGCTCAATAGAGTCAACAGACTAAATCAACTACCGCGCGCTGACTCGCTACACGCGTGAATCGCGCTAACATCATAACCGTTGGCGCACCGAATTGCTGAGCGATCGCCGACTCCTGGTGCCTGCCAGCGATGTCATGGCTCTGTGGCGCAGAAGTACATTCGTGCGATTGGTGTTGCTCCCCAGAGGAAAAGCAAGGCGAATTGCCACCATGGCTTGTTCTCTGGCACATGTCACGTTGGGAAGAAAAGATGTCGCAAGTCCCAGATGGTGGTGGTCACCAGTATTTGCCTCGCCACAAACGGCGTTGCTCAATGAGGTTTCGCGGCCCGAAGCGTCGCGGGAACGTTGGATACGGCTGGAGTATTTTGCCGTTTCAGGTCACCGCCTGGGCCTGAGAGGCATTGAAAAGCTGTTTGCGTGGGACACGACGCGGACCCAGCGGCACACACGAACGGAATAGAAGTCGCCGTAAAGCAAGCCGGCTCGGTCACTCTCAACTGCAGGCCGTTGGACCACTCTACCGCACGAAGAAAACCGGCTCCGGCGCTTCGGTCCCACCACCTCCGCAGGTTGGCGGCTTTCGGCGCAGTTTTCCCGAATTCTGGTCCGAGATTTCCGGAAGACCGCGTCGAGCGATTTCGCTCCGATGCGCAGGCCGATGCAACCGCTGCGTGTTCAGGTAAAGTGGAGGCGGCGCGGTCATAGAGCGGAAATCCGCCCTTATCGCATCGTACCGATCGACGGCCCCATCATTGGCTTCGGGCAGCGAGCGACCATTGGATGGAATTTCTGTTGGTTAGATAGCCAATTAAAGAGCATGAATACAGAAGCAATTGAGCAAGGGACAAAATTGCCACTAAACCCTGCCCGAAGTGTGTGTTCATGATCGCGATCAGCAGGTTATCTGATTCGCTAACGTGGTTATCGCCGACGGTAGGTTCGGCTGGCGCGGTACTAGGCGCGAGTGTGAGCTCCTCACCTGGCTCAGCTACCTGAGGCGGAAGTGTCGGCTCCTCGACAGCGGGCTGCGGCGGCAGCGTACGCTGCTCCAAGTCCGCCGCCTGCTTCATCTGATCGTGCTCGGCAAAGTAGGCACGCAAAGAATCGGCGTGCTCTTGGTGCTGATCGATCATCGCATTCCGATCCAACGTTTCGCCCCGTTCTTCGGCCTCGAGAAAGTCTGCAATGATCGTTTGAAGTGGGTCGCGGTCGGCTGACATGTACGGTCCTGGCCATGGCATGACGAGACTCTGGTAACAAGAGTCCCTTTTATAGCCAGCGTGCAGGCGGCTTTCTAGAAAGTTGCGGCAGGCTAAGGTTACATTCGCCGCCATAGGCTGATTCCGACATGGTCCGAGCAACCTGCTTCGGCTGGACCAACACCGTGCACGAAGAAAATCCGCTCCGACGCTTCGGTCAGTACACCGCCAGCAGTTGCGCCGGTTCGGCGCAGTTTAAGCGGCATGATGGTTCTCTTGGACGCTCCGCTCCGGTCAAAGACGCGCACCTCCCCAACGCCTCCGACTCTCTTGGGTTCGCAAAGCACAAAGAGCTCGCCCTTCTTTTCGTCAACCGTGACGTCCCAGATGATCCCACAGGCGTGCGGATCTCCTTCGAGAAAGAACTCTTCAAGTTCCACCCTAACTTCGCCCGTCGTTCCTGGATGCGCGGAACCGGGTCCCAATTCGACGGCCTGGCTCGCGGTATGGTCTGCTGAGGTTTGGCCACAAAGAAGCACGACGACCAATACCACTGTCGCAACGGACGGAAACAGGATTGCCTTACTGTCTCGTAGATGAGTCATCATGGATGCCTCTTAGGGGTGACCTGAGTTTGTCGGGGGAGCAGCGTTACCGCATAGCCTGGACTCCTGAAGGTTGCGATGCAACGGCTCTCTGCGGTCGTGCTGCTTCCAAGGACGCCGGCGACGAATTCCAGACAAGGTTTCTGCAAACTTTCCCGGACTGCACGCCATTCGTCCGGTCGTCGCAAATGTGGCTCTTGGCATCTTCTGTCGTCGATCTGTCGGATCTTCACATCGGGAATACAAACACGCTTGGTCGATTTGTGTTGGCTACGTCCTCAACGCTTTTGCGTCCCAAGCGAACGTACGAATTTCGGAAGAAACTGCATGACTTGATTGTCCTTCGTTTCGTTAAGGCTGTGCACCAGTTCAGCCTTATCGCCGATACCCAGCTCTTTGTATTTCTCCAAAACCTTCAGCCCATGCGCAGGGTCGTGACTGTCTCCAACCGCTCCAGGTTCTTTGCGGTAGGCAAGAAAAACAGGGGGAGCTTTCTTCGTAATCGGTTCTAACAAACGCTTATTAAAGGACCTGCCCGGCAGAGCTTGTCCCATATAGATCCCGATAACACCGGGGTCCAGAGAGTGAGCGAGTTGCCAACTCACAAAGCTTCCTCGCGATTGCCCTCCGATGATGATCTTATCGATATCGAAGTTATAGGTCGCCGCGTTTTTCTTCACCCATGCGAACATCACTTTTGCATCCGCAGCGCATACTTGAAAATCGGAAAGCCCTTGCACCTTTGCAATCGATTCCCAGCTAACGATCGCAGTTCCTTCCGCTAAGGTAGGATTCGCCCAAGAACTCTTGACGTCATCGGCCGTAGCGCCGTTGTGGTGGGCATAGATGAATACCGGGGCAGGCGCGTCGCCGGACGGCAAATAGAGATTCAGCCATTGCCTCTCCTCCGGCCCATACGAGAGATGCGCGTGGGTCGGAGTTTTTTCTTGCGCTACGAGAAGAGCAGGAAAGAGAAACAACGTGCCCACGAATGTGAACCAGCATTTTGCAGGCGTTCTCGAAAATGGACTCATCATATTCAGCCTAGTTTTGGGATTGTAAATGTTTGGGGAACAAAGCCCTGCTGCGCCAACGAGCGGGGCCTCACTTTCGTCGACGTTCAAACGCCTTTTGCAAAGCACCCATACGTTCGTGGTGCGCAGGAATCCAGCTGCGCAACTGTGCCTTGATTTCCGCATGCTCAGAATCAGTTGCGAGGTTGTGCCATTCCCACTTGTCGTTCTCATGGTCGTACAACTCTTCTGATCCGTCTTCGTAAACGATGTATCTGTATCGCTTAGATCGAACGCCGTAGTTCTTGTAGCCAAAGGTCGTTACCGTCGCTTCATCCCATTCGGCCTCCGGGTTCTTCATCAACACGGAGAGATCGTTTCCCTCCAGTTGTCCTTCGGGCGGTTTGCAGTCGGTGAGCGAAACGAGCGTTGGATAGATGTCCAGCAAGTTCACCGGCCGGGCACAGGTCGATCCTGGCCGAGTCACTCCAGGGACGACCCATAAGAGATTCACCCGAGTGGCTCGCTCCCAGAGCGAATATTTTCCCCAGCGACCCTTTTCGCCATGGTGGAAGCCGTGGTCACTCCACAAAACGATGATGGTGTTGCCGGAGTACTTCGATTTCTCGAGGGCCTCCACCATTTGGCCGACGAGTTCATCCACCATCGCCGTGCATGCGAGATAAGCCTGGATGGCGGGCTTCCATTGGCCGGTTTCCCGGATTCGATTCAGCCAAGGATTGTGCGCCATCTTGGCGTGGGCCGCGGGAACATCATCCAAATCGTTTTCAAGGTAACCTTCCGGCAGTTTGATGTCCTTCAGAGGGAAGCGATCAAAGTACTTCTGAGGTGCATAATTGGGCAGATGCGGTTGGAAGATGCCGGCTCCGAGAAAGAAGGGTTCCTTCAACTCCCAGCGAGCAATTGTTCTGTCGCCCAATTCGCAGTTTTGCCATCGGGATGGTCACCGACCTGAGCGCTAGTGCTTTCCCCTGCCGTGAATAGTGTTATCACGAACAGAGCGAGAACTGATAATTGACTCCTTGTTGTCATCTGTGTGCTCCCTAGCCAATCATTCTCTGGAAAAGGTTGTGCGTAATTTGTTGCACGCGTTCGTCGGGGCCTTGTTGCGTGACGCCGTGTCTTGAGGGGTTCTTATGTCCGGGAGGGCTGGACAGCCCATTGGCCCACCAGATGGTGGCGGCGTTGAACACGATGTTGCCTTTGGGGCCGTCGTAGAGCGTGGCGGCGTAGTGCCCCACTTTCTTTCTGTTGGTCAACGCGTCCCCTTCAGCAACGACCTTCATGCCTGGCAAATCCATCCTCGGTGCACCATGCCACTCCCAGCCGAGGAGTCCTTTGATGGAATCCCCTTTCTTCATTCCCGTCCCTGCGAACAGCCAGTGATCAGGCATCGCACACGTCCAGTCTCCCGCGCCGATTCCACGTCCACTTCCTTCCCGGTCCAATCGTCCTCCCATGAGAAGAGCACCGTCTGGGCCCATGCTTGGCTCGAAGCTCTTGTCGTTGAGTGACCTGTTGAGAAGCTGCTGCTTGGCAGCTTCCGAAATATTTTCCGGCATCGGCAGGAACCAGCCTTCTCGCCGAATATTACGATTCGGCGTTCCGTCACTTGAAGGCGACATCGGGACAACACACAGAACAGAATTCCCGCCGAAGAACGCGAGGCTGACTCCGGCGTCACGCGCCTTGATGGCGTTGTCGTACATACCCAGGCTCCAGTATTCGTCGTGTCCAACCGAAATAAAGCCCTTGGCGCGGAGCAAACCCTCGGGATCGGTGTGCGTGTCGACGTTAGAGATGTAGGAGACGTCGTACCCGTGCTTTTCCATCCAGAAGGCCAACGGAAACTCCCACGGTAAATACTCGCCGCTACCGCCGGACTTCTTGAGTCTGTTGACTGGGTGAGTGAAGAGACCATAAGGACGATTGAAGCTGACCGTCCCGCTAGGCACACCAATGCTCGTCCAGTCCTCGTGCTCGGTATAGATCGAATAATCCATCGGCCAACGGTTGTAGGCTGACCAGGTCAGGTCACTGCATTGAAACAGGAAGTCGCAAGGACGGTCGTCGCGAACGATGAAGACGATGTAGCTCTGGATGCCGCTTCGTGCGGCGGTCATCTTTCCGAGATAGACACCGCTGGGCCAACTCTCAGGAATCTCCAACTCAAGTGTAGGTTCCCACTGGCATTCGCGAACATAGTTCTCGCCGACTGCGGGGTCGGGTTGCGTGCCCGCTTTAAGTGACTCGAACGTTTTCATCAGACGAGCACCTGATCCGCCGTAATAGCCTGTTCGGAAGATCTCCAGCTTGAAGTTGGATTCCGGATTCGTGCTGACCATGATCTTCAATGTTTCGCCAGCACGCAGGCTGTTCGCACTGCAATAGCCTTCGATCTCCTGGCACCTTCCGTTGTTTAGAATCTTGTTTATTTTCCCTGGGAGCTGGCGTGTCTTGGTCAGCATCCAGTCGCGCGTTCCTTTTCCAGCATTCTCTCGCCGGATCGCGTCACGGCCAGCCGTATGATTTTCAGCGGAGTGTACGAACCGATGGGATCCGGTTGCAGCAACCAATCCTGTTGCAGCAACTCCCTTGATCGCATCACGACGGCCGACTGTGCTTTTCGAGTTTTCGCTATTTTTCATTTTGCTACCTTGTTGAGTGAGGGAAGATTTACCGAGTTATCGTCACTAAAGGCCAACCACATGCAGATCTGAGCACCAGCGGAGCCCCCAAACGCCGCGACTCGCTGCTTGTCGATGTTCCACTCGCTCGCTTTGGATCGCATGAATTGCAGTGCCCGCCGCGCGTCGTGATGAGGCGTTGGCAATGGTTCAATCGTCATGTAGCGGTAGTTGATCGCCGCCACTGAGATACCAGCCTCTAGCAGTTGAGTAAGCTCGCCTGGCTTCAGATTCTCCTTGCTACCGCTTCGGAAGCCGCCCCCGTGAATGTAGATCGCGAGCGGCGCAGGTTCCTTTGAGTCGGCAAGCCAAATGTCGAAGACTTGCCGCTCATGTTCACCGTATTTCACGTTTGCGGATGTCGGTGCTTCATTGGTTTCCGCTCGCTTCGGCGTCGGACTCGCCGGCTTCGGCTTTGCCCGATTCGCGGCCATTCGAAGTAGCCTCTGCTTCTCCGCATCGGAGAGCACGCCGTCCCCATCCCGATCGGCTTGGGGATATCTTTTCAGAGCTTGCCGGCTGAATGCGGCCTCCTCCTCATCTGAAAGGACACCGTCGCCATTGGTGTCGGCTTGTGGGTAAAGTTCGAGAGCTTTCTTCTTGATCGCGTCGTTCGCGCTCACGACTGAAGACGCTGACATCGCCAGAGTCACAAAGCAAATGAGAAGTGTTTTTGACAAGTTTATTCCCTCAGTGGGGCGGTTGATTGATCGGGTGGTAGTTCCAAGTACGGATCCTGACAAAATCAGACAGGTTTATTGTGGATTTCCGCCGGGCTAACGGAAATCGTCATGGAATCAGCTCAGTTTCCCTTGAGTGCGTAGCGAAAGTCGTCAAGACTATTGGCCGGCGGTTGGCAGACAGCCGAAACTCTTGACGAGTTCCGTTACCGATGCTCTTTCCCTGGCAAACGTCGGACCTCTCTATCGGGCGCGTGCTTTGAGTAGTGATACCAACGGTCCGGCAACTTCACTGACTCCAAGAGCTCAAATTGCATCTGCCTGCCATCTGCCCACCTCATTTCGGCTCGCAGTCCGACGCCGCTCTCGGCGTCCGCCCAGAAATCAATCGTTTCAGGGGTATTCGGTGGTGGATTTTGACGACCGCGTCTCAAGGTGGCTCGTACGTGATGTTCGGAGGAACTGGTCGAATCAAGGAGTTCAACGTTGTGCCTGCGCTCGATCTGTGAGAGCACACCAGCCATGTCCAGCAACAGCGGTTCATCCGGAGATGAGGCAAGTCCAAACAACAACCGAGAGTTGCTCATTGTTCGTCTCTCTTCGGCCAGTTCCGCATCCCGGGTCATTGCGTACAGGTACCCCATGAATTCGCTGCGAAGCAGCAAATACTGCTGAATCAGGGGCGTTTCATCCATCGAAAGATCTCCTGATACCAAGTACCCCCACCTCGGATTCCAGACAGCGTATTCTGAAAAAACTACCAAACTCAGCAAATCAGCTCGCGACGTACGTGCTGCACACGACTGAATAGTGCGTCACCGCTTCTGTTTTTTCTCGGGAACGGCCCAGCCGTCGGTAACAACCCAGCTATAACCCGCCGGGGTGACCGGGCCGGGGTTCACGTACTCTTCTTCAGGCTTTGTCAACAATGGAGCAAGCGTACTTTTCCACTCCGCGTGATTGTAGGCGAGTTTTTCAACAACATCCGGATACTGATCCGCAATATCTTCTTCTTCGCGAGCGTCTTTTTCGAGGTCAAACAGTTTCCACGGTTCCGTTTCCTGATAGCGGTACAGTCGCCAGTCTTTGGAGCGGACTGCAACAAGATGACGTCTGCTGCCTCGTGGTCTCTGGATGTCAGTCACTCTTCACATTTCCAGAGGTGGACCGAATCAAAGATGATCCGGCAATCTGGACCGCCCTTGAAAGTAAATCTGGGCCCGTGTTTGTCTTTCTCGTTGACGATGCTGACCTTCTCGTGTTCGTAGATTTTGCCGTGTCCGTTGACGCTGACTCGAATCGATCCGAGCTTGTACTCGATGATCAAATCGACCCACTGGCCAAGTTTCATCCCTGAGTCGGGGTCACTGAAAGCAGGACCGTCCGGCAGTTGAACCCGGTGACCACCTCCTTCGATGTAGCTGAATTTGATCATGTGGTGGCCGATTTGAAGAATGGGTCGGCCAGGGCTGAGTTCTTTCTTCTCGCACTTGTAACGCAGGTGACAGACGAATTTTTCAGGGATCCGATTCAGATGCACGACCGGTTCCAGTCCAAGGTGATGATCTCGCTTGAGCACTTTCATCGCCTCTTCCTTTGACTTGAATTTCTGCGACACGATCAGTTTGCCTTCTGTGATCTGCTTGTCCTTTGTAGGTGCACCCCAGCGTTCTCGGTTGATCTCCCCATCAAAATCATCGGAGTAGACGAGCGTGCCGGTCTTGAAAAGCTCTGATTTGAAGGCGGGTGGATCGGCGGCACATACGTCGAACGTGCAAAGACATAAAAGCGCAGTACAGAGCGTTGCTGCGAGAATGCTGTTCATGTCGTTCATGGCTGAGATCACTTTGCAACCTGAGCGGAAAGAATGGGATTGTTGCAGCCCGACTCCGAGAGTCAGGCTGCTGATCATTTCATTCGGAACGGTTCGTTGAGAAGCGGATCTCATTGCGGTTCAGCTTGCCGTCGGCGTTTGCATCAAGCTTCTTGAAACGCTTGGTCAATGCTGGGACGTTGCGTCCTTTCGGATTGCCGATGAATTCTTCGAGAGTGATCGTCCCGTCGCCGTCGCGATCCCGACTTTTGAAGAAGTTCTCACTCGACTGATGATTGTTCGCTGGGGCAGGACTCACGGTCTTCCGTTGCGGTTGCTCAAGTTCCCACGATTCTGGTTTCGGTGCACCGGGTGACGCGACGGCTGCCGGATACGCGGCGGCAATGGGGGTGTCGTAGGGAATTCGATAGCGAGGATCAGGCTTCATCCCATCGGGAGCGCCCGCGAAGTGTGGCAACATCGTTCTGCCACGTCCTTCAGGATCGTACGTCGCACTGGGCAGCAGAGAAGACGTCCACTTGTCCAGCTTCTTTACAAGCTGCTGCGTCCGCTCGGGTTGTTGCCATGCTAGATTCGTCAGTTCGGCAGGATCATTAGCGATATTAAACAGTATCGTTGTATTGGCATCACGCCACAGCTTCCAATCGCCGTCGCGAATCGCCTGCCCCGAGTAAAAATCCCAGTACATCGGTTGCTTTCGTTCTATAACCCGTAGTTCGCCCGTTAACCTTGGTAACAGGTTCACGCCATCGAACTCAGGCGGCACCTCACCGCCAGCCACGGAAAGACTCGTGGCCGTGAAGTCCAACGTGGTGACCATTTCTTCGATCACCAACCCAGGAGTAATCGTTCCTTTCCAACTAGCGAACATTGGCACTCGGACTCCGCCTTCGTGAAGCGTCCCTTTCGGCCCGCGCATCGGCACGTTGTTCGATCCGTTCCAACTGCCGATCGCGGCCGTGTCGAACTTGCCGGGTGCACCATTATCGCCAGCAAACAGGATCAGCGTTCGTTCCTCAAGATTGAATTGACGCAGCGTTTTCATTAGGCCGCCAACCGCATCATCCATCGCTTTGATCAGTGCCAATCCGCGGCGACGGTGTTCGTCCTGTGCATCGTCGTATTGTGGGTAATCATGCTGAGCGAACTCCTTGTAGTACGCATCTTTCCTGCTGATCATGGGCACATGGGGACTGTAGATCGGGAAATACAAAAAGAACGGCCGTTGGTTGTTCTTCTTCACAAAGGCTTCTGCGAATTTGCCTTGCAAGATGACGCGATTTTGATCTGGGAAAGACATCTCCTGATGAGGAACCGAATTGCCCTTCAAATCGAGGTTCGCGACTCCCTTTGTCATCGCTCCAACCCAGTAATCATCGAAACCGCGACCGCGCGGATCAAACTTCGCATTTCGATCGTTGTTCGGCCCGCAATGCCATTTACCGGAGAAGCCAGTCGTGTAGCCGAGCTTTTTCATCCGATCGGCGATGGTCAGCAGCGGCTTGCCTTCCATATCTGTTCCCGGCGGATACACACGCGGTAGCGTTCCCACACCCGCTCCGGCATCACATTTGTTGTTTGAGAAGCCAAACTCATTCTGGATCCGCCCAGCGAGCAGCCCACAGCGTGAGGGACGACACTGCGGCGCCGAACTGTAGCCCGCCTTCATTAACGCTCCGCCTCTTGCCAGCGCATCCATATTCGGCGTTTCAACGTGATTGTCGATTCCGTGAACGCCGAGGTCGGTGTAGCCGTGATCATCAGAGTAGATGATGATGACATTGGTGCTGACTTTGGCTTCCGCATTCGTTTCTTGCGTCAAAACGGTTGCAAAGCAGCAAGGCATCGCGAGCAGCAGATAAATTGAAATCGATTTCATGTGGGGCTTGTTCCTTTCGGGGACGCAATCCTTCGAGTATCAGCACACTCTGGCCAACTGACTGAGCAAACCATATCGGTCTGCTGCCGCGAGTCGCTGGATCTAACGCGGAAAACGAGCAAATTGGCGGAGAAAACTCGAGCCCCGCTGAACTGCGGCAAATTAAAGCCTACTCCGCCAGCCTTTTCTGACTCACGACGAATTTCTCATCGTATTCATAACCCAATCCCGGTTTGCCGGAAGGCACGAAATAGTAGCCGTCGATTTTGATCGGTTCTGTGAAAAATTGATTCTTGTTAAGGCTTCTGGGGCCGGACGGATTTCCGTTTCGGAAGCAATTGCATGCCTCTTGTTACTCGTGGTCTTTGTTGGGGCAATGGTTGTTTCGGCGAACTCGGCTTCGTGGGTGTACGGTTCTTCCCTCCACCCCAGGCACACCCGATTTCTCTCAAATCGTGTAAGGAGCACGTCGCTCGTAGGTGCACAGTCGATTGGCTTCGGAGTCGTTCACAAAGCTCTCTGTCTTTGGATCAAACGTGACTTTGCGACCCAACTTCCAACTAATCGCGGCCGCGAAGCACGCCATGTGTCCATAGCGTACAGCGGTCGAGTTGCACACTGGTTGCTCGCGCGTCTTGACACAATCCAGGAAGTTGCGGACATGCAGTACCGGGTCCGTGCCGCGGATCTGATTATCTCGCACGGCCTTGAGAAGCTCGGGGTGGCTCGATTCGATGCCAAGGTGATCGCCCGCTTCCACCCAGCCTTCATCGCTGACAAAACGCACGGGACAGGTGCCCAGTCCCTTGATCCAGTCACCAACACCTTTTCCGGATGAAAGCCGCATCACCAGTTTGACGCCATTGGCATACTTGGCGTGGATCAGGCTGTCGGACTTCGCTTCATACTCGATCGGCGTTGTTCCATCGGCGCCGGCGGCCCATTGACACAGGTCAATCGTGTGTGATCCCCACTCGGGCAATCGCCATGCGGAATACAGTCCTTTGTGGTTGCGCCAGCGACCTTGGCAGTAAGCTTCGTTAAAGGGCACGTGTGGTGCCGGACCTAACCATTTGTCCCAATTGATGACCGATGGGTCCGGTTCGGGTTGAGCCGGCAAGGGCTCAAGATAATCTTGAAGCTGGAGGATCCCCGCGTGAACTTCTTTTAGCTGGCCCAGTTTCCCGTTGACGGCAAGATCGACGGCGAGTTTGAAGTTGGGAACACTTCGCCTCTGCGTACCAGCCTGGAAGACACGATTGTGTTTCTTGATGTTGTCGTCCAGTTCCTGACATTCCTGGATATTCATCGCACACGGCTTTTCGCAATAGATGTCCTTGCCCGCGCGAGCCGCAAGGATGGATGCTGTCGTGTGCCAGCGATCTCCGGTTGTGATGATGACCGCGTCAATGTCGTCGCGATCCAGGACGCCGGACATGTCGTCGTAGATAACACAATCGGTGTTCCCGTAGTGATCATCTGCTTTTCGTTTAATTGCTTCTCGCCGCTCTTTTTGCGGATCGGCAATCGCGACGAACTGGCAGTCATTCTGCTGGAAGAATCCATCAAGGACTTTCTGGCCTCGCCTGCCAAGTCCGATGCCGCCCAGTATGATTCGGTTGCTCGGCGCAACGTTTCCATCCTTGCCGAGCGCGCTGGCCGGAATAATGGTGGGCATGCCGATGGTGGCAACGGCCGTTGTCTTGATGAAGCTGCGGCGTGTGCTTTTTGGTCGCGTGTTGGGTTTCATTTCTATGCGTCCTCGTTTACGTGAGGGAAAAATTTCATTTGAATCAGAATCCCTGGGGTTTGCACTCCAGGCTACGTCCTGTCATCGCCCCGCGATTACGAAAAAACGCAGGCTCAAAACTTGCGCGTCGGGTTTCCTTTGGTTTTGAAACTGGTCCTAGTGAAGCATCCCAAATTCTGAACCGGCTGTTCCGCTACGGGTTCGATTGGCCTTTCACTTCCGATATGCGATTGAGCATGATCAGCCGCATTTCGATCGATTGTTTGCCCGGTATTTTGAGAGCTGAAAGGATCAGTGGCCTCTTTCCCTTTTTCAGGTGAATGACGCCGAGGTTCAGAGGGACGAAATCTTCCACGAAGGATTCGCTTCTGCGGGGCGAGCGATCCGATTCCGCGCCGACGAGAGGCGGGTCGTTGGCGACTGTCACTTCTTTGGTGATGGCAGATTCACCGCAGCTTAGTTTAAGAACGGTCCCCAGATCATCTTTGGAGCAGGTGTAGTAAACCTGGGCTCGGTACTCGCCTTCAATCTGCACATTGGCGTTCCAGGAAATGGTGTCCTCTGTATTCACCCAGTTTGTGTAGTACGAGCAGTTCGGAGCTTTGCCGGATCGCTGGATAGCTCCTGTGGCATTCGCGTCGCGTGCAGGCAATTGAGTGAACCCGTGCTCCGGATGCCCGATCGTAAACGGACGTTCGTCTTTGTCCTCAGGCAGTTCGCCGACGACTTCACGATTGAATTTCTCTCCGACTGCGGTCAGTTCCGCATGCACTTTCGGGAACTTATCCCTGACGTCGACTCGCTGACCGGGATCGTTTTGCATGTCGTAAAGTCCACCCTTGAATCCGAGTCGGAAACGCTGGCTTCGTACACTGGTCTTTCCGTTGAAGTGATTGATGTAAAGTCGGTCCGGCCAGTTTTCGGGGTCTTCGAAAAGAAGAGGCTTCAGGCTGACTCCATCCAGCGGTAACGCACCGGTGTAACTGATGCCCGCGAGATCGAGCAGGGTGGGTTTCAAATCGATACTTCCGGAAACGGTATCTGTTTTGCCACCGGCTTTGATTTTTTCGGGCCAGCGAATGAAGAACGGGGAACGTACTCCGCCTTCATCGACCGTACCTTTCTTGCCTTTGATAGCAACAAGGATGCACGACAGGTTGGTTTTCATGGAATTGAATTCTTGTGATGGTTTGGGCTGGAGACTACTTCGATTGAAACGGCCTGCTTTGGACGAGGGCGTGGATGAATTCACTAACGGGGAACTCTTTGCTCTGCGCGGCGCGAACAATCTCATTCGCCAGCTCTTCATCCGTGAATCCGAAGGGACGGCCCAAAGCGTATTCGATCAGGTGTTCGGTGAATCCGCGGGCGAAGTCTTCTTCGCGGTCGGCGATGCGGTCGCGTAATTCGTGGTAGTCGTTGAATTTTGGTCCTTTGTGGAATGCTCCGGAGGCATCGATGGTCCAGGTCTTCCCGTTCTTCCCGTTGCCTCCTGCTTGATCCGTGGTTCGCCACTTTCCGGCGGCGCCCCAGTTCTCCAAGCCGAAGCCGATCGGATCGATCTTGCGGTGGCAACTGGCGCACTGGGCTTCTTCCTGGTGTGCCAGAAGTCGCTCGCGCGTGGTGAGGATCTGACCTTCGAGACGCGAGATTTGCGGGACGTTGGGCGGTGCCGGCGGTGGAGGATCGTTCAACAGGTGCCGTAGCACCCACGCTCCGCGTTCGACCGGGCTGCTCACGACGCCGTCGCTTCCCATCGCATGGATGGCGGCCATTCCGAGTAATCCGCCTCGGGGCGAGTCGGCGGGCAGTTTGATTTTGCGGAACTCGTCGCCCGTAACGCCTTCGATACCGTAGTAGGTGGCGAGCAGGCCGTTCACGAACACGTAATCGCTCTTCAGAAGTTTTCCCAGACGACCGTCGTTCGAATCGCGCAGCAGGTGGGCGAACGACTGGTAGACCTCTTCGCGCGTGGCAGCGCGAGTGCTTTCATCGAAGTCCCGGTAGAGGTTGACGTCGAACTGGAAGAAGTCGAGTCGTTCCATGTCCAGCCATTGATGGACGAAGCCGGACACGAATTCGTCGAAGCGCGAATCAGCAATCAGTCGATCAACCTGCTGCCGCAGCGTTTCTGGATGATGCAGCTTGTTCTGCTGAGCGAGTTGAAGCAGTTCGACATCCGGAGGTCCACTCCAGAGGAGGTAAGCCAGCCGCACGGCAAGCTCTCGATCATTGAGCTGACGGCGCAGAGCTTCGTCGCCAGGTTCGAAGAGATAGAGGAATCCAGGCGAAGCAAGAATGACGCTGAGCGGCGTGCGAATTGCCACATCAAAAGAGTCGCCTGCTTTGCGACGTGTTTCATAGATCGCGACGAGCCTGTCGATGAACTCGGATTCCGGTTGAACATCACGAAAGGCCGTCGCAGCAAATTCGGTGAAGATCTCGCGAGCACGCTCGGATTCAGCTTCCCCGTAGCGGAACTCGTCAAGAGTTCCGGGGCTCGCGGATTGTCGAAAGTCTTGATGACTTCCGCTACAAATCGCCTGCAACGGCGATCGCGTTCCGATCTCTTTGGATGCCGAATGCGGTCCTTCGAGTTCCACCCAGTCGACCCAGATAGCTGGCGGGTGGCCGTAGCCGTTTTTTGCCTTCCATTTATTGTGGTCATTCCACAGTGCTTTCAGATTTCCGTTGTTCGGCTGTTTCTCCTGTATCGCGAACTCGGGGATCGTCGTGGCGGTGACCTCAAGCGGGATCTCGATCGTTTCGGGATTGTCGATGGTTCCGGTGACTTGATGAGTGCTGGTGGCCGGTCCCTCGAGTCCCCAGTTTCTGCTCTCGATTAGGCGCTGAGGATGCCCCACCTGGATGAAACGTCGCGAGGCCGGAGTGCCTTCAACAGCCCCGACACGCACACGCATGACATAGCTGCCGGGCGGCAATTCCTTTTTTTTCGGGGGAACAATGATGCGACCGGTTCCGTGGGCGAGCTTCAAGTAGGCGCCGCGATCACGATGCGGCAGTCCGGCGTAGTGCTTGTGGTAAGCCAGGTTGGCGCGATCATTCTCTGGATGGCTGGCGGCTGCTTTCTGCGAGTCGCGGAAGCCGAAGTCTTTGGGATCGGGAGTCCCCTCCAGCCGGTCGGCAAAGCCATACGACCAGACCGGGTGCGCGGCCTTCGGTTCCGTTTTGCGAAATTTCGCCATCCTCGCCTGGTTCTCAGGAGTCGCTGCCGCCTTGTCGACGCCCTTCTGCCAGCGGGTGAATCGAGCGTAGGCATCTTCGATCTGCGCGATCTCTCTTTCGTTCGCGGGATTGATCGTCTGCTCCGGTTCGATGCGGACGATGCTGGATTCTGTCGCCGCAGTCTCAATGATGGGACCTTCCAGTTCCATCCAATCGACCCAGATGGCAGGCGGAGTGCCGTAACCGTTCTTCTGCTTGTGGCGGTCGAACTCTTGTCTGAGAAGTTTTGCCGATCTGGGCTGGCGTTCCTGGATGCCGACTTCGCGCGGCGTGCGTTCCCCGATTTCGACATTAACCTCAATGATCTCCGGGTTCTCAATGGTGCCGGATACCGGTTGCGTGCTGAGCAGTTTGGCGAAGCCGGGTGACGTTCCGTTCGGTTTTTCGGGATGACCGATCTCGATGAAATGGCGGGAAGGATCGGAGCCTTTCACCGCGCCGACCCGGATCCTGAGCTTGAAGGTGCCCGGAGAAATGTTCTTCGGATCCGGGCGAACATCAAAGCGTTGAACCCCCCGTGAAAGTTTTAGGTAGGCACCCCGATCGTTGTGAGGAAGCTCAGCGTAGTGCTTCAAGTAGCTGTGATACCGCTGATAGGGGCTGTATAAGGCGGCAACGGCATTGATTGGATCGCTGCCGCCATAGTCGCGAGGATCGGGTGCTCCTTTCAGAAGATCAGCCTTTTTGTACTTGAGAGTAGGATTGGAATCATAATCTGGGTGCTTCTTGCGAAGGGCGGCCACAATTTCCTGGTTCTCAGCAGCTTCAGCCGCCTTGTCGACACCTTCTTTCCAGGGCAGCCATTTCTCCTTGTAGGTGTCTTCCAGTCTCTTGATGATTTCCAGGTTCTTTACGTTGACAGTGTTTTCCGGCTCAACGCGGAAGACCCGGGACGGTTGCTTCGGAGTAGCGTAACGCTCGAAGGCTTCATCAATAGCGCTGCGACCCAACTTGAGATACTGCTCGAACTGATCGCTGGAGATGAACTGCGATGCCCCCACGGTATCAAAGGTTCCCGAGCCGCCATCGGTGGGCAGTGAGCCGACATCGACTTTCACGCCAGTCAACGCTTCGATGGTGTTACGGTACTCACGCCGGTTGAGCCGTCGCATCGTGATCTTGCCACCGGAATCCGACAGCGCCTGCCGCGCGGTGACCATCATTCGCGCGAGATCATCGAGGAAATCCGCCTTCTCAATGTTGCCGGGCTGCTCAGAATCTTCCGGCGGCATTTCACCAGCGTTCAGCGCGTTGAGAACCTTCTGCCAGAGTTCCGCCTGCTCGATAGTGGTAATGCGAAACGGCAGTGTCTCCAGATCAACTTTGCCTTCCCGTGTTTCGGAGTCGTGACAGTCAAGACAGTGTGCTTTGAAGAATGCCCGGTGTTTGTCGGGAAGGCGTGCTTCAGGAGGAGCGGCCTGCGTTAACGAACAAAGCGCGAAAGCTGCAATGCAGATTGTGTATACGAAACGTGTCATGCTTCTCGTAGTGGAACTCGCCAGAGTTCCCGGAGTTCGAAGTAAGGAGTTCTGGCGAAATCCACTACGCCAGACAACGACGGTGTTCGGCGACTACGCCTGCAGTTCCTTGACGACGCCGGTGCTGTCGCCGTGTCGTTCGACGTTGATGCCGAGTCCCTGCAGCATCGTCAGCCACACGTTGCACAGCGGTGTATCCTTCGGCAGGACGAGATGCTGCCCCAGTTTCAGGTTGGCTCCGCCGCCGGTAAGAACGGTCGGGCAATTGGTCAGGTAGTGAATCGAGCTGATGTTCGATCCAAAGGCAACGGCGGTGTGGTCGAAGAGGCTCGATCCGTCGGCTTCCTTCGTGGCTTTGAGTTTGTCGATCAGGCGGGCCAACAGTTCGCTGTGGGTTTTGTCGCGCAACTTCGAGGCCTTCATGCGTTCGCCAGGTGAGTAATGGCTTACATTGTGGGCGCTGGGTTTGAGATCGAGACTCTGAAGTAGGCTCTGCCCTGGCAGGCGGTAGCTGAGCGCGCAGGTGCTGTCCGTCTGTAGCGCGGCAACGATGAGATCCTGCATGATCTCGATCTCGGCCTTCCCCTTCAGGCCGGGCTCCGGTTCGTCGAGGGGAGCCTTTGCCTTGGGGACTTCGAGCCAGTCTTCGTCTTTGTTGAGGCGGATCTCGATGTCGCGGATGCCCTGGAAATATTCGTCCAGTTTGTCGGTGTCGGTTTTTGAAAGGCCGCGCTGCACGCGTTTGGCCTGGGTCAGGACTGCGTCCAGGACGCTGCGGTTTTCGGCGATAGCGGCCTGGCGTTGTTCCAAGGGCAAGTCATCCGGTGAAAAGAGTTTGTGGAAAACCTGGACCGGATCGTCTTGGCCGGCGACGGGTTTGCCGCGCTGATCCCAGGCCAGAGAAAGTCCGGGGCCATGACCCTGGTCATCGGAACCGTTGAGCTGGATCGAGGAGTAGCGAGTGTCCCGCCCCAAATGCTGCGCGACGACCTGATCGGCCGAGATACTATTGGCCATGTTCTGGCCGGGAACGCTGTAGCGGTTTGCCCCGGTGAGCCAGAAAGTGCTTCCCCAGTGAGCCTCGTTGGTGAACTGGTTCGCGCATCCCTGCACCACGGTGATATCGGATTGGTGACGGGCCAGCGGAGCGAGGCCTTCAGAGAGTTCGTAGTCCGCACCGGTCTTCTCCACATCAGGAAACCAAGTTTCCTTGGTCACCCCGAAGCCGATGCCCAGGAAGACGCAGCGCTTGGGCGGAGCAACCGGTGCTGTTTCCGCAGCCGAAGCAAAGCGGCGAAATCCGATCGACTCCAGCGCGGGCAGCGCGATCAGTGCTCCCGTTCCGCGAAGGAAATGGCGACGGTTGGATTGTGTATTCATTGCATGATTTCCAAAGGTCAGTGGCAACCTATTTTCTGGCCTTTTCGGCGATGTAATTAACGCAGGAACGGGCCGCATTGGTCCGCTGCCGATCCACGTTGGATTTTACGTGGAAATCTCAGGATTTCGAAGAATTCGCAGAGCTTTCAGGTTCGATCAATCGTCAGCAAGCCAGTGTCACTCAGCCTGAGCACCGGTAATGCGACCAGAGCTCCCGTTCCACGAAGGAAATCCCGACGGCCGAATCGTGTGTGTTCTCGCAGGCAGGTAGGCGTGTTATTGAGTCTAATTCGACTCCTGTTTGATGCGCAGCAGTTGCAGAGCGTCAACAATCACGAATCCAACGGTGCCTGAGTTGGTGATCTGAATGGTTGTCTCTGTGTCCGCCACGAGTTCCACCGTGTCGATCGGACGAAAGTGTTTGCCTTTGGGAAGTGAAACGGTTTGGTCGACCACGAAGTCTTTGCGCTGAGAGCCCGACGAGGCACGGACGGGAACATTCTTCGCTCGCGTTTCGTGAGCCGAGTGCCGCCTGTTCCCAGCGATCGTTCTCGCGCATCCAGTCGTGCGTCGGAATCTTCGGGTTGCTCAGCGACACCTCGCGCGCGGCGTCGGGTATGTCGTTCCAGTCATCGTCATCAACGCGCGGTAGTTGGACGTTCTCGAAACGGTCGTAAACGCGGCGCGGTGGAGAGAACGGCACGTGCGGACGATAGAAACCGAAGGCGAGGAAAAACGGTTTGTCGTGCTTGTTGCCAAGTTGTTCGGTGACCCATGTGGCCACTACGTGATCGGTGAATTTCGATTCGTCGTAGTCCTGAGGGCCGAAGTCCCAGATGCCGTGCCAACCTTTCGGCTTGTCGTGAACCTTTTTGTCGAGACCCTTGAGCCACTGTCCTGGACGCGGTCCCACGACATGAAAGTGTTTCTGAAGAGTGGCCCCGCCATGAAACACCTTGCCCGCGGTAAGCGTCATGTATCCACTGGCTGCAAAGTGCGCAGGCAAACTCACATGTGACTTCAGAAACTTCGGCTCTTTCGAGACGGGATAAGATCGGCGAAATAGAGACGCGACTCTTCGACCATGGAGTTCACGAGCCACCAGTCTCCAGCGTATTGAGGATAGAGCTCCCGGTCGGGATCGGTGTCGTTGATCTCGTCGAGCTTGAGCCAGGAATTGAGGAACTCCTTCACGAAACGTTTCGCTTCAGGCTTTTCGAGCAGGCGATCGACTTCCGCTCGCAGCGTTTTGGACTCGCGAAGCTTTCCTTGTCGAGCCAGGGCGCGAAGTTGCTCGTCCGGCATCGATTCACCCAGGAAAAATGAGAGACGCTCGGCGAGCGCGAAATCATCGAGTTCGCCCGGCCCGCTGCAATGAAAGAGGAACTCGGGCGAAGCCAGCACCGCCGAATACGTCGCGATCATCGCCTCCGTAAACGTCTCTTTCTCCTTCAGCAACTGCTTCGTATATCGGTAGAATCGATCGAACTCCGCTTCCGCAACCGGACGCCGATACACCCGATTCATAAACCCGGCCAACAACGTGCCCGCATCCTTCATCGGTTGTTCCGAGACCGCCTCGACATGGCGGCCCGCCTGCTTGAAAGGAACGTCGCCAAACAGGCCCCGTAGGACGCGGGCGGCCATTGCTTGACGATCGGGCCTTCAACTTCCAGCCAATGAAACGCGACCCCGGGATATCCACCATCCGTTTTCTGGATCGTATGCGGCATCGCGGGAACCATGGGGCTTGGCAAACGCATGCAATCGAGCTTGACCATGGCCCCTTTCTCCAGAAACGCTTCCAGCTCAGAAACCTCGGGCGTTTCCGGCGGCGCCTCAAAGACTCCGATCGGCAACATGCTTTGGGTGTTCGGTTCGTCCAGGGTGGACGAGTACACCTTGACCGGTTCGCTCCGTTTTCCGGACGAGACCCGGTCATTCACAGGAGTCGGATAGCGTCGCGAGGCATCCAGCACCAAATTCGGATAGAAGCGCGGCTTCTTCTCGCCTTCCCAGTCAACGTAGTCCGTCTGGCGAAGCACCGATCGTGCTTTCAGGCGAAGCTTGTAGTCGCCTCGAACCGGCGCTTTGAATTTATCGAAGCCGTAGTAAAACGGAGTGTAGGCTCCGCGAAAAATGGCAGTGGACGCTTCTTCCGGGTGTCGGGAGTTCGATGTCTCTCGCTTACGCTTCGGGTTTCCACCCTTATTCACGTTCAGGTCATCGACGTGAACGAACTGAACGGCATCCGCGATAACCCATCCCCCGGCCTCCTTGTTGCGCAGCGATACCTCCGCGGCCCGGTCGAATGTAAAACGTCCAAGGGGAAACCACAGACCTTCAATCGTCGGCTTCTGTCTTTGATTGATGGACAGGTCGGTTTTGCCCTCGGCGTGGCGAATCCGATACGGCGCGGTCCTGGCCAGGCCTTCTCCGCCACCGAAGCTGACTCGCACTTCGTAGGTTCCGGGTTTCGGCAACTTAGCCTTCCACGTGATCGCGTAGGCGCCCGTGTTCTTGTTGTCGTCAGCCAGATAGTGGTCGCCGACGTGGTTGGAGCGACGAGTGGACTTGCGCCAGGGCCCGGTGCGCTCCGCCTCGGTATCGTCGACGATGGTCCCGACGGATGGGAACTGCTTAACCGGCGCAAAGCCTCTCTTGCTAAAGGAATACTCCTCGTTGATGTTCAATCCCTCCAGCGCGAGCGAAAATCGCGCCCATCCACTGTTACCCGTGCCGGCCCACATCCTCCCTTGTTCACGTGCGTAATATCGCCGCTTCGTGAAACCTGGCTTCTTGGCGGGAAACTCGATCGCCCGGCAAAGCGAAAATTCGGCCGCATCCAGATAGGCATCGATCTGCACATGAGAAACATCAAGAGCTTCGCCCACTTTGGCGAAGCCATGGACCTCACCGTCCAGAGGTAACTGATCCGCGATCTTGAGGTGAGGATCGTGCAGAAGATCGCGAAGGATGTTCTCGTATTCAAAACGATTCACCCGACGTGAAACGGCGCGTCCGTGTTGTGCGTACCTGTTCGTCTGAAACCGGACGATTCGATTCGCCAGATCGTCCACCGCCGAGCCGCGTTCGGCCTTGCTCAAATGGCCTGCATCCTTTGGCGGCATTTCCCCGGAAGCAAGTCGATCATGAATCTTCACCCAGATACCGGCGATATGAGGATCCTCAAGATTCCATTCAAGCGATTGAAGATTCAATCCCCCCTCGGCCTCTCCGCCGTCGTGACATTCCACGCAGTGGTTGTCAAAGAGCCCAGTCATCGTCTTCGGCAAATCCGATCCCTGACTAACCGGCGCAAACAGCCCCATGCCCAACAAGATGAGTGCGGTTAATGTGAGCCGCAAGGCGCTAGCCACGCGTATTAACGCACGACCGGCGGCTAGCACCTTGCCGCTCACCAATTTAAGGACAGTGACTAGATCGAAGGTGTTTGTCATTTGATTTTCCACCCTATTCTTGTTCACTGTAGCGATCCCCGATGTTCTGCATATCTGTGCCTACTTGAGCTCGAGGTATTTTGCGGCAAAGCGGCGTCCGTGTTCTTCCTGGGTAGCGGTGTCGAAGTGGACGCGATCGCCGATATCGACGGCAAAGGAACGCGAGTCGACGCAGGCAGTGTGGGCAACGCGATCGGGAAGTTCCAGGAGGACCCGATTGATTGAGGCGCGAGCTTCCTTCGAATCGTCCCGGAGTTCGCCGATGGTGCAAGCGATGAAGGGAAGCTCTGGTAGCTCGAGATCCGCACGCAGGTCTTTGATCATGCCGGAGAGGAGCTTGGGATAGCGTTCGATTTTCTCAGCGGTGCTGGAGTCGGCCTCGCCCTGGAGCCAGAGTGCACCGGCGATTCGAGTCTTGCCATTCGGTCCCTGTTCGAGCGCGAGCTTTGCACGGCGCACGGCGTCCCGATAAAGACGCTGGCCCTTCTGCCACTTCGCTATCTGAGTGCCGCCGACGGCGCAGGGAATCAAAGCGATGCGGAGCTTCGGGTCTTTCGCCACAAGCGCCTGGGCGAAAGCTAGACCAGGACCAACCCCGGCGTTGTCCGAGTTTTCGAAGGTCCTGGGATCGCCAACGTGATGCAGCGGGTGGCGGGCATGAAACCATTCGTCAGTGCGCTTGTGCAGCATGACGATTCTCGCGTCCTCGAGTGGTTGTTTGGGCATGACTCCCCTGCCTTTCATGTTTGACTGCCCTATGAGGAGGAAGACGTCAAGACGCTCAGTTTCGCCCGGAAACGTGGTGGGATCCGCCGGGACAAAGGGCTTGCGAACCAAGTCTGCGGGAACTCGCTTCGATGTTCTCTGCGCGAGTGCCGGTGTCGCGGTCAGAAGCAGCAGAACAAGGAAGAGGATGTTTCTCAAGTTGTTTACCATGGGCGTTTCATTTCCTTTTGCGTTTTGGAGCAACGGACACAAACTTGCCAACCTGACGCTGACTCGGAACATACCACTCATTCAGCAATGAGCTGAGTTCCTTGACTAGCTCTGGGTTATCAGCAGCGAGATTCCTCTTTTCGCTCGGATCGTTCTTCAGATCGAAGAGCTGAGGTTCACCGCTCTGAGGCGGATACTTCATCTTTCCGGGCGCTCCATCATAGGTCAGCAGAAGCTTGTCATGGCCGTGGATCACCCAGCGATACAGCAGCGACGCCTGAGGGTTTTCGATGTCGGCGATGTCGTGAGCGAATGACTCGCCAAACAACGTATCTCGCTCAATGGCTTCGCCTGACTTCAGTTCAGGCAGGAGATTGAGTCCCGGAAAGTCGTGCGGCGCGGTTGCTCCGGCGGCCGCTAAAACGGTCGGCACGAAATCGATTGATGAACAGAGTTCGGGACGATCGGCTGCGGGAATCGTTCCCGGCCAGCGAAACAAGATTGGCGTTCGTGTGCCGTGCTCATTTGGACTGCGTTTGGATCGCGCTGCGTAGCTCCCTTGTTCGGTCTGAATCCAGCCGTTGTCGCACACGTAGAGCACGAGCGTGTTTTCTTTGATGCCCGACTCGTCGATGTGATTGACCAGCGCGCCGCAGGTTTCATCAAACCATTCACACATCGCGTAGTATTTGGCGATTCGCTCCTGGACGCCCTTCGCCTTGTACTTCTCCAACAGTCGTGCCGGAGGAGTGTGTGGCGTGTGCGGCATGAACGGCGCGTACCACACAAAGAACGGCTTTTCCGCAGCCACACTTCGATCGATGAAATCAGTGACCGGCTTGATCCCGTGCCGGCCAATTTGCAGTCCCGCATCGCCGTGTCGTCCGCGCGGATTCGGAAACCCAGCAGTCATCCCCTCAGTGAATCCGCCTCGCTGATACGATCCTTCCCACCACTTACCGCTCTGGTGGCTGACATAACCCTTCTCTGCCAGCCACTTCGGCAGCGATCCGGTTTTGTCGATGTGGGAGATCAACAATTCACGTGCGCTCTTGCCTGCTTTCTCAGCGTGGGCTTTGTTTGCTGAAGTGTTCCTCGGGTCGTTGCCGGTCGTTTTATTCTGATGCGAATAGAGACCGGTGATCAACGTCATCAAAGAAGGACGGCACAACGCAGTGGGAACATAGCGCTTGGTGATTCGGCGACTGCGAACGAGCAGCTTAGTAGCACTACACTGAGTGCGGCAACGAATTTTCTCATAGTGGGTGATCTAGCTCGCTATTTACGAAAGAGTTCGTGCGCCGAATTGCCACCGCTGATCAGGTAGGCGGTCAAATCGAGGATCTCGTCTTTTGTCATGCGATTGAACAAACCAGCCGGCATCGGCGAAACTTTTGAAACGACGAGCTGTTCGATCGTATTGCGGTCGATGTTCACTCGTTTGTTGGGATCAGTGAGATCCGTATTGAGTGTAATCCGGTCCCCGTTCAGGTTGACGACCACGCCTGTATAGATAACGCCATCCTCGGTAAGAACCTTTACCGAAGAGAACTGGTCGTTGATGACTTTGCTGGGATGGATCACTTGATCGAGCAGGTCATGCGCCGAATAGCGACGGCCTGCAGACGTCAGATCAGGGCCGGTCATACCGCCTTGATTTCCGAAGCGGTGGCAGGCGTAACAGGCGGCTGCGGCAAACATCTTGCGGCCGCTGTCGAAGTCCCGCTGTTTCAGCCCCGTGCGGGCTGCTTGCGAGAGTTCGTCCAGCGTCCACTGCGTCTCTGATCGTCCGTCGAAAATGTCGCCGAGATTATCAAGTGCGGACTTTTTCACCGGCTTCTTCGCGAGAATCTCTTTGAGTGACTCTTTCTGAGATTCGCTCAGCGATGCGACCGCGTCGTTACGGATGAACTCCATGAACTTTGCGAAGCTCGCTCCACCGCGGTAATTCGCGGCTTTGAGAAACCATTCGAAGTACGCTGTGTGCAGTTCGGCAGTCCAGCCGGCCTTGAGCAAGCGGATCGAACGGGCATACTGCACCTGTTCTTCTTGCGTCGGAGCCGCCTCGACGAGCGCCATTGCTTTCGCTGCGACGGTCGGTGACTCGAGCCAGGCAAGTGTCTCGCACAACAGCCAGTTCAGTTCATAGGACTCCGACGGGAACAGCGGATCGAGGGCGGCGACCAGTTTCTGCACCGTCGCATCATCCGGCCGTCCGAAACGATTGAGGATGATCTGCAGCGTCCGTTGCAACGTGAGCTGACTGGTGGCATCCAACTCTGGCAGATTAATCGCCAGTACCGCGGCCAGCAGTTTGTCGCGCATCTGCGTGTTCACTGAAGGACTGGATTCGCTTCGATGCTGTGGGCAGACGCCGGCTACTCGCGCGAGCGCCAGCAATGCTTCCACCTGAATCTCTGGATCGGACTCCGCGAGTGCCTTGTTGGCCCATGTTTCGGCAGGCTGATGTTCGATCGCTGTTCTTGCTGCAGCGCGGATAAATGGGTCGCTGCTGGACAGGTGCGGCCATGCGGCGGTGACGGCGTTCGGATCCTGCCGGCCGTGAAACTTGTCCAGTGAACGGCGAAGTTCAAGACCGTCCGTCGTCATCGGATCCGCTTCAACGAGTTCCGTTGATTCATCACCGACATAAGTCACGCGGTAGAGCCCTGATTGCACTCGGCGGCCGCCAATTGTGAAGTACAGCGCTCCGTCATTCGGATGAATAATCGCGTCGGTGATGGGCAGTGGGGCTCCGGTGACGAATTCTTCTTTGGTTGCCGTGTAGCTTGAGCTGTTCGGATCAAGCTTGAGATGAATGGCGTAGAGTTTTCCCCAGCTCCAGTCGAGTGCATACAGCGCGTTCTGATACTTCGCCGGGAACTTCGCGCCGTAGCCGAAGGTGACACCAGTAGGCGACCCAGGCCCGATATCGAGAACGGGCGGGAGATTATCTGCATAGAACGTCGGCCGTTTGCCGGCTCCATTTCGCCAGCCGAATTCGGCTCCGCTCGTCACCTGACAGATCCGCGTTGGACGGTACCACGGCACATTGAAGTCGTACTCCATGTCTGCGTCGTACGTAAACAATTCGCCATCGCGATTGAATGCCGCATCGAAGATGTTGCGAAACCCGTTAGCATAGGCTTCAAAGTTTTTGCCGTCCGGATCGACTTTGTAAATGATCCCGCCCGGCGCAAGTCTTCCACGATTGTGTCCTCGCCCATCAGGCATGCTCGGCAGAAGGTGATCTTCGCCCCAGACTTGTGGGACTTGCGACGTCTGTGCCAATTCCGTTGGCGTGGTGTTGTTGCCTGTGATCAAGAACAATGACTTACCGTCGGGACTGGGGACCACCGCGTGGACACCGTGATCTCCCTTCGCCTCCATCTCCCTGAGGCATTCCACTTTGTCGAGTTGATCATCTCCGTCGCTATCGGTGATCCGATACAAGCCAGAGGGCATCTTCCTTTCGTAATCGTTGACGGCGACATACAAGGCATCGAAAGCCCACACCATTCCATTGACCGCGCGAATATCAGCCGGCACGCTCTGAATATCGGCGGCACCTAAGGTTTCTCCAGCGGCCGGCGGCGTGATCCGATACAGCCCGCCGAACTGGTCGCTGACCAGCAGTCGCCCCTTGTTGTCGGTGCAAAGGTTGACCCACGATCCCTGCGTATCACCGGGTACTGAGTAAAGCAGCTCGGCTTTGAAACCCTTCGCAACCTTGATGCGTTCAACAGGAGTCGCCTTGTTGCCAGCTTTCTCCGTCACGGAATCAATCGCGGCCTTCGCGTCCTTGTCTTTGAGATGACGCAGCCTGATGTCTTTGAACTCGACGGTCATCGGCGACCCGGCGTGAAGCTGCAGAGCGAGAATGCCATTTCGTTTCGCTTCCGGATGGTTGTCCGTCAGGTCCATCGTCGTGACGCCGTTAACCTGATGAATCTGCCGATTGCCAACAGCGATGATGGTTAACTCGTTCCACTCTGTGTCGACAAGCTTCTGGTCCTTGTCGCCAACCTCACCGACCACCTGCGGCTTGCCGTCATCTCCCACCACAACCCGCTGAAAACGCTTGGCAACGATCCCCCGCCACTTCTCCGCATAGAGCATTCCGAAGAACTCTGGCTTCGGATGCAAATCGGCTTGATAACCTTTAACGACGTAGTTCTCCGGTTTTCCGATCAGCTCGCTGCGGTACTGCACTCCGGAGTTATTGCCTGAAAAACGGACCTTCGCCTTGAACACGAAGTCGGCAGCACCGCCGCCTTGCCAGACAAGAAACGTGTTGCCTTTTGTCGGCTTGTCCTTCGTGGTCTGACCAAAGATCGCCCCATCTTTTACCGACCAGAACTCCGCCTTCCCGGCCCAGCCGGAGAGGTCTTTCCCATTAAAGAGCGATTCGAATTCCTGCGCATTGGCGGTAGCAGTAAGGCCGAGGACGAGAGCGAGCATAGACAGATGTTTCATGGCGCAATTCGCGGTTCCACGAATAAGGTGACGACAGTTGAAATGTGTTTTCATTGCGAGTTTTTAAGGTTCGGAGACTAATGATCTCTAATTCGCTACAGTCCAGATCGCATCGCTAGACACAGAGAACGACCCCATCGTCTTCTGTTCCAGATGATCGACGAGCCGCGTGAACTCCGCAGCCTCATTGGCACTCGGAGCTTCGGTTAGAAAGAGCGGCCATTTTGGTTGGCCCCAGAATGTCTCTTCGTAGATATCGCCTTCCCGCTCGATGAGCAACAGGCCCGACGTGATGTTGCCACCGACTTCTCCAAACAGAATGTCGAGTTGGACCGGAGTACTGCCCATTTCGACCCACTTGCTGCAGGCGAAACCGGCGCGTGCAATCAAACATGGCAGAGCAGGGTTGTCAGTGCGCTGAATGCCGAGTTCCTTGAACGAGGAATCACGCCGCGATCCTTCAAAGATAGGTTTTCCGTTAATGGCAACCAGCAGGTGATTGTCTGCATAGCCCCAGAATCGATAGCGTCCCGCACGAGGTGGTGTCACCTGTCCGTGATACCACGTCATCCAGCCGCCTTCACGAGAGTATGGTGCGAGGCCTGTTCGGTCAGGGAACTCGTGAAAGGCTCCCGCGATTCCGCGGAAGCTGAGCGGCTCGCCTTGCTTAAACGCTTCAATGTTCGAACCATCACTGAATCCCGAACGAATGAGCGGCAACAGCTCTCGTACGATCACGTCCTCGCTCGGACTGTTCTTGGTAATTGCGGCTGAGCTTTCGTAACCAAGAACCACTCCCCGTAACGAGTCGTCACCTGGATGTGTTGCCGCGAGAGACAGTTCGGGCAATGTCTGCGACAGGCGGGTCGGTTTTCGCTTCTCGGTTCTGCCGTCGCGATCAAACCTGGCAAATTCTCCTTCGTGCATCAGATCTTCGGACTTGCCATCGTGATCGTCGACAGAGATCTGCCCATCGAGAACCAGAACCTCAGAGCCTTTCGCACCAGCTGTGACAACAAAACTCGTACCCAAATCAACAAACTTCCGCTGAGCCGTGTCGACGACAAATCCCACACCCTGCGGCGGGACGACCAGCTTGACCTGTCCCTCATGAAGTGACACTCGCTGATCACTGTTCAGCACCATCCTTAGCGGAGCTGTCGCGACGACATGCACGCCGGTTTCGCGAAACGCCAGTTCGATCAGCCCTCGCTGCATTTCGAGTTCTTCGCCAGCGAACAGTTCCGTACCATCGGCAACACTCCGGTCTTTTCCGGTGGTGCCATCGCCTTCGATCCGTATGACTCTGGCAATGCCGTGCTGGATCTCGCCGGCGCGCTGTCCAGAGGTGCGAAACCAGCCAAACGCGCCGAAAACCACCGAGGCGGCGATAGCGATAAAGGTCAGCCACAATGGAATCGCCCGCCTCGTCATTCGCGAAGCGTTTACGCGGTCGTTAGGCGCCGCTAACACCTCTTCAGCCGAAAGCTGCTGCCACTTCGCGTCAATCGTCGCGAGCGAACGCAAGGTGGCCCGCGCTTCCGCGCTGGTCCGCAACAGATCTTCCAAGGACTCCAGCTCTTCAGGAGTGATTGCACCATCGAGATATCGATGCAGCAGGTTGAGTTCGTCGTTGTTCATGATTCAGCTCCCGGGAGCGTACTTTGCATGCAGCGATACAACTCCTTGCGAATACGTGAGAGGAGCTGATACAGCGAGCCTTCTGTTCGCTTAAGCTGCGCGGCTAGCTCGCGAATGGTTGTGTCCTTGCCGTAGGCCGCTAGCGCCAATTCTCGACGCTCACGCGGCAGCTTGTTGATGCACCGATCCAAGGCTCGCAGCTGCCGATGACGCAAAGGCAATTCCTCGGCCCCCTCGTCAGCCAGCAGCTCAACGATATCTTCCGCCAGCACCAATCGATCCCGCGCAAACCGCCGCCGGGCCGAAAGCAATTCATAACGGGCAATCAGGCAGGCCCACGCCCCAAATGCCAAATGGTCATCAAGCGTCGAGAACTTTCGCAAAGCCGCAACGCTGACTTCCTGCATCACGTCGTCCACCTCCTGAGCCTTCGGGCAGCAAGATCGCACGAACGCCCGCAATTCGGGCTCGTGCTGCATCCACAGCCGCAGGAAGATCTCGTGCGGATCAGGGGCTTCGTCTTGCTGATCAGATTCTGTTGCCATATTCACTCCTCACCGGTCCGCTACCGATCCTCGTCAAATCTAACGCAGCTTTTTCAAAAATTCTTAGGAACGCCGTCACGCAGGACGCAGCCAAGAACGCCTTTGCAGGTACTCTCGCAATCCAAGCACTTCGATGCGCTCGTTTCAGGGTAATTTGCTCCGGATCGATAAACACGAAGTCCGGGCCGCATTCGCGATAACTTCTGGTTAGCGAGGCGACGGCGACACAATCAACGTTCCGAAGACCGCGTGCTCCTTGCGCGGAAATCCTCGCAGCTCGGAACAGTCACGGTGTCAACCCGCTCGAAGCCGACGGCAAGTATCCGTTCAATCACGGAACGGCCGGCCGGGCACCATGGTTCGGAACTGCCTGCTGCCCTTCGAACATGGCTCGTCTCGTACCGCACGTTCCGGGCATGATGTACGCCCACGATGAAGACGACCTCTACATCACCTTCTTCGCCGAGAGTCGTACCGAAGTTGAATTGCAGGGAACACCCGTCAGAATCGCGCAAATGACGGCCTATCCCAACGACGGCGAGATCAGCGTGACCGTCGATCCGCAGAATCCAACAAGATTCCGATTGCTGCTTCGAATCCCCACCTGGGCCCGCAAGCAGTTTGTGCCCGGTGCGCTTTGCCGCAGGATCTGACGAGGAGCGGCTGGATCTGTTTGGCATATGTCTGCGCGAGATCGTCCGCACCTTTGGCAGGCGCGGCCGCGAGCGTGAGGCAGGCAATGAGCGGCACAACGCAAGCCGTCCGGTTTCGTCGGGTCCCACCGGGCTGCTTGTGCCACGTCGCTACTTCGATGAGGCCTCGCATCAGATTCGCTCCTTGTGGTTAAACTTCCGCCAACGCTTGCTCGGCATCGCCAAACCTGTCGAGTTGCACGCCCATTTTGTGCATCATGCTGAGGTACAGTCGGCACATCTGCCGGTCGGAGTTGCCGCTGTAGTCCAGATTCTGCCCGCCCTGGATTTGACCGCCTGCACTGCCCAACATCACCACCGGCAACTGGGTTGCGTCGTGGTGGCCGTTGAGCATGCTGGAACAAAGCATCAGCACCGAGTTGTCCAGCAGCGTGCGTTCACCCTCCTGGATCGCATCCATACGGCGGGCAAGGTACGCGATCTGCTCCAGGAAGAACTGATTGACTTTCAACCAGTCGTCCGTGTCGTTGTGTGAGAGCAAGTGATGGATCATGTAGTCTACGCCAAGATGCGGGAATCGCAGTGTGCCGTGATCGTTGTTGAGTTTTAGAGTACAGACACGCGTCGTGTCGGTTTGAAAGGCGAGCACCAGGATGTCGCACATCAGTTTCATGTGTTCGACGATGTCCTGCGGATAACCCTCTTTGGGGCGTGGGATGTTGGGGCTAGTGAGTGTCGGTCGCCAGCCCTGGATTTCTCCGCGGCGACCGGCCTGTTCGATCCGTTGCTCGACCTCGCGTACGGAGTTCAGATACTCATCCAGTTTTTGCTGATCGAGTCGGCTGATGCCGCGACGAAAGTCCCGCGCATCAGCCAGAACCGCATCGAGCACGCTTTGGTCGCCCTTTTGAGCCTTGTCCTTGAACAACTGGTCAAACGCCAGGGCCGGATACACTTCCAGCGGAGTCGGTGTCGTCGGGCTGCTCCAGGAAATATGCGAGCTGTAGAGCATCGAGTAATTTTTATGCACCGACGGGTTTGCCTTTTCGCAACCGAGCACAAGACTTGGCAGCTTCGTCTGCTGACCGATTCGCTGGGCAACGATCTGATCGACGCTGGTCCCGGACCGAATCGTCCCGCCGGCCGAGAGTGGAGCGCCGGACAGAAGATTGCCGGTCTGCGAACTGTGAATGTTGCCTTTGAGCGCCTCGGCGTTGTACAGCCCTTTGATGAAAACCATCCGGTCGCGAAATTGCCACGCAAAATGGGACTCGTCCGAGAAGCTCCTGACTGACTGGCCAGCAACGAGGCCATGCCGAGAATACCGCCGCGTGCGTGACTGCGTACCGAATCAACTCGTCGCCACTGCGGTCCCTCAACGCCGCCGATTCCGTAGTGCTTTGCCAGCGCCTCGTTCAGAAACGTGTGATTGGCACCCAGCACATCGAGGATGGAACCATCGCTTCGGAACAGGTCTTCAAAAAAGCGAACCGTCTCTTCGTACATCTCGCCTCGAAGCGAAGCAAACTCCGGATACAGCTTTTCGTTCTTGTTGTCGTCCTGGTCGAACCCTCGCAAATGGAGCCACTGACACGCAAACTGGATCGCCAGTCGCCGCGTGCGTGGGCCTTTCAACATCCGCCGAGTCTGTTCTGCCAGTGCGGTGCCATCCGACAGGCCGCCGGATTCAGCGACACGGCGGAGTTCGGCATCCGGAACGGACGACCACAGGAAGAAACTCAGACGACTGGCCAGTTCGAGATCGGTGACCGGCTGCGGCTGGCTACCGTCAGACTGAACTTCGCGGCGGTACAGAAACGCCGGCGAGGTCAGCACGCGGGCCAATGTCAGACGAATCGCATCCTCGTGAGACATCTCGGCAGTGCGGAGGTTGCGGTAGAACTGCGAGAGCCCCGCCCGCTGGTCGCCCGTAAGCGGGCGCCGCCACGCTCGACCGGCGAACTCCAGCACCGCTGCCAGATGAGCTGGTTCGGTATCGAGCAGACGCTTGCGGAACGCGTCCGCCCGCGCAAGGACCTGAGGCTTGAGTGGATCCCAGACTTTCACCAGATCCGGTCGGTCCTGTGTGGCAAACTCGCGAATCTGCTCAAAGCCAACTGCGTACCTTAAAGGCTCCTGGGCGACATAAAACAACTCGTCCCACATACGATTAAGTTCCGCCGTTTGCTTGTCATCGAGCATCAGCCGCTGCAGCGCGTTGTCCTGCCGATAGAACAGCGTCAGCGTCACGACTTCGTCGACAGGTACGATGCGTTCGTAGCAGAGATGCGGCGGGAACAAATCGCGGAATTCGGCAAACGATTTGAGGACGCGAGCCCGAGCCTGGCTGCCATCGCCCGCGACGATTGGATTGGCAACTCCGATGGCCGATGGCTCGACGCGGTTCAGACCAGCTTCGAGGCGAACGGTCCCGTCCCGACCGGCTTGCGGGTGGAGGACTCCGCTGACGACCAGCGTTCGCCCAGACGCGAGCCTCGCCGGGATCTTGAATTCGATCACGGACGGAGCCTGCACGACCAAGTCGGTCGACGCTGTCTCGTGCCCCAGAGGGTGTTTTCCGAAACGTTTGTCCGCCGTCACATCGGAAAGTAACGACTCTACACTGCGAGGCGATAACGCCAGGGTTCGTAATTGTGCGTACAGAATACCGTCCGGGGAATTCGCATCTAGGGGAGGATTTCCGGTCGCAAGTTGCTGCACCCTGCGGGCAAGCTCCGTTCGTTTTGCGGCGTCCGATTCCATCTGCCAATGATCCAGCCGCGAGCTGGCCGGAATGGAAACCAGAGCCCCCTGGTCGCGATCAACCGTGCTCATTTTGCCGGTGTAAAAGTGCCAGACCTTGGGGTTGCCGTGGCGATCTGCGTGCGGGTTGCTCGCCAGCAGGTCGTTGGATACGTCTCCGGCCAGATCCCATGTGCGTTTTTTACCTTGAACCTCGGTGATGGTGAGGTTTATTTCGGTCAGGTCACAGTAATAGTTGCTTCCGGGTCCCAAGACGAATGAGATCAGTTCCCCCTTGCGGACGGAAAGCTGCTGCCCATCCATCTTCGCCGAGCCACCCACGCCGAATTTGCCCTTCCACAGGTTGCCGACTCGCTGGTGAGTTCGATGCTGCAGGAACCACTCCTGACCATCGCCGCACTCGGGATGCGCGTCGGAGAGCTGCGCTTCGACGTTCACAAGCCCGTCAATCGGACTTTGCCAACCGATCCCCGCAAAGTGCGTTGGCGACGGGTGAGCCGTGATGCCATGTGGCCGCGCGATGCCGGGAATCCGTACTTGATTGTCGGACGAGTTCGCCGTCACGATCGGCGTTGCCCCGGTTCCCCAGGAACGAATGAAGTTGTAGTCGCCGTGTGTTTCGAGCTTGTCGAAATGTCCCGTCACTACGACCGTCTCTCTCGCCCCGATGCCCAGATAACTCGCCCATGATTTCAGGGCGCTCGCTTCCAGATTGTGTCTCTCCGCTATCCCGGCGAGTATTTTCTCAGTCAGGCTCTCATCACCGGCTTGGATTTCCGCGATGGCAGCGAGGTAATCCGCAGTGCGCGCCAGAGCTTCTGTTTGAACCTTCTCCAAACTCTGCTGCAGTCCAGCGAGATCACGAAGCGGGATGTCCGGACCGTTCTCGATCGTCAATCGCGGATTCTGCCAGACAACGAAGTCACCCTCTGGCCCATCGCCTGCATCGGATGCCGAAAGAAAGATCGAGACATCACCGCTGTCCGGTTCGGTCAGTCGAACCGAAAAGTCCCGTCGGTTTGTGAGCGGAGTGGCGATGTCCATCCAGACTTTGGACTTGCCATCTTTGCCGATATGCCCGATCGGGTTGTACTGAAAAAGAACCTGCTGCTGACCACTGATCCAGGCGACAAGCTGTTTTACATCATTAGGTGCCGCTGACCGCCATTGCGCGCGCAACTGATCCAGCAGCAGGGACGTGCCGCCAGACTGTTCAGGGTCTGCAGACAATGATCGCCACAGAATGCCAAGGTACTTCGCATTCAGGGAACGCTCACCCGCAACATCTTCAACCGACTTTCGGCCGGCGGTCAGAGCCTCACGTTCCTCAAGCGTCGCGGTGAGATACTTCGCGAGCGGAATGGCGCCCCCTTCGTTGGGAACGCGGCCAGTACCGCCGACTTCCATCTGCACGTCCGAAGACACCGTGAACTGTGAATAAAAGCGACGAATCGCCGCGACTCGCTCGTCCGTCCACTCGCGTCGAGATTGACCTGCGGAGAACGCAATTCCATCAGGGAGCAATGCTGCACGCGATGCGACCACTTTGGCGGCGTCGAGGTATTTGGTCACGAGCGCGGGCGACATCGACTGCGCGGAACCGGTGTTGATAAAACCTTCACCTGCCGCACCGTCCACGGGAAACTCGCGAGTCGGATCGAGCAAAGCGACGCCGGTCAGGTCACGGACCGAGTAGTTGTATTCTTCGTTGTTCAACCTTCGTAGAACAACCGGCCCCGGGTCGCCGGCCGTGGCTTTCGCCTCCCGCGCAAGAAACTCCCTCACCCACGTTTGCAATCGATTCCGTTGGTCGTCGGTCGGCTGCCGCGAGTCTTTCGGCGGCATTTGCCGACTGTCGAGCATGGTGCGAACTTTGAGCCAGACGTCCACCTGACGCCGAACGTCCGCGTGCGTCGCAAAGGCGCCAAGATCAAGATCCGCCTCCGTGGTTTCGCCCGAGTGACAATCATGGCAGTATCGCTCGACGAGAGGGCGGATCTGATTTTCAAACAATCCATCTCCGTCAGCGGCGGCGCTGGCACTTACCGCCAGACAACAGAGTGTGACAGTCAATGTCACCAGTCGTTTTAGGCGAGCAGCAAATAAATCCATACCCGCCGTAGCGGACGAGGTTACCAGTCCCTTGAGCGAAAAACCGTGGCGAGGACTCGTAACCTCGTCCACGACAGATGAATTTCCATCTGCCTCTCGCCTTATCGCGAATCGCATCTGATTCATTTGATCATCTCATTCAGAGTGCCTGTGTTGCTGCCGAAGGATTCTGTCTCAACACGAAGTTGTTGGAGTATGGTCACATATCCGGTTCGTCGCGTCGAATGTTACGCAGGTCGAGCCAATAGTCGGTAAAATTCTGGACGAAACGAGCGAAGCCGCGACTGTTGATCAGCCGATCGGTCTCGCCGCGAAGTGTGTCGGCATCGCGCATCATTCCCGCGGCGGCCAGCTCCATCAAGGCCGGGTCCGGCCGCGTGTTCGTCAGGAAATGCGACAGCCGCGAAGCAACGGCGTATTGATCGAGATTACCAGTTGCTGGATCAGACGGTTCGCGCAGATAGAGGAAGTGGCTGGAACAGAGGAACGCCTTGTAACCGGCAAGCATCGCTTCGGGAAACGGGCTTCCCTGCTTGAGCCGTCGCTCAATGAGCTGCTCGAAGCGAACAAGGGCTTCCGTGGAGACCGGCTCGCGTGCGGCAAGATCGACGAAACGCCACAGCAAACGCCGTGCGTCCTCGGTTGGATTTTCGGAAGTGACCTTGGGGCCGATAGGCGCTGGCGTCCACTCGCACGGCCGTGTTATTCGCAGCCATGTCGGGAAACTCCGGAGGCCGCGGCCCAGCTTGATCACGCTGCACGTTACCTTTGGCTCTTAGCGGAGTTGCTGCCTCAGTACCAAACTCCCACCGTGTGACCGGTGATGTGTTATCGGCAGCGGTTGCGGCAGGTGCGTGCAGGAAAACGCTGATGCATAGCGTGGCGATCCAGTGGGCGTATTTGAGTTGTGTCATCGTTCGATCTTCCTGGATCAGTTCTTCGGGAAGATGGCAGGAGTCGGGAATCGGTATTCAGGGCTGTTATTGAATAGGTACTCCTCCCTGGGAATCTGCATCCTGGGGCACGCCGAAACAATAGCAAGCGAAAAGGCGAGAAGAGATTGGGCGTATGGGTACTGGCTTGGTCGTTTTCTTTTCATCTTTCCGTTCTCAAAAGCCATTGCCTTACCAGTATGCCCTCAATCACTTGTGCATGCACGGCAATCGTTGAACCTCTCCGAGGAGTGTCTGAGTTGGCCCCAACAGGCCATGCACCCAACAAAACATTGATAAAAAAGACGTGTGTTCGCGTCCCATACGACTAATCCCCCACGTTTGGTGTAGAATTCCGTTTCCCGCCTGTCGTCGCCTGCCCACCTTCATCCTGCCTTACAGGGTGCCCGCCCATGCTAAACCCTGTCTATGGACTGGATCGCCGAGGTTTGCTCCGTGCCGCTGCCGCCGGCGTCGTAGGAACGACGTTGTCAAAAGGCATTTCATGGGCGGGCGATTCGACGTCCGGCAAGCCGGTCGGATTTGGCAAGGCCAAGTCGGTACTGATCGTGCTGCTTAGCGGTGGTCCGAGTCAGCTTGACACACTGGATCCGAAGCCCGATGCGCCGGCGGAAGTTCGCGGTGAGTTCTCGCCCATCTCGACGACGATTCCTGGTGTCCAGGTTTGCGAGCACTTGCCGAAACTCGCGCGGCAGACCGATCGCTGGGCAATTGTGCGGACGCTCGCCCATCGCGAACACAATCATTTGCTGGCAACGCATGTGGCGCTGACCGGTCGTCCCACCCCGGTGCCACGTGGTGGATCGGATTTGGATCGCGTCGAAACACGCAACGATTTTCCCAACTACGCCTCGGCCTTGGACTTCATCCGTCCGCGCAGCGATGGCATGCCTTCGGGTGTTTCGTTACCGAATTATTTGATCGAGGGCCCTTTGACATGGCCCGGTCAACATTCTGGCTTTCTGGGCGCGAAGCATGATCCATGGCAAATCAACGGCGATCCGAATGACCAAGATTTTCGGATGCAGGCACTCTCGATGCGTGAAGGTGTCTCGACCGGACGACTGCAATCGCGACGACAACTGCTTGAAGAATTGAATCGTGGCCACAGCAGGTTATCGGGAGTCGAAACCGATTCACTCCGCGATCAGCAGAACCTTGCCTTCGGTCTGCTGACTCTGGCAAGCTGACCGAAGCTTTCGAGATCAATCGCGAGACCGATGCCACACGAGATCGTTACGGTCGCAACAAGTTCGGTCAATCGCTGCTGTTGTCCAAGCGTATGATCGAAGCTGGCGTGCCGGTCGTTCAAGCGACGATGGGAATCGTGCAGACTTGGGATACGCATACCGACAATTGGGGCAAGCTCAAGAACAGGTTGTTGCCACAATTAGACCAAGGCTTGGCAGCGCTCACCGATGACTTGATTGTGAGTGGTTTGATGGAGGAAACACTGCTGATCGTGATGGGTGAATTCGGACGGACGCCGAAAGTGAGTACTTTGCCCGGCCAGACCATTCCTGGGCGTGACCATTGGGCTCACGCGTACTCCGGTTTATTTGCGGGAGCCGGAATCCAAGGCGGACAAGTGCTCGGCCAGACCGATGGACAAGCGGCTTACCCAGTCACGAATTCATGGTCACCCGCTGAGATCTGCAGCACGATCTTTAATGCCTTGGGTGTTGAATCAAACGCAACCATCAATGATCCACTCAATCGCCCGCATCATTTGCTCAATGGCAGCGTCATCTCGAATCTGTACACGGGAGCGTCGGCATGAGGCATGGGCCTGTTCAGAAATCGCAATGCACTTGGCAACATGCGAGGCGTTCACGTCGCGATGCGTTGCAAGCCGGTGCGATCGGAATTCTTGGACTCGGTATGAATCATCTCGCTGGGTTGCGCCAGGCCACTGGGGCGGAGGGGAGCCAGCCCAGCGGCAAAGCAAAATCGTGCATCTTCATTTTTCTTTCGGGTGGACTTTCGCAGCACGATAGCTTCGACATGAAGCCTGAAGCTCCCGACAACATTCGCGGCGAGTTCCAGCCTCGTGCGACGAAGACTCCGGGACTGCAGATTTGCGAACATTTGCCGAAGCTCGCTCAACGGAGCCAGATGTGGTCGCTGTGTCGTTCGCTGACCCACGGTTCCAACGAACATTCCGCCGCCCATCACATCATGCTGACGGGACATTCTGAGTTGCCGCCTGGATTCAGTCCGAATAGCCCGAGTCGGTCCGATCGAGCGTCGATTGCAGCGGTAACGGGCTACGCGATGCGTGCGAAACAGCAAAATAATTTGCCGACAGCCATCGTGTTGCCAGAACGACTCGTGCATAACAGCGGGCGCGTGATCCCGGGGCAACATGCGGGTCCGATGGGGCCGCAACACGATCCCTGGATGATCGCAGCGTCGCCGTTCCACAGCACTTCCTATGGCGCATTTCCCCAGTACAGCTTTGATCACCAGAATCGTGGCAAGCCAGACGGTCGACTGTTTCAAGCACCTCAGCTTTCCTTGCCAGATGGACTTGGTATGCAGGCCATCAATGGCCGGCTAGCGTTGTTGGAGTCGCTCAATCGCCAGCGTGAGAATCTCGCAACGTACGCTCAAGTCGAGAACTTCGATCGCTTGCGGCAGGGAGCCGTGTCCCTGTTGACGGAATCCTCAGTGCATCAGGCGCTGGACGTCACGAACGCGGACGAGAAACATCTTGATCGCTATGGTCGGAACTCCTTCGGCTGGTCGTTGCTGATGGCGCGGCGATTGGTCGGCGCCGGAGTCAGCTTGGTGCAAGTGAATCTTGGCAACGACGAAACGTGGGACACGCACGGAAATGCGTTCCCGCACTTGAAGAACAATTTGTTTCCTCCGACGGATCAAGCCGTTTCCGCTTTGCTTGACGATTTGCATTCGACGGGGGAATTGGACGAAACGTTGATCGTGATGGCTGGCGAGTTTGGGCGTACGCCGCAGATCACTTTGCTTGACAAACATTACAAATTGCCAGGCCGCGACCACTGGGGCGCCGTCCAATCGGTTTTGTTCGCCGGCGGCGGCATTCGCGGCGGCAATGTGGTTGGTAAGTCCGACGCAAAGGGAGCGTATCCCGACGAACAACCGGTCAAGCCCGAGAATTTCGCAGCAACCATCTACGACGCTTTGGGAATCCCGGCCACCGCCGCATGGCATGACGCCGAGAATCGCCCCCACCACATTTATCACGGCGAGCCCATTGCCGATTTGAGTTAGTCGAAACCTAGCCCCGGCGGCCAGCCCGCACCACGACAATTTGTCCACACCGAGAACAGCATGGCATTTCGTGAAACAAGCACGTCAGCGGGCTGCAGCGAATTTCGACGATTCCACCGCTTGAACCGCCGTCAGGTTCTGCACGCCGGTGCGATTTCGGCGCTCGGTCTGGGTTTGGGTGATCTCGAATCGCGACTGGCGCTCGCACAAGAAAACGGACTGAGCTTGCCAGCCAAGCGTGCTAAGGCTTGTATCTTCCTGTTCATGTGGGGCGGGCCGAGTCAGCTTGAAACGTTTGACATGAAGCCCGATGCGCCGGCGGAGGTTCGTGGCACGTTCAACCCGGCCTCAACCAATGTTCCCGGCATTCAAATCTGTGAGCACTTCACACAGCTTGCGTCGATGACGGACAAATTGGCGATTATTCGCTCGCTCACGCACGACGATCCCGCTCACTTATCCAGCGGACATGCGACCCTGACAGGACAGCTCGCGCCAGTACTGAAGAGCGACGCTGATCCGCCGAGTGTCAAGGACTCGCCACACTTGGGCGCACTGATATCGAAACTTTGCCCCAGCACGAATGGTTTGCCGTCCTTCGTTGCCATGCCATGGAAAGCGTTTCATCCTGCTGCACCCGGCGGCGAAGCTCCTGGGCAACACGGCGGTTGGTTGGGCTCCGCCTACGACGGCATGTTGCTCGGTGGTGATCTGAATGATCCCAAGTGGCATCCGCAAGGACTTTCGCTACCGGCGGACATTGGGATCGGACGTTTGGAATCACGAGTGGAATTGCTGAAGATGCTCGACGCACAGCACGCGACCTTGCAACGCTCGCTCGGCGCGTCATCGTACGGGAACCACCAAGCACGTGCGATGCAAATGATCGGCTCAGGCAACGTTCGCTCCGCATTTGATTTGACTCAGGAAAGCGACGCAACGCGCGAACGCTACGGCCGTAACATTCACGGCCAATGCGTCTTGATGGCTCGGCGACTTGTCGAACACGGCGTGCCGTTGATTTCTGTGAATTGGCACAACGACGGCAAAAACTTCTGGGACACGCACGGCGACAATTTCAATCGCTTGAAAAACGACTTGATCCCACCAGCCGACCGGGCACTCGCAGCACTTTTGACGGACTTAGAAGAACGCGGCATGCTGGACGAAACCATCGTGGCTTGGGTCGGCGAATTCGGTCGCAAGCCACAGATTACTGCGAAAAATGCTGGCCGCGAACACTGGCCGTTTTGTTACAGCGGACTACTGGCTGGCGGCGGCATTCAGCCCGGCATGGTTTTTGGCTCAAGCGACAAACACGCTGCCTACCCCGCGTCCGATCCTGTCTCGCCGCAGGATTTCGCAACGACGATCTTGCACGCGATGGGTCTGCCAATCGAAACCACGCTGCTCGATCGTGAAGACCGACCTCACCGAATCACGTCAGGGAGAGTTTTGCATGAACTCCTCGTGTAATGGAAACACTTCACCTGCTCACCGAACGCAGCCCATGCGAAATCGAACCTACACGCTTTGCTTAGCGAGTCTAGGGTGGCTGTGTTTGTCGCTTCACGCCACAGCCCAAACGATCACGTCAGTGCAGCCGCGAACCTGCAAGCCGGGACAAACTACCCAGTTGTTGATTCAAGGTACTGACTTGAACGATTCGCTACGAATCGCATCCAGCGATGAATCTGTGCAGTGGCAAGTCGAAAAGATCGAGCCTACTCAAATCACCGTCGCCTTGACGCTACCCGAAGACGCGCAACTTGGTCCGATGAGTCTTTGGCTGACGACATCCAATGGCGTGGTCAAACCACATGTGGCCATCGTCGACGATTTAGACGCGGTGAAGGACAGCGGCAACAATCACTCGATCGAAACGGCTCAGCAGTTATCCACGCGATCAACCATCGAAGGCGTTTGTGAGGCGTCGGTCAGCGATTTCTATCGAATCCACGCACCAGCGGGTGAGCGGATTGCCGTCGAAGTCCACACGCAACAGCTTCGCTCCGCGATGGACCCAGTGCTTCGCGTGCTCAATGCCGCTGGAGAGACACTGATCGAAGCCGACGACACTTCGGTCGGTCCCGATTGCCGGTTCAGCTACGAATTTGCCGAGGAAGGTGACTACTGGCTCGAGATTCACGATAGCCGTAATGCCGCCGGTGGCGCAGCATATCAACTGCGGATCGGTGATTTTCCAATCGTCAACCAATGTTATCCATTGGCTGTACGTAGCGGCGAAAAGACTTCGGTTGCGTTCTCAGGACCCGATGCAGAACGATTGCCGTCACGCGAGATAGACGTTCCTGCGGAAGCTCAACGTCCCAGGCTTGTGCGCGCCAAGTTCGACGACGGACAGTCTTCCAGCTGGCTGCCGCTCTATTGCAGCCCGTATCCGCAATTCAGTGAATCCGTTTCCGTCAGTGAGGCCGCCCCAACCGACAGCCTGACGTTGCCGATCGGCATCAACGGCCGTTTGGGGCAACCGCAAGAAGTCGACAGCTATCTCATCCGCGGTGCGAAGGGACAAGTTATTCGCATCGCTGCGAAAACGCGAAGCCTAGGCAGTCCCGCGCTCTTGCAAATGCAGTTGTTCAATTCTGCCGGAGCGAAGATTGCTGAGACCAAAGTCACCGACGCTGACGAGTGGAGCTTTGATGCGACGTTGCCGGAGGACGGTGACTATCGTTTGGAGGCGACAGATTTGTTGAGACGTGGCGGCGATGAGTTTGCATACCACATTGAGTGCGCTCCGTCCGGTTCGTTTCGCGTTGCGTTCAAGGCAGATGCCAAGGCACAAGAGGAATTCATGATTGAACCCGAGCATGGCGCATGTGCTCTGGACCTGCAAATCTCGCGGTTTGGCTACGACGGCGAGATCGAACTCGCGCTGACGGACGCAGGATCTGGTTTGCGAATCGTAAATCCTCGCATTCCCGCCAAGGCCGTCGAAGCGAAGGTTTACCTGACTGCAAATGACTCATGGAGATCCGACAGTCTGGACGTGGTGCAAATCACCGCGACCTCTGTCGACAACCCCGAACAAAGCTGCCTTGTGAACAGTCACGCGCTGCGACGCGTCAAGGAGCCGTTTGTGATTACTCCCACGACGCAAGCCGACGGTGCAGTTGTGCTGGCCGCTACCACGACCACGGATTCGCCATTCACGATGGAACCCACCGCTCCGGTACAGTTCGCTCGTCCCGTTCTTTCGCACTCGGCCGTGCTGAAGCCCAAGCGACTTCAAGCTGAATTCAAAGCGGGCGTCGACGTGCTCCCCAGTGCATTGCCTAAGGGTTGGAACGTCAGCACGAAAGTGAACAAGGAATCGTACACGTTAACTTTGGTGCGCAGCGCCCCAGGTACGGGTGAACCTGAGCAACTGCCGCTGCTGGTCTTTGGTGATTTCAACGGACACGGACGTATCGAAACCTACAACTTGCCGATCCAGTGGATTGATCCCGTTCGCGTCACGACAAAGCTTTTAGAACCGGCGGTGCGCGGTGGAAACGTTCGCGCGGAAGTGCATGTCATACGTGAGGGAGCAGATCCGCAACCTGTGACCATTGCGTTTGCGAACTTGCCCGCAGGTATCACAGGCCCGGAGTCGATTGTGATCGCCGCAGATCAAGAGCAAGCCGAATTCGATTTGCACGTCGCGGCGGATGCGGTACTCGATGTTGCTCACGAGTTAACCGTTAATGCCTCCGGCAAGTACGCGGGGCAGGAATTCACAGTCAAGTCGACACACACACTACCCGAACTGGATGAAAGTCCCGCCAATCTATTAGTGTACCCGAGCGAGATCCTGTTAGCGGATTCGCGTGGCAGACAGCAACTGGCGGTCACTGGAACCGACGTGCAAAACATGCCGCGTGACTGGACTCGGCATGCACGACTCACTTCATCCAATCCGCAAGTTGCCGAGGTGCGTGACGGAGTCGTGTATCCGATCGCGGATGGACAAGCCGAAGTGGTCGTCGAAGTGGGCAATCATCGACAATTGATCCCGGTCCGAGTTTCCAACATCACCACGCCGCGTAAGATCGAATTCGAGTCCGAAGTTTTGGTCGCACTGTCCAAGCAAGGTTGCAACTCGGGCGCCTGTCATGGATCGCCGAGCGGTAAAGGCGGGTTTCGCCTGTCCTTACGCGCCTTTGATCGGAACCTTGATGAGTTAACGCTGATCCGCGAGGACTTTGGTCGTCGTACGAACTCGCTCGATCCCGAACAAAGCCTCCTCTTGCTCAAGCCGTTGATGAAAGTAGCGCACGGCGGTGGCAAGCAGTTGCACAAAGACGATGCGGCTTACGCGATATTGCGAGATTGGATTGCCAATGGCGCGAGGGCAGACCCCGCGGACACTCCACGCGTCACCAAGCTTGAGGTCTATCCCAATCAAAAACAGATCTTGGCAGTCCAAGACGGTGGCCAGCAACTGGCCGTCACGGCGCATTTCGCTGATGGTCGCAAACGTGATGTGACGCATCTCGTTGCCTACGAAACTTCGGACACGTCAGTCGCGACCGTTGACGTCAATGGCTTTGTGACCCCACATGAACGTGGTGAAGTTGCGATCTTGGTGCGGTTGCTGGAGTACATCGAATCCGTGCCCTTGATGTTCGTCGAGAACTTGGAGGGATTCCAGTGGAAGTCTCCAACGCCAAACAATTACATTGACGAGCTTGTGAATGCCAAGCTGCAACAACTGCAATACTTGCCTGCAGAAACCTGCAGCGACGATGAGTTCCTGCGACGGGTCAGTTTAGACCTGCTCGGAATTTTACCCACCATTGAAGAAACAACCGCATTCTTAGCCGATTCCGGCGAACGTAAGCGCGAGCGGTTGGTCGACGCGTTGCTTCGAAGAGAAGAGTACGCGAAGTTCTGGTCGCTGAAGTGGGGCGACTTGCTGAAGATGACCCGCAAGTTGGTCGGCGACGAAGGAGTCTACAAATACCATCGCTGGGTCGAGCAGTCGTTGCACGAAAACATGCCTTACGACCAGTTTGCCAAAGAACTGCTCACCGGTGCCGGTAGTACGCTGGCGAATCCGCCGGCGAACTTCTATCGCACGTCCACCGACATGAACGAATGCGTGGAAACGATCTCCCAAGTGTTCCTCGGTGCGAGGCTACAGTGCGCGAAATGCCACAACCATCCCTTCGAGCGCTGGACGCAAGACAATTACTACGGACTCGGCGCATTCTTTAATCGCGTTCAGCGACGAAAGACGGATCGACCAGGTGAAATGTTTGTCTACACCAGCTTTTCCGGCGACGTGACACAGCCCAGAACCGGACAAGTCATGGACCCATGGTTGCCGCAAGTCGGCAGCATCGAATCGCCGCGCGACACCGACCGACGCATCGCGTTCGCTGATTGGCTAGCGAAACCTGATAATCCGTATTTTGCCCGAATCGAAGCGAATCGTATTTGGAGTCAATTATTCGCCCGAGGGATTGTCGATCCCATCGACGACTTCCGCGACTCGAATCCTCCATCGAATGCAGCGCTGTTGGATGCGCTCGCGAAAGACTTTGTCGAAAGCGGCTACGACCGAAAGCAATTGCTGCGAGTCATCTTAAACAGTCGGACTTATCAAGCGAGTTACCAAACGACGGATTTCAACAAAGAGGACACCAAGTACTTCTCGCATCAAGAACCTCGTTTGCTGGGAGCGGAACAATTGCTCGACGCAATCAATCGAACGTTAGCGCTCGAGGAGAAATTTGGCAGCCTACCTGCAGGCACGCTCGCCACCCAGTTGCCAGCTCCGGATGTGGTCAAAGTTGAGTTCTTAAAAGTCTTCGGCCAGCCTGAACGAAGCACTGTTTGTGCTTGTGAGCGAGCCGACGATTCCAATCTGGGTATGGCCATCGAGCTATTCAATGGCCCAATGATCCACCGGAAGTTGCGAGACGCCAACAATCGTTTCCGCAAAGCCTTGGCAGCCGGCAAGCCGGTCGAAGAAGTCATTCGCGAAATCTATTTGGCAGCCGTCTGTCGTCCACCGTCGGAGATCGAGTTGAAAGCCGCAGTCGAACATTGCAGCAAGAATCCAGACCCCGTCGTCGGCGTTGAGGATGTTTGTTGGGCGCTCTTCAATACCGATGAGTTTTTGTTCCAGCACTAAAGGTTGAATTTGCATTGAACCCAAACAGATCCATGAAACAAATTTCCATTCCTGCTGTTGCGCTATGTTGCTTTCTAATCCAATTGTCGACGGCCTGGGGCGACGACACCGCTCCGGTTAGCTTTCGCAGCGACATTGCTCCGATCCTGCTAGAATGTTGCCTGGCTTGTCATGGTCCTAAGAAAGCAGAGGGTGGCTATCGAGTTGACACTTACGACGAACTGATCAAAGCGGGTGACTCGGGCGAATTGCCGATCGCTGCTTCACCGGATCAAGTCAGCGAGCTGCTGCGGCGCATCACTTGCGACGACGAATCGGAACAAATGCCGGCAGACAGCGAACCTCTCGCGCCAAAGCAGATTGAGTTGATGAAGAAGTGGATCGCTGCTGGCGGGAAGTTCGACGGTGAGAACGCGGGCCAATCGCTGACGCTGGTGATTCCACCCGTCCAATACGCTGCCCCGCCGGAAGTCTACAGCCAAGCCATTCCAATCACGGCGACGATCTTCTCTCCCGATGGCAAACTGGTTGTTACCAGTGGCTATCACGAGCTAGCAATTTGGAATGCCGAGGACGCCAAACTCGTTCGGCGGATCAAGAACGTCGGGCAACGCGTTTTTGGCTTGGCTTTTTCAGCCGATGGGCAGACGCTGGCCGTCGGTTGCGGTGAGCCTGGACGAAGTGGAGAAGTGCGACTGGTTGATTTCAATTCAGGTGAAATCAAAGGCGTTGTTGCGAGAACAAACGACGTCGTGATGGACATCGCCTATCGGCCTGGAACAAATGAACTGGCGATCGCTTCGGCCGACAGCACGATTCGCATCGTCAATGTTGAAACACTGCAGGAAATTCGCACGATCGCGAGTCACGCGGATTGGGTGACTGCGGTTGCTTGGAGCGATGACGGCACGCGGCTGGTATCGGCCAGTCGGGACAAGTCGGCAAAGGTGTACGAGGGAGCGACGGGTGAATTGATTTCTAGCTATTTAGGACACGGAGCGGCTGTGCGAGGCGTATCGATTCTCGCCGACAACAAGCAGATTGTTTCCGTCGGAGCAGACAAGAAACTGCACCGATGGAATGTCGAAGGCGCCAAGAAAGTCGCCGAAGTTGGCGTTGGCGGTGAAGGTTACAAAATACTCCGTAGCGGAACTCATCTTTTCTTGCCCTGTTCCGATCACCGACTCCTGCGAATCGATCTAGCCACCAATAAGATTACCCAAGAATACAAAGGGCACAGCGATTGGGTGCTCTCGGCATGCTACCAGCCGCCCACAGCGGGTGCCGATAACCGTAACTACATCGCCAGCGGTTCTTTCGACGGAGAAGTTCGCATTTGGAACATCGCCGACGCCGCGATCGTCCGTCGGTGGGTCGCCAAGCCGTAGCCGACTTAGCCAAATAGCTCTTTGATTGGCTGGCCTTCTTCCAGCAGGTTGTACCGACGGCCTTGTGAGTCTTGGGCTCTCAAATCGTCAATGCCAGCCGCATAGTAAACGGTCTTGGCGATGTCGGCAGGCGTCAGCGGATGCTCGGACGAATAGCCGTAGTACACATCGACGCGTTGCACTGGAAGTGATGTGTCGGGCGTGACGCAAAACACCGGAATGCCGCTGTCCCGATTGAGGATCAGCTCGCCCGTCGGAGTCTGCGGAAACTTAAACCGGTTCTGAAGTTGTGAGTCGATCCAGAGTGGACGAGCGACTTCCGTCTCGGGCGTAAATCGGTGATTCAGATGCGGCGCATAAGTCGTACGTTTGTTCTCATGTGAAACGAGTTGCATCCCTTTTTCGACGAAGTCCATCGGTGTGTTGAAGTCGTTGGTCGCACTCAGGTAGAGAATCGGGCAGCGGACACGTTTCAGATAGGACTGCCCGGCAATCGTGCTCCGAAACAGATCGAGATCACCCTTGATCCGCCGCGCCGAGCCGGGCGGCCCCCAAAGATTCGTTTGCAGAAAACCGCTTCCGCCGACGGACGGAGATGCGGCTTTCACACGTTCGTCACTGCCGGCAACCAGACCTGTCAGACGGCCTCCCATCGAATGACCAAAAACGCCGATCCGATCCGCATCCACTTCCGGCTGCTGCTCCAAAAGTGTGACGCCACGACGACACCCTATTGTCAGCAGAAACCAGTTGTTGTTCCGAGCAGACGAAAACGGATCGATCGTGTTGTCCTGCGGCAACAAATTCGAGTATCCCCCGACATTGTTCTGAGTCGGATCGACCGCCCCCCAGTCCGTATTGGGATCGTCAGGCTGCGCGTCCTCCATCGGCCGTCCGCCCCAATTGACGGACAACGTCGCGTATCCCCGACTTGCATACCGCTTCACGATCTGCAGGAAAGCACGCTGGCCGCCGCCGTGCATGTGCATCACGGCTGGCAGGTCCTTTCCGCCCGTGGGAAATCCGTAGAACGCGGCCATCGTTGCCGGCATTCCTTTGAAGGTACCGATCGAGTAAGTGACGTACCGCAACGTGAGGCCGTCTTCCTCCCACTCACGCACAACGCTCACTTGAACCGGTTCGGCTCGCGGATCGTAACCAACCCAAAGCTGCTCAACGCTTTGCGGGGCCGAGTCCAATTGCGTCTTGGTCACCCCGAAGCCGATGCCGAGGAAGACGCAGCGTTTGGAAGGGGCGGCAGGTGCTTTTTCCGCAGCCGATGCAAAACGACGAAAGCCGATCGATTTCAGTTTCGATCAATTATCAGCAATGCACTATTGATCAGACCCGGCGCCGAACCGACACGCTCGTCCACGAAATACAGCGGCCACATCCTTGCCGTTTTCGTCGACTTCCTCGCGCTTGGGGTCAACTGCCTCGGTTAAGATGACGAATGAGGCAACCCTGTATGCGAAATCACGCGACTACTACGTAACGGCAACACCCGGTGTTCGAGAATGCGCGTTCTGCGGGAAGTCAAAGGTCAACACGAGCGGTTCAGTTCCCGAGTTCTCGATTTCCACACCGCCGCCGGCAAGTGCGGCCTGAGTGATGAATCCGATCTCCGGATAGATCTCGCCAAGCTTCATATCCTGGTGATATCGCACTTCGAGCTTTCCAACGCGGCCGCTTCCGCCATTCGTGTGGAACAGCGCGGGGCTCTCCGGGCAGAAATTCATCTTGCCACCTGGCTCCACCGTGAGTCGCAGAATTGAGCACTTCTGGTCGCCGAGGAAATCACCGTAAACAATCCACTTGGCGTCCACTCCGTCGCCTGCGAATTCTTCGGCGGTGATTGCCGGACGCGAATTCTTCAGGACAAAGTCCGGGTCCTGGTTCGCATCGAAGTCGAATTTTTCAACCAGGTACTCCCAGTCTTCGTGCCGGTCCTTCGGATAGTCCTCTTCCCGGCAGGCGTAAAACGCATCCGCCGCTCCGATACGTCCATCAAGCGTGAGGTCCTCGGCCAGGAAGTGCTCATCCATCGTGACGTGCAGTTCGTGCGTGCAGAGGTCGGTCGGCGAGTGCAGCACACCGTTCGGCATCACGAAGCCGTTATCAAGTTGCATCATCGTGTGCGGCGATAAGTGCCGAACCCCGTTGTACTCGCCCTGTCCGAAACGCTTCATGCAGGCGAGGAACTGATCCTTCGTCACGAACGGGTAGAGTCCCATTGCCGTGGTGTGATAATGCGACGCACTGACTCCGGGATTATCGAACGAATTGATGTCGTAGACTTCCCACTTTGACCAATGAAGATGATGTGGAATCGGATTCAGATTGTCGAACTTCTTTGACACAATCGGCCAGGTCGGATCGCCGAACAGCGATTTCGAAAAGGCCGTCATCTTCTCACCTATGACAGCTTCCGGATTCGCGACGATCAAATCTTGCAGCGAGATGAACTGGCCGTTCGGAGTGAGGACGTGCGCTTCACCTTCGCGAAACGGTGCTTTCTTTGTGCGCGTATCGATGACACCCGTCACGATCGGAACGGTGCAGCACATCCAAAGTTCATCAAGCCCCGTACCGTCCATGTAGTCCGGATAGTACGACTGCGCATCGAGGCGAAGGCGTTTTCCTGGCGTACAGAATGTCCGCCCGGCGTAGCGGTGCAGCAATTGCAACACACCACCGTTCTTGTCGAGGCAGTCATCAAGAATCGATGCCGATCCCTCGTCGATTACATCTTGTTGGGGGTACTCGTGCAATTTATCCGCGAGAATTACCGTCGACGCAGCCATGAGTGATAGACCTTAATGAGTCTGAAGAAGCGTGTCGCTTCCCAGGAATGTTCTGGAGAGATGATGGGGATTTCAGATTTTTTTTCGAAAATACAACGAGCCGGGCCGAGGACCGAACCCGAGGTGCTGATAGAGCGGGGAGTGTAAAAAAAGAGTGGCAGGAGAGAAAGGACCTGGAGTCGCGTTGGCTCCTCGATTCACACTGCATTTCAAGTGAAATGCAGGTTCGCAAGACCGATGGGTGTGTTATTCATTCTAATTCGACTCCTGTTTGATGGGCAACAGTTGTAGAGCATCCAGAATCACAAATCCGGCGGTGCTTGAGTTGGTGATCTGAATGATCGTCTCCGTATCCGCCACAAGCTCCACCGTGTCCATCGGACGAAAATGTTTGCCATGGGAAGGTGAAACGGTTTGGTCGACCACGAAGTCTATTCGCTGAGATCCTTTCCAAGATCCACACGGTAAACGCCTTCCACTTGGCGGCCGGCGTGATCTCGCATTTCGATCGAGGAACGATCACCGTAACGCGGGTCTGTAAAATAAATCCGCCCCTTCGCATCAATGGCCAGATCGTTCGGGGTGTTGAATTTCATGTTCCGGTAATTATCTGCCAGCACCTGTAACGAACCATCCTGACGCCGCCGCACCAGACGTCGTTGAGCTGACTGGCAGATTACCAGGTCTCCTTGTTTGTCAAATCTCAGCCCGTTGGATCCCGCGTCGCGAAACCACACGCTTTGATCCCCCGCCAGCGTGCGTTGATTGATATTTCCTTCGCCGCTTGTCAGCAGCCCCAGTTTCGGATGCCATGCCGGACCCTCGCCGGCTCCTGTTTCCTGCAGCAGTTTCGGCTTTGACGCGAATACGGGTTCTCCAACCGCGGGTTCCCGCAGCCGGATCGTTGCGGTCACCGGAAGATGGTCAGAGAGCATTTCCGTGCAGGGGTCACGTAGAATCGCGACCGATTCCACCCGTTGAATTAGTGGGGCAGAGACAAAGATGTAATCCAGTCTCCGCTCCGTCCCATGATCTTGATCGCTCACCAGCGCGCCTGGAAAGGTGCCGACAAATGGAAGACGAGGAGATCTCTGGGAGGCAATCAGATCGGTGTATCCCTGATCCAGAATTGCCTGAATTCCACCGTAATCGAGTCTTCCGTCATTCAGATTGCGGGCACCGGAGTTCTTCTGATCGAGGCCTCTGAAGAAAGGAACCAGTCGTTCATCCGAGTCATAATGCGATTGGTCGGCAGGGGAGAATCCATTGAAATCGCCGGCAAGGACAACTTTCGGATTCTCTTCGGGAAGTGATTTCACATCTTGTTGCAACCGTGCAGCTTCATCGATCCGCGACTGGAAATTGGAAGCATTGAAATGAACCACGTAGAACCAGATGCCCTGAATTCGACATCTCAGCAGACCATGGTGGAACCCTTGGCGAATCCGTTTTACATCCTCGATTGGATACCGGGATGTAATCCCGGTGGGGAATCCGTCTTGCTTCAGCAGTACGGAATACGGATGCCCCCATGATTCTGCATCTGCCCGAAGTCTTGCCTCGGTGTAGGTGTTCAACTCCTGCAGTGAAACGACATCCGGCGCCTGAGCTTTCATCCAGCGTCTCCAGTCGGCATATCGCGGTTCAGTTTTTTTCGTGAACCCATACCACACATTGTGCGTGATGATCCGCAGCTTCTCCGGCGTTGATTCGTCAGTCGACCAGGCGGAACCTGGGAAGCAGATCACGAGGCTCAGCAGGATTGAACGCAGCGTCTGATCTATTGCGCGGGACCTAAACCTACTCCGGTAAACTCTGGTTGTCTTAAACTGGTCGTGTGAGCGTATTCTAACGAGTCGAGATTCTTGATTCTGGCTAGATTCGATTGTCGTGGTCCAACCGCGCTCGTCGAACTTCCTAGTTCAGCAACGCTCATTGCCAGGCTCCGATCTGCGATCCCTCCCGGACCAGTGTGATGTATGGAATCCGGCCATCGAGCAGCGGCGTTGACGCGAATTCGCCAAAACCCTGGACCGTTGACGCTCTCAAGCCCCATGTCACCCTGCCTCGACATTTTGCGGCGAGCGGTTACAGGACCTACAACCACGGGCAAGAACCACCCCGTATTCTTGCATGTCGCGTACACCGCGCCGCACTGGGCGTTGCATGCCCCCGACGATGAGATCGCAAAGTACCGCGGACGCTATGCGGGAGGCTGGCAACCGGTGCGGGAAGCTCGCTTCGAGTGTCAGATGAACATGGGGATGTTTCCCAGTCACACAACGCTATCGAACCAGGAGCCAGGCGTCCCGGCCTGGCACAAAGTCGAAGCCACCAAGGAGATGGACTTGCGAATGGCGACGCATGCCGCAATGGTCCACCTGGTTGACCGCGGTGTTGGACGTATCGTGTCGAAGCTGAACGAGTTGGAGCAGCTCGACAACACATTGATCCTGTTTCTTTCCGACAATGGTACCAGCGCCGAGTCCGGCCCGACCGGTTTGACCGGCGCCCGGGGCGGCGATCCCAAGGCCCGCACAGGCACACCGGATTCGTACAATGGTTTCGAAATAGCCGGTGCGAACATGTGCGACACGCCGTTTCGCAAGTACAAAATGTTCGTGCATGAAGGCGGCGTCGCCACGCCACTGATCACGCATTGGCCGACAGGGATCCCCGCCAAACTCAATGGACACTTTTCGCACGAACTGGGGCACGTCATCGACTTGCTGCCGACCTGTGCGGACGTTGCCGGGGCGACCTATCCGCAGATCTTCGAAGGCAGAGCCGTAACGCCAGCTTTGGTTCACCTTCAGCTGTCCCAAACAGCCTGTGTCTGCTGCGGAAAAATGACAATTTGCAACGAAAAGTCGACCGGCACCAAAAGGGGGCCGGTCACAGCTATCGCGACTATGATGACACTGGTAGCCTGAGATTTCAAAATGATCATCCACTTAAAAGGTCGCAGGCCGATATGCAGCAGCAACTGAAGCTTTGGGACTTAGTCGCCGCTTCCAATTTTGAGCTTCCCAGTTCCACGGCTAACGAAGCCGCGCGCGGGCATTCACGCCGCCTGTGGCGTTGGTTTCAGGAGGAAGTTTTACAGCGACCCGCGCAGGTTGAAGCGAGCGGATCGACGAAGTCAAGAGACTGCTCCGCCGACGAGCTGGACACCTTCTTCATTGACATTGATTGGAATCTGGCGGCGAGAGTCCTATCGGCGGACCTGAAAGAACGGATGGAAAACAACCTAGCGGACGCTCAGCCCTTGCTCGCTGTGGTCGCACCACCGGGCTGCGGTATCGCCGACATTCTCGAGTCTGTGGCACGGGAGCAGCAACTCACCATTCTTGCCGCGCCACCCGCCAGCGAACTACTTGGCGACGAGAATGCTCACTCGCACTTTCTGCAATCGTTGGATGCGTGCAACGATCAGACTCTGGTCGTCCCGCAATTGGAGCGATTCTTTCTGCGTCACGAGGCGGGCCTGGCACTGGTGCGAATTGTCGTCGAGCGGTTGATGTCCCGCCGTCGCGTGTTGATTGGCTGTGACAGTTGGGCCTGGACATTTCTTCAACATGCGATTGGAATCGAAGACTTGCTCGGATCGCCGCTGACCCTTGCCCCATTCCATGCGCCGCGGTTGGATGCCTGGTTCCGGGATAGCTACGATTTGCGGAACATTGAATTTCGCCAACGCCGCAACGATGAACCGGTCTTCATCGAGCAAACGGCAGACTCTAAAAGTCATCCTGAAGAGTGCAAACCAGAAACATCGCTGTTGATCAAAAGTCTGGCTGCGAGAGCCCGCGGCAATTTGGGGGTGGCCCAAGCGCTGTGGCGTTCCAGTTTGCGAATTTGCGATCCCGAATCAGATGGCGGCGAGCCGGCAATGGAATCGTCGCGTTCGACGCTTCGGGTCCTCTCCCCGTCCGAGCTCGAGCTACCCAAACTTGCCAACGGCGCGGATCCGCTGCACCGTTTCATCCTGCATGCCATCTTGCTGCACGCTGGTTTGTCAGTGGCGACACTTGATTCCTTGCTGCCCTTTTCACGCGAAGATATATGCCGCCGAATGAACGAACTTCGTGCCTCGGGCCTCGTCCAAGAGCGGAACGGACTTTTCCAGGTATCGCTTGCAGCCTATCCCGACGTGCGTCAAGACTTATGCGGCGAGGGGTTCTTGGTGGACACATTTTAGACTGCATCGAATGATCTCTTTCACTCTACACGACCGGGACTGATGGCCATGTCTGAAGCGCAAGGCACCGACAAGCAAATCACCCAGATCCTGCGGGACTGGAGCGACATACGACTGCTGGAGGCGGTCATCGTTCTCGCTGCCGGCATCGCCCTGGTGTTGGCGACGAAATGGCTTTTGCCGCGGATTGCTGAACGCATGCCGGACCGATTTCGGCTGTGGGTGCTTCCTTGGGAGCCGATCTTTCGCGTGATGGTGGTGTTGTTCCTATTCGCATACATCATTCCGTTATTCATTAACCCCACGCCTGAAAATCTACTTGCCATTTCCGGCACCTTAGCGGTCGCTCTCGGTTTTGCCTTTAAGGATTACGCCAGCAGCTTGATCGCCGGCGTCGTTGCTTTGTACGAGCGGCCTTATCGCAACGGCGACTGGGTGAAGATCGAGGACACCTACGGGGAAGTTCAATCCCACGACTTACGGACCGTCCAAATTCTCACGCCCGATGACACGTTGGTTGCCATCCCTCATGGCAAAATCTGGACGACAGCCATTTACAACGGAAACTGCGGGCAACGTGACTTGATGTGCGTCGCAGACTTTTATCTGCACCCCGATCACGATGGCATCTTGGTCAAGCAAAAACTGCATGACATCGCGATCGCGAGTCCTTACTTGAATTTCGATCGACCGGTGATTGTGGTCGCTGCCGAGCAACCTTGGGGAACACACTATCGTCTCAAGGGCTATCCCATGGACGGAAGGGATCAATTCCTGTTCATCACCGATTTGACCTTGCGCGGCAAGGCACTGCTGCGCCGCTTGGGTGTGCAACCTGCTGCCGCGACAACCGTTGCTCAGCCAAGCGTTTAGAATGTCCTTGACTGTCACATCGTTTCGTAGCAAAAAGCTCAGGCGCCCGCCGCCGATGCCACTGCAGTGAACCGATCGCTGACTAGGCTCTGTCCCTAAACGACGTTCACCGCCAGTAAACCGCGAAGACGGTGCCAGGACTATTCCAGACACCTTTTCTCGCGCAGCCGGAGCGATTCGCGACACGCATTCTTGAAAATTGCGTCTCTGGAAACAAAAATGTTGGCATGGCCGAGCAGAAAACATTGCCGTGGAGCGACGCATCGCGGGAAGCGAAGACTGAAAGCCTTTCGAATTGGCAGGAGCTGGTGAGCAGCTGGATTGCCGAATCGTGTCGGCACTCTTTCTCGCGTTTTCCGCAACTTCGCCGTTGGGAAATGACCGGAGATGTTGCTCAGCAGGCGACTTTATCGTTGCTTGAGGCCATCAATTCGAAGAAGGTGAACCCGACTTCTGAGGAGCATTTGCGCCGCATTGCCATTCTTCATGTGAAGTGGACGTTTCTGAGGCTGGCTCGGCAGCATCGGCGGTCGATTCGCACAGCTTACGCTACACCGATCGCTGTAGATGGAGGGCCCAGAGTGGAGGAGGCCCATGCGTCTGAATCCACTCCAATGAAGCGAAGAGTCGATTGGATGCAGTTTCACTGCACGGTCGACCGTCTACCCGAATTGCAACGGGAGATATTTCATAAGAGCTGGTACGACGAGATGACGAAGTCGGAGATTGCTGAACAACTCGGTGTCAGTATCCGAACCGTCCAGCGAAACTACCGACTCGCGTGCGAGCGACTGATTGGTGCACTGGGTGATCTCAACTGATCGACGATTTCATCCAGGCCTAGGTTTTATGGCCAAGAGGCAAATGGTGACTTGCAAGGCGAACGGCGTTTGGGTTCAAATCGTTGCATGAATCAGCCCGACGAAAAGAATCCGGAAGAGCATCAAGACCCGAAAGTGGGTGAATTGCTAGACGAGTTCTTAATTGCGGAAGAGTTAGGTTCACCGGTATCGGCTGAAGAGCTCTGTAAGGAAAACTTTGGTTTACTGACGGCACTCCAAGATGCGATCGCTCGTCAGCGTCGCTTCGAATCACTCAAGGAGGACTTGGATTCGCCACTTCCATTAGTCTACGGATCCTACGAAGTCGTTGAAGTTCTTGACAAAGGAGGATGTGGAACAGTCTTCAGGTGCAGGCACAGGCACCTTCAGCGTGAAGCAGCTGTGAAAGTGGTCGTGTTATCCGATGGCAACCCTTTCGCCGAAGCTCACTTCCTTCGCGAGATTGAAGTTGTCAGGGAGTTCGGTCACGATGGGATTGCGACCATCTTTGACAGTGGCGTTCTCAACCATGGATCAACCATTGTCGGCTGGTTGGCAATGGAACACCTGTCTGGTGGCCGAATCGACGATTTCGTGTCGAATACGAACGCATCGGAAGTAGAGATTCTTTCGCTAATCAGAAGCGTCGCGTCCACGTTGTCAGACGCTCATCAATCAGGAATCCTGCATCACGACATCAAGCCCGGTAATATCCTGATGTCCGAAAGTGGAGAACCGCACCTAACGGACTTTGGATTGGCAAGGATTGCGGGAAGCCATGACTTGGAAGGCCCCAACGGTCCGATCGGAACGCCGGGCTACATCGCCCCGGAACTCAAAGACAGGAACGGGCGCCCTGGTGTGAGTTCCGAGATCTACAGCTTGGGAGTTGTACTTAGAAAACTGCTGTGCCGCGTGTCTGACGTGCCGGCAAGTGCGTCAGACACGCGAACACCCAAACGACATCACGATTTCGTGGGATGGCGATCACGCGATCTGAATGCCGTCTTGGCGCGGATGACAGCGGACAATCCTGAGGATCGGTATTCGTCGCTTGCCCTACTACGTGCGGAGATCGACTGCCTGATTGAGGGAGACTTGGTTGCGGCTCGACCGGTTTCGTTGGCTGAAAAAGGCACTCGATGGATACACCGAAACCCTACGTTGGCAATTCTTTGGAGCGTCATCGCAGCGACATTGCTGATGGCTTTTGTTCTCCTGACGGTGAACGTCGCTTCAAGGTACAAACATGCAAGAGAAGTCGACCAGCAGAATCAAGAACTCCTCGCCAGAGAAAAGCAACTGAAGAGGGCAACGGTAAGCTCGCGTCTCAGGTCGATCCAGCCGCTCCTGGGACGCAATCGGATTGTGGCGAAGCAGCAGCTAGAAAATAAATCGCTCTTTCCGCCTGAAGATCGCGGTTTCGCATGGAGATTCCTGCATTCGGAGGCGACTGACATTGCGTTTGACTTGTCAGAATTAGATGGCGGATTTGGTGGGATCTACCAGGTCAAGTTCTCGTCTGACAACAGAAAACTTGTCGTATGCAGCAAGCCAAGATGCCTTTCGCTCGTCGACATTTTTCATCGAACTCGAAAAATCATCCCCTGTGATTTGCGGCTTGCCGGAACCCTGCTTTCTCACCCGGCGATGACAACTTTTTACTGCCAGGAGTCCGGTGGCAACTTGTTGGAAATCTCCTGGGAATCCGGTGCGATCCTGCGCCGCATCGAGCTGCCAGTGCCAACGCGGGCAAGAATGGCTTTAACATCGCGAGGCCACCGCATCTATGGGCTCACCAAAGAAGGGTACCCATTTCGAGTTGATTTGGCGACGGAAACTGCTCTGACTGGGAGGAACCCAATTGACGGGGTACCCGCCGGCTTGTGGACCACTCCCGATGACCAGGTCCTGCATTGTGTGACCCGAAAAGGTATTTGGCATCGCTGGCAGGCGGGCACGCTTGAAGAGCTGCAGCAAAGCAACATTTTTGATGCTCTCGATCCAGAGGCCGTTCTGCTCGATTCAACCAATCGCACACTGAGAGCAGCGGAAGCGAATTATGAAATGGATTTCGGCCTTTGTATCGTTCTCGGGCTCGACAATGGAATAGCCACAGTCGCTTGGCCCGGGGCGCATCAAAGTTATTCGGTGATCGCTCGATCCTCGCCGCTGACAAGCCATTTCGCATTTAGACCCAGGTCACAATGCGTCATCCCGGACGGACGCGGCGGGCTCCTGTTCTCAGTATTCGATCCGGGAAATCAAAAAGCGATCGGCCCCGTAACGGATAGCGTTCTTGCCGCAGCCGTTTCTCTTGACAACAGATGGACTGCTACCGGTGGGAGCAAGGGCAAGCTCTTTGTAAGACGAATCCGAGACCCAAATGAGAGGATTCGGCGATTGCAAACGTTTACTGGAGAAGATCGTGGATACGGTCCCCCAGTGCGTACCGTCCAATTGACAGGATCCGGTGAAACGCTCGTTTGCCACCGAGAGGGCTGGTGCGCGGTGGTCGATGGCGAAACAAACCAAGTCCGCGAGGGCTTTCAGATCAACAACTCCCAATTTTCGACAACCGCCTATTCGCGAAAGAACCAATTGGCCGTGCTGGGCTTTCGAACTCCCGAGAGCAAGGTTGTCGCATTGCGGAGGCGCGAGGACGGGGGCTTCTGCGATCAGGAACTGTCATCAGCGGAAATGTCAGAATCCTCAGGCCCTCTTCGTCCACCTCCAAAGCCTTCTTTTGAAATCGAATGCGACGCAAATGTCACGTCGTTGTGCTTTTCAAAGGGTGAAGATGTCCTACTCGTGGCGCTGCGGAACGGGCAGTTGTTCACGGTAGACGCTTTGACTGGAAAGATTCTGAAGCGTTGTCGCCAACTCGAAAGGGAATCGGCTTGTCTTTCAATGTCAGCGGTCGCGGGTGGGATCTTGTGCGGTGGAGCGGACGGCAGAATCCACCTCGTCAACGTCACCGATGGAACGATTGAGTCGTCGTGGCAGGCCGGTGCAAGTCGCATCTACTCATTGGCGGTCAATCGCGGCGAATCCCTGATCTACAGTGGAATGGCAACCGGTGTGATTCGGGTTTTCGACTCCGAAGGCAAGCTTCGCCGCCAAATGTCGGGACACCAAGGCCGAGTCCTGGCGTTAGCGCTCAGCAACGATGGTGAAACATTGGCCAGCGGAAGTGCAGACCACAGGATCGCGATCTGGGACACGCGCAGCGGAGAAATGCAACTGCTGCTGAACCGGCACACCGACTCCGTGACGGACCTGTGTTTTTCAAAGGACGACTCAGAGCTCTGGTCCACATCGGCCGAAGGAACCGTCTACAGATGGAACTCGCAAGACAGCGACGATTCCATTTCAAAAACGCCCGAAAGTCCTGAAATTCGCCAGAGCCCCCCCGGGTGATGGGCTCCCGGCGAAGTGCAATGCGTTGAACGCAATGCGCTCGTTTTCGAATCGGATTCTTGTCACTTGACCCGTTGCAGTTTCGTCTGAGGCGGGGCGTCTCAATCGAGCATCTGGGACGTGAGTTCTCACGGCGATCTTTGCCTTCCGTCCGATTTTTCAAGATTTCCTGACGCATCTCGCGCAAATCGGTTCAGGAGTAATCGTGGAGATCTCATTTCAACCAATCGGCAGGACTTCAAACACCATGATTCCCCAGTTTTTCAATTTTGCTCGAGCAATCTTAATGTTCGCAGCCTTTCTGCCTGCCGTCGCCATTGGACAAGTGCCCACGCTGGACGCATTGAAGCAGTTTCCGTCAGCGGAAAACGCGTTTCAGGTTCGCATGAAACGCGCAGTCGCGGAACATGATGGTTATCGCGAAGCGAACCGTGACGCTCACTTGATTGTCGGTCGGGTACAGCTCCAGGGAAACGATGATCCGGAATCTGTCAGATCACAAATGATCATTGTGGAACAAGGCTTCTTTGTGGATGTGATCCGTGATCTAAAAATGCCGATTGGCTTCCGGCACTCGGACTACCGACCTGTTGATTTCACGATTCCAGAAGATGCCGTGCCGGGGGAAAATGGCATCATCGATGTTGGGATCGTGAGAATGCCCAGGGCCCCGTTGGCCGACAAGGGGCGCATTACCGGAAAACTGATCCTGGAAGGATCAGACGATGCTCGCGCCGCCAGAGTGAGCGTCACACTCAGAACCCCTCGGGCGAATACGCCGTCCAATGGTACCGAAGGCGTCGGTCGCAAACATCGGAGCATGACACTGAAAGTCGGCCGGGACGGATCCGTACAGTCCGAGCCTGTGAGCGAGGGCGATTATTACATTGGTCTGAGTGCCGATGACCATGTCAGTGCGAGTCGGCGGGTGACGGTGAACAGCGGTGAAAACACCGACTTCGGACTTGTCGAATTGGAGTTGCCCCAAACAATTAACATCACCTATCGGGTACTTGAGACAGGCGAAAGCAGCTTCGCCGAGAGTCCGGAAATGGTGAAGTCCTTTCCTGCTGGTCATCGATGGAAAGCCACGCCGGACATCTACGGCTGGGATCTCGAATTCGAACAATCGGGGGGCAAGGTTTCGTTTTCTTATTCCTATGGGCCGTGCAAAATCAAGGATCTTGGTCCCGGGACGCTGGACGATCACCTGGATGCCTTGCCGGAAGCGGCAACGGACTCGCCGCGAGGCATGGAACTCAGGTCGGGCCACGTCTACTTGCTCAACCAACAGCATTGGAAGCACGCCGTGCTGTTTCGTGCGGAGATTGACGGGAAGATCGAACCTGGTGAGAAGATGTCTTCCGATGTTGGCATCACGGCGGGCAGCCCAAAGCTTCCGAACGTGATCGCTCACTACGAGTTTGAAGGCAACGCCAACGAACTCAATGGCACCGGATCCGCATTTGACCTAAAGAACACCCAGTTCAACAACGGAGCGTTGGTACTGAACGGGCAGTACGAGCTTTCTCGCAGTGCGTTGGGGTACCGGGCCATTGCCAGTACGCCAGACCAAAGCTACGACTCGTTCACAGTGGCTGTTCGATTCAAGGCACAATCATTCGCTGATCGCAACAGAACGATTCTCTGCGGCGGCAGATCTTACCGTTGGTTTCAGATTTGTGCCGGCCAAGGCAATACTGTCAGCGTTACGCTCAACAATCAACGCATCAGTCATACGTTTCAGAACCTCAAGTTACGCCCGGGACATTGGCATCAAATCGCCTGTGCCGTTGATATCCCTAAGGGAATTGTGGCGGTGGTTCTCGACCACAATCGCGCCGAAGTGTTTCGACTCCCGCCGGGCTTCAAACTCGACGTGGCTGACTCAAGCGCCCGAGAACGCGACAAAAACTGGATGTTTACCAACTATTCCTATGGCAATGCGTTTTACGGCCTGATTGATGAGTTGACAATCCTGAAGGGCACGATGTCAGCGGCTGCGTTTCAAAAGACGATTGCGACATTGAAGGAAAATACTTCCGCTTCAACAAGCAGCAACTGATGACCAGCTCTCGATCACTCGAGCGAAACAAAAAGGACGGGGGTCGAATTGGTCCGTTTGGTTTCGGTTCCGTTGCGTCTTTGGGATCGGTGTGTTTCTCGGGTGAGGTGGGAGCGGTGACTTGACTTCCCGCGGCCCTCTCTCTTCTTTCCAACGGACTTGAACGTGCGACGATTCCTTGGTTTGCTGTTGTGTTTGCTCATCGGGTTGCCAGCCTCGTCTCCCCGACTTACCGCTACCGGCTTCGATGCGGCAGGCGACGAATCGAATGCTGAGAACTCCGCAGCCGAGTTAATTGCTGCCGATCCAAAGCTCAAGTCTTGGATGCAGACCGTTCCACTGGCCACTCAGCAAGAACTTTCAAGGAGCATTGCCCTCAGTGCCAACATGAGTGAGACAACTTTGAGTTTTTCAAAGTTGAGGGCACGGAGAGTTTACATGACCGAGAATGCCGACAAAAAGATTTCGAAAAATCCTGAAGTAGTCGAGAAGGCAGCC
>WCIL01000017.1:0-185625 GCA_033042175.1 Phycisphaera sp. RhM
AACGATACTTCGGCAACAGTTGTTGTGCGGGATCGCCGAGCGGTATGACACAGTTCGCCGAGTCGAGCGGCCGCAAATGGGCCAAAGGTCACCGGCAAGTCGCCGAGTGCTTCGCTGCATAACGAAAATGTAATCAGCATTGCCAAGCATGCTGGCGCGACCAGTCGGCCAATCGACAGACACGTTGGGGGGTCTCGCTTTGTGGGAAGCTGACAACCTCATGCACAACCGATCCTCGCTTCGAACTCCCGATCGCTGTGATTCCCTCCGCAATGCCCCCGTCGGTTTGTGAGGCTCGACGGTGTTCTCCAAGGACCGAGTGCACGCCCATAGTGACGGTGGGTGGCACCAATCAAGAGCGGTTGGTGTTACAGACAGTCTCTATGACAGCCACTGGATAATCGTCTCGTAGACCGTGTGCCGGTCCTTCTCAATCAGTAGCGAGTGTCGCAGCCCATCAAAAAGTTTGGTCGTGCAGCGTCTTCCAACCAACCGACAGAACTCCTGACTGGTCTCGCGATCACAGATGTCGTCATCCCCGCCGATTAGAAACAGCAAGTCGCTTTTGAGTTGATCGGCCGAGTCGAGAATTCGGTGACCGCTGCTCATCAGTTCGCCCCCGATTCCAATCGACAGTTTTTCGTGCAAAAGCGGATCGTCCGCGAGTTGCTGCAGCATTTCTGGATCTTGAGTTAGTTGCGTTGGAGGCTGTTTGGCGGTGACACGCACACGGGGAATCATCTTCGACGTCAACCACGCGGCGAATGATTGGAGTTTGGTTGGCGGATTCTGGGGCAAAATCATTGGATTGGTCACGATGGCCCGCTCGATCGGTGGACGATCTTTGTCAAGCAAGAACCGCAGCACCATGTGGCCGCCCATGCTGTGACCCAACAGTACGATTTCGGCATCAGGATGATGATCCACAACATAAAAGCACACGGTTTGGATGTCATCAATGTACGTCTCAATCGCCGGTGCGTGGCCACGAACGCCGGGGCTCTTACCGTGACCATGTTGATCAGACGCATACACAAGGAACCCTCGTTCGGCCATGAACTCGCCGAACTCCGCATAGCAGCCACTGTGCTCGCCCAATCCGTGAACGACAACGATCGCAACGTCGGCAGACGGAGAGCCCCATCGACGAACGTGGAGCCCCCTCCCATCCTCGGTCGAGAGGGTCGATTGGACAGGGGAGACATCAGTGTGAATCACCATCTTCGTCAGCCGTGGTTCTTTGGCGTAAAATTTGCTTTGGAGTGTGTTTGTTTCACTCAGAGCAACCGGCGTGCCGAACGCCCGCCGAACACGACGTGTCAGGATCAAAGATTTATCGATGATTTGCACGGCTTTGCCCACTGCGACACCAAAAACGAACCGCAGGGATTCTTTCGTGGCATTCTGCCGGAGATGAATCGGCTCGCGCTCTTTGATGGGATCATTTCCGTCCAGTTTGTCCTCTGGTGGACCGCTATGAGCTGGTGGACGCCGACCATGCTGGGGTGCCCAATTGGTGGGTGGCACCAATCGAGTGAATTGGGCCACGACCTCGGTCGGTCGTGTGGGGTCAGAAATCCCGCCGGTGTCTACACCAACATGTCGTTGAGGACACGCGCCTTTTCCACCCCGGTCAAACGCACATCAAGTCCCTGGAATCGCACGCTCAGTCGCTCGTGATCGAGTCCCAACTGGTTCAAAATCGTGGCGTGAATGTCTCGCACGTGACACGGATTTTCGACCGGACCGAAACCAAACTCATCGGTCTCGCCGTAGACATAGCCTGGCTTGAAGCCGCCGCCGGCGAACCACATCGTGAAGGCATCGATATGATGATTGCGTCCCGTAGACTGACGCACTTCTCCCATCGGTGTCCTTCCGAACTCACCGCCCCAGATGACGAGCGTTTCGTCAAGCAAACCACGCTGCTTGAGGTCCGCAATCAAACCCGCGGTCGACTTATCAATCTCTTCGCAAATCTTTGGCAGGTGTGTCTCCAGGTTCTCCGTCGGTCCGCCGTGATGGTCCCAATTGGTATGATACAACTGCACAAACCGCACACCGCGTTCGACCAACCGACGCGCGAGTAAACAGTTGCGTGCATAACTCGATTCGTTCGCATCCTTGATGCCATACAGCTCAAACGTCTCGGCCTTTTCGTCACTCGTGTCCATCAACTCCGGGGCACTCGATTGCATTCGGTACGCCATTTCGTAGGCATTGATGCGCGTTCCGATTTCCGGATCGCCGGTCGCCACCAGACGCTTGAGATTCAATTCTTTCAACGCGTCGACAAGTTGTCGTTGCTGGGTCGGGGTGACCGCATCAGGCGTTGAGAGATTCAAAATGGGTTCGCCTTGATTTCGCAGCGGCACGCCCTGATAAGTGGTGGGCAACATACCGCTACTCCAGTGAACCGCTCCACCGCGCGGGCCACGTGGACCACTTTGCAAGACAACGAATCCGGGCAGGTTGTCGCATTCGCTGCCCAAGCCGTACGTCGTCCACGCCCCTAAACTGGGCCGACCGAACTGGCCGGTTCCTGTGTTCATGAACAGTTTTGCCGGCGCATGGTTGAACAAATCGGTGCTGCACGTCTTCACAATACTCAGCTCGTCAACGATGCCGGCCGTATGCGGCAAGTATTCGCTGACCCAAATTCCGTTTTCGCCATGCTGTTTGAATTTCGGTCGAAAGCCGAGCAGGTCCGTGCGATGGCTGCTGCTCATGAACGCAAATCGCTTTCCCTTGGTGAAACTTTCGGGGATCGGTTGGCCACTGAGTTCGTTCAGTTTCGGCTTGTAGTCAAACGTTTCGAGCTGTGACGGCCCGCCGGCCATGAACAGAAAGATCACGCTTTTTACTTTCGGCGGAAAATGGGCCACGCGAGGCTCAAGTGGGTTCTTGATCGCAGCCATCGGGTCGTTGCCGAGCGATTTGTCGGCCAACAAGGATGCTAAGGCGATCGAGCCAATCCCCATCGCGCAGTCACTAAAGAAATGCCGTCGCGTCGAGGCCTGGAGTTCGGAGTCTTGCTGATGATGCATCTACTTATTCGCGATTGATGGTTTCGTCGAGGTTCAAGAGAGCCCGCGCAGCGCCGAGCGAATCGAGCTGTCCGAGCAGTTCCAGTTCTTCCCGCGTCGGCTTGCGTGTGGTGCAGCGGATGAAGGCTGACTCGAGTCCTTCGTCTTCGATCCGCTTTTGCAGAGCCTGGGCGAATTCGAAGAACGCGGCGTCATTGAGCAACGTGAGGGCTTGCAGTGGCGTATTGCTGCGAATCCGCCGCGTGCAACTGCTTTGCCCATCAGGAGCGTCGAACACGTTGAGCGCCGGTGGTGGTGTGGCCCGATAGACGAACGTGTACAGGCCACGACGATAGCGATCTTCCCCGTGACTGGCATTCCAACTTCGCCGCACTTGACCGAGTGACATCACTCCATCGGGAATCGGCGGAAACACCGGTGGGCCACCTAGCTTTGGAGCAAACAGTCCACTCGCAACGAGTGCGACATCACGAACAATTTCGGCATCAATTCGCAATCGATTTTGCCTCGCCAGCAGTACGTTGAGCGGATCGACCTCATTTAAGTCGTCGCGGGCCACCGAACTCTGGCGATAGGTTTGCGACATCACGATCTCGCGGTGCAGCTGCTTCATGCTCCAACCGGACTCACGAAAAAAAACGGCCAACCAGTCCAACAATTCCGGGTGCGACGGCGAGGTTCCCTGCAATCCGAAGTCGCTGTCGGTTTCGACGAGCCCTCGACCGAAATACTGTTGCCAGATTCGGTTCGCAATCACGCGCGACGTCAAAGGATTTTCGTCAGCAACGATCCATCGAGCCAAATCCAGTCGTGTGGCCGATTCCTGATCGCTCATGAGCGGATGCAGCACTGCGGGCGTCCCCGGTTGGACCGGCTCGGCAGGACGAGTGAAGTCGCCTTTAATGAACACGGTGGTTTGTCGAGGCGTGGATCGCTCGGACAGCACCAGCGTCGAAACACCTTTTGCTAATTCTCGATCGATGGACGCGATGCGAGCTTGTTTGGTTCTAATTTCGTCTAGCGAATCCAGCACACCGCTGGCGGCAAGGATCGTTAGCTTGTCGCTGAGCTTGCGTTTTTTCGCGTCCACGCCGACCGCTTTTTGAACCGCTTTGGCAAGCTCTTGCTTGACCGTGTCGTCGTCATCGAGGGTTTGTTCCCAAGTTGCAACCGATTCGGCGTGCTGAGTCACAATGGTTTGCAACTCGCTTTCGATTCGCTTTTTCTCGGCTTGCAGCTTGGGTGCATCGACATCGTCGGGATAGACCGTCAGCCGTGGTTCGTCTTGATTGTTCAAGAACGCAAACATCCGGTAGAAGTCTTTTTGCGTGATCGGGTCAAATTTATGGTCGTGGCACTGTGCACATCCAATCGTCAAGCCAAGCCATACGGTCCCCGTGGTGCCGACTCGATCAAAGATGCTGTCGACACGAAACTGTTCCGGATCGACGCCACCTTCCTGATTGATTTGCGTGTTGCGGTGGAAGCCGGTCGCAATTTTTTGATCGGTCGTTGCCTGCGGTAATAAATCACCGGCCAGCTGTTCGATGGTGAATTGGTCAAATGGCATGTCGTCGTTGATCGCGTCGATGACCCAATCGCGGAACTTCCAGATCTCGCGTGGCCCGTCGATGGAATACCCGTGACTGTCGGCATAGCGAGCCTGATCGAGCCACCATCGCCCCCAACGTTCTCCGTAGTGCGAACTGGCAAGCAAACGATCCACCAGCGATTCGTAGGCAGCATCCGAATCGGTCTGCACCTCCCGTTCGAACGCTTCCACTTCTGCAAGGGTCGGCGGTAAGCCGGTGAGATCCAGACTGACTCGGCGAAGCAAGGTTGCCGGGCTGGCAGGCGGTGACGGTGCAATCCCGTTTGCATCGAGCTTGGCCTGCACATAGCGATCGATCGGATGAGCCACGCCGCCGATGCCGGGCGGCGTCGGTGCGGTCGGTGCCGAGAAAGCCCAGTGCGTTTCGTACTCCGCGCCTTGCTCGATCCACTGACTCAGCTTCTTCTTTTGAGCTGCCGTCAACGTTCGGCCCGATTCCGGCGGCGGCATCATCTCATCGTGATCTGTCGACGCAATTCGCTCGACGAGAAGGCTCGCCATCGGGTCGCCCGGGACAATCGCTCCACCGTCATCGATCGCCCCTTGGCGGGTGTCCAGTCGCAAGTCCGCCTCGCGTGCGTTGGCATCGAATCCATGACAGGCAAAGCAGTTTTCCGACAAGATTGGTCGAATATCGCGATCGAAACTCAACCTGTTTCCGACCGATGGCTCAGCAGCCAACTTGTCAACGAGAAAACCGGTAGAACAGATCGCGGCGAGCAACGAAAGATTGAGAAACAGGCGATACATGAAGGCGGGATGACCTAGAGAATAGGACGATCAAAGGTGGAACTCCTCAGGTTAACCGAAACTTCACGCCTTTGTCATCTGGCTTGAAGAAAGTGAGCCAGGATTGGGGCTTTCCAAGCTCTCGGGCCGCAAATTGACGTAACTGAGAAAAAAATTCCTGCATCCGCTGCGGCCAGCCACAATCGGCTATCACACCAACTGATTCCTGCCAACAGGTTTCGATCGACACGACTCTCTATCGCCGAGCGACAGCCATCCTACCCGCCGTGACTCACGGCGTTCTTGCTGACTTTCGACGTGCCCCGGCGTTTGACCGGGATTGCGTCGCGACAACGCCGACGCCAACGCTGACTCGGTTTTATGTTCACGTCGGCCATCTGCCGACTGAGATGAAAACGCCGATGGATGCCGTCGGTTGGACCGCCCGCCCCTTGAGTCACTCATTTAAGAGGCCTGACCCCTTTGATGAGATGACCCCTTTGATGAGATGACCCCTTTGATGAGATGACCCCTTTGATGAGATGACCCCTTTGATGAGATCGGCGATTTCTTTGCTGTTTTGCGCCGCGGAGGAGGGCCGCAGATGATTGAGCGTCGCAAAGCTTTCCCGAGGCAAGAATCGTTGTTCGGCGAGAAGGATATCGGCTTGTTCGTGACGTGCCACGATCTGTTGAAGTTGTTTCTGCTGTATTCGCAACGATTCAAGCGTCGCATCGGTCTGAGCGTATTCAGGGAGCGGATTCGACACGAGCGAAATGGGCACTCCGACATGATCGACGTAGTCCAGCAAGTCGTCCAACGCGGCTTCCTGGCTTTCGGGCATTTCCAAGTTGAGGTCCCTTGGCTCGTCGGTCTCGTCCTCGTTGACCTCCTGCATGAACCCATCCTGATTCAACACCTGTGCCACCATTTCGTTGTGCGATCCGAATAGACCGCGAGGCGAACTGAGATTCTGTGGACGATCAAAGACAAAGAACAGTCGCCGCTGCACGGCGTCGCGGAACCTCTGGCTCGGCAACACTCGGAACCCATCACGACGATGCGATTCAGCCTCGACCGCCTGACCGTCCGAAGCTGCGAGCCAGAGGTACACGGATTGTCGAAACTTCCAATTCTCAAGATCGTCGGCTGTGTAACGGAGGTCATGGGGCGCATAGTGATAAACAATGATGCTCGGCCGTCCATGCGTTCGGATATACCTCTCCAAAATCGCTTTCTGCCCGTCCGCACCAATCAGACTGATGGAGCATAAGTTGAAGACATCCTTGCCGACCGCGTCGGACATGACTCGCGGGTCGAGCCCCATCAGGCCGGAGCTATCGCCCAGCAACAGCACGTCTGGAGCCTTACCGATCGAATTTGCAGCTTGAAGTTTGGTTTCCATGATCGTCTCCACCACAGTTGGTGGTCGATCTCTCGGCAAGAAGATCCGGCTTGCGTCAAACGGAATGTCGACGAAGCACAGTGCCGCTTCGATGACTGCGACGGCCATGATCGCCAGCACAAGCCCGTGCGGAACCGAATTCCTGCGCGGACCGCGCGTTGCAGAGTCAGAACTGAAAATAGATGAACTCATGACGTTCCGGTGAACCAAGCAGAACGATGCCGTAAAAGAGCACGAGGTAAAACACGACTCGGGTTGTCAACGGCCATCGAATCCACGGTTCATTATCGCCTCTTTTGAACTGGTAACACTGAAACAGGGTCAAGGGAATGCCAAACAGGGCCAATCGGATGACGAGATTCGGGTCAATGTTGAACAGACTCCAGTGCCAGACCTCCAAGACGCTTCTCAACAATTTCACAATCGAAGCAAACGATTCTGCCCGAAAGATGAGCCACCCCAGACACGTCAAATGAAAGAATCCCAGGACTGACAACCAGAGCCCTACCCCATACGATTTCGGCTTCCGCTGTTGCGATCCGCCCGTGGCTTGTTTTTTCTCGCGAAAGTCCTGAATGACGGCAAAGGTTCCGAGCAAAAGTCCATGATAGAGCCCCCAGATGACAAAATTCCATCTCGCCCCATGCCACAGTCCGGCCAGGAACATCGTGAGGATGAGATTGCGTATCACCCGAAATCGGCCCCCGCGGTTTCCTCCCAGTGGAACGTACAGATAATCCCGAATCCAAGTTGAGAGGCTGATATGCCATCGCCGCCAAAAGTCGCTTGGATTGGTGGCGAAATAGGGCAGGTTGAAATTCTGGCAAAGCTCAAAGCCGATCATTCTTGCCACCCCACGGGCAATGTCGGTGTAGCCGGAAAAGTCGCAGTATATCTGGATCGCAAACGCATAGGTTGCCAACACCACGGCGAGCCCGTTGCTTTCGCTGCTATTGCCATAGACCGATTCGATGAACGGTGCCAAATTGTCTGCGATCACCATCTTTTTAAAGAAACCCACCAAGGCCAGTTGGCACCCTGAGCTGATCCTTTCCCAATGGAACGTTCTCGGCGTCAGGATTTGAGGCAGAAGACTCGTTGCTCGCTCGATCGGTCCCGCCACGAGCTGCGGAAAGAAGCTCACGTACAATAGGAAATCAAGAAACCGATCGGTCGACGACATCTTCCGACGGTAGATATCGATCGTGTAACTCAACGTTTGAAAGGTGTAGAACGAGATTCCGATCGGAAGCACCAGCCTGAGAAGCGGCGGCTGCATTTCTACGCCAACCGTTGCAAGAACCTCGCTGAACGAACCAATGAAGAAATCGAAATATTTGAACAGGGCAAGGATCCCTAGATTCACAACCACACTTACGGTCAGCACATCCGACCTTCGTGCTTCGGGGACCCCGCCATCAAGCAACTTGCCGCAAATGAAATCAACGACTGAGGAAAATCCGAGAAGTCCAAGGAATCGCCAGTCCCACCAGCCGTAAAAGACGTACGAGGCGAGCAGCAGAAAGGGATTGACGAACCGAAACGGCAGTAACCAACACGCAAGCCAGACGACAGCGAACAACACCAGAAACGGATAGCTGATAAAGCTCATGTGGAGCTGTCGTCATAAAAGCAGAAGGGACTCGTTACCAGACGAAACCACCTGAAGAATCGCCAATCGATGAATGCTCAACGCGGGGCCCGTCAGCGAGCATAGCTCCCGCATTGCCTGATTCCCAGTCCTAGGTGGAAAGACGTGCCGATGGTTTACCGGCTTGTTGATTTAATCAGCCGTTTGCCGCGAGCCTACGGGCGCCGGTAAGTAACTGACATGATGAATGCCCGTACGCTTGCGCGCTCGCGGCTCATCCCACGTGCGATCGGATTAAATCAACAAGCCGTTACGCATCCCGCTGGAGTGGACTCGTGCCGCTCGCTTACGCGTCCCGCTGGGTGGGATGGCGGTTGCGAAAGGTTGCTTAGGGTTTCCGTCGTCCGCTGCTGATCAAGGCGTCTTCGAGGGTTTCATCGTGTGCCAGGACTTCGTCGGTTGTTTGCGGGTCGGCTTTGCGACAGGTCTCGGTCAGAATGTCCGCGAGATCGTCCAGCGGGTCTTCCCAGGTTTCGACGGTCGTGTTCTCCGGCGGCACGTTGGCCATCTCGTCGAGAAACAAAATCATCCTCAGGCAATGACGCAGCAGAATACCTTCTTCCTTTTGCAGTTTCTTTGTCGTCACGTATTTATTGAAATCGCCGTCGTAATGGAGCAACTCTCCGACGATCCAAACCGGTCGCACGCGAACGCCCTGAACTGTGGGATAATCATTCTGAAATAGACGATGAATCTTTTCGCCGATCGTCAAAGGCCAGACTCTCGGTTCTTCGAACATCACGCGGCCAAATCCGCGGTCCTTGACGTCCTCATCGTCGTCTTCGCCCCGCGCACCAAGCTCTTCCGGAGTCGCCAATCCGAGCTTCAGCAACTGGGGATCCAGCCGCGTGGTGGCCAACGTTCCCGGCGGCATGTCTTCAATCCTCGGCATGCGAGTGAACCGTGCGACGGTACCGGGAACTTCCAAGACACTTTCGAACGCCGCGATCCGTTCGTCGGGATCCGCGGTCGCCAACAGGTCGGCCATGTAGACGCCGAACAACGGATTGATACTGCGCAGATGAACCAAACGCTCCAAACGCGAAGTCGGGGTCGCAGTCTGCGGCCGATACGCGTCCAGATCGTACTGCTTGACGCGCCGCTGGTCATGATCATCGCCCTCGTCAGTCTCCGGCGTATCCGGGGCCGACTCCGGTGCCTCATCGCGCATCTGGTCCAGCAACTCACCGAACAATCCTCCGGTGCCGGATTTCGGCTCCGCGACCTTGCCCTGCTCACCGGCGATCTTCTTCACCTGCGGTTTGGGTTGAAGATCGCTCGCAGAGGTGGGAACCGGCTTGGGGTCGAGCTGCAAATAGTCGGCTTGCCACATCGTGATCAGCATCCGATTCAGTTCCCGTTGCCCCTCTTCGATCTTCTTGGGCGTTAACAAACGCTTGGAGACCAGTTCACGCAGCGGCGCCACACTCGCATCCTTTCCGAGCATGTAAGCCAGCAACCGCCACGGCAATTGTCCGCGGCTGGAGAGGTCTGCCGAATCTGCCTCTTGCAGTTGAATGAACTGCTGTTCGGTCCAGTAGGTCTCGCCGGCGCGCCGCTTGGGCATCTTCTTCTTGAGCTGTTTTTTGGCTTTCAACAGTCCCGGGTCTTTGGTGTCCTCGGGGATCGAGTCATACTTTTCACGCCACTTGTTCAGCTTGACGTCGTCTTCGTGGGCCAAGGCATACACGAATCCTCGATCGTCAAATTGTGGTCGTCCGGCGCGGCCAAAAATCTGTTGTGCCGAAGCGGTTTCGACCAGCTTGCGTTTGTCCTTGGGTCCTTTCAGCAAACTCGGCAAAACGACACTCCGTGCGGGCAGGTTGATGCCCGCGGCGAGTGTCTCGGTGCAAACGCACATCGCCAACAATTTGCGTTGAAACAGCTCTTCGACCATTCGACGATAACGTGGCATGACGCCGGCATGGTGGACTCCGACGCCACGCATCAGAATCTGTTTCAGTTTCGGTCCCGCACCGTCCGCCATGTCGGCAGCGTTGAGGTAATCGGCCAGTTCGGCTTGACGCTCCTTGTCGATCAGGTTCTTCCCCTTGAGCATCTCGGCGACGGTCCAGCACTGCGAGCGGGAGAAACAAAACACCAGCGATGGCGTGCGTCGGATCTCATCATCACCGGCGGCAATCTTCTCAGCAAAGTCGTTCAAGATCTCATCGCCGATCCATTCGTACTGCAACGGCACCTTGCGTTCATCTCCGCTGACCAGTTGCAACCGGCGGTTGTGGGCGCGTGACAACCACGAGGTGAATTCCAGCGAGTTTCCGACAGTCGCGCTCAACAACATGGTGCGAATGTGCGCGGGCAGCAACGCCAACGTCAGCTCCCAGACGATGCCTCGTTCGGGATCGTTAAACGAGTGAAACTCATCCATCACCACCGAGGTGACGTCCGAGAAATCAAAGGCCTCGGGATTGAGCAACCGGTTGAGCAGGATTTCGGCGACGACGACCAGCACGGGCGCGTCCCCGTTGACGCGTCGATTTCCCGTCACCAGCCCCACGCTGTCGGCGGGAAACCCCCAGCGCACCGCGCTCTCTCGCAATTCATCCAGTTTCTGGTCGGTCAACGCGATCAGTGGCGTGGTGTAATACATTCGCCGCCCGGTGCGGAGCGCCTCGTAGACCGCAGCTTCGGCGATCATCGTCTTGCCGGTTCCCGTCGGCGCGCAAATCAACACGCCCTGATCGCCGCGATCGGGGTCGCCGGCAAAGTACGCCAGCATCGCTTCTTCTTGAACCGGGTAGGGCTCATAGGGGAGCAGCGAAAAGTACTCAGTGGCAAGCGTATCGCGATCCAGGTCGCGATCGACGGTCATCTGTTTTGCTGCCGCCGAAGGGTCAACGGCGGCCGGTTCTTCGTGATTCATACCCATGTTGTAGCATGGCGGGGCACCGCGTTGACACGGGGCAAACAGGATTGCCCCCTCGCTCAATCGTTTTTCAACGCCGTGGTGCCGACGTACAGCCAATCGGTGAACGATTCCTGAACGTGTTGATTGAAATAGGTGATTGGATGAGCCGTCGAGGAGGAAAAAACGTGCCGCATCGCGTCCCAAAGCGGCGTGTGTTCATCGTAAGACCACAACGCAAACGCCCCGTGTTCGGTTAGATGCGCTGCAGCCTTTCGTAGTCCGTCAACTTGATAAAACGAATCGTGCTTCTTTGCCAGCCGGTCTTCGGGCGAATGATCGACATCGATCAAGATCACGTCGAACCGCTGCGTTGTCGGCGACGCGAGCAAGAACTCATAAATATCGCCCTCGGAGACGTTCAGACGATTCGACGCGTTGAGTTCCTCGGCCAGCGGAGTCATATCGTCGCGCAGCCAGTCGATGACTTGCGGCAGGTACTCGATCACCTCCACGTGGTCTACGTGTTCGAAAGTCAATGCGGAGTGGGCGGTGTAGCCGAGCCCCAATCCGCCGACCAGCACGCGCAGCCCGCTTCCGGTGGTCTGCTTTAATGGAATGGTTGCCAATGCCCGTTCGGAATCGGTGTGCAAGCTACTCATCAGGAACTCATGATTCAGCGTCACTTCCGTGACCCACTGACGCGGCTCGGACAACGTCTTACGACGCCGCAAGCAAAGGGGTCCCAAGGGAGTCTCTTCATAGGCCAGAATCTTGAGATCAATCACCGTTTCCTACCGTTGGATGGGGAGCATTGCGTCCACCCCAACCAGCAATTGGTACGGCGGTGCCCAACGAGTTTAACGCGTCGGGCGAAAGATGAGGCGGGTAAATCGCTCAAACCGACGTCTTTGCCGACTCTTCCGCTTCCCTGCCGATCATGTTGTTGGCCGGCATGCCCACGGTCAGCCCTTGAACGATGATCGAGAACACGACGACGGCGTAAGTCACCGTGACCAACAGCCCTCGGTTCATCTCGACTGGCAACCTGAGCGCCGACGCGATCACCGTCGAGGTGATTGTGAACAATTCCATCGTCTGTTGCTTCCTTCAAAATGAGTCGTTGTACTCGCACGCGACAGTGACAGTGAAGATCGTGTTCTCAATCAAGCGAGGCTTGATTGAGAACTAGGGCGAGACGGAATCGAGTGGGGCAGCTTGGGGTGCCGGCCAGAGCAGCACTTTCCCGTCTCTGGCAGCGGTCATGATGAGATTTCCGTCCGCGTCACAATCAATCGCCGTAACGCCCTGGGTGTGGCGGCGCAGGGCCAGCACCTCGCGACCAAAGATCAAGTCGGAATCGGCCGACAAGTCATCCGCCAGAACTTCCAACCGTGGATCCCAGACCCGCGCGGACTTGTCGCGCGACGCCGTGAGCACGCGCACCTGGCCGGAATCATCGTTCAAAACCGCAATCGATTCGATCCGATCGGCGTGTCCACGCATCACCCGCGGTTTGACGTCCGTGTCTGCGCTCGAATCAATCAACCAGGCTGTTTTATCCGACGCGCCGACCGCCACGTAACGACCGTCGGTCGAGAATGCGATGCAGGTCGGCGTGAGACCGTGGGGCAGTTTCCAGCGAAACGTCGCCGCGGAACCGTCGATGGGATGTCGTTCGATCGAACCATCGGAACCGGCCAGCAGCAACCGCCCGCCAGCGGGCGAAAACCGCAGATGTTTGATTTCGGTTCCCTTGATTTCAAACTCGCGTTCCAAGCGGAAACCCGAGTGGCGATCCTGCCACATCCAAAGCCGTGCTGCCGCGCCGGCACCGCAGGTTGCGATTCGATAGCCGTGTTCGTCCACATGGCTTGATATATCCAGCCCCGTCATCGCACCGGCATGTGGGTTTTCAAGCTTGTCGATCGCCGCTCCGGAATCGGTCTGCCACAGACGCACGCTTCGACTGGCCGTCGCGGCAATCTTACCATCGGGAGAGAAACACGCGTCGATCACCGAGGCGTGGGGACGATAACTTTTCACGTGCGCCATCGCGTTGATCGACCAACGAAAGGCGGCTTCTCCGTTGAGCGTGATCAACTGGTCGCTGCCCGACAACACCCCCGTCTCCGGTGCTCCGATCGTGGTCGGTAAATCGAAGGCTTTTTTTTGTTGGCCGGCCAAGTCGATCAGTGTCACGCGGCCGCCGCGTCCGTCTTTGGTTTGACGACAGATGACCGCTTGGCTTCCTCGATTTCCGAATCGCGCCGACGTCAGTCGCGCATTGTCGCCGGCCGCCTGGCCGTCGGATTCGAGCGGCGCCTCCACCCGATCGAGTCGACGGCTGTTTTGTGATGCCAGATCCCACCACGTCGCGGTTGTGACAAAACGGTTGTTGATTGTTTGCGCCGATAGCGTGATCGCCTGATCGCCGCGGTGTGACAACGAGACGCCGGTCACGAATCCGTCATGATCCAGCCGGCGACGTGGTTGTCCTGATGCGCAATCAATTTCCGTCAATTGCCCGTTGTCACTGGCCACCCAGAGCGATCGGTTGTCCGGGGAAATCGCCAGCTCATTGATGCGGTACCCTCGCAACAGATCGATCGGCGGGCCGATGGGTTGCCCGGTCGCCGCGTTCCATAGCAGGCAACGCCCCCCGCGATCGCCCGTTGCCGCGAACGCCCCATCACTGGACAACGCAAACGCGGTCACGGCTTGATCGCCGGCGGTAAACCGATGCACGATTTTGGGAGCGCCGTTGCGCCGATCGACATCCCACAACAAGGCCTTGGCATCCGCGCGGCTGGAACCGGACAACAACCGTCGCCCGTCCTGGGAAAGGGCGAAGGCGTGGTTGAGCCCTGTCCCCGGCAACACACCGAGTTGAGTTCCCGAGTCGACGTCCCAAATTCGGATCGTCGCATCCGCGCTGCCGACGAACAATCGTGCGGCCGATGCATCCAGCTGCGCCGACATCGCCAAGAACTCGGTCCCTTCATTCAGTTCGCCCGGCGCACCTTCTTTGGTGTTGATCCGCGCGATCTCGCGAAACATCATCCGGCTTCGATCCAGCCCCAGAATCCGAGCGGTGTGGTCGCGACTGGCGGAAATCAATCGTGCGCCGGAACGATCGAGCCGGGCGGCCAGGATTTCATCACTGTGCAACTGTGCTCCGTGCAACTGTGCTCCGTGCAACTGTGCTCCGATGGTCGGTGTCGCAATTGTCTGACTCGTAGGCCATCGATATTCGTCGGTGGGGTCGTCCACGTCGCGCCGAAGCGAGTCTGGTGCCGAGCGATCCCATACCCGGACGGTTCCATCGGCCGATCCCGACACGACGGCTGCGTCGCCCAGACCGACGGCGTTTGCTCTGATTCCTAACGCGCGCACCCAACCGCCATGGCCGCGGAGGCTGTACTGAAGCGATTGGTCGGCAACCTTCCATGCGGCGACGGTGTAGTCATCCGAACCGGTCAACAGCGTTTGGTCGAGATCATCGAATCGCATCACGGCGATCGCGTCCGGGTGCGCTTTCCAACTGGCGACGATGGCCTCTCGGTTATGGCCTGTCGGAACTGGCTTTTCCGAAGCTGCCTTATCTCGCGTCGGCGGTTCGGGCGACTCGATGTTGTCGCTGATTGAACCGATCGCCTGCTCGAGCGCGGCGTCAAAATCCGTGGGCCGCAATTGCTGGGGACGCCACAAAAAGACGTTGCCGCGAGTGTCTCCGGATGCAGCCAGCCGACCATCGCTTGCGAGCGCCAACGAAATTGCCGGGAAAGGATGGCTGGAAAACTCTCCGATCCGCGCGAACTGATCGGACTTGAGATGCCACGCGACGACTCGTCCCGATTTCCCGTCGCTGACCGCAGCGATGATAGTCGGCGGAGCATCGGCGTCGGCTGGACTGGACGCCAACGAGACAACCGGTGCGATGTGCCATCCGCGCGACACACGTTGCTTGTTGACAGGATCCCACAGCGTGACGGTGCGATCGGAGGAGGCAGACAACAACCGTCCGTCGGCCAAAAACTGCAGATCATTGACGGTCGCTGAATGTCCGTCCAACGTATGCAGGGTCCGGCCAGTCATCGGGTCGACGATCAAGACAGCCCCCCGCTGAGTTCCGATCGCACACCAGCGGTCATCCACGGCGATATCCGCGCAGCTCGCCGCGAGATCGTCGCGGGTCCAAGTCGGACCCACCGGATCGTCAAACCACGAGCGATGCACCGTCCCATCGCTGCAGACGACGACGCCGGACTGACCGTCCGCCATGGTGGCAAGATCGATGACTCCGGAATCGAATCGGAACGCCGATCGCGATTGGTTGGCCAAGTGCCACAAATAACGCCATTCCCAGGCCGGCGGCTGACCGGGGCGGGCGGCGCGAATCGCCGCCAGGATCAATCGCGCGTCGTCGAACTCGTTACCATCGACTCGGGCTTTGGCCAAACCGATCTGGGAGAGATACGACTCATACCGTGCCCGCTGGAGTGCGGCGAGCGCCGCTTTTTCACTCTGCTCGGCCTTCATCTTTTGTTGCAGTGCATCATCGGCATTTTGCTTTGCGATCAGCTCCTGCTCTTTCGCTTTCTGTTCGTTGCTCTCGGCCAAGCGGCGGGCGTCTTTTGCATCTCGCTCGTTCTCCTCGGCAATGCCCTTTTGAAGTTCAACGTTTTCCTTTTCCCGCTGAACCTGCAGCAGTCGATTGGCTGCCAACTTTTCCGACGTCTCGGCCCGATCCCGCTGCTCGTTGGCAATCCGAGTTTGTTCCTCCGCCGCTTGCCGCTGCGTGTCAGCGATCTCACGCTGTTCGTCGGCTTCCCGACGTTTGTCGTTGATCACGTACAGTGCGATACTGCCGCCGACCAGAATGAACAGCAAACTGGCGGCGACCAGACGTCGAAGCAAACGCAATCGAACCAAACGGTGTTCGCGCTGGTGCAGCCCCGCGTTCAGTTTCTCGATCAGCGGCAGGTGTTTCGAGTCGCTGGGATTAAGCAATGACAATCCCAGGTCGAAGTCGCCGTTTTCGTAGGCGGCCGCTGCGTGATCGATCCGGCATCGATCCAATCCTTCCGTGGCGGCTTGATTACCATCCCAGAGCGCGAGGGCCTGTTCAAAACCGTGGCCGGCGCGTGAAAAGGACTCGTAGCGCAACGTTTCTTGGGCGCGTTGATATTCCTGCTGGGCGGCCGTCGAAATCGCGATGCTTTCGGAGTGAGATCGGTAGGATCGGATCGCTTGTTGGAACGCTTGCACACTTTCGAAGCGTTCCTTGGGATCGGTCGCCATCGCCCACAAGGCGATCTGCAGCAATTCGCCCCCCTGCTGCGGCGATGTCTCTTGAATCTCGTTCTGGGCGACCTTGCGGATGCACTGGCTGACGTTGTCGGCCCGATGCGGTGGAACGCCGGTGATGATGTAGAACAGCGTCGCGCCGAGTAGATAAATGTCGCTGTGCGGACCGATCGCTTCGACCGGACCGAGCGCCATCTCCGGGGCCATGAAGGCTGGTGTGCCGCCCAGGCCGGCGGTGAAAGTGACTGAATCGCGTTTCTCGAATTCGGGTTTGGCGATTGCCAGCCCCCAGTCCATCACCAAGACCTCGCCGAAATCCCCGAGCATGATGTTTTCGGGTTTGATGTCGCGGTGGATCACGCCACGTGTGTGAGCGAACGCGATCGCGTCACAGACCTTCAACAAGATTTCCAGGTTTTCATCGCGCGATTTCTCTTTGATCGTCTTCAGCCAGGGCTGACCGACGACACGTTTCATCGCGTAGAACAGTGTGTTGTCGGCCGCCACGGCGATGTCGTGAATGGGAACGATATTGGGGTGATCCAGATCACCGGTGACGACCGCCTCGGACAAGAATTGCTGACGCCGCTCGTGTTCAACGTCTTTTAAGCGTCCGGATTGATGGAGCGATTGACGCTTGGCCTTGGGCAACGGCTTGATCACCTTGACCGCAATCATGCGATCCAGTGATGCTTGACGAGCGACGTAGACATTGCCCATGCCGCCGCGACCGAGCAATCGAACCAATCGATAGTCCGACGGTGAATCGGGGTCACGCGTCGGGATGGCCAGATCACGCTCGCGAATGTGAAGCTTCGATTCGGTGATGGTCCGTTCCACCGCGGGGCGAAGCTTCGATAGTTCCTCCTTGTTCTGTTTGCTGGCACCGATCGCGGCGGATCCCCAGAACGCCGCATCTTGCTTGCTCAGTTCACGTGGATTGATCGTCTGGGAAATATCGCGGCTGTGCATCACCGATGCCGGTTCGGCCTCCGCGGTCTCTTCATTCAGATCGTTGGCGGTCCGATTTGCCGCCGAGCCGCCGGCAAACACACGCGTGGCCTCCGTCTTGGTCGGCGGAAGATCGGTTGTCGTCTGTTCCGACGGTCCCTCAAATTGCAAGGTTTCTTCGATCGCGTCGCCCTTGGTCTCGTCAGACGACGCGCCACCCTGGTCGAGATCGTTCAGCGAATCGTCTCCCTTGTCGTCACGGTCATCGGCATTCATCGCTCGCGTGCCTCCTGACCGTCAGCGGTGTTCAGCACATCCACACGCGCTCGAAAACGACCCGCCACGGAGAATCGGCTGACTCGAGAGTTCTCCCACGCGTCCGACCCGCGAACGTCAGGGCTGCGATCCAAACGCAGTGGCGGAACCCAATGCGACGATCGATCGAATCCCTGGACCGCGTCGGTCGAATTGTCAGCATCGGACTCATCAGTGTTCGCATCATCAGTATCTTGAATGTCCAATCCCGCATCCGGAACGACTGGCACCAGTCGGAGGGCACCTCCATCGGGTGCGTCACCCGGTAGAACGGGTTTTCCGTTGCGCAAGTCCACGCTCAGGATCGAACGCACGTTACCGTCGCCGAGCACGTATTGAATCTGGTAGCGTCCATCGGGCAAGGATTGGAACAGCTTCTTCAGTTGGTCGCCGCTGATGATGTCATCCGGCAGGCGTGTCGGCGGCACCAAATCGTCGCCTTCGGGATCAGGCGACAGCACGCGGATCTGAAAGAATTCTTCGCGGGCGGTTGTCGTTGACGCGACCACTTCGGTCGTCTCCATCGCACCACCCAATACGACAATGGTCGTTTCATTGCTGACGAACACGGGAGCCTGTTCGATCACCGGAATCACGTCTCGGACGGGAAAAAACGCCACCGGAATCGACAACGATGGAATGATGAAACGGGCCGTGCCGTTCTCCAAGATCGGTACGGACGGAGCATCTTCGGTCAGCGGATTGTCGGTCGACGAAATCAGCTCTCCCTCAACGACGTGGACCACACTGTCTGCCTGCTGGATCGTTGTCCCCGTCACCATGATTGACTCGTGATGTCGCACCGAGAACCGCACTTTTAAAGGATCAGTCGCGGAAGTACGGCCGTTGAAGCGGGCATCGAGAATGTCAGGTTCCAAGTACAAGTGTTGGACTTGCAACGGTGGCGCATCTCCGCTCAATGAATCGATCTGTTGAAAACGTTGCGTCGCGGCGCCCCAATCGATGTTGATCGTCAATCCGCGTTCGCCGGGGTTGCCGATGTCAACGGTCAACACGCCGGTTGCATCGTTGACCGCCGCTTGCTCCAGCCGATTTGTCGCAATCGAGGTTGCATCATAAAAGGCGGTATCACTGAGCCCGTCGTCGGGCCGCGTGGCAAACCGACGCGCCACCCCCACGGCCTCACCGGTTTCGATCTGAAAGTCTTCTCCCAACACAATCTGCGGGGCGTCGATCGTGACGGCCCCGATGACGCTCTGGCGAGCTTGGATTTGGACTGAATCGTCCAACTGAATCAACTGACCGGCCTGCAGTCGAATGCGGCCGTTGGCACCACCGGCGATCAGTTCGACATCGCCGCGCCGTGAGTTAAGATCGTCCACCCGAAACGAATCAAACACGAGGATCGACTCCGACGCGCGGACTCGGATTTCGCCGTTGACCGTCGAGACCGTTTCGCCATCGTCTTGCCGATCCGACGATGCCAATCGGATCGAATCGGCTTCATCGATTTGCACGTCACCCCGCGCGGATCCCAAGACGCTCAATTCCAAATCATTGACGTTGGTCACCAACCGAATCGCGTCGGTTGCATCAGTGGTCGCATTGCCACTTTCGATCCGCAGATCGTCCGCGACCAACAGTGAGTCTGCGCCGAAGGACAGCACGTCGTCGCCGGCCACCAATTCGACATCGGTCACCTGCCCGGTGGACTCAGCGGAGTCGGTCACGATCGATCGGACCAAGATGTCACTGCCGCCCGCGGTGGCAACCAACCGCACATCCCGGTGCTGGTCTGCGTCTAGGCCAGCGATATTTTGCGACCAGACTCGCTCGGCCACGATGTTCCCCAAGGCGACGATGTCAATTTTTCCATCAGCCGTCAGCACGTCGACCAACTCGATCGCCGAGCCCTCGCGGATTTGCAGCGTCCCGGTTTGTCGAACGAATGCGACCAACGCCGCAATTTCCGTTTCGATCGCGTTTCCGTCACCGACTCCTCCGGCAACATCGATGCGCACCGAACCGGACTCGGCGACCAGATCCACATCCTGGTCACCCGCATCGATCAACGATCCGAATGGCGACTCGATCGAAATCGCTAGACCGCGATGTGTCGAGCGAATCGACGAAACGAAGACGTTGCCCGGTGTTTGGATCGCGAGGGTACCGGAACCGGCAACGATCACTGAGCCGTCTTGCAGCGCAATCGTGCTGGCGGGCAAATCGGGAGCATTGCCGCCGGACAGAAATAGGCTTCCGTCCAGGGACGTTAAATGTCCCGATGGGGTAAACACCAAGTTTCGTCGGGCCGCGATGGTGACGTCACCCGATTCGCTGACGACACCGCCCCGAACTGTGATGTCCGACTGGCCGCCGAGGTTCTGCAGCAGGATCTTGCCGATGCCTCCGGCTGACAACGCCGTCGGCGACACTTCTGGTAAGAGGTCCATCGACGCGGTTTCCGTCAAGATCGTGACATCGCCGTTAGCATTGCCGACGTCGAGGATCGACAAGCGATCGTCACCGCTGTGCCGGATCAGGATTTCATCGCCGTTGCCACCGGCGGTCCGGACACGAGACAGTTTGACGGTGCGATCCGCCAGAACGTCCATACGAATCGTCCCTTGGTCTGTGACCGCTTGGACATCGGCAACGCCGGACACCGTGATCGTGCCACCGGCTCCGATGCCGGAGCGGGCGCCCAGACGGATCTCGCGTCCGATCAGATCAACGGTTGAGTCTCGATCCGCATCATCGATCGCAACCGCATCGATCTCAATCCGGCCGTTGCCGGCGTCGACCAAGCCGATCGGCAACGTTCCGGTGGACACTGGAAACCCAGAGACTTCAAAACTGCCAACAAAGATCGATCCCCCCGTCGCCGACGTGCTGGCTGAAAACGATTGCAAGGCCGCGACCTGGATGGGAACGGAAACCGAGCCGATCAGGGCCATCGTTTCGGTAGTGTTGGATTGTCCCGGGAAGAGGCCTCCCGCGGTGATCTCCACGACATCGCCGCCCACGTTGACGCTCGACTGCCCCGCGTCGGCGACGAGATTTCCGGCAGCGACCAGCTTGACCAAACCCTTCGTCGTGACTGCCGATTCCAACACCAGATCGCCGGCAATCTGAACGTCGATCGTGTCTGCGGCGGAGACGAACAACCGCAGATCGTCCGCTGAATCTCGCACCGTCACGCCCTGGTCGGCGGCAACATGAACGTTGTCGAGTGAGTTGGTTGTCGATCCCAGGTCCAGCTGCCCGGTTGATGAAGCGGTGACTTGAATCGCATCGATCTGTGAACCGACCGCTTGCCCGACCGACCCGATGGTGCCGAGGCTATCGCCGCTACCCAGGACCAATGTGCCAGCCGGCGTGAAAATGTTTCCCAACAGATAATCACCGCCATGCAGCGACACCGCGACGCCGGCAGCGGTGCTGCGGAGCGTCCCAATCGACAGATCACTCTGGGACGCGGCGGAGTCAATGACGATTTGACCGGTATTGGCATCGACGGTCGAACGCACGACAAGCGAGTCGCTGGCATTGATTCGAATGTCACCGCCGATCAACGTCAGATCACCATCGATCGTCACCGACTCGGCATCCAGCAAGAACGTGCTGGCGACATGGAGCATCCCGACATCGATATCGGCATCCCAAATCAGTTCGTCCACACCCTGACCGCCGACCACCGTCGGCACCGCGTCAAAATCCTGGCCGAAACCGGCAAACGACAACCGATCGTTGCCGTCACGTCCATCGATGGAAAGACGGTCGGTCGGATTTTCGAAATGCAATGCACCGCTTCGACCACCGCTAAACAGTTGCCATTGCGTCATTGTGGGGTCAGCGTCGGCGATCACGTCCAGTTGATCCGCCGCGCGGGTGAGCTGTGCGGACAGCACCGCCGACGGTAATTGCAGATCGACCAGACGAACGCCGAGCAGGGTGATGTCATAAGCCGGCGCAAGCGATGGATCATGCTGGACGGTCAAGCTGAGTTCATCGGCGGTGTGATAAACGAAGTCAAATTGATCCGGGGAATCGAGCGTGCCACGGTCGCTGTCAAAGATCGTCACCGACGCGTCGCCGGGAACCTGCGCGGTGTCAAAAACGATGTCCACATCAAAGTGCAATGGATTTGCGCCGACGTCCACGAAACCGTTGACGTCGATCAACAATTCCGCCTGCTCGGCAGTCGCATCCAAAACAAGCATGCCGCCATTTAAGCCGGCGATCGGCCGTACGGTCGGATCGGCCGCCTGGGCGTCGGCCAGCGAATCGCCGCTACGGATCTCTAAATCAACGCCGGCTCGCGAAACGATGGTCACCTTTCCGGCCGGCTGCAAATGATCTCCCGCGGTCACGATCGCGACGTCATTGCCGTCGCCGCCGAAGTAGGTGATGAATGCCGGCAACGCGGCGGCGCCGGGACCAAACCGCGTCAGCACACGGGCTCCGTCGAACAATTCGCGTGGTGTCGCCAGCGGCTGGCCATCCTGGTCGACGTTCGAAACGAACCGTCCGGTCACCGGTCCCTCGGAGTCGTTTTGGACGATCACCAATTCGGTATCGCCGGGCAACGTGACGGCGACGTCCAACTGCAACAGGGCTCCGACAATTTCAATCGGTTCCCCGTCGATGGCGACGGAGTCCAAAGATTGGCCCACGGTCGCTCCGTCCACATCCACCTGGAACGTCGCGTCGGCAGTCAGACTCAACGCGCCCAATCGTAACTGACCGGTGGGCGAGCCGCTGATGAATTCGTTGGGTGCGAGTGTACCACCGGCGACTGTCACGGTCCCACGAATCTCGCCGCTGCCGGCAAGCACGGCGCCGTCACGAATTTCCACGACCGCAGCCGCATCGATGCTTCCGTCGACTCGCAACGTGCCGTCGACAATGATCAGATCCGTGCTGGATGTGTTCTCGGCCAGCAAAACGAGTTCGCCATCACCTTGCTTTTCGATTGCCATCTGGCCTTGGGAATCGATCATCACCGCACTGAGTTCGACGATGCGACTTGCTTGGACCGATATCGCATCATCAAATCGAACCTGCATCGCTTGCAGTTGCGTGTCGGCTGCGAACGTTACAACATTTTGGAAGAGCACCGAACCTGTTGCCGAGATCTGCCGCGTGCTCGATGAGTCACCGGCGACTTGGATGCCTCCATCGGCGGCCACGCTGATTCCGTTCCAACCGGTTAAATCAGCGTCGACGACGATGGAACCGGAGGCGTCGACGGAGAGCTGATCACCGCCTTGGAATTCACCTCGAATCGTGGCGGAATCACCTGCCAAAACCATCACACTGTTGTTGGGACCGAGCGTGCGGTGATTGCCATCGAGCGTCAATTGCTGGGCCGCGTTCAATTCGGTCATCGTCCGCTCGAACACCACGTCGCCGGACAGCTGAATGTTGCCGCCGGCGTTTGAGGAGCTGTCAGTCGATCGGATCGTCGCTCCGGCCAGACGAATCTGATCGCCGGCCAGAACCACGTCGCCGCCGTTGACGGACACGTCACGCACGGACAAATCCTCCGCGGCGATCGCAAAACCCGCCAAGTTTTGCGGGCTGTCGGCCGATACCCCGCCGACGTTCCCCTGAATCTCGACACGACCGCCGGCCGAAGCCCCGAGCGCTTCGATGGTCAGTGCGCCCGCCGTCAGTGTTCCGGCTGGCATCGAGTCATCCGACGTGATCGGACCAATCCAAATCACATCGCCGCCGGTGACGGTCGGCCCCAGCGCGGTATCGAGCACAACCTGACCGGCGATCCGTGAGTTTCCGCTGACCAGCACATTGGCACCGTCGGTCGCGATCGACGCATCGGTCAAAAACAAATTCGGAGCACTCAGGGTCACATTGCCAGCGCTGCCGGCCGCCGCCCCATCGACTCGACCGTCGATCACCAAGCGGTCACCGGCGATCAGAACGAGCGCCCCGGAATCGGTCGCGATATTCCCCGCAGCTACGATCTCGCCGGAACGAATCCCCAGGTTCCCCGCGGTCACATCACCCAGCAAGTCGACTTGATCACGCGAATCAACCGATAGGGAGTCGCGGATCGTGACATCACCGGCGAATCGAGTCTCGGTCGCGCTGACGACGCGAACGTCTTCGATCCATTCGCCGGCGGACGCATCGATCTGCCCGAGACGGATCACCGAATTGGCATCAGGATCAAACTCAAAGAACAGACTCACGTCATCCGACGACGCACTGATGGTCGCGTCTTGCCAGAGCACCTCGCCGGAATCGCCGATCACACGAACGCTACCGTCAAGCGTCACCGTTCCTTGAACTTCGAAGACCCCGGCGCCCAGGTCGATCTGCGTCAAACCGGTGGGCAACGCTGCACCGAGGATCACGCCTCCGGTCAGAGAAACATTTCGGTCGGCGAACTGAATCGACGTGCCGCTAGGCGTCAACTCAATCGTCTCGCCGACGATGTTGATCTCCGTTGCCGGCGATGGCGACGTGGCGGGCTGGAACCCGAGCACGGTTCGGTCGGCGCCCTCGGCATCGATGACATCCAAGTTGATTCCGTCGGGCAACTCGATCTGCAACAGATCGTCACCGCCGCCCAAATCGATCGTCACCTGACCGTTGGTGATCTGAGAAACCGCCAACGGATCGGTCTGGTTGCCCGTCGCACCGCCGTGATGCCCTGCAATCGGAATCACCGACCCGAAGGCGTCGGTGAGTTGAACGGAGTCGCCGCTGCCGACGGTATGGAAGTGGACTTCGTCGTCGGCCAAGTCGCCGAAGATCAACAGTCCGCTGGCGGCCGAAAGTTCTGCCGTCGCGTTAAGGACGATTCGCGGCTCCAGGGGCGTCAGGCGAGGCGTCACCCATTGCGGCCCCACCGGGGACTCGATCGGACATTGTGCCGCAACGGAGCATCTGTCGATGAAACCGCGCAGCCAGCGCCCGATCTGACGACCAGCCCCCTCATCGTTTTTCGCCCCTCGGCCAAGCATGATAAATCCCCTCTAAGGGCTTGATTCGGAGTCGCCACAATGAGGCTTGATGAGAACCACGACGTCGGAGTGCGCAAACCAGTCAAGGCCGACAGATCAGGCAGACCAGTAGCATCGTGACGGCTGTTGTGGGCGTCAAATCTCAGTTTGTTAAATGGGGGAAAATCTACCGGCCGTAACGATTTTACTGGCAATCGCCGCTCAAGGCAGTCGAAAACTCAGTGGGAGTGGCTACTTCTCAACCGCCGACTTACCGCAATCCGTCCATGAACTCACCGACTCTCTCGTTGATCGCAGTGCTGGCGATCGGCTCCAGCCTACCGGGACAGGAATCTGAGGAGCCACTAAGCCTTTCACCGGTCCAAATCGAAGACGTCAGCCGATCGTCTTCGCCGAGCGATTCACCATCGCTATCGCGACCAACCACCGAGCCGCCGCGACAGCGCGGCGACGCTTCCGGATCGGTCCCGCCCCCGAGCGAAGGTAGACCTGACGCCACAGAAACGCAGCTCGCTCGATTGGACAAACCGCTTTCACAAATCCGGCTTTCCGGATTGGTTTGGCCGACTCAGGTTTCACAGCCGGGTTTCACGTCGCCAAGCGTGTGGATGACTGCCGCCGGAGTGGGGCCCGACGACTCGCCCGACACGGTGACGACCTACACACGAAGGCGGTTGTATTTTGAAGACGCGCCGCTGGAACGATGCGGCGAAACCGAATGGATTTTTTCTGGCGGGATCATGACCAATTTGCATTCGGGAGCAAAATTTCTGTTCGATACCGCCCTGCTGCCGTACCGCTTGATCCGACAGCGGCCTGACGAATTGGTCGGTGCGGTGGCCGAATGAACCACGGAAGTGGTCTTGGCGAGGCCGCCTTGACTTTGATAAGTCCCAATGTCCGACGGTCTTGCCGTCACGAACCATTCCCGTTGAAGTCTTGGTTTTGGAAACGGAATGCCGCACCAACCAATCATCGATACTGACATGACACATCGTCGTCGCCTGCGCTCCTTCACCTGCGGCGCCCTCGCCGCAGTCCTCTGTGTGCTGGCATGCGGGTGTCACGACGGGCCGCTTTACGGTCTGAAGCGGATCAACCCGTACTTCGCGATGCGAGAATGGAAACGCGACCGAGAACTCGGCGTGACCGACCACGAACGACGGCAAGAGTTGCAAACGCTGGCCAGTCAGATCGGCGGCATGAGCGCGAAAGAGCAAGCCAAATGGGCGACCCATCTGGATCGCATCATCGAAAACGATCCCAGCCCCGAAATGCGACGGCTGTCGATTCTCGCCGCCAGCAAACTAAGGACGCCCGACGCGATCGACTTGATCGAACGTGGACTGGACGACGAAAGTTTGAAGGTGCAAATGGAAGCCTGTCGCTCGTTGGGAAAACGGCGTGAACCCGAAGCCGCCCAGCTGCTCGCATCCACACTCGGTACGACACCGGAATCCGATGTCAAGAATTCGGCGATCGCCGCGCTCGGCAAACACAAGGGCACCGTCCCAGTCGAATCGCTTCGTTTGGCCTTGGAAGACCGCGATCCGGCGACCATTCACCTGGCGATGCAAAGCTTGAAAGGCGTCATCGGCAAAGATTATGGCAACAACCCGCAACAATGGATCGCCGCGATCGATGCCCGAACCGCGCCCGAAGCCACCGGCGCAGAATCCGACGACGTTCGCCTGGCCGAAGGCCAAGGTGACGAGAAAACGATCCGGTAGGTCCGTCGGCTCGCGTCATACGGCTGATCGTGCGAGTGATACCAGCCGACTCGCAGTGGCGATGCCCCGGTTCAATCCACAAACACAAACTCGTTGGACAGCAGCAAGGTCTGGGCGAGTTGCGCCAGGCGACCAAGGGGTTCTTCATTGCCCTTTTCAATCGGTCCAGCAAAATCGCGTTTCGAATCGCCTTCGAAGTATTCGCCATTGTCGCTTTCGAGCGACACCTGACACCGCAAGAAAAACGAATCGAAGCTATCAGAGGCTCGCGGGGAGACGACAAAATCGACGGACTCACCGGCGGCGACGTCGGCGCTCAAATTGCGAAACGTTCGATTGTTGCTCCTCTGGTTTTCTCGCCACAACCGACGATCGCCGACCCAGATCGCCAGTTCGACGCCGTCACCTTGATCGTTTCGATGACCCACCATGCCACTGATCGTCACACGACCGCTGGCCGGTGCGATCCATCGTCTGACGACGGCATGCTTGCGCCCGGGATGCCCATTCTCCGCACCGATCGACGCATAGCCGAGTTCGCTCGATGCAGGCAACGTGTCTTGGTCTTGCCACGTCGCCCCACTGAACACCGCCAGTGGACGAAACCCGGTCACACGGCTCTCCGCATTCGCCGGCGAGGTTCCATAGCGCCAGGCGAGCTGGGGATCAAATCGCCGCTCGCGCGGACCGGGCGGTTGCCCCAAAAACGCAACACACGTCTGACGCTCCCCCGCACTGGGTTGGCGCGACAGGATGCGTTGGAACATGCGATCGACTTGCGCTGCAGCGTCCTGGCTGTCCGATTCGACTTGCTGGGCAAGCGACCGCGCAAACGCTCCGATCTGTGGATGATTCATCAAGAACAGCGCTTGCTGCGGCACGGTGGTGAAGAACCGTTTGGGTGTATGCGCGTCGGGACTGGCAACGTCGAACGTCCGGAACAACGACGGCAAGTTCTGGCGATCGATCATGGCGTAGAGCGTTCGTCGCGGGCTGGGCGAATCCAAATGGATCTCGACCGGCGGGCCGCCGATGGTGCGATCGAGTCGCCCGCTGACCGCCAGCACCGAATCACGTAGGGATTCGAAATCGCGGCGTCGACGATTCCCGCGTGCTGCAAGACGGTTTTCGGGATCAAGACGCAGCGCTCGGTCATCAGCGGGTTCAGCCGATTGGGCATACACCCGCGACAGAACAAGACGTCGAACCAGCCGTTTGACGCTCCAATGCTCCGCAAACTCCGCCGCCAGTTCATCCAGCACACCGACCAGCGGCGGTGCCTCGGTGCGAACACCAAAGTCACTGGTCGAATCGACGATCGGTCGACCGATCAGATGCATCCAGATTCGATTGACGAACACTCGTGCGACCAGCGGGTTCTCGTGCGACGCAAGCCGCTCGGCCAACTCGCCCCGACCACTGCCGTCGGTGAACCGTGGCTCGCCAGGCTTTCGTAGCGCGGTCAGATACTGGCGTGGCGCCGTTTCACCCCGATTGCCGGGCTGACCGCGCAAGAACACGTGACTGTCGGCGGGTTTCGCCCGGTCGACCAACGCCAGCGGGCTGGCGGCGTCTTCGGGAGTCTCGCTGCTTTGCAAGATGCCGAGCAAGGAGTAGTAATCGGTCGTCGGGATCGGATCAAACTTGTGATCGTGACAGCGTGCACAGGCGACGGTCATGCCCATCAACCCCCGCGTGATGACATCGATCCGGTCGTCGATCGTGTCGTAGCGATTGAGAAACCGGCGGCCAACGGTCAGAAACCCCATCGCATCCAAGTCACCATTTTCGTTGGCGGGATCGAATCGATCGGCGGCCAATTGCAGCCGTATCATCTGGTCGAAGGGGATGTCGGTTGCAAACGCTCGGATCAGCCAATCGCGATAACGATCGCTGCCTTCCAACCGACGCTCCTTGCCAGCCAAAGCGTACCCGATCGTGTCGGCGTAACGCGCAACGTCCATCCAGTGCCTGGCGAATCGCTCGGCGAACTGCGGCGAGGCGAGCAGCTGATCGACCAAACGGAAATGCTTGTCAGTTTCGGTGGAGGCCACGAAGGCGTTGATTTGGGCGATCGTCGGCGGCAACCCGGTCAAGTCGTGGAAGAGTCGCCGAATCAACGTCTGGTCGTCGCAACGCTCCGAAAGCGAAACCCCCGCGTCGCCTGCCAAGGCTCTGGCGATCGCGTCGATTACATCACGATCGTCTTCGCCAACAGCGACGCCACCGCGAAACCGTTGGGGGGCGAGGAAGGCCCAGTGGGACCGAGGGTCGATGTCCATCGGCGATGTGTTTTGCGGCGGCTCGGCGATCGAATTGCGGGGGTCGGGCGCCCCCATCCGAACCCAGTCCTCCAACAGTTTGACTTCGCTCTCATCGAGCTTTCCGGTCGGCGGCATTTCATACTCCGCGTCGTCATACCGGATGGCCTTGATCATCAAACTCGCGTCCGGGTCTCCGGGCACCAGGGCGGGGCCGGACGTGCCGCCGGTCCGAAGCGAGTCGGCAGCGTCCACGAATAACTCACCGGACGATTCCCCCGATTGGCGTGAATGGCATTCGTAGCAGTGCTCGATCAGCAACGGACGAATCTTTGACTCAAAGAACGCTTCTTCTTCAGGAGCGATCTTCGTGGCTTGTTTCCCATCGGTCGGCGCGGTGGGCAAGATGTCTGCGGCGATAGACGAAGCGGTGGTGCACCCTGCGACAGCGATGGCTGCGGCAAGGACGATGACGTATTTCATTGCGGGCGGTGGGCGTAGTGGTGGTGGGGTCAACAGAATAACCGCACCGGGTGGAAAACGCCAAACCAAACGGCGAGTCCCCGACAGGCTTTCCACAGGTCAAAGTTTGCCCAGACGGCGTGTGTGAATCGGAAAATCGTCGACTCAGGCGTTCTCGAGCCGCCAACCGTTTTTCACCCGCGGGTTCTTTCGTTAGCGTGTGCAACCACTGTGACTGGGTCACGAAATCATCTCCACACGACATTTTTACCACTCGGACGCTGATGCCTCAGGACGAACTCTCTTCCGCCAACGAAACGGAATCTCAAGTTACCGACACGATCGCGGAGCCTTCGGCAGGACCGACGGACCCCGCCGCCTCCGCCGCCGAACCGCCCGCGGACGCTCCCGAAACGGCCGACGAAGTGATTCAGGATGCCGATCTGGATGCCGCGAAAGCTGCCTGGGAGGAGCAGACCGACCCCGGCGCGGCAATGGCAAGCGCTGAATCAGCCAGCGATGAATCAGCCAGCGATGAAACCGTCAGCGACGAAGACTTGCAGCGGGCGAGCGCATTGGCCGAGCCGTTTGTCGGTCAATGGAATCAATTGATCAGCACGACCAACTGGGAAAAAGGCCGGATCATCAGCCAGTGGCGAAACGAGTTGATCGAATCGGGTGTCGATGCGACCCAATACTCCGATGACGCCTGGTCGCGACGCGTCGGTGGTGTGACGGCCCCACACGTCGGGCGACTCCGCCGTGTTTACGAGCGATTCAACGATTCCTATCAGAGCTATCAGGGGTTGTACTGGAGCCACTTTTTGGCGGCCCTGGATTGGGAAGACGCTCCGCTGTGGCTGGAAGGCGCCGCGAATGAAAAGTGGAGCATTTCGGTGATGCGTGAGAAACGCTGGCAGGCCGAAGGCGCGGTCGACAGCAACCGCCCGACCGACAGCCAAATCGTGGAGGTCGACACCGACGAAGACGTCACGCTACCGGCGCAAGGCGACGGCAAAAACCGGGAATACGACAACGACAGCGGCGGCGTTGAATCCGGTCCCACGTTTGAAGGCCCCGACTTCGGGGACGAAGAAGAACTGCAATCGCTGGCGGGCCAAAACAAGGACGGCGAAGCGGGCATACAAGCCGATGGATCGGAAACCGAAGCCCCGGCGGCACCGGTTCAGCCCTTCATCGGACTGCCCCAGTTGCCCAATGACCTGGACGATGCCATCGAGTCGCTCAAGCTGGCCATCCTGCGGCACAAAGCGGCCGAGTGGCGCGATGTCGAACTGGACGTCGTCGAACGGTACCTGCAAGCCGTCGGTGTCATGCTCCGCAGTTAAACTCGTCGTCAGCGGCGAAAGTTGAATGCTGAGCCGACGGTGCAAGCCCAGTGCCACGTACTTTGACACCCAACGGGGTGTTGTTGGTTAGCGGCAGGGCGCGAGCCCTCCGGCCTTTCACGGTGTCTTTGAAGCGCGACCGGACGGCTCGCGCCGTTCCGCTAACACCTTCGCTGCTAAATTGAATCGACGCCGGGTGTCGCGTCTCGCAGATGCTCCTTTTGGCTGACCAAGCGCGCGACCTGCTGCCATCCGGCATCGACTTCACGAACGGATTCGCAGACCAGATGCGCTTCGTCCCAGTCGTGCTCGTCTTCGATGGCGAACCGCAAACCACAGCGGTCCAGTTCGTCGGGAACGGGCACAAAGTTCAGCTCATAGCTGCCGGGTGCATCCTCCAGGCATCCGGCAATCGTTTGGCTGGGCAACAATCGATCGGCGTTTCGTCGGAGCCGGCGGATCGCATCGGCATGACACGCCTCGCCGGCCAACCCCAGATGCTCCATCGGGATTCGCCCTTGTGATCTCGACGTGTAGCCGAAGTAGTCGCCCTGTTCACTTTTTGATGCCTTGGACAACAACCCGTCGACCAAGGCGGCGTCGATAAACGGCCGGTTGGCGGGAACATAGAACACCCACGTGGGCGTCGTGCGATCAACGATTGTGCCGACCCGTTCCACCAAATGGCACGTCGGCAGACTGAGCGGACGGATGACGGCACTGTTCAGTTGCGTCATCGAATCCGGCAAGTTGCAGCCCACCGCATAGATCTCGTCGACCCATTGGCATTCGCTCAACCGCGCCGCCATCCGCAACAGCAGGGGTTGCCCAGCAAGTCGTCGATGGGCGAACCGCTGAATCGCATGCGGCTGATCGACCCGTCGATCTTCACGTTCGACCGCCGCACCACCGGACAGACTGTCATCACCCCGTTGGTGATCCCCAAGGTCAATGACCGCGACGATACGCTGGCCACCCCGCGTCCCTTTTGCTTCTGACATCGCCTCCCCCCCCCTCCACTGATTTCCTGATGATTCGATCCGCCGTCGATCGAATCGTCATCGCCACACCCCATTGTGGAGGCGCCCGGAATGCCGCGTCTATGGAAATCGGTTGTAACTTTTTGGCGAATCTTGGAATTTCCGCTCAAGTCCGGCTTCCATTGTGAGGTCCCAACGTGCGATCCTGAGCAGCGTTACGAAATCCTTTTCTTTATGCTTTTCATTCACTCTGCTGGACGAGGGATCGTCATGCTCGAATTGCCCGTGTTTCTTGCCGTGGTCAATGCCCTCGCGCTCCCCATGTTTGGGCTGTGGGCGCTGCTGTCGACCAAGCTGTCTGTCGGCGACGCGTTGCGACGTGCCGAGCGCCGATTCTTGATCGCGTTGGTGATCATCTCTCTGGTGACGCTGCGGACCGTGATGCGTCTCGATGACGTCTGGTTGATCCACACCCTGACGTTGGCTTCGATGGTGTTGGGTGTGTTCACCGTCCCCAGCCGCGAAGGTGCCCTGGCGATCTAACCCCACTAACCCCAGTGGCCAGAGCCTCCAGCTTGCGAATTCTGGCCAGCAAGCGATACTGGGCCGCTGTCCCCTTTCGCGCGCCCTGAAAATGCAATGCCCGACCAGCCGACGAGCACCCTGACCCCTGCACCGACCAGCGTTTCTGTCCAACCGGGCGGCGCCATCCGCGGAGCGATTCGACCGCCGGGCAGCAAGAGTTTGACCAATCGGGCGCTGATCTGCGCGGCGATGGCCGACGGTCAGTCCACGCTTTGGGGAGCGCTGCGCAGCGAAGACACGGCGGTGATGATCGACAGTCTCCGCACCTGCGGCGTTTCGATCAATGTTTCCGAAGCCGGGCGAACGATCCAAGTCGACGCGTCGACGCGCAGCACGAACACCGATGTGACCCATGAATTGTTTATCGCCAACAGCGGCACCTCGATTCGTTTCCTGACCGCTGCCCTGTCGGCGGCCGGCGGCAACTACGACTTGTCGGGCGTGCAGCGCATGCACCAACGGCCGATCGCGGATTTGGTCGACGCCCTTGCCGAAGTCCAACTCGGTTCGATCATGACGCAATCCCCCGACGGCTGCCCACCGGTGGCGATTCTTCCCGCGGATGGAGCGACAAAGCGATACGTGTCGGCGGCAGCGTCAGCAGCCAATACCTGAGCGGATTGATGATGGCCGCCCCGGTGGCCTTGCACGCTCGACGGTCGCGTGCCAACGCAGGTGAATCCGTCGGCGACACCCAAATCAACGTGATCGGCGAACTGGTCTCGCGACCCTACATCGAGATGACGGCTGCGGTGATGCGATCCTTTGGGGCGAGCGTCGACATCGAAGAAATCGATCTGAACGCGGTGGAGACGGTCTCGTTGCGTGTCAATGTGTCCGGCGAAGGTTACCAAGGCATCGAGTACGCGATCGAACCCGATGCGTCGGCCGCCAGCTATTTCTGGGCCGCCGCGGCGATCACCGGAGGCCAAGTCACCGTGTTGGGGCTGACTCCCGATGCGATGCAAGGCGACGTGGGATTCTGCCGCGTGCTTGAACAGATGGGTTGCCGCTTCGATCATGATGCCGACGGCATGACGATCTCCGGCCGTGCCTCGCGTGGCATCGACGTGGACATGAACCAAATCAGCGATACCGTCCAGACGCTTGCCGTGGTCGCCCTGTTTGCCGATGGCCCGACACGCGTTCGCGGCGTCGCCCACAACCGATTCAAAGAAACCGACCGCATCGGTGACCTGGCCTGCGAACTGCGAAAACTCGGCGCGACCATCGACGAACACGATGACGGCCTGACGATCCATCCGCCCAGCGACGGGATCAGGCCGGCCACACTGGAAACCTACCATGACCATCGGATGGCTATGAGCCTTTCGCTGGCGGGACTGGCTGCCGAAGGCGTCCGGGTACTCAACCCCTCCTGCACCGGAAAGACCTATCCCGAGTTTTTTGCCGATCTGGAAACGCTGATCGGCCGCCCCCACCGCTGGTGCTGATGGTCGGGGAACTGGATGGCCGGGGAACTGGCGGAGCGTTTCGCAAGTTACCGCCTGATCTTCTCCGCGGCACCCTAAATCTAAATGTGGCCGGAGCACTGGTACTCCTTGTCACCTTACACTTCGGGTAGGCGGTAGTGGACGAGGCGACGAGTCCTCTGCCAATACGCCGACTGCAGAGGACTCGTCGCCTCGTCCACTACCCGAAAGTTTAGCTGAGACGGATCGCTAGGTCACACATAGCATTCGCCGCCAGCGACTATCGTATAATACAACGTCGATTTCCATTCTCCTCTTTGGATTTGCGCTCCATGTCACGACTCGCGTTTCTTTTCCTTGTCGCCGCCGTCTGGTGCCCTTCGCTCACGCCGGGTGCGAGCGCGGCTGAGCCTCCCAATATCGTGTTCATCTTCTCCGACGACCAATGTTTCGACACCGTCGCTGCGTTTGGCCACCCGGAAGTCGAAACACCGAATCTGGATCGGATCGCCAAGCGTGCCACCACCTTCACCCACGCCTACAACATGGGGTCTTGGTCGGGTGCGGTGTGTGTCGCCAGCCGCATGATGCTCAATTCCGGACGATTCCTCTGGGACGCCGAACCGGTTTATCAAACCGCCGAACAGGAACGTGAAGCAGGGCGGTGGTGGAGTGAGTACATGAAAGCCGCCGGCTATCGAACGTACATGACCGGAAAATGGCATTGCCGGGCCGACGCCCAAAAATCCTTTGACGTCGCTCGCGATGTCCGCGGCGGCATGCCCAGCCAAACGCCGGCCGGCTACAACCGCCCACTCGTTGACCCGGAAACCGGCGAAGTGACCGATCCCTGGTCTCCGAGTGATCCCAAGTTCGGCGGGTTTTGGGAAGGCGGAACGCACTGGAGTGAAGTGGTTGCCAATCACTCGGTCGATTTCCTCAGCGAGGCCGGTTCCGGCGATCGGCCGTTCTTCATGTATCTGGCCTTCAACGCGCCGCACGATCCGCGTCAATCGCCCGCCGAGTACGTCGCCAAGTACCCGGTCGATCAGGTCAAGCTGCCGGAAAACTTTCTGCCCGAATACCCTTACGCCGAAGCGATGGCGGCCGGACGAAAGCTGCGTGATGAAAAACTCGCTCCGTTCCCCCGCACGCCGTTGTCCGTCAAGACAAACCGACAAGAGTATTACGCGATCATCACACACATGGATGCGATGATCGGCAGGATTCTGGACGCCGTCGAAGCGACCGGCAAAGAGGACAACACGTGGATCTTCTTTACCGCCGATCACGGACTCGCCTGCGGACAGCACGGCTTGATGGGCAAACAAAACCTCTACGACCACAGCGTCCGAGTACCGTTGATGGTGATCGGGCCGGACGCCAAAGCCGGGCAAACGATCGACCACGCCGTGTACCTGCAAGACATCATGCCGACGACCTTGGAATTGGCCGGAATCAAGCAACCCGAACACGTCCAATTCAACAGTCTGTTGCCGATGCTCGGCGGTGCCGACAGCCCCTATGACGTTGTCTACGGCGCCTACTTGGATAAGCAACGCAGTATCCGTACCGAAAACTACAAACTGATCGTTTATCCCGTTGCCAACAAGATCCGCTTGTACGACATGAAACAGGACCCGCAGGAGATGAACGACCTGGCCGGTTCGGCAGAGCATGCCAAGACGGTCAAGCGATTGTTCTCGCGCCTGGAAACGCTGCAAGCCGAAATGAACGACACGCTGAACCTGGGTGACCTGTCGCGCTACAAGGGCTCGTGAGAGTCAAACGGAACGGCGGATCGGCCGATCTCAAACGATGATCAGCCATTCGGCGCCAGCCTACGGGCCGACGACTTCCAACTTGGCGAAGGCGAGTCGAAAATTGTGCTCTCCGTCGGCGAACTGGACGCGTGCCATGCGCTTGGGGCCGAGACCGCTGACGGCCAGGATCGTCCCTTCGCCGTAATCGTAGTGCCGCACCGTGGTGCCTTCGCGAAACGCCGTCAGCGGCGGTCGATTGCCCGACATCAAATCCGCGGCCGTTTTGAGCGCACCGATCTCGGGGATCGATTTGGTCTTGGCCTCCTGCGGCGACGACTCTTCGGCGACCGCATCAAACGTCGGCGTGGATTCTCGGGCCTGATCGTCGGCCGATAGCTCGTCCTCGTCTTGATTGGCTCCGAAATCGAACGACACGTCTGCTTGGGCCTCGTCGCGGATTTGGATTTCCGGCAGATCCCAATCCCCGCCCCCGCTCTGGTCGATGTCGTGATCAAAATAATTTCGCTGCACCGTCGATTCGATGCGTTTCATCTCCTCCAACGGCAGCTCGTTCAAAAACGGGCTGGCAATCACCGGTCGCGTGTCGCCGCGAATCATGCGACGTTTACAACAACTCAGTTGCAACCACTGCTTGGCGCGGGTGATACCGACGAACAAGAGACGCCGCTCCTCTTCGAATTGCGCGTTGTCCTCTTTGGATCGCTTGTGGGGCAGCAAATCGTCTTCGACGCCGATGATAAAGACCCGCGGAAATTCCAGCCCCTTGGAGGCATGCAGGGTCATCAGGGTGACGCGTTGGTCGTTTTCTTCGAAGGCGTCGGTGTCGCTGACCAGTGCGACTTGTTCCAGAAACGCTTCCAGCGATCCGTCATCGGGATGTCGCCGATCAAAGTCCACCGCGGCACTGATCAATTCGTCGACGTTACCCAGCGGGCTGGAATCATCCGCTTCGTCGGAATTTTTTTCCAAGAACTTGTCGTACCCTGACTCTTGAACCACGCACCGCATCAACTCCTCCAGCGGAGCGGTCGCGCGGGCGGCGATCCGGTCGTAGATCGTGACAAATTTCTTGACCATCGTGACGCTGCGTTTGGCCAGCGATTCGATCTGCTCGGCGCGTCGAGCGGCTTCCAACATGGGGATGTTGTGACTGTCGGCAAACGCCTGGATCCGCTGCACGGTCTTGGCGCCGATTCCTCGCGTCGGGGTGTTGATCACACGCGTCAATGCGACGTCGTGACCGGGATTGTTGACCAGATGCAGGTACGCCAAGACGTCCTTGATTTCTTTCCGCTGATAAAACTCGACGCCGTTGACGATCTGATAGGGAACTCCACGGCCGCGGAGTGCGTGTTCGAGTGACCGCGTCAGCGAATTCATGCGGCAAAAGATTGCAAAATCGTTCGGCCGGGCGAGGTCAGACGAAATCGCCGCGACGATCTCATCGGCGATCGAATCGGCCTCCTCGTAACCGTTTTCGAACCACCGCAAGATCACCGGTTCCCCTTCGTCGTTGTCGGTGAACAGGTTCTTTTGTTTGCGGCGTCGGTTGTGACGGATCAATTGGTCGGCGACCCGCAACACGTTGGGCGTGCTGCGATAGTTTTGTTCCAGCCGAACCGTTTTGACCGAGGGGTAATCTTTTTCGAAATCCAGGATGTTGTTCAAGTCTGCGCCGCGCCAGCCATAAATCGATTGATCCGGGTCCCCGGTGACCGACAGGTTGGGGTGATCGATCGAAAGCGCCCGGACGATCGCATACTGAGCCAAATTGGTGTCCTGGTATTCGTCGACCAGGATGTAGCGAAATCGCTGGTCCAGCTCGCCCCGCAATTCGGGACTGTGCCGCAGCAAATTGGCGACGTGCAACAGCAGGTCATCAAAGTCAACCGCGTTGGCCGTCAGCAACTGGCGCTGATAAACCGGATACACCTTGGCGGCGACCGTTTCTTTCGGCGACAACATCTGGCCTTCCATGACGTCCGGCGTGATCAGCTTGTTCTTCGCCTTGCTGATCACGTTGGCGATCTGATCCGGAGACGCATGGGTCGTGGAGACTCCGGCGGCTTCGATCGCACGCTTCATCGCCTGCTTCGAATCCGACGTGTCGTAAATCGAATAATTCTCTTGCAGCCCCACCATCGACGCATAACGCCGCAACAACTGCGCACAGAAACGGTGAAAGGTGCCCATCCAGACCTTTTGCCCGGGCGCCAGTTTGTCCAACCGCAATCGCATCTCGTCGGCGGCTTTGTTAGTAAACGTCAACGCCGCAATTTGCCAGTCCGGAATGTTCTGGGACAACAAATACGCGATCCGGTGCGTGACCACCCGCGTCTTTCCGCTGCCCGGGCCGGCCAAGATCAACATCGGGCCGTCGACGTGCTGAACCGCTTCGCATTGCGGGTCTGTCAGTTCGCGGAGCAAAGCGTCGCTGTGGGGAGCATCCATGGCGGGTCGACTGGCGGGAAGAGAAAGCGGAAGAAACGCCGTCATCATATAGCGAAAAACCATTCCAAGGCCATGACGCCAAAACCACGGATTGCTCATCGCTTCGGCAGGATGCAAGCGAAGTCGAGAACCCGCAGCGTGAACCCCGGACGTCACCCCCCACGGCGCGGCGACCGACTCGCTACAATCAGATCCTTAGTGTGATGCGCGACACCTGGCCCGATCCTTTGAACCTGACCCCATGGCAAAAAACGTTATTGGAACTGACCTCGAGACCTGCAGCACCGACCCGATGACCGGCTTTTATCGTGACGGATGCTGCAACACCGGCGCTTCGGACGCCGGTCTGCACGTGATCTGCGCCGTGATGACCGCAGAATTTTTGGAATTCAGCAAGTCGCGTGGCAACGATCTGAGCACCCCCAATCCGCTGTACCGATTCGCCGGTCTGCAACCGGGCGACCGCTGGTGTCTGTGCGCGGCGCGCTGGAAAGAAGCCTACGATGCCGGCCAGGCTCCGCAGGTGGTGCTCCGCGCCACCCATGTCTCGGCCTTGGAATTTGCCTCGCTGGAAGAGCTGCGTGAGCATGCGGTGGACGAATCCGAGCGGTAGCATTGGCTAGCTGGGAAACTTGCGGCAAATGGCATGGATGTTGCCGCGTCTGCGGCGCCTTCTATTGACGATAAGTTTTTGTCGCTCCTATACTTCGCGATCGACACTTGTGCGACATTGACGCTCGCCCTGCCCCACGCTTCCAACTCGTTCCCTCACCGCAATCGGCTCGTCTCGCTTAGACAACGCGGACAAGACCACTCATGAAAGATCGCCAGGCACAACTGGAACAGAACATCGTCGCCGAAAACTTGGCCGGCTTTTACAAGAAGATTGAGCCCTATTCCAAGCTCATCCTGACGGCCGTGGTGATCGTCATTGTGGCCTTGATCGCCGTGGGGCTTTACTCCAGCGGCGAAGTCGCCAAACGCAGCGACGCGACGTTGCAGTTACTGATGGAAAACCCCGAGGTTGCGTCCCAGTATCCCGACACCGTCGCGGCCGCTTGGTCGCTGCTGTTCCAGGGCAATGAAAACTTGGCCCAAGGGATCAACTCGCTGTACCAAGACCGCGACGAAGCCGAAACCTTGCTGTCGCAGGCAAAAGATCACTTCAGCGACGCCCGGGCGGCATCGAAAGAAACGCTGTTGTTGTCCCGCGCGAATTTTGGCCTGGGCATGGCCGCCGAATCCCTGGGCGAAATCGATGAGGCGATCGACGCCTACAAGCGAACCGTCGAGGCCAACGAGTCCGAAGCCATGGTGGCGGTGGCCCAGGAACGCATCGATCGCCTTTCCAGCCCGGACACCGTCGAATTCTTGGCGTGGTTCTCCGACCAAGACTTCTCGCCGGCCGACCCCTCGCTGCCGCCAGAACTGCCCGGTGCGTCCTCGCTTCCCGATCTGCCCGATTTGGACCTCCCCGATCTGAACATGGGCGACGATTTGAAGTCGTCCGACGAGCCCAGCGCCCCGATCCAAGGTGGGCTGGAACTGCCGGAAACGACCGAACCGGAAATGACCGAGCCGGAAACGACCGAGCCGGAAACGACCGAGCCGGAAACTGCCGAGCCGGAAACGACCAGCAGCGAGACCGCGGACGAGAAACCCGATGACACGGCCGACGAATCGGCCGAGTAGCGGAAGTTGATTCCGTGGATGATGCCGGTCGCGACGCGTGAGCGAGGGGCGCCGCATACCCCTTGCTGGCGCATGCGGGCGTAAACCGCCAGGCCACGAGCCGTCCGGTTTCAGCTCGAAAACACCTTAACAGAGGGCTCGCGCCCTGCCGCTAACAACGACGGCCTGCTCGGTGTGGATGACATTCGGCAACCCACCGGACCAGCCCAAACGCCCGGCCCGTTCCACTCCCCATCGACTCCGCCGCGATACTCACACCGAATCAAAGATCCATTGATCAACCTCGCGTGAAGCCCGAGTCACTTTCTAACGAAGACGCTGCCATCAGCGACGAGCCCCCCAGCGACGACGCCTCGAAGGACGAAGCCCTGGACGAGGGTCTCGACGAAGAATCGGGCGATCCGGTGTTCCGGGATTTCGTCGTCCCCACGTCGGCGGCCAATCAACGCATCGATCTGTTTCTGACCAGCGCCTGCGACGGTTACAGTCGCACGCAAATCCGTCAGGCCGTTCAAGAGGATCAAGCGGCGGTGGACGGGCGAACGGTCCGTCCCAGTTTTCGGATCAAGGCTGGACAAACGATCCGATTCCGGCTGCCCGAAGCGTTCTCCGATGAAGTGGTCCCGGAAAACATTCCGCTGGACCTGTTGTACGAAGACGACGGGTTTGTCGTCGTCAACAAACCGCCGGGGATGGTGGTGCACCCGGCCCGCGGCAATTGGCAAGGGACGTTGACCAGCGCGCTGGCGCACCGCTTTCAGTGCCTTTCCGACGTCGGCGGCCCGACGCGACCGGGGATTGTTCACCGGCTGGACCGCGACACCAGCGGCGTCATCGTCGTCGCCAAGACCAACGCCGTTCACATGGCGCTGGCCCAGCAATGGCATGATCGCGAAGTCGAAAAAGAATACTTTGCGATCACCGTCGGACGACTCGACCGCGATCGCGATGTCATCGATGCCCCCATCGGACGACATCCGTACCAGCGCGACAAGATGGCGATTCGAGAAAATCACCCGACCACCAAACCGGCCAGCACGTTTTACGAGGTGATGGAGCGGATCGGTCGGTTCACCCTTGTCCGGGTCCGCCCCAAAACCGGCCGCACCCACCAGATTCGTGTGCACCTGGCCCACCTGGGCTGCCCGATCCTGTGTGACCGACTCTACGCGGGACACGCCGTCGCGACCAAGTCTTGGCTGCAGGGACAGGGCACCGTCGCCGGCAGCCCCCAGGTCCTCGATCGGCAAGCGTTGCATGCGCGTCGATTGACACTCTGTCATCCCCAGAGCGGTAAATCGATGACCTTCGAAGCCCCCCTTCCGGATGATCTTGAGCGGACGATCCAGGTGATCCGCCAGCGAGAGCACCGATGACCGTGGGGGTGACGACCGGTTACAATAATGACTGTCGATCAACGACGTCGTTGACCGAGAATGCCGTTCACTGATTTCTACGCTCTTTGAAATAGCCTGCCCATGTCGTCCGCCGCTAGTGATTCGAAAACTGAAGTCGGCAGCTACTTTATTTCGAACTATCCGCCCTACAGCCAATGGAAAAAGGACGCGTTGGAGGCCGTCGTTTCGGCGCTGCATAGCCCCGCGGTCGAAACCACGCCGCTGGGGCTGTATCTGCACATCCCGTTTTGCCGAAAGCGTTGCAAGTTTTGTTACTTCAAAGTCTTTACGGATGTGACCGCGCCGGAAGTCCAGCGTTACGTCGATGCCCTGTGCAACGAAATCTCGATGGTCAGCGAAACGGAGGTGATGAAGGAGCGCCCGTTCCGCTTCGTTTACTTCGGCGGCGGCACTCCCAGCTTCCTCTCGCCAAAGCAGCTGACGAAACTTGCCGAACGACTTCGCCAGCACATCACCTGGGACGGCGCCGAAGAGGTGACGTTTGAATGCGAGCCGGGAACGATGAGCGAAACGAAGGTCAAAACACTTCGTGAAGAACTCGGCGTCACGCGGCTCAGCTTGGGTGTCGAAAATTTCTCGGACAAGCTGCTCGAGGAGAACGGCCGTGCCCACTTGTCCAAACAGGTGTTTCGGGCCTGGGAATGGATCGCCGAAGCCGAGTTCCCGAACGTCAACATCGACTTGATTTCCGGGATGGTCGGTGAAACCTGGGACAACTGGAAGGACAACATTCGTCAAGCCATCGACATGTCGCCCGAAAGCGTAACGATCTATCAGATGGAGTTGCCATTCAACACCGTGATCAGCAAGGACATGCTGGAAAACCACACGACCAGCCCCGTGGCCGATTGGACCACCAAGCGTGCCTGGGTGGATTACGCGTTCAACGAATTCCTCGATGCCGGCTACAGCATCAGCAGCGCCTACACGGTCGTGAAAGATCCATCCAAGGTGAATTTCTCGTACCGCGACAATCTTTTCAAAGGCGCCGACTTGCTGGCCACCGGAATCGCCAGCTTCGGCCACGTCAGCGGCGTGCACTACCAGAACGTCGCTGAGTTGGAACAATACCTGTCGACGGTCGAATCGGGTTCGCTGCCGCTGGGACGCGGCTATGTTCCGACCGACCACCAGCGTCTGATCCGCGAGATGGTCCTGATGCTCAAGCTCGGGTACTTGGAAGTGAATTATTTCCAAACCAAATTCGGCGTCAACATTCTTGAGCGATGGAAGTCAGAATGGGACAAGTATGTCGAAGACGGTTGGGCAACGATCAGCGGAGACCGCGTCGAGTTGACCCGCTATGGGTTGTTGCGAGTCGACGCCATGCTGCCCGTGTTCTTTGAGCCGGAACATCAGAATGTCCGATACACGTAGCACCGAAACTTTCACCTTTGCGATGGGTGAATTCGAAGCCACGTTTCCGCGAGACCGCCATTACGCCAAGAACCACATGTGGGCTCAATGCATCGAGCCCGGCTCAGGTTCTCAGGGTAGCCCCGGTCGACAGGGCAGCACGTGGCGGTTTGGGTTGTCGGCCTACGCCGTTCGCTTGTTGCAAGACGTCTACTTTCTGGACTGGGAAGTCGAAGCTCCGTCGGCGGTCGAGCACCGTCAGATGATCGGCGCGATCGAAAGCAAGAAGGCGGAAAGCGATCTGTATGCGCCCATCGCCGGAACGCTGTCGGCGATCAATGAACACGTGCTTGCCGACCCCTCGCTGATCAACGCCGATCCCTACGGCGCCGGATGGATGATCGAATTGGACGTCGCCCAAGACGGCTCGGGCGTCCTGCTTTCGCCGGATCAGTATGCCGATCACCTGACCGAAGCGTGGCAAGTCGCCCAGCGCACGATCAAGGGGCAAGCGAACTTCTAGTGCTCCTTGTCACCTTGCGTTTCGGCTCGGCGGTAGTGGACGAGGTGACGAGTCCTGTTTTGGGGTAGTGGACGAGGCGACACCTCTGGCTACTCGCTGAAATCCCTTCGGGATACTCGGCCATCTCGCCGCCTGGTTACGTGGACTCTGGGCATTTCCGGGGGGGTGGGTGCACTCCAAATGCAACATCGGCGTTGCGGATTGGCTAAACTCGGACCATCCCCACTTTTCATTGCTTCCTCTTCATTCCCCACCGTGATCCCGCAACGATGCCTTTGTTCTCGAAATCTGCCGACCGGGCTGCCGGTCCGCCTGCCGCTGCGCGAAGACTAGCCCGCCCCCGAAATGCCGCGTTTCGACATCGGATGCGTCGAAAACTGCAGGCGGAGACGCTCGAAAGACGGCAACTGCTGGCGGCCGAAATCGAGCCCAATGATGTGCCGGCTTCCGCCACCGCCCTGCCCCGCGGCGACGTCTTAGAAGGCACCATCAGCTCCACGCGTGACGTCGATTACTTTCGCGTCGATTTGAATCGCGGCGACCGCTTTTCGATCAACACGTTCAACGTCAACGCGCCCCGTTTCAGTCCCACGCTGCCTCCCGGACTCGAGATCCTGGATTCAAGCGGACGCACGCTGGTCACGTCCGATGACGGGGATGCCGCGCGTTTGGTCGCGCCGGCCACCGGACAGTACTTCATCCGCGTCGGTTCGGAAAACGTCTTCGGCACGTTCGTCGGCCCCTACGGGATGCAGAGTAGTTACACCGGGGCGCCGGCGAATTTTGAATCCGAACCCAACGGCACGCTTGCGGTGGCCGACGGTTTGAACGGACTGCTCGGTCAAAAAGTCATCGGGCAACTCGCCGACACCAGCGAACAAGATATCTATTCACTGAACGCTTCAGCCGGTCAAACATTGGTGGTTTCCTTCGCCGGTTTACAAACCACCAGTCCGGCGGTCGAAGTCCTCGACTCCCTGGGCAACGTGATCGGCGAAAACCAATCGGGAACCGGAATCGTTCTGCAAGTCCAAGACGACCAGCAAGTCTTCGTCGCCCTCTCAGGCGCAAACTCATCCGGCCCCGTCTCCGGTGACTACGCGATGGTCGTTGATCTGGTCGACGACGCTCAGGCGTTCCCCGACCTCGGCGACTCCTTCGTGACAGCCGGTCAGCTCGATACCACGTCCTATCGAGGAAACTTCGTCGGCATCCTTGATGGTCCCTCCGATCGCGACATCTTTCGATTCGAAATCGACGACATCGAATTTCTGCGGTTCGACCTGCAGCTCAGCGGCAGCGAACAAATCGTCGAAAGCGGCAAAGAAATGCGGCTTTACAACGCATTGGGCCAAGAGCTGATCTATGCGCCCAACGGCTGGATCTCGACCGAGGTTGACGATGCCCTGGTACCGGGCAGCTACTTTTTAGAGATCCTCGCCGAAAGTCCGATCGGTACGGGGGCCTATGCGGTCGAGTATGTGACGATCACCGATTTTTCGTTGCAGCGGGACAACGCTGTTCACTTCATGGACTTCGACAGCACCGATCCGTATCTGGGATTTGATCGCGTCGCACCGTACGCCGTTCCCGAAGCGATCGATTACTACCTCGGAACCTTTGATTCTCGTTACGGCGTCTACGATGCCGAAGCGACGCGCGACAAACCTGCGGCGGGAAAAGAACGCGTCGCTTCGGGGATCGGCAATTTCGGCGACATCGGAGCGGGCGGTTTCGGCGGCGGCTATCGCGGTGTGCGGAGCAGCAATGGCAACACCGTCAACAGTGCCAGGGAAACGTCCGCGACGGTTTTGCGGCGGCTGACCACGACGACGGTGAACCACGAATTCGGTCACGCGACCGGCTTGCCGCACGCCCGTGACGTCCAAGCCTTCATGTCGTATGTCGGGACAACCGAGTATCTACCGGTCGGCGGCACCTATGCCTTTCAAGGAACCGATTCGCGGCGTCCGGGCAACCAAGTCTATGACGTCCGCGACTACTTGGATTTCATTCTCCAGCCGGGCTCCCAGGTCTACGTCTCTGAACAGACCGAAAGTGCCGGCCAAGTTTCCCTGGACAGCTATTTGCGGGAAATGTCGATCGATTACTCGCCGACCGCCCTTCACGATGTCGGCGATCGGCCGACCGATGTGGTCGCCGGTGACTTTAACAATGACGGTCGAGACGACATCGTCATGTCCAGCGACACCGACGACAGCCTGCAGATCTTCATCGCCGCCGCCGACGGCACCCTCGGGGCTCCGTTGACGATCGCCGCCGGCGGAAACCTGGGATGGTGGACCGATGTGTTGGAAGTCGGTGACTTCGACAAAGATGGCGACGACGACATCGCGATGATCGTCAACGGCGCCCAGCGTGTGTCTGTGTTGATCAGCAACGGCGACGGGACGTTTGCTCCCGCGTTCAATTATCCCCTGTTCGGCAATCCCAATGGGCTGCACGTTTCTGATTTGAACAACGATGGCGTCCTCGATTTTGCCACGACGGTCCGCAACGACAATTCGATTCGTGTTTACACCGGTGACGGAGACGGGCGATTCAGCTTTCTGGAGCAATTGTCGACGGGAACGGCGCCCCACGGAGTTTCCTCGGGAGACTTCGACGGCGATGGCAACCAAGACTTGGTCAGCACCAATTTCGCCAGCGATGACCTGACGCTCTGGTACGGAAACGGAGCGGGCGGATTCCACCGTCCCGTCGTTTTTGCGACCGGGGACGGACCCGAAAGTGTGACGTCGGACGATTTCAATAATGACGGACGAGACGACCTGGCCGTCGTGTATCGAGAGGATCGGGCCGTGCGCGTGTTCCTGTCCGATGTGTCGGGGTTACCGGTCCAAGAGGCGTTTCACGACACGCGCATCACCACGCATTTCATCTCCTCCGATGACATCGACCAAGACGGATTCGAAGATCTGATCGTCGGCGGGTTCGGCAACACGCTCAAGGTTCAACTGGGCAGCCCCGACGGAACCTTCACCCGACCGATTTCCATTCAAACCGGCAACGGCGAAGCGGTCGGAGCGGTCGCGGATCTCGACGGCGACGGCGACAACGAACTGGCGATCACGAACTATTGGGAAGGCACGCTGTCGGTTGTCGATGAGCCGGCCGAAGCGACCAAGAACGACCGGGTGGTCGTGTTCGCGATGATCGACAGCGACCGCGATATCGACCAGTACACCGTCGATGTCGCCGCCGGCCAACGATTCACGTTCGACATCGATTCCGCGGAATTCCAATACCCGCTCGACAGCGTGATGTCGATTCTTGCGTCCGACGGGTCACTGCTCGCGACCAGCGACGATGCGACAGACGGCAACAGCGGGATCAAGAGTGTCGATCCGTTTCTGGACTGGACCTTCGCCACCGACGACACCATCACCGTTCGCATCGAAGGCAAGCTGAGCTCGGCCGGCAACTATCGATTAAAAGTCACACCGGGGCGTGCCATCGATTCGGTCGGTCCGACGGTGATTGCGATGCACCCCGACAACGGCGACGTCGTCAATAGCACCCGGCAAATCACGTTCTATTTTGACGGCGTCCTCGACGAAACGACTCTGACGCCGGAAAACATCGCCGTTACCGATTCGTCGGCGGGCGTGGTCGCGGGGGCAGCCGTCGTCAATCCACTCGATTCGACCGTCGTTTGGACGGCCGACTCGCCGTTGACGCCGGGCGACTACACCATCCGTTTGGTCAGCGGCACCGGCGGCATCACCGACCTGGCCGGAAACCCTCTCAACGGTTTGGTGCAAGCGGATTATTCGTTCCCCGATCGCAGCGGCAGCGCGACGTCACCAGCCGAAGACTTTGTGACGCGATTGACGATCAGCGGAACCGACACGACGCCGGCGCGTGTGCAAAACGTCTCGTACATTCGAGACCCCTATAACGCCAGTCGCTTCGTCGTGCGGATGAACGATCAATTGAGCATGCCCAGCGTTCATTCGGCAACCTACACGCTGCGGGGCACCGGACCGGATGGGCTGTTCGACACCGCCGACGACACCTTGACCGAACTGGACGCGACCTACGAGTCGATTAATTCGACATTCAATTCGACCTTAAACCTCTACTCGCGGGGCGTGGTCGATTCGGGACGCTATCGCATCGAAGCGGACTTGGTGGACGTCGCCGGTCACGATGTGCGTCTGTTTGAATCGGTGACAGTTTCCGGTAGCGTCGCCGAAGCGAACCTGTTCACCGACGCCGCACTCAGCAACCCCGGGCTCGCCGGTAGCTACGTCAACACCAGCCTCCGCACCGTCGACGAGCTTGACTGGAGAGCGACGCAGACGATTTCGGGAACCCGCATCGATCCCAAGGTTTCGTTTCTGCGTTCGGAATTCGGCGTTCGTTCGACGGTCGGAATCACCGGCGGTGATGACGACAATTGGGACAACTTTTCCGTCCAATGGGACGGCTATGTCGTCGTGCCCGAAGACGGGGTTCAATTGTTGACACGGAGCGACGACAGCAGCCGGTTTTGGATCGATCTGGATCGCAGCGGATCGTTTGATTCGGGCGAATTGTTTGACAACGGTTGGGGCAGCAACCAACCGCTTTTGTCCGGGGAATTGACGCCCGGATTGATTGCCGGAACGTACCAGATTCGAATCCAATACCAGGAAACCGCGGGCGGCAACGAAATGCATTTCGATTGGATCCGTCCCGGTCGCCGTGTCGACGTCGGCGGATTCATCCACGGGCCGTCGGTCACCGACGTCTCGATCGCGCCGGGGACCCACGTCTTTGATGATTCTGTTGAGTCGCTCGACGTCACCTTTTCCGGGAACCTGGATCTCGGCACGTTGACCGCCGATAACTTTACGTTGTGGCAAAGCGATGACGCGACGTTCTTCGACGGTAACGACGTGGTGGTGCCGGACGCCGATGGATTGATCGGTTGGGATCCGTCGCGGAACGTGGCAACCTTGGAATTCGGCCACTCGTTACGCGCCGGATTTTACCTGTTGGAGGTCAACGGCGAAGCCGGCGGCATCACCAACTCCACCGGCGATCTGCTCGACGGTGAGTTTCTCAGCAACGCGATCTCGGGCAATGACAGTCTGTTTCTCTGGGACAAAAAGCCATCGGGCAACGGCATCGCCGGCGGAGACTTTCGGGCGGCGTTCTCGGTCTCGCGTCCCTTGCTGGACATCGAAATCAATCCCGGATCGATCAGCGAAAACGGCGGCCAGGCGGTCGCCACCATCCTCCGTCGCAACGCCGACTTGTCGACGCCGATCGTCGTTTCGTTGTCTGTGTCGGATGATTCCGAATTGCGGCTCGGATCGTCCTTTGTGACCATCCCGGCCGGCTTCGACTCGGTCACCGTTGCCGTGTTCGGCGTCGACGACGCTCTGCTGGACGGCCCCCAGTTCGTCGGCGTGACGGCGACGGCCAGCAATTTCCAAAGCGATGTCGCGTTTGTCGAAGTCACCGATTACGAGACCTTGGGCCTGCGGTTGAGTTCCCGTACGGTATTTGAAAACTCCGCGTCGGTCACGCTGACGCTGACACGATTGGATGCCAGCCAATCCGCAGTGGTCGACCTAGCGGTCTCACGCTCTGACCAACTGCTGCTTTCCTCCAACCGCATCACGATTCCCGCTGGGCAAACCCAAGCAACGGTGACGCTTACCGGTCGCGACAACCAGATCCTTGATGGCACTCAAAGCGTCACGGTCAGCACGTTCAGTGTCGGGATGATTGACGCAACGACCACCCTCGACGTGCTCGACTACGAGCCGCTGACGTTGATCATCGACGAAGATTCCATCCGTGAAAATGGCGGCACGGCGACGGCGCGGCTGACACGCACCGATACCAGCCTACCGCTGACGGCAACGATCGGGACCACGCCGGCCGGATTGTTGAGTGTGCCGGCGACGATCACGTTTGCCGACGGTGCGGCAACGTCGGATCCCTTTGTGATCACCGCCAACGACAATTCCACGCTCGATGCCATTCGTGTCGCAACCGTCACCGCGTCCGGCCCCGGGTACATCACAGCGACGGACACGGTCAATGTGACCGACCACGAAGAATTGACCCTGGTGACCGCATCGAATTCCATTGCAGAGAATGGCGGCACCATCGAGATGCATGTGCGTCGCAGTGACCCGCGAGGTAACACGGTGGCAACCCTGACGTCGACCAGTCCCGGCAGACTGGCCGTGCCGGGGGCGGTGCAGTTTGATGACGGAAGTCATCTGTCGCGACCGTTTTTTGCTGCGGCGATCGATAACGATCAATTAGAAGGCGACCAACTCGTCTCCGTGGTTGCATCGGCGACGGGCTATCAACTCAGCCGAACCGAGCTGACCATTACCGATCATGAGCAACTGACGCTCACCCGTCTCGGAGCCCCATTGACCGAATCGAGCGGCACGGCCACCTATCGGGTCACGCGTCCTGCCCCGGAGGGCGAAGCGGTCGTGGAAATCAGCGGCGGTGCATTTGACAGTCTGAGGCTGCCGGCAAGTGTTCGCTTCGGCGCCACGCAAACGGAGGTCTTCTTTACCGCGGAGGTCGTCGACAACCCGACCGTCGCCGGTGACCAACAGGTTGACGTCAGCGTGTCATCGGCAGGCTACATTGCCGCTGCGTTGACCGAGACGATCCAGGACAACGACACCCCGAAATTGCATCTGTTGATCGAGTCGACCGATATCGTCGAAGGCAGTCGACGGAGCGTCGCCAGATTGACCCGCAACACGCTCCAGGGGATGACCGTTTCGATCACGCCTTCGGTCGCCGACACGTTGCAACTGCCCTCCTCGGTCACCTTCCTTCCCGGCCGGCCCACGGTCGCGTTTGAAATCGCTGCGAGGGAAAACCAAGTCGTCGATGGGACTCGCGAGATCGATCTGACATTTGCCGGTCCCGGGCATCCTGATGAAGTGGTCACGATTTCGGTGCTCGACGATGAAGTCGCCGGCTTTGACTTTCTGACATCGAATTTACAGGTCACCGAAGGCGCCGCAGCCGGCGTGACCTCGCTGGCGCTGTCGGTTCGACCGATCAGCGACGTCACCATCGCGATCGCGTCGGGTGACCCATCGCAATTGGACGTTTCACCGACAGAGTTGACCTTTACGCCCGACAATTGGTCGATCCCACAGACCCTGGAAACCACCGCAATCGATGACTTCACGTCGGACGGGAACACGCAAGTGACGCTGACCGCGACGGTGACATCCGGCGTCGCGTTTGATGAACTGGCACCACAAACGCTGATGGTCGATGTGATCGACGACGATGTGGCTTCGATTTGGCTGGAAGAGACCGACGGTTCAACGATCGTCAACGAGTTCGGATTGGATGACCCGTTCTCGCTGGCGCTCGAAACACGCCCGCTGTCCCCGGTGCAGATTTCGATCGACGGCGCGGCTGTGCCTGAGGCCGTTTTCACACCCTCGGTCTTGACCTTCACACCCGACAACTGGGATCAGCCCCAGGTCGTCGTGGTCAGCACCCCGCTCGACTTTGTTGCCGACCGGAACCTGATCGGATCAGTTTACGTGAACGTCGATCGAGAGCAAAGTGACCCGGTCTATGCCGAGGCGAGTCGACGAATCATCGGTGTCGTCCACATCGACTCCATTCTCAGCGACCTCAGGATTCGTCAGGAGGCAGATCGAATTGTTCTGATCGATGAGATAAGCGGCGCAACGCTTCGAAGCACCGCTGTCGGAGATCCCGATGGGGCTGCGTTGGAAACCGGCGACCGCAGTGAATCGATCTTCGTCGAATCCTTGCCGGATCAGACGCAGCTCTCGATACGCTCTGGCAACGGCAACGACCAAATCGCATTGTCCGACATGATGGGCGGTGAGGTCGATGGCGGAGACGGTTATGACACGGTCACGCTGATCGCCGGCGGATTGCTTCCACCGGAGCTTTCCGGCGGTGTGGTGTTGCGAAACATCGAACGACTCGATTTGACCGATCCGGCCAGCCAGGCACTCGACTTGGACGCTCCGGCGGTGATCGCGATGACCGATGCCAACAACTCGCTACACATCAACGTCGGACCGGAGGACCAGTTGACGTTGGCAAATGGCTGGCAGTTCGAAACGCCCATCAAGGTCGCCGGTTTCGCCACGCACCGATTGGTCAAAGACGACGCCACCATCCATGTGTCCAGCGGCTCCATTTGGCAGAACCCCTTCAACCGCTTCGACGTCAACCGGAACGGCGAAGTGAGTCTGATCGACGCATTGATCACGATCAATCGGTTGGCCGTTGACGGTCAGAATGAGTTGCCGACGCTGCCGGAGATGAGTTCGTACCAATTCTACGACGTCAACGGCGACGGCTTGGCGACCAGTCGTGATGCGCTTGCGATCATCAACTCTCTCGCCACCCAAGTTGGAAGCGAAGGGGAATCACCGCAGTTTGGAACGCTACCGACCGGGTCCGATGCGGCGTCAATGACCGATCCGGCTGGTGACACGACATCAGACTCGCCGTCATCGTTGATGGCTGCCCCGATCAAGTCGTCCGAGCGGTCACCGGCGGATTCAGCCCCCTGGGCAAATTGGGATCCCGATCGCGTCGACCAGGCAATGGGTGCGCTGACCGACGCGATTGGCGAGGAGGACGACGATGAATCGGACTCCACAGAAATGGAATGGATCGACCTCTGGTTGACGCCCATCGGCTAGCGGTGCGTGTCAGCTAAATTTCTGGGTAGTGGACGAGGCGACGAGTCCTCTGCAGTCGGCATATTGGCAGAGGACTCGTCGCCTCGTCCACTACCGCCTACCCGAAACGCAAGGTGACAAGAAAATATCGCATGGTCGCACTCATTTCGCGTCACCCACGTTTTCCAGCTCCTCGACTCTCTTTGCCCCGTTTGAGGCGGGTTGCGATGGGGACAAGGTTCATCGGCGACGGGCGCTTCGGTATACTCGGCGTCGATGACGGAGAATTCGATCGAAACGACTCTCGGCACGCCGGCGAAGTTCTTGCCCGGGATCGGTTCGTTGCGCGCCGAGAAGCTTGCCAAAATCGGGTTGCGGACGGCGGGTGATCTGCTGTTTTGTTTTCCCCGCAGCTACGAATTCCCCGCCCCGCCGGCCCGAGTCGACCAGTTGCGCGAAGGCCAATCCGCTTCACTGGTCGGCACGATCGTCGATGCCGAAATCGTCTCCCGCACGCCCGGTAAATCGATTTTCGGTGCCGTCGTTCAAAACGATTCCGGTGCGGTACGGATCGTGTTTTTCAACCAGCCGTTTCGCGCCGAGCAAATCACATTTGACCGACGCGTCATGATCAGCGGCGAACCGAAGCTGAACGGTCTGCGATGGGAATTTGTGCACCCCAAGGTGACGTTGTTGGAAGACGACGGGGAAATCAAGAAGCCACGAATCCTGCCGATCTATCCGCTGACCGAAGGCGTCAAGCAAAACGAAATGCGGCACTATGTCAGTGCGGCGATCGACGGTCTGTGCGAAACGCTCACCGAAGTTTTGCCGGTTGATCTTCGCGACCAAGCGACCGCTGCGCTGCGCGCCGCCGAGATCGACCTTCGGCTGCCGCTGCCGGACATTTGCACCGCGGTCCGCAGCATTCATTGGCCCGCCGATCAAAACGATCTGACGGCGGCTCGAACGCGCTTGGTCTTTCAGGAACTGCTGGTCATGCAACTCGCATTGGCGATGCGGCGCCGCAAACTGACCACGGACCTGCGATCCACGCCGCTGCCCGCCTCGGCGATCCTGGACGCGCGGATCACCAATCGATTTCCTTTTGAATTGACGGGCGACCAAAAAGCGGCGATGAAAGACGTCGGTCGCGACATGGGACGTCAGTTTCCGATGAACCGCTTACTGCAGGGCGACGTGGGCAGCGGTAAAACAGTCGTCGCGATCTACGCGATGATGTTGGCCGTCGGTCATTCCCATCAAGCGGTCTTGATGGCGCCGACGGAGGTTTTGGCCAGACAACATTTCCAAACCCTGACCCGGATGCTGGCCGACAGTCGCGTTCGCATCGGGCTGTTGTGCGGTTCGCTGACCGCGGCAGAGCGGCGGGAGACGCTTTGCAAAACGGCGTCCGGAGAAATTGATTTGCTCGTCGGCACCCAAGCCCTGTTGTACGGCATCGAGTTCAAGAATCTGGGCCTGTGCGTGATCGACGAACAACACAAGTTTGGCGTTCGCCAACGCGTTCAACTGCGCAGCGGCGGGGTCGACCCCCATTACCTGGTAATGAGTGCGACGCCGATCCCGCGCTCGGTCGCGATGACGATCTTCGGCGACGTGGACTTAACGACGCTGCGTGAAAAACCGCCGGGCCGCGGCAGTGTGAACACTTACCTGGGTCGCGACGAGTGGCGCGACCGCTGGTGGACGTTCGTCAAAAAACAACTCGATGAAGGCCGTCAAGCATTCATCGTCGCTCCCCGCGTCAGTGCTCAGGCTCAGGTCTCCACGACGCAGGCCACCACGTCACAGGACGACGTCGATGTGCCCGACGAAGACTCGGCGACCGACGAAGATGTCTCATCGGTCGAAACCGTCTACGAAGAGCTTCGCACGGGCACCCTGGTAAAGTACCAGGTCGGACTGCTCCACGGCCGACTGTCCAGTGACGAGAAGCGTGCGGTGATGGAGGCGTTTGCAGACGGCGAGACCGACGTGTTGGTCAGCACGACGGTGATCGAAGTCGGAATCGATGTGCCCAATGCAACCGTGATGACCATCCTGGGCGCCCAGCGATTCGGATTGGCCCAGCTTCACCAACTCCGCGGGCGAGTTTCACGCGGCACACACGCCGGCCACGTCTGCGTCTTTACCGACGGTGAACAATCGCCCGAAGAGTTCGAGCGATTGAAAGTGTTAGAAAGCACCAGCGATGGCTTTGAACTCGCCGAAGCCGATTTCAAAATGCGTGGTCCCGGTGACGTGTTCGGTTCACGGCAAAGCGGTATGCCCCCGTTGCGGATCGCCGATCTGATGAACGACATTGACGTGCTTCAAGTCGCACGCGAAATCGCCCAGCAAACGATTGACGAAGATCCAGAGCTGTCCGATCCGAAGTGGGACGCGCTCAAGAAGCAACTGATGCGCCGCTACGGCAAACGCTTGGACCTGGGCGACGTGGCGTAGCCGGCCGTCCAGGCCCATCGGCATGCTCAGCATGCTCTACGAGAGCGTTGGCATGCACAGCATGCCCTACTTGTTCCACCACCAGGTGCTGGATCGCGAGGAGGCGATTTGGTTCGTCAGCGAGGTGTCGACCTGCTGGTCATGAACGATTTGGAAGGCGTTGATGCTAACGCCACCGGACGCCGTCACGACCCAGCCGCTTCGTCCCTTGATGAAGCTGCATTCCGGTGCGATCGTTTGAGGCGCGTCCAACGTCGGCATTTCCAGCATTTCTTGATCGCGGAGCACGACCAGTTCCAGTCCCGAGCGATTTTCGAGCTGCTCTTGCACGATCAGCGTCGAAGCAACCGTCAGATCCATCAGGTTCTGAAGATCACCGAAGACCGGCATTTCTTTGGCCAATTGCTCAAAGCGTTCGGTCATCGAGGTGGCCCATTTCTCGGCCAACTTGTCGGACTTTCCGGCACTGGTTGCCGTGCCGTCGGCGGCAATGGCATCTTGTTCGGTCATCGTCCGGATCCCTTGACCGGTCAATTTCCAAACCGTGCCTTGTTCGTTACGCGTCAAGCTGTCGTACTCGCATTCCATCCACCAGCGAGGATTCATGCTGCCGGCGTGAGAGGTGTTGCGGGCGAGTTGCAGGTAGCTGGGAAGCCCTTTGACGGGTGAATCTTCGATCGCCATCGCCAGCCGTTTCATTTGATAATCCGCGGCCACAAGGATGCAGGCGTAGCGGCTGGTCGCGGGAATGCCGTTCAACTTGATCATCTGCGGACCGAACGCCTGTTTCATTCCGGCTTCCAGGGCGGAGGGGTTCTGGCCGGGGCGGAGTTTCATGCGACCGAGAAACGCGTTCAATCGTTGCCGGCCTTGGGCCGTCGGTTCGATCGAACAGCTGATGCCTTGGGCACGCGAATTCTCGACATTGCGAAGCGCGACCACCAGGTCTTCCAACTGCAGGATCGCGGCGCCGGTTTCGGTGCCGACGACGCTGCCGGTTTCAGACAGGGTCCAGGGTTCGGCCGGTCCTGCCAGAATCAAGTCGTTGTTTTGCTTGTCGACCAGCACATAATCGACGCCGGTCAAACCGGCCAGATAGCGGATCTCTGAGGGAAGTCTCGCGCCCGTTTTACGAACCTCGATGATCGCGTCTTGCAAACCCGAGAGAGACACCAGTCGCAGATCCGTCGCAGCCGCCAAATCGCCTGCCGGAGCGGTGACGACGTTGCGAAGCAGGTTGAGCAGTTCTTGGTTTTCCTCGACCGTTGCCGTACGAACCACGCCGGTTGGATCAATCGAAACGCCGCCAACATTATTGCCGCCACCGCCGAAGTTTCCTGCTTTGGTGAGCGAGGCGACTGCAACGAGACAGCTCATCGCAATCGCGATCATGAATCGAGCTTGGCTCAGTTTCATCGAAAAGTTACTCCGAATGGAATTGGATTTTAGACGCCGGTAATTCGCAAAGAAGCGTCATCGTACGGCGGAAAAGTCGGTTGGGAGGCGGCCTAGACTGCATTAGAGAATAGTTGCCGCCCATTGGAGTCGCAAGTTCGACCCGGCGATCTGATAAACTATTCGGCATCCAATCTACTCCAGCCACTTCGAGCGACTTCCAGGGAATCAGAGCACTTTGAGCGACAGCAGCCTCACCTTGCCGCCCCACGACGATGATTCAGGCCCCAGCGGTCTGCCGCTGAAGGGGGTCTCCGCCTCAAACGGCCAATGGAGCACCCCCGTCGGTGGAATCGATGGCGGATACCTGGTGATCCAATCGGCGGGGCGTTGGAGCGATGTTTTTCGACTCTCCGCACCCGGACAAGTCATCCTCGGACGATCCAGTTCCAACGACATCGCGATCCGCAGTGAAAAGGCGAGCCGCCAACACGCCCGGGTCTGGTCGACGGCGGCGGGCTGGATGATCGAGGATCTGGGCAGCCGCAATGGCACGTTTCTGGCCGGGCGGCGGATCCAAACACCGACGGCTCTGTCCGACGGCGACAAGATTGAAATCGCCGGTTTCTCCCTGCAGTTTGTTCACCAGATTCAGTCCGCCGAGGGGCCGGTCGCGTCTCCCAGACCCGCCGGAGCGACCGAAGATCACCTGACCCTGGCGATGGATGCGGCGTCGATCACCGATCGTCGGGCCAAGAGCGAATACCTGCACAGCGATCCGCTGGTCATCGAATCGCCCGCCCAACCCGGGGCGCTGGTGCAAACTGAACTGGTGCAGACCGAAAAGGCCCGCGCGACGCTGCTGCAATTGGCATTCGAACTGGCCGGTGCGGAAACCGCTGCCCAAGCGATCGACCTGGTCCTGGACCGCCTGGCCGCATCGATCCCGTTCCGAAGCGCCGGAGCCTTCGTCGTCGATTCACAAAAGCGGCGGCAGACTCAATACCAACCGCCACAGAACCAAGCCACCGGCAGCCGGCAATCCAACCCGCCATCGGGGCCGGATCCGTCGATGCTGACCTTGGTGGCGACACGTCATTCCAATGATGCGTCACCGGGATCGAGCAGCTACCGACGGCCAGCCGATACCGCCATCGCAACCGTCATCGGCCCGGACGGACAAGCGATCTTGGCCCGAAACGTTTCCGGCGACCGAACGTTGGCAACCGAAAACAGCCAAGGCGAGATCGACGCGGTCAGCATGATCTTGGCCCCCGTCAGGGATCGCGAAGAAAACTTGTTGGGCATACTGCACCTGCTGACGACCGACAAAGAAACGGTACTGTCGGCGCGCGATCTGGAATTTGTTTTGGCCGTCGCCGAGATCCTGGCCGAGTCGCTGCGGAACCTGCGTGTCCGCGGAAAACTAGATCGCTCGCTCCGCCGGTCCCAACGCCAAATCCGAACGCTGCAAAAGCAGATCGGCGGAAAAGTTCAAATCGTGGGCCAGAGCGACGCGGTCCGTGACATCATCGAAAAAGTCTCCATGGTGGCCCCGACACACGCGACCGTCTTGGTCCGCGGCGAATCCGGTGTCGGCAAGGAATTGGTCGCCTCGGCGATTCACCACGCCAGCGGACGCGCCTCGGCGCCGCTGGTTTGCATGAATTGCGCCGCGCTGTCACCGTCGCTGCTGGAAAGCGAATTGTTCGGGCACGAGAAAGGTGCTTTCACCGGCGCGACCGATCGCAAGCAGGGCAAGTTCGAAGCGGCCGACGGAGGCACGTTGATGCTGGACGAAATCGGCGAGATGGATGCGGAGATTCAAGCCAAGTTTCTACGCGTGTTGGAAGGCCATCCGTTTGAGCGTGTCGGCGGTCAAAGTCCGATCAAAGTCGATGTCCGCGTGGTCGCGGCAACCAATCGTGATCTTCAAGCGATGGTCGCCGAAGGTAAATTTCGCCAAGACCTGTTCTATCGATTGCACGTCGTCGAGATTGTCGTCCCTCCGTTACGCAAACGTGGCAGCGACATCCTGTTGTTGGCCGAGCACTTTTTGGCACAGTTCAACGAACAGATGGGCCGACGCATCACGACGATCACCGACGCGGCGAAGCGGATGCTGTTGGATTATCGCTGGCCCGGAAACATCCGCGAGCTGCGCAACGTGATCGAACGCGCGGTGGTCTTGAACAGCGGTTCGACGATCGATGCCGAACACCTGTTGCTGACGCCGGCCATGTCGGCGGGCACGGGCGACGCGGAATCGATCGCAGCGTCCAGTCCGGTGGAGATTTCGTTGGCGGAGTTGGAACGATCGCATATCGAACGCGTGCTCCGTCACACCGATGGCAACAAAAGTCGCGCGGCCGCGATCCTGGGCATCGAACGCAGCACGTTGGATCGAAAGCTGAAAAAGTTCGATCGGCAATCGTAAAGAAAGTGAGTTAGGCTTCCAGCCGGTCGACGCGGCAATGACGAGCCTGGAAGCCTAACCCACGGTGGTTCACTCCACTGAATCGACGGCGGATTTCAACGTTCCGCCGCTGGTGAACGTGATGGTTTTGTCGCCGATCTGGATCTTCACGGCGTCGGCGTCGATTGATTCGACGACCCCGCGCACGCTGCCGATTTCAAATTCGTCGCCGACACGCAACTTCAGCGTCGTGCCGCGCGTTCGAACGTTCATCCAGGCCGTCCAATCTTCGGCACCCTGCACCAACCCGGTCAGGTAGGTCTGCTTGGCATCGTCGAATTCAAGCGGCGGCTTTTCGGGCGGCGGTGGCGGTGGCGGATCGACGACTTTGACCAGCAGTGTTTCTTCGACGGTGCGTTTGGGGTAACCGTGATCGGTGACGCGAACCGTCAGGTCAAACTCCGTCAGTTCGTCGCTGCGGACGCGCAACGTGCCGCTGCGATCGTCGATCGAGACGACCTCCGGCGGATCGACCAATTCATACGACAACCGGTGCTGTTCGGCGTCCTTGAAGACCAGCGAGACGGCTTCGCTGCGTCCCTTGGTCACTTCCACCGTTCGGCTGCCGTCGTACGATGGCGCCCGGTTGGGCGGCTCGAACAGGTTGCGATTCAAGATCGGATCGCTGTAGGCCAGCGAATCCGGGTCGACGCGCCAGGCGTTCGTTTCGGGCGATTTGGCGTCGACGGGAGCGTTCCGCAACGAAGCCACTTCGATCGTCATGCTGATCGTGAACCCCGAATCGGTCTTCGACGGCTTGAGATCAAACTCGCGAATCCGGTGCAGATAGTCTTTGGACTGGATCTCGTGCATGAACTCAAAAATGTCCGGCGTCTCGGCGCGGCCGGTCAACAGAAACGTCATCTGTTGATACAGATCGCCGACGGGGACGGTCCGTCCACTGTCGACCTTGGCATCTCTGATATTGTGATTTTCAATCACATCGAACAGCCAGCTCTGGTAGTCGCTGCGGGCACGCTCGACATCGCTGGAAACCGATCGCACCAGGTACTCGCCCATCTGCCGATCGGCCAGCGCGCCTTGGTTGCGTTGTTCGGCCAGTTGGACCTGGCGTTCTTGCAGGTTTTCGTATTGGGTACGCCGCTGCTTTAGGGCGGTTTGGTACTTCGTCAATCCCCATTGGCCGAGCCCGAGGACGAACAGTCCGCCGACCAAGATCGCTAACATTCTCTCACGTTGGTTCATGCTTGGACCTCCGCCGTGTCGGTGGTGTTTTCGTTGGCTGGCTGCTCAAGGGTGGACGGCGGCTCAGGGTTTTCCTGCGGCTCAGGGTTTTCCTGCGGCTCAGGGCTTTCCTGCGGCTGCTCAGCATCTTGTTCTTCGGAAGCTTGATCTTCGGATTGGGCAGCTTCAGATTCGGTTTCTTCGGAAACCGGTTCTTCGGCAGCGGTGGGCGAATCATCAGCGGGTTGGGATTCCGCTTCCGCGATCCGCTCCGCCATGCGCTGGTAGCGGGTGTTGCGAATCGTTTCGCCTGAAATCATCACCGACTCGGTAAATGTCCAGGCGTAGGTGTCTTGGCCTTTTTGTTCTTGCGATCCCTTGCCGACGACACCGTGGTTCGGATCACGCAGTGCTTCTTCCAATTCATCGATCACACTCGGCTCGGTGACGGCGCCGACGATGCGGAGCGTGCCGCCTCCGCCGCGAATGCTGGCGGTACCGGAGACATTGCGGACGATCATCTTGTCACTCGGCGGTGCTTTTTCAGCCAGCCGTCTGATTTCGTCTAACCAATTGATGTCGCCGTCGAGGAACTGATCGATGGTTTCGGTTCGCTCAATGCTCGCTTCGGCGGCTTTGGCCGAGGGCAACAACAAATTGACTTCGTTGGTCGCGTTGGCGATCTTTCGATCCCACTGGGCGAATTGCCGGTAGATGAAGAATCCCGCCAAGAAAACCGCCGCAATCGGTCCGGCGATCAGCAGGATGCGGCGAACGCGGTCGGGTTCCTCTTCCGACTTCTTGCGTGGGTTCAAGAAATCGATCAGCGTTTCCGGAGCCGTTTCGTCGCTGGCGAGCAAACCGACCAGAGGCGCGAGGCGACCGATGTGTTCGGGCAAGGCCGATCGGTCGATCTGCAGACTGACCAGATCAAACGGGTTGACCGCTTGGACGTCATCACAGCTGATCGTGCTCTTGATCGCCGCGATGTCGCCTGCGTGAACCGACTCGGTCCCCCACACCACGATCCGACCCGGCGTCGAGGTCTCGCCGCAGGCCACCATGGTGCGGTGCAACTCACTCGCGATCGCACCGCTGCGATGCCTGGCTTCGGAGGGCAAGCGGACGGTGCGGACGAAAATCACCTTGCCGTCCCGCGCGATCACAATTTCCGCGTCATCGTTGAGCAGGTCGATCAAGACGCAGATCGGGGGCGTCTTCTGGCCTCGCAAGTACAGCGATGCGGCCGACAGCGGACGCAACGCGATGCGTTTGGGCAATAGGTCCGACGTCTTGCACAGTTCCCGGACGCGATCCATGTCTGCCGGAGAAACGGCGGCCGCGATCAGCGTGTTGTTTTCATTGGTGCGACGGGTCACCAAAAAGTCGACGATGGCGCGATCGCTTGCTGACGCAAAGCTGCGGATGGCCTGAAAGCGGACCATCTCCGGAAGCTCGTCGTCGGGCACCGGCGGCAACTGCAATTCTCGCAACTCCGCCTTGCCGCGACCGATCGTGACGAGCGTTTCCGTTTTCTGCAGACCCTCGCTGTTGATGTAGGCACGTAGTTTCTCCGAGACCGATCCGTTTTCGGGGATCGGGATGACCTGTGCATCGGTCACCTGGACCTTGGAACCGTTGCAGTTGGCGACGACGATCCGCAATTCGCGGTCGTCATAGTCGAGGGCTATTCGTTTAGGCATGGTGGTAGTCTAGTTCGATAAGGTCAAAACGCACGGTCCGTCTCGGCAGGGCTGGCTGGGAAACGTTACGGGGGACTGTGACTGGGACGTTGTTATCAAGACGCTGTTATTGGGAGGCGGCGGGTGGGTCACCGGACACCGCGGCGGTGTTGCGGATTCCGAGCACGGAAACATCAAACGCCCGACCGAGATGGCTGAGGTCTCGGTAGGACACGATTTTGGGGTTCACGGTGGTCGCGTCGATGATCACTTCTTGGCGATGGGCCAAGCCGGTCGATTCAAAGTAGCCGACGACCTGGGCCCGATAGACATCGCCGCCTCCGGTCAACAGCGGCACCAGATTTCTCATTTCCGCCAACGTCACGATGCCTTCGACCATCAACCAGGTCTCATAGAACCGGTTCTCGTCGTCGGTTTCCGTTCCACGGGCCTCCAGAATCATGCCGACTTGCTCCTCGGTCAAAAACGGGATGCCGTACAACAATTCCGCGGGGCATTCATTGACGTTGATCCGACCGGGCATCGCCGGCGTGTCGCTGGTGACCAATTTGTCCATGATCAGCGGCAGGTAGATGCCCGCGGTCAGCAGCGTGAACGGACTGCGGTAGGTCACCGCGTCGTCGCCTCCGCCGACGGTGACCGTGGCGTCGATCAGATCAAGCACCTGGGTGAACTCGATTCCGCCGCCGGCCGACAGATCAAAATTCTCCAGCAAGTCCGCCGTCCAAATGCCTCCGTCGTTGGCCGGTACATCACCCGGTGCGGCGTTGGCCGCATCCGGTAGAGCCGCTCCGGCGATGGATGTCGACGGTGCTCCCGACATGCGGTACGCACAAATGAAACTGGCGTAGACGTCATCGCCGAGAACATCGGTCAAGTCTTCGTAGAGGATTTCCAAGTCGTCCGTGTTGATGTTCACCCGAAACGTGCCGTCACGCTGCTTATTGGCTTCTTGCCCGTGGATCGTGAAATAGGCCGCCAAGCCGAGTGCACCGGGCGTATCGACGGTGACGTTGAAGCGTTGCTGTTCGTCGGGATCGAGCACGCCGTTGCGATTGGTGTCGGCACCGAACAACAGTGTCGGGGTCATCCCGCTGACCAGCAACAGTTCTTCGACGCTGCTGATCGGGCCATTGGTCGGTTCGTACGGCGTCGGCAGTCCGCTGTAATATTCCAACTCCGCACCATAGGGACGCACTTCGTCGTCCGCGTCCAGCCAGTCCATGATCGAATCGGCGATCTCTTCGGTCATCCCCGGCAATGCCAACAGCAACGCGGTGGCGATACTGTCGGGCAACGCGTCGCCACTGTCGGGATCCGCGAGCAGACTGAGCGCGGCCATCAAGCCTTCGGAGTTTTCATCCAAGACCGTCAACGTGTTGAGATTCAAACGCGCCGATTCGTCCTGCAACCCGAATCGGATTCCGCTGAGCATGCCGTTCTCATTCAGATCCGGCGCGGGGACGGAGAAATCGCAGACGTTGGCCGCGTCCTGATTGGAAACCGGGATCGCCTGGAACAGGTTGGGATTGTTGTAAACGCCTCCCATGTCGTCGCGCATCATTCGGGGTTGAGACAAAATCAAACGAATCGCCTCGGCGCCGGAATCGGCAGCCACACGGGCCCGGACCAAGTCACCGGACAGATACGCCGCATCGTCGTAGGCGACCATCACTCCGGTGAACGAGTACACCGACAGCGTGGCGACGACGACGACCAACAACACCAGCACCAGGAAAAAACCTCGCCGCCGGCGTGGACGTTGCGTGTTGTGTTTGGTTGGTGAACTCATCAAAGGCCTACCCCCGAAAGATCGTCTTCCTCTTCTTCTTCGATGATCTTGGCCATCGTCAGTTTGACCACGTGCTGAAACACCCGTGGTTCCTGTTCACTCTCGGCGACCAGCGGGTCGACCATGACCAGTTGGATTTTCACGGCCAGGGGAAGTTCCCCGAGTTCATCGCTGTTCCATTCGATTTGCCAGGTCACGCCGTCCCAGTAGGAGAATTCGATTCCGGTGACTTCGGGCGCGAGCAATTCGCCGGTCTGGCCGAGTGCCGCGAGGTTGCCCGAGGTTGATGCGAACGTCGTTGCGGAGCGATCCAAAACACGTCGCACCAAGCCGCCGGCGGTCGTCGATGTCGTCGCATCCAACTTGGCCAGCGGATCCTCGATCCCGATCGAATCGGCCGCCTGAACGTAGTAGGTGACCGTTTTCAGATCGCTGGGCAAATCGGCCAGGTTGCCGGGATCGACGTCCATCAATACGGCATACTCCTCCAACCGCGGCAGACGACTGGTGTCGACTTGCAGTTGATACTGGTCTCCGATCAAACCGGGCGTCTGCAGCACGGCGACGCCCGACACGGATGTGGTTACTTCCTCTTCCAGTACCGGGTCGTCCATGCCGGCGGCCTCGGCAGCGCCGGGATCGCCCGCGTCGCCGGTGTTGCCACCGCCTGTGGCCGACGCTGCGGTGCTGGCCAGTAAGGTTTCCAGCGCGCCGGTGTCCAGCGGTTCCGGATGCAGCGACGCCCGTAAATCATCTTCGATCATTTGCATCACGGCCGCGGCCAGCATGGTTCGCCGCATGTCCATGTCACTGGAATCCATGTCGACGGCATAGAATCGGAACGCCGCGTTGACCAGCGTCATCAGGACGACGGCCATCGACAGCGTCAGAAACAGTTCCAGCAAGGTGAAACCGCGTCGCCGTCGGTGTCGGCTAGACCGAGCCGCCTGGGTCAGGTTCGATGGCATCATGTCAGCGGCTCCTCACCGCCGTTGGCAATTTCTTCCCGCGCCGCCTCTTCTTCCGCCTCGGCTTCTTCCAGTCCCAGCGCGGGATCGATCACCCAGCGATCGAGCGCGAACGCGGCCAGTTGTTCGGTGCCGTCGCCCGCGCGAGCCAACACGGTCACGCGTAGCGAAAGCAATCCATCGAGTTGGCCGGGCATGACTTCGACGGTGTAGACGAACGTTTCGGTCGATGCGCTGTCAAACGACTCGGCCGGCGCTTCGACGATCGTCGTCGGTGATTGCCCCGCTTGGAGGTTCAACAGCTGTTCGTTCAATTTGGATTGGCAGATCATCCTGGCGGTCACCAGCGCGCGGGCTTCGCGCGCGGCGCTGACGCCGGTCCCGGCGATTTGCGCCAGGACGGCCAGACTGCTGCCCAGGATGGCCAGCGCCAAAATCATTTCCAACAGCGAAAAACCATTCCCACGACGTCGCATCGGTGATTTCGATGAGTCTCGTTTCGGTGATTGCGAGACGATCATTGATTGGCCCCCACCTCGCTGATCGTGACGTCGCCGGTGATGCCGCGCAGCTTGATCGTGATTTGCCCGTGCTCGGGATGCATCAGCACCACCGCGGCGGTGCTGGTGGTCCCGTCGGGGTAAAACAAAATCGGTTGACTGTATCCTTCGGCTTGGTTGCTCATGGTGGCCTGTTCGATTTCCATCGCCCGGGCTGCCGAAACGACCGACACGCTTTTGACGACAACGTCGTCGGGCAAGTCCACCTGACGGATTTCCGATTCGTCTTGGATCACCGGAACAAACTGAGCTTGTTCGGCGCCGGACAACAGAGCCGATTGCGTGCCGGTTTGGTCGATCGCGTTGACGGAGTCGGCCAGTGAGAAATACGGCTGGACGCGGAGCTGGCTGGATTCGAGCATCGCATCGACCATCAAGATCCGACCTTGCCGCATCGAGTCGACGCGAGCCAGCATCAATTCTTCGCGGATCAATTTGGCCCCACGGACGATCCTTCGGTCACCGAGCAACCAGGCGACTTGCGGGATGGCGATCGACGCGAGGACGGAAACGATGGCCAAGACCAACAGCAACTCCAGCAGCGTAAAACCGCTTGGTCGTTCTGGCGTGCGATGGATCTCAAGTGCGACCATGTCAGGTAACGCTGTGAAGCGCTTTTTAGCGGCAGGGCGCGAGCCCTCCGGTGTTTCGGGAACGATGAGCCGCCGGAGGGCTTGCGCCCTGCCGCTAACACGTCGTAAATCGCAGGGAATCAATGCTTCGCGGCGTGGCATGTCAGGAGCGGAGTCCGTGTCCGGGATGGAAAAGTCGGGCGGCGGAACCCTCGACATCTCTGCCGAGCGCAGCGACGACGCTCGCTTATTTGACGCTCGCCGTCTACGGCGTCACGACGATGTCGTCCTCGGTGTTCTTCTGGCCGTCGATGCCTCCGCTGCGGAGTTCGTAACTGTTTCCGTTGACGCTGTAGTCGATGTCATTGCCCCAGGCGTCTTTGGGGATTTCGGTGATGATCGGCGCAACCCACTTCGCCTTTTTGGCCGCATCGGACGGCCCGTCACGAAGTTCTTCCAGGGTTTGCGGCAAGCTGTTCATGCGGATCTGGAACATGTCAATGTTCGACTTGAGCATCTTCAGCTGCGCCGTCGTCGCGTCGGCATTGGCGGCCTGGCCGGTCCCCACGACATTCACCGCGACGATGCCACCAAGGACCACAAGGATGGCGAGCACCAGCAACAGCTCGAGCAGCGTGAAGGCGTGTCGAGCCGCACCACGGCGATGGCGACGGCAATGGCGACGGCAATGGCGACGGCTGGAAGCGGCAAACGGGGACGATGGACGTGACATGGATTGGATTTGCATGAGTCTGGGAAGGGTTCCGAAAGGGGAAAGGGGCTCCGCCCGTTTGATCACCAGCGGACGTGCGAGGGGGTCGATCGACCCACACCGCTTGTGAGGCCTTGCCTGGCGAGCAGCGACCGCGTACCAGCCCGGGGGGGCGATACTTGAGGCGCTCTTTGTATCTTAACCACTCGCCCACCAAAAGGTTCCGCGATTTAAACAACAAGCCGCCGGCAGGCGACTCCATGGAACCGTTTTCCATCCGACCCGAAGCAGGAGCGGCGGCGGGCGACGAGAGCCAAATCAACGTTTAGATTGAGGCCGCCGCGACCCGATTTTCCCACAAGATTTGCCACCGAGATTTGTTCGCTCTGCCCCCCGGATGTCGCCCGATCAGACAGAAATCACCCGTCTTCGTCGCTCGGGCGCGCTAAAACCCGCTCAGTCGGACCGGGAAGCTGGGTTATTCTCGGGCAGAAATGCTAGAATGACGCAGACTTGTGAATATTCTGTGGATGGATTTCCTGCCGTTTGCCGCTGCCATTCGCTGGCGCCGACCGGTGGGTGAGACGTCCATCCAGTCGGTTTCTCCTATCCTCTCCACTTTTCGCTCGGAAGTTTCCCATGGCGGCACGCGACGATTCAGTCATTCGCGGCAGCTTAATCACCTGTTTGATTCTGCTGGTCCTCTCCCTTGCCCTGAACTTTATCCTCTGGAGTTGGGGAAGCGGCCAAGCGGACGAGCGGGCGACCATTGCCAGTCGCCTGACCGACGTCTCAAACGGTCTGCGAACCGCCGAGGAAAGGAACATCACGATGCAAAAGATGCTCGGTGCCGAGCAGATGACCCAGGACGAATTCGATTCCTTTGCCAACAGCAGCAGTGGCGATCCGGAATTCGACGCCCTGGCCACCCAGTTCCATAACGACATGCAGGTGTTCGGCCAAGACGTCGGCATCCAGGACCGCCACTACGGCGCGTTGGTCGATTACTTCATGAACGCGATCCGCGACCGCAACGAGCAATACGGTGTCGCTCGCGACGACGCCAACAAGATCCGGGCACAAGCCGCCGCCGATGTCGCAACCGCCCGTGCCGCACAGCAGAAAGCAGAAACCGAACGCGAAAACCTGGCGAAACAGCTCGAAGACGAGCGGACCCAGTTCGCCACCTATCGAAACGACATGCTGACTAAGATGGAGCAGGCCAAGGACAGCAAGACCAAGAGCGAACGCGAGTTGCAGGCGTTCCAACGCAAAGCCGGCACCGAAGTCAACAGCCTGCTCGCCCAGACCAAGATCCTGGAAAACACGATCGAAACGCAAAAGCTGGAACTGAACAAGCTTCGCGGAGGCAGGTTCGAAACCGTCCAGGGCGAAATCCGCTACGTCCTCCGCGGCGGCAACATCGTCTCGATCAATCTGGGCTCGGCCGACGCGTTGCGACCGGGGATCACCTTCGGCGTGGTCGATCGCGATGACACCACACGGCTTCAAGACGCCGACATCAAGGCGTCGATCCAGGTCACCAAGATCCTCGGCCCCCACTTGGCCGAAGCTCGCGTCGTGGCGATGCCCCAAGTCGGCAACCCGATCATCGAAGGCGACGCCGTCTACTCGCCGTTTTGGGCACCCGGACGGACCGTACGCATCGCCTTGGCCGGCGGCATCGATATCGATGACGATGGCCGCCCCGACAACGACATCCTGGAAGGCATGATCAAAGCAGCCGGTGCGGAAATCGCCGATAACGGCGAGCGAACCGGCCGAATCGACCCCAGCGTTCGCTTCCTGGTCGTCGGTGAATCGCCCAAAATCGAGGGCCGCGACGAAGACGTCGCCGCCGCCGAATTGGCGGCGCTCGGCGAGGCCAAGCAACGGGCGACCGAAGCCGGTGTGACCGTGATTCCCGCCTGGAAACTACAAGCGTACCTCAAGACGCTCGATGATTCGTTGACCACGCCGTTCGGTTCCGCGGTGCGTGGCGAAGACTGGGAACCCGAGCCGGTCCCAGGCCCCTCGCGACGCCGACCGGTCGATCTACCCGACATGTTCAAACAACAAAAAGAGCGAGTGCAACGGACCAACGAAATCGTCAGTCCGTAAGCAACCAACGGAGAAGGAAGGAACGGGATCGGCTTCCAGCCTGTCAACGCCGGGAAAGCCTGGCGACCGGCCCTTACTCTTCGCTCGGCGACAACGTTAGACTGATGGCATCCCATTGTTCACTCTGAGGTGCCATCATGACCAATTATGTCTTACGACTCTCGCTCGCCATCCTGGCAATGAGTTTGATCGCTTCGGATCCCGCGTTTGCCGACGAAGCAACCTCGCGGGAAACCCGATTGGCAAAGTACTTGAGCGGAACTCAGTTCATCGGCAAGTTCACCGTCGATGGAAAGGACGGGTCGCCGAAGACGGAAGCGTACACGATCAAGTCGTGCGAAAAACTGCCCGCGGCGGATCTGTATCGGTTCACCGCGCGGATCAAATACGGCAACGTCGACCAAGAACTGCCGATGGATCTAAAGATCGTGTGGGCCGGCAAGACGCCGGTGATCACGCTCGATTCGCTGTGGATCCCAGGCATGGGCACCTTCGACGCCCGCGTCTTGATTCAGCCCGGTCCCCAAGCCGGTCGCTATGCCGGAACCTGGCAACACGGAGACCACGGCGGGCACCTGTTCGGAAAGATTGTTCCCCTGTCTGAAGACTCCACCGACGGCTCCGCCGAAGACTCCCCTGAACCGGCATCGGAAAACGGCAACCGAGCGAATTGAGTTCGCGTCGTTGGCGGCGAAGTCACGTTACACCACTTGAGCATCACCTTGGCAAACTGGTACGACCACCCCCAATACTTCGACATGCTGTTTCGGGAAGAGACGCCGGTCGAAGTCGCTTTTTTTGAAGAAGCCTTCAAGCGGTTTGCCGAGCGTAAAGTGCGGCGCGTTTTCGAACCCGGTTGCGGCAGCGGACGGCTGGTCGTGGCGATGGCCGCCAAAGGGTACGACGCGACGGGGCTGGACCTCAGCGACGCGATGTTGAACTACATGCGCCGCAAACTGAAACGACGAAAGCTTCAGGCGACGTGCGTCAAGGGCGACATGACGCACCTGCAGTTTGACAAACCGTTCGACGCGGCGTTTTGCACCTACAACACGTTCCGTCATTTGCTGTCCGAAAAAGACGCCATCGCCCACCTGCGCAGCATGGCCGACTGCATCGCCACCGGCGGCCTGTATATCTTGGGCATGCACCTGGTGCCCGAAGAAGACTACGAAGCGGTTGTCGAGCGATTCAAGATGAGTCAAGCCGGAACGACGCTGACGACCACGATCAGTGTTCCCCACACCGACGAACAGAAACGCCTGGAAACCCTTCGCGTCAAACTGAAGGCCGTCAAATCGAGCGGGGAAATCATCCGCATCCAAAGCGAGTTTCCCTTGCGGCTCTACACGCCGACGCAATTGAAACGGCTGTTCAAAAAGGTCAGCGACCAATTCGAATTGGTCGAATCGTTCGACTTCGCTTACGACATCGACGATCCGCTCCCCTTTGACAAAGAACTGCTGGAAGGCCTGTTCGTGTTGCGCAAGAAGTAAGTGGGGTAAGCATCTTGCTTGCCACCCTCGCCGGCTCCGCCGGCGGACTCGTGAGGCGGGAGCCTGGGAACAAGGTCGGTGCGTGACGTACGGCAAGCTGGAAGCTTACCCCACTAGTGCAACTTTTGATTGTTTCGATGGCGATCTTTGTCGCGTTTAGTTTTCTTTTCCAAATTTGCTCGCAGCGCTGCGGTCAGATCGATCCCCGACTGGTTGGCCAGACAGATCGTCACGAACAGCACGTCGGCCAACTCATCGGCCAAGTCGCCGGGTTGATCGCTCGACTTGTACGATTGCTCGCCACAGGTGCGTGAGAGGATCCGCGCGACCTCGCCGACCTCTTCGACCAGCTGCGCCAAATTGGTCAGCTCGTCGAAGTAGCGAACGCCGATGGTTTGGATCCAACGGTCCACCTCGTCCTGCGCCTGACGAAGTGTGAGCGGCGGCTGGGCATCGGCAGGACTCATTGGGCGAGCAACAGATACGTGCCGCTTTTACCGGCCACGGCGATGTCCACTTTGGAGTCCCCGTTGAGATCTTCGGCAACGATCTGCAATCCACAGCCGACGTGACCTTCGTCGATGGTGTGACGCTCGAACGTTTTCGATTCTTGATCCCAGGTGTAGTAGTACAGACATGGCGGCTCGTTGCCGCCGGGATCACGGCTGTTGTGGGCGTAATAGCGTTTGCCGGTGATCAGATCTTTGTTGCCGTCTCCGTCCAAATCGACCCATGCCAGGGTGTGGGGCTGACTGTAGCTGGAATCGATCTCGTGAATTTGAAATTGAAGCTTACCGGTTTCCTTGTCCGGATCGGTTTGTTCCCACCACGACAATCCATAATCGTGTCCCTTGCCGATGATCAGGTCGCTATCACCGTCACCGTCCAGGTCGGTCACGATCATCGGCAGCGAGCTGTGCAAATCCCAGTCGGCGTGGAAGATCCAGGGTTGGCCCCAGGGATCCGATTGCGGCTGTTCATACCAACCTTGGCCGACCAAGACATCGGTTTTTCCGTCGCCGTTCAAATCACCGACGGCCACACCGTGGCCATTGGCGGATTCGCCCAGGGCATGCCCGACGAGAGAATACTTGGCGGAGTTCTCCGGTTTGGCAGCGGCTTTCTTGGCGTTCGGCTTGCCGGCTGCTTTGGAGTCGTCGGCCGCCGGTTCCTGGTTGCCGGCTCGATCCATCAACCGATAGACCATCATGGGGCAATCCTTTTTCCAACTGTTAACGATCCATTCGGGACGTCCGTCGCCGTCCAAGTCTTCAAACAGCTGACCTTCGTTCTGAGACTTCTTGGTGTCTTTCAAGAGATGGGCCGGCCATTGTTTTCCCAATCGCAACGCTTCCTCGCCAGGGTTTTCGTACCAGTAAACCTCGGTCGGTAAAAACGATCCGGCGATGACATCCAACCGGCCGTCGCCGTTGACGTCGAACAAGTAGTCGCCGTTGCTTTGCACATAACCGTTCCAGTCATCGATGTTGCGAAGCGGTCGCGCCGCCCAGTCGCCGCCCTTGTACCACTGGCGACCGGCCACCAAATCGGTCACGCCATCGCCATCGACGTCGCCCGCGGCAATCCCCTCATTGGCATCGAGCGCGAGCATTCGTACGGAGAATTCAACCGGCTTGCCGGCATCGGCCTCGCCGCCTGTCGCCAGCAAAGTGAACAAAATCGGGGCAAAGAGCACGAGACAAAGAGAGATCCGTGTGGTCATAGCGGGAGACGCGGGTGGGGAGTAAGAAGGTAGCAAGCGGGCTTCAATCGCCCGGCCGAAACGGCAGCGGGCCTGTCGGCATTCTATCTTATCGCTTCTCCGTTCCGGCCTGTCGATTCAATCGATGTTCCAAAATCAACGCCACGGTGCCAGGTGCGACCCGTGAGCGAGGGGTGCCGCGTGGCCCCTTGCTAACGCGTGTGGGCCTAAACGACAGGCCGGTTCGGGGCCGGAGACGTCACAAACCTCCAGTTTCCCGAGTCCTCCTACATCCCCCAGACGTCCAATGCGTTGCGGTCACCGCAAACGAAAAAGATCGAGAAATGCGGGAAAAAACTAAAGAATGGTGAGCTTAAATCCTAGGAAGACCGGACCACATGCGGCATGATGGTGCCCGTCGCGTGACGATGCGCGTCCCCCCTCCGTCTCCTTAGATCGCCGTAGTCCTGATGACCGAATCAACTGCCAACGAAACGGACGCCAAAACGGATCCACAAGCAGCAATCTTTCGGATCAATTCGGAGCGAACCAAGCTGGTCAGCTTGGAAGACCCGGAGACGACGCATCTGGTTTCGACTGCCACGCCGCTCGAATCGCTCCCTCCGGCCGAGTCGACGCTGTACGCGGAAGACTTGGCCGTCGGCGATGTTTGGTTGACCGAGACGCGTGAGATCACTGACGGCGACGTTCAGGCGTTCGCCGACCTGACCGGTGACCACACGCCGCTGCACGGCGATCAGGGCTCGGCCTCTCCGTACGGAAAACCGATCGCCCACGGGTTGCTGGGGCTGAGCGTGTTGGCGGGGCTGGGCACGAATTATCCCAAAGCATCCACGCTGGCCTTTGTCTCGGTGGAAGACTGGCGGTTTGTCGCTCCGGTTTTCTTTGGGGATCGTGTCCAAGGACGCAACGAGATTGTCCAGATCGAACCCCACGGTCGCCGTGCCGTCAAGGTTCGCTGGCTGAGACAATTGCTGGACGAGACCGGTCGAGTGACCCAAGAGGGGTACTTTGTGACGCTGGTCGGCTCCAAGGCGCGCGGACGCAAGAAACCACGCTGAGTCCGGTGGTCGGACTTCAGTGGGCTATCCGGCTGGATCGCGTCTTCACTCTGGCCCGCCGCGAACCCCTGCCCGGTCGATCGCGTCTGGTTGGCATTGATGGCCTGCGGTTTGAGGAGTTGATCCAGATTTCGAGATCAACAATCCGGCCGAAAATCCTTGGGGGTTTACCCCTCGAAGCCTTACAATCCGGCCCCGACGGCTAGCGCTGTGAAACATTTGTGTCCCGTGTTTTGCGAGGGATTAGTGGTGGGGCACACGCCCAATACCGCTAAAGATGCTCCACTGCGTCGCCCGAAAGCGGCTGATTTCCGCCCGGTTGGCATGCGAGGTGCTCAGTTGGACGGTACCAGGCCGACGTTGTCAGTCTTGCCAAGCTATACTAGAGGGGTCCGAGCGACCCGATGATTTCAGGAGGACTTTTCCCTAAGTGCGTGAACAACATCTAGTCAGTGATGACACTCCGGAACGAAGCGTCTTGGCACGATTGATCTTGCCCGACACGCCGGCTCCGGAAGATCCGCTGGAGGAATTGCATGGATTGGCGACGACGGCTGGCACCCAAGTTGTCGGCGAATTGATTCAGCGGCGTGCGTCTGCTGAACATGGCACCTACCTCGGAAAAGGAAAGGTCGAGGAATTGCGTTTGCTGGTCGAAAAGACCAAAGCCGACGTGGTGATTTTTGACAACGAATTGACTCCCGGGCAAATCCGGAATCTGGAGAAGGCGACGGGCGCCAAAGTCCTGGACCGGACCGAGTTGATTCTGGATATTTTTGCCGCCGGTGCGCGTACCTACGAGTCCCGCTTGGCCGTCGAGCTGGCCCAATTGGAATACACGTTGCCGCGATTGAAGCGGATGTGGACCCACCTGTCGCGTCAAGCGATGGGCGTGGGGATGCGAGGCCCCGGTGAAAAGCAGCTGGAAGTCGACCGCCGATTGGCTCAAAAACGCATCCACGATCTCAAACAAGAATTGGGCAAGGTGGAATCCCGTCGCGAGCGTCAAGTCGCCTCGCGCAAAGAAGCACCGACGGTTTCGCTGGTCGGTTACACCAACGCCGGCAAGAGCACGTTGATGAATGCGTTGACCGAGGCGGGAGTGCAAGCGGCGGACAAGCTATTTGCCACGCTGGACACTCGCACCCGTCGCTGGTACTTGGTTCACTGGGGCACCGTCCTGCTGAGCGATACCGTCGGGTTCATCCGCGACCTGCCCCACTCCTTGGTTGCCAGCTTTAAATCGACGCTGGAAGAAACGCGGCAAGCCGATCTGTTGTTGCATGTCGCCGACGCAAGTAACCCCAACGTGTTTGACCAGATCAGCGCCGTGTACAAGGTGCTCAGCGAACTGGAGATCGAAGAGAAGGACACGCTGTTGGTGCTCAACAAGATCGACGCGATCAAGTCGCCGGCGATGCTGAACCGGGTGCTGGATCGCTACCCGAACGCGATTCCCGTCAGCGCCAAGAGCGTCAAGGGACTTGAGATGTTGACCGAGGCGGTCGGTGAGGCGCTCGGCCGGGAATTCCTGGATTTGGACATCGATGTCGATCCCGGCGACGGCAAATTGCTCGCCTATCTGGCGGCCAAGGGAGAAATTGTCTCGCAGCACTTCGGTGCCGACGTCGTCAACGTGCGTGTGAAGATGCCCGTTGCGGCGATGGGGCCGGCCCGCAAGTCGGCCATCTCCATCCGCCCGGCCGGCACCGGCACCTTCGCACCGGTAGAAACCCCCGTTGAACCGCCCGTCGACACCCCAGCCACCGACGTGGCGTAAGCTTCCAGCTTGCGATCCCCCACAGCGGCAACGCTGTACCGAACGGCTTGCAGCCTGTCGATCGAGTCGATCTTCGGGAATGCAGCGCGATCAGGTAAGCCCGACGCGTAAACGCGGGGCGCCGCGTAGCCCCTTGCTAACGCGTGCGGGCTAGAATCGACAGTCCGCTCGCGTCGTTCAGCAAACACCCTCGTTGCCGCAGCCGTCCCAAGGCAAGCAGGATGCGTACCCCACTTGAGCAAAAGGACCCACGATTTGGCCCACTGGAATCCGAACGGAAAACTGGCAGTGGTCACCGGTGCCAGCAGCGGTATCGGTCGCTGCTTGTCAAAGCGGCTCACCGCGGCGGGTTGCCGAGTCATCGCGGTCGCACGTCGGGCGGATCGTTTGCAGTCGCTCTGCGACGAGATCCATCGCGAGGGCGACGACGACCTGCTGCTGCCGATCCGTGGCGATGTGACCGATTCGGCGACACACGACAAAATCGAATCGCTGATCCGTTCCCGGGGCGGGACGCTGGATCTGTTGGTCAACAACGCGGGCATCGGCGCGATCGGCAGCTTCGAAGAGGCGACGGAGTCACGGCTGCGAAAGATCATGGAAGTCAACTTCTTTGCCCCGGCTCAACTGACTCGCCGCTTGCTACCGTACCTGAAATCCAGCGACGACGCGGTGATTTGCAATCTCGGCAGCGTCTTGGGCCATCGCGCGGTGCCGGACAAGTCGGAGTATTGTGCCAGCAAGTTTGCGATGCATGGCTGGAGCGATTCGCTGCGTGCCGAATTGGCTGGAACCTCGGTCCGGGTGACGTTGGTCAGTCCGAGCACGACCGAGAGCGAGTTTTTCGACGTGCTGGTGGACTCCGACGCCAACGCCACTTCGAAGAGCATTGGCAGTTGGCCGGCCGATCGAGTAGCCGCGGCAACGCTGACCGCAATCGGCAAACGTCGCAGCGAAGTGATCCTCAGCCTGGGCGGCAAATTGCTGATCTATGCCGACCGAATTTGCCCGCCCCTGATGAATTGGCTACTCCGCAAGTCGCACTAGGCGTATTGGTCGATGTCGGTGACGACCTGCACCATCGGGTTGGCTCCGCTGGTTCGGAAATAATCCGGTGCCCAGCGTCGCAGTTCGATCCACATGGCAATCACAGCGATCAACAAGAACACCATGCTAAGCACCAGCATGACGGTGTAGACGCTCGGCGGCTGTTTGCCACCCTCAGTCGATGGAAGTGTCGACACGGTCACCCTCCAAAATAAATCCTTCGCTGTAGTCTTTCATGATCTCGCCGACGGCTCGGTTGGGCGTCGCTTTGAGGACTTTCAAACGGCCGATGTAACGCGATTTCCGCGTGACTTCGAGTTCGTGGCCCGGTCGAATTCCGTCATCCATGCCGATCGAGACTTCGGCCAAACCCTTGGTTCGATTGATGACCAACACGTTTCCATTGCGTTCCGGCGGAGCCCCGTCCAGTGGCGCTTTGGGATCGATCCCCATGTGGTCGGCGATCTCTCGGAACCGAGTCAGCTCTTTTTGCAAATTCTGATTCCGCGTTTCAAATTGGAGGCGGACACCGCGAGCTTCGTTGAGTTTGTCTTGCAGCACCAGCGTTTGGGCGAACAAGGCGTCACGATCTTGCTGCTCTTTGCGTACCTGATCGCGGAGGTTTGCGGTCGTGTCGGTCAGCGATTGCAGCTCCTCGGCACGAATCTTGTCGACCTGAGCCAAGTTGGACAATTCGCCTTCGAGCTTCTGGACCGAGCTGATTCGCAATTGCAACTCTTCTTGCAGTTGGTCGAGCTGGGTTTGCAACGAAGCGAGTGCGGTTCGACGGGCGACTTGCTCACGACTGAGCGCCGCTTGAGCCCGCTGCTTGGCGTCCTCCAGCTGCTCGTTCTCGCGAGAGATGGCCTCGATCTTTTCCTTGTACCCGCTCGGCCCCAACACGACATCGCGCCAATTGCGATGCGAAGCATTGACCGCCAGGGCCAAGACCATAAAGGACAGGCTGAGCAGGAAAATGATGACGGTAAACGACTTCCCAAGTAAGGTCATTTTAGGAGCTTTCCTTTGACAGGAGCGGTCCGAACACGTTGTCGAATTTGGTAGGGTTCAGGCGACAAAATGCCGGGTTGGTGAGCGACGATAAGCCGGGTGCCCACGATGGATTTTCCTTGCAGAAACGCAGGATGCCCTCGCATCAACCGCCATTCCGCACTCCCGGAAGTATAGTTACCGCAAAAATCAACTGTCAACGAAATCGGCATTAAAAGCATCAAACGCCCAGTTTGCCCCGATTCAACGTGGTGAAACTTTGTCCCTCGTCGAGTTTGCGCCGGGTTTGACGGTCATAGGGAGCGTTATTTCACCGCCAACATCCGCTCCAACGCGACCAAACTCCACTTGGTCACCTCTTCGGACACCTCGATCGTGTTAACCGGAGTCCCCTCGCGAAGATTCTCCAATGCCCAGCACAGATGGGGCAGATCGATGCGATACATCGTCGCGCACATGCACAGGACGGGGCTGAGGAAGTGAATTTCTTGCTCGGGATGCTCGGCCTTGAGCCGATTGACCAGATGCAACTCGGTGCCGATCGCCCACTTCGTGCCCGGCGGACTTTCTTTCACCGTCCGAATGATCAATCCCGTGCTGCCGGAGACGTCGGCCAAATCATTGACTTCGCGCGGACATTCCGGGTGCACCAAGATTTTGATCTCCGGGTGCTGCGCGCGGAATTGTGCGACGTGCTCGGGGCGGAACATTTGGTGGACGCTGCAGTGGCCTTTCCACAAGATCACCCGGCTGTCTTGGATCGCCTGGTCATCGTTTCCGCCCAGTTCCAATTCGTACGGATCCCAAACCGGCATCTGGTCTTCCGTGATCCCCATCTTCAGGGCGGTGTTGCGTCCCAGGTGCTGATCGGGGAAGAAAAAGACACGGTCGCCGCGTTCGAACGCCCATTCCAGCACCGCCCGGGCGTTGCTGCTGGTGCAGACGATGCCGCCGTGTTTTCCGCAGAACGCTTTCAAACTGGCGGCGCTGTTGATGTAGGTGACCGGGATCACCCGCTCGGTATCGATGACTTCGGACATGTCTTCCCAAGCCGCCTCGACCTGGGCAATCGCCGCCATATCGGCCATCGAACAGCCCGCGGCCATGTCGGGCAAAATCACACGGACGCGCTGCCCGTTGCGGCTGGCAAGCTTTTCGGGACGGTTGGCCAGAATGTCGGCCGTTTCAGCCATGAAGTGCACGCCGCAAAACACGATCGTCCGGCACGTTTCGCTCTGCGCGGCCATCTCGGACAATTGATAACTATCGCCGCGCAGGTCGGTGTGCTCGACCACTTCATCCTGCTGGTAGTGGTGCCCCAGAATCAGCAACGAGTCTCCCAGCTCCTGGCGAACGGCCGTGATTCTCGCGATCAACTCCTCGCTGGAGAGCGTCTTGTAGGTCGCCAGAGGGTGAGCCGCGTGGGTGTTCGGATCGGATGGGACGGTGGGGAGCGTTGGCGTGGTCAAGGGACTCACTTTCAAAAAGACGGGGAACGCGCGACAAGCAACCGGCCTGCCACTGGTTCTATTGTAGGGGAGGTTGCCCATTCGGTCGATTCACCCGCCCCATTGCCGACAATTTCTCCCCCGTCGGTCCATCGCAGGGAGGAATGTTGGTGTCCAGCCTTCAGGCGCTTCCCCCCGCGCTGCGAAGCAGCAAGACGGGCGACGCGAAACTTAATACACGACGGCCGATTCGACGCGGTAGGGCTGCAGCTTGGTTTCGCCCTTCAGGCCGGCCAAGTGAATCAGGAACGAACACCCTAGGATCTCGGCCTGGCAGAGTTCCAGCAGCTTGCAACAGGCTTGCATCGTCCCGCCGGTCGCGAGCAAATCGTCGACGATGATCACTCGCTGGCCGGGAAGCACGCCGTCGATATGGACGTGCAACTCGTCACTGCCGTACTCCAGATCATACGAATGAGAATGCGTTTCAAAGGGCAACTTGCCGGGTTTGCGAATCGGCACGAATCCGGCGTTCAAGTGCAGCGCCAACGGCGCCGCAAAGATGAATCCTCTCGCTTCGGCGGCGGCGACCACGTCGACCGTCTCTCCGTCGAACGGTGCCGCCATGGCCTCGGTCGCAGCCTTGAAGGCCTGGGGATCGAGCAGCAACGGGGCGATATCGCGAAAAATGATTCCCGGCTTGGGAAAATTGGGAATGTCGCGAATGAAACTTTTTAAATCGATCGTCATCAGATGGTCTTGAGCGTGTCGAGATGAAATTCGCCTCGTGTTCCGTCTCAGCTAAATTTTCGGGTAGTGGACGAGGCGATGAGTCCTCTGCAGTCGGCATATTGGCAAGGACTCGTCGCCTCGTCCACTACCGCCCACCCGAAACGCCAGGTGACACGGAATACTAGTCGTTGCTAGACATCCCGCTGGCAGCCATACGGCTCGACGCGATCAGATCGCGGTGGTGGTACCACAAGCGATGCAACGAGATGAACAGGAACGCGTTGGCCACGAGCGAGCATAGCAAGAAGACGTTGACGTAGGGGTTCGATCGCCCGATCGCGCCTGCGATCCCTGCCTGGTCGGCCGACGGCGGGCGGTTGCCCTGGCCGGGATCTCGTTGGCTCGGGTCTCGCTGACCGACGCCGCCCGCGGCTCCGGTGCCGGCAAGGTTGGGCCGGTCCGCCGCGCTGGCACCACCGACAGGCGGTCGAAACGACCCCGCCGCCGAGGCTCCGTGGCCGGCGAGCAAACGATCACTCGCACTGGGCTGGCCCGACGTCGAATCGGCCGGCAGCGCCGAGCGGACGCGTTCGGCCTCCAGCTTAGCCAGACGCTCTTCTTCCATGCGACGCTTTCGCCCGATCGTCAGCGCCCACTGAGTTTCCTCATCCACACGCTCGCCAAATCGATCCAAGACGTAACGCTCCTTGTCGATCGGGTTGCCATACTTGTCATAGGACCACGCCCCTGGCGGCAATCCATCGATGTCTTTCTGGGACAAACGCGGATCCACGTCGGTCCTGCGAGTGGGACCGCCCTCTGAACCCCAAGTGCTGCCACCTGCCGGAGTTGTGACGCCATCAAGACTGGCCAAACGCGGATCCGTCCCCGCCAATCCGCCGGTGAATCCGCCCGATTGAGACGTTCCGACCGGTGATTGAACGCCTGGCAGGTTCCAACCCGCCTGTCCACCCACCCCGACGCCTCCGGCCGACCAGCGCCCCGGCACGGCCGCGTTGGCTGTCGTTTCGGCACTCGCCTGCGCCGCTTGCTGTTTCGCCAAATACTCTCGATAGCTGGCGTAGAGGTCGTTCACGAAGGCCTTGTCACCCATCCGCGGATCAGTCGGTTGGACCCCAAACAATTGCCCCAGCTGAGCAATCTGTTCATAGGTCCAACTGGAAGGCACACTGGGAGGCGCCGTGCTGGTCGCCGCGTTACCGCTGGCCGCCCCGGTGGAAGTCATCGAGCGGGGATCGGCGGCAGGAAATCCCAATGCCGAACCACCGGTCGCAGTTTGCCGCGACGCCGCCCCTCCGGACAGATTCCCCGGATACAGCAGATCTTGCTGCGCCGTCGTCCTGCCCGAGCTTTGTCCGAAGTTTTGCGAACCGAGATTCTGGGAATTGGCGGTCTGGGGACTCGCCGCGTTCGAATTGGTTCGGTTGTTCGCATTGAAGACCGACAGATCGTAGTTGGCTTCTTGAGCAGTTGGTGGGCCGTAGACGGGGCGGTTTGTCGGACTCGGCGACGCCGTGGCCGGGTTCCGTGCGAACTCACTGCCGAACGTGGCATTCGTCCCCGCCGTATTAGCTTGGTCTGGCAACCGCACTCCGGACGGTAGACTGCCAAAGCCTCGCGATGCCCCACTGCCGGCGCTGCTTGGCGATCCCGTCGACTCTCGCGCGTTGGCCATCAATTGAGCTTCTCGACTTTGCGGATCCTGGGTGGCACCGACCGTTGCAATCGTGTTTCGGTTGGAGCTGCTGCGGAGGTCGCTGCTGCGGAGATCATTGGGCAGCGTAGAAGACGACTGGCCGCCGAATGCGGTGGAACCCACCGGCTCGGTTGTCGGTCGCTTGACCCCGGAAGTCGTCTCGCTAAGCCAAGCACGATCGCGGGAGCTCGTGGGATCGGTCGTCGGGCCACCGGCTCGAGGCCCCACACGTTGTGTGTCGACGCCGCCGGTAAAATTCGGCAAGCTCATCGAAGCCGATGCGGATCCGCCGGCACCGCGGGACGACTCCGCTGGCGATCCGAAACCGCCAGAAAGCGACGGCGGAATTTCAAATCCGCCGCTCGGCCCCTGCGCTTCAAGCCGGGCAGGCGCGATCTGGAGGATGGAGATCAGTGCGGCTACGGCGACCATCAAATAACGAATGGTTTCGCCCATGACATTCTTCCCTGAACAAACGATTGGACTTCAAATCCGTTTCACGGCCAAACCCGACGAGCTGAGCGCTCAATAAGACCACCAAAACAGAACGCTAAACAGCTCAGACGCATTTCCGGCGCGTGTTTCATGACAAGGTAACGGCACCGGCGGCCAAGCGTAAAGAGAGGTTTCACGCCGGATGCCCGCCGGATGCCCATGTCGCGGGCCGCGGCCGGCCGAATTGGTGGACTCGCAGCTGCCTTGAGGATTGATACATTGCAATCCTTCTGCAAACGCCACTCCAACGGGCCGCCCGAGCCAAATTCGATGAAGCCTCTGCAACTCCCCTACTTTGCCGTTCTTGTCATCCTGGCCGGATGCAACTCTTCCACACGCTCGCCCTCACCCGATGGCGGCACTCCCATCCAGGTCCAATTGAACTGGTATCCCGAAACCGAACACGGGGGGTTATTCCAGGCTCTGGCCGACGGATCCTACCAGGCCGAGGGGTTTGACGTGTCGATCCAGCCTGGAGGACGGGCGACACCGATCGGCCCCGAACTGGCGCTGGGGCGGGCCCAATTCGCGATCGCCAATGCGGACGACGTGATCATCTATCGCCAGCAGGGTATCGACGTCGTGGCGGTGATGGCCGCGATGCAAAACCACCCGCGTTGCATCCTGGCCCGCAAAGACAGCGGCGTGGAATCGTTTGCCGACCTGAAGGGCAAGACGCTGCAACGCCAGGCCGGACGCGCGTTCGTCGAATTCATGCGTTCCCAAGGGATCTTGGACGGGGTCAAGGAAGTGCCCTACCACGGCAGCATTGCGTCGCTGGTCGGCGATCCCAACATTGTGATCCAAGGTTACAGCTGTGCCGAACCCCTGCTCGCCGAACAACAGGGGGTGCCAGTCAACACCTTGATGGTCAGCGATCTCGGGTTCAATCCCTACTCCAGCGTTCTGGTGACGACAGGAAAACTGATCCGCGAGCAACCCGATCTGGTTCGGCGTTTCGTCGCAGTCACGCGCCAGGGCTGGCGCGACTATCTGACCGACGGCAGCCGAGGCAACGCAGCGATCTTGACCGTCAATGAAGAAGGCATGACGCCTGAAGCACTCGAGTTCGGAGCCAAGGTGATGCGCGACCTGGCGATGCCGGACGCGGCGGGTGACGAAATGGTCGGCACGATGACCGCTCAGCGATGGAGCGAACTGTTCGAACAGCTCACCGCGCTCGATCTGGTCGACCCAGACAAGGTCCGTGTCGAAGACTGCTACACACTTGAATTCGTGGATTGAGTGAAGCAGGTGGCAGCGGCCGATTCATGCGTGTCGTGGATCGCTCCGCGATCCTATGTTGGATCGGCGGAGCGATCCACGACAATGCGACTCTTATTCCCCGCTCGTTGCCTACTGCGCCGACGGACTCTCGGACATCAGCCCCACGTCCCACTCCACCTTCCAGTTCCGGTTGCGGTAGACCATCTCTTGCAACGAATCCAAATCTTCGGGATTGGTGACGTAGCCATGAACCGATAACCGTTCGTCGGTCTGCAGCGGCGGCGCGTGATAGGAGATCGTGACCAGTTCGTATTGCGACTTGGATTTCAATTGAGAACGCAAACGATTCGCCTCGCGGACGCGGGCTCGCGTTTCGTGAAGACCGTTTCGATACGAATCCACACCGATCACGATCCCGGTCAGTGTCGCGATAACAATCACCGCGGTCATGATTCGGCGTTCGTTGGTTCTGGTTTTTCCGCGTCGAAAATACCAGATCACCGCTTCGAAAATGGCGATCCCGAACGTCGCCCCAAACCCAAAGGCGGCGACCGGGCCGAATAAGTAGTATCCCAAAGCGACGAGCAGCAAGTTCAGCGCTGTCGCGCCGACGCAGATCATCAATTTGAAACGCGGTGATTGCATGGAAAAGGAGGCCCTCATGCCCTGCAAGCAACTCGCAGGACACCCAATCGACTTCAGTGACACCACCCTGCAGATGAGATGACAGGCGAAAAACACTTTCGCGCAGAATGGATGCTCATTAGGGTGAACGCGATAACCCTGTGCTACAGCCGCAATAAATGTGTGGGATCGCGAGAGAAAACGGGGAAAAACCCGTTATCGACAAAGAGGATTGCCCATCCAAACGCGACAAACCGTTCGCCGAGGGCAGCGGCCGCACGTTTTGAGGGTTTGCCCCAATACCGCCAGAGCACTCGAATTCGATGTCAGCTCAATGTTCGGGTAGTGGACGAGGCGACGAGTCCTCTGCAGGGGGACGAGGCGACGAGTCCTCTGCGGTGGGCGTATTGGTAGAGGACTCGTCGCCTCGTCCACTACCGCCTACCCGAAACGCAAGCTGACACGGAACACTACCTGCCCAGGTAGGCGTCGATTTGCTCCGCTTTGCGCAGCAGATATGGAATGTGTTGCTCGGTGGTTTTGACCAATCGTGACAGCTGACGCAGTTGCTCGCTGAACTCGCCCGCGAATTTGCGTTGTTGTTCATCGCGCCAGGTTTGCTCGAGCTGATTCATCTGCGTGCCCAAAGCCGTCGATCGCTCTTTCAACTCCTCGGTGAAGCGATGCAGATGAGAAGCGAATTGTCGTAACTGTTCGGGATCGACGACGGCTTGATTCATAGTCGGGTACTCAGGACTTCGACGGCGAGGAGGTTGCTTGCAGACGCTTCAGGTGCGCTTGGTATTGTTGCCCGGTCGCATGCAATGACAACTTGTCGGCCAAGTCGCAAAGCAGTTTCAGGCTGGCGTGACGCAAGGATTCCGGCGCGACAACAGAGCGTCGTAGCGCCACGGCGCGCAGCTCCTTCATTGCCGGCAGGTCTTTTCCGAGCGCGAGCAAACAGCGCGCTCGGAGAAAATGTGCTTGCGGCGAAAACTCGTCCAACTCCAACAGGTGTCCCGCGTCGGCAAAGGACTCTTCAAACAGTTCGGCGTCGAATTTCGCATCGGCCATCGCCAATCGCAACTGGATCTGAGAAGGGTCGCGGGCCAACCGGGCACGACACACTTCGATCCGTCGCATCGCCCAATCGCCACGACTGCGCTCCAACTCTCGATCCGCTTCGGGCGTCTTCAGCCGCGACGCGAGATCACTGACCTCGCGGTATTGTTGCAAGGAGCGGGCAAGGATCGCCTCTTCCAATTGAAACAAGACGCGTTCGTCGTCGGGAAAGATCTGCGTGGCCTGTTGCAGCAACCGCTTGGCTTCCAACGGCCGATGTTCGCTGCGATAGATACTGGCCAGTTCCAAGAAGCCATCCAAATCGGTCGGGTTGGCTTTTAACTTGTGCTCCAGTTCCTGGCGCCGTTCCAATTGAACGGTGCGGCGCTGTTCCCGCTGATCGTCATCCAAATCCTCGTTCGAATCCACCACATTTTTTCGCAGCAACTCGCCGGGGCTGACCGGGCGCCATCGGCCACCGTCGAGCGGACTGAGATCCGGGTTGCCGGAGTCGACGGTTGATCCCCTTGATGGCGTTTGATCCCCGGCCGAGGACGCGGTCGTTGTATCGGGATCAGGCATCGGTTCACTACGCGGCAAAAGAAAAGAGCATCGCCGCGGACCGCGGCGGACACTTCAGTGTGAACGCAAACGCGGCGGGATGCAAATCGAGTATTCCGCCGCACCTTGGTTTTCGGGTAGGCGGTAGTGGACGAGGCGACGAGTCCTCTGTAGTCGGCATATTGGCAAGGACTCGTCGCCTCGTCCACTACCCGAAAATTGAGCTGACAGAGAAGACGAGCCGCTTTCCGCGTGGCGATGCCCCTACCAGGGCGCCCGGATGTAGTAGTAACCGAACTGGTCGGTGTGACTGGGCCACGGCGGCGTTGGTCGGAACGCCCCCCGCGGGCCGGCGCCGATGCCCGGTGCGTTACGCCCGTATTGGGAATTGATCGGGTACATCAAGTTCTGGCCCACACCCCACGAGTATGTCTGACGCATGTTGGCTGTCGGCGGAACGACGACGGCCAGGGGCTGGCCCCAGCTTTGGTGATAGTAGCCGCCATGCCACGGATGGCTGACCGGGGGGCTCTTTTGAAACAGCCCCGGCCCCGCGGCGGTCGCGTCGGATTGCGAGGCAATCGGAAGGGTCGCCAGGCACGCGACGAGTACGAACAGCGTACGCATGAGTTTGATCTCGGTGGGTGGAAGTGAAAGGTCCGGTTCAGGACCGGCGTTAAAATCAGCGCGGCAAACGCAGCTTGTTCCAGTACAGATTGCTGATCGCTTGCTTGACCGGCGGATAGGAATAATGCACTTTCGTGCGATTGATGCCACGTCCGTTGTCGTAGTAGTTGTGGTAACGGTTGGTGTGCTTGTACAGAAATTCGTGCGGGTACAGGGGCTGGTACGTGTTGAAGGTGTGCCCGACGAATGCCGGTACGGGGACCGGCGAGACGTACATCTGGGCGTTGGCCGTGTTGCAATTGCCACCGGAGTAGAAATTGTAAAACAGATCCGAGTGGTCGTACTTGCGGTCTTCACAGACGGCAAAATCGCCACCGCCGTAGGCGCCGCGGAGCTTCCCCAGCACACCGCCACCGCCACCTCCACTACCACCAACAACGATGCCACTGTCACCGCTCGTGTAGACGCCGCCTTGGCAATTCACGCAGCCGCTGTCGCTGATCGAGGCCGAAGCCAGATCGCCGATGTAGCCGCCCGAGGCCGGCAGCGCGGTATCGCTGACGACCTGGCTGGAGACGATAAAGGATTCACCTTGCGCCATGGCGTTACCGGCCGAAGCGACGAGTGCCAGCGCCGCGACGGCGCCGTAAAGTTGATTTGTCAATCGAAGTTTCATCCGGTGGTTCCTCCGAACCCGTGTTTTCAGCCATTGATTCCGTTCTCGCCCGACCCCCGGATGCGATCCGCCGCCATTCCCTCGCGGCGGTAGCAGACCACCCCAATCGGGATCCCCCGAAGGCGGCCGGCCGGATGCGGGCATTTCTTCTTCACACGGTTTGTTGTTTCGGCGGGATTGCCCACTGGGCGATAGCTCGGAGCGTTGCGCTGGCGATTTCGGATCATTTCGGAGCACCGCTAACACCGGCGTCGACTGCATTTGCCATTCGACCCGGCCAACCGCTAAAGTCTGCCGCCACTGCCTGTCTAGAATTTTCACCGTCTCTACCCTAACTTGGGCAAATCGGCGCGATCCTGCGACCGATGGAGAAGGTGAAGAACACACCGTATCAATTTGTGTAAAAGGACCCCTATCGCGTGGCAAAACGACGTCCCCGCAAGCAATCGGAAAAGAACGGCAAATCGTTGTTTGACGCTGTCGAGGAATCGCTCCTGACGGCGGTCCCGCTGCGCCAGGCGGCTCAGGAACGCTACCTCAATTATTCCCTGTCGGTGATCACCAGCCGGGCGTTGCCGGACGTCCGCGACGGGCTCAAACCCGTTCAGCGACGCATCCTCTACACGATGCACCAGCAAGGGCTCTCCAGCACCGCCAAGCACCGCAAGTGTGCCAAAGTCGTCGGCGACGTGATGGGTAACTATCACCCCCACGGCGACAGCTCGATCTACGAGGCGCTGGTCCGCATGGCCCAGCCCTTCGCCATGCGGATGCCGCTGGTCGACGGCAGCGGCAACTTCGGCAGCGTCGACGGCGACAACGCCGCGGCGATGCGTTACACCGAGTGCCGCATGACGCCCGTCGCCGGCGAAGTGCTGACCGATCTGGCGACACGCACCGTCGCCTACAAGGCCAACTATGACGGCAGCCGCGAAGAACCCGTCGTCCTGCCCAGCCGCCTGCCCAACCTGCTGCTCAACGGCGCCACCGGCATCGCCGTCGGAATGGCCACCAACATCCCGCCACACAATCTCCGCGAAATCTGCAACGCACTGCTAAAGCTGTTGCGCGATCCGGAAATCAAAGACTATCAACTGGTCGCCAACGATGCCGTCCAGGCGCCGGACTTTCCCACCGGCGGCCAAATCATCAACACCAAGGAAGAACTGCGCGAGATCTATCAGACCGGCCAGGGCACGATCAAGCTGCGCGGCACCATCAAACAAGGCACCAAGGATCGCGGCGGAAAGGTCATTCAAATCGACTCGATCCCCTACAGCGTCAACAAAGCGCTGTTGGTCGAACGAATCAGCGAACTCGTCTTCGATGGCAAACTGCCACTGGTCACCGAAGTCCGGGATCTGTCGACCGATGAAATCCGTATCGATCTGTTGCTCAAGAAAGACGCCGACGAAAAGAAGGTGCTGGCGTTCCTCTACAAGCACACCGATTTCCAAAAGAACTTCAACGTCAATCTGACCTGCCTGGTCCCCACCGAAAACCCCGAACTGGGAACGCCCGAGCGACTCTCTCTCAAAGAAATGCTCTGGCACTTCCTGCACTTCCGCTTGGAAGTCGTCACCCGTCGCCTGGAAAACGAACTGGCGTCACTGGAGCGGCGGATCCACATCCTGGAAGGCTTCGCGCTGATCTTCGACGCGCTCGATCAGATCATCAAAATCATTCGCCAGTCGGATGGCAAAGCCGATGCGGCCGAAAAAATCATGAAACGGTTTCCGGCCAGCAGAGGTGGTTTGGACGCCGAGCAGACCGACGCGATCCTGGAACTGAAACTGTATCGCTTGGCGCGTCTGGAAATCAATCTAATCCTGGATGAACTCAAAGACAAAAAGAAACGCGCCGGGCAGATCCGTAAACTGCTCAACGAAGACACCAAAGACACCAACGCTTCGGGCCGCTGGAAAATCGTTCGCGAAGAAATCGAGGGGCTGATCACGACCTACGGAAGCGACGCGGCTAGCCGACGGCGTACTGCGATCAACGCCGTCGAAGTCGAAGTCGAGTATTCGGTCGAAGACTTTATCGTTGCCGAAAACTGCCACGTCCTGGTCACCACCGACGGCTGGGTGAAACGGCAAAAACAAATCGTCGATCCCTCCAAAAGTCGACTCCGCCAAGGTGATTCGGTGCTCGCCTGCATCGCCGGCAGCACCCGCGCCACCCTCGGTCTGTTCTCGTCCCTCGGTGTCTGCTACACGACCCGATTCATCGACATCCCCGCCTCGACCGGCTTCGGCGAACCGATTCAAAAGCTGTTCAAGATGAAGGACGGCGAACGCATCATCGCAGCGATCTCGTTCGACCCGCGTTGCATCGGCAAGATTCACGAAGACCCCAAACACCCCGATTACTGCCCCGAAATCCACGCCTTCGCCGCGTCGAGCAACGGGTTTGCACTGCGTTTCGGGCTGGCCCCGTTTGCCGAACCGTCGACCCGCAGCGGACGCCGGTACGCTCGCGTCACCGGCGACGCCGCCATCATCGATGTGATCCCGATCACCGGCAGCGAAATCATTCTGGCCGTCTCGGAAAACTGTCGCGCGATCGTGTGTGAATCCGAAGAAGTCAATTATCTCTCCGGAGCCGGTAAAGGCGTCACCCTGATCCGATTGGCTAGCGGCGATCGCCTGCTCGGATTTAAAGCCAGCAGCGGCGACCGTGATCTGTTGACCATCGAAACCAACCGCGGCGCACGCAAAACCGTCTCCACCGCCAAGTACCGCGTCACCAGTCGCGGCGGCAAAGGCGTCGAGCTGCAAAAGAACGGCAAGATCGCCAAGATCATCTCGCCGCCCATCTCCGCTCCCACGCCGTTTGATGACGAGTAGTTTCAGGTTTCAGGTTTCAGGTTTCAGGTTTCAGGTTTGAAATTTGAGATGTGATGTTCAAGTTCGTAGAACACGGTATTCATGACAGCAATCGCCACCAAATCGACCTACAACGCCGACGCCATCGTTGCACTCGAAGGCCTGGACCCGGTCCGGAAGCGTCCGGGCATGTACATCGGGGGCGTCGGCACCGCGGGGCTGCACCATCTGATCTGGGAAATCGTCGACAACTCGGTCGACGAAGCGATGAACGGCCACGCCAGCGAGATCGTGGTCACGCTTCATAAAGATGGTCAAACCATTTCGGTGGCCGACAACGGCCGCGGCATCCCGGTCGACAAGCACCCCAAGACGAAAAAGCCCGCGCTCGAAATGGTGCTGACGATTCTGCACGCCGGCGGCAAATTCGAAGGCCAGAACTACAAGACCGCCGGCGGTCTGCACGGCGTCGGAGCATCGGTGGTCAACGCGCTCAGCAAAGAACTGACGGCGGTGGTCCGTCGCGACGGCGCGCAGTACAAGATGGAATTCCAACGCGGCAAGCCGACTTCGAAACTTAAAAAACTCAAGGGCGCGATCCGCGGCAGCGGGACGACGATCACGTTCACCCCCGACCCACAAATCTTTCCCAAGACGACGTTCGATTCGGCGCTGATTCGCGCCCGCCTGGAAACGGCCAGCTTCTTGCACCGTGGCGTCAAAGTCACCTACGTCGATGAAGTCGCCAAGACCAAAGAATCGTTCGTTCACGAACAAGGCATCGTCGACTTTCTCAACAAAGTCCTGAAGGAACGAAAGGCGCGTCCGATCCACGCGACTCCCTTCAGCCATTCGGTCGACGACGACATGCGGATCGAAGTCGTCTTGCAGTGGACCGAATCGACCGACGAACACGTCCGCAGCTACGTCAATGGAATCCCGACCGGCAGCGGCGGAACGCATGAAAACGGTTTCCGCAGCGGACTCAACAAGGCGGTGCGAAATTACATTGACACGCACAATCTGACGCCGCGTGGCGTCAAGATCACCCACGAAGACATCCGCGAAGGAATGGTGGGGATCATTTCGGTCTTCGTCAGCGAGCCGCAATTCCAAGGCCAAACCAAAGACCGCCTGAACAACCCGGAAGTCCAGACGTCCGTCGAAGCGGCGGTGCGTGGCGAAATCGAACAATGGATGAACAGCAATCGGTCCATTGCCGACTCGATCGTCGCCCGGATCATCGCCGCCGCCCGCGCCCGAGCCGCATCCCGAGCCGCTTCCGAAGCCGTCTCACGCAAGGGCGGTGCGAAACGAACGATGTTGCCGGGCAAACTGAGCGATTGTCTGTCCAGCGGAAAGATGGAGTCCGAGCTGTTTATCGTCGAAGGTGATTCCGCCGGTGGTAGTGCGAAACAAGGCCGCGATCGAAATTACCAGGCCATCCTTCCGCTCCGCGGAAAAGTCTTGAACACCGAAAGCGCGACGCTGAAGAAGATTCTGGACAACAAAGAAATCCAAGATATGGTCGCGTCACTCGGTTGCGGGATCGGCCCCAAGATGGACATCGGCGGTCTCCGTTACGGCCGCATCATCCTGTTGGCCGACGCCGATTCCGATGGCCACCACATCACGACGCTACTGCTGACGTTCTTCTATCGCCACATGCCACAGTTGATCTCCGACGGGCGTTTGTTCATCGCCGTTCCGCCGCTGTATCGAATCGACTTGGGCAAAGAAACCTATTGGGCCAAAGACGACGCCCACCGCGAAGAAATCTTGCAGAAGCACGGCGGACGGGCTAAACCGGAAATCACGCGGTTCAAAGGACTCGGCGAAATGATGCCCAAAGTCCTCTGGCAAACCACGCTCAACCCCGCCCAACGTCAACTGTTGCGGGTGGAAGTCGACGACCAGTTGGAAACCGACCGCGTGATCAGCGACCTGATGGGACGCGATGCATCAGCCCGGTTCCGGTTCATCATGGACCGCGCCGCAGACGCCGAAGTGGATGTTTAGGTGCGGCTGCGTTGGTGGCAAACCAATGGTGGCAAAACAATAACAGCACCGAAGTCGTCGACAGACGCTCCCCACTTTATCGTTTTGCCCCGATCGTTTTGCCCCCCATCTCCGACTCGGGACTGAGAGAACAACGGTTTGATGGCTCAAGCTTCCAACTTGACAGCCAACCGCAACAACTCCACCACCGCCTCGGCGGCTTCGTTGCCTTTGTTGCCGACCGTTCCGCCGCTGCGCTGAAGCGCTTGCTCGAGGGTGTTGCAGGTCAACAGTCCGAAACCGATGGGTTTGCGGGTCTGGACGCCCAGTTGCATCACCGCATCGCTGACGCTGCGATTGATGTGTTCATCGTGTGTCGTTTCGCCCTTGATCACACAGCCGAGCGTGACGACGCCGAGCACATCGTCGCGGTCGAGTGCATTGGCGGCCACCATGACCAGTTCCCAGGCACCGGGGACGCGGATGATCTCCAAGTCGGCTTCGGTGTAGCCGGCACCGGTCAGCGTTTCGACGCTGCCGCGGACCAGTGAATCACAAATGCCTTCGTTATAGCGACTGGCGACGATGACAATTTTCCCGGAGGGCAGTTGGCCATCGACGCCCGTAATTTCAGTCAACATCCTTCACGCTCAGCAAAAACTCGGCATTGTTCTGTGTCTTTTTCAACCGTTTGATCAGGTCGTCCATGGCATCGACCGGGGAAAGTTCGGACAACGCACGTCGCACCGCTGAAATCCGTTTGAACTCCTCTTTGTCCAGCAGCATCTCTTCGCGGCGCGTGCCACTTCGGCTGATGTCGATTGCCGGCCAGATCCGTCGATCCACCAACGCCCGGTCCAAGACGATTTCCAGGTTTCCGGTCCCTTTGAATTCCTCAAAGATCACGTCATCCATCTTGCTGCCGGTATCGACCAGCGCGGTGGCGATGATCGTCAGCGACCCGCCTTCTTCGGTTTTTCGGGCCGAGCCAAAGATCGACTTGGGTTTCTGCATCGCGCCGGCATCCAAACCGCCGCTGAGCAACTTGCCGGTGGATTCGCCGTCGCTGTTATGAGCCCGGGCCAACCGCGTGATCGAATCGAGGAAGACGACCACGTCGACGCCCGCTTCAACCATCCGTTTGGCTTTTTCGATCACCATCTGAGCGACTTGGATGTGTCGCTGGGCGGGTTCGTCAAACGTACTGCTGATGACTTCGCACTGCGGCCCACGGACTTCGCGTTCCATGTCCGTCACTTCTTCGGGACGTTCATCGATCAGCAGAATAAACACATAGGCTTCGGGATAGTTCGCCAGCACCGCGCGAGCCATGTTCTGCATCAGCACGGTTTTGCCCGCGCGGGGCGGGCTGACAATCAAACCGCGTTGCCCAAACCCGATCGGCGTCAACATGTCGACCACGCGAGTGGACATCTCGCCGCCTTCGTGTTCCATCATGATCCGGCGATCCGGATGCAGCGGCGTCAGGTCCTCAAACGGGATCGCGGCGTTGCGTTGCGAGGGGTCGCGTCGATTGATCGCCTCGATTCGCAGCAGGGCGAAATAGCGTTCGTTTTCTTTAGGCGGACGAATCTGACCGGCGACATGGCTGCCGGTTTGCAGTCCGAAGCGCCGAATTTGGCTGGGGGAAACATAGATGTCGTCGGGACACGACACGTAATGATGCTTGCTGCTCCGCAGAAACCCGAACCCGTCGGGCAGGATCTCCAGCGTTCCTTCGCCATACATCAAACCACCGACTTTCATGCGGTGCTTCAAGACGGCAAAGATCAGCTCCTGCTTCGTCATCATCTCAAAGTCGGGGATCGCGTCTTCGCGAGCCATTTCAAACAGCTTCGTGTCCTCCATCTCCTGCAACTGGGCCAGGTTCAGCTGGGGACCGTCGCCGCCGGAGGGAATCCCGACGCGTTGCCCGACCTTGGTCGCTTCGCTGACGATCTCTTCGGGCAGCGAGAGCGGATCTCGCTCCGCATCGAGTTCGCGGATGCGTCGATCGACGACCTTGTCCGGATGTCGTTGTTGGCGTTGCCGGCGGTGGCTGGAATAATCACGTGATCCGCCATGACGTTTTGGTCCGCGATCATCAGCGCGGTGTTCGTCGCCCGAAGGCCGATTGGATTGCATAGTCGTGGCGCCCGGGGAGGACGCGTGGGAAGAAGAGGAGTGGAGAGTCTGGCAGCAAACTGCAACGAGGAGGGAGGCAGGAGGAGGTGTCTGGGGGGACCGGTAAAGGAGACACGAAGACTGAGGGTAACGGAAATATGACCGTCGTTGAAAGGGAACCGACGCTTTGCGGGGTCTGAATTAGGAAATCGTCCCGCGGTCGGAGGAACAGTGACGCTCCGGGGGTGCCGAATCGGCGGCCAGGGGAGCATCGGCTGCAGGAATTATTCTAACGAGATCCTGCCACCGTAGACGAAGATTTTGGTGCAAAGCATCTAAGGTTGCGTCATTGCGCATAATCAGATTGCTGAGTCGGCATTTCGTCTCTATCGGCATCTGATTGGCCTCGCGTCGATCCAGTTCGGCCGCATCCCAGCCGCGTTTTTTGCAGCGATGCAACCGATTCTCACGCGTCGCGTCGACACACCAAATCTGGTCGCAACTACGATCCCAGCCGGATTCAAACAACAGCGGCGCGTCCAGCAAGGCGACCTGCCGTCCGCGACCGGCGGCTTCGACAATCCGGCGTTGAATCTCCTGTCGCGTCAGCGGGTGCACCACCGATTCGAGATACGCCAGACTGTCCCGCTTTACCTGATCGTTACCAAAGACCAAATCGGCCAGGGCAGCGCGATCGATCGTTCCGTCGGAATTGAGAATGCTGTCGCCGAATCGTGCCGTTAGCGCCGAGACGACGTCGGGGCGACCGAGACAGTCGCGGGCGATCAAATCGGCGTTGATCCATTCCGCCCCGAGGGACGCCAAAAATTCGGCCGCCGAAGATTTTCCGCCGGCCGGTGATCCGACCAACCCCAAAATCAACATCGCATCGCTCAACTCGGTTACGGAAGATAAAGCCAAGACGAACAGGCCGGACAATGTGTCAAAAATCCCAAGCGGACACGATCAACCATCTGCGTCGTCAAGGTCTGATTGCACCCGCCACAGGAATCGTCTTCGATCGGCGCCAGGGCTTCGTCACCACGGCCTTCGGTTAAACGTTTGTACTCCGATCGCACCGCGACCGGGACCTCCGCTTCTGCCTTGGCCAGTTCACTGCGGACGTGGTCCAAATCGGCTTGCACCACGACCATCCGGTTCTCCACCTGCTCGACGCGTTTCTTGTGCTCGGCCGTCTTTTCGGCCAACTCACGCTCGGCCACCACGACGGCTTCGTGCAACTCGTCGATGCGTTCCAGCCCTTCAAAAATCTCGTCACTTTGAACGCTGTTGGCCTGTTCGTCGGCGGCGATCTGCTCCTTCAGAAGATCAAATTCCTTGTTGCTCGACGCCGTATTCAGCTTCGCTTTCAGGTTCTCGATCCGATCCTCTCGCGTCTTCAATTGCAGCTGCTTTTCGTCGCATGCCAGTGTCGCGGCTTTGACCGCCTGCTTGGCCTGATCGAGCGCATCCTGACTGGCCTGGACCACGTCCTCACCCGCCTTGATCTGTCGCGGCCCCCGTTCGAGCTGCCCCTCCAAGTCGCCAATTTGCAAAAGCAGTGAGTGCAAGCGACGCAACAACGCGCTTTCGAATTGTGTCTTGTTGTCGACGGCCATGAAGATCTAGTTCCCGAGGAGAAGTGAACGCAGCGGGCTCCATGATACCGCCGTATCCCGCTCAGCAGGAACCCGTCGACCGATCCAGGTAACGCAGCATCTCGGATCTCCGAATCGCCCCTTTTCGATTCAACAGTTGCTGCCTGAGGTTTTCGGGAAACACCAATCGATGGATCCGTTTGGGCTGTTCCCAACGCGGCAAGGTGCGGACGATCGCGTCGATTTCAGGCATCGGAAGCGTCGACTCGGTCGTCTCCACCCAAAACTCGACCGATCGGCGTTCCGCCCCCGCCGAAACGATTGCCGTTCGCACCCCGTTGATCGCTACCAGCCGCTGCTCCAGTCCCATCGGGTCGATCTTGTGCCCGTTGGACAGAACAATACGGTCGTCGCAGCGTCCCAAAATCTGCAACTGTCGCGTCGAGGGACAGATGCGCACGCGATCGCCCGTGTCCAGCCAACCCGCCGCGTCGATGCGACGGGCCGTCGCTTCGGGATCCTGCCAATAACCGCGCATCAGATGCGGCCCACGCACAAACAGACGCCCTTCGTCCAGCCTCGCTTCGTTCGGTCCGCCCTCGTCCACCGGTCCCTCTGCCAGGCGATATTCCCAGCCGTCGACGAAGCGACCGGCGTGGCCAGGGATCGAATCATCGGGCGTTTGGCTGGCGATCACCGGCCCCGCTTCGGTCAACCCATAACCCTGGATCACCGTCACGCCGCGCTCGCCCCACCGCCAAAACTGATCCTCGGTCATCGCCGCCCCACCGCAGCCGACCAACCGCAGCGACGGCGGGACCGTTCCGCTTTCCAGTACGCGGCCTGCCAAGCTGGGCACCAGGTTGCACAGCGTCGGCTCGCGTCGCTCACAAACGCGTTGCCATCCCTCAAACCCGCGTGCAATCGCCAACGCGCATCCGGACAGCAACCAGGTGCCCAGATCGCATGTCCTGGCGTAACCATGAGCGATCGAAAGCACGGTCAGCCGCAGATCCGTCTCGGACTGGGGAACCGACCGCAATTTTGCGACGGCATTGAGCAACTGACTCGCGTGCGACAACGCAACTCCCTTGGGTTCGCCCGAGGTGCCGCTGGTCCACAACACCAGCGCGTCGTCTGTCGCTGAAACCTGCGGCAGCTCCACGACGACCGATCGAGCGGAGTTTGAACGCGTCGCCTCGTAGCCGCGGCGAACCAGTTCTTGCTTGGCCGCATCGTCCAGCCAATCACAATCGATCTTGCGGCGACAGCTCGCCAAATAGTCGTCTCCGCCGTCCACGTCCACCGGAATCTCGATGATCCCCGCGGCTTGGCACGCCAGGGCAATCACGACGTCGGCCGGCGTGTTCCGGACGACATGCATTAAGGGTGAACGATGCGGATAGCGAGACCGCAGCAGAGCAGCAACCGACTTCACCCAGCGTCCCAGGTCCGCCCAGGTCACCGAGTCCGCGGATGGGTACACCTCCGAGTCATCCGAAAGCAGCAGCGCCCGCCCCGCGGCAAATTGCTCTGCGTTTCGGTTCAGTGCATCGACAAGGGTGCGGATGGGAGGTGGCACCATGCATTCACCGATCGAACGTCGATTTGTTGCGGAGAATGTGGTGGTAGTGCTGAGCGAACCGGTGTGATTCATCGCGGACGTATTGCAGCAATCGCAGCGCAAACGAATTCTTGCTCAACCGCAGCGGCTCACTTTCGCCCGGCCGAAAGATCTCTTCGTCCCGTTTGGCGAGCGAGATGACTGTCGGCGGCGTGATGTCTTGATCGCGAAACGCCGCCATCGCCGCGCTCAATTGGCCTTTCCCGCCATCGATCAACAAAATGTCCGGGAACGCGTCGCTGTCATCGCTGAGCCGGCGAAAGCGTCGTGACACCACCTCATAGATACTGCGATAGTCATCGATGCCCTCGACGTCGTTGATTTTGAAGCGACGGTAGCCCGGCTTAAAGGGCAGCCCGTCGATGAATTGGACCAGGCTGGCGACGGTTTGTCCGCCGCCCAAATGCGCGATGTCGACACCTTCGATCACCCGGGGTGTTTCGTTCAGCGACAACACCTTGCGGAGACCGGCCAGGCCTTTCTTCGGGTCGATGTAGAACACCTCCGGCTGGGCGTGCGTGTCCAGTTCGCCGCGTTCTTCCAGTCGCTCCAACATTTGGATTTCATCGCGAACGATGGCCGCACGCTCGAAATCCAATGCTTTGCTGGCCGCCGTCATCTCGTCCCGCATCTCCTTGATCAATTTGCGTTTCCCGCCTTCGAGAAACGTTTGCAGCCGCTTGATGTCGCGTCGGTATTCTTCTTTGCCGATGCGAAAATTGCAGGGTGCGGTGCACTGATTGATGCTGGCCAACAGACAGGGGCGAAACCATTTCCAGCGTTCATCAGACTCCGAGATGTCCAACGAACACGTGCGAAATTTAAAGATCCGCTGCAGCACTTGGATCGCACCGCGGAGCGCTCCGGCACTGGCAAACGGTCCGTACAGCTTGACGCCCTTCTCTTTCGGTTCCCGCGTGACCTCGACCCGTGGAAACTCTTCACGCGTCGTGATCATCAGATAGGGAAAACTCTTGTCGTCCTTGAGTTCTTTGTTGTGCTTCGGCTGGATATCCTTGATCAGCCGCGACTCCATCAACAAGGCATCGACCTCGCTGTCGCAATCCATGTAGTCGATGTCGGCGATCTCCCCGACCCAGCTGGCCGTCCGGGCGTCCTCCGCGGCGGCTTTTAGAAAGTAGCTTCCGGCGCGACTGCGGAGGTTCTTGGCTTTGCCGACATAGATCACCCGCCCGGCTTCATCCTTCATCAAGTAGACGCCGGGAGATTGGGGAAAGGTTTTGACCTTGGCGGCAGCCTGATCAAATCCGAGCGGTGAGTCAGCAGAAGAGTCGGTCATCCACGGTTAAAAAGTGTTGAAGACGTGCATCCCAGCACGTGGCGTCAGCCAGTAACGTCAGCCAGTAACGTCAGCCAGTAACGTCAGCCAGTAACGTCAGCCAGTGGCGTGTGACGGAAAAGCCACCGCTCGGCGCGCCGCTCGCTGACGCTTCCCGCTGGGATCACCGGGAATCGCGAGCTGCGTGCTCAGCGGCAATCCCGCTTTACTTCTTCGCCAGCGACCAATCCTTGCGTTGACGGCTGCTGGGAATGCCCATGCGTTTTCGGTACTTGGTCACCGTCCGCCGCGCCACCGTCATGCCTTCCTCGGCGAGTTTCTTGACCAGGCTTTCGTCGCTGAGCGGATCGCGTTTGTCTTCGCTGTCGATCAACTCTTGCAGCTTCAACCGGATCGTATCCCACGCGACGTCTTCGCCGTCATCGGTTTGCGTGCCGCCGACGAACAGACGATGCAGTGGAATGATTCCGCGTGGCGTCTGCATCCATTTGTCGTTGACCGCGCGGCTGACCGTGGTCACGTGCACACCCACTTTCTCGGCGATCTGCTGCATTTTCAGCGGCTCGATCGCTTCGGGGCCTTCGTCAAAGAACTTCTTCTGGTGCGCGACGATCGCCTCGGCGACTTTCGTCAACGTGCTTCTTCGTTGCTCGATCGATTCGATCAGCCACTGGGCACTGTTGATCTTGCGTTTGATGTACTCGCGTTCTTCTACGGTGCACGACTGGTCTTGAAGCCGTCGGCGGTAGTATTCGCTGATGTACAGCGACGGAACACGGTCGTCATCCAGTGTGATCTTGTAGTCGCCGTTCTCGTCTTGCTCCAAGATGATGTCCGGCGTCACGTTGGGAACGTAGGTTTCCATGAACGCGGCGCCGGGCTTGGGATTCAAGACCTGCAGTTCGGCCCGGACGGTTTGGATCAGCTCGATGGAATAGCCGGTGGCCTTTTGGATTTGGGGCAATCGGTTGGCGGCCAAATCCTCCAGGTGCGAGCTGATCAGTTTTTCCATTTCCTCAAAATGCTCGAACTCCGGACGCAGTTGCATCAACAGGCATTCGCTCAAGGAGCGGGCGGCGATGCCGGTCGGTTCGAGCGACTGGACGACCTTCAACGCCCGCTCGGCGACTTCGTAGTTTTCGGCGGTGTGGTCGCTGGGCAGCAGATCCGCCAGCGGCGTCCGCAGGTAACCGCCGTCGCGGGCGTCCAGCGTGCTGATGATCCGCTCGGCGATCCGTTCGACATCGTCATCGATGTCCAATTCGGCGAGCTGGTGGAGCAGGAAATCGTTTAGCGATTCGGGACGCGACTGGGCATTGGCCATCAGGTCGTGTCGCCGATCGGCTTCCTCTTGCATCCTGCCGGACGAACGTCGGAAGGAATCGTCAAACGTGTTGGGCAGCTCCGAGACCATGTTCTGCAATCGCTCGAAGTCGTCCGAGTTGTCGCCGCTGTCTTCAACGACCAACTCTTTCTCATCCTCGCTGCGATTGTCGGCCGACGGCGGCAGATCTCCGTCTTCGAGATTGCCCGGCTCGCTCTCCTGCTGTTCCAGCAAAGGATTCTCGTTCATCTCCTGTTCGATGCGTTCCTGCAACGCCAGCATCGGCAATTGCAGAATCTCCATCGACTGGATCATCCGTGGGGCCAGTTTTTGAGTCTGAACCATTCGGGCCTGCAGGCCCATCGACATTCGCATTCCGCTCATGAGATCCGCTTTACACGTTTGGACGCTCTTTCACCAACGCAATGACTTTCCTGCGCGAGTGCTCCGGCGACCTTCGGCTCTGCCACATCATACCCTTTTTGAGTAAGCGGCAAGCATATCTTGTGCCAAAGCCGGCGATTTTGCGCCTATAATTTTTGCCGACCCACCAAGGCATCGGCAATCATTTCCCGATTGGCATATTCCAACACGCTTCCGGCGGTGATTCCACGGGCCAGCCGCGTGATCTGCACCGGAAACTCAGCCAATAAGTTACTGATGTACAACGACGTGCCATCGCCTTCGACATTTGGGTGGTGGCCATGATGACCTCCGAAAAATTCCCGTTTCGCACCCGATCGACGAGCGCATCGATGGTCAATTGGTCCGGGCCGATCCCGTCCAGCGGGGCGATCCGGCCGAGCAGGACGTGGTACAGCCCGTTGAAGGCCTGGGACTGCTCCAGACTCATCAGATCGCGGGGCTGCTCAACGACACACAACCGGGTGGTGTCACGATCGCCGGAACGACAGATCGCGCAAAGTTCCTCTTCGCACAGATTGAAGCACGCCTGGCAATAACGGATGTCGCTGCGAATCCGCCGAATCGCATCGGCCAACGCGATCGCCTCCGCCTCCGGAACCCGCAACAGATGAAACGCCAGTCGCTCGGCGCTTTTGCGTCCCACGCCCGGCAGCCGGCCCAACTGGTCGACAAGTTCAGAAACCGCACCTGCATGCTTGTCCACTTCGCAGACTCCGTCGCGATTAGCGGCCGATCAGGGAGGTCAACAGCCCATCGACCCCGGGGATATCTAAATTCATGTCCGCGACCATGGCCTGGATCGCCTCGGCGTAGGTCTGCTTGGCCGCGGCGCCGGCGGCGTTGGTCGCTTCCAGCACCCCCTGTTCGATCTCCGCCTTGCTCATGCCGTCCTGAGTGATGTTCACCGATTGGACCTGCCCGACGCAGTTGACGATCACGAACACCCTGCCGCAAGACGAATCGCCGCGGACATGTTCGTCCTGCATGCGGGCGTTCAATTCCTGCATCTTTTGCGGCAAATCCTTGAAAGCGGCCATCATGGACGCGATGTTGCCGAGATTGCCAAGTCCTTTAAACATGTGATTGCAGAAAACGAGTTCGGAAAGGGATGGAATGGATTTGTTTTTCAACCCAATCACGGCCGTCTGACGTGCCTCGCGGCCGTGCCGGGAACGTGCTGAATTGTAGCGAATCAGGAAAGTCTTCGAAACGACCGCACGCGAGCGGGGTTGCTGTTAAAATACGATTCCCGCCTGTTGCCCCCGCTTCGCGATCCAAATCACCTATGCCGCGTCTCCGATTCTTCTGTGTGATCTGCTTGATCACCAGCCTCTGTGGTTCCGAATCCATCCAAGCGCAGCAGTGGAACCGATTTCGCGGCCCCGGCGGCCGCGGCGTCGCCGAAGCGGATCTGCCGACGACGTGGAGCGAGACGGAAAACCTGGCATGGAAAACGGACCTGCCGGGCAAAGGCAGCAGCAGCCCGGTGGTCTGGGGCGACCGCGTCTACCTGACCGCCTACACCGGCTATGGCATGGAGTTGGAAAACCCAGGCGATCCGGCAGCGTTGTTGCTGCACGTGATTTGCATCGATCTTCGCGACGGACACATCGTCTGGGATTGTCCGATCAAACCGTCGCCGGACGAACAAGAGATCAGCAAGCGAGTCGGTGAACACGGTTATGCATCGCCGACGCCCTGTGTGGACGACAGCGGAGTCTATGCCTTTTTCGGACCCTCCGGATGCGTCGCGGTCTCACACCAGGGTGAAGTCCGCTGGCAAAGAAATCTGGGAACCAAGACGGTCGGCTTTGGCGCCGCGGCCAGCCCGATCCTGTTGGGCGACCTGTTGATCCAAAACGCGTCGATCGAATCCGGCACCCTGTACGGTCTGGAGAAACAGACCGGCGAAATCCGCTGGAAAAACGACGGGATTCAAAGCGCGTGGACGACCCCCACGCTCGTCACGCTGCCGGACGGTTCGGTCGAATTGGTCGTCAACCAGAAACTGGCGATCCTGGGCTTTGATCCGCACACCGGCAAACAACTTTGGTCCTGCGATGCGATCCAGGACTACATCGTCCCCTGCGTGATCGAGCACGACGGCCTGCTTTATTGCAGCGGCGGTCGCTCGAACATGACCTTCGTCATCCGTCCCGGCGGACGCGGCGATGTGTCCCAGTCGCACCTCGTCTGGGAACAATCCCGTGGCGCAAACGTGACCAGCCCGATCCTCGTCGACGGTCATTTGTACTGGTCGCATGACAAATCGATCGCGCTGTGCCTGAGAGCCAGCGATGGGGCAGAAATGTTTCGAGAACGGATGCCCACGCGGAGTCGGGTTTATGGGTCGATCGTCAGCGATGGCAGCAAGTTGTACCTGACCACGCGAGATGCGGGCGTGTTGGTGCTGGCCGCCCAACCCGAGTACAAAGAACTGGCGGTCAACAAACTGGGGACGGAATCCGAACGCTTCAACGCCACCCCCGCAATCGCGTCAGATCGATTATTGTTACGTAGCGATCAACGACTGTATTGCATTTCTAAATAAACGTTTCCATTCCTTTTTCTGTCAATCGAACCACAGTGATTCACCCCAACCCATCCCTTCGCACACTCGGTTTCCCCGTCGCGCTGTTGTTGCTTCTTAGTCCCGGCGTGCTCAGCAGCCCTGCATCGGGCGAGGCACCGGCCAAAGTCGAACCGTTGCCCGTGGCCGACGCCGTCGCCAGCACCCCGACGGAAATGAAGCCCTATGCCGAGCCGATCGAGCACACGCAGCTGAAAATTGAAATGGTCCCCATCCCGGGCGGCGAATTCGTGATGGGCAGCCCCGATGACGAAGACGATCGTGGCGACGACGAAGGCCCCCAACGCACCGTCAAAGTCTCGCCGTTTTGGATGGGCAAATTCGAAATCACCTGGGAACAGTACGACGTCTGGAACGAAGACGTCGACCAGCGGATGCGCAAGATGCTGGCGATCGCTCCCACGCCACGCGACCTAGCCGTCGACGGAGTCTCCAAACCGACCGAACCGTACACCGACATGAGCTTCGGCATGGGCCGCGAAGACTATCCGGCGATCTGCATGACCCAACACGCCGCACGCACCTATTGCAAATGGCTGTCTGCCAAAACAGGACGCTACTACCGTTTGCCGACCGAAGCCGAATGGGAATACGCCTGCCGCGCGGGCACCAAGACGCCCTACTCGTTCGGCGACAACGTTGACGAACTGGAAGACCACGCCTGGTTCTTTGACAACAGCGACGATACCTACCAACGCGTCGGCCAGAAAAAGCCCAACCCGTGGGGCCTGTACGACATGCACGGCAACGTTTCCGAATGGGTGCTCGACCAATACACGCCTTACGATTCGATCAAAGAGTCGCTGGACCCCCTGGTCGTTCCCAAAACACTTTATCCCCGTGTCGTTCGAGGCGGGGGTTGGGATGACGATCCCGAAGTCTTACGCAGCGCCGCGCGAAAGGCATCGTCGGACGAATGGAAGGAACAGGATCCGCAAGAACCCAAAAGCATCTGGTACCACACCGATGCCTTGTCGGTCGGCTTTCGCATCGTTCGCCCCTTGGAGGAGCCGACGCCAGAAGCCAAAGCCGCCAAATGGGACAAGACCGAACCGGAACAAAAAGATCCGGAAGAGTGATCCACTAACAATCAACGCCCCGATTGGCGCCAAAGTGAGAGCCATTGGGCGCAAGCCAGATGCCAACGATTTTGACACTGTAAGGAGGTAGCGGAACGGCGCGAGCCGTCCGGTTGCAGCGCGAAAACACCTTGAAAGACCGGAGGGCTCTCGCCCGACCGCTAAGAAATGCTTCACAACCTAGCCCCCAGAGGCAGCGTCTCTAAACCCACGTTCCCGGGTCGGCCCTGGGAATCAAACCAACAACTTTTCCGACTCCCCGAAACGAGATTTCTCCGATGACGAACCCCACCCGACGTCAGTTCTTGGCGACCACCAGTGCCGCCGCAGCTGCCACCACCCTTGCCGCCGCACGACCACAAACCGTCCACGCGGCCGAAGACAACATGATTCGTGTCGGGCTGCTCGGCTGCGGCGGACGCGGAACCGGAGCGGCGATCAACGCCCTGACCGTCGACAACGGGCCGATGACCCTGGTCGCAATGGGCGATGTGTCCGAAAACAAAATGAAGAGTTCCTACACGTCGCTGTCGGAAAAGAAAAAGATCGGCACCAAGGTCGACGTGCCCGAAGAGCGACGGTACATCGGCTTCGACGCCTACAAGAAAGTCATGGACACGCTGGAACCTGGCGACGTCGTGATCTTGGCCACCCCGGCGGCGTTCCGCTGGGTGCACTACTCCTACGCCATCGAGCGTGGGCTGAACGTGTTCATGGAAAAACCCGTCACCATCGACGCCCCGACCTCGGTGCGAATGCTGGAAATCAACAAAGCGGCAATCGCAAAGAACTTGAAGGTCGCGGTCGGATTGATGTGCCGTCACTGTGTCGCCCGCCAGGAACTGTTCGATCGGATTCAAAATGGCGAGATCGGTGACCTGATGATGCTGCGTGCCTACCGCATGGCCGGACCGACCGGCTCGGCCGCGGCGCCGCCCAACACGGGCGACTTGAGCGAATTGATGTACCAGATCAAGCACTTCCACGGATTCCTGTGGCTCAGCGGCGGGGCGGTCAGCGATTTCTTGATTCACAACATCGACGAATCCTGCTGGATGAAAAACGCCTGGCCGGTCAAAGCGATCGCCTGCGGCGGACGCCACTATCGCGGCGAAGACGTCGACCAAAACTTTGACGTCTACTCGATCGAATACACGTTCGACGATGGTGCCAAGTTGTTCGTCGATGGACGCACCATGCCGGGGTGCAAACGCGAATTCGCCAGCTTCGCCCACGGCACCAAAGGCTCCGCAGTGATCTCCACCGCGTCACACACTCCGGCGAAAGCCCGAATCTATTCCGGACAGGCGTTCGAAAAAGACAATCTGACCTGGGAATTCCCCCAGCCGGAACCGAACCCCTATCAGGTCGAATGGGACGATCTGGTCGCGGCGATTCGTAACGACACCGCGTACAACGAAGTCGAACGCGGCGTGATGGCCAGTGCGGTGACCAGCATGGGACGCATGGCGGCACACACCGGCCAGGAAATCACGTTGGACGAGTTCATGAAACATGACCATGAATTTGCCCCCAACGTCGACCAACTGACGCTCGATTCGGACTCGCCGCTGCAGCTCAACGCTCAAGGCAAGTACAACGTTCCGATGCCCGGATTGGTCAAGAACCGCGAATACCTTTAATCCGCGGCCGGCGGCTGGAACGCCCGCTCGATCTCTTGATCGTCGAAGTCTTCCACCTCGGGTAAGTTTCCAGGGCCTGGCATTTCGCTCGCCGGAAGCGAGGAGACCACCACCGCTTGATCGAGCGGATCCAGGCCGAGCGCAATCTGCATTGCCCCCAACGCGGTAAACCAATCGCGTTGGGCTTCGACCAGCTTGATCTCGGTTTCGTTGGCCTTGGTTTCCAACAGGTTCAAGTAGATCAGGTCGATGTAGCCTTTCTCGAATCCTTTTTGGTAGCGGGCCAGTGTGTCCAGGGCGGCGCGCAGCGACAATTCACTCTGCTGGACGATCTGCTGAGCGAGCATCAACTGGTTCTGCGCAATCTGCAAATCGGTTGCGATCTTGTCCCGCACCAGCCGCAGCTTTTCATTGATTTGAATCATCTTGGCGGACGTGGATTGAATCTTGCCCCGCGCCTTGCGACGTTGAATGGGCACCTCGCTTTGGAACCCGATCATCAATTCGAATTCGCCCTTGTCGTCGGATTTCGTCGCCGGCTCCCCCATGTCCTGGGACGCTTCGGTCACGAAGTCAAAGCGGGGCAACAGTTCGTTGCACGCCAGACGGCGGTCCCATTGAACCTGACGCAGTTCGTACTGCAGGATCTGCGGTTCGGGTCGACGCCCGAGAGCGGCGGCCAAGTCCGCGTTGAAATCAAATTCGGTCTGTTGTTTGATCACCGGGAACTGCGTCGGCAACCAACTCTTGGCGGGAACCAACGGTCGCCCCGATTCATCTCTCAGATAGAGCCCCAACTTGAACGCGGTGGCTTGGAACTTTTGCTGGGCCTTGAGCCGCAGGGCGCTCCGCTCGGCGATCAATTGTTGATTCAAAACCAAATTGATCGTCGCGAACTTCCCCGCCTCCACGCCGACTTCGAATTGCTTGCCGCGCGTGACGGCTAGATCCAGCAGTTCCTGTTGTGCCTGCAACACCGCCCCGGCAGCAACCCATTCCCAGTAAACTTCGATCGCCTCGCTCGAAATCGACAAGATGGCTTGTTGGAATTGCGGCTCGGCGGCTTGTTGTCGGAGCGAAGCCTGAAAGACGGCGACACGTTGGGGATCGATCGCCCGACCTTGCAGCAACGGTTGTGCGGCACTGATCTTGAACTCGCCGGCATCGTCGGTCTGACGTTCTTTGTACCACGGCTGATAGAACCCGCGCCCGATTCGATAGCCTGCCGACAGATAGCCGCCCCACCAAGTCTGTCTGGCCAGGCCCAGTCCGCTGCGATAGTTCTCGTAATACCCCGTCGGCTCGGACAGCGAATGGGCATTGAATTTGGTGTCGTAGGCTCCGTAGGCGGACAGCAATTCGCCACCGGCCAGCGGCCGCAGTTGCCGGGCGCGTTGGATGTCCGGATAGGCGCGATACAAGCTGGCCAGAACATCGGCCAATTTCAGCGGCTCTTCGGCAGCGACCGTCGATTGTGCCGCTTGCATGCCGTCGGACGTGTTCGATTCGACCACCTCGGCCGTTGGCGGCTGCACCTCGTCGTCCACCATCGCCAAAAACGCCGCAAACGACCGCTGATCCGTCTCGTCCTGCGGGGCTCGGATTCCTTCTTGGGCACCGGCGTCGATCGTGCATCCACCCCACAGCATCGCCGCGAGTGCCAGCCCAATGGCGCCGCGACGGCTGGACCGGGCGATGCCACTCAAGGCTTGGGCAGTTTGACTTTCGCCGCCTTTTGCTTCTTGGGCTCGTCGTCGGCCACGACAGGGGGAAATCCGTTCAATTGACGCCATATCTCATAACCGAGAGGAACTCGTTTCAGCAAAACCCAACCGTTTGCGCGCACACCTTGACGAAGGTATCGGTCATCCGGCCAGCCATCCTCCCGTGGAAAATGATTGTCCGGCGTGACGATCACGCGGAAATACCCCATCCCATCATCGGTTGGGAAAACTCGGTTGACTTTACCGCCGAACGTCCCGACCGCCACCGAGGGCCAGCCGACAAACTGCACCGCCGGCCACCCCTCGAATTGCAGACGCACCGGATCCCCTTCTTTAATCAGCGGCATGTCGTTGCCGCTGACCTTCATTTCCACCGCCAGTTCATCCGCATCGGGCACGATGACGAACAGTTGATCGCCCTCTTTGATGGTATCGCTGCCGGTGACACCGTTCCACTGCTGGATGAATCCCGACCGGGGAGCGCGAATCTCCAATCGATCGAGTTCCGAGCGTTTGTTTCTCAGATCAGAGATCTCTTTTTGAGCGGTGTTGACCTTTCCGGTGGCCGCGTTGATTTTGTCATTGGCTTCCTGGTTCTTGATTCGGATGTCGCGCTTTTTGGCTTCGATTTCCTCTTCTTTGGAGGCCAGGGCGGCGTAAACCTCCTGCTCGGCGTTCTCGGCCTTGAGCACCTTGGCTTCCTGGGCGTCGACGGCTCGACGCTTGGTGAACAGTTCTTCGCGCGAGATCAACCCCTGCGGAAAGACGTCTTCGGCGACCTGCAATTGATTCAATTTGTCGCGCAGCTCTGCTCGCAGTGCGGTGACCTCGTTTTTCGCCTGCTCCCATTTTTGCTTGGCCGCATTGAAATCTTGCTGTAGCGACTTCTCGAGCGACTCGCCGGATTGGAACTGCAGTTCGGCGTTGGTCTTGGCAACCTCCAGACTCGCCTTTTCGGCCTCCAGTTTGGATTCCAACGCGATGATCTGGGTATTGATTTGAGCCACGCCATCCGCGGCGAACGGAGTCATCTGCAGCAACAACTCGCCTTCTTCGACATAGCTGCCTTCACGCAGCCCCGGTTTGACGTAGCTGACCACGCCCTTGGACTGGCTGAGCATCGGTTGCGGCCGCTGCTGTGGATCGAGCGCTAAAACGATGCCGGTGCCACGCGCGGTCTGCCGCCACGGCACGAATACCATTGCTGCGATCGAAAGGATCAATGCGACAAACGTGATCCGACCGACGATGCGTACGATCCGCCCGGTTCGGACCATTTGCAGCGCCGGAAAGTCATCGGCGGAAGGTTCGGATGCGATCATGTCAGTGAACAACGAGTGCGTGTCGTTAGGGAAGGTGCAACGAAATTTGGCTGTCGCAAAGTGCGGCGACGTCATCCCGATTGGTAAAGACGATCAACGTCCAATTCGCATCGGGGCCGGTCAGTTTTTTCCAAATCAGTTCGCGATGTTCGCGGCTCAAATGATCCATCAGCCCGTTGATGACCAGCAATCGGGGATACGGCCCGATCGCGCGGGCAATCATCAATCGCGATTGCTGGTCCTGAGTCAGCGGATACCCGCCGGTCTGGACTGGGGTGTTCAGTCCGCTGGGAAGTGCGAGCACGGCTTCGAGCAAATCGGTCGCGGCGAGTACATGGCGCACCCGATTGGGCGAAACGTTGGGACGCCCAAGGCTGACATTTTCGATGATCGAACCGTAAAACATCTCGGGCGGTCCGGCGTAACCGACCAGTTCCCCCGGGTCGGCGCTGGCCGCTTCAAAGGCGTCAAACCCGGCGATCTGGATCACGCCGGCATCGGGATCGATCAGACCGGCCAGCGATTTTGCCAAGTAGTCCATGCCCGGCTGATCGTCGCCGATGATCGCCACGCGGGAACCGGCCGCAACCTCGGCGTTGGGAATCTTGCAATGGTACATCATCGAATCGAAGGTCAGCTCGCTCCAACTGACCTCGGCGGGGCCTGGGGGTATCGTTCCAATCTCCGTCCGCGGGTCCGGCGGGATGTCCAGCAGGTAACCGACTTTATCGATCCCCGCCATCATGTCGTAAAACTTCTCCAGCGACTTCCCCGCCTTGGCGAATGCACCGACGACGACGGTAACCACCAACTCACTGGCCACCAATTGCCCGAGCGTCAATTGCCCATCGATGACCAGCCAGCCGCCCAGTCCGAGCAGCACAGTGGACGCTGCGACCTGTAACCCGACGGCGAAAATGACCTGGCGGATCACGACGCCGAACTGCTTCTTTCGGGCTTTGATGTATTCCGAAGTCAGTTGGTTCGCACGCAGAATCGCCAGCCGCTCGCCGCCACCAGTCTTGAACGCCGAGGGCATCGCGATCACGTCCTGCAACCAATGAGCGACTTCATACTTGGTCTTGGATTCCTTGATCGCCGTCAGAATTCCACCGCGACCGAGTATCCACGTAAAGAAGACCATCGTGAAGATCAGGACGAGATCGAACCCGAGCAAGAACGGGTGGTAGAACGCCAGCAGAATCAGCCCCATCGCGGTCGTCAGCACCACCGTCACACCGTCGAGCAGCAACACCGCCGTCGCCTTTTGGATCGTCATGATATCGAACACGCGGTTGGCCAACTCACGCGGATACTCGCCCCGCAGCGAAGCCTGATTGGCACGCGGGAATCGATGCGACAGGTCGCTGACGATTCGCACGAATTGACGTCGCTGGATCATCTCGACCACCCACGTCTGCAGGACCTTGAGCACGCCCGCGATCCCCAGGCACGTCAACAACATCCCCGCCAACACGACCAGCGGCTGAAAATACGTTCCCCAACTGACAACATTGACCAACCCTTCGATGACCAGCGGAGTCGCCAATCCCAACACCCCGGCAACGCCGGCAAACAAAACCACCAGCCACAGGTCACGCCGATCCAACGTCAACAGTGCGACCAAACGCCGGACCGGTGTCGGATATTCGCCGACGCCTTCGTGTGCCTGGGCGCCCGAAAGCGTTTCGCACTCCAGCTCTTTTTTCGCGACCAACATTCGCACCGTATCATGCTCCCCGAGCAGGCCGGCCAGCTCCGATTTGCTCAAACAGAGGTGCTCGGTGGTCTCTCCGATCAGGGATGCTTCCAACCGACTCCCCTCGGCCCGCTCCAGGACCAACATCGTGCCGCCCTCCAGGGCGAACACGACCGCATACCCCTGGCGAACGGTCGCAAAGGTCTCCCCCGTGCTGCGGAACGGTGACTCCCGCAACACGATATCGGATTTCTCCGCCGCGTCCATCAACTGCCGAAACGGATCGTCCGGATCGTGCACCAACACGTGCAACGCGATCGGCTGCTTGTTGACCTGGACATCGAGTGCAATGACCAACACCGCGATCGTCTTTTCGACCACACTGACACTCGGAACGCGGTCTACGTTGCGTTTCTCGCCAGCGCGATCGATCTCTGCGGCATTGCCCTCACCCGGTCGTAACATGTCAATGATTTAGAGAATTAGGAAACGAAAACCCGGTCCACATCCTGACGCGGTCGAGACTGACCCGATGACAGGTCCGGCCAAACTGTACGGTCAACGCTCGATTTTTGACAAGTCGATAACTCAGTCAATCACCCAAAAACTCGCTCTCGACGAACCGGATCCCCGAGTACCACCACATCGCCGGCAGCCCCGCCAACATCGCCAGTCCCGCGGCAATCGAACAAAACGTCCAAGAAAACCCCACCAGCACCCCGGCGATTGCCGCCGATCCGACGGCAAACAGCAAGATCGGCGTCATAGAAAGTCCCAGAATCATCATGAAAATCAACGCCCGTGCTCCCTGAAAGACGTCGGGGGTTCCGCCGGGCATCGGACGCAGCCCCGTCACCGCCGAAATAAAATTGGTCATCGACGCAAATGCCAGACTGAATGAAGCCCCGGCAAACACCACCGACAGAGACTGCACCATCGTCAGGGAACTGACCACCAAGGCCGGCAAACAAAACGCACACTCAATCGCAAGCAACATCGTCGCGGTTCCGGTGACCATCCCGATCGCAATCGCCATCGGTCGGATCGGCAATGTCTGGTACCAAGTCAATAGACGCCGATTCGCCGAAAACCCGCTCTGTGCCGTGATCGACACCAGAAACCCCACGTAGGCCGACGCTGCCAGGGCAAGCGGCACGGCATAAGTTCGGGCCGGATCGGGAATCGTGTCCGGAAAGAGAGGCAGCAGCACCGCGGCGGCGATCGCCGCCACCATCCCGATGACGATCATCCCAGGCACCAACCGGCCGGTGCGGCGGACGGCCGACGTGACCTGTGACCAAGCCACCGGCCCGACCCCGCCCCACCATCCAAACGTGGGCAATGACCGCGACCGTTCCGCCCGACGCGTCGACATGCCGTAAACGTTGCCGCCGCGAATCCGTTCGAGCTTCTTCTGCCGCCGTGCGACGCCCTCGACCGCAAGCTCTGAGAATCCGCCGTTGGTTCGGTAACAACTGACCGTGATTCCGACCACCAGGGCGACACTCATCATGAGCCCCCACAGCCACTCCATCCCGGTCGCACTTTCCATCAGCCACACAAAGGGACGAAACGGAAGCGTCAACCCGCGCGCCGCCCAACCGTCATGGATCGCCCGGGAAATCATCTCAACCGAATAAGCGTCCGGCGACCACAGCACCCGATGGGCGACCTCCGTCGCGATCAATGCAAGACTGGCTCCGACGCTCCAGCGAATCGCTCGCAAGAACGTTGGTGCAATCCTGGATCTGACCAGCGTGTATTGAAAGGCGATCAACGTGATGAACGCTCCCCCCAGCGCGATCCCCAGAAAACCGCCCAACAGGCTGCCAAAGTGTGGTAGCAGAAACACCGAAAAGAAAAAACTAAGCGGCAACCATCCGACCCCAAACGTCAACAGCCGGTACGACAGGATCTGGGAATTGGTGAACGGTCCGGCAAGCACAAATTGAAGCTCCGCCGGCTTGAGTTCCAACATCGCTTTGCCTGAATCGGTCACCACCATCATCGCCGCCGCGGCATACATCAACACCGGAATGGCACTTCCCAGCAGCTCGGCAATGATCGAGGAAGGCTGTTTCTGATCACTCACCGCCATCACCACAGTGGGCATCAGACCGAAGGAGACCATCGCCAGCATGAACAGGGTGAAAAACGCTCCGGACGGTTTCTTGACCAGTCGCCAGCCCTGGCGAACCGCGGCCCACATCAGCATCCGCATCAATTGCGTCAAAGCGGGATCAGTCATCGCTCACCGCAAGATTCTGATCGTCGCGTTCTTCCGGTTGCCCGGTCAAGCGAAAGAACACTTCTTCCAAAGAGCCGCTGGCGCCCCCGAACCGCTCGCGGGCCTCGCCCAGCGGACCGCTGAACAACACCTTGCCCTGTCGAATCAACACCAAGAAATCGCACAAGTCATCGACCAGCGACAGCAGGTGCGAACTGACCAGCACCGTCGCGCCTCGCTGCGACTGCTCGCGAATCGTTTCCTTCAACGTGCGAATACTCGGCGGATCCAACCCGGTCATCGGTTCATCCAGCAGCAAGACGTCGGGTCGGCGCAGGTAGGCGCACGCGATCGCCACCTTTTGCCGCATCCCCCGCGACAATTCCGACGCCAACGTGTTTTTCTTGTCGCTCAACGTCAACCGACTCAGCAATGCCTCGGCGTCGTCTTGCCAGTCGGTCAATCGATACGCCGACGCGATGAACTGCAGATGCTCCTGGACCGTCAACGTGTCAAACAACGGCGGGTCGTCGGGAACATAGGCCGTGCGTTGTTTGACCAAAAGAGGATCCACCGCCAGATCAGCACCGGCCACTCGCATCCGCCCCGCGGTCGGTCGAAGAATCCCGCACAAGGTTCGAATCGTCGTCGTTTTGCCGGCGCCATTGGGACCGACCAGCGCCGCGACCGAACCGGCCGGAATCGCGAACGACGCACCGGCCACGGCGACAAAGTCACCGTAACGTTTGACGAACGCTTCGACTTCGATCATGGTCTGCCGCCGGGTGCAAGGTTCAGACGAACGCGCCCGAATCAACGACTGGGCGATTCAATTTCGAACAACATGATCACGGTTACATCGCCACCGGAAAACGTATTCATTGGTCCCGCGCCGGTGTCCACCGACGCCGAATGATTGCCCGAGATCGACAACACCCGCACATTGTTCTTTCGGATAAACCGGTTGATTTGTTTTTCCAAGTCTTCCAGTTCGGTATCAACGGACTTGAAAATCTTGACCTGCTGCACGTGAATACTCCGCAGTCTCGTTCTTGGCATGAAGAAAACATGGCCGATCCTGGGGTTCGCACGATCGACCCGACATCCGCCAAGGTAGCACGCCGGTTCCAGCCATGCGAGCGGTCGCCTGATGCCCTATCGAGGTAATCGAGGCAATCGAGGCGACGAGACGACGCGATCGATCGCCTCGGCACCGGCGAGCACCGCGACACTGCGGTCCAGTCCGGCTTCGCGGAACAACCGCCGCATTCCGATCATCAACGCGTGCCAACAGTGAATCGTCTCCGGGACCGAGATCTTCACGGCATCGTCGCGGTCAAACCCCTGCTCGCTGACCGAAATCTCGGTGGGAAGATGCAACAGCACTTCCAACATCAAATGCTGGCAGCACTCCAATTCGCTCAACCCCGGATCATCGTAGATCCATAAGTGCGGCCCGAGAATGCGATCGATCATCGCCAACGCCGCCGAATCCGTCGTGTCGCTGTTGAGTACCAGTTCCGTCTGACCACACTGAACGTAAAACTTTGCCACCGGATCGCTCCTCCGTGAAGAAATGTGAGATACTGAAGACCGCGGAAGCGTTTTCGCCTCCGTGACCACCAACAGGATCGCGAGACCGTTGACACAACCGGTCACATCACCCCAACGCCCCTTTTCGATCGCTCATCATGCCCACCCGTTTGACCTCTTTTCCCCACGTTCTGGCCACCACGCTCTGTCTTGCCGCGCTGATGCTGTCGGTCGGCTGCAACGGGGAAACGTCGGATTCCAACGCTGACGCCGCCCCCCCAGCCGAAACCACAAGCGAAACGGGCGATCCCGGGGACAGCAATTCGCCGGACGGCAACACGCCGGGCAGCGACGCATCAGCCAGCGACACAAAAGACAGCGACGCCGCCAGCGCCGAACCGACACCCCTGTCCGAACCGCAGAGCACAGCGAATGCGTTGTACAGTCCGGAAGCCTTTCGGGTGGCCGCCCACGACGGCAAACGACGCGTCGTCGAGCTCTGCCTGGAAAGTGGCATGGATGTCAACGAAGCCGATGCCAATGGGCTGACGCCGCTTGCCATGGCCGCCTACAACGGTCACGACGCCATCGTCAAGTTGCTCATCAAGCACAATGCCACGATCGATGCCCGCGACCGGACCGGCAAGACCCCGCTGATTCACGCCGCCAGCGGCCCCGCGCCGACCACGGTCGAAATCCTGCTGGACGCCGGTGCGGACATCAACGCTGTCGACAACGGCGAACACTGGACCGCACTAATGATGGCCGCCGCCGAAGGACAAGCCGAAGTCGTGGACGTCTTGCTGGCCCGAGGCGCGAAGAAGGACATGGTCGACATCGATGGCGAATCCGCCGCCTACTTCGCCCGACAAAACGGCCACATCAAAATCGCCGAACGGTTGGAAGGACGTTAGGGTTCCAGGTTCCAGGTTCCAGGTTCCAAGTCAGTTGGCGGTTGGCAGAAAAATGGGGGGCAGAAAAATGGGGGAGACGGGAAGATCGGACCAATCTGCAATCTGAAATCTGAAATCTGACGACCTGCAACCTGCAACTTGCAACTTGGAACTTGGAACTTGGAACTTGGAACTTGGAACTTGCAACTTGCAACTTGGAACCTAAAACCTATTTCCCCGGGACGCAGAGTTCGATCCAGTGTCCGTCGGGGTCTTGGACGAAAGTCTGTTGGGCACCGTCGGGGCGGATACGCCGGGGAAGCCGGGTCGCCTGATGGGCGTCCAGGTGCTTTTCCCATTCATCCAGATCATCGACGACGAGCGCCAAGTGCGTTCCACGATGGCTTGAATGCACCGGCAGGTCGCGGTCGCCGATCAAATGCAGTTCTTGATCGACACCCAACCGAAACCAGGCACCGGGAAAATCGAACGCCGGGCGATCCATGGCCGGCAAACACAGAACGTCTCGATAAAACGCCACGCTGACGGGGACGTCGGCAACATGCAGTGCCACGTGATTGAGTTGATGAACGTTCAACTTGATTCTTGCATCGGGGAACTTTCAACCCGGAACTGAACTCGGCTCTACGCGGATCGGGCCGCGTATTGCTCGGCGTATTCGATGGTCCACGCATCGATCACGTCTTCGAACTCTTCCACATCGACTTCTTCGATGTTGCGGAACAGGGACCGATTGAAGATCTCGCGGTTCTCGACGGTCGCCTTGCCCTTCAGATCCAATACGCGGAGATCGCTGTAGGGGCGGATGACCATTTCGAATCGACTGTAAGCGTTGGATCGACGCCCGCTTTTGATTCTCAAATCATCGCGATAACACGCCGTTCCCCAACCGACTTCGCCGAACAGGGCTTCCTGGCGAAACCCCGGGAAGGCATCGATGATGCTGCGCATCTTGACTTCGATTCGCTCGGACAGCGAGAGCCGATAGGACGTGTGCAGCCGCTTCAGCTCCTCCTCGGTCAACTCCTTGCGTTTCGCTTCGCTGGCCGAATGATCGCGTCGCCGCTGCCCCCGTTGGATCGCCGATTCCAGACGGGATTGAAAATCATCCTTCATTCCGACGCCTCCGTTGGCTTATCGGACCCCGCGTCGCTGGGGCTCGCAGCTTGCCCCGATGAGTCGCGTTGCCCGGCTTCACCGCCGACGGCCGCCTGAACAGGTGCCGGTTGAACAGGTGCCGGTTGAACAGGTGCCGCTTGAGCGGGTGCCGCTTGAGCGGGTGCCGGCGGAGTTGCCGCCGCCACTTGCTCGACCGGTTTGGCCGCTTCGGTCGCAGCGGATTCAGCCTTCGCAGCGTCCGACTTGCCGGTGTCCGCTTTGGGTTTGGACTCCTTTGCCGCGGGCGCGTCTTCCTGTTTGGAATAGAACTGCAACAGATCGCCGAACGAACGCAGCGGTTCGTCTCCCTTTTGCATCGCATCGGTGAGCGGTTTTGCTTCGGGCTTGGCGACCACGCGATAGGATTCGGGCTGGCGCGGTTTGCGCGAGTCACGACCACCGCGGCCACCCTGAGCGCCTCGTCCGCCACGACCCTGGCCTCCGCGTCCCTGGCCCCCGCGTCCCTGTCCGCCGCGACCTTGGCCTCCGCGTCCCTGTCCCCCGCGTCCCTGTCCGCCGCGACCTTGGCCGCCGGCCGGTTGATCACCGCGTGCCGCCCCGGCACCCTGAGCGGCCGGTTGTGGCTGGCCGCTGCGTTGACCTTGTCCGCCGCCGGAGCGTCCGGCACCTTGTCGTCCCTGGCCGCCGCCCGGACGGGCATCGCGTCGGTAACCGCCACGACCTCCGCCAGCTTCGCGATTGTGACGCTCTTTCTCCAGCCGCTCTTCCTGCTGGGGCGAAAGTGCACTCAAACCGACGCGACGTCGTTTTTCGTCGATCCCGGTGACCCACGCGGTGACCACATCACCCACCTGAATCGCTTCGTTGAGATCTTCCACGTAGCCGTCGCTCAAACGACTGACGTGAATCAGTCCGCTGCAGTCGGGGGCCAATTCGACAAACACACCAAAACTCATCACCCCGACGACGACGCCGACGACCTGGTCGCCCGGCTTGAGCGTCTTCAGTGTGGGCATCGTGTCGAGCACGCCGGGCGGGTCGTTGCTGATGGCCGTTTCACCAAACGGATCACACAGCCATCCGACCAATTGGTTCACGCGGTGCCGCCCGACCTGCCATTCTTTGATGCACTTGTCGATCTTGGCGCGTTCGGGAAGCGGACGCTTGATCGGTTCGGGGCTGGGATTCTCCGGCCCAGGACTGGTCGACTCGGCCGCCGCCGCGCCCTCGCTGTCGGCCGTCCTGGACTCGGGGTCCTGACTTTCAGAATTCGGAGCAGCGTCCGAGTCGTCCGTCGCCGTCGAATCAGAAGCCGCGGCGTCTGACTCGGCTTCGGCAGCCGGCTCGACGGGCGCGATTTCACTGACGGTTTCCGCAGCGGTCTCAGCGGCAGATGACTCGGCCGACTCTGTCGCGGCCGCGGGATCCGACGACTCGGCCGGGTCGGCGTCGTCACCGATCTTGAATTCGCCCGCCTTTTCGCCGGCGTGATCGAAATCTTCGACCGGAGCCGGTTGCTTGGGCTGGGTCGCGTCGACCAACTTGGGTTCAGCGAGATCGGCCAGTTTTTCGTAGCTGGGGGCTTCGTATCCTGGGGGAGCCGGCGGAGGCAATTCGATTTCGAGCGCCGTCGCCAGTTTCTTGGCCAACCCGTAGTCGTCCGGATGGATCAGGGTCCCGTCGAGCACCTCGTCGCTTTCGAAGACCCGCAGGAACGGAATCGCCTGACGGGTCTGGACGACCGATTCCCAACCCTCCAATTCCAGCAGTTCCTGACGCGAACGCAGCAGATTTTGTTCGCGTCGCGTGATCAACGACCGTGCCACGTCGGGGTTCATGCCGGGCAGTTGCTGCAACCAGCCCAACGGCGCGGCGTTGCTATCCACGCCGCCGCGCGACGCGCCACTGGACATGATGTGCCCCAGTGAGATCGACAACGCGTCTTCGGACAATTCACTTTGGAACGACGCCAGTCGCAGCCGCAAGGGATCGACTTTTGCGTAGGCTTGGGGCGGATGCAAAACGGAAAACGCGATCCAAGCCGCGGCACGGAACCGCCGCGGAGTCGACCTCATTTCGGAATTGGCCACGTCGCTGCTGGCATAGGTATCCGCACCGGAACGATCGGCGACCGTCCAGCGAACCGAGTGATCGGGGCTTTGCGCGATCAAGTCTCCCAACGCGATCAAACAGGCGCGTCGGGCCGGCCCGTTGCTGACGACGACCAGATCGACGTGATAGTGATGGATCAATTCGCCCATTTTGGCGACGGTTTGCCCGCGCACACTTCCGGACAACTGACAGGGCAGATCTTCGCCGTGCAGCACGCGGCCGTCGGACGACACGATGGCCGTCGCGGCGGTCTTCGGCCCGACGGCATCGATCGACATCACGACCTTCGCTTCGACCGGACCGCGGTTGACCTGACGTCGCAAATGGTCCGCCACGACGCTGACCAACCGTGCCGACGCACGCTCATGAAGCTCATCCCACCACGCCGCCTCGGCGGCCTCGCGGATGTCGGCTTCGTGTTGCATCACCACGTCACCCAAGGTGGATTCCAGCCCCGGGTTCAATGCAATCACCGCTCGCTTGATTTCACCGACCAACTTCGCCGCGTCATACTCAAACGCACACACCGCGACCTGGCTTCGCAACGCCCGGCCGAGCATGACGACTTGAAACGCGCTCAACTTGGTCGCCGGCATCCGCTTCCCTTCCAAGGGCTTCAGGACACTGACCAGCCACCGACGGCGACGCTGGCGGGGCGAGATCTTTTTCTGTTTTTTCGGCGTCGATGCCTTCGCCTTCGCTTTCTTGCCCGTCGGCTTCTCGTCCGGATCCGGCTTGAACCCCGGCAGATCCGAATCCCCAGCTGCACTGGTTTCGGCGGGTGCAACGCTCTCGGCGGCTGCCGGCGATTCGCCATCGGCTTGGGCGGGTTCGCCCTGGCTGGCTTCCGCGGCTTCGTCAGCCGACCCGGACGACTCAGCCGACTCGGTCACCGCTTCGGCTGCCGGCGCCGCTTCGGGCTCAGCGGCCGGCGCCGACTCAGCGGCCGGCGATTCCGCTTCGGTCGACCCTTCAGCGGGAGCAGTGGCTTCAGCGTGCGGAGTCGCTGTCTCGGCGGCAGGTGCCTGTTCGGCAGGCGACTGTTCGGCAGGCGACTGTTCGGTCGCTGGGGCGGCTGCTTCTGCAGTGTTCGCCTCGGCGGCCTCGCTCGCTTTCACAGCCTTGGCTTCAGCTTTGGCAGCTTTGGCTTCGGCGTTGGCGGCTTGGGCCTGCTCATTTTCCGCCGCAGCGATGTGGGGATCGTGGACATCGGAGATATGCAGTTTCGCGTTCCGGCTCAGCCAACGCACCGCGGCGCTGATCACGCGTGGGTCACCGGCCAGTCGGCTGGGAATCGCCTTGGGCAACCCTTCGACCGCCGCGGCGGCATCGGAGATCGATTCCAGTTTTTCGGCGACCGCGGAGGGATCCGACGGATCGCCTTTATGGGGATTGAGCATCCGCACGGCCAAGCGATTGGCGTCGGAATCGATTCCGGCGGACGTTTCTTGGCGCAGCCGTTTGCCGAGTCGTTGCAGCGTTCGATTGGAGCCGCTTTTGCGAATCGCGTCACCGATGGCCGGATCGGCCAGCGGGGTGGACTGCCACAGTTCGTGCAATTCGTCGCGATAATCGGCCAGAGACTTCTCTGCATCGACGGCCGCTTTCAGATTCCACAGCGTCGCTTCGTCCAGCCCGCCGAGTTCGTCGCGACGGTAACGTGCTAAGAAAGGCGCTTCATAGCCTTGCTCAATCAGCGGCAGGGCAAGTTTCAGACTCGATGCGTCGCATCGCCCGCGTCGGGCGATGGCTTCTAGATCGACAGCCATGATCAGTCGGTCTCGGTGTTGGTCCGGACGCCACGCATAACGCCGGTGCCAACAAAGCACCAACACGGGCGGCGATCCAGGAATCGTTGGTGTGCCGCGTTGCCGGACGCCGAAATCGGCATTTGACATCCGCAGCGGAAAAATCCCCACGTGGGGCGATCCGGGTGGAATCTCAATTCACAACGAGTTCCCCCCCAGTGTTCGCCGCGCGAGAATAGCGCCGCATGGCCGACCTGTCAACTGAGGGACCCACGAATCAGACGCGTCTCCCCCGGCCGTGAAACTGGGATAACCGGTAAAATCATTCAATTCGCCTTTACTTTCCCAGCCGTCAAAGTCGATACCGGTTACGCATACCCGTCGGTTTGCCGACGCCACTAACCTTTGGATTTCGATCGACCATAGAAATTGATGAGCAACTTTGATCAGCGATTGCAGGCGGGATGGAGAGTCTGGTCCGAAGACGATCCATCAGAGTACCACCGACCACCCCGATCGGATCCCCGATGGCTACGTGAACTGGATCAAATTGCGGGCACCGGCCCCAAAAAAACCAGCTCCGTCCCCATCAAAATGCTCGCCCGGCTGCTGCTCAGCGCCCAACGCTGCAACAGCGCCTGGCTGGACGATTTCGCCGACGACGTGGTCGTGATTGATTCCGATTTGCACGAAGTGCTGCTTGCCTTTGAGAAGCTTCAACAGGAATCCAAGGGCTCAGCCGAACAGAACCTCAACCGCGGAGTCGCGGCCTGACCGATCCCGGTCAGCCTGCCCGGCTCTGGCGTTAACACCTCCCCCAAAAACGTCGTTCGAATCGACGTGATTATTTTCCAAGGAAATGAAACCATGCGTTCCATCGCTGTGATCAACCAGAAAGGCGGGGTTGGAAAAACCACCAGTTCGGTGAACCTTTCGGCAGCCCTGGCCCAATCCGGTCGCCGTGTCTGCGTGATGGATCTGGACCCCCAGGCCCACGCCTCGCTGCACCTCGGCATCACCGCAGTCGACGACCAGCCCAGCATGTACGAAATCCTTTGCGGGAACGCGTCGATCACCGAAGCCAAACGGCGCGTCAACGACAATCTGTGCGTCGTCCCTTCGAACCTGGACCTGGCCGCCGCGGAATTGGAATTGGCCGGCGAAGTCGGTCGAGAAATGATCCTCCGCGACCGACTCGACGACGACCCCGATGAATACGACTACCTGATCCTGGACTGCCCACCCAGCTTGGGTGTGCTGACCGTCAACGCCCTGGTCGCGGTCAATGAAGTCTTTCTGCCGCTGCAACCCCACTTCCTCGCCCTGCACGGCCTCAGCAAACTGCTCCGCACGATCGAAGTCGTCTCACGCCGTCTCAACGACCAACTTCGTCTCTCCGGCGTCATGCTCTGCATGTACGATTCCAACACCCGATTGGCGGCCGAAGTCAGCACGGACATCGACGAATTCTTTCAAGCCACCAAAGGCGGTCGCGAGTTCTTCCGCGGCGCCCGGTTCTTCGACACTCGCATCCGACGCAACGTGCGCCTGGCCGAAGCCCCCAGCTTCGGACAGTCGATTTTCCAGTACGCACCCCAAAGCAACGGCTCGATCGACTACCAGGCCCTGGCCGAAGAAGTCATCGCGCAAGAACAAAACGCTGAGATGCCCGAGCGCATGGCCGCCTAACGCGCCGTCAACATTGAGCCCACCGATAGCAGCGCGAACCCACGGATCTTTGGCAGCCTGTCATCGGTGGGTTCACGCTGCCATCCGTGGGTCTGATTCTCGATCGTCAGCTCGGTAAAATTGCTGGACTGCTTCGTCCAGATTGAATTTTAAAGTGAATCCGTCACCAAACGTCGCCCTTCCCAGCGCCCGCTGCTACTGCTCCCGCATCTGTTTCATTGCCTGGTACCCTTCCCAAGCAATCCGCTGCAGATCGGCCCGATCCTGGTCCGAAACGACTTTCTTGATCGGCAGATTGTCACGGTCCTTCGTCCGATCTTTGTTCTGCCAATAGCGGATGTCGGTGATCGAGTCGACTTTCAACCCGCGTGGGTCGGCGTCCAGGATGGCAGCGTACAACGTGCACGCGGTCAGGTACGCCATCGTTTGATTCAAATGGGCGTCGTTGACGAAACGCAGGGTCAAATCAGGACGTTGACGCTGACATTGCAGCGCGACCAGTGACATCGGTGCCACCTCGGCATCCATCTTGTCCGCCAGCGCGGCGATCGCCTCCGCCTTTTCCAACACCGGCTCCGCATCGGGCATCCCCGTCAACGGTTTGTCGTTTTGCGTGGTCGGCGTCGTTTCATACAAGACGACCTTTCCGCCCTGAGCATGAACCAGCTCCGCAAACTTTGGTGCGTATTGGGCATACAACGACGACGGTCCGCCCTCCAGGTCGTCGCGATACGACTGCAACACCACCACATCCCATCGCGTTCGCGTCGTGTCGTAGTCGTTCAACAGTTTTCGTTGACGCTCCACCGCATACTTGGCGTACTTGTCACGCGGATTCCGACGCAGTTGGACTTCCAAGTCCTTGATCGTCGCTCTGATCTGATCCGCGGTGAGGGTGCTGGATCGGATGAAATTTTGGCTGCCCAATCGCCAGTGGTCGGCCAACCGACGGCCGCCATAGATGACGGTTTTGGCTTCCATCTTCACGCCCGGCTGGCCTTGCTGGACCATCGCTTTGACCACATCGGCCAAATTGTGTCTGGCCGTGTAACTGTTGCCGATGAACAGCACGTTCAGCGTTTTGGCCGTCTGCTGCGTCGACGGCTCGGCACCGTGGAGCTGCCGAAGGGACACGACGGCCAGCAAAACCGGCAGTACACAAAGGGAAAGTCTTGTCATGTTGATTCGAAACCGAGGTGAAGAAAAGAAGAGAGCGACCGGAGTTCATCGATCAGCCAACATCCTACGAAAATCGTCTCTGCTGCGGGACATGCTCCGATTGGAATATACTTTGCGAATCCATGAGACTCCCACTCGCCCCCCGCAGACTTGAAACAGGATTAATGATGAGAATCGGATTCCTGCTAGCGATGATGGTCGCTGGCTCCCTTTGCCATGCCGAGGATTGGCCGCAGTGGCGTGGGCCGCGTGGCGATGGAACCAGTCACGAAACGAGTGTCCCGGTGCAATGGGATGCCGCCACCGGCAAAAACATTCTGTGGAAAACCCCGATCACCGGATCGGGCTATTCATCCCCCGTCCTGTCGGGAGATTCCATTTTCCTGACCTCGTGCGACGAAACCACAAATGCCCGGTTGTTGCATTGCCTGGATCGCACCAGTGGTCAAATCAAATGGACCCGCGAGGTGATCGCCGCACCGCTGGAGGGGATGCACAAGCTGAACAGCCACGCCTCGGGCACCCCCGCAGCCGATAATCAACACGTGTATGTCACGTTCTTCCAAACCGATGACACCAGCGGAGAACGCGGCCAGCCCGGCGAGATGATCGTGGCAAAATACGACCACCAGGGCAATCAGGACTGGCTGGTCACCGTCGGCTCGTTCTCCAGCATTCACGGCTACTGCACCAGTCCGGTCTTGTTCGAAGACCTGATTCTCGTCAACGGCGACCACGACGGCGAATCCTACTTGGCAGCACTCAACCAAACGACCGGCGCTTTGGTCTGGAAAACCCCGCGCGTGCACCAAACACGCAGCTATGCAACTCCGCTGCTGTGCGAGATCGACGGTGCGGTGCAAGCGGTCATGACGGGCAGCAAACGTGTCGCGGGGTTCGATCCCCGGACCGGCAAACGACTCTGGTGGATCGAAGGCCCGACCGAACAGTTTGTCGCCTCGATGGTCTATGACAACGAGCGCTTCTATTTGACCGCCGGTTTCCCGACCTACCATGTGATGTCGATTCGTCCCGGCGGCAGCGGCGATGTGACGGAGTCCCACGTCAATTGGCATGTCACCGAAGCGCAAAGCTACGTGCCATCACCGGTCGTCACCAACGACTTGCTGTTCATCGCCGACGACCGCGGCATCGCCCATTGCTTTGACAGCCAAACCGGAGAGCGGGTTTGGCGAGAACGTTTGGGCCGTCACTTCAGCGCCTCCCTGGTGACCGCAAACGGATTGGTCTACTTCACCACCGACGACGGCGAAACCATCGTGATGAAGGCCTCGCGGACGCCCGAGATTGTTCACAAAAACTCCCTCGGCGAATCGGTGTTCGCCTCCCCGGCGATCTCCAACGGCAAGCTTTACGTCCGCACCCGCGAGCATCTCGTTTGCATCGGCAGCCGCTAATGTCCAACACCTTTGCGTCCCGTTCGATTGTGGCGTACCTGACCGTTCTGTTCAGCGTGATAGCGTTGCCGCCCTCACTGTTGGCCCGAACGAAAACCTGGGACGGCAGGTATGACACGTCAACGATCAAGCTGACCGTCGTTTACTTTCTCCCCTCTGACCGAAATCCGCTGCCCGATTGGAAAGACCGCCTCGACTACTATTGTGGCCGCCTGCAACAATTTCACCAGCGAGAGTTTCAGGGGCAGAGCAAGTTGGAGGTGACCGTCCACCCGCGGCCGCTGGTTTCTAAATGGACCACGCGAGAATTGCGTCGCGGCGATGCCACCGCGATCTTTTTCCGAACACTCGGTGAAATCGACGAGCGATTGGAGTTCGGCGCGGATGACGAAGGCGGCTTTCCGATTCTGTTGACGTTGAGCGATATTAACCATCGTCCGCTCGATGATTTTTATCGACTCAAGCCAGGCAAGGACCGTCCCGAATTTGAAGGAAATCTGACCGGCGGCAATCATTTCCCGGGATCTAGCCTGGGGGGTGCTCGGGCGTCCTATCTGTCCAACCGCGGTGTCGGGTGGGGGTTGGTCAGCGCCGACGGATGGCGTGTGCCATATCGCGGTTCTGATTGCGTTGTCTATCACGAAGGGCTCGGTCACACCGTCGGATTGCCGCACCCCGAACCGGGCAATCGGTCGGTGATGAGCATGGGCCAGTACCACGGTTGGCTCAGCGAGTCTTGGATCGACGACGACCAAAAGCAACGTCTCGGCTGGAAAGCGACCGGTCAAGAACCGGACGAGCAGGCCGAACTGTTCACGAAGTTCCGCGCCCTCCCGCAGCCGCCCCAGCCCCAGCCCGGACAAATGGCCAACTTGAAGTTGGAGATTCCCGACGACGCAACAATCAAAACACTCCGCGTCCGATTTCAAACTGCGATCGACGGCCCTTGGATCGATGTCCCCGTATCCATCGCCGGCCCAGAAACCGACACGATTCAGCTCGGCATGTTCGAACGTCCGACTCCTGTCAGTTACCGCGTGGACATCGAAACAGACGCCGGCCGCGAGCAGCTCTGGGGCTATTTTCAAGTACGCGCCGCTGACAATTCGCCCCCCCGGCCCATCGAACTCAAATCAGACCTGGCCAAACCGGATCCGCTCGGCCCACTCGATCTTGCTGAACCGCCGGGCGAGGAAATTGATCTGCTTGCAGGGCTCGAATTGGATCGCTGTTTCTCCAACGGCAAATGGACTCGCGACGGACGGTCGATCGTGTGCAACAAAGGCTATGGCGTCCGGCTCGAACTACCCTACTCCCCCCCAGAACGATACCGATTGACCACGATCGTCGAACCCTTGGACAAGCCCAATGGCCTGCTCTTGGGGCTTTGCCAGGGAGACCATCGATTCGTGGTTCTGGTCCATTTCTCATCGACGCGTTCACCGTCCACGGCGATCGAGAATGTCGACGGCGCAAACGTCGGCAACGACACTACCTACGTCGGAAACCTGCTCCAATCCAACCGCCTCTCGCAAATCGTCGCGACGGTCCAGGATGGCGGTGTCAAAGTCGTCGTCGACGGGCGTTTGGTGATCGATTGGAAAGGCTCGGCGGAACAACTGTCGCTTTCGGAGTACTGGGCGACGCCAAACGCCAACTCGATCTTTCTGGGAGCGTACGACTGCGGCTATCGGTTCCATCGTGTGACCGTCGAACCGCTGTAAACTCCCCAGTTCTCAACAACCCAGCCTCGTCCGAATCTCTTGATGGATCGCATCGGGTTTCGCCGTCCCGTCGATGTCCAGCACCAACTCCTTCCGCTCAAACAAACTTAGCACTGGTTTGGTTTTCGTGTGGTAATCCCTCAATCGCCCCGCCAACGCCTCCTCGGTGTCATCGGGACGCGCACGCAGCCCGCTGCCGCACACGTCGCAAACATCCTCGACCGCCGGCCGGTGCGAAATCAGGTTGTAGTCCAGCCCACAACCGCTGCACAACCGCCGCGACAAGACGCGTTGCCGGACCACTTCGTCGGGCACTTCGATGTGGATCACCGCGTCGATGTCGTACGTTTCCAAAAAGAACAGGGCCTGCGACTCGCTGCGGGGAAATCCATCCAGGATAAAACCGTAGTTCCAATCGTGCTCGTCCAATCGACGGTGCACAATCGTCTCCACCACATCGTCACCGACTAGGTTGCCCGATGAGACGATGCGTTTGACTTGCGCGCCCAGCTTGGTGTGATTCTTGATGTGCCAGCGAAAGATGTCGCCGACACTGATATGCACCAAGTCGAATGCGTCGACCAGCCTGGCCGCCTGCGTTCCCTTGCCACATCCTTGAACCCCCATGATCACGTACTTGTGCATTCCACCCAATCTCCGGAACAAACGTCGTGCGTCGCGAAACGGCTCGAAACCAGATCTCGTTGCCAGGAGTGACGTTCGCGCTGCCAAGATCATAGCAATTAAAGTGCCATTGCCAGTAAAATGAGCCACAATGGCCCATTCAGCGTGGCCAAGGGGTCGCGGCCGGCCATCGGGTGCCCGATCATTTAGCACGCCTGCCAGTTCCTGATGCGTTTTTTCGCCCGCGTCTTCGACCGCGTCGATCGCAATTTACTCCTGCCCAAGCATCTCCCATGGCTTTCTCCCGCATGACCCTGACACGCATCGTTCGACAGTGGTTTCAGCACTGGTTTCAGCACAGGTTTCGACAGTGGTCTCGAGTTTCCGTGCCAGCGGCCATCTGGTTCGCGATGGCCGGCCTATCACTTTGTCTCGCCCAGGATTCGACTCCCACATCGCTTCAACGCCAATTTCCCGGTGCGGTGCCGCTTGAAATCGAAGGCGACATTGCCTCGCAAATGGTCGACGGCATTGATCGGTTCTTGCTTGGCAAATTGGATCAATCCTCCGCCGCCCGCGAGCGGCATTGGCAACGCGACTTCACTTCCCCGCAGGCCTACGCCCGCTCGGTCCAACCCAATCGAGACCGCTTGGCCCGCATGCTCGGCGCCCACGAAGACCGAGTTGCACCGGTCGTCATTGAACGCAACGTTGTCGTCGGCTCCTCAGTCGACGACTCGCTCTCAGGCCATCGGGTCTATTCGGTTCGGTGGCCAGTGCTCGAAGACCCCGACCCCGGTCGGTCAATCGTTTCGGTTTACGGCGAAGGCCTGTTGCTCGAACCGATCGAACCGACCACGGTGACGGCGAATGTCGTGGCAATTCCCGATTGTGACCAAACGCCCGCGCAAATCAGTGGAATGGCCGGCGGGGTCGAACCCGATTTGCAATTCGCCCGGCGTCTGGCCGAGCGAGATTGTCGCGTGTTGGTTCCGATGTTGATCAGCCGCGAAATCAAGGCCCGCGGCGGCCGTGCGAAGCTGACCAACCGTGAATACATCTATCGAGCGGCGTTCGAATTGGGGCGACATCCGATCGGTTACGAAGTCCAAATGGTGCGCGCGGCGATCGACAGTTTTGATGCGTCGCGTCCGATCGGAGTGATCGGTGCCGGGGAGGGCGGTCGCATCGCCCTGGCCACCGCGGCGCTTGACGAACGGGTCGATGCGCTCTGCGTCGGCGGCAGCTTTGGTACAAGTGAGACGATCTGGGCCGAACCGATCGATCGCAATCTCTTCGGTTGGTTGGCTGAATTCGGAAACGCGGAAACCCTGACCCTGGTGGCTCCTCGCAACGCCTTAATCAATCACGCACAGACACCCGCACGTTCCTTCGACGGCAACGGCGGCGGCGCCCCAGGAACGATTCGCCCGATTGACGCCACCGAAGGCCGAAAAGAAGTCGAACGGGCGAGACAGCTCGTCCGTCCCTTGATCAAAAACCAGCACTGGCAGATCGACGAAACAGCGTTCCGCGACGCACCTTGTGATCAAGTCACCACGGACCGCTTCGTCGAACTGTTGATCGATCGTCCCAGCGCCGATCGAAGCAGCGCCGATCGAAGCAGCGCCGATCGAAGCAGCGCCGATCGACCACAGCGCGACGTTGATGTGGTTCGGCAGGTCGATGAGGCGGCTATGCAAACGCGACTGGTAGAACAACTCGATCGACACAATCAATTGCTGCTGCGTGAATCCCCATTCGTCCGCCGCGAGTTCATGAAGGGTCTCAACACAAATTCAATCGAGGACTATGTTCAGTCTTCACAGCGTTATCGGCAGATCTTTCGCGACGACGTCGTCGGCCACTTCGACGATCCGTTGTTGCCGCCAAACACCCGCGTGCGACAAACGTGGCAGCAACCGGGATGGACGGGCTACGAAGTGGTCCTGGACGTCTTTGAGGATGTGATCGCCTATGGAGTGCTGATCGTGCCCGATGACATCGGGCACGGTGAAAAACGTCCGGTTGTGGTCTGCCAACATGGCTTGGAAGGGCGTCCCACCGATACCTTTCTGGGCGATCACCGAGCCTACCATGACTTTGCCGCCCAGCTTGCGCGGCGCGGGTTCATCACCTTCGCACCGCAGAACCCGTACCTGTTCCAAGATCGCTTTCGAACGCTGCAACGCAAGGCGAATCCGTTGGGCAAGACGCTGTTCTCGGTGATCGTTCCCCAGCATCAACAGATCGTCGATTGGCTCCAGTCGCTGCCCCAAGTCGACCCGCAGCGGATCGCGTTTTATGGCCTCAGCTACGGCGGAAAATCGGCGATGCGAATTCCCGCCCTTGTGACCGATTATTGTCTCTCGATCTGCTCAGCCGACTTCAACGAATGGGTGCTCAAGAACGCATCGACGCGGCACCCGTTCAGCTACGTCGGAACCGGCGAGTACGAAATCTTTGAATGGAATCTCGGTGAAACGTTCAACTACTCGGAAATGGCGGCCCTGATTTGCCCGCGTCCGTTTATGGTCGAACGCGGACACTTTGACGGCGTCGCAACCGACCAGTGGGTTGCGTATGAATACGCCAAAGTGCGCAACCTCTACGCCGCCCGCCTCAAGATCGGTGAGCGAACCGAAATCGAATGGTTCGACGGCCCCCACACCATCAACGGCCAAGGCACATTCGATTTCCTTCACAAGCATCTAAACTGGCCCAAGCCACCCGCCGAGTAGCCGAGTAGGGCATGCTGTGCATGCCATCCCATTGAGATCAACGCGGGCGGGAAGAGGGCAAAACGATGAGGGTCGAGAGGGCTGGCAGAATGATTCGGTGCAGAACGATGTCGTGGCGGCGTATCGCCCAAGCCCGTCACTAGAAAAAGTGGCGTAAGCTTCCAGCTTGCGTTGTCTCAATCGCAAGCTGGAAGCTTACGCCACTATGAAACGCCGTCATTCACCACATTCCGCAACGGCTGACCCAACAGCGCCCGCAACACTTCTCGCGCCCCCTTGGTGCGGAACTCCTCGCAGCCTTCGTCGCAGTAATAGGCCGTGTGCGGATTGAGCAACAGGCGATCGTGGGCGGGGTGACTCGGATCACGCCACGCCGCCAGCACCGGGCTGTCTCGTGGTGGTGGTTCGTGTTCCAACACATCGATCCCGGCTCCGGCCAGCTGACCGCTCGCCAACGCCTCCACCACCGCGACCGTGTCCACGATGCCGCCCCGCGCCGTGTTGACCAAAAACGAACCACGCGGCAACCGGGCGATTTGCGGACCGGCGATCATCCTCCGCGTTTCTTCGGTCAGCGGGCAATGCACACTGACGATGTGCGAAGACGCCAACAGGTCCTCGAGCCGTTCGATGCGGCGGATCCCCAATGCCTTGTCCAGCCCGTCGGGGCGATACGGATCATAAAACGCCACCTCCAGCCCGAACGCTTCGGCCCGAAGCGCCGCCGCAGTTCCGATGCGTCCGCAGCCGATGATCCCGAAACGCCGACCGCGGAGCCGAGCAATCGGCGTCGCTTGGTCGACGTTCCACGGACCGACGCCACGTCGCAGTCGACTGTTGAGCAAATGGGTGCCGCGGGCGAGCGAGATCGCCATGGCGACGGCCGAATCGGCGACTTCTTCAGTCCCATAGTCCGGCACATTGCAAACCGGAATCCCCCGCTGCCGCGCCGCAGCCAGATCAATCGCATCGTAGCCGACACCCGGGCGCACGATCGCACGGCACTGTTTCAGCCGATCGATGCTGGATTTCGAGAACGTCAAATAGTGATAGACCATCACCGCATCGGCGTCTTCGATCTGTCCGATCAAGTCCGCTTCACACTTCGCGTCCAACGCCACCACGTCGGCGACGTCATCCAACACGCCGCGCTCGGCGTCCAGTGGCTCGGTGATCAAATCGGTGATCACCACCTTGAATCGTTTGTTCATGGCTTACTATCTCCTTTCGAAAACGAGTCCAGTGGTTTCGACGCGTACGGCATGCTGTGCATGCCAATTGACCGTCAGCCGTGTAGGGCATGCTGTGCATGCCAATGGGCCCTCAGGCACAGCCCAGCTTCGACGCGCCCGATCGGTCAGCCGTTTTGCCACCAGCCTACGGGCTTTCACCTTGCTTCTGAAACCAATCGTGCATTTGCCCGGCAAGCTCCTCCCGGATCGAGACGTACTCAGTTCGCGCCGACAAATCGTTTCGCTCGTCCGGGTCATTTTCCAAGTCGAACAGTTGCACCTTGTCGATCAACGGATATTGAATCAGTTTCCATCGCTTCGTCCGAATCATCCGTTGTGCATCGTGGTAATAACCGAAGACTGCCGGATGGATTTCGGTTGCGATTCCATTCAAGACCGGTGCGAAACTTTTGGCATCCACCGAATCGGGAATCGAAATCCCGGCCAGCTCACACGTCGTCGGATACATGTCCCGCAAGTAGATCTGTGCGTCGGTGCGTTGCCCAGCTGGAATTCCCGGACCGGCGATAAGGAACGGAACTCCGATCGTGTGTTCGTACATGTTTTGCTTGCCCATCAACCCGTGGCTGCCCAGCGCCAAACCGTGGTCGCTGGTGAAGATGATCACGGTGTTGTCGTACCTGCCCGACTGCTGTAACGATTCCAAGATCCGTCCGATGTGATGATCCATCTCATCGATGACGGCATAGTAGGCTGCGATCTCTCGGCGAACGTCGTGCTCGGTGCGAGGCCATGGCAACAGCTGTTCGTCACGGCCTTTCAAATTGCCGTGGTCGAACGGATGCTCAGGCAGCAGGTTGGCCGGTAGTGGGACGGTGGCGGGATCGTATTTGCCGTCGTAACCCGGCGGGATGATCAGCGGATCATGCGGCGCGGTGAAATTGACGTGCAAAAAAAACGGCTGGTCCGAATCGCGTTGAAGCAGCGCGATCGCTCCATCGGCAATGTGTTTGCTCGTTTCGCCGACCAAGCCAATCCCTTTCTCCAGCTCCGGTTTGCCGTCATCGGTTTTGAACGTCCAGCCGCGGTAACCGGTGATCAGTCGACCAAATCGTCCGTATCGCGGTTCCTTTCCCAGCGCGCCGGCTCCGCCGCTGCTGAACAATCCACTGGTTTCGTTATAGCCACGCGTTTTCGGCGAGCCGTCATTCATCCACTTGCCCGAGTACCAGGTTTGGTAGCCGGCGTCACGCAGCGCGTCCGCCCAAAACGTCTGCCCCGGTTTCAGACGACCGCCTCCGTAGGGGACGCCATTTCGAAACGCAGTCGCGCCGGTCAGGATTTCGGCGCGGCTGGGCACACACAACGGAAACGCACAGGTCGCCCGCGTAAACGTCATTCCCTCGCGAGCCAGACGATCCAAATTCGGCGTCTCGATCACCGGGTTGCCCAGCGCGGCGATCGTGTCGGGGCGCTGATCATCACTGACGATGACCAGAAAGTTCGGACGCGGATCGGCGGCAAATGCACTTTCTGACCAACAACTTGGAAAGAAGAACAGGGCCGTCACGAACACGGATGCAAAGGCTCGAATTCCAGTCATCGTTTTCTGCATGGTGTCATCTGTCGTGGTAAGTTAGATCCGCGGAGTTGCAGGACGTGTTGTCGCTTGCGTCGATCCTGCCAATGCAACGTGATGATCTTAATGGATCCCGCCATACGCGGGTTGTTCACTCGGAACCCACTCATGACCGACAACGAAAAGAACCTCGATACCGCCAACCTTGTGACAGTTGCCGAACGGACCGATGAATTGTCGGCTTCGATCGTGGTGTCGGTGCTTCAGGACGCCGGAATCCGCGCCATCGCGACCGGTGGATTCACGTCCGGTTTTCGCGCCGAAGCGCCCGGCATGGTCAAGATCAAAACGTTCGAAGAGGATGCCCAGCGGGCCCGCCAAGTGATCGATGAAATCAAAATGGATCCACCGGTGTTTGACGACTAACGCGTCACCCAATCAAATCATCCAGATCGAGCACGGCTTCGGGTGCCGCCAGCGGAGAGATCCGATCACCGCGGCGAGCGATTGTATGGTCCGTAAAGGCTTTGCCTTGCGGACTGCGAAAAACGTGAACGCAGGCACCGCCGGCGTCGACCAGCCAGTATTCCTGAGTTCCGGCTTCGGCATACAACTCCCCCTTCTCTTGAAGATCATCGTTCAAGCTACTGTGCGACACTTCAATCGCGAGCTTGACGTCGTCGGCCGACGGATGCTTTTCTTGATAGCGTCCCGCGCGGCCCCAAAGCAAATCAGGCTCCGGGCGGCTGTGGAGGCTCGCGAGGTCTAATCCCGTCTGCGCTGTCACGGAGATTTGATCGGCCGACGTGGAGCGTGCTGACCAGCCAGTGAGAAACATGATCAAATCGTCGTACAGCGGTCCGCCTGGATTCATTTCACGAAGTTCCCCGCGAATCAATTCAACTTTGCGATGGAGATGATCAAACGCGCCGCACGTCACCATGCGATCGAATTCGGCCGCGGTTAAATGCAAACTGGTGCTCATCTCTCATGCTTGAAAAAGTCAAAAAAACGGACGTTCGCGGGAACATTCCTATCATAACTTGTTGCCATCTGGCACGTCAAAGCATGCCACTGGCACGCAGCACCGCTTCGTGCGTGGCGACATCGTGCTCGGCGTCCCAACGCAGTTTTTTCTCGCCACGGATAACGCTTGCCAAGTCCATGAACTCCCATCGTAGCGTCCCGTCGGACTTTCGAACGTCACGTCCTGGTATCCTTTTTTGAATTCGCCGCGGGGACGGTCCAGCCCCAGCCGACCTTTCGGTGTCGGTTCCAACGGGCGAATTTCAAACGTGCCTTCGGTCCCGGTGATCGAGAACTGTCGACGCGCTCCGCCCATCGGATCGATGTGATTGCAACGAATCGTCGCGATCGCTTTGGGATAATCAAACACCGCCAACTGGTTGTCCGCGAACGTGTCTTTTTCGGGAAACGTCCGCCGCAGGTGAGAGGTCACCTTGTCGGGCGGTCCGAGCAACGAAACGACTTGATCGATCAAATGACAGGCCAGTTCGAACATGCCGCCACCGGAAATCTTTGCCAGTTCCAATCGGCCACCGTCGTTCATGAACTTTCCCATCATGCCGCTGATCTCTGTGATCTCACCCAGCCAACCTTCACGGACGATCCGATCGGCAAATTGGAACGCAGGGTTGTAACGCAACATGTAGCCCATCTGAATGGTCAGATCTCGATCCGTCGCGATTTGGTGCATCGCACGGCAGGCTTCCAGCGATTCGCCGGCCGGCTTGTCCAGGTGAATGTGTTTCCCGGCCTTCAAACAACGCACCGCCGTTGGCACCAGGTTGGGAATATCCGTCTCCACCGCGACGGCTTGTAGCCCAGGAGTCGAAAGCAGTTCCGACTCGGTCAACCACGTCACGCGTCGGTAGGGATCACGATTCGCCATCGCCGCACGACGTTCCGCATCAGGTTCCACGATTCCGACGAAATCGAACGTGTCGGGAAATTTTAGAATCGCCTGCAGTTTTCCGCTGGCGTGGGCATGCTTGGTTCCGATCTGGCCGATTCGAAGGCGAGGTTTCTCGGCCGCATGACAGAGCTGTCCGGCGGCTGTTGCAACGGCCGGCACGGTGGCCAGCCAATGACGTCGTGTAAGAAAGTGCGGGTTGTTCATCTATTGCAAAACTCTTGGTGGTGGAGGAGCTTTGTGACACTCCCTCTGGGATCTTGAAGTGACCCAAGTGTATCAAAGGCGATGCCTGTGCGCGATACGGATCGAACGTCGTCCCCGCTCGGGCTTTGTCGCGACGGACGGAAACGAAAGGTGGCCATTGCGCAACAGCAAACGTGCGTTCGTTGCGCAAGTGTTCTAGCTGGCGGAATGGAAAAAAGAAACCGAGTGGCAGAATGATACGGGGCAGAATGATGTTCTGACCGCTCAGATCGCGTAGCCAGAATCAGACGCCCCCATCATTCTGCCACCCCATCATTCTGCCACCCCATCATTCTGCCACCCCATCATTCTGCCACCCCATCATTCTGCCACCCCGTCTCGCCACGGCCGCCGCGCCAACGACGGCAGCGAAGCAACCGGATCCGCTCATTGCTAAACTACGGTCTCACCACCTGTCTTCCAAACCATCCAGCCGCGTTTTCCCACGACAACGATTTCGATGAAATATCATCTGTTCCCCGGTACCGATCTTTCTGTTTCCCAGCTTTGCTTCGGATGTTGGGGAATCACCAGCGACTTCCATTGGGGCGATCGTGCCGAAGACGAATCGGTCGGGGCGATGTTGGCAGCGGTCGATGCCGGCGTGAATTTCTTTGACACCGCGCCGGTGTACGGCGACGGTGCCAGCGAAACCCTGCTCGGAAAAGTGATCGCGGAGAACAACTTGCGTGACAAAGTGGTCATCGCCAGCAAAGTCCGCCCGGACATGATGCGTCCGGAGGATGTCAAAACCGATTGCGAAGCATCACTCGCTCGTCTGCAAACCGACTATTTGGATTTGTATCAAACCCATTGGACCAGTTCCGCAGTCCCGATCGCCGAAACCTGGGGCGCCTTGCGAGAGGTTCAACAGGAAGGCAAGGTGCGACACATCGGCGTTTGCAACGCAGGTGTCAAGGACTTGGGCGACATCCTCGCGTTGCAAAAACCGCTGACGAATCAACTGCCGTACAACTTGATCGCCAGAATGATCGAGTTCGAGATACAGCCACGTTGTGTTGAAGCAGGCATCGGGATCCTGGTCTACAGCCCGTTGATGCACGGCATGCTGGCCGACAAATACAAAACGGCCGCAGAGGTTCCCGACGGCCGAGCCCGATCGCGACACTTCACGACCGACCGGCCACTGGCGCGACATGGAGAACCCGGATGCGAACCCGAGACCTTTGCGGCACTGGATCGGATCCGCGAGATCGCCGCTTCGGTCGGCGGCAGCATGGCAGAGCTTGCATTGACCTGGACACTTTCCAAACCCGGCGTGGTCAGCGTGATCGCCGGTGCCCGCGACACCGATCTGCTACGACAGAACGTCGATTTCCTCGAACGCTCGCTGACCGCCGACACGGTCGCCGCCTTGGACGCGGCAACCGATGAACTGAAAACCACCCTGGGCAGCAACCCCGACCTCTGGGACGGCGGCGACAACTCGAGGTACCATTAAGTGGCGTAAGCTTCCAGCTTGCGATACCGTGGCACAAGCTTCCAGCTTGCGATACCGTGGCACAAGCTTCCCGCTTGCGATACTGTGAGAGCCCCCCGAACGCAAGCTGGAAGCGTACGCTACTTGAGTGATCCAATGAGCACCCGTGCGAACCCTTATCAGTCACCGCCGGAAACTGAATCGCAAGTCCGCGTCGATGGCCAGGCGGGTGGGTTTGGGAAGATCTGCTTTTGGGCCGGTCTCGCGTTCACCTCGTTCGGGTTTGTCGCGATGTTCCTTCCAAACCTGCCGCCGATCGGATTCTTGCTGATCGCATTGTCGTTTTTCGTCGTCACGTTGATCGGCGATCGGGGCTACCGCAAACGCGCGATCGCCGGCATCACCGTCTGCCTGGTCCTCTCCGGCGGCTTTCTGTTCCAAATGCGGTTGATGCACGCTAAACTTGCGGCCGAACGTGCCCGGCAACAAGCAATGACAGCGGAACAAGCCGCGAGAGTGAACGCGGAATCAAGCCGCTCCGACAAGTCGGATTCGAATGCGGCTCAGTGACAGGGCACGCTCTTTCAGATCGATCGATGGCAGACCTCTATTCATGAACACCGCGATGCATCGAACCTCAATGGTCTTTAGCTTGCTTGTCTGCCTATTCGCGGGGAATAGTCTCGCCGCGGACGCCGTTGCGCTGCAACAGCTGACCTTTCGCGGAACGGACGGAAAAGCGATCTCGGTGGACGATTCTGCGGTCCACGTGGTTTGTTTCCTGGGAACAGAATGCCCACTCGCCCGACTGTATGGTCCGCGTCTACAGCGACTGGCCGACGAGTATGCCGACCGTGGCGTCGCGTTCCTCGGCGTCAACAGCAACGTGCAAGATTCTCCAGCGGAAATCGATGCCTACGCAAAGAAGTACGCGATCGAGTTTCCGATGGTCAAAGACGCCGATCAATCGATCGCCGACGCCCTCGATGCGACACGCACCCCCGAAGTGTTTGTGGTCGATGCCAGCGGCAAGATCATTTACCAAGGACGCATCGACGATCAATACGAACCAGGTGTCTCGCGAGCCGGGCCGACGCGGAACGATCTGCGCGATGCCCTCGAATCCCTGTTGTCGGGCGAACCGATTGCGGAACCCAAGACCACCAGCGTCGGCTGCTTGATCACACGCACCGCGAATCGTTCGACGAAGGATTCTCCTATGGAACCGGTGACCTTCAACGCCGACATCGCATCGATTCTGAACGAACACTGCGTGGAATGTCACCGCGGCGGTGAGATCGCGCCGATGGCCCTGACGGACTACGATGAAGTGGTCGGTTGGGGGCAGATGATTTTGGAAGTCATCGACCAGAAACGCATGCCGCCCTGGCACGCCGCACCCGACATCGGGCATTTCGTCGGCGAGCGAAGGATGCCGCAGGAAGCGCGCGACAAGATTGCCGCCTGGCTGGACAACGGAATGCCACAAGGCGACGACGGCGATCTCCCGCCACCACCGCAATGGACCGGTGGGTGGCAGTTTGAAACCGAACCGGATTTCGAGATCGCGATGCGCGACCGCCCCTTCACCGTCCCCGCCGAAGGCGTCGTCGAATACCAATACTTTGTCGTCGACCCGAAGTGGACCGAAGACCGGTGGATTCGCGCGGCACAGGTGATTCCGGGAAACGCGAGTGTGGTGCATCACGCGATCGTGTTCGTGCGACCGCCTGACGGCAACGGATTCCATGGCATCGGTTGGATGGCGGCCTATGTGCCCGGGCAACGCGCCGTCGCCCTGCCCGAAGGTCACGCTCGGTTGGTCCCCGCCGGTTCGAAGCTGGTTTTTCAAATGCACTACACCCCCAACGGTCGCAAGGCGGAGGATCTGACGCGGGTCGGCGTCTGGGAAATCGCCGACGACGATGTCAACCACGAGGTGTTCACGCAACTGGCGATCGATCACGAGTTCGAGATTCCCCCCGGCGTCAGCGATCACACCGTCAACATGACGGTCGATTCTTTTCCGCCGAACAGCCGCATGCTGGGCATCACACCGCACATGCACCTGCGTGGCAAATCGTTCTGGTTGCAAGCCAATCGCCCAGGCGGGCAAGTCAAACCGCTACTCAGCGTGCCCCATTACGATTTCAACTGGCAGCATTGGTACGAATTCAACACACCGGTCGATCTGAACGATGTCGAATCATTGGAGATGTCCGTCCGCTTTGACAATTCCTCGAGCAATCCGTTCAACCCCAACCCTGACGATTTCGTCTCCTGGGGCGATCAAACCTGGGAAGAGATGGCGGTGGCGTTCTTTGATGTGGCTATCCCCCGCGGCGGTCCGCACTACCGTGTTCAAAAGTTAAAGCCACTCTCGCAACGCCAACAGGCCGAACGTGACAAACGGATCGAGGACCACGTGACCAAGTTCATGGCGTCTATGGATACGAACCGAGACGGGATCATCGAACTTGACGAGACACCGGTTGCATTCCAGCGATTCGGATTCAATCGCATCGACCGGAATCATGACAGAAGAATCGAACGTGGTGAGATCAGAGCCGCCGCCGCGGAGCGGCTGTGACACGAATGAAACAAACAGCGGGGATCGGCGCACGGATGTTCTTTTGGTGGGCCGATCACCCCGGAGCACAACTGGCGGTGTTTGTCGCCATGTCGACGCTGGCGACGATCGGGTTTACCAACCCCGCGCTGATCACGGATCTGTTCCCCGAAACCGTGCAGCAGGCTGACGATTCGGGCGCAACGAATCGCTCCGATCGCCGCAACATGGACTATCCCAGTGGCGGCCGTGTCCCCGACAACGTCCAGCCTTTTCAAGTCGGCGGCGGACAGTGCGTCCTGGTCGCGCGCGTCGACCCGTCGGGCACGGCGGACTTGTTCACCGGATCGCATTTGCGCGCCATGCGGCGGGTCGCCGAAGGGTTGCAGTCGATGCCCCAGATCGACGACGTGATGTGGCTCGATAGCGTTCCCGGTTTCAACCTGTTCGGATTTTCGGGAACGCTGCTGCCCAGCGACAACGCATCGCAGCGTCAGTTGGACGAGGCTCGCAGTCGAGTGCTGGAGAATCCGCTGGCGGTCGGTCAACTGATCTCCCAGGACGGCCGGACGGTGCTGATGCATCTGGGCATCGACTGGTTCTTTGTCACTAGCGACGAAGCGGTGACCAGCGAGATCCGCGAACGTGCCGAGTCGATTGCAGCGACCATCCCCGATGTCGCGTTGGAATTTCAACTGACCGGACCGGTGCCGTTGCATTTGATGATGGTCAACAATCACGTGACCGATTCGACCAAGTACCAACTGATCGGGTACTCGATCATGTTGCTCTCGGCTGTGATTCTGTTTCGCGGTTTTTCGGCCGTGGTGATCGTCGCGGTGGCGCCGACCGTTGGTGTTTTGTGGACGACCGGGATGTTGCATTTTTTGGATCTGCAAGACAACCCGTTCAACGACATCATCGTACCCGTGCTGGTCAGTCTGGTCGGACTGACCGACTCGGTGCATTTGATGGTCGAGATCCGCCAACAACGGGCCAACGGTCTGGAAGTCAAAGAGGCGGCTCGGCGTGGGATTTCGCGTGTCGGCATGGCGTGTTTGCTGACCAGCACCACCACAGCGATCGGATTCTTGTCGCTGCTGTGGGCTCATCATGAGATCGTTCGCGACTTCGGCCTTTGCTGCGTCGTCGGTGTTGCGATGACGTTCATCAGCGTGTTGACGGTGATTCCGCTGGGGTGTCGCTCGCCACTGGGCCGTCGACTACACGTCGGGCTGGGCAAAAGCCTGGTCGACGGCCAGTTGCGGCGGATCGGCCCGCTGGTCGACTGGGTGCTGCGCCGCGACCGCGCAGTCGCCCGCATCGCCATCGCCACCACCTTCGCCATGGCGCTGATCTCCTTGCAACTGCAACCCGACGAAAAGCGGTACAGCGGATTGAGCGAATCGGGCGAGGCCGCTCGGGCGCTCCGGCACCTGGACCGGTCACTCGGCGGACTGGAATTCAGCACCGTCGACGTCCGCTGGTTCAACGATTCGGACGAAAGCGAATTGCCGGACGTGCTCGGCGAAATCGATGCCTTATTGGCCAGCGAACCGCTGATCGGCAATCCGCTGGGGATCGGACAATTGCTGGCGGCTCTGCCGGGTGACGGAAACGCAAAGGAACGCATGACGCTGCTCGAACTGCTGCCGCCTTCGCTCAAACGCGCCTTCTACGTCCCCGAACACCGCTTCGCCTCGGTCCAGTTTCGTGTCCAGGATCTGGGCATCGCCGCCTACAACAAGCCGTTTCAGCGGATCGAAGCCGGTTTGAATTTGATCGCCCAGCGGCATCCCGATTTTGACGTGGCGTTACAAGGAAACGCGGTCTGGCGATGGCGAAACATCTATCAAATCGTCACCGATCTGGCCACCAGCTTGGGAACGGCCAGTATCGTGATCTGGCTCGTCTTGACCCTCGTCTATCGCTCGATCCGAATCGGATTGATCTCTATCATTCCGAATCTGTTTCCGCTCGCCGCGACGGCAACCATGCTGGTCGTCAGCGGCCAGCATCTGGAGATGGTGACGGTGTGCGTGTTCACGATCTGTGTCGGTATCGCGGTCGACGACACGATTCACTTTTTGACGCGTTACCAGGAAGAGATGAAACACGGTGGGCAACACCAGGAAGTCATCCGCCGCGCGTTCACCGGAGTCGGATCGGCGCTGTTGATGACGACGATTGTGTTGGTCGCAGGTTTGGGATCGGCGATCGCCGGTGATTCTCGCGACGCCCGCCTGTTCGGCATCATGGGATGCCTGACCCTGGCCACCGCGCTGTTCGCCGACGTGCTGCTATTGCCCGCCATGCTCAGCCGATTCGCCAAGCCCAAGGACAAAGTAGAGTAAGCATCCTGCTTGCCATCGCGGGAGAGGCTTCCAGGCCGAACGCAAGCTGGAAGCTTACGCAACTTTTCGCTACGCGAGGACTCCCGGCAACATCCCCGTGCTGTCGGCGAACCGCTCCTGCCCGGTTCCGAATGCATTCAGCATCGCGGCATAAAGATTCGCCAGCGGCGTGTCGCGACCGAAGGACAGGTGTTGGCCGGTGGCGATGCGTCCGCCGCCGCTGCCGCCCAGCAGAATCGGCAGGTTGTGCGGGTTGTGGCTATTTCCGTCACGCAACCCAGATCCGTACAAGATCATCGAGTTGTCCAGCACCGTGCCCTCGCGTTCTTTCATCGAGCGAAGTTTTCCGAGCAAGTAGGCGTACTGTTCCACATGCCAACGATTGATCAGTTGATACTGACGCAGCTTGTCCTCGTTGTTCTGGTGGTGCGAGGTGTCGTGGTGACCACCGGAAACACCGTCCAGGAACGAAAAGTTACGGCCACTGACGGCGTTGCCGAACATGAAGGTGCAGACGCGTGTGGTGTCCGTTTGGAACGCCAACGCGATCATGTCCAACATCAACCGAACCTGCTCGACATAGGCGTCGGGGCGTTGTTCCGGCGGCCGATTCTGGCGGTCCAGCTTGACCAGCGGTTGCCATGGTTTGGCTCCACCGGCATCCTGGTTCTGCAAGCGTTTCTCGACCGAGCGGACCGATTGCAAGTACTCTTCCATCCGCTGTCGATCCGCCGCACCGAGTCGATGCTTCAATTGATCGGCATCTTCCAGCACGCGGTCCAATAGCAACCGATCACGCTGAGCCGCTCCCTTGTTGGGGTTGCCGGCACGGAACAGCCGGTCAAACACCAGATGTGGGTTCAACTCCCGCGCCAGCGGGCTCGTCGGACCGCTCCAGGCAATGTGCGATCCATAAACACGCGTGTATCCGACGTTGGTGTCGACGCCGGTCGTGACCGGGTCGATGCCGAGTTCCAGCGACGGCAGCGGCGTGAGTTTTCCTGAATAATCGGCGGCCACCTGATCCATCGACCGCCCGTTGCAGTTCAGATCGATCCCCAACGATTTGTTGATCGTGGTGCAGGTCAAGAACCCCGAGCACTTGACGTAGTGCCCGTCGCCGAAGTTACTGGCTTGGTTCCACAAATTTGTCAGCACCAACAGCTGATCCTTAACGTCGGCCAGCGGCTCCAATGTCGGTGACAACTCGAAATCGCGGCCGGTCTTCTCCGGCGTCCACATGTCTTGCCGAACACCGTTGGGGACAAACAGCGCAGCCATCCGCAGCGGCGAGTCCTCCGGTGCCTTGCCCTCCGACTCGGCTGCCGAAATCTTACCGGGCATCATCGCTTCGAGCCACGGTAGCGCCAAAGCCGCCCCCGCACCACGCAACAACGTACGACGTGACAGCGGCATCTGACGATTCGTCTCGTCGTCCAAATAGACGTTCATGTGTTTCATCCTTTTTTGAATGTTCGCTTTCATTGTAGCTTGTTGAAAACAAGCGAAGCTACGAACCCTGCTTGTATCGAAACGGCACGCTCTTCACGATCTCTAGAATCAACGTTTGCGCCTTGTACTCGTCTTCCGCCAGTTTTCGCGTGATCGACTCGACCACGCAGGCGTCTTCATTGGTCAGTCCACGAGCCAAAGCATAGCCGAGCATTTTGGTCGTCAAATTCCGCATGAATTGCTCTTTGCGATCCATCAACAGCCCCTTTAACTCGTCGGGGCCGTTAAACGTCTCACCGCTGGGAAGCTGCCCACTGGCATCGATCGCAACGCCATCGGCAACCGTCCGCCATCGGCCGAGCACGTCATAGTTTTCCAGTCCGAAACCGAGTGGATCCATCGCCTGATGACAGGAGGCACAGACCGGATCCGATCGATGCTTTTCCAATCGCTCCCGCAGCGAAGACGGCTGGGCGGCATCCACGGTTTCTTCCAAGGCCGGCACATTGGGCGGTGCCGGCGGCGGTGGGGTGCCCAGCAGCGTGTCCAACACCCATTTCCCGCGCAACACGGGACTGGTTCGGTGCGGGAATGACGACACGGCCAGTACCGCGCTCATGCCCAACAACCCGCCGCGATGGTCCTTCTCACTGAGTTCGACTTTCTTGGGCTGCTCGCGAAACTCACCCTTGACCATGTAATGCCGTGCCAGCGTTCGATTGACGTAGGTAAAATCCGAATCGATCAAGTTCAGCAGCGAACGGTTGTCGGCCAGCAAGTCTTCGAAAAAGAAGATCGGCTCGTACTTCATGCCGCCTTCGAGTTCGGAGTCATACTTGAGCGCGACGGATTTGTCGGGTTTGAATTCGCGTCCGAGCGCCCGCGTGCCCAACCATTGTTCGACAAAACTGGTGGCGAATTCACGGACCTTCGCCCCGCGTCGCAGACCGCGGCGGTCGACGTCACTGCGTAGCATCCGGGCGACCTGCTGTGCCAAAACGTCGTCGTCGTGCAATTTGCCTTGCGCCGCTAAACGCATCAGTTCGTCGTCCGGCATCGACGCCCACATGAAGTACGATAGCCGCGATGCCATCTCGTACTGCGAAACGAGTGTCGGTTCGTCGGTTTGGCCGGCTTGTTCGAACAAGAACAAAAACTTTGGCGACACCATCGCAGCGACCAACGTGAACTCGATCGCGCTGATGTAAGACTGGTCTTCCTCGTAGACTTGATTGAACAGCTGAGTGTATTCGTCGATTTCGTCTGTACCGGCGGGACGGCGAAACGCTCGCGGCAGGAAACCGGCGAGCACTTCGCGGGCGGCCTGTTCCGGCGACCGTTTGTCGTTCGGCGTGGCCGTGATGATCCGTTTTCGATCGTCGGGGTCTTTCAACGCGTGGCCGATCGCCGACCGTGCCGCATCCAAGTACTTTTCCGCATAGATCGGCGAAATGAACAGCGTCTCCGCCGCGTTGTCAAACCCTTCGCCACCCGCTCCATCGTCGGGCAACGCGTGGCCCGCATTGATGGGAATGCCCAGCAAGTCGCGAACCGTGTTGGCGTATTCGGTCCGGTTCAGCCGTCGCAGCATCGGACCGCCTGGCTGAACCCCGTCGTCGCAAACCGCTTGATAAATCGTGTCGCGAATCCAACGGACGAACGCCGAGCGGCTCTGCTGCGATGGCATCTCGGAATCCGAAGGCGGCATCTGGCCTTCGTGAACCCGCGTCGCGATTCGGTTCCAAGCCTCAATCGAACTTGCGACGTCTTCGGCTGACGCGAATCCCTCCAAGTCCAATCCCGACTCCGCATCTTCGCCGACATGGCAATCGATGCAATACGATTGCACAAACTCAACGGCACCCTCAGCGGTCAACCCCTTCAAACCCGCGTCGTCGTCACCTGGGAAGACTGCACTGGCGACTTCCGCATCGGCGTCTTCGGCACTGGCGAAAGGTCGTTCCGAACAGCACAGGTTTGCAAAGAAAACGGCCAGTGAAAACACAACCACGGGCGCGCGAACCGATTGGGCAAATCGTGATGCCATAAAAAACTGTTGAGGTGGGCAGGAGCAACCCGGGGTGGCAATCTGAATTGCCACACGGGATTCTCTCTTCATTGTAGGATGGGCGGGTCATTATAGACGACGATGCCCTCGACGAATACTCGAATCGCATCGGATCGTCACTCGATTCGCCCCCCACGATCGCCCACCCCATTGCCCAAGCGCTGTCCTCCATGAACGATTCTCGATTCCGACCCGATCAACCGCCACGTTTCTCTTTTTCACGTCGCCACGCGCTCAAGACCTTCGCCGGGCATTCCCTCGCGGTGCCGATGATCGGGTCGTTGTGCCACACGACGGCGTTTGCAGCGGAGCAGGTCGCCCCCCGGAATCGATTCCCGCGAATGATTCAAGAATTCTTTGTTCACCAGTTGCGACAGTTTGAAAATGAACACCGCCGCACACTCAACGGATTGAAAACCGAACAAGATGCGCGGCGTTATGTCGAATCGGTTCAAGCGAAGTGTCGCCAATCTTTTGGCCCCAATCCGGACCAAACACCACTGAACGCCCGCGTCACCGGAACCGTCCAGCGCGACACCTATCGAATCGAAAACGTGATCTTTGACAGCCGCCCCGGATTCCCTGTCACGGCGAACCTCTACATCCCCAACGACGCCAGAGGAAAACTGCCCGCGGTCGTGGGAACCTGCGGCCATTCCTCCAATGGCAAGGCCGCCGAGCCCTATCAAGCGTTCGCACAAGGGTTGGCGCGGCTCGGTTATGTGTGTTTGATCTACGACCCGATCGGACAAGGCGAGCGTTTGCAGTACCCCGATGAGAACTTGAAATCCGAAATCGGCGTTGGTGTCCGTGAACACCTGCACGCGGGCAACCAACAGTTTCTGGTCGGTGAGTTTTTTGGCAACTGGCGCGCCTGGGACGGAATCCGCGCGCTCGATTATTTGCTCACCCGCCCCGAAGTCGATCCACAGCGGATCGGCGTGACCGGCAATTCCGGCGGCGGGACGATGACCACCTGGTTGTGTGGGCTGGATGACCGCTGGGCGATGGGAGCCCCGGCGTGCTTTGTTTCCACGTTCCGACGCAATTTGGAAAACGAATTGCCGCAAGACACCGAGCAGTGCCCGCCGGATGTGTTTCCGCTGGGACTGGACCACAGCGATTTCTTGGCCGCGATGGCGCCCAAGCCCGTCATCATCTTGGCCAAAGAACAAGACTTCTTTGACGTTCGCGGCGCGGAAGAGACGTACGAGCGACTTCGCCGGCTGTACAAATTGCTCGGCGCCGAAGATAACGTGGCGCTGTTTGTCGGACCGACCGGTCATGGATACTCGCAAGAGAATCGCGAGGCCATGTATGCTTGGTTCAACCGTGCGGTCGGATGGGATGATCGCCAAACCGACGGCCTGTTCGATGGCGTGTTGACCACGACGGGAAAGGTTCCCTTCACCGCCGAGCCGGACATCCAGATCGAGAAAGACGAAACGCTGTGGTGCACCCCCGAGGGACAAGTCGCACGGTTGGAGGGCACTCGCACCGTCTTTGATTTCACGCGCGAGAAATCAGAACAGCTCGCGAAGAAACGGAGCCGTCCGCGTGGTCAAGCACTGCGATCGACCCTGATCGATGTTTTAAAGCTAAACCTTGATGGGCTAAAGGTCCCCGACTATCGAAACTTCAGCTACCTGAACGCGAAGGGATACCCATCGAAGTACGCGATGGGTTACACCGTGGCCACCGAACCGGGAATCCATGCGATCGTTTATCGGTTGACCGACCAGCGCTGGCATTCACGTCCGCCGCGCGTCGGCAAACGCGCCGTGCTGTACGTTTCACACTTGTCCAGCGACGTCGAACTGCGTGACGAACCGCTGATCGGCGAACTGATTCAATCCGAACCGGAAACGCCGTTCTTCACGCTCGACGTCCGGGGCATCGGCGAGTCACTGCCCGGCACCAGCCAACCCGGCACGTTCCACAGCCCCTACGGCAGCGACTACCTGTACGCCATCCACAGCGTGATGCTGGGGCGACCCTACGTGGGTCAGAAAACGTTTGATGTGCTACGCGTACTCGACTGGCTCGCATCGATCGGTCACACCGAGATCCATTTGGCGGGACTTGGCTGGGGAACCCTACCAGCAACCTTCGCCGGTGTTCTTTCGGACCATGTCAAGCAGGTGACGCTAAAGCAGCCGCTGACATCGTATTCCGCGATCGCCGAAAGTGAGCACTACGACTGGCCGTTGGCGACGTTGTTACCCGATGTGCTCGCCCACTTCGATCTTCCAGATTGTTACGCCGAACTCGAATCAAAACGCCTCAAGCAGATCCAACCCCAAGTCCCGTAAGCTTCCAAGTGGCGTAAGCTTCCAGCTTGCGTCCCCGGTGGCGTACGCTTCCAGCTTGCGTCCCCGGTGGCGTACGCTTCCAGCTTGCGTCCCCCAAGGCACCGCCCAAAGTGGCGTACGCTTCCAGCTTGCGACTCCCCCGCCGCACCGGCGGCCTCTCCAAGACAGGAATGGCAGAATGATCGGCTGGCAGAATGATGAGACAGCCATTTGACTCAGCCCAAAACATCATTCTGCCACTTCAATCCTTCAGTCATTCCGCCATCCTCGTCCACTACGGCAATTGCGGCACGACCACATTCCCCGCGTCATCGACGGGGTAGACCGCGTCGTGCTGCTGCAGGGCCTCGATCAAGCCTTGCATCATGCGTTTGAGCACCTTGGGCCGAGACTTGGCCAAGTTGGTCGACTCAAAGGGATCGTCAGCCAGGTTGAACAACTCGTAGTTCCCATCGCTGAACTGAATGTGACCGCCGGTGGTCTTCGTTTCCGGCAGCGCGTGGTAGATGACTTTCCAGTCCCCGTCACGCCAGACGGTAAAGTAGTTGCTACGGTGCGGCCCGTGGGGATAGTGCATCAAGAATTGCTGTGGGCGATCGGCGTCGGTTTTTCCGGTCAGCAGCGTTTGCAACGGCGCCCCGTCGACGACGTGACTTTTCGGGACTTCGGCCGCGATAAGCTGTGTCAACGTGGGGAACAAATCCTCGACCGATGCGACCTGGTGTTGGATCGCGCCGGCGGGAATCGAAAGGGATTGCTGCAGCGCGTTGTCCGGATTCGGCTTTGCCCAGGCGGCGATCAGCGGCACACGCATGCCGCCATCGTAGTGCGCGCCTTTCTTTCCGCGCAGCGGTGCCGCACAAGCGACCTCGTGCTGATGCCCCAGCGGCGCGTCGCTGCCGTTGTCACCCAAGAAAAAGATCAGCGTGTTTTCGGCGACACCGAGTTCGTTGAGGTGGTCCAGCATGTCGCCGAGCGATTTGTCCATGCCTTCGATCAAGGTGGCAAAGGCTTGCGCGTTGGCGGGTTTGCCGGATTCCTTGTAGTGGTCGGCAAAACGCGGGTCGGAATCGAACGGGGCGTGGACCGCGTAGTGCGAGAAATACAAATAGAACGGCTTGTCTTGTTCCACCGTTTCAGTCACGCGTTGCTTGGCTTCGATCGTCAGCGCTTCGGTCAGGAACGTGTCGCTGCCATGGTACTTGTCCAATCCGGGGACTGCGTGGTGGGCACGTTTGGTTCCCGCACCGTAGTTTTTTTCCGCGTAGTAGCTGCCTGGGGCTCCAAACGCGGCCCCGGCCACGTTGACGTCAAACCCCAAGTTCAGCGGCTCGGCCCCCTCGTGTCCTTCCGGTCCGAAGTGCGCCTTGCCGACGTGAATCGTCGTGTAACCACGCCCCCGCAGCACGTCCGGCAACGTTACGTCGCCTTCTTTCAGTCCCGCCCAATTCCAATTCGGCGCGCCGTTCTTGCCCGCGTTGTCCTGCCGCGGATTGATCCAGTTGGTCGTCCGGTGACGAGCGGCATTCTGCCCGGTCATGATGCTCACCCGCGTCGGCGAACAAACACTCATCGCATAAAACTGGTTGAACCGAATGCCTTGCGCGGCCAACCGTTCCATCGCAGGCGTGCGGTAATAATCGTTCAGAGGGTAACGTTTCGGATTGCCCGCCTCATCGGTCAAGAAGGGAACGGACGTGTCCATCATTCCCATGTCATCGACCAGAAAAACCATGATATTGGGTTGTTCCGCGGCGACGGAGAAATTCGGCAGGGCGGCCCATCCGGCGGCGACCACCAAGAACGTGCAAAGAAACTTCATGACAGGAGATGTCTGTGGAGGGAGAGAATCAAAGTGAATCGGTGAGAATAGATTGTAGCTGCTTTGTGTCAATCGAGCGCGCGGTGAGATCGGTTTCCAGGCATCATTGATGCGGACCAGACAGACTGGAAGCCTGTCCCGCCTGCCGCTAATGCGGCCCTTCGATTTGCAGCCAATTGAGGCAGGTGTTGGAACCCTGGGCGCCGGAGCCGATGTCAATGGTCAACCGTCCGTCTTGGACAGAAATCTCTCGCGTGACTTCGATGAACTCGCCTTCGGGCGTGCTGGTCCGGTCGATCAAGGGGTGCCCTTCGACGGACACCGATTGCGTCGACTGCTCGTGTCCCGCATCTCCGACACAGAGGCTGACGCGGTATCGTCCGTCGGAAACGCGACACTCCCAGGTGGCCGTTTTTCGGGTGAACACGAAGGAATCGCCCGGCCCATCGATTCGATTTCGTTTGCGATGGTTTTGGCTCAGATCGTCGGTCCATCCGTATCCCCGCTCGCGATCAAAACGTTGCCCACGGTCGGCAAAAAATCCGTCGCCCACGCCGACACCGGGACCGCAAAAATCAAAGGATCGATTCGGCACACTCGCCCCCTCGGGCACACCGTCTCGATCGCCGGGCAACTTACGACGCTCGATTTCGAACCGGATCGGTTCGTTCGGCGTGAATAACAACGCATCGTCTTGATCGGGAATGCCATCGCCGTCTGCGTCGACGAGACTGATCCGATCGAATTGCCACGCGTCCCAACCCTGTTGTTCAATGACGTTCCACCAAAGCTGACAAAACGCTCCACGCGTCCCCGACGTCCACTCCCGCGGTACCACCAAGCCTTCGCTTTTGGCCACGACTTCGGCGATCCAATCCGAACTTGCCGGATCATCGGGCCGAAAGTCGACGTCGCGAGATCCGAGGGGAAGCAGCCCCAGTGCTGCCAAGCGGTTGATCGCGACAAACGCCGGATGCTCCGAATCCAAATCCCGAAACGGCCACAGCAGAATCGGAGTCGCGGAATCGACTTGACCGCATAATGCATGGCGAACCGATTCCAGCAACGCTCGATCGTACGGAATCTCGCGCGGCGCCACGCCGGCGGCGAGCGCGACTGCGGCCGTCGCTCCGGCCGCCTGTCCGACGTGAATTCGTTGATCATGCAATCGGATCGCGGCACTGACGATGCTGCTGAACCCCAGATTGCCCTGCGCCCCCAGCAGCCCGTCGAATCGTTCGGGAACCAAACTTCGCAGCGGAAACACGCTGCGGTCACTCAAGAAACTGGTGTGTCGCAGCGGTTTGTGATAATCAATCCAAGGTCCCTGGTTACTGTTCCTGTCAGGGTTCTCGCTGATCAAAAACGTCCGCCCGGTGCGGTGAAAATCGTAGTGAAACTGCCAGGCACATAAACCATCGGGATACATCACGGCGGCGAAGCGTGGCGTCGCCTTGGTTTTCGTTTCGCCGTCACGATTGCGACCATCTTGCTCACGCATCATGTACATCGCTTTCAAACGCAGTGACTCGCGGATGTAGGGCTTGGGCGGCAATCTGTCCGGTGTTCCGAATTCGTCGCTCAGATGAAACCGACGAAACGAATTGGTTCGGTCGGTCGCACGCTGATGAACAAAGTTTTGCAGGTGATACAGCACACCGAGGGCGTGTTGTTTGGCGTCACGAAAGATGATCTCACGCTGTGGTCGCGACAGAATCACGATGTTCTTCTGTGACGCGCCAGGCTCGGTGGCGTCGAGGGCATCGGCGACGTGGGCCGGCAATCGTTCCAGCGGATAATCCTGGCCGTTCATGTAGTTCAGCAGAATCGCGGTTTTGCCGTCGCGACTGGTTCGGCCTTCGACAATGCGACGAACCGAGTAGACGCTCAACTGCCGCTTCGAAGTCTCACCGGCATCGGGCCAATGCCGGATCGCCCCCAGTCCCACTTTCTTGACGTCCCATTCCAGGTCACGAAATGCGTTCAAACTGAAATGCGTGGCGCGGGGATAGTTCCGGTCGTCGAAACGCGGTGGCTTGGCGATCGGTGTCTCCCGACCGGACTCCTCGACGATCATCGCCCAAGTGATCGGATTCATTTCATTCTTCGGCGCGTTCTCCGGAGCACTCGGTTCGCCGTAGCGTGACGGTGGATCCGGTCCGTATTCGAACGCGGCCCCTGACACTTGAATGGCATCGCCCCAATCCGAAGCGTCGATCGTGATGTTCGCACGGACGTGCAAATCCGCTTCGGATCTATCGACGCGCGCAAACCACAGTCCCGACAACTTGGGAATCGCCCCCGACCGCTCGACGTCCGCCTTCACCGGATACCGATCGGTCACCAGCACGACTTGGCCGGTTTGCAACGAGGGCCGCATCATCTCGCGGAAGATGGCCTCCGCTTCCGCCGGCCGAAAGGTGGACGGCCCGTGGTGGGACAGTCCCGGCATCGGCGAGCCGTACTTTGCCGTGTTGAACGCCTCGATCCGATCCATCAGCTCTTTGAACAGACCGAAACGGTGAAAGGAACGCTTCATCGGATGCCAGTCCACGCCCCAGCCGACTTTGCCGACGCCTTTGTTTTCATCGACGCAGGCCAGCGCTTGTTCGGTGAATTGACCACCCAGCCAACGACCGTCGTGGACAACGACGATTTTCTTGACGCCCAATCGTGCGGCTTGAATCGCCGCGGCCCAACCCGATTCCGTCCCGCCGACGATCAGTACGTCGGCATCCATCTGTTCCGCCGACTTCGCATCGGGAAGGGAAACCAACAGGCCCAATAGAAGAACGAAAACAATACGCATGCTGCAAAAACCTGGATCGATAACCCAACGAGCAGGGAAAAGGTGCCGGATCACCATAGTGGGATAGGCTTCCAGGCTGTCAACGCTGGCACGACAGACTGCAATCCACCCCCATTTCCCACGTGTTTCTAGGTCAACTCGCGGATCACTTCGCCGTGATCCATCAACACGTGGGGGCGTCCGGAGCGATCGTGAATCATGCGTTGCGGATCGATACCCAATTGGTGATACAGCGTTGCGACGACGTCGGTGTAGTCGACCGGACGATCGGTCGCTTCACCGGCAACCTTGTCGGTTTGACCCAGAACGACTCCGCCGGGCATGCCACCGCCGGCCATCATCCCCATCGACAGTCGCGGCCAGTGATCGCGCCCGCCTTTGCCGTTGACCTTCGGTGTGCGACCGAACTCGCCCCACGCGAGCACGGTGACGTCGTCCAGCATGCCACGTGACTGCAGATCCGTGATCAAGGCGTGGAACCCGAAATCGAACAGTGGACCGAGTTGTTTCATGCGATCGTTGTTGTCCGAGTGCGTGTCGAAATCACTGAGCGAAATGCTGACGACACGCACACCGGCTTCGACCAACCGCCGCGCCAGCAGAAACTTGAGCGCCGCCTCGGGGCCTTCGCTGGTGTAGGACTGTGTTCCGCCGGCGGGCAACTCCGGCGTGTAGTGTGCGATCACGCGAGGATCTTCCTGGTCCAAATCCATCGCCCCGGCGAACGCCCCCGACGTCAGGATCGTGTACGCCTGCCTGGTGAAATGATCCATCGCTTCCATTTCACCGGAATCGTCGAGCGCACGATTGAACTGATCCAGACGCTTTAGCAGCGCAAGGCGATCATCGATTCGATCGACCGGCAACTCCTTGATCAACTTGAGTTCCGTTTTGTGGCCGTCGCCCAACCGAGCCAATTCGCCCTTCATCCCCTCCTCAAGCTCGCGTTGGAATCGATCTGAGATGTCCGGTCGAAATGGTTTGACACTCGGGCCCAAAAAACCGGGTCGCGCGCTGTTGCGAACCAGCGGCCGGCCCTGCATCAGGTCAACGAAATTAGGCACCTGATCTTCGGGCGAACCGAGCAAGTGATTGACCACGCAGCCGAGTGCCGGCCGGCCACCGATCGATTGCAGCACCGTTTCCTTGTAACCGCTCTGGCATTGAAACGCGTGGTGTTTCCCATCCGCGCCGACGAGTGATCGCAGAAAAATCAGTTGATCCGCGATCCCCGCGCACTTTGGCATCAACTCCGTCAGTCCGACTCCGGGAACCTTCGTCCCGATCGGTGCGAACGGGCTGCGCAGCTCCGCCGGGGCGTCCGGTTTGGGATCGATCAGATCCATCTGCGGGGGTCCACCATCGAGATGAATGATAATGACCGATTTTCGCGACGGTCCGTTTGATGATTGTGCGTCCGCGGCGAGCGCCTCGGGGAGGGTCAGCCCTGCGATCCCGCTGGCACCGGCGCAAAGAAAACTTCGTCGTCGAAAACCGCTGCAGTTGGCAAACGTTTGGCCGGATGTGAATCGAAGCATAACGGGTGTTCCCCCAACGGTGGCACAGGGTCGAGCACCCGATATGGTATCATGAACCGACCGTCGCTGCGTACAGCAACTCGCTGCGAACCCGTCCAAGCAACGCTGCGAAGCATTTATTCCCTGCGTTTGACGAGGTGTTAGCGGCAGGGCGCAAGCCCTCCGGTTCCTCATCGTTCCCGGAACACCGGAGGGCTCCCGCCCTACCGCTAGAAAATGCTTCACAGCGTTGCCGTCCGGGGTCGAGGGGAGGATCAACGCAAGTCTCCTCTCGTCATACGCGTCATGTGGTCGTCGTGAATTTCCATTTCGCGTTCATCGGCGAACCACCGCGGAGCGGCGCCACAACACAGCCCGCGCGTGGAAAAGGGGTCAGGCCTCTTTCATGCATATCGCTCGCCAAAAGAGTCCTGCTCCTTTTTGTGCTCTCGGGATGAAAACGCTGGCCCCCCCTGCCGGGATCCGCTCTAATCGAAGCCCATCACCTGCCCACGTAAGAGCCGACTGAGTTCTAACGATCGGTCTTTCCGCATCCGTCGGCATGCGCGGATCGATTGCAATTCGTTCAGCACCAAAATAGAGAGCTAGATCATGAGTCGATGGACTGCGGTATTCCTGGCTGTTTGTATCGGAATTGCTGCTGAAGGCGCGGATACCCCTGCCGACACCCAGCCCCTGTCGCAATCTGAATTCATGGAGATTCTCGCGAAACGGCAGATTGAGCTGAATCCCGATCAGACCCAAACACTCCGGCAATTTCTGAAGGATGCCAAGAAGGAGGATGTTCTTGCGGCCACGCCTCAAGACAAGGCGAGCCTTTCCTTAATTGCCATTCTGCCGCACATCGTTAACAAAGACGGCTGCCAGCCAGTTCTTGCCAGTCTTAAAGACCATCCAGACGTATTCCTCCGATTCGTTGCGAATTGTGGGTTGGCTGGAAGTGGTGATTCGGACGCTTCGGAAGTCATCTCTACCATGCTCCATGACCAACGCTTGAACGCAATGGACCAACGACTCTTGAAGACCTGGGCGTTGGGCGTCGGAATCAATCCAGCCAAGGACGATTCTAAGTCGATCCTGGAGCACCTTACAAACTTAATGGGGAAGGCGCAGAAGCTGAAACGCGGAGACGAATGCCCGAGCTTCGCTGCAACAACGCAGTCGGGCGTTGAGTTAAAATCCGAGCAGCTCAAGGGAAAGGTCATCGTCATGCACTTTTGGTCTTCGAGCTGCGCGCCGTGTCTTGCTCAAATGCCACAACATATCGAGACATTGTCGAAGCTCTCTGAGGACGAAGCGGTCGTTGTGTTCGTCAGTCTTGACGAGGACGAAAAGAGATTTGAGGCATCGGTGGAAAAATACAACATGCCGTTTCACAATGTCTGCGACAAATCAGGGTGGGGCGGACCGCTGGCCCGAAGCTTCGGCGTTAAACAACTTCCGTTCGACATCGTCATTGACGCCAACGGTAAAGTTATATCAAACTCGATCTCGCAGCTTTCTGACCTCACAAAGTAGCGTTTACGGAGGGTCGCCAGCGTGACGGCACCCTCGCCGCGGCGAAAAGGGGTCAGGCCTCTTTGATGCATATCGCTCAACAAAAGAGGCCTGACCCCTTTGACGACGTGATCGCTGTGGTCCCCTCGGGATCAAGGCAAATTCCCCCGCCATGCGCGTCGTGTGGTGGTAGGCGAGTTTCATTTACTGAAAGACGAAGACCACCAAACGCCGACGTGGCGATCCGTGCGAGGGCGAGCATCGCACAACGTTTGGAGTGTACACTTGAGGTCCATTGAACAGCCCTCGGGAACGCGGCACTTGGACCTTGGTGTTGTCTTGTCCCCGGCGACCGTTTACCGTCGCGCCCAGTGCCCCCACCGAAATGAGACTCATCATGCTTCAGTCGTTTGCCAAAATGATGTCGCTCGCTTGCTGGACGCTTGCGGCACTTGTCGCGTTTAGCCATTGGCCGGCGTCGGTGAAGGCTGAATCAGCTGCCCTGCCCAACATCGTCGTGATCTACGCCGACGACCTCGGTTATGGCGACGTGCAGTGCTACAACCCCGAGCGTGGCAAGATCCCGACGCCAAACATCGATCGGTTGGCCAAACAAGGCATGAAGTTCACCGACGCGCACTCTTCGTCCGGCGTCTGTTCGCCGTCGCGATACACGCTGCTGACCGGTCGCTACCACTGGCGTTCTCGATTGCAAGCCGGCATCGTCGGACTTTGGGGCGCGCCGCTGATCGCCCCGGACCGGATGACAATCGGATCGTTGGCGAAACAGCACGGTTATCAAACCGCGTGCATCGGCAAATGGCACCTAGGATGGGACTGGCCGATTCCCGCCGCCGGGGCAAAGTTATTTAAAGCACGCCCCAAAGGCGACGCCGTCGCGACCGACGCGCATCGAGCGGTCTGGCGCGAGGTGTTCGAGCAACCGATCGGCGGCGGTCCCAGCACACGCGGCTTCGACGTCTACTTCGGCACGGACGTCCCCAACTGGCCGCCGTATTGCTTCATCAAAAACGATCGAACGGTTGGGATCCCGACCGAATTTTTGCCGCTGGAGTTGCTGCGCAAGAACCAAGCCAGCAATCAAGGTCCCGCGCTGGCCGGGTGGACGCTGGAGCCGATCTTGCCCGCGCTGACGGATCGAGCCACCCAGTACATCGCCACCGCAGCCCAGTCGGCCGATCCGTTCCTGGTCTACATGCCGCTGACTTCACCCCACACGCCGCTGTCGGTCAACGACGCTTGGAAAGGCAAAAGTGGGCTGGGATTGTATGCCGATTTCGTGATGGAGACCGATGCCGTCGTCGGTCAAGTGCTCGACGCGATCGAGCAGCATGGGTTGGCGGACAAGACACTCGTCGTCTTCACCAGCGACAACGGCTGTGCGCCGTACATCGGCGTCGAATTACTGGAACAGCAGGGGCACTACCCCAGCGGTCCGCTGAGGGGTTACAAGGCGGATGCGTGGGAAGGCGGGCATCGCATCCCGTTCATCGTCCGCTGGCCGGGCGTCGTCGAACCGGAAAGTGTCTGCCCAGAACTGATCCATCAAGCCGATTTGCTGGCCACGTTTGCCGACATCTGGAATGCGGAATTGCCCGAAACCGCAGGCGAAGACAGCTTCAGCCTGATTCCACTGCTGAAGGGAGAAAACCAACCCATTCGCGAAACGTCGGTCAGCTGTTCGATTCGCGGTGTGCCCAGTTTGCGCCGTGGAAACTGGAAATACATCGCCGCGCCGGGATCGGGTGGCTGGGGCAAAGGCGGCGACCAAAGCCAACCCGTCCAACTCTACGACCTCGCCACGGACCTTGCCGAAACACGCAACCTTGCCGCCGAGCAACCCGAGCGGCTGAAGTCGATGCAAGCGTTACTGGAAACGACGATCACTGCCGGCCGCAGCACGCCTGGACCGCCCCAACGCAACGACGTCAGAGTGCGTCGTCACCCTGACATTTAAACATCAGTTCCTTCCAACGCCCGCATCGCGTTGTCATGAAAAATATTCTGCAACGTGGCGGGCTCGGTCACCAACTCACGCAGAAAGCTTTGCAACTGCCGGCTGTAACACATCCCTTTGAAGTTTTCGCCCTGTCCATCGCGACACGGGCAATCACTACCGAACAGCATTTGTTTCGGGTGCCGTTGGATGAATCCTGCCGTAAAGTCTTTGTCGCGTGAGAGCGCGCCGAATCCGCTGCCGGCCGACAGATCGGCGTACAGGTTTGGATAGTCGGACAATAAACGGTCCAGCAGACCACCCGGCTTGACGGGGCCTTTGGGATACAGTGTTTTATCAGCCGGAGGCACATCGGCGCTGATATTAGCCCACCAGGTTTGCGCGTGGCCGATGATTCGCACTTTTGGATACCGTTTCAAATAGGTCTCCAGATACTCCGCCAAGCCTTGATTGTAGCCACCGACACCGTCTTGAAAGTGAATGGTGATCGGCCAATTGACGTCGTTGCAAAACGCGATGACGCGCTCGACCCGTGGATCGTTCAGAGGCAGGTGTTCTTTCTGCTCGCCGATCCCGCGACATCCGAGTAGGTGATAGGCACGCAAACGGGCGATCACGTCGTCGCTGCGAATATCCGTCTGACAAAAAGGAATGATGCGGTCTTTGTACTGATGAAACGCGTGCAAGACGGTTTCGCTTCGAAGTAGAACGCCGCCCTCTCCGGTCTCCAATGGCAACACAAACGCTTTGTCGGTCCCCGTCGCATCCATGTGCCGAATCGTGTCTTGGATCGTCCGATCAAAGTGGTTGATGTGCAGATGGCAATCCAACAACGAGGGTTTCAACGCGGACTGCTCGTCGGCGGAAAGGACTCGGTCAGTGCACAACTCGGCTGCAGCGCACGCGGTGGACGCTGCCAGTCCAAGAAACGTTCGTCGCGAGTGGTGGGGTGTCGGCATGGAAAAATGGCTCCGGCTGATGTGTCGTCGGGGACGCGGTGACGTTGAACGCAAATTCTAACGTCACCAGCACGACGCGAGGCGGAGGTTGGGGAGAAGTCCGCGACAATTGGCATCCACCGCATGCCACCTGCTCCTACGCTTCCGGATCCGGCGTCGGCGTGGGGATCGATTCTGCGTTCGGGGCGGAACCGTCGGTCGACGGCAAACTCATCGGGGGATCGAGTCGGCTTTCAATCGCCCCCTCGTCCAACATGTCGTCGTAGTAGATGCCATGGTCGACCGTCGCACCTTCCAGCACCATCGAATCGGGCACGGCCGACCCGATCGGAACCGCTGGCGACGGAGAACATTGCGAACAGGACGGGCTGTGATACACAACCGGTGTTCGTCGAAACCAGCTCAACGGGCCTGACGCACTACAACCGGTAAGCAGAAGGACGAAAACGGGAAGCAAGTAACGCACGGATGGATCTCCCAAATTGGCTCAGCATCCATTCACAACAATGATTCCCGACCTTGGTTTGATCCATTTCGGCAAGATCGCAGCCGCGTTTGGAGAGAATCCGAAAAGGTAACGAACAGTCAACTCTTGCGGGTTAAGCCGGTGACGAATAGGTGGAACGATTGACACGCGCCGGTCGCCTACGCGTCCCGCTGGGATTTCAGCACGTGGCGTGAGCCAGTGGCGCGTGATCACAACCATCAATAATCCGCTTCCTGCAAACTGTTCAGCACCGACGTTTGCCACTGACGGAGTTCGCTGAGCAAGCGTTCGGTGACCTCCGGTTCGCTGCCGACAAGATTGTTCTGCTCCGCTCGATCGGCATGTAAATCGAACAACTCGACGTTTGTGTCGCTGCCTGATTGGCCATCGACGACCAGTTTGTAGCGGGTGTCCAGGATCACCCGCGGCCCCGCGTAATCAGCCTCCTCAATTTCCGGTTGATGAAAGTTATTAAAACTGCGAGTCAGTTTGCCGGCCATTTCTTTCACCAGCGGCGTCGTCCCTTCCTGCAACTCCAGATCGATGTACGGCGCCGGCTTGGGACTCGCCCCGGTCACGCGTTTGGCCGGATAGCTCCAAAAACAAATCGGTTTGGGCCGTTGGTTCATCGTCCCCTCGATCACCGGCACGACGCTGATTCCATCCAGGGGCCGTTCCGGCACGTCGACGCCTGCCAGTTCACAAAGTGTCGGAAGCATGTCGCTGGTGACCGAATTGACGTCGCTGATGCGTCCTTGGCGGATCCGCGCAGGCCACTCGATCAACCCAGGAACGCGGATCCCGCCCTCATACATCAATGCTTTCTCGCCGCGAAAGGGAGTTGTCGCGCGACCGCTGCTGCGAGGACTTCCGTTGTCGCCGCAGTACCAAAGCAAGGTGTTGTCGCGGAGTCCGGCGTCGCTGAGATGCTCACGCAGTGTTCCGATCGAACGATCCATCGCGGTGATTTCGGCATAGCGTTCGCGCAACACGTCCCGCAACGGGCGCGTCGTCGGCCGGCCGGTCTCCATCGAGGTCAATCGAACCGACCGCTTGGACAACGACTCGGGTAGGTCATCGTAGAGCGCGAGGTCTTTGTCCAGCCCGCTGTACGGCTCATGGGGCGACCCGAACCAGACCACCGCCAAAAAAGGTTTGCCGTCCTGGCGGGCACGATCGATAAACTTGATCGTCTCGTCAATCGTGACTTCGGATCCTTCGCCCTCGAATCGCTCCGGCGGCCCACCATTGCGAGAGAACGGCGGATCCATTTCATAAAAGTTGTCGTGCGACAGGTATTCGCCAAATCCCATGGCTCGCGGGTTGGTCGGAGATTCCTTTTTAACCGGGCCCAGGTGCCACTTGCCGAAATGCCCGCATCGATAACCCGCATCAGATAACAAATGTGCAATCGTGATTTCCTGGGGACGGATCGACCAGCCAGGGGCGAAGGTGCCGTAGCGGTTGGGATGCCGCCCCGTCAGCACGCTACCACGTGTCGGAGAGCACGAGGGATGCCCCGAATAGAAATGATCCAGTCGCAACCCGCTTGCCGCCATCTGGTCCAGCACGGGCGTCTGCAAATACGGATGCCCGTTGTACCCCGTTTCACTCCAGCCGTGATCGTCTCCCATCAACAGAATGAAACTGGGGCGATCGTCCGCGAGGCCCCACGAGCCGAACAAGAGGGCCAGGAAACACGCCGCGAGGCGGGGAAGGAGCAGGTTGATTTTCATGTGGAGGTCCGTTGGGGTCGGTCTGTCGATCGATGGCATTGGTCACCCCGATAGGCTATTCGGTGAGGCATTGGTTTTTGTGTATTACACGGTTTTTGCGGGAGGGCCCGAGCCCTCCGGTATTTGGGTGAAGCTGAGGAACCGGAGGGCTCGCGCCCTTCCGCTACCAAATGCTTCACAGCGTCACGTCGGTAGGTCACGCTGTGCGTGACGGCAGGTAGGTCACGCTGTGCGTGACGTTTGGCATGCACAGCATGCCCTACGAGGCGACGCTTCATTTCACGTAATCTTTCCCCGACCAGCTGTCCAATACCGATCGCTGCCAGGCTTCGAGATCCGCTTTCATTTCCGCGACACGTGGCTGATCCGATTGGCTCAAATCCGTTTGCTCCATCGGGTCTTCCTCCAGATTGTACAGCTCGTACTTCACCTGCTTGCCGTTCTGGATGCGATGTAGCTTCCATGGCCAGGCATTCCAAGCCGCGTGGCCTCGCATGCCGTCTTCGCCGAACGTCGGAAACGCGTCCACGTTCTTCAAAACCCGTTCGGGATGTGGATTTGGCCGACCGGCTTGCTTGGCTTCCAAGAGCGCGCGGATGATGCGGTCACTGTGTGTGCTTTGGCCTTGTGTGTGCCCATGCCAGAACCCCATCGGGGGACGAACCGTTTGTTCGCCGGCCAGCACGTCGGCAAGGTCGATGCCATCGAGCTTGGGTTGATGTGCGACGTTGGCACCGGCGATCGCCACCAGCGTCGGGTACAGATCGGCGGTAAACGCCGGTGTTTCGATCGACTGCGGACGGTAGCGTGCCGGCCACTCCAAGATCGCGGGAACCCGCAATCCGCCTTCGTAGATGCTGCCCTTCTTGTTTCGCCCACCGGACGATTCAACGATCAAACCGCCGTTGTCGCTGCAATAAAACAGCAGCGTGTTGTCGGCGATGCCCAGATCTCGCAAGGTCTTTCGCAGCCGTCCGACCTGCTGATCCAACAGTGTGATCTCACGAAAGTAGCCGGGTTTCTTGGTCGGCTGATCGTTGTAGAGCGTCGCGGCGGCGGGGATTCCTTGCGGCAATTCCTGTTGCGGGTCGTGGGGCGAGGGAAACCAGGTGACCGAAAACATCGGCCGATCGCCGCCGTGATGTTCGGTCAGAAACTCGATCGTCGCATCCATGCTGATCACGCTACCGGGACCCTGAAGATGCTCGTAGTTCCCGTTGCGACTCAGATACGGATCGTTGTCGAAGAAATTCAATCCCGAGAGCCATTCGTCGAACCCGGCCCCGCCCGGACTGGTCGGGCTGTCCGGTTGCACCGAGCCGATGTGCCACTTGCCGAAATGTCCCGTGACGTAACCGGCGCCGCCGAGCGCTTCGGCAATTGTTGTTTCGTCGGGCCGCATGTAGTGGCCGTGATTGGGAACGTTGGTGCGAAATGGGTGACGCCCGGTCATCACGCTGGCCCGAGTTGGCGAACAAACCGGTGCGCTGGCGTAGAACCGATTGAAGACGACTCCCGCTTTGGACATCGCGTCCAAGTGTGGCGTCTGGACGAATGGATGGCCGGTGAATCCGGTGTCACCATAGCCATGGTCATCGGCCATCACCAGCACGATGTGCGGCCGCGCGGCCGACTCGGCTTTGAGTGACCAACAGCAAACGAGCGGTGAACAGAGTGCTGCAACAATGGCAACGGAAAGGGTGCGTTTTCGGGCGGTCATCGGTGAGGTGGGTGGCGAGGTGGGAAGGGCGGAAACGATGAAAGCAGAATGATTCGGGGCAGACGGATGGGTGGCAAAACGATGGTGGCAAGACGATGGGGGCAAGACGATGGGGGCAAGACGATGGGGGCAAGACGATGGGGGCAGAACGATGGGGAGGCAGGATGATGGGGCTGGAGTGGCACACTCGGTCGGTTTGAGAGAAGCAGTGCACGGCATGGTCTTGCCCCCATCGTCTTGCCTCTGCTCATCCTCTTTCAGACGCCGCCTCGCCGGTAGCCTTTCTCGAGTTTTTGTTTCGGCGGCGGTGGTGGTGTGATGCCTTCGGCGATCATCAGCGCGCGAATGGCGTCGGCGGTTTCGTAGGACGGTTTAAAGTTTCCGCCCCCTCGATAACCCATGGCGATCCACAGCGGCATCCGGCCCTGCTTGGTCACCTTGCTCCAGATATTGATGTCGGCACCGTTGGCCGCCAGACAGTTGACGACCGATGGTAACATCTTGTAAGCCGCACCATGCATCGCGGTTTCGCCGTTGTTGTCCACCGCGTTGACGTCAGCCCCCAAGTCGATCAGGTAGGAAACCGCTGCCAGGCACTCCGGTTCCGAGCCCGCCGTATCGCCTTCGGAACCACTGCCCATGCCGGCGGCCATCATCAACGGCGTCCAGCCGTTGTCGGCGGCCAGCGTGGGATCGGCGCCCAGTTCCAGCAGCGTCTGCATCAGTGCGACATCGGCCGTCCCGGCGGCGGCAAAGAACGCGGTCGCGCCCTTCTTGCCGAACTTGCCGCGACCACCATTGCGTTCCTTGGGTGCATTGACATCGGCGCCGTGCTCGACGAGTGCACGCACAAACTGAAGACTGGTCATGGATCCCGAACCGATCGGCGGCGGGTCGCCGTCGGCGTTGTCTCCCAGCGGCGGCTTGCGAACCCAGGACATCGTGAACAGCGGCGAAAACCCGGTCCGTTGGTCGTTGGGATCGGCGCCGGCCTTGAGTAGTTCGACGGCGAGTTCGAAATGCCCGTTTTCAATGGCCAGTATTAATGGTGATGTCCGGTTGGCGACGTTTTTCCCCGAGCTGTTAGCCGGCTTCATGGCCAAATTGACGTCCACGCCCACATCCAAGAACCGTTTCACCACCGGCCAGTGTCCCTGGCGTACGGCAAACATCATCGGCGTGTAACCCGACTTCAGCGGCGTTTCAAAATCCGCTCCGGCGTCGAGCAACAGATCGACCACCTCGGCGTGTCCTTCATGGGCGGCCCACATCAACGCCGTTTGGTCGTTGCGTTCGGTCGCATTCACGTCGGCACCGTGTTTCAGCAATCCGCGGACGGGTTCGACACGACCGGTTCTGGCGGCCGTCATCAACGCCGTTTCACCACCGTGGAGCGTGGCGTTGGCATCGGCACCATGTTCCAGCAACAGCTTGACAATCTGGCCGTTGCCGTTGCTGCAGGCCAGCGACAACGGCGTCACTCCGTAACGGTTTTTGCAATCCACCGACGCGCCCGCCTTGACGATCGCGTGGCACGTTTCCACATCGTCCAGGTACACGGCCCAGTGCAACGCCGTCATCCCGTCGACTTGCGTCGCATTGATGTCGACCACATCGTCAACGGTGTCGGTCGAAACGCGGTTGAGCAACTCGGCGATCCGCTGACGATCCTGTTTTTCAACGGCGTCGGCCAATTCCGGCTCGGTGGCCGATTTCGATTCGGCGGTCAGCTCCGGCTCCACGGCCAGTGCGACCACACCGCTGGGTAGAACGCTCAGGCAAACGCTGCAAATCGCGATTGCGAAGACGCCCGCGTGTTTCTCGACAAATCGATTCATGACTGGTTCCATTGCGATCACACCGAAAGCGGTTCAAACAATTCGTCGACCGGTCCTTCGCTGTCGGCAAACTTGTCCAGTTTGACGCCGACCTTGTCGAGTAGCGTCAGGTGCAGGTTGGCCAGTGGCGTCGGTCGATCGTATTGGATGTGCCGTCCGCCCTGCATGCCACCGGCAGCACCACCGGCGACGATGATCGGCAAATCGGTGTGGTCGTGAACGTTCGGGTTTCCCATGCCGCTGCCGTACAGCAACAGCGAATGATCCAGCAGCGTGCCGTTTCCGTCCGGCGTCGCGCGCAGCTTTTCCAAAAAGCCCGCGAACAGCGACACATGGAACTGATTGATCTTTGCCATCTTCGCGATCTTTTCTTCGTCGTTGCCGTGGTGCGACAGCGGGTGATGCGATTCCGGCACTCCCAATTCGGGATAACTACGGTTGCTGGTTTCACGAGCCAGTTGGAACGTGATCACACGTGTGATATCCGCCTGCATTGCCAAGACTTGCAGGTCGAACATCAATCGGGCGTGATCGGCATACGACGCTGGAACGCCCATCGGCCGATCCAAATCCGGCAGCTCGTTGTCTTTGGCGTCCGCTTCGGCCTTCTGGATCCGTCGTTCGACTTCGCGCACCGAATCCAGGTACTGGCCGATACGGACTCGATCCGACACGCCGACTTCGCGATTCAGACGTGCGATGTCTTCGGACATCCAATCCAACAAGCTCGCCTTTTCATTCAGTTCCGCGCGGCGCTGCGCGGCCGTCCCACCCGCACCGAACATGCTCTCGAACACGATCCGCGGATGCGCTTCGGAAGGCAGTGGGGTCGTCGGTGAGGACCAAGACAAATTGTTCTGGTACACGCAGGCATAGCCGTTGTCGCATTGCCCCACGGTTTGCATCAGGTCCATCGACAATTCCATCGACGGTAACTGCGTGGACTGGCCGATCTGTTTGGCCGCCAACTGATCGGCGGTCGTTCCCAGATAGTAATCCGTCCCTTCGGTATGCTTCGCCTTGGCCGCACTCAAGAACGCCGAGTTGGATGTGGCGTGCGAACCCGGGTAGGCGTTAGCCAGTTCCAAATTACTGATCACTGTGACCTGGTCTCGGACCGGCTCGAGTGAACGGAGGATCGGTGGCAACTCGCCGAGGGTGGTTTCACCGGGCGGCTTCCATCGTGACAGGTCGCAGCCCATCGGCATGAAGACGTAACCGAGACGTCGAACGGGTGCCGCCGGGGTCGCATCGAGCGCCGTGGCGGCCGGTACCATCGCGTCGAGCAACGGCAGGGCGATGGCACCGCCGACGCCGCGTAACACCGTGCGACGCGAGATTGCTTTCTTTCGGATAACGTTCACCGGTAGGTCCTCATTTGAAATGCCGGGCTGTTGATGATTTCCCAGATCAACGTGGAAAAACGGTACTGGTCTTGTCCGGCGCGACGCACGATCTCTCGAATCGCCGGGCCGTCGGATTCGCCGATCCCACGCCCCAAGGCGTAGGTGGTCAGTTTTTCGGTCATCGCGGTGGTGAATAATTCGGGCCGCTGCATGATCGCCGCCTCCAACCCCGACACGCCTTGGAAACTGTCGCCGCTGGGAAGGGCGCCTTCTGAATCGACGGGCACGCCGAATTCGATGTCCCGCCAGCGTCCGACCGCGTCATAGTTTTCCAGCGAAAACCCGATCGGATCGATGATCACGTGACAACTGGCGCACGCCGGATTGGAACGGTGTTTGGCAAGTCGCTCGCGGATCGGAAGCTCCGCACCGATCACTTCTTCTTCCAACGACGGAACGTTCGGCGGCGGCGGAGGCGTCGGGGTGGCGAGCAGATTGACCAACACCCAATTGCCTCGAATCACCGGCGAAGTACGGGTGGCGTAGGAGGTCACCGTCAAGATGCTTCCGTGCCGCAACAACCCGCCCCGATGTTCGCTGCCGGAAAGATCGACGCGACGAAAGCGGCTGCCGTAGACGTGCGGGATGCCATAGTGCTTGGCCAACCGCTCGTTCAGATACGTGTAATCCGAACGGAGCAAGTCCAAGACGCTGCGGTCTTCATCCATGATGCTCTGGAAAAACAATTCCGTTTCTCGCCGCATCGCTTGCCGCAGGTTGTCATCAAAATCCGGGTACAGCCGTGCGTCGGGTGTTTTGGATTCCAGGTTTCGCAGATGCAACCACTGGTTGGCGAAATTGGTCACCAGCGATTCGGCGCGGGGATCGTTCAACATCCGTCGGACTTGTTCCCGCAGCACACTCGGGTCTCGCAAATTCCCGCGTTCGGCTGCGGTCAACAATTCGTCGTCAGGCAGACTGCTCCACAAAAAGAACGACAGCCGTGACGCCAACTCGTCGTCGCTAATCGCATAGGCCTCGCCCGCATCCAGTCCTTCGGGGTCGCGTTCGATGCGAAACAGAAACCGAGGGCTGACCAGAATCGAAGCGAGCGCGCGTTCGATCCCCGCCTCAAACCCCGCTTCCGCAGCACCGTCCCGATAAAATTCCATCAGTCGTTCGATATCCGCAGCGTCGACCGTTCGACGGTAGGCGAGTCTGGCCAGTCGCGAAATGATCTGCCTGGCACAGGCCTCGTTCTGTTCCGGCGAGGCAGGGTAACTGGTGAAGACTCGTCGGCGGCTGGGGGTGTCGGGCGGCGATTCAGCGGCGACTGATGCATCGTCAGCGGGATAGGGACCGGTGATCGAAACTTGATAGACCGCGGGCGTCAAACGCGGATGCCGGTGCGAATTGAAATGCACGTTGAGCGGCTGCCGTTTCGTCTCGATCAGCGACGACTTGTTCTTGATAAACGTTACGCCCAAATCATGTGGCCCCGCTTCGACCGTCACGCGAGCTTTCAATCGGCTATCGTCAAAGAAGTATCGATTTCGAGCCTTGGGCGGAACCAATTCAAACTCGGCCACCCGCTCGCGGTCCAACAGGAACTCCATCTGGTACTTTCCGTTGAGCCCTTCGACGTGTTCGTTGCGGTCACGGGCGAGGTTGACTTGCACTTCGTACACACCCGAGCGTGGGAAGGGATGGTGCAGCAACATGCCGCCCCGAGTGCCCAGGGGCAGCCCGACCACGTGTCCCTCTTGCGTCACGTCGGCAGGCATTCGATACGTGTGGCCTTCCAACTGATCCGACGGTCGGGCGATCCCAGTTGGCTGATCTTTCGAGCCGCATTGATGTAGCGGGAAACCAAGGTCGGCGGCAGATCCCCGACGGTCACGTTGTCGAATCCATGACTCGATTCATCCGCCGGCAACAGGGCTTCGGCGTCGATGTCCAGCGCCAAGAGATCTCGGATCGCGTTTTGATATTCGAATCGGTTCAGCCGGCGAAAGGTGTCCGTGCGTCCGGGCTTGGGGTGCTTGGCCGCCACGGCCGCCAGCGCCTCGACCAGCATCTCGGACGTGTTCTGATAGATTTGTTCGGAGGGGCGGTAGGCGTCCGGCGGAGGCATGCGTCGGGAAACCAATTCGCCCAGCACGCGTTCCCACAACTCGGCACGCGATTCCAAACTGCCCTCGGCGGCCTGCGACAGATCCAACTCTCCCTCTGGATCATCCTCGCTGTGACAGTCCATGCAGTACTCCATCACGAACGACTGTAGACCCGCGTCGACCGATTGGGAAAGCACTTTGTCCGACGAGTCGGTTTCCGCAGAGGATGTCTCGTCCGCGGCAAGATTTCCACAGCAAAGTGATCCCACCCAGAGCATCACCCCGAACCGACAAGGCCGCGAAAACAGTCGTTGGCCAGAACGAATGCAATCAGAGCGATTGTGTCGAGAGCGGGTGCCGAAAGGGTGGCGGAGGAACCGGAGTGCCATGCATCGATCCATAATTTGATTTTGCAATCGGAAGCGTCTCGTGGTGCCGTCCGGCGAGAACCGATTTGCAGATCGGTTTGCAGATCGGTTTGCAGGCCGTTGTGTGGTGGTGCGGCGACGCGGCCCAAAACGTTCCGCTGGCAAATGGGGGGGCATCCAGTCTAACAGATCAGCGACCGCAACAGATTCGATTCGTCGAAAAAATTGAATCAAGCCACCGCCTTTTTGGTACGGTGTTTGCTAGCTCTTCGGGTTTGTCTGTTAGCAGGCTGACAAGCACGAGCCGTCTACGAGCCCCCCTCAGAAAAAAGAAACCATGATTCGACGCAGTACATGTTTTGCCGTTGGCTTTGCGATGATTCTCGGATGCAGTTCCGAACCCCAAACGCCTCGCGAAGAGGCTGAACAGGCCCAAGCTGCCTTGGCGGATGCTCGCGAAGAAGCCGCGGAAATGATCGCCGAGTCCGAGGAAGATGCCGTCGACATTATCGCCGACGCTCGCAACGAAGCGAAACAGGAAATACAAGAGGCCAAGCAGGAGGCGGCCGAATTGGTCGACGACGCCGAACGAGACCTTCAACAGAAGATGAATCAACTGGAAGAGAACGTCGTGGTCGAGCGACAAGAGGAAACCATCAACGAGCCCCCCGCTGCGCCCGAATCGCCGTAAGGTTTGGCAACGACCGAGTGGGATAAGCTTCCAGCCTGTCAACCAGTGGCGTGCGTCCAATGCCACCTACTTTCACGCCAAGCGGGGTGTTTTTGTTAGCGGCAGGGCGCGAGCCCTCCGGTCTTTCACGGTGTTTTTGAAGCGCAACCGGACGGCTCGCGCCGTTCCGCTAACACCCTTCGAGCGAAAGTAGATTGCATGGGGCGTGCGTCGGTGGTGAGATCGACACGCGCCGCTCGCTCGATCTCCCCCGATTAAGTCAGCTGCGGGCGGGATGCGCATGATGGTTTGGGGCGTGGTAAACTGCCGCCACGATTTAGATCCCCCAACGAATCGACGAGGTCGACGGACGGATGATTCAGTGCAATGGTAGTTTTCTGAGGATCGCATTCGTTTCCACCATCGTGGCATTGGTGTTGTCAGTCCGATCTGTCGCGACCGTTCAATCCGAAGATCCACCGCCGGTCGATCTGGTGTTACGCAACGGATTGCTGCATCTGGGCGACGGTAAACCGGCAAAGAAAGGTGATGTGGCGATCGCGGGGGACGAAATTGTCGCTGTCGGCCGGCTCGATCCGGTGCTTCGACCGATCCGCGAAATCGACTGCACCGGGTTGATCATCTGCCCCGGTTTCATTGACCTGCACAATCACAGTGACGGCGAAATCCAAGAGAAGGAAACGGCGTCGGGGATGAACTATCTGACGCAAGGTTGCACGACCCTGGTCACCGGCAACTGCGGCAGTGGTCCGGTCGACGTCGGCCAGTACTACGATGAAATCGACGAGCGAGGCGCCGGCCCGAACATCATGCACTTGTTGCCCCAAGGCAGCCTGCGTCGCAAGGTCGTCGGTAGCGAACAACGCACCGCAACCGCCGACGAGTTGCGAGAAATGCGCCGGTTGGCCGAACAAGCGATGACCGACGGAGCGTGGGGAATGTCGACCGGGCTGATCTATGTCCCCAGCTCGTACGCCGATACCGACGAACTGGTCGCGATTGCCGAAGTGGTGGCCGAGCACGACGGAATCTACGCCAGCCACATCCGCAACGAGGGCACCGGATTGCTCGATTCGGTGACCGAAGCCTTGGAGATCGGCAAAAGGGCGAAACTTCCTGTTCACCTCTCGCACTTCAAGTCCTCCGGCAAAGACTCCTGGGGACTGGTCCGCAGGGCCGTCGAACAAATCAACAAGCGACGCGGCGAAGGCCAAGTCATCACGGCCGATCAGTACCCCTACACCGCATCGAGCACGTCACTCGGCGCGACCTGCATTCCCGCTTGGGCACGCGCCGGAGGACGGGAAGAGATGATCGCGCGGATCGACAAGGCAGACGAACAATCCAAACGGATCATCAACGCCATCGGCAAGAAACTTGAAATCACCGACAACGGGCATCGCATTCAAATCGCCTCCTACGCGATACAGCCGGACTGGGCAGGAAGGCGACTGGATGAAATCGCCGCCGAGCAAGGTATCGACACACTGGACTTGGTCCTGCAAATCGAGCGCAGCGGCGGCGCGTCGGTCGTCAACCACAGCATCAATGAGGGCGACGTGCGGTTCGTGATGCAGCAACCCTGGGTCGCGACGGCTTCGGACGGTTCGGCGAAGTTGCCCTCGGGGTCGGTCCCCCATCCTCGCAACTATGGCACCTTCCCTCGACGAATCGGCTACTACGCCCACCGTGAAAAGGTCATTCCGCTGGAACAGGCGATCTACAGTGCAACCGGATTGCCGGCGGAGATTTTGGACATCCAGGATCGAGGATTTCTTCGAGTCGGGTACGCCGCAGATATCGCCGTCATCGATCTGGAGGCCTTTATAGATCGGTCCACCTTCGTCAACCCGCATCAATACAGCGATGGGTTGGTTCACTTGTGGGTCAATGGCATACCGGCAATCGCCGATCGCAGGGCGACAGGCAGCTTGGCCGGCCGCGCGATCCGCAAGGGCATGAACAATCAATAATTCTCAATCACCTTTAACCATGAAATCCCCGACGTCCGCTTTCCCATCTGCCGTTGGTCCGTCATCCCGGCAGTGCCTCTGGCGTATTTTCGGACCGGCCGTTCTCGCCGTCCTGCCTTGTATCGGCTTGGTCGCCCAGGACAAGCTTTCGGATGACTTGGCCCGACGCATCACACCACTGATCAGCGATTACCAGGGCGATGTGGCAGTCGGTATCAAGAACTTGTCCGGCGACGGAGCGTTCTGGTACCACCACGATCAGCCGATGGCAACGGCCAGTTTGATCAAGTTGCCGTTGCTGGTTGCGACGTATCAGCAGATCGATTCGGCGACTGTCGATCCCACGCAATTGATCGAGTTGACGCGAGAGGACCAAGTGCCCGGCTCGGGGATCTTGACCCAACATTTCAGCCCGGGATTGAAGCTGCCGCTGATCGATGCGATCCGGTTGATGATCCGCTACAGCGACAACACGGCGACCAACTTGGTGATCGATCAGGTGGGGCTGCCGACAACCACTGAATCGATGAAATCGCTTGGACTGCTTCACACGCAACTTCATGCCAAGGTCTATCGCCGCGACACATCCATCGCTCCAAAGCGTAGCCAACGATACGGGCTGGGCAGCACCTCGGCCGCCGACATGATCAAGTTGCTGGAGGGAATTTATACGCATCAAGTCGCCAGTAAGACGTCTTGCGAGGCCATGATCGGACATCTGTTGAGCTGTGATGACCAGGTCAAATTGGCGGCGGGGCTGCCATCGGGAACCAAGATCGCGCACAAAACCGGCGGCGTCTCCTCGGTCCGTACCGACGCGGGGATCATCTTTGGTCCCGGCGAAGACCAAGCGTTTGCGATCTGTGTGTTGACCGAGAACAACAAGGATCGCGGTTGGTCGGCCGAAAGTGCGCCGCATCGCTTGATCGCCGACATCGGCCGCGCCGCCTACCACGCCTTTTATGGAAACGACGCCTCCGCCGACTCGTCCGAATCAACGCGGCTCAAACTCGGGGCCCACGGTGACTTGGTCGAATCGCTGCAACGCACCCTGAACGCCCGCATGTCTCCGTCGCCCGGACTGTCGATCGATGGCGATTTTGGACCGATGACCGAAGCGGCCGTGATCCGTTTCCAGGAATCGAAACAACTGCCATCGACCGGCATTGTCGACGAAGAAACCTTTGCGGCACTCGGGACGCTGATCGATCAAGACGAAGCGGTCCCTGACCCCGCGACGTTGAATTCTCAGTGGCCCGAAAAGCAACCGGCCGATCCACTTCAAGACGTTCCGTTTGTCACCGCCAAAGCGTGGGCGATCGTCGACGCGGATAGCGGCGTGCTGGTCGCCGGTCAACATGAAAACGACCCGCGACCGATGGCCAGTACGACCAAGCTGATGACTGCCATGGTGATCAGTGAACTAGCCAAACATGATCCGGCCGTCTGGAGCCAAACGGTCACGTTCTCCAAACGCGCTGACGACACGATCGGATCCAGTGCGCGGCTTCGCGTCGGCGAGTCGCTGACCGTCGAGGAACTGATGTATGGGCTGTTGTTGCCCTCAGGAAACGATGCCAGCGTCGCCTTTGCCGAACACTTCGGGGCTCAGCGTGACCTGCTCGCCACAGCGTTTCCCAAGGGAACGTGGACGGCAACCGCGGCCTACGATCGCTTTATCGAAGCGATGAACCTGTTGGCGGAGCGTCATGATCTGCAACACACGACGTTCGTCAATCCGCATGGTTTGACCGAACCGGGACATCAGGCGAGCGCGCTTGATCTGGCCAAACTGGCGGTTGTAGCGAGTGCACGTGAGAAAATCATGCGTGTCGTAGCGACTCCGCAATACGGCTGCACCGTCACCGGCCCCGGCGGCTATCAACGTCACGTCGCGTGGTACAACACCAACCGACTGCTAAAAATCAACGGCTACGAAGGCGTGAAGACAGGTACCACCGGTGCTGCGGGCGCGTGCTTGATTGCCAAGGGTACACGCGACGGACGGTCGCGGATCGTCGTGGTACTCGGCTCAGCTTCTTCGGATGCCCGCTACAGCGATACGCGCAACCTGTTTCGCTGGGGCTGGAATCGCTATCTTGCGGGCCAGGCGGACACAGACCGCCCGTAGCAGACATCAGCAAGTCGGTCGGAAACCGTCGCACCGCGAGACGGAATCGCGCGTTGCGACGAGATCGCTGCCGTCGACCGATTCCCTATTCACCTGAATCAATCCCTTGAACGATCACCCTTACGGCTGGTTCAGCTTACTGCCTCCGCTGGTCGCCATCGTGTTGGCGATGGTGACCAAGCGGGCCGCGTTGTCGCTGCTGATGGGCATTTTTTGCGGCGCGTTGATCACCAACGGCGGTGACCCGATCGGGGCGTTGGTCGATTTTTGCGAAGTCCATTTGTGGCCGACACTTGCCGACCCCGGAAAGCTGCGAATCTTTTCCTTCACCCTGCTGATGGGGGCGATGATCGGCGTGATCAGTCGCAGCGGCGGGATGCTGGGGCTGATCAAATTAATTTCTCCGATCGCCAAAACACGGCGCGGCGGCCAACTGACGACGTGGATGCTGGGATTGGTCGTGTTCTTTGATGACTATTCCAACACCGTGTTGTTGGGCGGAACGCTGCGACCGCTTTGTGATCGGCTGAAGATCTCACGGCAAAAACTTGCCTACATCGTCGATTCCACGGCGGCGCCGATGGCCAGTTTAGCGTTGCTGTCGACCTGGATCGCCGTCGAGATCGATTACATCGCCGAAGGTCTCGGCGACATCGAAGGGGCGAACGTCTCGCGCGCGATGGAACTGTTCATCGCCAGCGTGCCGTATCGCTTTTACGCCATCCTGGCGCTCGGCATGGTGCCGATCTTGGCGCTGATGGGACGAGATTTTGGTCCGATGCTGAAGGCCGAAAAAGCAGTGGTTGCCGGATCAGACCAGCGGCAAGACGATCCCGGTTCGATCGCTGACCCGTTGACCGAACCGACCGCGGCGGCCTCGTGGCGGGTCGCGGTCGTTCCGATCGCGGTGACGTTGGCCGTCGTGATCGCGTTGTTGTACGCCACGGGAACCGCTTCGCTGCGGTCGGGTTCATCCGAGCCCACCGGTGACACGCCGCTGATGCGAGACATCCTCGGTGCTGCCGACTCCAGTCTGGCCCTGCAGTACGGTGCGCTGTTGGGTCTAGCAACGATCGCGGTGATCTGTCTGACGCGAAAGTTGTTGACCTTGCAGCAGATCCGCGAAGCCAGCTGGGGAGGCATGAAAATCGTCCTGCCGGCGATCATCATCCTTTGGACCGCTTCGGCGCTGTCACGGTTGACCAGTGGCAAGTCCGTCGATGGGCAATCCGGAACGGCGTACGAGTTCCAAGACCATCGTCTATACACGGGTCAGTTTGTCGCCGAGACGATCTTGTCCGGGGCGAGGGTGTCTCCGGAAGATGACGCGCCGTCCCCATCATCAAACTCGGTACCGATGGTGGTTCGCCTGCTGCCAACGATCGTGTTTTTGTTGGCCGCGGTGCTGTCGTTTTCCACCGGCACCAGTTTCGGCACGATGGGGTTGCTGATGCCGATGACACTGACGCTGACCGCTCCGCTGATCGGATTGCTGCCGGCCGACAATTCGACGGTCGATGCGTTGACCCATCCGTTGATGTTGGCGACGATCGCCAGCGTGCTCTCCGGTGCCGTCTTCGGCGATCACTGTTCACCGATCTCGGACACCACCATCCTGTCCTCACAAGCCTGTGGCTGTGATCACATGGAACACGTGTTGACGCAAATGCCCTACGCGGTCACCGCTGGTACGATCGCGATCGTCGCCGGGACCCTGCCGATCGGTTGGGGCATCGACTGGGGATGGCTGATCTTGATCCAAGCAATGCTGCTGGTCGGCGTGGTGGCGATCGTGGGGAAGCGGACGCCGAGTGAGACGAGTGATTGAGTATTGATTGCCGTCGCGGTGACGAACACCACCGCGGCGGATGCTGAACGTCGCCACCTTCGCCAGCGGGTGGATTTCCCCTGACCACCGTCTGCGTTCTGGCGACCGCAGCGACACCGAAGCGGCCCGTGATTTCGAATCCCCCTCCGAGCGAAGCCTGGCGCGGCAGACTGTTGATTGTCCTGGCGGCGGTGATGTGGAGCATGAGTGGCTTCTTTGCCAAGGCGCCTTGGTTCGACGGTTGGCCGCCGGAATCTCGGGGCGTGCTGCTGGCGTTTTTCCGCAGCCTGTTCGCACTGATCATTCTGGTCCCGCTGGTTCGTCGCCCGGAGTTCCGGCTCGCGATGATCCCGATGACGGTCTGCTTTGCGTTGATGGTCTGGTCGTTCATGTCGGCGATGGTGTCCATCCCGGCGGCCAGTGTGATCTGGCTGCAATACCTCTCCCCCGCCTGGGTCATGCTGGGCGCGGTGACGATACTCAAAGATCGCGTGCGCGTCGCCGACGTGCGGATGTTCTTGTTCTGCATTGCCGGCGTCGCCTTGATCCTCGCCATGGAACTGCGGGCCGGAGGAAACTTGCTGGCAATCGCCCTGGCCGTCCTGTCGGGAATCACGTTCGCCGGCGTGGTTCTGACGATCCGATCGATGAGCGATGTGGATTCGGCGTGGCTGATCACGCTCAACCACGCCGCGACCGTGTTGCTACTGCTTCCCTGGGCCTGGTCCAGCCACCAAACGATTCAGGTTTCTGCGTATGTCGCACTGGGCGCGTTCGGAGTGATTCAGATGTCGATCCCGTACATCGTGTTTGCCCGTGGATTGCGCCGGGTCAACAGCGCCGAAGCCTCGATGTTGATCTTGATCGAACCCATCCTGGTACCGATCTGGGTCTACCTTGCGTGGCGCCACCACCCGTCCTATGACGCGCCCCAGTGGTGGACGCTTGCCGGTGGCGGATTGATTTTTGTCGGGTTGGTCCAGCGCTACCTGCCCGCGGTGATTCGCAACACCAGGCGTCGGTTTCGATAAGGCGACGCCGTGACGACCGCGAGGCGTCACCGGTTCGGCCCCATAGGCATTGGTATCTACACATCCCATAGCATCCCTCCCTGGTAGCAATGGGTACCGACACATCTTTTGCATGTCAGATCTGTTCTGAGTGGATGGCTTCGGCCAACGGCCGTTTACATCCATAGCCTTGGGCATCGCCCAAGGTCCGCAAACGAGAACGAGAGGGATTGGCCAACGGCCATGCACAATTGCCTCGTCAACCGCGAAGGTTGTGCATGGCCGTTGGCCAAATTGAACCTCATTGCGATGAGGTTCCTGGGGCGGCGCAACCCTCGCAAATGCTCGGTTTGCTTGCCCCAGGCTATGGATATGCATGCCCTTTGGGCAAAAAAACGACTTGTGTAGATACCAATGCCCCGTGGGAGAGTCGAGCGTAGCGAGGAGAGGGTTTTTGTTGCTGCTCGGGACGCAGCCCTGGCCGGCGAAGTGAACACCGCGATTGACCGTTCGACCTCCCCTCGCTTCGCTCGACCCTCCTGCCAGGAGGGTGACTTCAAAAACTGCACGACCTCCACACGGGAGGGTTACTTTTTAACTTGATGCGTATAGCGAGTCACCGGTTCGGCCCGACCGTTTGTTTGTCGCTGCGATGCGACCGCGTAACGTTTCTTCAGACGGGAAATCTCAAGTTCGGTTTGACGCAGCTCCTTTTTCGCGGCGACGCGTCCCGCGGGGGCCTTTTGCTGGGCCTGACGAACGCGAAAAGCTGCGAATTGATGCAAGTGTTCGGCGTGTGATAGACTGACGAAGGTTTGGATGACGTGCGGTAACGGGCTCGACATCCTGCCAGCCGCCCCCCTCCGCTTCTCGAAACACACGCACCGAAACATGAAATACTTCGCCTACGGCTCGAACTGCAACCAGGCGATCATGGAAAAGAAGGGGGTCGCCTTCACGAGCGCCGAGTCTGCAGTGCTGCCGGGCTATCGATTGCTGTTCAATAAAATGGCGCTGCGGAAGACGCTGCCGTCCGGGATCGGATTCGCCAATATTAACGAAGACCCGGCCGGCGAAGTCGAAGGCATTCTCTACGAGATTGCCGATGACCACCTGGGTCGATTGGATGAATCCGAACGCTATCCCGATCACTACGGGCGGATCGAAGTCACCGTTTCCTCCAAGGACCAATCGGTGACGTGCATCACCTACCAGGCCCGGCCCGACAAGATCGCTGACGGACTTCGGCCGTCCCGCAACTACTTGAACCACATCCTGGCCGCCAAGGACTTTCTGTCGTGGCAGTACTTCGACGCGTTGGATAAATCACAAACCTTCACGGACGATTGCGCCTGCTGCCAAAAGCCGGGTGAAGTCGTGTTTATCAAGGAAGACGATCAACTCCACATGCTGTGCCAACCCTGTCGCGAGGCACGGCTGATCTGGGGCGACACCCGAGGGCGTCGCCTGACGGTGGCCGAGACTCGTGCGATGATGACGCAGCTGGTCGAAGGCGGCCCGGGGTTCAGCTCTGTCAGCGAACTGGTCCAAGAAGCCATCGCGACCAAAGTCATCGATCCCTAAGCCGATCAGGTTTGGATTTCAAAACCCTTGCGGCTTTCGCGCGACAGGAAGGAGTTGGCCTGGTCGTCGCCGATGATTTCTCGCTTGTCCGGATCCCAGTTCAGCTCGCGCCCCAGCCGCATTGCGATGTTGGACAGGTGGCAGATCTCCAGCATCCGGTTGTGGGTCCAGACGTCCGAGATCGGTTGCTTGCGTGACTTCATGCCTTCGATGAAGTTGGCGGTGTGGTTTTCGCTGACCGGTCCACCGTACACCGCTTCGATCGCCCCTTCGGGCAACGGATGTTGGACGAGGTTCTCGACGGGTCGCCCGACGATCTTTCCGCGATTGACAAAGAAACGGCCCTTGGTTCCTTCGAACATGATGCCGTTGTCGCCTTCGCTGGTGATGATCATCTCGACATCGTTGGGCATGTCGACTCGGATGTTGAACTGTGTCGCCGCGTTGTACTGGTCGGCGACCGTGGGATGACCGTCCTTGTATTGGACCGGCAACGTGTAGTCGATCGGCGCGATTTTGCTGGGACCGGTGTCGCTGGCGCCGAGTGCCCAGCAAGCGATATCGACATGGTGGGCTCCCCAGTCGGTCAGCTTGCCGCCGGAGTATTCGTGCCAGTTCCTGAAGGAATAGTGGCAATTGCTGTACAGCGGCACGCCGCCACCGTAGCCTTCACGCAGCTCGGGTAACGCTCGATAGTCAACTTTCTGTGCCGGTCCGAGCCAAAAGTCCCAATCGAGTCCATCGGGCACGGGCGCGACAGGAATCACGGGGGACGCCTCCATGCCGTTGATTCCGCAGGTGACTTTCTTGACCGTGCCGATGCGACCGTTGTTGACCAACGCGACCGCCTGCAGGAAGCGTTGTTCGGATTCGGTTCGCTGCATGGTGCCGACTTGGAACACGCGTCCGGTTTCCTGGACGACCTTTTCGATCTGTTTGCCTTCGTCGATGGTCAGCGTCAGCGGCTTTTCGCAATAGACGTCTTTACCCGCATACATGGCCTCGATCGCAATCTTGGTGTGCCAGTGGTCCGGCGTGGCGATCATCACCGCGTCGATGTCTTTGCGGTCCAAGATTTTGCGATAGTCCTTGTAGGCGTCGGGCGCCTTGCCCTGAGCTTTCTTGACTTTTTCGACGTTGTCTCCCAACACGTTCGCATCCACGTCGGCCAAGGCGGCGAAGTCGGCAAAACGGAACGATTTTTCAGTGATCGTCCAACCTTGATTGCGAAGACCGATGGTGGCAAACACCGGACGCCCGTTGGCGGATTCGAATCCGACGGCGCGGTTGGACGCGGACGGCAGAATGCTCGCCGCCCCGACCGCGGCCATGCCCTGAAGAATCTGACGGCGGGTGGTTTTGCGAGATGTTGACATCGGTTGAAATCCTCGGGGCGGAAGCGAATGCAAGGAAGGAGGGTGAACGGGAAAAGGTTGCACCGGAAAGACCGTGTGACGCGGCAACTCACCACCGGTGCGAACGGACCGTCACCGATCCGGTTCGTCCAGCATGACCGCCGATTATACTGGAAAGATCACGCCGTCTGTCTCGCGATTTGGACGATATCTCGGCGCCGACGCCCCGGTCCAAACCACGCTCCCCTTCGTCGCAATGAACCCGCTGAAACGTTTCCGTCGCCCCAGACTTGCCGCCAAAACGCCGCAGGCGCACATGACCTGGGCGTCGCAGAGCGTCTCCAGCACCATCACCCGGACCGGGTTGTTCTTAAAGAAACAGCTTTGGGTGTGGCCGATCGTGGCCGTGGTGATCCTGTCGATCGTCGGCTATTTCGTTCGCGATGCCATTGAAACGACGATCAAGGGCAACGTCAGCTCGGGACTGCAGACGTTGGTGGAACTGGAGTCCGAGATGCTCGCCAAATGGTTCGCCGTCCAGGAATCGACCGCCGAATCCCTGGCCAACGACAGCCAAGTCCGACAGACCGTTTACAAGCTACTGGAATCCCCCGAGGCCGGATCGCCGCCCGCGGTCGGCGCCGATTCGGGACTGCACCGCCAGCTGGCCACGGAACTCGCCCCCGCGCTTGCGGCACACGATTTTGCCGGCTTCCTGCTCGCCGACAATCGCAAGCGAATCCTCTCCTCCTCTCACGCGTCACTGATCGGTCAGTCGGGGATCGACGAGTACGACCGTTTTTTGGACCGGGCGCTCGAAGGCGAGACGTTCGTGTCGACGCCCTTTCCCAGCGTCGTGATGCTCAAAAACAGCAGCGGCCAGACGCGGATGGGGGTGCCGACGATGTATGTCTGCGCCCCCGTGCGCGACGCAGCGTTCCAAGTCGTCGGCGTGTTGGCCCTGCAAATCCCTCCGGACCGTGAATTTACCGAAATCCTGCAACTGGGACGGATCGGATCCTCCGGTGAATGCTACGCCTTTGATTCCGCCGGCGTGATGATTTCCAACAGCCGATTCGACGAGGATTTGATTCTGCTCGGCCTGCTGCCCGACCAAGCGGATTCGCGCTCCATGTTGCAATTGCTCGTCCGCGACCCCGGCGATGACATGACCAAAGGGTTTCGCCCCGATGTCCGCCGCTCGCAATTGCCGCTGACAAAAATGGCGAGCGAAGCGATCGCGGGTCAATCCGGTTTCGATGTCGACGGCTATCGCGACTATCGCGGCGTGCCGGTCATCGGCGCCTGGACGTGGATGCCAAAATACGAAATCGGTGTGGCGATGGAGGTCGAAGTCGCACAAGCCTTTCGACCGCTGGTGATTTTGCAACGCGCGTTTCTGGCGATTTACACGTTGTTGATCCTCAGCGCGATCGCCATCTTTGTGTTCACACTGATCGTCGCACGGTTGCAGCGTCAAGCCCGCGAAGCCGTGATCGAAGCCCAACAACTCGGGCAATACACATTGGAACAAAAGCTTGGCGAAGGAGGCATGGGCATCGTTTACAAGGGACGCCATTCCATGCTGCGGCGCCCGACCGCGATCAAACTGCTGCACGCCGACAAGGTCAACGAAGCGTCGATCGCCCGATTTGAACGCGAAGTCCAAATCACCTGCCAGCTGAACCACCCCAACACGATCGCGATCTACGATTACGGACGGACACCCGAAGGCGTGTTCTATTACGCGATGGAGTATCTCGACGGGATCGATCTACAGCAGTTGGTCAATCAATACGGGCCACAGCCCGAATCGAGAGTGATTCATATCTTGTCGCAGATCTGTGGTTCGCTCTTCGAAGCCCACTCCAACGGTCTGGTCCACCGCGATGTCAAACCGGCCAACGTCATGCTTAATCGGCGGGGCTGTGAACCGGACTTGGTGAAGGTGCTTGATTTCGGTTTGGTCAAAGATATCGCGCAAAGTGACGGTGGTCAGAACAAACGTAGCGATCGATCCGAGGACGGGATGTTGACGGGCACCCCGTTGTACATGTCTCCCGAATCGATCCAGGCGCCGATGACAATCGATTCGAGCACGGACATTTACGCGGTCGGAGCGATCGGGTACTTCCTGTTGACCGGACGCCCTGTCTTCGAAGCAGACAGCATCGCACAGCTCTGCCAAAAACACATCGAAGAATCTCCGCTGCCGCCGTCCAAGCGGGCCAAGATCGACGTGTCGGCCCAATTAGAAGACGCGATCATGAGTTGTCTGGAAAAGTCACGCGCCAAACGCCCGCAAACCGCACGTGACTTGGGGGTACAGATTTCGCACTGCCCGGCGGCCGGGAAATGGACGATCGAAGACGGCGACCGCTGGTGGGGCCGGCACGACCGAACGTCCGGCGACAAACCGATCATCAGTCCACTCAATGCCCCACTCAACGCTTCGCTCAGCGGGGTCGATCAAGTGGCCTCGATGGATCAAACCCTCGACGTCGACCCCAACGACGCATAGCCCCGCGAATCCGGCAGGGCGGCGAATGGTCAAAAAATGAACTGGTCAAAAAATAACTGCCCCACAGCTGCACCCGATCACCAGCGCAACTTCATTTTTTGACCACCACATTTTTTGACCAACTAATTTTCTGACCCGTCTTCAATTTCTGGCAGCGTTAACGGTATGACGCGTCTTCCACGGACACATCTTGCTCGTCGCGGATCGGTTTGTTCCATTGGGTTGTCGAGCCGATTAAACTTGGCGATCTCCCCTCCCGCCCTTCCTGATTTGCCCCACCCGATGATGCGATTGCTTCTTGCCGCCGCCGCGGCCGTCTTGTGTGTCCCACGCCTTTGTGCCGACCAACCCAACGTGATCGTCATCATGACCGACGATCAAGGCTACGGTGAGTTTTCCTGCAACGGAAACCCGCTGACGGAGACGCCGAACATCGATCGACTGGCCGGCCAAGCGGTGCGACTGACCGACTTTCACGTCGCGCCGATGTGCACGCCGACGCGCGGACAATTGATGACCGGACTGGATGCGTTTCGCAACGGGGCGAGCAACGTCAGCAGCGGTCGCACATTGCTAAAAGCGGATCTGACGACGATCGCCAACGTGTTTCAAGACGCCGGGTATCGGACCGGGATCTTCGGCAAATGGCACTTGGGCGATAACTATCCCTTCCGCCCGGAAGACCGCGGATTCGAAGAAGCGTTGTGGTTTCCCTCGTCGCACATTAACAGCGTGCCTGATTTCTGGGACAACGACTACTTCGACGACACCTACATTCACAACACCAAGCGACGGCGATACGAGGGGTATTGCACCGATGTCTTTTTTGACGAAGCCGCCGATTGGATCGCCAAGAAAGATGACCGGCCATTCTTTGCCTACATCGCACTCAACGCGGCGCATTGGCCCTGGTTTGTTCCCGAAAAGTATCGTGAGCCACAGCGCAAGGCGATCGAAGACAACCCGGAAATCGTCAAACACCTGAACGAACAACAGCAGGCAGACCTAGTCAGCTTCCTCGCGATGGGCGCCAACATCGATGAGAACGTCGGCGAGCTGGATCAGCGATTGCAGCAAGCGCAACTGTTTGACAACACGATCGTCGTGTTCTTGACCGACAACGGAAGCACGATGGGTCAGGACTACTTCAACGCCGGCATGCGTGGCAAAAAAACACAGCTCTGGGAAGGCGGCCACCGTGTGCCCTGCTTCATCCGCTGGCCTGCCGGACCGATCGGGCCGGCTCGCGAGATCGACGAACTGACCCACGTCCAAGACCTGTTGCCGACGCTCGCCGACCTGGCCGATGTCCCGCCTCCGTCGACTCGCCTGGACGGTCAAAGTTTGGCGCCGTTGATGCGCCGCGAGCGTGACTCGCTGGGCGATCGCATGTTGGTCATCAACTACAGCCGCATGCCGGGGTTCCGCGTCAAATACACCAAGGAAAGCCCGGCGGTCCCGCGCCGTGACGGCGCCGGCGTGTTGTGGAAACAGTGGCGATTGCTGGAAAACCGAGAACTGTACAACATCGAAGCGGACCCGCATCAGGATCGCAACGTTGCCGCGGCACACCAACGAGTCGTCGCCAAAATGCGTTCGCATCTGCAGACGTGGTGGGACGGGGTCAAAGACGATGTCATGACGCCCCAACGCGTGATCATCGGCAACGACGCCGAAAACCCGATGTTGCTGACGGCATGTGAATGGCTGGATGTGTTCGTCGACCAACAGCGGCAAATCCGCCGCGCCGATCGCAAGAACGGTACCTGGCACTTGGCCGTCGATTGCGCCGGAACATATCGCCTGGAACTCCGCCGTTGGCCACGGGAATCCGGACTCCCGCTCCAGGCATCCGTCCCGGAAACGCAAGTCGTCGACGGAACCTTCGTCAAGGGCGAATCGTTGCCGATCGCTTCGGCCACGGTTCGGATCGGCGACATCACGAAAACACTTCAGCCCGACGAATCACAATCTTTCTTCGCCACCACGGTCGACTTGCCACCGGGGCCGATCGAGCTGACGACCGCCTTTCTCGACGACGACGGAAACGAGATTTGTGGCGCGTACTACGTCCACGTCGCACGCGAGTGAATTCACGGGGAACGGTGTCTGAGGAATGATTTAAAAGATTCGATGGTCAAGAACCGAGACATTCCCAGGCGTGCGTTTCACTCGCCAGGGGACGATTTTTTGACCAACCCATTTTTTGACCATTTCTCTCCTTCGGCACCCCTAACGATCCCGCTGCTGCTTGCTGATCCAGTCGAACAGTTCGGGTGTCGCGTAGGTCGCCGACCAGCAGTTGTGTCCGATGTGCTCGAGAGAGGTGAAGCGAACCTTCTCGCCACCGGCTTGTTTGATCGCGTCGAACATTTCGACGGAACGTTGGAACGGAACCGCTCCGTCCTGGTCACCGTGGAAGATCCAGATCGGCAAGTCCTTCAGTTTCGCTGCATCATCCGGGTCACCACCGCCGCACACCGGGACGGCGGCGGAGAAGCGATCGGGATGGTCGGCTGCCAATCGCCAGGTCCCGTAGCCGCCCATGCTCAGCCCGGTCAGGGCGACGTGGTTTTCATCGATGCTGAGCGTGCTGACGATGTGATCGAGCAGCTCGACGAGCCGCTTCTGTTGCGTCGGGTTTCTCCATGAATCATCGCCGGGGCATTGCGGGGATACCAGGATGTACGGCAGATCGTCACCCCGAGCGGCGAAGCGTGGCGGTCCCCACTTCGCGACCAGACTGAGTGGTCCATAGCTTTCGCCGCGACCGTGAAGGAACAGAATCAGGGGCTGCTTCGACTCGCCGTCGTAGTCCTTGGGCAGATACAGCAGGTACGAAATGCTGCCGCCGTCGCTTGTCTGCAACGTCTGTTCGATCTGCTTCCCCGCCGTCGGCGCGGAAGCCTCGTCGGCGAGGATCGGCCCGCCACTGAAAAACGCGACAGACAAGAGGGCAAGAGAGGTGAACGCCAGCTTCATGGTCAAGTTCCAAATTCGAAGGGGGAAAGAAGGGCATGTCCGGGGACGTGGCACAAGTTTATCTCATGCAAGCGAGCCGGGGTGTCGTGCGCCTTGAATCGCCGGATCGGGGATCAGAAAAGTGGTCAAAGCCGGCGGGCGGCGTTAAATCTCACAGTCGCCGATAGGCCTCTCTGACCGGTTGTTCCCCGTGCGTGCGTTCCAGACGTCGGATCGTGAAATGCGCCCGGGCCAGGTCTTGGTAGTGATCGATGAAGTAGCTGTTGATCAGTGCCCCGCCGACGGCCCCGATCACGGGAATAGCCTGCGCGGCGATTTTTTCGCTGACGACGATCCCAAATCGTTTGCCGATTTGCGCGATCAGTTTGACCAGCGGCGGCGCGGCGGAATCGGCCAAGCCGTTCTTGACGATGTACTGCGACGCGTCCTTGATTTGTTTCGCCATCGCCGCCCGGACTGCGAAGTAACCGATCTCGGTATCGTCGTTGACGTCCGACGGTTTCCCGGGATCGAGCGCGAAGACTTCCAGGCAGGCGAGACGCGTTTCGATTTTCGCCAGGTCTTCGCCTTCGCTGCGGGCGATGTCCGCGACGCTCCGCAAGATCAACACCGTCGAGACCGGCAATTCCGCGGCGATGGTGGCCCCCCCGAGTGCTCCGCCCGCGGCACCGCTGAGCCCCGCGAGCAACTTGTGCGTCAGCAATTTGGGTTTTCGCCCCTTCTCGGCTCCCTCGCCGAGCGTCTTGACCGCGGCGTCGAGCGCAACCCGCAACGACTTTTCGATCGCGCTGTGGATCATGCCTTCGGCCGCATCGGGCAGCATCTTCAACGACGCCGTGATCGGCGCCCCGACCAATTCGGTCAGGCGGTCGGCGATCCCGTGGTGCTCCAGCACCCGCTTGGCCTCACGCAGTTCGCTCAACGCTTCTTCAGAAAGCCCGACGCGGATCAAATCGTTCGTCATCTCAGTCTCAGTCGCTCAATCGGTTGGTGATCACTCTCGCCCGGCGTCGAAAACCGGGCCCGCCATCTATAGCGTATCCACAACCGGCGCTGTCCTGCCTGACTCGGCGTGAAAATCTCAGTGCGCGAACGGTCGCTAGAGTGTTTGCCGGGACGGGGATCGGACAGGTGGTCAAAAAATGCGGTGGTCAAAAAATGAGTCCGCACCATCGTGTGGTTCAGGGAACAAGTGAAGCGGCATGGTCTCACGCCAAGATGTGAAAGCCCGGCTGGCTGACAGAGGGCTTGCGGGGGCCGTAAGGCCCCGAGCACTACGCTGACCCGGCCGCTCACGCGTCGCGGCTCACTCAATCAACAGGCCATCACACCGTCGGCAGACACTGTTCCTGCCTGCCGGGCATCACCCAGCCCACGGCTTACTGCGATCGTTACTCCTCTCTCCAAACCGTCCGCTTCTGAACGCTCTCCATTTTTTGACCAATCCATCTTTTGCCCCCAATGACCCTCACCCCCTCAACAGCACGCCCAGGAGGATTCGAACCTCCGACCGTCGGATTAGAAGAACCATTTTTGAACCGGTCTTTCATGCTGAAAAACCCCGTTTCCGGTAATGCTAACGATACAGCGGTGCAACGCGAGAACGCAAGTGGCGGCATTGATATGCGGTAAAGGGTTATTCGGTATTTACCGGTACGAGGTCTCCGGCACGTGGGCGTGGTTGCGAACGATTCCGCCGCTCCGTTGACCTTCCCAAGACGTAGGCAACGAGTCCCCTCGATGCTTTTGCGTGGTTGTCCTTTTTAGCCTGCTGGAATTCGCCAGCGATCTCAGTCAGACGTTTGCAGCTGTTTAGTTTTGGGATAGCCCCTCAATGCTGCGTGTTGGGTCGTCCAACAGGTGGTCCATCGCTGTCTCATCTTCCGTCGTCACGCAAAACTTTTGCGGCGTCGGTAATGCCGAAACAGCAGGTCCATGAGCTCTACTGTTGAGCAGCATTTCAAAATCACCGGCAATCGATCCACGCTCAGAAGATCGTCGCAAGTACGCGATCGACCTCTTCCAGCGTAAGCAGAAGACTTTCAGTGGATGAGGTTCGGGTACCGCACGGCAAGGCATGCGCCCGGCAAGCTGAATGCGACGACTGCGACGGAGGTGCGAAAAGTCAACTCCGTTGGATACTTGTGCTCGGCCGAGTTACGCTACACATGCCTTACCTCGATTAGGGAGCGACGTCTGCGGACGCTTTTCCCACGCTGGCAGAGGATTCGTCGTGTATGAAACGATTCCAGCTCTTCCTTTGAGATCCGCCAACGAGGGACTCTTCCGCGTCCGACGTTCGCAGCCTTTAGCGATCCGTCGCCGATGAGCCCGCGAATCGTATCAACGCTCAATTGGAGAATTTCAGCGGCTTGTTTGGGTGTGAAATAGTGGTCCATCGTATTTCCTCGCCTCGTATTTCGGGTCAGACTTCGACCAGTGTGACGCGTGCCCGGAGTCCGTCCAAGATTGATTTATTCGCTTGTGGCGGGAGACAATGGGTTCAAAGTCGTTGGTTCGGCAACCCAGTCCGCAGCAAATCATGGGGAGCGAAGTGATGGGTAAGAGCAAGGGGTCTGAAAAACAGGCGAGAGCGGATCGGGAATCAGAGCGTGTCAAGCGCCGAAAAGCCGAGGCGGCCGAACGGAGGGAGAACACTCGCCGAAGAATCCTTGCGAAGATTTCGGCAAGCCTCCAAAAATCTAATTGGTTTGGCAACCGACCGTCCGACCTCAAGTTGGTTCAAGCAGCGATGCAACTTGGTTGTGTCGCCAAGGACCAGATTTATACGGTTGACGGCCTTTGTCTTATACTCGGACGGTCAGAATACTTCATCAAAGAATGGATAAAACGAGAACTGCCTTTTGCCTCACCATCCCGTGGCGTCTATTTCGTCACCGGAAGGAGTATCATCCAATGGGTGGAACGAAAGATTCGCGACGAAACGACAAGTGACGGTCCACCGATGAAGGATGACCTTAATCCAGGACTGCCTGCGAAAATCCGCGACGACGAGTCCTACAACGAGTCAGATCTGACATGGGCTTTCGGATTTGCGTGGAATGGTGAAACCCGTGACTGGGCACGTGAACATGAGATTCCATTTAATGAGATCTATGGCACGCGGTGGTACGATGGTCGCGACATTCGGAATGCGATGCGGAAGAAAGCCACGACGAGCGCTACTGCGGACAAAGTCAATTGAAACGTTTCGCGTTGTCTACGAATCGATGCTCTGGCGATGGCGACCGAATGGGTTGAAGGCTTCCCATTCCCCCGTCACGATCAATCTGCAGCGGGCTGCTAAGGGGCGATGGAAAACTAGGCGTCCTGGTCATCGGCGATAGAGGGATGGAGCAGTGCCTCAAACGCAGCGCGGGGAGCCCCTTCAAGGTCATGATGTGCCCGTATGAAGTACCGACCACTGCGCAGAATACGAACCGTGCTCTGGAGCACGCGTGCAATTGAAACGGAGGCGTATCGAGCGTCAGTGCGATCCGGTATCGGTTGCTTGAGTCGGCTGTGGCCATGAGGTTGAGTAGCAAAAGCTTTTGCTCTCAAACGGTGAAATCCAAATGGGACGAATACGCCCGCCGACTCAAGCGCCGCCGAAAGGGAACAGATCGACGCCCTCCCCGAATGTCTACCATTTGCCAATCTTAAAAGGGACTACAGGCACCCATAGATGGCCCCTTTTCAAGCGCCCCCCGACAGTCCTCCCCGAGAGTCAGACGTCTTAGCCGGTTCGGATTTCGGCTTTACATGAAGAGCCGGTAGTCGAACGACGTGTGCCCCACGGCAGCAAGCCTGCTACCAATTCGAGCGATCGTCTTGGATGACTGAACCGTTGCCGGAAGTTTCGAGTAAAGTTCGCCAGAGTTCCAGTCCATCTTCGATAGACCCAGGAGCTCATTCACGATCGTTGCGACATCAGACGTGCCCGCATAACGGCGAACGACCACCGGACTGGGGATCCGTCGCTTGCCTTGAAAGTAGGTCTTTCGATCGTTCAACGCGGAGGTTGCGCCGTGAATCCACAGTAACAATTCATCGTTTGACAATTTGAGCGTGGTTCCTCGCCTAACTGGATACCCGTCTATCTTGAATTTGCCGGCTTGAAACTGTGAGTGGAGGAAGCGAAGAGAATGTTCGTGGTTGATTTCAAGCAAATCCAGCATCTTCACTCCGCTCAAGCCAGCTTTGATTCCCTTGATTTCGTCGTTGCTAAACGGAAACAACTTATGGATAACGACGCGTTCTGGTAATCGATAATGCGATTCCCAAAAGAGCTGGCGGATCATTTCGCCCATCTGCCGCGACTCATTGAAATTCAAGTACGGGTTTCTGTCCCGTCGAATGTGAGGATCTTGGATGTTCCGCAGGCGAAATTGCAAGCCTTGTCCCTGCGCGTTGTAGATGTGACTGCATCCAAGGACGATTTTTTTGTCACGATCGGATTTGCGGTCAACGGAATATCCAAGCCCAACAAAGGCCGAGTCTGGGTCTTGGGACTTCAGAACCCAAGGCGTACGCATCGCTTTCGTGTATATCGCCAGCGAAAACCACCACCAAATTCGCGACAAGTCATAGGGCGAGAGCGTATCTTGATCTAAGAATTGTGTCGCAATTCCCTTTCGGACCGCAAACGCCTTTACGTCATCGTGAACATCATAGACGTGATCGTCCGTCTCTACCGTGCGATACCTTCGCCAGCGATCTGGCGTCAGAATCAGAGCGACCGAGCGTCCCAAGGTCGAGGTTGTGGTCAATGCCTCGCTCAAATTTTGCGTCCACTCTTGGCATCCTTCCAGTTCGCTTTTTCCTGCCTGTATCTCAGGGAGCGTAATCCAATTCGGATCTGATTCGTTCGGCACAATCAGCTTGCAGCCAAAAATGCTCGAAAATCCTTCAAAATCAACGGCGTACTCTCCCACGCGTAGAACGCTCGCTTTTCTTTCACTAGATGAAAGAAACTGCCCTCAGTGCCAACATGAGTGAGACAACTTTGAGTTTTTCAAAGTTGAGGGCACGGAGAGTTTACATGACCGAGAATGCCGACAAAAAGATTTCGAAAAATCCTGAAGTAGTCGAGAAGGCAGC